>NZ_CP192031.1:5760000-7121547 GCF_050942455.1 Micromonospora sp. CA-263727
AGATGTCGTCGGTGGAACGCTCGGAGACCGCACGGAGCCGGGCACCGAAGCCGGTGCCGCCATGGCCCGTACGCGCCTCGATGATCTGATCCAGGCCGGCGAAGGCACCACCGCAGATGAACAGCACGTTGGTGGTGTCGATCTGGATGAACTCCTGGTGCGGGTGTTTGCGCCCGCCCTGCGGCGGCACGTTCGCCACCGTGCCCTCAAGCATCTTGAGCAGCGCCTGCTGGACGCCCTCGCCGGAGACGTCCCGGGTGATCGACGGATTTTCCGACTTGCGGGCGATCTTGTCGACCTCGTCGATGTAGATGATGCCGGTCTCGGCCCGCTTGATGTCGTAGTCGGCGGCCTGGATCAGCTTGAGGAGGATGTTCTCCACGTCCTCGCCGACGTAGCCGGCCTCGGTCAGCGCGGTGGCGTCCGCGATGGCGAAGGGCACGTTGAGCATCCGCGCTAGGGTCTGCGCTAGGTGCGTCTTGCCACACCCGGTCGGGCCGAGCAGCAGGATGTTCGACTTGGCCAACTCGACGCCGTCGTTACCGGCGCCCGGCGCGCCGGCCGCCTCGGCCTGGATCCGCTTGTAGTGGTTGTAGACCGCGACGGCGAGCGCCTTCTTGGCCTGCTCCTGCCCCACCACGTAGGTGTCGAGGAACTGGCAGATCTCCATCGGCTTGGGAAGCTCTTCCCACTTCACCTCGCCGGACTCGGCCAGCTCCTCTTCGATGATCTCGTTGCAGAGGTCGATGCACTCGTCGCAGATGTAGACCCCGGGGCCTGCGATGAGCTTCTTGACCTGCTTCTGCGACTTGCCGCAGAAGGAGCATTTGAGTAGGTCGCCGCCGTCACCGATCCGTGCCACCTACGTTCTCCCTGCACTCATCGGCCGGAGCCCCGGCCACGACCTGCGGACGCTGCGCTCCGCCCGTCTTCTTCCCACCTCACCGGTCGCCCGGCTAAGCGGTACGCAACCGACGTTACCCGCTGGCGGTGGTTTCTCCGACCCCCAAAACGGGTGTGTCAGAGGTCGGCCAGCAACCTGCCCGACCGACCCCTGACCCGACCTGGTCAGCTGGCGGCGTTCGCGGCCAGCAGGCCCTTCTTGCGACTGCTGAGAATCGTGTCGACCAGTCCGTACTCGCGGGACTCCTCGGCCGTCATGATCTTGTCACGGTCAATGTCCCTACGGACCTTCTCGACCGGCTGGTTGCAGTGCCGGGAGAGCATCTCCTCCAGCTGCGTACGCATCCGCAGGATCTCCCGGGCCTGGATCTCGATGTCCGAGCCCTGCCCGTAGCCGCCCTCGGTGGCCGGCTGGTGGATGATGATCCGCGAATTCGGCAGCGCCATCCGCTTGCCCGGGGTGCCCGCCGACAGCAGCACCGCCGCGGCGGAGGCGGCCTGGCCGAGGCAGACGGTCTGGATGTCCGGCCGGACGTACTGCATGGTGTCGTAGATCGCCGTCATGGCGGTGAACGAGCCGCCGGGCGAGTTGATGTACATGATGATGTCCCGGTCGGGGTCCGTCCCCTCAAGGGTGAGCAGCTGGGCCATCACGTCGTTGGCCGACGCGTCGTCCACCTGGACACCGAGGAAGATGATCCGGTCCTCGAAGAGCTTGTTGTACGGGTTGGACTCCTTGACCCCGTACGACGTGCGCTCGACGAAGGACGGCAGGACGTAACGGTTGTGCACGGCCGCGAACTGGGGCGGCAGGCTGAGGTCGGTCATCGTCTGCTCCTCGGTCAGCTCAGGGTCCCGGCGCCCTCGGGAACCTGCGCGGCCCCGGTGATCACCTTGTCGATGAAGCCGTAGTCCACGGCCTCCTGGGCGGTGAACCAGCGGTCCCGGTCCGAGTCCGCCTCGATCTGCGTCGGGGCCTGGCCGGTGTGGAAGGCGACCCGCTCCTGGAACATCCGCTTGGTGTAGAGCATCTGCTCGGCCTGGATGGCGATGTCCGCGGCGGTGCCGCCCATGCCACCGGAGGGCTGGTGCATCATGATCCGCGCGTGCGGCAGGGCGTAACGCTTGCCCTTGGTGCCCGCGCAGAGCAGCAGCTGACCCATCGAGGCCGCCATGCCCATCGCCACGGTCGACACGTCGTTGTCGATGTACTGCATCGTGTCGTAGATCGCCATGCCGGAGTAGACCGAGCCGCCCGGCGAGTTGATCCAGAGGAAGATGTCGCGGTCCGGGTCCTCCGCGGCGAGCAGCAGCAGCTGCGCGCAGATGCGGTTGGCCACCTGGTCGTTCACCTCGCTGCCCAGGAAGATGATCCGTTCCTTAAGCAACCGGTTGTAGACCGAGTCGTCGAGGTTGCCAATTGAGTCACCGCCACGGGCATCGATCGCCCGGAGCGGCTTCGCTGGGATGTGCATGTCGGTCATGGCAGCCCTTCGCTCTCCGTACCGTCGTGTCCGACACTAACCGCTGGGCCGGACGGCAGAGTCCCGGTCCGGGCACTGTTCGCTCTCAGCGCAGGGGCCCCGAGAGACGTACCCGGAAAGGGATCGGGCCACCACCCACCGCGACCGGCGGACGGCGGCCCCACCCGTCGCGATCAGTGCTCGTGCGCGTGCTCCGCCTCGCCGGCCTCACGGAGCGCGTCGAGGCTGACCGTGTTGCCGGCCGAGTCCTTGATCGTGACGCGCTCCATGACCGCGGCCAGCGCCTTGCCCCGCCGGACGTCGCCGTAGACCGCGCCGGCCGCGCCGGAGCGGACCAACTGGTCGTAGTACTGCTGGGGGGCCATGCCGGCGCGCTGGGCGCGGTGCACGATCTCGTGGCCGAACTCGTCGTCGGAGACCTGCACGTCCTCGGCGTCGGCGAGGGTGTCCAGCAGCAGCTGGACCTTGACGCCCTGGGTGGCCGCCTCGGTCAGCTCGGCGTCGATCTGCTCCTCGGTCTTCTCCTCGGCGGCGAGGTAGTCCTCCAGCGAGGCGCCGATCCGCTCCAGCTGGTCGACCATCGCCTCCTTGCGGCTCTCCACCTCGTCACGGATCACGCCCTCCGGCGCCGGCACCTCGGCGGCCTCGACGAGCTGCTCCAGGGCCTTGTCCCGGGCGGCGTAGATCTGCTCGACCCGCTTGCCCTGGACGACCCGCTCACGCAGGTCGCCGCGGAGTTCCTCGATGGTGTCGAACTCGCTGGCCAGCTGGGCGAACTCGTCGTCCAGCGCGGGCAGCTCCTTCTCCTTGACCGTACGCACGGTCACCACCACGTCGGCATCGCGGCCGGCGAAGTCGCCGCCGACGAGCTGGGTGGTGAAGGTGGTGTCCTCGCCGGCGGCGAGGCCGACCACGGCCTCGTCCAGGCCCGGCAGGAGCTGCTTGCTGCCCACCTCGTGGGAGATGTTGCTGGCCGAGCCGCCCGGCACCTCCTCGCCGTCGACGGTCGCCCGCAGGTCGATCTGGACGTAGTCGCCCTCGGCGGCGGCCCGCTCGACGGTCTTGAGGGTGGCGAACCGCTCGCGCAGATTCTTCACCTGCTCGTCAATCTCGCTCTCGTCGACCTGGAGCTCGTCGACCGTGACCTCGATGGTGGCCAGGTCGGGCACGGTGATCTCCGGCCGGACGTCCACCTCGGCGGTGAAGTTCAGCGAGTCACCGTCGTTGAACTCGGTGATCGCGACCTCGGGGCGGCCCAGGGTCTTCAGGTCGTGCTCACGGACCGCGGTGAGGATGTTCTGCGGGATCGCCTCCTGCACCGCCTCGTTGAGCACGGTGCCCCGCCCCACCCGCTGGTCGATGATCGCCGCCGGCACCTTGCCCTTACGGAAGCCGGGAATCTGGATCTGCTGGCCGATCTCCCGGTACGCCTTCTTGAGGCTCGGCTCGAGCTCGACGAACGGCACCTCGATGGCGAGCCGCACGCGCGTCGGGCTCAGAGTCTCGACGGTGCTCTTCACAGGCGTACTCCTTGACGGATCTCGGTTGAGTCTGGGCGCTCTTACAGCCCATCGAGTGTAGGCGAGCCGACACGGCCGGCCAGCAGCGCCCGGGAGCCAGCGGCGCGGCTGTCCCCGCGCGCCGGCCGTCCCGGGTGCCGCCGGTTCCACGTTGCGGCAGTCGGGGTGGCGGGATTTGAACCCACGGCCCCTCGCTCCCAAAGCGAGTGCGCTACCAAGCTGCGCCACACCCCGTGGCGACGAGCAGTCTATGCCTTCCAGCCGACAACGATGTCCCGGGGCGTCACCCAACGCGCCGAACACGCTCGGGCCACACGCTCGGGCGGGTGACAGCAGTCTCGGTGATGTTGTGGCATCCCTGCCGGCGGGATGCCACAACATCGGTGAAACTGCGGGGATCATGCACGGCGCGGCGCCGGGGATACGGCCGCGCGGTCGCCGCGGGCATTGGGTAGGCTGTCGGGCGCGCCCCGCTGCGGTGAGGGCGTACGCGGGCGTAGCTCAATGGCAGAGCTTCAGTCTTCCAAACTGACGGTGCGGGTTCGATTCCCGTCGCCCGCTCCACCTGTTCGGGCTGGTCAACGCTTGATCATCTTGTCACTTCATCGATGAACTTCGGTGCATGGGGCGGATTGGTAGGGAAATGGTAGGGATCTTGGTTCGCTACCCTGCCCGCCGCCGGGGAACTACCGCTGCCGCCGCTTCGGCTGCCGACTTGCCCACGGTTCCGATCAGGTGCCCGTAGGTGTCGCTGGTCAGGCTGATCTTGCTGTGGCCGAGGCGCTTGGAGATGACGGCGATGTCAACACCGCCCTCGATCTGCAGCGACGCCGACCCGTGCCGTAGGTGGTGCAACGCCACGTCGGGCAGCCCGTGTCGACCTACCAAACGTTTGAACGTCTTATACACCTGGTCCGGGTCGAGGGGTGTTCCGTCAGCGCGGGTGAACACGAGGTTCTCCCGGTTCCGGTAGGCCCGGCCCAGCGCCAGCCGTTCCTTCGCCTGCTGACGTCGCCACGCCCGCAGCACCAGGATTGTCACGGCGTCGAGGTCAACTGTGCGGTCCTCCCCGTCGCTGGTCTTCGGCCGGATCCGATAACTCACCGCCTGCCCCTGCTTCTCGGCGGCCTTCGCCTTGCGGTAGCTGATGCCGGTGATCTGCCACGCAACGCTCCGTCTCGGCGTGGTCGTCAAGCCTGGCCATCTCCGTCACACCCCCTCCCCCGGCTCGCCAGGCCGGGCCTTGAGGACGACAACGTCTTCGTGCTGGACGAGCCATTGCGGGTCGCCGGTGGCGATGGCGTCGCGGACGTTCTTCTGCTGAAAGAACGAGGCCCGGGGGATGATCACGCCGTCGCGGACGCCGCAGATGAGGGCGATGCACTCCTCAACGAGTTCGAGGCCGGCGTTGATGCCGGCGGCGACGACCATGCCGGGGATGTCGATGAGTTCGCCGTGTCGGCGGTACGGGCGGGCGGTGACGACGACGTGTCCACCGGGGCGCAGCATGGTCCGGCAGCCGGCGAGGATCGCGGTGAACCCGTCGGCGAGTTGGCCATGGCTGCGGTAGGCGAGGTCGTCCCCGCCGCCGTAGCTGTGGTTGATCTTGCGGACTTTGCCGCGTCTGGGGCCGGGGGGTGCGGACGTGGCCGTGGGTGGACGGCCCGTACGGCGGTGACGTGATCACCAGTGAGACCTGTCCGTGCAGGCTCGCCGGCAGCAGTGCCGGCAGGGCGGTGGAGTCTCCGTGGTAGATCTCGCCCCTTCCCGGTGCTCCGGCTTGGGTGGTGTGGCGGATGTTGTCGGCTGCCTTGGCGACCCATTCGGCTTCGTACTCGACCCCGATGCCGTGTCGGCCGAGGTGCATGGCCTCGATGATGGTGGTGCCGATGCCGGCCATGGGGTCGAGGACCACGTCGCCCGGGTTGGTGTAGGTGCGGATGGCGTACCGGGGGATGGTGGGCAGCATCTTGGCGGGATGGGTCAACGATTCGGGGGTGTATCGGCCTCGCCGCAGGTCCCGCGACGGGTGCTGGCCCGTGAGCCAGACGGCACCGAGGTAGCCCTCGGCGAGCCGGGCCGCCAGGTCGGACACACCGGAATGCAATGGGTCAGAGTCGTGGAGGCCGGTGGTGTGCAACGACGGACGAGGCTCAGACATCGGCGGTCTCCTCACCGGTGGCGGTGGTACCGAACGCGAGCAGGTCCCGGAACGTCGGGAGGTGACGGCCGGCGAGCAGACGCCGCCCGTCGTCGGCCTCGCCCAGGTGGTTGGGGGTCGTGCGGGGCTCGTCTTCGGGCAGTGGGGCGAGGACGGCGGGGATGTGCTGGTGGTAGTAAAGGCCGGCGGCGCGGGCGGCGGCGATGACCGTGGCGCGGTAGCTGACCTCACCCGGTCCAGGCCGCTGGGCGGTGACTCCTACGAGCAGGAACCCGCCAGGGCGCAGCAGAGGCCGCCAGGTCCGCATCGCTGTGGCCGCGCCGTTGGCGTCGTGCGCCTGGGGTTCTTGCGGCAGCGTGGCCAGGATCAGGTCGACGCACATGCATGGCCGGCGTGCCGCGCGGTGGGTGCGGTGTCCGGGCTCGGACGTTAGGAGCTGCACGTGCGGGCCATGGCGACCAGTGATCAGCCGGGCCGGTATCCGTCCCAGGTAGGCGGTCGCGGCGATGGCGGACGGGTGCGCGTCGAGGTCGAGCACCACCCCATCCGTGTCGGTGTAACGGCGGATGAGGTACGCGAGCTGGCTCGGGGACAGCCCGTGCCAGTCCGGCACCGCCAGTCGGGGCGTGCGCGGCACGAGGGAAAGAGGAAGGAGAGGGAGGAGCAAACCGACCGGTACCGGCTGGAGCCGGCCGCCGGGGGCGGTGGAGCGGAGCTTCGACATGGGCGTGTGGGCCACGTCCGCCGACGAGCGCTGACACTAGCCCGGGTGATTCGTGGTGATCATCAACTTGTGGGTCTGACCGGCGTGTAATAGACGAAAGTGCCTCTCCGGCAGGGGAAACTTGTGATTGCGACATCTACAAGGATCTCTACCAAGGAGGCACTTCCGGCGTGCAGTTTACGGCGTGGTCGAAGGATCTGCGGGTCACCGCGGACGGAACACAGGTGGTGTCGCACGTCGGCACGGCGCTGCTGCGGATGCTCGCGGACCGGGCCGGGCTAACCAACGCCTTGTCGGCAGCGCTCGCCCGTGCCGGGGTGTTCCCGGTTCATGACCGGGGCCGAGTCCTGGTCGATCTGGCCGTGATGATCGCCGACGGCGGTGAAGCCATCTGTGACATCGACGTGTTGCGGCACCAGGGCGAGGTGTTCGGGCCGGTCGCCTCGGACACCACCGTCTGGCGGGCCCTGGACGAGATCGGCCCTGCCCAGTTACGGCGCATCGCGGTGGCGAGGGCGAAGGTCCGGGCCCGGCTGTGGCAGCTGTTCGGCGGCCCACCGGCGGCCCGCGCCGCCGGGCGTGACATCGGTGACGGGGTGGTCGTGCTGGACGTGGACTCCACGATCCTGATCGCGCACTCCGACAAAGACGGCGCCGCGGCCACCTACAAGCACACCTACGGCTTCCACCCCATCCTCGTGACCTGCGACAACACCAGCGAACTTTTGGCCCTTACGCTGCGGCCGGGCAACGCCGGCGCCAACACCGCCGCCGACCACCTCGCGGTGCTGGCCGACGCGATCGCGCAGATCCCCGCCGCGCATCGCCGGAACCTGCTGATCCGCGGGGACAGCGCGGCCGGCACGCACGTCGTGCTGGACTGGCTCACCGCGCTGAACACCCGCCGCCGCACCGTCGAGTACTCCATCGGCTGGTCGGTCGGCGAGCCGGAACGCGCCGCCATCACCGCGCTGCCCGCCACGGCGTGGACGCCGGCGCTGACCGCCGACGGCGGCGTCCGTGAGAAAGCCGAGGTGGCCGAGCTGACCGGCCTGCTCACCCTGCCCGGCTGGCCCCAGACGATGCAGGTCATCGTCCGCCGCGAACGCCCGCACCCAGGCGCTCAGCTGTCGCTGTTCGAGCACCGGGACGGCTGGCGCTACACCGCATTCGTCACCAACACCCGCGCCGGCGCGTTGCAGTGGCTCGAAGCCCGCCACCGCGCCCACGCCCGCGTCGAGGACCGGATCCGCTGCGCCAAGGACACCGGCCTGCGCCGGCTCCCGTCCCGCGAGTTCGCCATCAACCAGGCCCGGTGCCTCGCGGCCGCGATCGCCGCCGACCTGCTCGCCTGGCTGCAGATCCACGCCCTCGACGGCGACCTCGCCCGCGCCGAACCGAAACGACTGCGATACCGGCTGCTGCACACCGCAGCCCGCCTCACCCACGGCCAACGCCGCCGCTGGCTGCGCATCCCCGCCACCTGGCCCTGGGCCACCCAACTGTCCGCCGCGTTCACCCGGATCACGACAATCCCCGCACCCGGCTGACCCCCGTCAGCCCCAACACCTACGACCGGACACCCCAGGAGACCACGCCCCGCCGCCGCGACAGACGGCCCACCACCATGCCCAGACCGCCACACCCATCAACAATCATCGACCAATGCGCTCCGGCCGAACCAGCAGCCACCACCGGCGAATCATCGAGGTCAGTCTTTGCAGTCCTCATTCATGTAGCCTCTTGTCGAATCGAGCCAGTCTTCCGCGATCTCCCTGAGGCCAGTGCCGACGCTATCCACCTCCACGCTTTCCAATGCACGCTTCAGGACCTCGACTGTCTCTCGATCTATATGAACAGTAAACCATTGCCTCGGGTCTACGGCAGTACCAGGCAATCCGGGAAATCGGCTCGCGAGCGCTTCGGCCTGTTCCTGAGTAAGCCCGGGAATGTCGACACTCCAGTAGAGTTTTCCGGAGCGGTCTTCGTCGCCGCCATCGCCAGCGCCTGTCATTTAATCACCCACCTATAGGAGTCAAGAGGGCGTCGGTAGTCGCAGTTCGGGTCGATTTGCTATTCAATGCGCTAGGCGACCGCGCGATCTTCCACATGCCGCCTATGTGCGACGTTGTGTACTGCACGATGTAATGTTTACCATTCGTAAAGATTCGCTCACCTCTAAGAATTTGTTTCGTCGGCTGATAGCCATTGTACGCTGCCAGGTCCGTCGCCTGCTTATTCGTTAGCGGCTGCGTCGGCCCGATTTTTTGCGTGGAGAGTGGGCCAGCTGGCCGCGCCGCCCCGGGCGGCCCGACCGGCACCACCATGCTGTTGATCTCATAGCGTTCCATGCTGCAGCCACAGTGGTACCGGAGGTTAGCGAGATAGGACTCGGAACATAGATCGAATCGTTCGCACGCTTCAATGCGCCAGATGCCTCGGGAGCAGTCGTCTTGGCTGGCTCCCGCACCACAAGACACTCGATCGCCATGTGTTGGACCGAACAGCAACATCATCAGCCAGTCGTGCTCCGCCGCATGCTCGTCCTTAAGCGCGTCGGCAAGGCGGTCGAGGGTTTTTTCGTCCGGCGATGGTTCCGGCTTGCCGCACCGCCGCTTACATTTCTCTTCCGGAGCTGTGTCGATTGATTTAGCCTTCGGCCTGTGGTCGACGACTTTGTGTTTGCCGCCGGTGGTCGGATAGGACCGAAGGTTGCCGAGTTCGTCGCCGATGGGATACTGCCCGGAGGGGTCACTGAGGGTGACTGGGTTGTTGTTGGCGTAACTATAGCCGTTCCATTGTTGAGGGTCGGCGAGGTCCTGAATGGGGTCGACACTAATGAAGCGGCCGAGGGTGGGGTCGTATTCGCGGGCGCCGAGATGGGTGAGACCGGTGTCGTCCTGGGTGCCGCCGACGAACCCTCGGGTACCGAAGAAGGCGGGTTGGGTGGCGCTGCGGTCTTCACCGTTGGGCAGGCGGCGCTTGCGGCTGGTGGTGAGGTTGTCGGCGTTGATTTGGACTTGTTCGGTGCCTTGGTGGTCGCCGCCGCTCCAAGCAAGTCCTGTCACGGTACGCACGGCGATGGTGCTGCCCGCGTTGCACACCGCTGGGCCGCTTGTCGCGCGGGTAGATCCGTCCGACCGACAATCTGGGCGAGCGAGTAGCCTGGCGAACCGCGGTGGTCCGCTCGTCGCGGGATGGGAGCCTACGGTGTCGCCGAGGTCTGCCAAGCCTCGGTGACGCAGAGTTCGTCGTACTCCCACCAGCCGTCGCGCTTGCCGGTATCGAGCAGATGGCGCACGAGCCGGAGGTCAGCGTCGGGCGGAACGTCGATTGCAGTCAGCCCGAACATGCCTGTGCCAGTGACGCCCAACGCGTTGAATTTCTCCAGGACCGCTTCGGTACCGACATCGAGTGGACCGAGTGGACTGCCGGAGGCGAGCATCACCCGGATCGCGCAATAGCCGGATGCCTTGAGTTTCTCTCGTACCCAGAGTTGCCCGTCTTCTTCCCGCTGAACGCGGAAGATGTCACCCTTGGCGGCATTCAGGGCGGCCCATGGTGCAAACGGCAGCCGGACTCGGTCCGGCGAGAGCACCTCGGCACCCATCCCGAGGGCCGATGCCGGCCCACCTGACATCGGGAACCAAACCTGCACCCATTCCGCTGCCGGCTTGACCACGGCGTCGCCTGTCGAGGGCATCGCTCAAGTTTGCCAGCGCACCCACCTGGGCGACCAACTCACCGAAGCCGACACCACGTGCCGGCGGCCGATCCCGGACCGTCCGAGCTCGTTCGGAGGTGCCGCTGGTGACGTACGACATCACCGACGTCGGGTTCACCGCCGCCGGTACGGTGGTGACGGCCACCATCAGCGGAAACTTTCCCGGCAGCCCCTCTGCCGGCCTGCGTTACCGCTTCGAGGAGTACGACGACCGGAACACCCGTCGGCTCCGCATCGCACCCTGATCCCTCACCCAGATCGCCCCTGCCCGGTGTAACCCGGGCGCGAACGAGGATCGGCGTCAGAAGGGTGGCTTGGCGGGTTCCGGTGGCAGGCGCCATGCGCGTCGGGCGTCGGCGGTGGCCGCTGCGGCGAGCACGACGACGGCGACGGCCGAGGCGGCCAACGGTGGCGCCTTCAGCAGGGCCGGATAGGGCAGGATCAGCGCGATCAGCGTGCCGACCCGGGCGGTGGAGATGCGGCCGAAGACCTCGTACTCGAAGCGGGCCCGGCCGGCGATGAACAGTGCCGGGCCGAGCAGGATGGGCGCGATCCAGGTGGGTGGGGCGTGCTCGAAGGGGCGTTCGATGACGATCTCGTAACCGAGGGCCGTGGTCACCACCCCGATGATCATGATCAGGTGGGAGTCGGCCGCCGACCGGCCGATGGTGGACGGCTCGGCCGACCTGGTGATCGCCTCGGCGAGGATCTGGCCGGCACGGTAGAAGTAGATGCGGAAGAGCAGCACCGTGGTGATGGTGGCGACCGCGAAGGCGGCCGTGTGGTTGAGGTCGAACGGGCCGGTGCTGTAGGTCAGGCCGATCACCAGGATGGTCTCGCCGAGGGCGATGAGGAAGAACTGCTGGTACCGCTCGGCCAGGTGCTCCCCCGCGACCTCCCAGCGGGAGGTGGTGGAGCGGCCCAGCCCCGGTATCGGCCAGCCGAGGTGCCGGGCCGCGTACTCCAGGGCGAGGGCCAGGACCCAGAGCGGGATCAGGGTGCGGCCGTCGATGATCCCACCGGCGATCCAGAGGGCACCGGTGACGCCGTGGGTGACGAGCATCCGGACTTCCAGCGTCCGGCGTTGCCGGTCGATGCCGGCGAGCAGGAGCAGCACCGGCCGGGTGACCTGGCCGAGGACGTACGCGAACGCGAAGGCCTCCGCGTACCCGTCGAAGGCCCGCGGGATGGCCACGCCCATCACCAGGCCGGCGCCGAGCGCCACCATGACCACCGCCTGGATCACGGTCCGGTTCGGGTCGTACCGGTTGGTCGTCCAGGTGGTGCTCTGCCACAGGGCGTAGAGCGCGAGCAGCAGCAGGAGGGTCTTGCCAGCGCCGGGCAGTGCCTGGGGCAGTTCGCTGCCGCCCGGTTCCAGGACGATGTCCTCGAAGGCCCGCGCGACAATCCGGGTCAGCGCGAATACGAACACCAGGTCGAAGAAGAGTTCGAGGAACGACACCTGGCCGGGGCGGTCATGGGTGGCCTCGGCTCCGGGAAGGGCACGGCCGGACATCATCACCACCCCTCGCACGACGTTTCCTGGGCAGTCGTAACACGCCGGCCGACGCCAGGACCGGTGATGACGAGGATCCGGTTGCGGCCACGGATGAACCGGCGGCGGCCGGGTATGCAGCCCGTCCTGGTGGAGTGACGACCTTCCGGTCGCGGTCCGCGACCGGCCCTGCCGGGTGGGTCGGCGTCGCGCCGACCCACCCGGCAGCAGCTCAGGTCAGTAGCCGCTCAGGTGGTCAGCCAGTTCCAGGCGTCCACGATCCACTGGGTCTGTTGCAGGTAGGCGATACCCAGGCCGGTCAGGAAGACCGCGGTGACCAGGTGGGCCCCCCGGGCGCTGCGTCGCACCCGCCCCAACTGCCGTTCCAGCACCACCCGCCCCAACAGCCGGGCCAGCGCGAAGAGCCCGGCCGCCACCAGCAGGCTGAGCACGAAGATCAGGAACGGCCCGACGAGGTCGCCCCCGCCGGAGATCGCCCAGATACCCCAGCACACGAAGGCGAACAACGCCCCCGCGGCGCTCGACTCCCCGCCGCGCCTCAGCTGCGCCAGGTGCCAGCTCAACGGCCGGCGGGGCGCCGGGGCACCCGGCCATCCGGTGCCGGTCGGCTCGTGCGCCACCGCCGGAAACGGCTCGGTACGCGGAGTCTGGGACCCGACCGAGGCCACGCCACGCCGGTACGGGTCGCGCTGTGGCGGAATCCCGGCACCCGGCTGCGGCGGAACCTCCACGGTCCGCTCCGCCCACGGCTGTCCTTGGTCGGCCATCTCGTCCCCTCCCCCTGGGCCGGCGGCGGCATCGGTCACCGCTGGCGACTTCGAGGGTAGCCACCCGGCAAATCGCTCGCCGCATCCGCGTCGATCGGTTAGACACAACCGGTGACGACCTGCGCGCTACCCATCGAACCCGCCCGTGCCGAGGACTACGACCAGATCGGCCGCTTCCTCGGCGCACTCTTCCATCATCCGGTCGAGCCCGAGGCCCACGAGGCCGAGCGTACGATCTTCGAGCCGGAACGCGCGCTGGTGGTCCGCGACGGACCGGAGCTGGTGGCCAGCGCCGCGGCGTACACCCGGGAGTTGGGCGTACCCGGTGGTGTGCTGCCCGCCGCCCACGTCACCCTGGTCGGCGTCGCGCCCACCCATCGCCGTCGGGGACTGCTCACCGCGATGATGCACCGGCAGCTACGCGAGATCCACGACGCCGGCCGGGAGCCGGTCGCGGTGCTCTGGGCCAGCGAGGGCCGGATCTATCCCCGCTTCGGCTACGGGCTGGCCTCGCAGCGGCTCCAGCTCGCCGGTCAGACCACCGAGCTACGGTTGCCGCCCCCGACGCCCGACGAGGGCCGGCTGCGCCTGGACCGGCCGGCCGATCGTCAGCCCGACCTCGCCCGGGTGTACGAGCAGGCCCGCGCCGACCGTCCCGGCTGGTCCGCCCGCGACGAGCGCTGGTGGCGGTACGTGCTGGTCGACCCGGAGTCGCAGCGGGGTGGCGGCACCGAGCGGCGGGTGGTGCTGCACGAGGGAGCCGACGGCGTCGACGGGTACGGCCTGTTCCGGACCAAGAGCGCGTGGGACGACTCCGGCCCGAAGGCTGAGACCACGGTCGACGAGGTGGTGGCGACCAGCGTCACCGCGTACCGGGCGATCTGGCGGATGCTGCTGTCGATCGACCTGACCCGGAGGCTGTCCCTGCGACGAGCGGCGGTGGACGAGCCGCTGCTACGGCTGGTGAACGAACCGTGCCAGCTCGGCGCCCGGCTGGTCGACGCGCTGTGGGTACGCGTGGTCGACGTACCCGCCGCGCTCGCCGCCCGGCGATACGCCACCGACGTCGACGTGGTCATCGAGGTCACCGACGACCTGCTGCCGGAGAACACCGGCCGGTGGCGGCTGCACGGCGGGCCGAAGACGGCCAACTGCACCCCGGCGACCGGCCCGGCCGACCTGGCCTGCGACGTACGCTGCCTGGGCGAGCTCTTCCTCGGCGGCGCCGGTCTGACCGCCCTGGCCGCCGCCGGCCGCATCCGCGAGCTGAGCCCCGGCGCCCTCGCCGCCGCCAGCCCCGCCTTCACCTGGCACCGCGCCCCCTCCGCCATGGAGGTCTTCTAGAAAGTGCATGATCGCGGCGAGCGGGCGAGCGGGCGAGCGGGCGAGCGGGCGAGCGGGCGAGCGGGCGAGCGGGCGAGCGGGCGAGCGGGCGAGCGGGCGAGCGGGCGAGCGGGCGAGCGGGCGAGCGGGCGAGCGGGCGAGCGGGCGAGCGGGCGAGGAGACGGTACGGTCGGGTGATGGTGGACGCGGAGCGACGGCGGCGACGGCATCGGCACCACGGTGGGCAGGAGATGGGTGCTGACGGGGGTGTCACGGCGACCACCGTTGGGGTGCACGACGGCGGCGATGCGCCCCGCGGGCGGCGGGCCGCCGGTGCAGCCGAGGAGGGCGAGCGGGGGCTGCGCGGGCTGGTCGGCTCCGGTTCGTCACAGGTGAGCGTGACGGCGGCGATGCGGGCGCGGGACGCCGCCCGACCGACCGACGAGGATCTCGACGAGGCGGCGGCGCGGATCGTCATCGTGCGCCGGAACTGGACGCCCCGCGACGAACTCCCCCGCCGCTGACCCGCTGCCGCCACCGCTGCGGCCCGCCGCCACCACCGTCGGGGAGGCTCAGGGGAGTTCAGGCAGCTTCCGGGTCTGCTCGTACTCGGCCACCTGCGCGATGCGGCGGGCGTGCCGCTCGCTGCCGGAGAAGGCGGTGGTGAGGAACGCCTCGACGATGGCGGTGGCCTCGTCGAGGGTGTGCTGGCGGGCCCCGACGGCCACCACGTTGGCGTCGTTGTGCTGCCGGCCCAACTGGGCGGTCTCCACACTCCAGGCCAGCGCCGACCGCACTCCGGCCACCTTGTTCGCGGCGATCTGCTCGCCGTTGCCCGAGCCGCCGATGACCACGCCGAGGCTGCCCGGGTCGGCCACCACACGGGTGCCGGCGTGTAGGCAGAAGGCCGGGTAGTCGTCGTCCGGGTCGTAGGCGTGCGGGCCGACGTCGACCACCTCGTAGCCCTGCTTGGCGAGGTGGTTGGCCAGGTGCACCTTCAGCTCGAAACCGGCGTGATCGGATCCCAGGTAGACGCGCATACCGCGCAGTCTGTCAGGCCCGCCCGGCCGGGCACCGCGGGGGCAGTGCCGGGCACGACGAGGACCACGCCATGCCCGGTCGGGCCGCCGGTGCCACGGGGCGGTGCCGGCGCCAGTCAGGACCGGTGCGGAAGCTCGGCGACCACCAGGCCGCCGCGGGCCTTCGGAGTGAACCAGGTGCTCTTGCGTGGCATCTTCTCCCGGGCGAGATTCACCGCGACGAAGTCGTCCACGGTCACCGGTGCGACGAGGACGGCCAGCTCGGCCCGCCCGGCCTCGACCTCGCCGGTGAGCCAGCTCGCCGGGTAGTCGCCGCCCACGTAGGTGATCCGCTTGTCGCCCGGGTCCAGCCCGAGAGCGTCGCGCAGCAGCAACCGCTCGACCAGGGCATGGTCCAGGTTCTCCAGCCGGTTCGCGCCGGTGTGCGGCAGCGTCACCGCGTACGCCCGGCCGGGAAGCTGGAGCACGACGGTGCCGCTGGCCGCCGGGACCTCGACCGGGCCGTGCACGTCGGTGATCTGCGCGCCGGCGGCGCGGAGCCGGTCGAGCAGCTCGTCCGGCGTGGTGGTCAGCTCGCTGACCAGGCGGTTGTACGGCTGGATGGCCACCGAGGCGGGCGTGGTGACGACCGCCAGGAAGCGGGGCAGGCTGCCGGTCTGGGCGGCCAGGCTGCGATGGTTGCCGTCGGCGACGACCAGCTCACCGCCACCGGCCAGCGCGGTCAGTTCGTCCTGCTCCGGGCCGGGCGCGACCAGCCAGATGGCGTGGGTGCGCCCGGCCTGGTCGGTGTCGGTCGCGGCGGGCACACCGGCCGCGTCGGCGGCCGCCGCGAGCGCGGCGTGCAACTCGTCGCCCCGGCCGGTCTGCAACAGCAGTACGGGCGAGAGCAGGTGACCCAGCGCCTCGGCCAGGGCGACCCGCTCGCGCACCTTGGCGATGAAGACGTCCTCGTTGCGGATGACCAGGCCCGGCTCGTCGGCCCGGGTGGAGATCTGGCCGGTGTCGACCATGGCGAACAGCCCGTACGCCGGCGGCTCGCCGGGCGCGGTGATCCGGTACAGCACCACCACCTGCTCGGCCGGGGTGTAGCTGCCGTCGGCCTTCGCCTCGGCGAGCCGGGTCACCGCGTCCGGCAGCGCGTCGCCGAAGGACTTGCCGAGGCTCTCCGGTGCCCGGTGCGGCATCTCGATGCCGAGGGCGCTGTGCGGATTCGCCTCGATGATCGCGGTGATCTCCGCGTCGTCGGCGAACTCGTCGTAGTTCTGCGCGCCGGTGCCGCCAGTGGTGATCCAGGCCCGGGTGATCGGGTGCACGACCGTCATGACCGATCACGCTACCGCCGACCGCCCCACCCCCACCGCCGGACCCACACCTCGTCCACCAGATGAAAGGAGGGGTCCCCTGTTAACGCCTGAGGTAGTGCAGGGGTCCCCTGTTAACACTCGGGCTCGCCCGTCCGCCGGTGCCGACCAGCGGGCCCGGGCACCGGGGCGGGCGGACGCGCCGAGCCCGCTCGCGGGCCCTGGTTGCGAATTTCCCGGCCGGGCGGGGTCAATCGCGAGGTCACCGGGACCCGGGCCACGCCCACCGCGGTCGGCCGGGCCAGCACCCCGGCTGCGTTGAGGGACCCGTCCCGCAGGGACGCCGACCAGCCCGCAACGCGGTCCTGGCGAGGAGCATGCCCGCTCTCGACGCGCTCCTGACGGGAAGCCGGCCAGCCCGCGACGCGGTCCCGGCGAGGTGCCGGCCAGGTCTCGATGCGGTCCTGGCGGGGTGCCCGGCGTCGTGGTTCGCGCGCCGCGATGTCGGTGCCCTGCTTCCGACCTCCGAGATCGTCAACGGGCGCACGATGCTTGGCCATCTGGCTGCCTCCACGAGCGGTGGACTGCGCCAGCGGGCACGGATGCGGCCCGCCGGTAGCGCTGCGGACACCTGGTCAAACGAGCCCGCGAAGGCGCCGGTGACGCCCTGCCCGGCACCGCGCGGCACGCCGTACGCCCGGCGGCACGACGCACGCCGGGCGGAGGACGGTGTTAACAGGGGGCCCCTGCTATGCAAAAGGCGTTAACAGGGGGCCCTTCCTTACAACTGGGTGGGTTAGTCGAAGATGGGGTCGATGTCGCGGCTGCGCTTGAGCTCGAAGAAGCCGGGCGTGCCGGCGACCAGCAGGACGCCGTCCCAGAGTCGGCCCGCGGCCTCCCCCTTCGGCGCCGGGGTGACCACCGGGCCGAAGAACGCGACCGGCCGGCCGTCCGGGCCGGGAGCGTGCACGACCGGGGTGCCGACGTCGGTGCCGACCGGACGCATGCCGGCCTCGTGGCTCTCCCGCAGCGCCGGGTCGACACCGGCGTCCTCGGCCGCCTCGGCCAGCGCCGGGTCCAGCCCGGCGTCGGTCAGCGCGGCGGTGAACAGCTCCGGCCCGAGCTTCTCCTTGCCCAGGTGGATCCGGGTGCCCAGCGCGGTGTAGAGGGTACGGACGGCGTCCGAGCCGTACCGCTGCTGCACGGCGATGCAGATCCGCACCGGCCCCCAGCCGAGCCGCATGAACTCCTGGTACTGCTCGGGCACCTCCCGACCCTCGTTGAGCACCGAGAGGCTCATGACGCGGTAGCGGACGTCGACGTCGCGGACCCGCTCCACCTCCAGCAGCCAACGGGAAGTGATCCATGCCCACGGGCAGATCGGGTCGAACCACATGTCGACCTTGACACGCTCGCTCACGGTGAGGTCCCTTCGCAACGATGACGCCGACTCGATCGGCGTACCTCAAATCCTTACTCCGTCCGGCCTCGATCGGGCGTAGATCGGCGGCGTGACCTCGCCCACCAACGACTGTTCCCGCATGGAAGACTCAGGACTTGACCGGCCGTCACGAACGGTTCGACGGACGACGCGGCCGTGGCGTACGGCGAGAGTGGGATGGAGACGAACAGTGCCGGGAGTGCGCAACCTGACACAGGTCGAGGCGACCGAGCGGGCCCGCCTGCTCGACGTGACCGGGTACGACATCAGTCTGGACCTGTCCAGCGCCGTCCAGGCGGCTGACGGCCGAACCTTCCGATCAACCACCGAGGTGCGCTTCAGTTGCGCCGAGCCGGGCGCGAGCACGTTCATCGAGGTGGCGGCGGACTCGGTGCGCTCCGCGACGCTCAACGGCGACCCGGTCGACGTGACCGGCTGGTCGGCCGAGAAGGGGCTGACGCTGACCGGGCTGGCCAGCGAGAACACGCTGGTCGTCGACGCTGACTTCGGATATTCGAACTCCGGGCAGGGGCTGCACCGCACGGTGGACCCGGTGGACGGCGAGACGTACCTCTACAGCCAGTTCGAGACGGCGGACGCGCAGCGGGCCTTCGCCTGCTTCGACCAGCCGGACCTGAAGAGCGTCTACACCTGGCACGCCACCGTTCCGGAGCACTGGAAGGTGATCTCCAACATGCCGGTGGAGCGGGAGGAGGCCGGCGACGGCCTGCGCACCGTCCACTTCGCCACCTCGCCGCGGATGAGCACGTACATCACCGCGCTCTGCGCCGGGCCGTACCACGAGGTCAGGTACGCCCACGACGGCATCGACCTGGGCTACTTCTGCCGCGCCAGCATGGCGCAGTACCTCGACTCCGACGACCTGAACCTGGTCACCACGCAGGGCTTCGACTTCTTCCACGAGCAGTTCGGGGTGCGCTATCCGCTGCCCAAGTACGACCAGCTCTGGGTGCCGGACTTCAACGCCGGCGCGATGGAGAACTTCGGCTGCGTGACGCACGCCGAGTCGCACTACCTGTTCCGCTCGCAGGTCACCGACTTCGAGTACGAGCAGCGGGCCAACACCGTCCTGCACGAGCTGGCGCACATGTGGTTCGGCAACCTGGTCACCATGCGCTGGTGGAACGACCTGTGGCTGAACGAGTCGTTCGCCGAGTGGGCCAGCCACTGGTGCAACACGCACGCCACCCGGTTCACCGAGGCGTGGACGACCTTCCTGTCCATCCGGAAGAACTGGGGCTACCGGCAGGACCAGCTCTCCTCCACCCACCCGGTCTACTGCGAGATGCCCGACCTGGAGGCGGTCGAGGTCAACTTCGACGGCATCACGTACGCCAAGGGCGCCAGCGTGCTCAAGCAGCTCGTCGCGTACGTGGGCGAGGAGCCGTTCCTGGCCGGCCTGCGGGCGTACTTCGCCCGTAACGCCTGGGGCAACGCCACCTTCGACGACCTGCTGTCCGAGCTGGAGACCGCCTCCGGTCGCAAGCTGCGCACATTCGCCACCCAGTGGCTGGAGACCGCGCAGGTCAACACGCTGCGGCCGGAGCTGACCGTCGGCCCGGACGGCACGTACCGGCGGGTCCTGGTCCGCCAGGAGGCGCCGGCGGGGCATCCCACGCTGCGTACCCACCGGATCGGGGTGGGCCTGTACGACCTCACCGACGGCCGGCTGGTGCGCCGCGATCGGTACGAGGTCGACATCGACGGTGAGCTGACCGAGTTGACCGACCTCGCCGGCCTGCCCGCGGCCGACGTGCTGCTGCTCAACGACGACGACTTCACCTACGCCAAGCTGCGGCTGGACGAGCGGTCGATGGCGACGGTGGTGCAGCACATCGCCGGCTTCGACTCGTCGCTGGCGCGGGCGCTGTGCTGGACCGCCGCCTGGGACATGACCCGCGACGCCGAACTGGCCACCCGCGACTACGTGGCGCTGGTGCTGGCCGGGTTGCCCGCCGAGACGGACATCAACCTGGTCACCGCGACCCTGCGCCAGGCCAGCAGCGCGCTCACCTTCTACGCCGACCCGGACTGGGCGCCGACCGGCTGGGCCGAGCTGGCCCGTACCGCGAAGACCGCTCTCGCCGCCGCCGCGCCGGGCAGCGGCTTCCAGCTCGCCTGGGCCCGGGCGTACGTCTCGGCGGCCCGCTCCGACGAGGACCTGGCGGTGCTGCGCGGCTGGCTGGACGGCACCGAGGTGACGACCGGGCTGACCATCGACACCGAGCTGCGCTGGAGCGTGTTGCAGGCGCTGGTGGCCAACGGGGTCGCCGGTGCGCCGGAGATCGACGCGGAACTGGCCACCGACAAGACGGCCAGCGGCGAGCGGGAGGCCGCGTACGCGCACGCCCTGGTGCCGACCGGGGAGAACAAGGCGGCGGTCTGGGCCCAGCTGACCGGCCCCGAGGCGCTGCCGAACTGGCGCAACCGGGCACTGTTGCAGGGCTTCAGCCACCCGGCCCAGGTCGAGCTGATCGCGCCGTACCGGGAGCGGTACTTCGCCACGGTGGGGCAGGTCTGGGCGAGCCGGGACAGCGAGCCGGCGCAGGAGTTCGCGATGCTGGCGTACCCGGCCTATCTGGTCGAGGAGGATACGGTGGCGGCCACCGACGCCTGGTTGGCGCAGGAGGGCCGCCCGGCGCCGCTGCGCCGGTTGGTGGCCGAGGGCCGTGACGGCGTGGTCCGGGCCCTCGCCGCCCGGGTCCGGGACGCCCGCAGCGCCTGAGCAGCGGCCGGTGGAGGGGCGGGCGGGCTCCTCCACCGGCCCCGCCGACCGGAGAAAACGACGAGGCCCGAGCCACGCGAGGTGGGGTCGGGCCTCGTCGTACGGGAGCGGTCAGGCCGCCTTGCCGGCGTACCGGGAGAGCTGGTCGAGGCCCTGGATGATGCCGCCGGCCAGGTCGCCACCGCCGAAGGCGGCCACCATCGACAGCGCGGCGATCTTGGCGTACGTGTCGGGGACCCGCTTGCGGGCGTACCGGCCGGTGACGATCTCCAGCTGCCGCTGGTTCGGCGAGATCGCGATCAGCACCGAGCGGTCGGGCTCGGCGAGTTGCCGGTGCAGCCGCTCGGCGTGCTCCCGGATCGGCTCGTCGAGGCCGCCCACGAAAACCGAGAAGACCAGGCCGGTCGTCCGGTCGGCCAGGCGCAGCGCCTCGTCGATGCGCAGCAGCTGGCGGGTCGAGAACGGCCCGTCGAGCACGTCGGGCGGGGTCTCCGTCCCGGTCCCGGGCTGCTTCTCACCAACGGTCACTTGCGCCTCCGGTTCCACCAGCCGGCGCCTCGACACCGGCCTGCTCCTGCTTGCGGCTGGTCAGCGCCGGTGCCTGTGCCCCCGCGGCCAGCGCGGTGCCGGCCGAGTCGGCCAGCTCCTCCGGCTTGCCGAGGAACCACACCGGTGTGAAGCTGAACGGCCGGCCCGGCCGGTAACGCTTGGCACCGCCGCTCCCGCCACGGCTACCCGCGTAGACGAGCCCGGCGATCACCAGCACGACGACTGCCGGGATGCCGACGAAGACCAGCAACGTGTCGGTTACAGACAATCCCAACGCCCCCAGGCGGAAAGAGAGACCTTCGACCGGATCGGGTGGCACGTCACCGCGGCGACCTCCCGACTCCGCTTCCACTCACGTTAGCGGAGCCGACGCTGCGCCAGACTCCGGGGTGGCGATCCCACCCGCCACTCAAGCGTTCCACCTGCGCAGCTGTCGCGATCAGCCGCGCGTCGTCACCGTACCGGCCGGTGAGCAGAACCCCGGCCGGCAGCCCCTCGGCGGTCACCCCGACCGGCAGCGAAACGGACGGTTCGCCCGTAACGTTGAAGACCGCACAGTACGGGGAGAAGCGGCGTTGCCGGTCGAAGTCCTCCTCCGGCGTACGCCCCTCGGTGAACCAGCCGACCGGGGCCTGCGGGGCCGCCAGGGTCGGGCAGAGCAGCAGGTCGCAGCCGGCGGTGCGGCGCAGACCGAGGCGTACCTGGGCCTGGATCTCGCCCAGGGTGGCGGTGAGGGCGCCGGCGGAGATCCCGGCGGCCCGGGACCGCAGGAAGCGGGTCAGCGGCAGTAGTTGGCCCTCCCGCTCCGGCGGCACCGGCGCCAGCGTGAGCACGTACCAGACGATCTCGAACAGCGGCCAGACCTGCGGCCCGAGCGGCGGTGGCACCTCGACCACCTCGTGGCCGGCGGCGGTGAGCAGCGCGGCGGCCCGGTCCACCGCGGCGGCGCAGTCCGGATGGACCGGTTCGTCGGCGAGCATCGGGGCGGTGAACCGGCCGACCCGCAGCCGCCCGGGTGCGGCGGCGCGGGCCGCGGCGAGGTAGCCGCCGGCGGGCGGCGGAGGTGGCAGGTAGGGCTCGCCGGGCACCGGCTCGGCCAGCACGTCGAGCAGCGCGGCCACGTCGGCGACGGTCCGCCCGATCGGGCCGCTGATCGGCAGTCCGAAGCCGCCGAAGCCGAGCGGGCCGCCGGAGACCAGGCCGCGACTGGGCTTGTAGCCGATCAGGCCGCACAGCGACGCCGGGATGCGCAGCGAGCCGCCGCCGTCGGAGCCCTGGGCGACCGGCACCAGGCCCGCCGCCACGGCCGCCGCCGCGCCGCCGCTGGAACCACCGGCGGTGTACGCCAGGTCCCACGGGTTGCGGGCCGGCGGGGCCACCAGCCCCTCGGAGTAGAGCGAGCAGCCCAGCTCGGAGGTGGTGGTCTTGCCGAGGCTGATCAGACCGGCCGCCCGGATGAACCGCACCACGTCGGCGTCGACCGGCGGCACGAAGTCGGCGAACGCGGCCGAGCCGAAGGTGGTGCGGACGCCGGCCGTCAACGTCAGATCCTTGATCGCGGTCGGTACGCCGTGCAGTGGCCCGCGCCGCTGTGCCGGCGTCGCGTCCGCCGCCCGTGCTGCCTCGCGGGCCAGTTCCGCGGTGACCGTGACGAAGGCGCCGACCGTGTCGCCGAGCGCGTCGACCCGGCGCAGGTGATGCTCGACCAGCTCCAGGCTGGACAGCTCGCCGCGGGCGATCGCGGCGGCCTGCTCCAGCGCGGTCAGGTCGTGCGGCTCGGCCATACCGCTCATCCTGCCCCGGGCGGCGGCGTGCTGCACTCGCTCCGGCGCGTCGCGTTAAGAGGGGGCCCTTCCTATACACGAGGCGTTAACAGGGGGCCCTTCCTTTCAAAAAGCGGAGGGCGTTGTGGGAGAGGAGGGCGGCGCGTTGGGTGTCGGTGAGGAAGTCGGCTTCGTGGACCACCCGGCCCACCGGGCGTTCGCCGAGCGGGTACGGGTAGTCGCTGCCGACCAGCACCCGGTCGACGCCCATGGTGTCGACCAGCAGCCGCAGCGCGGGCGTCGCGAAGACCACCGAGTCGACGTAGAACCGGTCGACGTAGGAGCTGGGCGGGGCGGCGGAGGAACCGCGTACCAGGTCGCCGCGGCGGCGCCAGGCGTTGTCGGCGCGGCCCAGCCAGAACGGGAAGCTGCCGCCGCCGTGGGCGAAGCAGATCCGCAACGTCGGCGGCACCTTGTCGAAGACGCCACCGAGGATCATCGCCAGCACCGACAGGTGGGTCTCGGCGGGCATGCCGGTGAGCCAGCGGGCCATCCACCGGTCGAGCCGGGGACCGCCCGCCATGTCCCACGGGTGGACGAAGACCGGTGCGCCGACCTCGGCGCAGTGGGTCAGGAAGGTCACGATGCCGGCGTCGTCCAGGTCCCGGTCGCCGACGTGGTTGCCGATCTCCACTCCGCCGTGCCCGGCGGCCAGGCAGCGGTCCAGTTCCGCGCAGGCCGCGTCCGGGTCCTGCAACGGCACCTGGCAGAACGGCAGCAACCGGTCGCCGCCGGCCGCGGTGACCTCCAGGGTCAGGTCGTTGAAGATCCGGGCCACCCGCACCGCCTGGTCGGCCGGGCGATCGTAGCCGAAGAAGACCGGGGTGGGCGAGACCACCTGCACGTCGACACCGTCGGCGGCCATGTCGGCCAGCCGGGTCGGCGCGTCCCAGCACTCCGCGCCGACCGGCCGGAACTCGGTCTCGCCGATCATGATCATGGCCGCGCGCTCCGAGTCGACGCGCAGCCAGGGCCAGTCGGACCCGCCGCACGCCGCCGCGAGGTCCGGCCATCCCTTCGGTACGACGTGCGTGTGCACGTCCACCACCGCCGGCTCCGACCGCGTCGGCGGACCGGCGATCGGAGCCGCCATCAGCCCTTGCCCGGGTGCAGGGCGCCGCAGTTGTCGCAGGTGCGGGCCGTCTCGTCGGCGTAGAACGCGCCGAAGACCGGGGGCAGGTCGGCGGCGATGTCGCGGACCTGCAACTCGACCTCGTGCACCTTGTGCCCGCACTCGGGGCAGTACCACTGGAACTTCTCCAGGGTGCCCTCCTCACGGACCCGTTCGATCACCACGCCGATCGAGCCGGCCTCCGGCCGCTGCGGCGAGTGCGGGGTGTCGCGCGGCAGCATCCACATCTGCCCCTCGCGCACGTGCACCGTACGCGGCCCCTCCGGAGTCATCAGGTTCACGTGCATGTTGCCCTTGACCTGGTAGAAGAACTCCTCGTACGGGTCGACGTGGAAGTCGGTGCGCTGGTTCGGCCCACCCACCACCATGACGATGAAGTCGTCGCTGCCCGGCAACATCTCCTTGTTGCCCACCGGCGGCTTGAGCAGGTGCTGGTTCTCGGCGATCCATCCCGGAAAGCTGAACGGCTCGGCGATCTCACTCACGACTGGCCTCCTTCTGGGAGCAGGGCCACGGCCTGCATCTCGATCAGCAGGTGCGGGTGCGGCAGCTGATGCACCGCGACCGTCGTCCGGGTCGGCCCGGTGGCGTCGAAGAACTCCGCCCACACCTCGTTGTACCCACCAAAGTCGTTCATGTTGACCAGGTAGGACGTCACCTGCACCAGGTCGGTCAGCTCGGCGCCCACCGACCGCAGCAGGTCCCGGACGTTCTCGATCACCGCTCGGGTCTGCGCCCGGATGTCCAGGTCGGTGGTCCCGAACTCGTCCACCGACACGCCCGCGAAGGTGTTGTCCGGCCGCCGCGACGACGTACCCGACACGAACACGAACCCACCCGCCACCTTGACGTGCGGAAACGCCCCCCGAGGAACGGCCTTCCCCGCGACGACGCGCCCTTCACCACCACTCACGACAGACCATTCCCGATCGGCGCAGCCACCGTGACCACCACTCTGGATCTCGACCAGGCACCGACGCACGGGCAGCGGCCACGTCAGGGGTTCCGGGCAGCCCGGCCGGCGCAGGGATCAAGCCTGACCGCCCGGAGCCGGTCGGGCTGCCCGGAACCCCCACCAGGACGATCCGCGAGATCACGACAAAGCCCGAAGTGAGGCGGTGCCGAGCTTCTCCACTCCCGCCCGGACATGGGCGCCGGGACGCAGCGGGACTGCCGCCGTGGCCGCGCCGGCCAGGAAGACCCAGCCTTCGCGCAACCGCACCCCGTGCCGCCCGGCCAGCCGGATGCCCTCGTCGAGCGCCCGGCGCGGGTCGCCGAGGATCGCCGCCGTCGAGCCGACCTGCGCCAGCCGCCCGTCGACCTCCAGCAGCACGCCGAGGTTCTCCAGCCCGTCCGGCACCGGCGACCAGGGCCCGACCGCGAACGCGGCGGCCGAGGTGTTGTCGGCGACGACGTCCGGCAGGGAGAAGGTGAAGTCGGCGTACCGGGAGTCGATCAGCTCGATCGCCGGGGCGACCGCGCGTACCGCGTCGGTGAAGTCGCCGACCGGCTCGCCGGGCTCGGGGAGCCGGTCCAGCAGGAACGCCACCTCCGGCTCGACCCGGGGGTGGATGAAGTCGGCCACGTCGACGGCGCCGCCGTCGGGCACCCGCATCGCGTCGGTGAGCCGACCCCAGATGACCTCGTCGACACCGACCTGGGCCATCTTCGCCTTGCTGGTCAGCCCCATCTTCAGGCCGACCAGCCGCTCACCCCGGTCGAACCGGCGTTGCAACAGGGCGGCCTGCACCGCGTACGCGGCGTCGACGTCGAGCCCGGTCTCGGCGGCGAGCTGCGGGATGGCGGTGGCCGTGTCGGCCGCCGTGCCCAACGTCGCCGCGATCCCGGAGATGTCCGGCCCGATCATGCTTCTCCCCCGCCCGCCAGGTCCAGCGCCACGTCCACGATCATGTCCTCCTGCCCGCCGACCATCCGCCGCCGGCCCAGCTCGACCAGGATCGAGCGGACGTCCACGCCGTACTTCGCCGAGGCCCGTTCGGCGTGGCGGAGGAAGCTGGAGTAGACCCCCGCGTACCCCAGGGAGAGGGTCTCCCGGTCGACCTGGACCGGCCGGTCCTGGAGCGGGCGGACGATGTCGTCGGCGGCGTCCATCAGCGCGAAGACGTCGCAGCCGTGCTTCCAGCCGTGCAGCTCGGCGACCGCGACGAAGACCTCCAGCGGCGCGTTGCCGGCCCCGGCGCCCATCCCGGCCAGCGAGGCGTCCACCCGGACCGTCCGGCCGGCCGGCGACCCGACCGGGCCGTCGCCGGCTACCCGGCCATGCTCGACGGCGACCACGCTGTTGGCCACGCCGAGCGAGAGGTTGTGGTGGGCGTGGATGCCGATCTGCGTGGTCGGCTCCAGCACCTGCCGGTACGCGTCGACCCGCTGCGCCACGTCGGACATCAGCAGCCGGCCGCCGGAGTCGGTGACGTAGACGCAGTGCGCCCCGTACGACTCCATCAGCTTGGCCTGGGCGGCCAGCCCGGCCGGGTCGTTCATGTGCGACATCATCAGGAAGCCGGCCACGTCCATGCCGTTCTCCCGGGCCCAGGAGATGTGCTGGGCGGAGATGTCCGCCTCGGTGCAGTGGGTGGCGATCCGGACGCTGGTCACCCCGAGCGCCCTGGCCGCCCTCAGGTCGGCGATGGTGCCGATGCCCGGCAGCAGCAGGGTGGTCAGCTTCGCGTTCGTCATCACCTCGGCCGCCGCCGAGATCCATTCGGCGTCGCTCGCCGCGCCGTGGCCGTAGTTGACGCTGGAGCCGGCCAGGCCGTCGCCGTGCGCCACCTCGATCGCGGCCACCCCCGCGGCGTCCAGCGCGGCGGCGATGGTGCGGACCTGGTCCACCGTGTACCGGTGGGCGATGGCGTGCATGCCGTCGCGCAACGTCACGTCCTGGATGTACAGCTCGCTCATGCGGGCAACCCCTTTGCGCGCAGGGCGACCAGCCGCTCCGCCGTGCGCAGCGCGGCCGAGGTCATGATGTCCAGGTTCCCGGCGTACCCGGGCAGGTAGTGCCCGGCGCCGGAGACCTCCAGGAAGACCGAGACCTGGAGGCCGGTGAGGTGCCGCCCGAGCGACGGCACGAAGCTGTCCATCCGGTCGAACTGCACGTCCTGCTTGAGCCGGTAGCCCGGGACGTACTCCTGCACGGCGGCGACCATCGCGGCGACCGAGTCGGCGATGGCGGCCCGGTCGGCGTCGGCGTCCGGGCAGAGGCAGTAGACGGTGTCCCGCATCAGCAGTGGCGGCTCGGCCGGGTTGAGCACGATGATCGCCTTGCCCCGGCCGGCGCCGCCGACCACCTCGATCGCCCGGGCCGTGGTCTCGGTGAACTCGTCGATGTTGGCCCGGGTGCCCGGTCCGGCCGAACGCGAGGCGATCGAGGCGACGATCTCGCCGTACGCCACCGGGGTGACCCGGCGTACCGCGGCGACGATCGGCACGGTCGCCTGCCCGCCACAGGTGACCATGTTGAGGTTCGGCTCGGCCAGGTGCTCGTCCAGGTTGACCGGCGGCACCACGTACGGGCCGATCGCGGCCGGGGTCAGGTCCACCACGGTCCGCCCGTGGGCGCGCAGCACCGCGTCGTGGTGCCGGTGCGCGCCGGCCGAGGTGGCGTCGAAGACCAGCTCGACGTCGGCGAACTCGGGGAGCGCGACCAGGCCGTCCACGCCCTTGGCGGTGGTGGCCACCCCCAGCCGCGCGGCGCGGGCGAGGCCGTCGGAGGCCGGGTCGATGCCGGCCATCGCCACCATCCGCAGTGAGTCCGACAGCCGGAGCACCTTGATCATCAGGTCGGCGCCGATGTTGCCCGACCCGATCACCGCCACACCCGTGGTCATCAGGAGGTCTCCTTCGAGAAGCAGGTCCGCACCGAGCCGACGCCGGAGATCCGGGCCTCGTACGCCGCGCCCGGCGTGACCGCCACCATCGGGCCGAGCGCGCCGGAGAGCACCACGTCACCGGCGCGCAGCGGGTCACCGGCGCGGGCCATCGTGCCGGCCAGCCAGGCCAGCGCGTGCAGCGGGTTGCCGAGGCAGGCCGCGCCGGCGCCGACCGACACCGGCTCCCCGGCGTGCTCCAGCACCATTCCGGCCAGCCGTAGGTCCACGTCGGCCGGCCGGCGCGGCGCGGTGCCGAGCACGAAGAGTCCGCTGGAGGCGTTGTCCGCCACCGTGTCCACGATGGAGATGTCCCAGCCGGCGACGCGGGAGTCGACGACCTCGATGGCCGGTAGCAGGTGGTCGACGGCGCGCAGCAGGTCGACGGTGGTGACTCGCTCGTCGGGCAGGTCGGCGCCGAGCACGAAGGCGATCTCCGCCTCGACCCGGGGCTGGAGCAGCCGGTCCACGGCGATCTCGGCGCCGTCGGGCACCGCCATGGTGTCGGTGAGCACACCGAAGTCCGGCTCGTAGACCCCGAAGGTCTCCTGGACCGCCCGGGAGGTGAGCCCGATCTTCGCGCCCACCCGACGCTGCCCCGACGCCAGCCACTCGCGCACCTGGAGCTGCTGCACCCGGTACGCGGACCCGACGTCCCCCTCGGGGATCAGCCGCCCGCGCAGCGGCGGGCAGGGCTTGCCGCTGCGCCGGGCCTCGGCCAGCTCCCCGGCCGCCGACTCGATATCAGTCATGAGAGGTCCACGCAGACGTTGGTGAGTTCGGAATAGAAGTCGAGCGAGTGCACGCCGCCCTCGCGGCCGATGCCGGAGGACTTCACCCCGCCGAAGGGGGTGCGCAGGTCGCGCAGGAACCAGGTGTTGACCCAGACGATGCCGGCGTCCAGTCGCGCGCCGGCCCGGTGCGCCCGGCCCACGTCCCGGGTCCAGACCGTCGCCGCCAGGCCGTAGTCGGTGCCGTTGGCCAGCGCGTACGCCTCCTCCTCGGTGTCGAACGGGGCCACGTGCACCACCGGGCCGAAGATCTCCTCGGTGTTGGTCCGGGCGTCCGGGCCGAGCCCGGTCAGCACGGTCGGCTGCACGTACGCGCCGCCGTCGCGGGCGTCGCCGAAGCGGGGCGTCCCGCCGCCGGCGAGCACCTGCGCGCCCTCCGTCCGGGCCAGGTCGTAGTGGCCGAGCACCTTGTCCCGGTGGGCGTGCGAGATCAGCGGCATGTTCGCCGTCGCCTCGTCCGCCGGCCAGCCGTACGCCAACTCGCCGGCACGCTCGGCCAGCCGGGCGGTGAACTCCTCGAAGACCGGCCGCTGCACGTAGATCCGCTCGGTGCAGAGGCAGACCTGGCCGCCGTTGGTGAAGCTGGAGCGCACCGAGCCGGCGACCGCCGCGTCCAGGTCGGCGTCGGCGAAGACCAGGCCGGCGTTCTTGCCGCCCAGCTCGAAGCTGACCGCCTTCACCCCGTCGGCCGCGGCCCGCATGATGGCGCTGCCGGTGGCCGACTCGCCGGTGAAGGTGATCGCGTCGACGCCCGGGTGCCGGGTGAGGAACTCGCCGGCCGAGCCGGGGCCGAAGCCGTGCACCAGGTTGAACACGCCGTCCGGCACCCCGGCGGCGGCCATCACCTCGGCGAGCAGCGTGGCCGAGGCGGGCGTCTCCTCGCTGGGCTTGACCACCACCGCGTTGCCGCAGGCCAGTGCCGGGGCGACCTTCCAGGTGAGCAGGAGCAGCGGCAGGTTCCACGGCACGATCACCGCGACCACCCCGACCGGCTTGCGTACCGCGTAGTTGAGCGCCCGGCCGCCGGTCGGGGTGACCGTGGTGAACGACTCGGTGGGCGCGGTCGCCACGATCTCGGCGAAGGCCCGGAAGTTTGCCGCGCCGCGCGGGATGTCCAGGGTGCGGGCCTGCGAGATGGCCTTGCCGGTGTCCGCGACCTCGGCGGCGACCAGGTCGTCGAAGCGGCGTTCCAGCTCGTCGGCGACCCGGCGCAGCACCTCGGCGCGCTCCCGCTCCGCCATCCGGCCCCACGGCCCGCGCAGCGCCGCCCGGGCCGCGGTCACCGCGTCGTCCACCACCGACGACGACGCCTCGACCACCTCGAAGACCGGCTCGCCGGTGACCGGGCTGCGCTTGGTGAACCGGGTGCCGGCGTCGAGGAACTGCCCGCCGACGAAGTTGCGCAGCAGGCCGGGGCCGTCCGGCGCGTGCCCGGCCATCAGCCGGGGATCCCAGCGGGTCATCCGCGCCTCCCGCGCCCGAGCGCCACCGCCGCGCCGGCCAGCGCCGCCACCGCGCCGGCCGCCACCGCGCCGAGCACCTGGTACTGCCGGCGGGCCCGGCGACGCACCTCGGCGTAGGGGACGGTGGAGAAGGAGACCATCTCGTACTGGGAGACGTAGCGGCCGGGCAGCGCCCGCTCCAGGGCGTGCTCGATCTTCTTGCGGGTCCGGAAGACCGGCGAGGCGACCTTGTCGCGCATCTCCACGAAGTTGGCCAGCGCCATCCGGGCGATCGCCTCGGCGTTGGCCTGCCGGCGGTGCTGGAACAGCGGCAGCGCCGCCGACCAGTCGTCGGCGCACTCGGAGAGGCAGCGGTCCAGCTCCACCACGTCCTCGAAGGCGCAGTTGGCCCCCTGGCCGTAGAACGGCACGATGGCGTGCGCCGCGTCGCCGAGCAGGCCGACCCGCCCGTCGACCTGCCACGGGTCGCACCGCACGGTGCCGAGCAGGCCGACCGGGTTGTGCTGGTAGTCGTCCACCAGGTCGGGGGCGAGCGGCACCAGGTCCGGGTAGTGCTGCGCGAAGTGCCGTCCGATGGCCGCCCGGCTGCCCAGCGAGGCGAAGCTGGCGGTGCCGTGGGTGGGCCAGAACAGGGTGCAGGTGAAGGAGCGGTCCGGGTTCGGCAGGGCGATCATCATCGAGGTGCCGCGCGGCCAGATGTGCAGCGCGCCCGGGTCGAGCGCGAAGTCTCCGCCGAGCGGCGGGATGGTGAGTTCCTTGTAGCCGTAGTCGAGGAAGTCGACGCTCTCGGTGAGCAGGCCGTGTTCGAGCAGCTGCCCGCGTACCGCCGAGCCGGCGCCATCGGTGCCGAGCACGACCCGGGCACCCGCGGTGACCGGGCCCTGCGGGGTGTCGAAGGTCATCTGCCCGGTCGCCGGGTCGAGCCCGACCATCCGGTGGTCGAAGGCGATCCGCACCCCGGGCAGCTTGGCGGCGGCCTCCAGCAGCGCGTTGTTCAGCGCGCCCCGGCTGATCGAATTGATCGCCCGGTCGCCGGAGACGCTGTACGACTGGAACCCCGGCTCGCCCGCCACCGGGTGCACCATCCGGCCGCGCATCGGCAGCGCGTCGGTCATCACCTGCTCGGCGAGCCCGATCCGGCGCAGCGCGTCCAGCCCGCGCTCGGAGAGCGCCAGGTTGATCGAGCGGCCCCGCTCGACCGTCCCGGTACGCGGATCCGGCCGCCGCTCGTAGAGCGCCACCGGGTAGCCGCGCCGGGCCAGGAAGCAGGCCAGCAGGCAGCCGGCCAGCCCGGCCCCCACCACCGCGATCTCGTCGCGTTCCCCCGTCACCGGCGCACCTCCTGGACCGTCGCGGCGAGCGCGTCGGCGACCCGCCAACAGTCGTGGTACGTCGAGTAGAGCGGCACCGGGGCGAACCGAACGACGTCCGGCTCCCGGGCGTCGGCGATCACGCCGTGCTCGTGGCGCAGCCGCTTGGTCAGCTCGTTGGCGCTGCCCTCGCCGAGGCGTACCGAGAGCTGGCAGCCGCGCCGGCTCGGGTCACGGGGGGTGACCACGGTCAGCGGCCGGTCGACGGTCACCCCGTCGAGCAGCCGCGCCAGGTAGCCGGTGAGCCGCAGGCTGCGCGCGCGCAACGCGGGCATGCCGATCGAGTCGAACAGCTCCAGCGAGGTACGGACCGGACCCATCGCGAAGATCGGCGGGTTGGAGACCTGCCACGCCTCGACGGTGCCCGGCGGCCGGCTCACCGGGGTCATCTCGAACCGGGTGGCCGCCGCCGTGCTCCACCAGCCCTCGAACCGGGGCAGCGACGGGTCGCCGTGGTGCCGCTCGTGCACGAAGACCCCGGCGAGCGCCCCCGGGCCGGAGTTGAGGTACTTGTACGAGCACCAGGCGGCGAAGTCGACGTCCCAGTCGTGCAGCGACAGCGGCACGTTGCCCGCCGCGTGTGCCAGGTCCCAGCCGACGACCGCCCCGGCCGCCCGGCCGGCGGCGGTGATCGCCGGAATGTCCATCAGCTCGCCGGTGAGGTAGTTGACTCCGCCGAGCAGGACCAGCGCGACGGTGTGCCCCTCGGCCGCCAGGAACGCGGTGACGTCCTCGGTCCGCAGGTGCTCCTCACCCGGACGCGGCGTGAGCCGGACCACGGTGGTGTCCGGGTCGAGGCCGTGGAACCGGGCCTGGCTGCGCACCGCGTAGCTGTCCGACGGGAAGGCGGTGTCCTCGATGACGATCCGGGTCCGCTCCCCGGCGGGCCGGTAGAAGCTGACCATCAGCAGGTGCAGGTTGACCGTCAGCGAGTTCATCACCACGGTCTCGGTGGGCCGGGCGCCGACCAGTCGCGCGGCCGGCGCGGTCAACAACTCGTGGTACGGCAGCCAGGGGCGCTCCGCGTCCAGGTGCCCCTCGACACCGAGCCGGCTCCAGGCGTCCAGGTCGGCCAGCAACTCGGTGCGGGTGGCCTTCGGTTGCAGGCCGAGCGAGTTGCCGGCCAGATACGCCGTCTCGGGGTAGCGGCCCCCCTCGGCCGGCGGCACGTGGAACAGGTGCCGGTGTCCCGGGTCGGCGGCGTCCAGCCGGACCGCGTCGGCCTCGTCGGCGTGCGGTGCCGCCTCCTCGTAGGTCCTCATCGTCGTCGCCTCACATCGCGGTACGGGCCGACCACAGCTCCGGGAAGACCACCCGGGCCATGCTGCGTTGCAACCAGGCCAGCCCGGCGGAGCCGCCGCTGCCAACCTTTGCCCCCATGGTGCGCTGTACCGCCTTGATGTGGTGGTGCCGCCAGTCGCCGAACTGCTCGGCCACCTCGGTCAGCGCCTCGCCGAGCAGCCGAAGGTGATTGTCCGGGCCGGTGTCGGCGTAGATCCGCACCCAGGCCGCCTCGACCGCGTCCTGCGACTCGTGTTCGATCGTCACGTCCCGCTCCAGCAGCTCGGCGGGGAGGTCGTGACCGTGCCGGGCGAGCAGGGCGACCACCTCGTCCCAGACGCTCGGCGTGGCCAGGGCGGCGGTCAGCTCGGCGTGCACCTCGGGCTGCCGGCGGAACGGGCGGATCAACGCCGGGTCGCGGAGCCCGAGCAGGAACTCCAGGTGCCGGTACATGGCCGACTGGAAGCCGGAGCCCTCGCCGAGCAGGTTGCGGAAGCGGTTGAAGTCGGCCGGGGTCATCCAGCGCAGGCCGCGCCAGGCGGCGTTCAGCCCCTCCAGGTGCAGGGTGGCCCGACGCAGCGGGGCCAGCGCCTCCCACACCCGGTCGGCGCGCAGCAGCCGGCAGGCGTCCCGCAGTTCGTGGCAGGTCAACCCGAAGTACAGCTCCATGATCTGGCTGACCATCAGGAAGGACATCTCGCCCGGGTCGCTGCTCAACGGCTGTTGCAGCCGGTGCAGCGTGCTGGCCTGCACGTACGCGTCGTAGGGCACCCGCTCGGCGAACTCCAGGGTCGGCTCGCCGCCGTTCCGGGCGGCCCGGGCCGCACGCTGCCGCCCGGTCACCGGGCGCACCGCCGCCCGGCTCCCCGGCCGCAGTTCGGTCTGCTCCATGCGTCCGCTCCTTCCCGGCGTCGGTCCAGTCATGATCTCGCGGTGGGATCGCCGGACGGAATGCCTGTTCAACGGCGGTTACGCTGATCGACCTACCGAACGGAAGGCACTGGCCGGGGTTGGCTTGCCGCACGTAAGGTCTGAGCGTGGACGAGATGGACTGGGCCCTGCTCCGCGAGTTGCAGGCCGACGCGCGGTTGTCCTTCAGCGAGCTGTCCCGGCGGGTGCACCTCTCCCCACCGGCGGTGGCCGAGCGGGTGCGCCGGCTGGAGGAGACCGGGGTGATCACCGGCTATCACGCCCACGTCGACCTGGCCCGCGCCGGCCGCACGGTGGTCGCGCTGATCCGGATGTCCTGCTACGGCGTCCGGTGCATCCTGCACGACCCGGCGGTCTCCGGCTGGCCGGAGATCCTGGAGATCCACCGGATCACCGGCGACGCGTGCAGCGTGCTGAAGGTCGCAGCCGGCTCCATCGGCGCCTTCGAGGCGGTGATCGACCGGCTCGCCCCGTACGGGCAGCCGTCGAGCACGATGGTGCTCTCCACCCCCCTCGACTGGCAGCCCATCACCCCGCTGGCCGGTCGCCCCGGCGCGGTCTAGCCGCCCCGCTGGCCGGTCGCCGCCCTGCGGGTTAGCCGCCCGGGCAGGGGGAAAGCACCGCGGGTCGCCCCAGCAGGGCCGGTGCGCCGGTGCCGGGAGGGAGGATCATGCGGGGTCTGCGACCGTACGGAGGCGTGCGTCACGTCCCGTCGACCATCGTCCGACTGTTCGGGGCGTTCGCGCTGATCGGGGCGTTCGTCCTGGTCGGCTCGGCACCCGCGCGGGCCGGTGACAACACCTTCGTCGAGGTGACGCCGAACAGCGTGCAGGCCGGTTCCCGGGTGCACCTCCGGGCCAGCTGCGACAACGCCAACAACCGGCAGGCCGAAGTGACCTCGGACGCGTTCCCCCGGGTCTCCCTCCGGCCGGACAACGGCTTCCTCACCGGGGAGGCCACGGTTCCGGGCAACAAGCCCGCCGGGGACTATCCGGTCCACCTGCGCTGCAACAACGGCCAGACGGCCAGCACCACCCTGACCGTGCTGAACATGGAACAGCCCACCAAGGGCCCGGCGACCGGTGGCGGCGGCACCGCGGGCCGGAGCACCGGCTCGGTCCTGCTGCTCGGCGGCGCGGCGACGGTGGCCGCGGCGGTGGTGTTCGGACTGGTCAGCAGCAGACGCCGGGCCGGCGGTTCCTGACCCGCCGTCGCCATGACCGGCTCCCGCGTCCCCGCGCCGGAACCGGGCCCGCGCCCGGCCCGGCCCGCCACCCGCCGAGCACCCCGTGCCTGGCGCCGGGTGGTGGCCGGAGCCGTGGGCCGGTTCGGCCGGACCGCCGCCCAGATGGGTTCCGCCAGCGTGGCCACGCCCGACCCGTCGGCCACGCCACTGCCGCCGAAGCAGCGCCAGGCCGGGTCGGTCGGGACCCGTCGACGGGTCAGTTCCGGTCCGGGCCTGCCGGTGCTGGTGATCGGCACGCTGATGCTGCTGATCGTCACGATGCTCGGCGTCGAGCGGATGACCGGGGTGAGTCTCCTGCCCGACCGGTTCGTCGCCGGGCTGGCGCCGCCGCCGAAGAAGTTTCCGCTGCTGCCGGCGAGCCAGCCGGTCGGCATCGAGATCAACAAGATCGATCTGGACGCGCCGGTACACAACGTGGGTCTCGCCCAGGACGGCAGCATCGCCGCGCCGCCGGCCGAGCGGGCCCAGGAGGCCGGGTGGTACGACCAGGGCCCGACCCCCGGCCAGTACGGCCCGGCCGTCATCGTCGGGCACGTCGACACCTCGACCGGCCCGGCGGTCTTCCAGAAGCTGCGGGAACTCCGCCCCGGCGACCGGGTCGAGATCGCCCGGTCGGACGGCTCGGTGGCGGTCTTCGAGGTCAACCGGGTGAGCCGGTACGACAAGCAGGAACTGCCGGCGGACGAGGTCTTCGGCGATTTCAGTCGGCCCGAGTTGCGGTTGATCACCTGCGGCGGACGCTGGGTCGGCGGGGAGACCGGTTACGCGGACAACGTGGTGGTCTTCGCCTCTCTCGTGCAGGCGCGCTGAATGGTGGCTGGGTGGGGTTCCCGGGGGTGGTCAGGCGGCTTCGGGCTCGCGGAGGTCGAGCCAGTCCGCCCAGCGCGGGTCGGGTGCCCGGTGGCCGAGCACCCGCCAGGCCATCCCCTTCGGCGCGGCGGGCGGCGCGTGCAGCCGCCACCCGAGCTCGGCCGGCGTCTTGTCGCCCTTCGTGTGGTTGCACCGGGCGCAGGCGGCCACGACGTTCTCCCAGGCGTGCCGGCCGCCCCGGCTGCGCGGGAAGACATGGTCGATCGTCTCGGCCGGTCCCCGGCAGTACGCGCAGCGCCAACCGTCCCGAGCGAAGATCGCGCGGCGGGAGAGGCCGACGTGGGTGCGGTACGGCACCCGGACGAACCGGGTGAGCCGGACGACCGAGGGCACCGGCAGCGCGTTGCGGGCGCTGTGCAGGATGCCCTCGCCGTCGGCGACGCAGACCGCCTTGGCGGATAGCACCAGAATCGCGGCACGACGTACCGACACGACACACAGCGGCTCGTAGGTGGCGTTGAGGACCAGCGCGCCGGAGCCCACCGTGGGTCGTATGTCAGGCATCGCGTCACCCTCCCGGTCAAGCGGCTTTCAACTCGCCACGCCGACCGGTGCCGGACACGACCGGGCACCACGCCGACGCCGGCCGGATCACCGACGTCCGTTGCGCCAATCGTCCCTGATCGCGCCCGGGAATGCACGTACTAATCCCGGGTAGGCGACGGCGGCCTCCGCCCCCGGCGACGGCAGAAGCGGGTCCGGCGTCACGGTCCGGAGGGTCGGCGGTGGGCCCGCCGGGCGGTTGCGGTACGAACACAGGGTGACCGTCAGCATCCTCAGCAGCCTCCCCGCCGCGCCCACCCCCGCGCCGGTGGAGACGACCGAAACGCCCAGCCCGGAGTGCCTGGACGAGAGCCTGGGCCTGTGCAAGCCGGTGTTCGATCTCACCGGCTCGGTGTGGTTCGCCGAGGGCAGCTACTGGATCCTGGTCAAGCCGCTGCGAATTCTCGTGATCGTGCTGCTGGCGGTGGCCGCCCGGTGGCTGGTGCACCGGACGATCCGCCGGCTGGTGCGGACCACCACCGACGCCGGGGTGCCCACCATGCTCCGCCCGCTGCGCGAGCGGATCCCGACCGCCGCCACGGCGCCCGGCGAGTTCGTTCCGGAGCGCCGCCGGCAACGCGCCGAGGCGATCGGCTCGGTGCTGCGCAGCCTGGCCACGGCCTTCATCTTCGGCATCGCCCTGCTGATGGTGCTCAAGGAGTTCAGCTTCGACCTGGCGCCGTTGCTGGCCAGCGCGGGCATCGCCGGCGTGGCCCTCGGCTTCGGCGCGCAGAGCCTGGTCAAGGATCTGATCGCGGGCCTGTTCATGCTGATCGAGGACCAGTACGGGGTCGGCGACAACGTCGACCTCGGCGAGGCGAGCGGCGTGGTCGAGGCGGTCGGACTGCGGGTCACCACCGTCCGTGACGGGCGGGGTGTGCTCTGGTACATCCGTAACGGCGAGATCGTCCGGGTGGGCAACAAGAGCCAGGGCTGGGCCCTGGTGGTGGTCGACCTGCCGATCGGCTTCGCCGGCACCGAGGAGGCCACCGCGGTGCTGCGTACCGCCGCCGCCTCGGTCGCCGTGGATCCGGAACTGGCGCCGTCGATCGTGGAGGCGCCGGAGGTGCTCGGCGTCGAACAGATAACGGTCGAGGGCACGGTGATCCGCACGGTGGTCAAGACCACCGCCAACGGGCAGTTCGCGGTGGGGCGGGAGCTGCGCCGCCGGCTCGCTGAGGCGCTGGAGAACTCGGGCATCGCCGCCAGGATCGCGGCCGGCCGCGGCTACCCGGGCCTACCTACTCATACGGAGACCGACACCGGTCAGGGTGGAGCTACCTGAGCCGACCGGCGGGGGTCGCGGCCGAGCGGCCCCTCGGGTATCGTCCGTTCGTTCAGTCGGAGATGCGACCTTCCAACCGTTCGCCCTAGCCAGTTGTCAGACGATCGGGCAGAATCCGGTGCACGCGCTTCCAAGCGTGGTCACGTCCTCGCTGATCCGTAGATCTGACGATGGTTCCGGGGCGGCCATCACGAGTGGCCTGCCACCGGGACGATGGAGGCGATGGTGTCCGACGAGCGACCTTCTCCGGAAGGCCCGGCCACCTTCCGTGAGGTTTTCGCCCAGCGTGAGTACCGCGCCATCTTCGCGGCGAGCGCGCTCACCTGGACCGGCGACTACGTCGCCAGGGCAGCGGTCACCCTCCTCGTCTACCGGGCCACCGATTCGGTCGCGCTGTCGGCCGCCGCCTTCGCGGTCAGCTATCTGCCCTGGCTGATCGGCGGGCCGCTGCTGGCCACCATCGCCGAGCGGCACCGCTACCGGCAGGTCATGGTGGTGTGCGACCTCGTCCGGATGGCGTTGATGCTGCTCATCGCCGTCCGGGACATGCCGGTGCCGGTGATCCTGGTGCTGCTGTTCGCCACCACCCTGGCCAACCCACCGAGCCAGGCGGCCCGCTCCGCGCTGATGCCGCTGATCCTGCCCGGCGATCGGCTCGTCCTCGGGCTCTCGCTCAACGTCAGCGTGGGACAGGCGGCCCAGGTCGTCGGCTACCTGGTCGGCGCCGCCGTGGCGACGGTCAATCCCACCGCGGCGCTGCTGATGAACGCGAGCACCTTCGCCCTGTCGGCCGCGCTCGTCCGGTTCGGCGTCCAGGACCGGCCGCCGGCGATGACCAGCCAGCATCGCAGCCACCTGCTCCGGGAGACCGCCGCCGGGTTCCAGATGGTCTTCGGCACGCCGGTGCTGCGGGCGATCGCCGTGCTGGTGTTCAGTTCCCTGCTCTTCTCCATCGTGCCCGAGGGGCTCGCCGCCGCCTGGGCGAACGAACGCGCCGACGCCAGCATGCACGCCGGGATGGCGCAGGCCATGATCATGGCGGCCGGCCCGGTCGGGTTCATCCTCGGCGGGCTGCTGGTCGGGCGGGCCGTCGCGCCGGCCCGCCGGCTGCTCCTGCTCCGGCCGTTGGCCGTCTTCGCCCCGCTGATCCTGGTGCCCGCGCTGTTCGACCCACCGCCGGCCGTGGTCGCGCTGCTCGTCGCCGCCTGCGGGTTCGCGGTCGCGGGCATCCTGCCGGTGGCCAACGGCCTCTTCGTGCAGGCCCTTCCGGACGGCTTCCGGGCCCGGGCCTTCGGCGTGATGGCCACCGGCGTACAGGTCATCCAGGGCCTGGCGGTGCTGGTGACCGGGCTGCTCGCCGAGCGGTTCCCGATCCCGGTCGTGGTGGGGGTCTGGAGCGCGGCCGGCGTGCTGCTGATGTCGCTGGTGGCGCTGCGCTGGCCCGACCAGCGGACCGTGACGGCCGCCATCGACTCGGCGCGGCACGCCTCCGCCGACAAAGCGCAGCCGGAACCCCCCGAGGAGCCCGGATCGGGGCATGTCGGGCCGGGCCGGCCGCGGCACGCGGTGACCTGAACCACCGCCGCCCGACCCGACCGCCGCCGGCCGGCGCCTGGCAGGATGGAACGGTGAATCCCGCAGGTGAGTCCCAACGCCGCGGCGAGGCGGTCACGCTCTACGACGCCGTCGGCGGCGAGCCCACGTTCCGCAAGCTGGTCGACGAGTTCTACGCCGGCATCGCCACCGACCCGCTGCTGCGCCCGATGTACCCGGAGGACGATCTGGGGCCGGCCGCCGAGCGGATGCGGCTCTTCCTCATCCAGTACTGGGGTGGCCCGAACACGTACTCCGCCCAGCGTGGGCATCCCCGGTTGCGGATGCGGCACGCGCCGTTCCGGATCGGTGCCGCCGAACGCGACGCCTGGTTGCGGCACATGCGACGGGCGGTCGACACCCTCGACCTGCCGCCGGCGATCGCCACCGAGCTCTGGGACTACCTGGAGCGGGCGGCGTACTTTATGGTCAACGCGATGGAGGACCCGGCCTGACGCGCCCGGTCCGGTCGTCGGGCGGACCGGGCGGTCGTGGTCAGAGCAGGGCGCCCTCGTCGTGCAGCCAGTCGACGAAGCTGGTCGACACGGCCGCTCCGCAGTCGAGCAGTTCGACCAAGAGCGCGTCGTGGGTGCCCGCGGCGAGCGGCACCTGCAACTCGGCGTAGATCGGCAACTGGCCCCGCTCGGTGGCGTCACCCACGTACGCCTTGCAGAAGCGCCGGGTGTGGTTCCACTCGTTGACCACCCGGTAGGCCCGGTCCGCCCAGTCCGGCGGCACGGTCGCGTGTGGCCGGGCCCGGAGCACGAGGATCTCGTCTTCGGGGCCCTCCAGGGTGACCAGCACGGCGTGCCGCTCCCACATGGCCAGCAGGTTGCCGTCCCCGTCGGCGAGATAGCGGACGTCGAGCAGGTCGAGCGCGTCACAGATCCGGCGCAGGGTGACCGGCTCGACCGTGGCCGACATGTCGGCGATCAACGGATGCTCCCCGCCCGGGCAGTCCTCCTCGGGCTGGCGGGGCGTCGGCAGTCCGACCCGGACGGCACCCTCCACCGTGATCCTGCTTCGAGTTTCCGGGTCGCCGCCACTGGCGGGACCGGGGCGCCATGACCACCACGGCATCGCTCGCGCACCTCACTCCCCAGCGGATCCAGTCGCCTACGGTGGGTTGGATCCGAGGATGGACGGTACCCGGACAGCCGGTACGAAGCATCCCCCCAACGCTAGCCCAAACCCAGAAGGATGATAGGTGGTCATCCGTTCGCATGAGCCGCTGAGGGCCGTACGACAAGATCCGTGGCCTTCTGCGACCAGACGGCTCCGTACGGTCCTACCAGGCCGACCCATCGGCCAGCGCGACGAACCTGCACCCCGTCCGGCCCCGGCGATCCGTCGAGCGGGCCCAGGAAGCCCATCCGGACCAGACCCTGCACCACCCGCTGGGTCACCTCCACCGGACGGCCAGGCTCGTCGTCCGGGGTCACCACCACCGCCACGTGGTCCAGCAGGGCGTCCCGCAGCGCCCGCTGGCCGACCGCCCGGCCGGCCACCCCGTGCGCGGCGGCCTCCCGCAGGGTCCCCGCCGCCGCCTCGGCGAGCCGGCGCAGCTCGCCGCCCGGCAACGTCTCCACCGGCCGGGTGGCGGCGGGCGGCAGCGCCCAGCGCCACTGCGCGTCGTGCCGGGCGGGCAGCCCGGCACGGCCGCCCGCCAACGCGGCGAGCAGCTCTCCGGCGGCCACCGTGACGTCCCCGGCGCCCGCGCCGGCCACCGTGCGCACCGCCAGCACCCCCACGGCAGCCGGGCCCAGAGGGCCGTACGGGCCGGCGTGCCGGCCGGACGCAGCCGGACCAGCGCGGCGCGCTCCAACCGGACCAGCCGGGCCAGGAAGGCCCCGGCGTCGTCGACGCCCTCGATCCCGTGTCCCGCGCCCTCGGCCCGCGCCGGGCCGCCGGCAGCCTGCGGCCCACCGGCGGCGCCCGGGACGCCGGGGCCGCTCACGCCGGACCGCCGTTCGGCGCGTAGCCGAGCAGGAACCGGCGCTCGGCGTCGCTGAGCCGCCGGGGCAGCTGCCGGGTCAGGTCGAACGGGACCAGCACCGAACGCGCCCGGCTGACCAGCAGGTCGTCGTCGTACATCTCGTAGCCGATGGTGAAGGAGGCGGCCCGGATCTGCTCCACCCACAGCTCGATCCGCACGGTGGGGGCCGCCTCCGCAGTGGCCCGGCTGAGGGCGTAGTCGACCGGGCGCAGGTAGTCGATCTCGTGCCGACGGATCACCACGCCGTCGGCGAACGAGTCGACCCCCTGGGCCCGGGCGCCGGTGAACATCAACGCGACCCGGGCCTCCTCGTAGAGGGTGAGGAAGCGGGCGTTGTTGACGTGGCCGTACGCGTCCTGGTCGGACCACCGCAGGGTGCACTGGTAGACGAACCGGTCAGCCAAGGAGATCGACCCCGATCAGTCGCGGGTCAGCTTGCGGTACGTCACCCGGTGCGGACGGGCCGCCTCGGCGCCGAGCCGGTCGATCTTGTTCTTCTCGTACGCCTCGAAGTTGCCCTCGAACCAGAACCACTTGGCCGGGTCCTCGTCGTCGCCCTCCCAGGCCAGGATGTGCGTGGCGACCCGGTCCAGGAACATCCGGTCGTGGGAGATCACCACGGCGCAGCCGGGGAACTCCAGCAGCGCGTTCTCCAGGCTGGACAGGGTCTCCACGTCCAGGTCGTTGGTGGGCTCGTCGAGCAGGATCACGTTCCCGCCGATCTTGAGGGTCAGGGCCAGGTTGAGCCGGTTGCGCTCGCCGCCGGAGAGCACCTTGGTCGGCTTCTGCTGATCCGGCCCCTTGAACCCGAACGCCGCGATGTACGCCCGGGACGGCATCTCGACCTTGCCGACCATGAGGTAGTCGAGACCGTCCGAGACGACCTCCCAGACGGTCTTGTCACCATCCAGCCCCTGGCGGTTCTGGTCGACGTACGACAGGGAGACCGTGTCGCCGACCCGGACCTGGCCGGCGGTCGGCTCCTCCAGCCCGACGATGGTCTTGAAGAGCGTGGTCTTGCCGACGCCGTTCGGGCCGATGATGCCGACGATGCCGTTGCGGGGCAGCGAGAAGCCGAGGCCGTCGATCAGCAGCCGGTCGCCGAAGCCCTTGGTCAGGTTCTGCGCCTCGATGACCGTGTTGCCCAGGCGCGGGCCCGGCGGGATCTGGATCTCCTCGAAGTCCAGCTTGCGGGTCTTCTCCGCCTCGGCGGCCATCTCGTCGTACCGGTCCAGGCGGGCCTTGGACTTGGTCTGCCGGGCCTTGGCGTTGGAGCGGACCCACTCCAGCTCCTCGGAGAGCCGCTTCTTCATCTTGGCGTCCCGGCGGCCCTCCACGGCCAGCCGCGCGGCCTTCTTCTCCAGATAGGTGGAGTAGTTGCCCTCGTACGGGAAGGTGCGGCCGCGGTCCAGCTCCAGGATCCAGTTGGCCACGTTGTCCAGGAAGTACCGGTCGTGGGTGATGGCGATGACGGTGCCCGCGTACTTGGCCAGGTGCTGCTCCAGCCACTGCACGCTCTCCGCGTCCAGGTGGTTGGTGGGCTCGTCGAGCAGCAGCAGGTCGGGCGCCTCCAGCAGCAGCTTGCAGAGCGCCACCCGACGGCGCTCACCGCCGGAGAGCTGGGTGACCTCGGCATCCGGCGGGGGGCAGCGCAGCGCGTCCATGGCCAGTTCGAGCTTGGAGTCGATGTCCCACGCGTCGAGGTGGTCCAGCTCCTCCTGGAGCTTGCCCATCTCCTCCATCAGCTCGTCGGAGTAGTCGGTGGCCATCTGCTCGGCGATCGAGTTGAACCGCTCCAGCTTGGCCTTGGTCCCCGCGACCGCCTCCTCGACGTTGCCGAGGACGGTCTTGCTGTCGTTGAGCGGCGGCTCCTGGGCCAGCATGCCCACGGTGAAGCCGGGCATGAGCCGGGCCTCGCCGTTGCTCGGTTGGTCCCAGCCTGCCATGATCTTGAGAAGGCTGGACTTACCGGCGCCGTTCGGACCGACCACACCGATCTTGGCCCCGGGCAGGAAGTCCAGCGTCACGTTGTCGAGCACGACCTTGTCGCCGTGTGCCTTGCGCGCCTGCTTGAGGGAGTAGATGAACTGGGCCACGGTGCGGGCTACCTCCGTCGGGTTGCGATCGCCGAATTGCGGGTGCGGGGCACGGGCCGCGGCCACCGGCCGCCGTCGGCCGGGAGCCGACCACACGCACGCCACCTTCAATCCTGACAGGTACGCCGGGCATTCCCCACATCGCCCCGCCCGCCCGTACGCGCCGGCAACCACCCCACCCCGGGCCACCGGCGGGCGGCCGACCTGTCAACATGATCACGTTCGCGGTTCGGCGAGTCTGGGACGGGTAGGTGACTCCGGCACGGGGGAACAGACGCCGCAGCTACGCTCAGTACGCTCATCGCGGTGGGACCCGTCAGCACCCGGAGGTGGCAAATCGTGACCGTCCGTAGCTCCTTTGTCGTAGTGGCGAACCGACTGCCGGTCGACGAGGTGAGCACCCCAGCGGGACGGCAGTGGCGGCGCAGCCCCGGCGGGCTGGTCACCGCGCTGCATCCCGTCCTGGCGGAGCACCACGGCACCTGGGTCGGCTGGGCCGGCGGCACCGGCGCGGCTCCCGAACCCTTCGACCTGGAGGGCATCCGGCTGCATCCGGTGCCCCTGAGCGCCGAGGAGTTGGAGCGCTACTACGAGGGCCAGTCCAACGCGACGATCTGGCCGCTCTACCACGACGCCGTCGAGACACCCGCCTACAAGCGCCGCTGGCGCGAGGCGTACCGGCTGGTCAACGCCCGCTTCGCGGAGGCGGCGGCGGAGGTCGCGGCCGAGGGCGCCACGGTGTGGGTCCAGGACTACCAGCTTCAGCTGGTGCCGGCGATGCTCCGGGAACTCCGCCCCGACCTGCGGATCGGCTTCTTCCTGCACATCCCGTTCCCGCCGATCGAGCTGTTCATGCAGATGCCGTTCCGCACCGAGATCCTGCGCGGCCTGCTCGGCGCCGACCTGGTCGGGTTCCAGCAGCGGCTGGCCGCACAGAACTTCGTCCGGCTGGCCCGGCACCTGCTCGGCCTGCGCTACGAGGGGCAGATGATCCAGGTGGACGGCCGCCAGGTCAAGGCCGGCGCCTTCCCCATCTCGATCGACACCAAGGAGATGGAGCGGCTGGCCGCGGACCCGGCGATCCAGGCGCGGGCCAAGGAGATCCGCGAGGAGCTGGGCAACCCCAGCACGATCATCCTCGGCGTGGACAGGCTCGACTACACCAAGGGCATCGAGTTGCGCCTCAAGGCGTTCCGCGAGTTGCTGGCTGACGGAAAGCTGACCGTGCCCGACGCCGTTATGGTGCAGGTCGCCACGCCCAGCCGCGAACGGGTAGAGCACTACCAGGCACTTCGCGTCAAGGTCGAGCGTGAAGTTGGTCGGATTAATGGCGAATTTGGCCGGGTCGGGGTGCCGGCGGTGCATTATCTGCACCAGTCGTACAGTCGCACCGAACTGGCTGCGATGTACGCCGCTGCCGACGTGATGATGGTGACCCCGCTTCGAGACGGAATGAACCTCGTGGCCAAGGAGTACGTCGCATCTAGGGCAGACCACGGGGGCGCGCTCGTACTCAGTGAGTTCGCCGGCGCAGCCACCGAGCTGCGTCAGGCGTTCCTGTGCAACCCGCACGACCCCGACGCAGTCAAGGATGCGCTGCTACGGGCCGTGCACGTGGAGAAGCCGGAGGCTCGTCGCCGTATGCGGACCATGCAACGCCATTTGCGCACCCACGATGTGGGGCACTGGGCGAAGTCCTTCCTCACCGAACTCGGTGTGCCCGACATGGAGGCGGCGTGAACGTCGCAACCACCGACATCATCACGCCCGCAGCGGGGACCATGGATCCCGAGCTGCGGGCCGCCATCGGGCGGATCGCCCGGGTACCACAGCTGCTGATCGCCTGCGACTACGACGGCACCCTCGCACCGATCGTCGAGGACCCGAGCAAGGCCGTACCGCTGCCGGAGTCGGTGGCGGCGGTGCGCGCCCTGGCCGCGCTGCCGCAGACCACGGTCGCCGTGGTCTCCGGCCGCGCGCTGCGCGACCTGGCCGCGCTCTCCCGGCTGCCCAGCGAGGTCCACCTGGTCGGCAGCCACGGCTCCGAGTTCGACATCGGCTTCGTCGAGCGGCTCTCCCCCGAGCTGATCGCCGTGCGCACCCGGCTGCGGGACGCGCTGCGGGAGATCGCCGCAGACCACCCGGGGGTACGGCTCGAACGCAAGCCGGCCAGCGTCGCCGTGCACACCCGCGGGGTGGACTCCCAGATCGCCGCCGCGGCCATCGAGGCGGTCCGCAACGGTCCGGCAACCTGGCCCGATGTGACCGTCACGCAGGGCAAGGAGGTCATCGAGCTCTCCGTGGTGGCCACCCACAAGGGCACCGCGGTCGACCAGCTCCGGACCCAGCTCTCGGCCAGCGCGGTGCTCTTCATCGGCGACGACGTCACCGACGAGAACGCCTTCGGCAATCTGACCGGCCCGGACCTCGGCATCAAGATCGGCCCGGGCGAGACCAAGGCCGGTTACCGGGTGGCCGAGCCGATCGAGGCCGCCCGCGCGCTCGGCCTGCTCCTGGAGACCCGCCGGCACTGGCTGTTCGGCGAGCGGGCGGTGCCGATCGAGCGGCACTCGATGCTGGCAAACGGGCGGACGGTGGCGCTGCTCACGCCCGACGCCAAGGTCAGCTGGCTCTGCCACCCCAAGCCCGACTCGGCGGCGATCTTCGCGGACCTGGTCGGCGGCAGCCCGGCCGGGCACTTCAGCGTCGCCCCGGAGCGCGACGGCATCCCACTGGGCCAGCGGTACCGCTCGGGCACCATGACCGTGGAGACCCGCTGGTCGGGCCTCACCGTCACCGACTGGCTCGACAAGCCCGACCCCAGGGCCACCCCGGACGGGCCGGCGGTCATCGCCGGTGACTCGACGCTGATCCGGCTGCTCACCGGCACCGGCCGGGCCCGGCTGGAGTTCGCGCCACGGCCGGAGTTCGCGCAGGTCGCGGTGCAGCTACAGCCGCTCGACGACGGTCTGCTGGTGCTCGGCTCCAACGAGCCGGTCGCGCTCTACTCCCCCGGTGTGCAGTGGGAGGTCAACAACGACGGCGGGTACGAGACCGCCAAGGCGGTGGTGGACCTCGCCGCGCTCGGCGGGCAGGTGGTGCTGGAGCTGCGCTTCGGCACGCACAGCCTGGAACACCACCGGCTGCCGATCCACGAGCGGCAGGCCGCGGCCGAGCGGCCCTGGAAGGAGTGGGTGGCCTCGCTCCGGCTGCCCACCACCGCCCGGGACCTGGTCGCCCGCAGCGCGCTGACGTTACGGGGCCTCTGCCACGAGGCGACCGGCTCGATCCTGGCCGCGGCGACCACCTCGCTCCCCGAGGAACTGGGTGGCGTCCGCAACTGGGACTACCGCTACTGCTGGCTGCGGGACGCCGCGATGACCGCGCGGGCCCTGGTCGACCTGGGCTCGATCACCGAGGCCGAGGCGCTGCTGCGCTGGGTGGATGGCTGCGTGGAACGCACCGGCGGGCACCCCGAACGGCTGCACCCGCTCTACACGGTGGACGGCTACGAACTGGGCGCCGAGGCCGTCATCGACACCCTGCCCGGCTACGCCGGTTCCCGGCCGGTCCGCGTCGGCAACCTCGCCAACCACCAGCTCCAGCTGGACGTCTTCGGCCCGATCGCCGATCTGATCGCCGCCACGGCGGACGCCCGAGGCTCGGTCCGCCCCGAGGAGTGGCGGGTGCTGGAGAACATGGTCGAGGCGGTCCGCCGCCGCTGGCACGAGCCGGACCACGGCATCTGGGAGGCGCGCCTGCCACCCCGGCACCACATCTTCTCGAAGGTGATGTGCTGGTTGACCGTCGACCGGGCGCTGCACGTGATGCGCCAGCACGGCGGCGAGGACCGCCCGGAGTGGGTGGAGCTGCGCGACCGGATCGGCGCCAACGTGCTGGAGAACGGCTGGCACGAGCACGCCGAGGCGTACAGCGTCGCGTACGGCGACGAGGACATGGACGCCTCGTCGCTCTGGATCGGCCTCTCCGGTCTGCTGCCCGGCGACGACCCGCGCTTCCTCTCCACCGTCCTGAAGATCGAAGCCGACCTGCGCAGCGGCCCGGTCGTCTACCGCTACCACTGGGACGACGGCCTGCCCGGCCGCGAGGGTGGCTTCCACATCTGCACGGCGTGGCTGGTCGAGGCGTACCTGCGCACCGGGCGGCGCACCGACGCCGAGGAGCTGTTCACCCAGATGATCGACACCGCGGGTCCGACCGGGCTGCTGCCCGAGCAGTACGACCCGCTCGCCGAGCGCGGCCTGGGCAACCACCCGCAGGCGTACAGCCACCTCGGGGTCATCCGCTGCGCGCTGCTGCTGGACAACATGCTCAAGCAGTAGCCGGACGCCCCACCTGAGGCGGCCGGAGACAACTGTCTCCGGCCGCCTCCGCATGGCGGACGGAGGTGACCTGTCGTTCCCCGTGCACGGCACGGGCCCCTCCGCGCGAATTATCCCCCAATGGGCAGCGGTGTCCGTTTCGCCCGGCAGCAGCGCTCAGCTCCTAGGCCGATTGTCGGCTAACGCGATAAATGTCCGCTTTCCGGATGCGGTTGACCGGCCACGGCGGAATCCGGGACGGGGTCGGGGCGTTGTATCGGGTGGCTGACCGAAGAGGGCCGCCCCCCGCGTGCCCAGCCGGTGGATCCCCCCGGGAATGATCCGCCCCGGTCAGCCGTTGTACATCGTCCCGGCGCCGCGAAGGCCCCCCGGCCCGCGAGCCCGCCGGTCTCTCCCCCTGAACTTCCCCGCGCCGCCGTTCCCCCTTGTGCGGGCGCGCGCGTCTACCCCCGAATGGAGCTTCGATCATGAACTCGATGCTGCGTAAGAGCGTTCTCGGTATCGCCGGCCTGGCCTTCACCGGCGGCATGTTCGCCGGCCCGATCGCCGCCCACGCGGATGCCACCCCGGTAACCGCCGTGTCGACGGCGCAGGCCGACAAGCCCGACACCGGCACCCTCACCCCGCACGGCGTGCAGGGCGCGCAGTCACGGATCGACCTGAACGCCGAGCAGACCGGCAACGCCAAGGCCATCATCGCCGCCACCAAGAAGACCGGCATGGACGAACGGGCCGCGGTCGTGTCCATCGCGACGGCGTTGCAGGAGTCGAAGCTGGAGAACCTGGGTCATCTGGGTGACCGCAACGACCACGACTCGCAGGGCCTGTTCCAACAGCGTCCCTCCTCCGGCTGGGGCACGGTCGAGCAGATCACCGACCCCGAATACGCCACCACCGCGTTCCTGAAGGGCCTGAAGCAGGTCGACGGGTGGAAGGACCTGCCCCTGACCGTGGCCGCGCAGAAGGTGCAGGTCTCGGCCTACCCGGACCACTACGCCCAGTGGGAGCAGCAGGCCGCCGACCTGGTCACCCAGCACTGGAACAGCTGACACACGCATAACCGACTGGCCGGCACCCCGGGTTGGGGTGCCGGCCAGCGGCGTCCCGGCCGCATGCCACGCTCAGGTCAACACGCCGGTCAGCGGGTCTCGGGGCCGAGCAGGTCGAGCGGGTTGAGGGCGGTGACCACGTCACCCACCACCACGACCGCTGGTGGGCGTAGCCCCGCCCCGGCCACCTCGGCGGCCACCTCAACCAATGTCGAGCGGACGATCCGCTGGGCGCCGGTGGTGGCCTCCTGGACCACGGCCGCAGGGGTGTCGGCCGGCCGGCCGTGCTCGATCAGGGCGCCGGTGATGGCCGACAGGTTCTTCAGGCCCATCAGGATCACCAGCGTGCCACGGAGCCGCGCCAACGCGTCCCAGCGCACCAGCGAGGCTGGCGAGTCGGGCGCGACGTGCCCGGACACCACGGTGAACTCGTGCGCCACCGCCCGGTGGGTCACCGGGATGCCCGCCGCGGCGGGAGCGGCTGTCGAGCTGGTCACGCCCGGCACCACGGTGACCGGCACGCCGGCCGCCGCGCAGGCCAGCAGCTCCTCCCCGCCCCGACCGAAGACGTACGGGTCGCCGCCCTTGAGCCGCACCACGGATGCGCCGGCCAACGCCCGGTCGACCAGGATCTGGTTGATTTCCTCCTGGGCCCGGGACGGGCCGTACGGGATCTTCGAGGCGTCCACCAGCTCCACGCCGGTGCGCAGCTCGTCCAGGAGCAGGCCCGGCACCAGCCGATCGGCCACCACGACGTCGGCCTCGGTGAGCAGCCGCCACCCCTTGACGGTGATCAGCTCCGGATCACCCGGGCCGGCGCCCACCAGCGCGACTCGACCACCCCGGCCCGTCCCGCCGGCCGGGGTGTTAACAAGGGACCCTTCCTCTACAGAATCCGTTAACAAGGGACCCTTCCTTGCGTGCAGCAGGGGGCGGATGGCGTCGCGGACGGTCATCGCGCGGTGGGGGTCGCCACCGCCCAGCACCGCCACGGTGACCGGGCCGTGCCGGGTCACCGCCGGGGTCCAGGCCGACGCCGCCTCCCGGTCGTCGGCGCGTACGCAGAAGATGCGGTGTTCGGCGGCGACGGCGCTCACCGAGGCCGCGGCGGTCGGGTCGTCGACGGCGACGTGCACCAGCCAGGCGCCGTCCAGGTCGCCGGAATCGAACCGGCGCGGCAGCCAGCGCAGCCGCCCGGCGTCGGCGTGGGCGCGCAGCGCCGGGCTGACCTCCGGTGCCACCAGCAGCACGTCGGCACCCGCGTCGAGCAGCGCGGGCACCCGGCGGGTGGCGACCACTCCCCCGCCGACCACGACCACCCGCCGACCGGCCAGCCGAAGCCCCAGCGGGTACGGGTTGACACTCACGCCGGCACTCCGCTTCGCTCCGTGCCGCCGCGAGGTGCCACCGCACCGAGCCTGATGGTTCGCTCGCGCCGCCCGCTCACTTCTCGGCCACCCCGGCGGAGTCGAAGGTGGCCACCTCGTGCAGCACCCGGACCGCGCCGGTGACCACCGGCAGGGCCAGCAACGCTCCCGTGCCCTCGCCCAGCCGCAGCCCGAGATCGATCAGCGGGGTGAGGCCGAGCCGGCGCAGCGCGACCGTGGCACCGGGTTCGGCCGAGCGGTGACCGGCCACCATCGCGCCGACCGAGTCCGGAGCGAACGCCGCCGCGGCGAGCGCGGCGGAGACCGCGATCACCCCGTCCAGCAGCACCGGCACGCGGCGCGCGGCGGCACCGAGGACGAGCCCGCTCAGCGCGGCGTGCTCCAACCCGCCGACGGCGGCCAGCACCCCCAGCGGGTCCTCCGGATCGGGGGTGTGCCGGCGCAGCGCCGCCCGCACCACCTCGATCTTGTGCTGGTACGTCGGGTCGTCGACGCCGGTGCCCCGGCCGGTCGCATCGGCGGCGTCGACGCCGGTGAACGCGGCGATCAGCGCGGCGGCGGGCGTGGTGTTGGCGATGCCCATGTCGCCGGTGAGCAGGATCCCCGCCCCGGCGTCGACCAGTTCCCCGGCGATCCGGATGCCGACCTCGACCGCCGACCGGGCCTCGTCACGGGTAAGCGCGGCGGTGACGGTCATGTCCCGGGTGCCCCGGCGGACGGTGGCGTCGACCAGCCGGGGCACGTCGGGGCCGACCGAACCCGCCGTGGCGCCACCCGCCCCGGCGGGGCCGCCCACGACGGCCGGATCGGCCAGGTCGGCCGGATCGTCGGGGACGGGCAGCGGGCTGGCCACCCCGACGTCGACCACGGTCACCGAGGCGCCGGCCTGCCGGGCGAACGCGTTGACCACCGCGCCGCCGGCCAGGAAGTTGCCGACCATCTGGGCGGTGACCTCCTGTGGCCAGGGGGTGACCCGCTGGGCGTGCACGCCGTGGTCCCCGGCGAAGATCGCCACGGCGGCCCGGTCGGGCAGCGGCGGCGGGCACATCCCGGCCAGGCCGGCGAGGCGTACGGAGAGCTCCTCCAGGGCGCCGAGCGAGCCGGCCGGCTTGGTCAGTCGACCCTGCAACTGTCCGGCCGCGGCCATCGCCGACTCGTCGAGCGGGCCGATTCCCGCGATCGTGGTCTCCAGCATCATGCCTCCATGATCTCCGCCAGCGTATCGATGAAGGCATCGGTGGTCGCCCGATCCCGCACCGCGATGCGCAGCCAGTCCGGGCCGAGCCCCGGGAACGTGTCGCCCCGGCGTACCGCCCAGCCACGGTGGCGCAGCTCGGCGCGCACCCGATCGGCCCCGGGGCGGTGGATCAGCACGAAGGCGCTGGCCGGGCGGCCGGCGACGCGTACCCCGGGCAGGGCCGCGAGCCGGGCCACCAGGTGTTCGCGGTCGGCCGTGAGCTGCCCGGCGATGGCGCGTTCGGCCCGGACCGCCGCCGGGCCGGCGCAGGCGGACGCGGCGGCCAGGGCCGGCGTGCCGACCGCCCAGAGCGGCTGTACCGCGGCCAGCCGCTCCAGCAGCGCGGCCTCGCCGAGCAGGTAGCCGATCCGCAGCCCGGCGAGCCCCCAGGTCTTGGTGAGGCTGCGGACGACCAGCAGCCCGGGCAGGTCCCGCCGGGCCGCCAGCGACTCGGGCTCGCCGGGTACGCCGGGCGCGGCGGTGGTGTCGGCGAACGCCTCGTCGACCACCAGCACGCGACCCGGCCGGGCCAGCGCGGCCAGGTCGGCGGCGGGATGCAGCACCGAGGTGGGGTTGGTCGGGTTGCCGATCATGACCAGGTCGGCGTCGGCGGGGATCCGGTCCGGGGCGAGCCGGAAGCCGTCCGCGGCGTCGAGCAGCACCCGCTCGACCGGGTGCCCGGCCGCTCGCAGCGCGGCCTCCGGCTCGGTGAACTGCGGGTGCACCACCACCGGCCGGCGTACCCCGCGCAGCGCCTGGGCGAGCAGCACGAAGCCCTCGGCGGCACCGGCGGTCAGCAGCACCTCGGCCGGCGGCCGGCCGTGCCGGGCGGCGACGGCGGCCCGCGCCGGCCGCGGATCCGGGTACGCGGCGAGGTCGGCCAGCGATGCCATGATCGGCTCAGCCAGCCAGCCCGGCATCGGGGCACGCCGCACGTTGACGGCGAGGTCGACGAGGCCCTCGCCCACCTCCGCGTCACCGTGATGGGCAAGATCCGGCTCGACCGGCGCCAGGGGAAAGGTCCCGGTCAGCTGACCACGCATGACCGCGATCCTGCCGGGAAGCCGGCGCGGGGGACAGCCGCCCGGAGGGTGGGCCGCATCACCACCGATCACTTCATGAGTATTTCTCATGGACGAATCGGAAATGTCATAACTTGGCGGTGTGAGTAACCGACCCCTTGCTGCCGCTGGTCGTCTCGTTCCTCTCCTCCGCGCCGGGCTGATCGCCGGCATCGTGGTCGCCGCCGTGGCGTACCCCGTGGTCGCTCTGACCGGGGTCGGCGCCAAGGCCACCGCGCACGCCGTGGAGAGCAAGACCCGCCTGCTGGCCACCGCCCTGCCCGCCGAAACGTCCTACCTGTACGCGCCCGACGGCAAGACCGTGCTGACCATGTTCTACGAGGAGTACCGGCAGTACACCAAGCTGTCGGACATCTCGCCGAACATGTTGCAGGCGATCGTGGCCGCCGAGGACAGCCGCTTCTACCAGCACCACGGCGTCGACCCGAAGGGCGTGGCCCGGGCCTTCGTGGCCAACGCCCGGTCCAGCGGCGTCTCCCAGGGCGCCTCCACGCTGACCATGCAGTACGTCCGGATGGCGCTGCGGGACAGCGCCACCACCCCGAAAGAGGTGCAGGAGGCCACCGCACAGACCCCGATCCGCAAGGTCAAGGAGATGCGGATGTCGGTCGACCTGGAGAAGGAGTTGAGCAAGGAGGAGATCCTGGAGCGCTATCTCAACTCCGCGTACTTCGGGCACCGGGCGTACGGCATCTACGCCGCCAGTGAGATCTTCTTCTCCAAGACGCCCAAGGAACTCACCGCCGTCGAGGCGGCCACCCTGGCCGGGCTGGTGAAGTCTCCCTCCCAGTACGACCCGGCCAGCTCCGACCAGAAGGACGCCACCGCCCGCCGCAACTACGTGCTGGACAACATGACGCACCTCGGCTACCTCTCGCCGGACTCGGCCGCGGCGGCGAAGACCGAGCCGATCCGGCTGCGCCTGACCTACCCGCCGAACGACTGCGCCGCGGTGCCGGAGAGCTGGAACAGCTGGGGCTTCCTCTGCGACTACCTGAAGAACTGGTGGAGTGCGCAGCCCGCGTTCGGCGAGAACCGGTTGCAGCGGATGGACAAGCTGCGCCGGGGCGGCTACCGCATCGTGCTCAGCATGGACCCGAAGATCCAGAAGGCGGCGGAGGAGAACGTCGGCACCAAGGGGAACACCGGCAGCCCGTTCGCCAACGGCATCGTGGTCTCCGAGCCGGGCACCGGACGGGTCAAGGCGATGGCGGTGAACCGGACATACTCCCTGAACCTGGATGAGAACCCGCTCAGCTCCAACCCGGAGGCCGGGCCCAAGGTGAAGGCCAACTACCCGAACACGGTGGCCCCCCTGATGGGCGGCGGTGACCTGCCGGGATACCAGGCCGGGTCGACGTTCAAGATGTTCCCCATGCTGGCCGCGCTGGACGCCGGCATGACCCTCAACACCACGTTCAACGCGCCGCACCGGTACCAGTCCCAGGTGTACGACGGCTGGGCGCCGACCAACGCCAGCGGCGCGATGAGCGGCACCCAGACCATGTGGTCCGGCTTCGGCAAGTCGGTCAACACGTACTTCGTCTGGCTTGAGGAGCAGGTCGGCGCGGAGCGCGCGGTCCGGCTCGCCGAGCAGTTGGGGCTGCGCTGGCGTACCGACGTGGACCGGGAGCACGCCGCACCGTCGAAAGCCAACAAGTGGGGTGCGTTCACCCTGGGCGTCTCCGACGCCACCCCGCTGGAGATGGCCAACGCCTACGCCGCCGTCGCCGCCGACGGGCGGTACTGCGAGGCGATGCCGGTGACCGCCATCTACAACCGGGACGGCACCCCGGCCACCTTCAAGACCGCCGGCGGCATCGAGCGGGAGGTCGCCAAGCCCCGGTGCCGCCAGGTGGTCAGCGCCGACGCGGCCCGCGCCGCGACCGACGCGGCCCGCTGCCCCACCGGCGACTCCCCGGCCAAGGGTGGCTGCGGCGGCTGGTCGACGGCGGACAGCGTCCGGGGCACGGTGGGCCGACCGGTGGCCGGCAAGACGGGCACCACGGACAGCACCCGGTCGGCCTGGTTCGTCGGCTACACCCCGGAGCTGGCGGCGGCGAGCTTCATCTCCGACCCGGACAACCCGTTCAACGCGGTCGGCGACGGCCAGTCACAGATCCCGATCGCGGCGGTCTCGAACACGCTCCGCGACGCCCTCAAGGGCAAACCGGTCCGGGACTTCGTCCCACCGTCGGACCAGATAGTCGGCTGACGACGACGCCACGGCGCTGACCGCTCAGGTCGATGGCGCGGCACCGGCACCGGTCGCCGCGCCATCGGCGGGCCCGGCACCGCTCGGCGTCGCGGCGGCGATCGCCGAGCCGGCCACCGTCGCGGCGACCGTGGCCGGCTCGGCCGCTGCGGCGGCCACCAGCCGCGTCGCGATCTGCGGGTACGCGGCCCAATGCGGGACGAGTTGCGAGGCATGCACGCCGCGCCAGACGAACCCCTCCGGTGCGCCACCCGACCAGCTCCACGCCGGCCGCTGCCCGCCCCGTGGGGTGAGCACCGCCCGGTGCTCCTTGTGCCCGGTCACCACCTCGCCCCGGGTGGCGACCACGCTGTCGCTCTGGGCGGTCGCCTCCCGGTAGCCGACGACCAGCCCGTCGCGGAGGCTGCCGATCGCATCGAGCACCCCGCACATCGGCAACCCGTCCACCTCGCGAGCCAGCCAGAGCAGGCCGGCCCCCTCGGCCACCACCGGCCGGCCGGTCCGGGCCAGCTCGGCCACCGCGATGCAGAGCCGGCGGTTGGCGGAGAGCTGCTCGGCGTACGACTCGGGCAGGGCGCCACCGACCACCAGCGCCTGGGTGTTGGCCGGCAGCGCCTCGTCGGTGAACGGATCGAGCGTCACCACCTCGGCACCGGCGGCCCGCAACAGCTCGGCCGTCTCGACATGACTGAAGATGCCGCCCGGACCGCCGGCCAGCGCGACGACCGGGCGCCCGGCACCCGGTGCAGGGGCCGGTGCCGGGCCGTCGGCACCCGTCGGTGGCTGCGGCGACCACGGCTGCGCTCCCAGCGTCGGGGCCGAGCGGGCCAGCGCGAGCAGCCGCTCCAGGTCGACGGTGGCGGTCACCGCCTCGCCCAGGCGACGGACCGCACGGGTGGCCTCGGCCGCACCGGCGAGCACCGGCACCACCCCGTGCCGGCGCGGCGGCAGCACGGAGGGCAGATCCTGACGGCGCAGCGCGCCGTAGACCGGCATCCCGATGTCGTCGAGCGCCTCGCGCAGCAGCGCCTCGTGCCGGGAGGAGGCGACCCGGTTGAGGATCACGCCGCCGATCCACAGCTGTTCGTCGTACGCCCGGAAGCCGTGCACCAGCGCCGCCACCGACTGGCCCATCGCGGCGACGTCGACCACCAGCACGACCGGGCTGCGCAGCGCAGTGGCGACGGCCGCGGTCGACTCGCTCTCGGGGCGGCCGGTAAGACTGTCGTACAGGCCCATGCTGCCCTGCACGACCGCGAGGCCGGCGCCGGCCGCGCCGTGCAGGAGCAGCGGGGCGATCCGCTCGGTACCGACCAGCCGTGGATCCAGGGTGCGTCCGGGCCGGCCGGCGGCGAGCCCGAGGTACGCCGGGTCGACCTGGTCCGGCCCTATCTTGAACCCGGCCACGTCGAGACCCCGGTCGGCGAACGCGGCGAGCAGACCGATCGCCAACGCGTTCTTGCCGTGTCCGGAGGAGGGAGCGCTGAGCACCAGACGCGGCACGACGGTCATCATCGACTCCTCGCCAGCGGTCGGCGTGCCGACCGTCGGCGCGCTCCGCCCGCGTGACGATAGCCGAACCGGACGACTGGCACGCGCCGCCCGGCACCCTTCCCATTCCGGCACGGCCCATCCGACGCGGACGGCCCCGGCGCGGGCACGCTCCGCCACCGACGGCGCGACGCAGTGACGGCGGTCACCCGGGTAACCTCGTGGCGTGTACCGGTTCCTGCTGACGCCGCGCTGGCTGGGCATCCTCGCGCTGACCCTGGTCGCCGCCATGGTGATGGTGGCGCTCGGCAACTGGCAGCTGGATCGCTACCGGGGTCGCACGGCGGTCAACGAACGGATCGACGCCGGCCTGCGGATGACGCCGGCGCCGCTGCACGAGGCGGTGCCCGCGCCGACCGGAGGTCCCGGCACGGCCGGCCCGCCGCCGGCCGAGGAGCGGACCTTCACCCGGGTCACCGTGACCGGCCGGTACGACGCCGACAACATCGTCCTGGTCCGGGGCCGGACGGTCGAGAGCCGGGTCGGCTTCGAGGTGGTCACTCCGCTGCTGCTCGCCGACGGCACCGCCGTCCTGGTGGACCGGGGCTGGATTCCGCCGGCGCCGGGCGGGGCGATGGCGCAGCCGCAGGTGCCGGCGACGCCGGTGGGCGAGGTGACCGTCGAGGGCCGGGTGCACGTGAGCGAGAGCGGGGACGGCCGGGTGGCCCGGCGCGACGGCCGGCTGGAGAGCCGCCGCGTCGCCGTGCCCCAGCTCGCCCGGGAGCTGCCGTACCCGGTGCACGGCGCGTACCTGATGCTCGACGAGCAGACCCCGGCGGCCGATCCGGCGTTCAAGGCGGTGGCGATCGGCCACGCCAACAACTGGCAGAACCTCGGCTACGTCGTACAGTGGTGGATCTTCGCGGCGATGACCGTGTTCGGCTACGGCTGGGTCGCCCGCCGCGAGGCCCGCCGCCGCGCCGGCATCACCGACCAGCGGCCCCGCGACCGGGCCGCCGAGCCCACCCCCGGCTGACGCCGGCCACTCGGGTCAGGCGATGGGACGGGCGGTGTGGATGGCGCGTACGGCGTCGATGGTGTCGGCCTCGGCGGCCGACTTGTCGTGGCGGTAGCGGACCACTCGCGCGAAGCGCAGGGCCATGCCGCCCGGGTACCGCGAGCTGGTCTGCACCCCGTCGAAGGCGATCTCCACGACCTGCTCGGGCCGGACCCGGACCACCCAGTCACCGCGCTCCACGGCGAGCCCGAGGAAGCGTTCGGTCTGCCAGCGCAGCAACTCGTCGGTGAGCCCCTTGAAGGTCTTGCCGAGCATCACGAACCCGCCGCCACCCGGGTCGCGCGCCCCCAGGTGCAGGTTGGACAGCCAGCCGGTGCGCCGGCCGCTGCCCCACTCCACGGCGAGCACGACCAGGTCGAGGGTGTGCCGGGGTTTCACCTTGACCCAGGCCGCGCCGCGCCGGCCGGCATCGTAGGGCGCCTCGGGGGCCTTCACGACCACGCCCTCCTGGCCGGCGTCGAGCGCCGCGGCGAAGGCCGCGCCGGCCTGCTCCGGCCCGTCCACCTCCACCCTTCCCACCAGCAGCGACGCGTCGACCGTGCCGCGCAGCGCCGCCCACCGCTCGCGGCCGGGCAGGTCGATCAGGTCCGCGCCGTCGAGGTGCAGCAGGTCGAAGAAGTACGGGGTGAGCACGGTCCCGCCGCCGCGCGCGGCGGCGCGCACCGCCGGGGCGACCGGTGGCCGGTCGACGGTGGCGTCCGACCCGGTGCGGCCCGGCCCGGCCCGGCGGGCGGCGACACTGGAGGTCTGCTGGAACGGCAGCGGCCGACCGGTCTCGTCCAGCCCGATCGCCTCGCCGTCGAGCACCAACTCCCGGGCGGGTAGCGCCCGGACGGCGGCCACCACCTCGGGCACCCGGGCGGTGATGTCGTCCAGGCTGCGGGTGAAGACGGCGATGTCGGGGCCGCTTCGGTGCACCTGGATGCGGATGCCGTCGAGTTTGACGTCGACCACGGCGGGCGTGCCGGTGGCGGTGAGCGCCTCGTCGACCGACGACGCGGCCTGCGCCAGCATCGGCGCGAGCGGCCGGCCGACCCGCAGCCCGAACCCGGCCAGCGCCGCGGCCCCGCCGTCGAGCGCGGCAACCGCCACCTCCCGCAGGTCACCGGCGAGCAGCAGGGCCCGGCGTACCGCGGCGACCGGCACCCCGGCGGCCCGGGCGATCGCGTCGGCGAGCAGCCCGGCCTGGGCGCCGTGGCGCAGCTCGCCGAGGAACAGACCGGTCAGCAGACGCTGCTCGTCGGCGGTCGCGGCGGCGTAGAGGGCGTCCAGCAGGGCCCGTCGGCGGGCCTGCGAGCCCGCCCCGCGCACCGCCGCGATCCCGTCGATAGCGGCGTCGACCGCAGCCACGGTCAGCGTCGGCGCCACGGCCGGCGGGGGCAGGTCGCGGAGGCTGGCCCAGCCGACACCGGTCTGCCGCTGGCGCAGCTCACCGGCGAGCCAGCCGGACCCGGCCGCGACCTCGGCCGGGTCGAGCCGGCGCAGCGCGTCGGCGAGCAGCTCGACCTTGGCCCGCCGGCCGCTGGTGGCGCCGACGGCCGCAGAGGTCGCAGCCAGGTCGAGAAACCGCACGCCCCCAATCCTGCCAGCTGAGCAAGGAAGGGCCCCCTGTTAACGCCTCGTGTATAGGAGGGGGCCCCTCCTAACATCCAGCGGTCGGCACGGCTGGACCGGGCTGGCCGGCGGGGCCGGGGTCAGGCCGGGACCGGTTCCTCGACGCGCAGGCCGCGGGCGCGGACCCCGTCGGCGATCCGGGACAGCGACGTGTCCAGGGCAACCAGGGCGGCGGATAGCTCACCGAGCTGTTCCTTGAGCGTGTCCTCAGGCCACGCGGAGACGTCGACGTCCCCCAGAGCACTGACGGCGGCCTCCAGGCGGGCCAGAACCTCGTTCGTACGCATGTTCGAGAGGCTACAACAGCCCGACGGCCGACACACCGGAAACGGCGACCATCCGCCGGAAGTTACGGGTTCACCCGCGCCCCGCCCCGGCCACCCGGGCCAGCAACAACGCCTCGGCCAGGCAGACCCGGGCGAACTCGCCCAGGTGCAGGCTCTCGTTCGGCCCGTGCGCCCGGGCGTGCGGATCCTCCACACCGGTCACCAGGATCGCCGCCCGCGGGAACATCTCCTGGAAGGTGGCGATGAACGGAATCGAGCCGCCGACGCCGATGTCCACCGGGTCGATGTCGTCCCAGGCGGCCCGGAAGGCCGAGCGGGCCGCGTCGAACATCGGACCGGTGGCGTCGATGACGCAGGGTGCCCCGTCGTGTTCGAGGGTGACCTCCACCTGGGCGCCCCAGGGCGCATACCGCGCCAGGTGGTCGCGGAGCGCGTCGTACGCCCACTTCGGGTCGTCGCCCGGTGCCAGCCGTACGCTCAGCTTGGCCTTGGCGGCCGGGACCAGGGCGTTCGGCGCCTCCGCGGTGGGCGGCGCGTCGATGCCGAGCACGGCGACCGCCGGCTTGGTCCACAGCCGGTCGGTGATCCGGCCGGTGCCGATCAGCTGCACACCCTCGGCCAGCCCCGCCTCGGCGCGGAACCGATCCTCGGGGTAGTCGACGCTGGCGGTCTCCCGGGCGGCCAGCCCCGTCACCGCCACGTTCCCGGCGTCGTCGTGCAGCGTGGCGAGCAGCCGGACCAGGGCGGTGAGCGCGTCCGGCACCGGGCCGCCGAACATGCCGCTGTGCACGGCGTGGTCCAGGGTGCGCAGCTCGACGAAGCAGTTGACGACGCCACGCAGCGAGGTGGTCAGGGCCGGCACCCCGACGTCCCAGTTGGCCGAGTCGGCGATCACGATGACGTCCGCGGCGAGCTTGTCGCGGTGCTGGGCGAGCAGCAGTTCGAGCGAGTCGGAGCCGTACTCCTCCTCGCCCTCGATGAAGAGGACCACGCCGACCGGCAGCCGGTCGCCGAACGCGCGCAACGCCGCGACGTGCGCCATGATGCCGGCCTTGTCGTCGGCGGCACCCCGCCCGTACAGCCGGCCGTCCCGCTCGACCGGCTCGAACGGGTCGGACTCCCACAGCGCCCGGTCGCCGACCGGCTGCACGTCGTGGTGGGCGTAGAGCATGACCGTCGGCGCGCCGGGCGGGGCCGCCTTCCGGCCGATCACCGCCGGCTGGCCGCCGGCCCGCACGATGTCGACATCGAGCCCGCAGCCGCGCAGCAGCTCGGCCACCGCCTCGGCGGAACGTTCCACCTGCGAGTGGTCGAAGCCCTCGAAGGCGATCCCGGGAATGCGGACGAGTCGCTCCAGGTCGGCCCGGACGCCGGGCAGTTCCCGCGCGACGGCGGCCCGCAGGTCGGACTCGGACATGATCGGTGTGGTCATGACCGGAATCGTATGCCGGCCTTACCCCGGGCCATCGCCCGAGGCCACACCCCCCGCAGCCGGAACGAGGCGCAGGAAGTGGCGGTCGGCGTCGTGGGGCAGCGTGGGCGCGCCGTCGACCACCAGGTCGGCCCGGGACTCGGTACGGTCGGCGGCGAAGTGGTCCCGCTCGGCAGCGTGCCAGCGCCGCAGCTCCGGCAGGATCGAGGGGCCGTCGCGGGCCACCGCCCGGGTGAGCCGCAGCGGCTGCGGGGCGGTCACGAAGACCGCCAGGGTCAGGTCGGGCCCGGCGGCGGCCCGAGCCGCGCTGACCCCCTCCACGATCAGCACGGGGGCGGCCGGCACCGGCACCGGCCCGGGCAGGAAGCGGTGCTGCGTCCAGCTGTAGCGGTGATACTTCCCGGCGCTGCCGGCCCGCACCGGCGCCAGCACCGACTCCTCCAGCCGGTCCCAGAAGGTGAGCTGGTCGTCCCACCCGTCGAGCAGGTCGTCGGTGTGCACCACCGGCGGTCGCCCACTGCCGACACAACATGTCCCGGCGGCGCGGGTCTCGACGGCGATGGCGTCGGCCAGGCGGGCGGCGAAGGCGGTCTTCCCGGCGCCACTGGGCCCGTCGACCGCCACCAACCGGGTACGCCCCAGCCGGGCCCGCCCAGCCAGCACCCGGCGCGCCAGCCCCGCGTACCCCTCGAAGACCACCACCACGGGCACCGACGTTACCGATCGGGTTGTCCCGGGCGGCTTCGGGCCGTGCGCCCGCCGGGCAGGCGGCATGATCGTGCCGTGTCCCATTCCGTGATGAGTCCCGGCGTCGAGGCGTTGCTGGAACAGGCCCGCGCGGGCATGAACCGGTTGACCCCGCAGGAGACCGTGCAGGCCGCCACCCGGGGTGCACTCGTGATCGACACCCGCACCGACGAGCAACGGCGGGAGCAGGGCGACCTGCCCGGCGTCATCGTGATCGACCGGACGGTGCTGGAGTGGCGGATGGACCCGGCCAGCGACTGGCGCATCCCCGAGGCCACCGGGTACGACATCGAGGTCGTGGTGGTGTGCCGCCAGGGCTACAGCTCCAGCCTCGCCGCGGCGAGCCTGCGCGCCCTCGGCCTGCACAAGGCGACCGACATGATCGGCGGGGTGGACGCGTGGCGGTCGGCCGGGCTGCCCTTCACCGACAAACCCGCCGACACCCGCTACTGACCCGGGCCTCTCGGCCCCGACCAGGACAGCGGCGGACGTCAGCGCGGCGCGCCGGGTGGGACGAAGGGCAGGCCCGCGGGCGGGCCACTCTCGATCAGCCGCCACAGGGCCGTTGTGTCCAGGTGTTCCTCGACCAGATCGCCGAGCAGGTCGAGGGTGCGCTCGCGGGCGGCGGCGAACGAGGTGCCCGGCGCGACCCGAAACCCGGTGCGCCCGGCGAGGCGGGCCGTCCGGGCGAGGAACCACCGGCGGAACTCGTCGGACTCGAAGGCGCCGTGCCAGTGGGTGCCGTGCACGACGCCGTGTGCCGCGCCCTCCCCGGTGCCGTCGGCGTGGTGCAGCAGCGGGGGCAGTTCCGGGTCGGCGGCCGAGACGTGCCCGTGGTGGATCTCGTAGCCACGGACCGGCCGGTCGCCCCCGCCGGTGCCCACCGCCGGCCGCACGGTCTTGCGCGAATCGAAGGTGATCTCGGTGGGGAGCAGACCGAGGCCGGGAACGGTGCCCCGGCGGCTCTCCACCGGGTCGTGGATGGCGCGGGCCAGCATCTGGAAGCCCCCGCAGATGCCGAGCAGCGGCCGGCCGGCCGCCACGTGCCCGGTCACCGCGTCGGCCAGGCCGGTCTCGCGCAGCCAGGCCAGGTCGGCCACGGTCGACTTGGAGCCGGGCAGCACCACCAGGTCGGCCGCGGCCAACTCGGCCGGCTCGACGGTCAGCCGCACCCGCACCCCGGGTTCGGTGGCGAGCGCCTCGACGTCGGTGGCGTTGCTGATCCTGGGCAACCGCACCACGGCCACGTCGAGCCACTCGGTGCCGTGCGGTGCGGCGGGACGGCCGAGCACCCGCCCGTAGGCCAGCGAGTCCTCCGCGTCGAGCCACAGGTCCAGCGCCCAGGGCAGCACCCCGTACGTCGGGCGGCCGGTGAGCCGGCGCAGCATGTCCAGCCCCGGAGCGAGCAGGCCGAGGTCACCGCGGAACTTGTTGACCACGAAGCCGGCGACGAGCGCCTGGTCGGCCGGGTCGAGCAGGGCCAGGGTGCCGAACATGGCGGCGAACACACCGCCCCGGTCGATGTCGCCGACCACGATCGTGGGCAACCGGGCGTGCCGGGCCAGGCCCATGTTCACGTAGTCGCCGTCGCGCAGGTTGATCTCCGCGGGGCTGCCGGCACCCTCACAGATCACCACGTCGTACGCCGCCCGCAGCTCCGCCAGGGCCGCGTACGCCGTCTCGGCCAGCCGGGGTCGCAGCGTGCGGAAGGTGCCGGCGGTGACGGTGTCGACCGCCGCGCCGAGCAACACCACCTGGCTGGCCAGGTCGCTGCCCGGCTTGAGCAGCACCGGGTTGAACCGCAGGTCCGGTGCGAGCCCGCAGGCCGCCGCCTGCATCGCCTGCGCCCGGCCGATCTCCCCGCCCCGGCCGTCCGGCCCGACCACGACGGCGGAGTTGTTGGACATGTTCTGGGCCTTGAACGGCGCCACCTGCACGCCCTGCCGATACAGCCAGCGGCAGATGCCGGCGGTGAGCACGCTCTTTCCGGCGTCGGAGGTGGTCCCCGCGACCAGCAGACCGCCGGTCACCGCCGGCTCCCGACCTCACCGCCGGCCGGCCCGGCAGGTGCACGCCCGCCACCGGGCAGCCGGACGAGCCGCGTCACGGCGCCAGACCGGGCGGCCCGGCGGGTGAGAGCGCCGGTCAGCCGCCTGCTGAGAGCGCCGGTCAGCCGGCGGGTGAGAGTGCCGGTCAGCCGGCCGGCGGTGAGCGGATACGCCGCCGCCAGCCCGAGCGCGGCCAACCCGACCGCGCCGGAGATCCGGGCGGCCCGCGCCAGGTGCCGCGCCTCGGGCCGGGGGCCGTCGCCGAGGAATGGACGCACCTCGGTCCGACCGAAGTAGACGTTGCGCCCGCCCAGCCGTACGCCCAACGCGCCGGCCATCGCCGCCTCGCACTGCCCCGCGTTGGGGCTGGGGTGGTCGGCGCGGTCCCGCCGCCAGACCCGCAGGGTCTGCTCCCGGTCGCCGCGCCCGGTGGGCGCCAGCGCGACGGTCAGCAGCCCGGTCAGCCGGGCCGGCACCAGATTGAGCAGGTCGTCCAGGCGGGCGGCCGGCGTGCCGAACCGGGCGTAGCGGGCGCTGCGGTGCCCGACCATCGCGTCGAGGGTGTTCGCCGCACGGTAGCCGAGCAGGCCCGGCAGCCCGGCGACCGCGCCCCAGAGCAGCGGGGCGACCACGGCATCGGAGGTGTTCTCCGCGACCGACTCGACCGTCGCCCGGGCCAACTCGGGCTCGTCGAGCGCCGACGGGTCCCGCCCGCAGAGGTGCCCGAGCCGCTGCCGGGCGGCCGGCAGGTCACCGTCGCGCAGCGCACGACCCATCGCGTCCGCCTCGTGGCGCAGGCTGCGCCCGCCCAGCACCGCCCAGGTGCCGGCGGCGACCAGCACCGCACGGGCCACCGGCCGACGCCGGGTGCCGTACGCCGCGACGGCCCCGACCAGCACCGGTCCGCCCACGGTAAGCGCGGTGAAGACACTCCCGGCCAGCCGGTCCGGCCGGTAGAGGCGGCGTTCCAGGGCGGCAGCGGCCCGGCCGAACCCGGCAACCGGGTGCCCTCGACGGGGGTCGCCGAACAACGCGTCCAGCGCATATCCCGCGACGAGACCCGCCGCGTTCGCCACCGCACCCGCGTTCCGCACCCACATCACCCCCGGCCGGCCAGCCTAACCGAAGCCCGACATCCGCCCCCGCCCACCGTTCCCCGCCCCCCTCAACCCCCTCCCCTCCCCACCCCAGCAGGCCCCACCCCCCGCCTCGGCACCTCCCGCCGCCCTCGATCGTTTGCGGACGAGTGACTCGACACGCCGGTCACCTGGTCACTCATCCGCAAACGATCACTGGCCAGCCGCTCCCGGCCGCTGTGGTCAGACCGGCTGCGGCAGCCGCCCGCGACCCCGCCGGCTGCGCCCGGTCGCTGCGTCGCCCGCCCCCGATTCCTCCGGACGCGCCGCCGACCCGCTCTCCTGCCCACCGGCCGCCCCCTCCGCCGGCACCCCGCTCGCCCCGTCCCCGTGCAGCGGGGCCAACTCGTCGGCCTCTGCCTCTGCTCCACCGGTGAAGTCGTCGAACGGATCGGACGAGAGAAGCTCGTCGCGGGCGGCCCCTCGCGGGGTTGCGGCAACCGTGGTCGGCTCGACGTCGTCGGCCACGCCCCGCCCACTATCGGCACCCGACAACCCGACCTCACCGGCCGCACCCGGCCGGTAGCCGGCGTCGGACGGCTCGACGCCGTCGGCCGGGCCCGGCCGGTAGCCGCCGGTGTAGGCCCGCGACGGGGCGAGGTCGGGCAGCTCGAACTCGTCGTCGAGCGGACGGTCGTCGAGCTGGGCGGGGGCCTCGGCGTCCGGCACCGGCTCGGTCGGCTCGCCGTGCACCCGCTGCTCGGCCTCGTCGTCGGAGACGGCGCTGGTGGTCAGGCTCGGCCGGTTGCGCAGGAACCGCCCGCGACCCCGGGACAGGTCGTGACCGACCGCGACGGCCTCCAACTCGTAGAGCGTGCGGTGGTTGCCGGCGTCGTCGGTCCAGTCGCGGGTGTAGAGCCGCCCGCAGACGACCACGGGATCGCCGAGCGCCACGGAGGCGGCCACCCCCTCGGCGAGCTTGCGCCAGCAGTTGACCCGTACCCGCAGGCTGTTGCCGTCGACCCAGCGCCCGCTGTCGCGGTCGAGGCGCCGGGCGGTCGAGGCGACCTTGAAGTTGGCCACCAGGGTGTTGCTCTGGGCGGTCCGCCGCCACTCGGGCGCGGTCAGCACATTCCCGACAATCGTCACATAAGTATCGAACATCGTCCCTCCAGCGGGGATCGGTGGCCGGCCTCCGCAAGCCGACTCGCAGCCGAGCCTGCGGCCCGGCGCCACCGCCGGGCAGCCCCGAGACCCCGATCTGTGGACAACCGGGCCGCCTGTGGACAACCGCCTGATCAAGGTCCCGGTGTGGTAGGCCGGCCGGCCCTGCCCACCCGGCGCCCGCGTCGCGATGATCGAGAGGCACCGGAAATGCTCACGTTCCGGACGGAGCCAACCTGGGTAGGGATCTTCCAACCGCACCAGTGAGCACGACGTCGAACGAAAGGTCAGTGATCATGAAGATGACCACCACCCGTTCCATCCGCGTCCCTGGTCAGGTGCGGCGATGAGCACGAACCCGGCCACCGTGGCGAAGTGCCTCCGGCTCGGCGCCGGTTTCTCGCAGGCCGACCGGGACTGGATCCTCGGGCAGTTCGGCACGCTCGACGCCCGGCTGGCCACCTTCCACGCCGACGCCACCGAGCTTGAGCTGTCGGTGAAGAACCGGGAGTCCCGGGGCCAGCGGGTCACCCTGGAATGCTGGATCGCCGGCCGGCAGAAGATCGTCACCACCTCGGCCGAGGAGGACCTGCGCGCCGCGCTCCACGATGCCCGCGACGACCTGCGCCGCAAGCTCAACGACGCGAAGACCCGACAGGAGCCGCGCAACAACAAGCACCTGCGGGTGACGACCCCGCCCGGTCAGGCCACGCCGGCCGACGAACTGGCCGATGCCGGGGTGACGACCGACGAAGGGTGATCGCGCCGCTGGCCGGGGGTGACCCCGGCCAGCGCGCTGGCCGGGCGCGCTCGGGGCTACCACCCGGTAGCTCGTCGGCGTACCGTCGGCAAGGTGGAACCGGACCTGCTGGGCCCGCCGTACGAGCGGCACACCATCGACCTGGGCAGCGACGACGAGGGGCCGGTGGTGGCCACCCTGGTCCGCCGCCGGGCCGAACGCCCCACCGGGCGGGCGGTGCTCTACGTGCACGGATTCGTCGACTACTTCTTCCAGACCCACCTGGCCGACTTCTTCGCCGAACGAGGCTGGGACTTCTACGCGCTGGACCTGCGCAAGTACGGCCGCAGCCTGCTACCGCACCAGACCGCCAACTTCTGCCAGGACCTCGGCGACTACTTCCCCGAGCTGGACGCCGCCGCGCGGATCGTCCGCACCGAGGACGGGCACGACACACTGCTGGTGATGGGCCACTCCACCGGCGGCCTGATCCTCTCGCTCTGGGCCCACGCCCGCCGCGACGCCGGGCTGGTCGACGGCGTCTTCCTGAACAGCCCCTTCTTCGACCTGAACGCCCCGTGGTTCGTCCGTCGACCCCTCGCGGCCGCCGTCGCCCGCCTGGGCCGCAGGGCGCCGCACCGAATCCTGCCGTTCGGGCTCGGCACGGTGTACGGCGAGAGCATCCACGCCGACCATCACGGCGAGTGGACGTACGACCTGGCCTGGAAGCCGCTCGCCGGCTTCCCCGTCCGGGCCGGCTGGCTGGACGCCATCCGCACCGGCCAGCGACGCCTGCGCGCCGGACTGGACATCCCGGTGCCGGTACTGCTCGCCTGTTCGACCCGCTCGTTCCGGAGCACGAAGTGGCACGACTCGGCGTCGCTCGCCGACGCCGTCCTCGACGTCGAGCACATGGTCCGCTGGGCACCCCGGCTGGGCCAGCACGTCACGCTGGCCCGCTTCGACGGCGGACTGCACGACCTGACGCTCTCCGGCCCCGCCGTACGCGAGAAGGTCTTCACCGAGGTGGGCCGATGGGCCGAGGCGTTTCTGGATGCCGGACCGACGACCGCCCGCCCGGCCACCCCGGCACCCCGCCGCCCGGTCGACGGCGCCCCGGACCCGCTGGCCGAGGCCCCACCCCACGCGAACGCCGCGACGAACGGCTGACCGCAGCCCGCAGCCGGCGAGTAACCGGGTGCGCGACGCCGTCCCACGTGCGACGCTTCCCCCGCCACCCGTTCCGTCGCGCAGGGCCGGGGCGGCGGTACCCTTCTCGCGCGATACCACGATGCGCCCGTAGCTCAGCGGATAGAGCAGGGGACTTCTAATCCCAAGGCCGCAGGTTCGAATCCTGCCGGGCGCACAGCCACTTCCCTCGACGGCTCACGTGGAGCTTCGTGGTGCGGGGGAGCCACGGTTGCCGCGTGGCGAGTTCGAGCAGGCGCAGCAAACGCCACAGCGCGGCGAGGCCGAACGCTGCCCAGCGGGGACAGACGAGGCCAGCGATGATGGCAGCGCGGGCAAGACTCACTTCGGGCGATCGGCATAGCGTGGAGAACCTTGATGATCTTTTGACCGGTCATACCCGTCTTGCTGCGGCCAACAGCGCGCTTCTACTCCAATCCTCATAATTCAGACACCATCACGACTTTGCCGGGGACTGCGCGGCGGGCCCACCCCGACATCGAGGCGACCCTTGGACAACCCGTCGCACACCTGTGCCAGAGTGACCCACATGCGAATGACCGACGACCGCGGCCAGGTACTCGACGCTGAATTTTCCGCAGAACCCGATGGCGACCACGTCGCCGTCATCCTCGAAAGCATGAGCGGCCGGGCTACGGGCAGAGCAGCCCGGAACACCGACTATCGGGTCGCATTAGAACTGATCTTGCAGCGTCTCAAGGACCGCCGAGCTGTCATCGAGGCAGCCGTGGTCGATTCTCAACGCACTCAACTACTTCCCGAGTCGACCCGTGGTCTGGTCAGCGAGCCCATTCGCCTGGTCGATGTTCCCGATCCCGATGGACTGCGACGGAGACTGACCAACGCACAGACCACGATCGGGCAGGCGCCCACCGCCAAGCGCCCCGGCAACAGCACCAAGCGGATTCGACTACGTCTCAGCGTCCCCGGCTACAACCCGTCCGATGCGGATCAACTGGCGGTCGATCTCGCCGCAGGATCTTTCATTACAGTCGGCGTCCCCGAGAGTCTCCCAGCCGACCTAAGCGAGCTGCGGAAGGCCATCAAGGACTTCCCCGGCGACCCAGACGGTCGCCGCCTCGCCGCGTACCGAAGGGAGCAAGCACAGCTCAAGCGACGCCTGTGTGACATCGGCGGAGCGGCATGCGCGCTCTGCGGTCGTGGACTGCCACCGCAGTTCCTTGTCGCCGCCCACATCAAGAAGCGCTCCGAATGCACGGACGCCGAGAAGCTCGACTACGACAACGTTGCGATGCTTGCCTGCGTCCTCGGGTGCGACAGCCTCTATGAACACGGCTTCGTGGCGGTCCAACCGGGAGGCGCCATCGAAGTCAGCCCGCAGGTAGCGCTTGCCCCCGCGGTCGCCGCTCACTGCAGCACTGTGTTGACCAGAAAGACGACCGACTGGTGGTCCGCCAGTCGAGAGCCCTACTTCGCCTGGCACAGAGGCCACACCTTCCGACGCGCCCTGTAGGCCACTTTGCTCCGCCACGACGCCGCCCTCAGTTCGTGCCCGTTCCTCGCCTTCGACATCGAGATCCGCAAGGTCATCTGCTCCATCAACGCCATCGAGTCGGTGAACGCCCGCATCCGCAAGGCCGTCCGCGCCCGCAGCCACTTCCCCAACGAACACGCCGCGCTCAAGTGCGTATACATGGCCTTGATGAGCCTCGACCCCATCGGCACTGGACCACACGCTGGAAAGCATCCCTGAACGCCTTCCAGATCGCCTTCGAAGGCCGGCTCACCCCGGCCAACCACTGACCACCTAAACAACCAAGATCAGCCGTTAACTTGTCGGACTCGCCCAGGGTTCACAGACAGCCCCCGTGGTGGCGTGAAGGGCTTGGGTGACTCCGGAAAGGGGCAGGAAAGCCAAGCGCGCTTGGCCTAGCGTAGTAGGCTGACGGCTGTGGGCCGGTTTTCCGAGGATGAGTTGCATGCGGTTGTCTCCAGGTACGAGGCGACGCGGGCGGCAGCGTTGACCGAGCGGGACGAACAGCTGCGGGCGTTTCATGCGGCCGGCTGGCGGCCGGTGGATCTGCAGCGGGTCACCGGGTACAGCCGGGAGACGATCCGTCAGGCGCTACGGCCGGAAGTCCGGCGGGCGACCAACATCAGCCGGCGCAGGACATCGCCTCAGCCCCCGGCGGACTACCGGCCCTACGGCGACCGGAAGCCCTACGTGGTGGCCGAAACCCTTGCCACGCTGCACGGCCCGACCGAAGGCAGGGTCACGCTTCCGCGTCATCTCGACTGGTCCGGGCAGGCCGAGTACGACCTGAACCGGCCCGCACGCCTGGCCAGCATGTACAAGGTGGTGCTCACCGAAGCCAACGCGGCAGAGGACTTGAACACCTGGCTCGATGCCGACCTCCTCCGGCGACTCTGGCCCACCCTCTGGCTGCCACCCCAGCTCCGCCAACGCTGGGAGGAAGCCTTCCCCGAACTCGCCGCGACCCGCAACAACGCGGCGTAGCGGATGGATCCGTTCCACGAACGCCTCGCCCGCACCGGGCTCGGGGCCGCCGACCGGTACGGCTTCGCTCTGGCTGGCGGCTACGCGGTCCAGGCCGCCGGGCTTCTGGAGCGGCCCAGCGAGGACGTTGATCTGTTCACCGCCTGGGACCGCCGCCAGGAGTTCACCGCCGCGGTCACCGCCGTCGTGCACGCCTACCGAGACGACGGCCTCACCGTCGACATCGAGCGGCACCACGACACGTTCGCCCGGCTGACTGTCACCGACGATGTGCGGGTTTCCAAGGTCGAACTCGGCGTGGACTGGCGCGCCAACGAACCGATCCTCATGGCGATCGGACCGGTACTCCACCCCGACGACGCGGTCGCGAACAAGATGAGCGCGCTTTACGGGCGAGCGTTCGCTCGCGACTTCATCGACATCGACGCCACGCTCCGATCCGGCCGCTACACCCCCGAAGCCCTCCTCACCCTGGCACAGCGCGCCGACCGCGGCTTCGACCGGCGCGTCTTCGCCGACGCTCTGGGACAGGCCACCCTGCTCGATCCCGACGACTTCGCCCAGTACGGCGTCACCGGCCAGGCGCTGGACAATCTCCGGAGCCGATTCGCCGCCTGGCGCCGTGAGCTGCTCGGCGAGGAGAGATCCGCTTGACCTGGCGGCTCCGTCGGCTGATCCCGTCGTGCTCCGCTGGTTTTCGGACGGCGGGCGATCAGGCGACCCGAACAGCGCCCCACCGTCCGACATGAGCCGACGGGGCGCCGTCCCGCGCGGGTGGGGTCAGCCGGTTTGGCAGGGGGTGTTGTTGAGGCGGAAGTCGGTCGGGCGGTCGTTGGTGCCGGAGTAGGTGGCCTGGAGGCCGAAGGTGACCGTGCCGTTGGTCGGCAGGCTGCCGTTCCAGGCGACGTTGCGTGCGGTCACGTTCCGGCCGGACTGGGTGACCTGTGCGTTCCACGCGTTGGTGATCTGCTGGTTGCCGGTGAACGACCAGGTCAGGGTCCAACTGGTCAGGGCGGGCCCGCGGTTGGTGACGCGTAGGTCGGCGGTGAACCCGTTGTTCCACTGGTTCGCCGTCCAGTTGACCACGCAGGAAGAGCCGGGCGTGGTCGGGGGCGGCGTGGTGGGGGGCGGTGGCGGGGTGGTGGGGGGCGGGGTGGGGGTGTCCCGGGGCGGGAAGCGGAGGATGCGGTCGTCGCTGGCCGCCGGGGTGCCGCGGCCGTCGCGGTTGCTGGTGGTGACCCAGAGCCAGCCGTCGGGGCCGTACTCCACGGTGCGCAGCCGTCCGTAGGTGCCGACCAGTTCGGCGACGGGGGTGCCGACGCCACCGGAGCCGTTCAGCGGGATGTTCCACAGCCGGGTGCCGCGCAGGCTGGCCACGAAGAGGCGGTTGCCGGCGATGGTGGCGCCGCTGGGCGACGCCTCGGCCGGGGTCCAGGTGATCAGCGGGTCGCGGAACCGGGAATCGTTCGCCCGTCCCTCGACCGTGGGCCAGCCGTAGTTGCCGCCGGCCACGATGAGGTTGACCTCGTCCCAGGTGTTCTGACCGAACTCGGTGGCATATAGTCGGCCCTGGGCGTCCCAGGCCAGACCCTGCACGTGGCGGTGGCCGAGGCTGTAGACCGGCGAGCCGGCGATCGGATTGCCCGGCGGGACGGAGCCGTCCGGCCGGATCCGCAGGATCTTGCCGTTGCGGCTCTGCGGGTCCTGTGCGGTGGCGGTCTGTCCGGCGTCACCCACCCCGACGTAGAGCAGCCCGTCCGGGCCGAAGGCGATCCGGCCGCCATTGTGGATCGCCGCCCGGGCCAGCCCGGTGAGGATCGGCTCCTGGTTCTGCGGTGCGGTGAGCCGGAAGCGGGCGATGCGGTTGTCGGTCGCGGTGGTGAAGTAGACGTAGATCCAGCCGTCCTGCGGGTAGCTCGGCGAGATGGCGAGGCCGAGCAGGCCGCCTTCGCTGGTGGCGGTCACTCCGGAGATCTGGGCGACCGGTTCGGGCTGCTGGCCCGGGCGCACCCGCACCACCTGACCGGTGGGGCGTTGGGCCACCAGGGCGCTGCCGTCGGGGAGGAAGTCCATTCCCCACGGCACCTGGAGCCCGGTGGCGACCGTCTCCGGCCGGGTGAGGTCGAAGTCGCCGACGGCGAGCAGCCCGGGCGCCGCGGCGGCGTCCGGCGGGCGTTCGGTGGTCGGTACCGCGCCGGCGAGGCCGCCGACACCGACACCGCCGGCGACCAGCGCAGCGGTGAGTACGGCCCCGACCGCGAGTCGGATTTTCATGCCACCCCCTCAGATAGTGATATTCATCAATATAACACGCCGTGGTCGAATGCGAACCGAAAAGGTGTTGGCCCGGCGACCGGTGGATCGCCGCGCAACCCGCGCGCCACCGGCCAAAGTGCAGCCGTACGAGATGTCGAACGCCGGGCGACCAGGCTCTCCAGGCTGACGCATCGGCGACACACCCACCACCCACCGTCACCGGAACCGCCTCGGCATGTTATTCTCCGGCGTCGATCTCCGCAGCGCGGACCCGGATCGGGTCGTTTGTCGCAAAGGACGCCCTCCCGATGCCGGCCCTGCCCACGCTGAGTACGCCACCGGACACGGTGGAGCCTCCAGCCGCTGGCGCATTCGCATTCATCTTCACCCGGCTGCCGGCGGTGTTGCGGCTCTCCTGCGGGCTGGTCTGCGCGGTGGTGGCGCTCGCCGTGCGGACCCCGCCGGTACGCCCGGAACTGCTGCTGCCGGCGGTGGCGGCGCTGACCGCATGGTCGGTCTGGTATGCGCTGCGCGCCTGGCGCCACGGCATCGGCGGCGCGCTGGTCGCCGGGGACGTGGCCCTGACCAGCGCCGCCTGCCTGGCGATGCCGGTACTGGTCGCGCCGGAGGTGCTGCCCGGCGAAGCCAGTTGGATCGCGGTGCTGGCCAGCACCACGGTGATCAACACGCAGGCGACCGCGCCGGCACGCTGGTCGGTCCCGGCCGGGTTGCTGCTCGCCGCCACCTACGCGGCGGGCGCGCACACGGCCGGCAACACGGCCGAGGCGAGCGCACACGCGGCGACCCTGCTGGCGCAGACCGCCTGCACGGCGATGCTGACCACGGTCATGCGCCGGCGGCTCGCCCGGGCCGACGCCGCCTTCGTGGCGGACCAGCGGGCCACCCGGGAGGCGCTGGTCGCCCGCACCGCCCGGGAGGAGGAGCGGCAGCAGAACCGCGACCTGCACGACACCGTCCTGGCCACGCTCACCATGGTCGGGCTCGGCGCGGTCGCCGGCCCCTCCGCGGCGCTACGCGAGCGATGCGCCGCCGATCTGCGTACCCTCGCCGCCCTGGCCGAGGCCCGGTCGGTGCCGAGCGGCACGGCGTGGCTGGACGAACGTCTGCGGGAGGTACTCACCCGGCTGCCCGGCCCGCCGGTCAGCGCCGACCTGCCACCCTGCGCGGTGCCGGCGCCGGTCGCCGAGGCGATCGCGGAGAGCGCGCACGCCGCACTCTCCAACGTGTCCCGGCACGCGCCCGGCGCCGCGACGGTGCTGCGGCTGCGGTGTGACGCGGGCGCCGTCGCGGTCGAGGTGATCGACGACGGTCCCGGCTTCGACCCGGCCACCGTCCCGGCCCACCGGTACGGCCTGCGCGAGTCGGTACGCGGCCGGATGGCGACCGTCGGCGGACGGGCCGACGTCGACTCCGCGCCCGGCCGGGGGACCCGGATCCGACTGGAGTGGTCGGATGTCGGTTGAACCGGACACCACCCTTGACGGGTGGGCGCGACGGGGCAGCAGGCTACCGACTCCGCGTAGCGCGGGACTGGCCGACGAGGCGGAGGCGGGCCGGGCGGCGGCCGCGGTGGCCCGTACCTCGGACCGGGGTGCCCGGATCGTGGCGGTGACCATCGCGCTGGTCTGGCACCTGGCGATCGGTCTGCCCGCGGTGCTGGCCGCCCGGGCGGAACTGGCGGTGCCGCAGGTGGTGCTCGGTGGCTGGCTGCTGGTGGCGGCCACCGGGGTGGTCGCCGGGCTCCGGCTGCTGCGCGACGCCCCGTTGCCGGCGCCTCCGCTGGCCGGACTGCTGCTCGCGGTCGACGTGGCGGTCTTCGCCGCGGTGGGCCGGCCGCACCTTTTCGGCCCGGCCAACTGGGTCTGGGGCACGCTCGCCTGGTTCTTCGTGGTGGCCGTCTGGGGGCGGCCGGTGCGCTGGCTGCTCGCCCTGCTGGTCGTGCACGCGACCACCGCGCTGACGGCGGTCGCCCTGTACGGCGCTACCGGCGCCGCGGACCTGGCCCGCTCCACGATGGCCCTGTACGGCACGTCGTCGCTGCCGGTGGCCGTCTTCGCCGGGGCCACGGCGCTCGCCGCGCTCTCCCGCAGCCGGGCCACCATCGCCGCCACCGCGAACGCGATGGTGGCCGACCGCGAGGCCGCCGAGCGGGCCCGCCACGACCGGCGCGAGCGGCTGGCCCTGGTCAGCGGCGCGGCCGGGGACGTGCTGACCGAGTTGACACAGGGCCGGGCCGATCCGGCCGACCCCGAGGTGCAGCGCCGGTGCGTACGCGCCGCCGGGCGGCTGCGCCGGCTGATCGCCGAGTCCGACGACGTGCCCCATCCGCTCCTGCACGAGCTGCGGGCCGCCGCCGATCTGGCCGAGCGCAACGGACTGCCGATCGACCTGGTCACCGTCGGCACCCCGCCACCGCTGCCGGTGCAGGTCCGTCGGGCCCTGGCCGATCCACTCACCGCCACGCTCGCCGACGCGCGTGACTGGGCCCGGCTGACCGTCGTCGCCGGCCCGGACGAGGTGGTGATCGGTCTGGTCACGCCGGACCGGTCGGGTCCTGGCGCGACCGGACCGCCGCCGGATGATGGTGATGGTCAGGTCGAGCACCTAGACGAACGGGACGGGAAGATCAGATGGACGCAGACGCGCTGGCGGCGGTGACGCCGGGGCGGCCCGTCGGCGTGGCGATCGTGGACGACCACCCGGTGGTCATCGACGGGGTGCGCGCCTGGCTGGCCACCGAGCCGCGGCTGACCGTACTGGCCACCGGTGACGATCCCGACGAGGTGCTGCGGGCGGCGCCCGAGGCCGACGTCGTGCTGCTCGACCTTCGGTTGCACGGCCGGGTGATGCTGGACAAGCTGGCCGAGCTGAGCGCCACCGGCCGGCGGGTGGTGGTCTACTCCGAGCACTCCGACCCGCAGACGATCCTGGCCGCCCTGGACGCCGGGGCGGTCGCCTTCCTCGCCAAGCACGAGGGGCGGGAACACTGCGTGGCGACCGTGCTGGACGCGGCGAGCGACCGCCCGTACGTGGCGCCCGCGCTGGCCGGGGCGATCGTCGGCGATTCGCGGCCGGACCGGCCGGTGCTGTCCGACCAGGAACGCGAGGCGCTGTTGCTGTGGTTCCAGTCGATGTCGAAGGCGTCGGTCGCGCGCCGGATGCGGATCAGCGAGCACACCGTGAAGCAGTACGTCGACCGGGCGAGGATCAAATACACCCGGGCGGGCAGGCCGGCCGCCACGAAGGCGGCGCTGCTCGCCCGGGCGATCGAGGACGGCCTCGTCCGACCGGAGGAAATCGGTATCTACCGGTCGCAGGCGTCGACCGATTGGCCGACCCCCTAACGGGTGTCATGACAGCCCGGCCCGGCTGGGCGAGGCTCGTCCGCAGATGCCGTCTGCACCGGAGGTCCGTGGCGATGCACGATGACGCGTCCCCCTTCTTCATCGCCCCGCATCGTTTCGACGCGGTGGACGACGAGGCCGGCCCGGTCCTGGACCGGCGGCACGAACTGGTGCCGGAGAACGGCGAGCGGGTGCTCGGTCGCCACCGGCTGGACGTGGCGGGATACCTGCTCGGCCCCTCCGAGGCGTGGCGCCGGTGGGCGCTGCCCGCCGCGGTGACGCTCACCGTCACCGACCGCCGGATGGCGTACGTCGGCAGGGGCTCGCAGCTCGCCCTGGTCGGTGCCCGGCACCGGCGCGGCGCCCGGCTGCCCGGGCTGGTCAGCGGGCAGATCCGCTGGCAGTGGCCGTCCCGGCTGGAGCTGCTGCCGGCCGCCGAGGGTCGTCCCGCCCGGTTGCTGGTGGTCTGCGACGCGTTGCGCACCATCCAGCAGCCCGCGCTGGCCCTGATCGCCTCGGCTGGGCAGGTCGACGAGTTGGCCCGGCAGCTCCGCCGGGTGGTGGCCACGTTCCGCCTGACCCGGCCCGAGCTGGTGGACCTGTCCCCGCCGGAGCGGGACGTGCTGTCCCGCCTGACCATCGTCGCGCCACGGGCCGCCGAGGCACGGGTGCTCCTGCCCGGGTCGCTGCCCGTCGAGTTCCACTCCCGCGAGGACTACTACCGGCCTCGGCACGTCGACCAGATGCCGTACGACGCGGCCTCCGGGCAGCGGTAGGCGCAGCCCGGCCTGGCCCACCGGCCGCCGACGCCCGAGCAGCACGGTCACCGGGCGGAGGTACGGCGGTCGGCCGCGTCCAGCGCGGCGGCCTCCTCCGCGGTCGGCGCGGTGCCGTCGAGATGCGCCGGCAGCCACCACCGGTCCGCCGGGCCGGCCGGCCGGTCCGGGTACTCCCGCTGGGCCCGGTCGACCAGCGCGTGCAGTCGGGTCCGCAGGTCGGCGCTCATCGCGTTGGCGTCCGGGTAGCCGGCCGGATCCATCGGCTCGCCGACCAGGATGGTGATCGGGATGTGCCGCCGGGTGAGCGTGCGCGGACGGCCCTTGGTCCACAACCGCTGGGTGCCCCAGAGCGCCACCGGCAGCACCGGCACGCCCGCCTCGCCGGCCATCCGGGTGGCCCCGCTCTTGAGTTCCTTGACGGTGAAGGAGCGGCTGATGGTCGCCTCCGGGAAGACTCCGACCGCCTCGCCGGCCCGCAGCGCGGCCACCGCGGCGGCGTACGACTCCGCGCCCGCGCGCCGGTCCACCGGGATGTGCCGCATGCCGCGCATCAACGGCCCGGACACCCGGTGCCGGAACACCGAGTCCTTCGCCATGAACCGGACCAACCGCTTCGACTTGAGCGCGCCGAGCCCGCAGAAGATGAAGTCCAGATAGCTGACGTGGTTGCTGGCCAGCACCGCCCCGCCGGCACGCGGCACGTGCTGGTCGCCCTCGACGGTGATCCGCAGGTCGAGCACCCGGAACATCGTCTTGGCGGCGGCGATCACGGGCGGGTACACGAGTTCCGGCATCCGGCAACTTTACCGTGAGTAGGTTACGCGTCGGTAGGGCCGGGGTGCACGCGACCGGGCCCCGGGTGGGCGGTCCGGCCACGCGACCCTCATCCGGCGAGCTTGTCCAGGTCGAGGCGGCCACGGGCGAAGGCGTCGACCCGGCCCCAGCGCCCCGGGATGTCCAGCACCTCAATCCGTCCCATGCCCACCGGCAGCCGGGGCTCGACCGCCAGGTGCCCCTCGTGCGGTTCCAGGCCCAGCATCGTCCGCAGCAGCAACAGCGGCGCGCCGGTCGACCACGCCTGCGGGCTGCACGCCGTCGGGTACTCCACCGGAAACTTCGTCTGCTCACGCGGATAGCCGCCGAAGGCCTCCGGCAGCCGCCCGTCGAAGTACCGGGCGGCGTCGAGGATCCCGCTGGCGATGGTGGCCGCCTCCTCGGCGAAGCCGTACCGCCGCAGGCCCCAGGCGCACAGGGAGGTGTCGAAGGGCCAGACCGTGCCGTTGTGGTACCCGATCGGGTTGTAGCGGACCTCCCCCTCGGCCAGCGTCCGCACCCCCCAGCCGGAGAAGAGCCGCGGCCCGACCAGGTGTTGCGCGACCTGCTCGGCCCGGTCGTCGTCGACGATCCCGCTCCACAGCAGGTGGCCGATGTTGGAACTGAGCACGTCGCACTGCCGCCCGTCCGGGTCCAGCCCGAGCGCGTAGTAACCGCCGTCGGTGACCCACCAGTCCCGGTTGAACCGTTGCTTCAGCTGGGCGGCCTCCCGCTCCAACTGCTCGGCGTACCCCGGGTCGCCCCAGAACTCGCGGGCCAGCCGCGCCGCGCGCATCTTCGCGTCGTACGCGTACCCCTGCACCTCGCAGGTGGCCCGCGGGAAGGGCGGCAGCGTGCCGTCGGCGTACGAGATGGAGTCCCAGGAATCCTTCCAGCACTGGTTCTCCAGGCCCTTGTCGGTGTTGCGCCGCTCGTACCAGACGTAGCCGTTGCCGACCAGGTCGGCGTAGTCGTCGATCCACCGCAACGCCCGACGGCACTCCTGCTCCAGCTCCTTGACCAGCGCGACGTCGCCACTCCACCGCTCGTACTCGTCGAGCAGCACCACGAACAGCGGCGTGGCGTCCACCGAGCCGTAGTACGGCGAGTGCGGCTGTTCCTCGAAGGCGGCGCTCTCGCCGTAGCGCATCTCGTGCAGGATCCGGCCCGGGTCCTCCTCCCGGAAGTCGTCGATCCGGGTGCCCTGTAGGGCGGCCAGGATCCGCAGCGTGGTGGCGCTCAGCTCCGGCGTGAACGGCAGCGTCTGTAGGCAGGTCAGAATGCTGTCCCGGCCGAACATGGTCATGAACCAGGGCAGGCCGGCGGCGGGGAGCGTCTGGCCGCCGAGCGACAGCGGCGAGAAGCGCAACGCGGCCAGGTCGATCATGCACCGCCGGTAGGTGGCGGAAAGCTCCCCGTGCTCGCTGTTCACCTTCGGCGCCTTGGCAATCCACTCCTCCAGGTCGTGCTGGAGGGCGAGCCGCTCGTTGCCGTGGATGGTCAGCCCGATCCGCAGGTCCCGTCCGCCGGGGCCGAGCGCCAAGGTCTGTACGTCGATGGCGGTGTCCCACTGCTCGTTCGGCTCCAGGTGGACGGTGTAGGAGAAGCCGTTGCGGTCATACCGCGCCGCAGCCGAGGAGCAGATGACCGTCTCCCGGGTGAAGTTCCCGCGCCGGTAACCGAGGCGCAGCCGGTCCGGCTCCACCTCGGTGTAGATCTCGCCCTTCTTGTTCAGGATCTCGTCCTTGACCTCGAACAGGTCGGCGAAGTCACAGCCGGCGTCCATCCTGATCTCCAGGTCGACCGCCTTCTCGTCGTGGTTGAGGATGGTGATGCTCTCCCGGAAGCTGCCGCCCACGGCCCGCTCCCGGATGATCGACAACTTCGCGTCGACGTAGTGCGTGGCCAGGCCGGGCACCAGGAAGAAGCGCGACTCGAAGTACTGGAGGTCGTCGTAGGAGAGGGCGTTGAGCCGCTCGCCGTTGACCCGGAGCACCCACTTCGACAGGAACCGGGTGTCGAGGGAGAAGAGCCCGGTCGGCTCGGTCGGCGTCGCCTCGATGTCCCCGGTGGCCTCGCAGACGACGAACGTGTTGCCGTCCAGGATCCGTACGGTGTGGCTCGGTGCCATCAGCGCACCCCCTTCCGGTGCCGGCGCGGTCCCTCGGCCTGCGGCGGCCCCGGGAAGATCCGTTCCATCTGCACCACCAGGCGGGCGTCACCGGTCACCGTCATGTCGCCACGCAGCAACGCCGACAGCCCGTTCTCCCGCCCGCTGACCAGGTCCTCGAAGAGGGCCGGGCTGGCGCCGACCACCGTGTCCGCCGCCATGTCCTGCTGGCTGACCCGGACCTCCCCCCGGTCGATCCGGACCAGCCAGTGCGTGGTCTGCGGCCCCTCGTGCAGGTCGAAACGCAGGGCTCCGGAGGACTTCGCCAGCAGGGGGTCGTACCCCCGGCGGTCGAGGTCCTCGAAGAACCGCATGGTCGCGTCCCCCATCGGGCCCTCCCTCCCGTTCGCTGATGTCCTCCAGGCGGGTCCCCGCCCGGTGCCGGGTCAACCTCGCCCGGATCGGGTGAGCCGGTGGCCACGCCGGCCGGTACGCGTCGACGCCGGCTCCTCGGAAGGAACCGGCGTCGCGCGGCAGGAGGGTCAGTTGTTGGGGTCGTCGGCGCTGATGTCGGCGAGCACCGACTGCGGCTCCCGCTCCACGGCCAGGTCGCCCATTGACACGAGGCCGATCAACCGGCCGTCCTCGACCACCGGCAACCGCCGAACGGCGTACGTCCGCATCAGGTCGGCGGCGGCCACGGAGTCGTCGTACTGGCTGACCGTGATCACGTCCTTGGTGGTGAGCTGGTTGAGCCGGGTGCTGCTCGGGTCCAGGTTCTCCGCCACGCCACGGACCGTGATGTCCCGGTCCGTGATGATGCCGACCACGCTGTCGCCGTCGGTCACCACCACGTCGCCGATCGCCGAGTCACGCATCACCTGGGCCGCCGCGACGAGCGTGTCGTTGCCGTCCATGGTCACCAACCGGGTCGTCATGAACTCTCCGACCGTTGTCATGGTGCCTCCCTCTGGGTGTAGGGCAACCACGGTCTACCCGACGGCCGCGACCAGTAACGCCCCCGGCGCCGGCCCGGCGGCCGCAACCCTCGGTAACGGCCCGGCGGGACCGGTCCTCGGCCGCCTCAGCCCTCGGCGGCGACCAGCTCGGCGAGCTGCACGGCGTTGAGCGCGGCCCCCTTGCGCAGGTTGTCGTTGGAGCAGAACAGGGCCAGCCCGTGCTCGACGGTCTCGTCGGCGCGGATCCGGCCCACGTACGTCGGATCCTGGCCGGCGGCCTGCAACGGGGTCGGCACGTCGGTCAGCGCCACACCGGGCGCGTCGGAGAGCAGCTCCAGCGCCCGCTGCGGGCTGATCGGCCGGGCAAACCGGGCGTTGATCTGGAGCGAGTGCCCGGTGAACACCGGGACCCGGACACAGGTGCCGGAGACCTTCAGGCCGGGGATCTCCAGGATCTTGCGGCTCTCGTTGCGGAGCTTCTGCTCCTCGTCGGTCTCCGCCGACCCGTCGTCGACGATCGACCCGGCGAGCGGAAGCACGTTGAACGCGATCGGCCGGGCGAACGAGCGGGGCGCGGGGAAGTCCACCGCGGCACCGTCGAAGGCCAGGCCGGAGGCCGTCTCGGCGACCTTGCGAACCTGCTCGTCCAGCTCGGCGACGCCGGCCAACCCGGCCCCGGAGACCGCCTGGTACGTCGAGACGACCAGGCTGACCAGTTCCGCCTCGTCGTGCAGCGGGCGCAGCACCGGCATCGCCGCCATGGTGGTGCAGTTCGGGTTGGCGATGATGCCCTTCGGCCGGAGGGCGGCGGCGTGCGGGTTGACCTCGGCGACCACCAGCGGCACCTCCGGGTCCATCCGGAAGGCCGAGGAGTTGTCGATGACGACCGCACCGGCGGCGGCGACCCGCGGCGCCAGCTCCTTGGCCGTGCCCTTGCCGGCCGAGAAGAGCACGACGTCCAACCCCGAGTAGTCGGCGGTGCCCGCGTCCTCGACGGTGATCTCCTCGCCGCGCCACGGCAACGTACGCCCGGCCGACCGCGCGGAGGCGAACAACCGCACCTGTTCCGCCGGGAACTCCCGATCCGCCAGCACCTGCCGCATCACGCCACCGACCTGGCCGGTGGCGCCCACAATCCCGATCCTCATGCCCGCGAGGCTACCCAGCCGGCCGGTGGCGGCGGGAACGGTTTCCCATCGCCCCGGCCGGGCAGCGCCCCGATCACAGCGTGGCGTCGATCACCTCGCCCAGCTCCGTCACGACGAGTTCGTCCCTGATCATCGCAGCGTCACCCTCGATGACCAGGGTCAGCGACTCCGGGTGCAGGTGGGCGGCGGCGGCCGCCGAGACCTGCGCCACGTCGGCGGCGAGCAGCGCCTCGCGCAGCCGGGCGTGGTAGTCGTCCGGCAGGTCGTGCACCACCAGCGTGGTCAGCGCCCCGGCGATCGCCCGTGGGCTCTGCAACTCGACCGAGAGCTGTCCCGCCCGCCAGGACCGGGCCACCGCCAGCTCCTCCTCGGTCACCCCACCGGCCTGGGTACGGGAGATCTCCCCGACCGCCTCCACCAGGGCGGGCGCGGTCACCGCGGTCTGCACTCCCGAGCTGACCGCGAACCGGCCGAACCGGCGGGACGAGGCGAAGTCGCCCCGGATGCCGTACGTGTAACCGCGTACCTCGCGGATGAGGTGGTTCAGCCGGGAGGTGAACGCCCCGCCGAGCACCGTGCCGGCGAGGGCGATCGGCACGTGGTCCGGGTGGGCCCGGTGCGGGGCGGGGTGGCCGAGCCGCAGCGTGGACTGCACCGAGCCGGGCCGGTCGACCAGGATGATCCGGCGACCGGTGTGCAGCGGCACCTCGATCGGGCCGCCCCGGTCCACCGGCCCGCCGCCGGTGCCGGCGAACGCCGCCGCGGCGAGCCCGTCCAGGTCGATCCGGTCCAGGTCACCGGCGACCACCAGCGTCCCCGGGCGGAGGAACCACTCGGAGTGGAAGACGGTGACGTCCTCCACGTCCAGCCCGGCCACCGACTCCGGATCGCCGTACATCGGGCGGCCCCAACGGTTCCCCACGCCGAACAGGTCGGCGCGCAGCACCGCGTCGGCGCGCGGGCCCGGGTTGGCCCAGTCCATCCGCAGCGCGGTCGCCTCGTCGTCGCGGACCCGCCGCACGTCGTCCGGGTCGAGCTTCGGCGTACGCAGCGCCTCGGCGAGCAGTTCCACCGCGGCGCCCAGCCGGTCCACCGGCACCTGCACGCTGGCCTGGAAGGTGTCCCAGTCCAGCGCGGTCACCAGCTCGGTGCCGAGCGCCTCGATGGCGAGCGCGTACGCGGTGGCGTCGCGCCGCGTGGTGCCCTCCTCCAGCGCCTTGGCCAGCACCCCGCCGAGCCCCTCCTTGCCCACCGGTTCCCGGCCCGCCCCCGCGTCCAGCAGCAGCAGCGCGACGGCGAGGTTCTGCCCGGGCAGGTGGGCGGCGACGACCTGGCCCCCCGCGACGGCCCGGCGAACCACCGGCGGGAACCGGTACGGACGGGCCGCCCCCGGTCCGGGACGAGCGGCGATCAGGGTCACTGGACAGTCCTTTCGTTCGCGACTGCGGGGCTCGCGGGTACCAGGTCGCAGCGCCCCACCGGGCCGCGCCGCGCACTCCTCGCGCTCACCGAGCCGTCCTTTCGTTCGCGACTGCGGGGCTCGCGTGCGCCAGGTCGCAACGCCCCACCGGCCCGCGCCGCGCACTCCTCGCGCTCACCAAGCCATCCTTTCGTTCGCGACTGCGGGGCTCGCGTGCGCCGGGCCACAGCGCCCCACCGGGCCGCGCCGCGCACTCCTCGCGCTCACTGGTCCCCCTCGGGTAGGTAGGTCAGGATCGCCCGGTCGGGGGCGGCGAGCACCTCGGCGGCTGCCCCGGCGATCTGGTCGGCGGTCACCGCGAGCCAGGCCGGCAGCCGCTCGGCGACGGTCCTCGGGTCGCCGAACTGCGTGGCGTACCGGCCCAGCGCGTCCGCCCGGCCGTCCACCGTGGACATCTGCCGCCACCAGGCGGTGGTCAGCAACGCCTTAGCGCGGTCCAGCTCGGCGGCGGTGACCGGCACGGTGGTCAGCTCGTCGACCACCTCGGCCAGCCCGGCGGCCAGCCGCTCCGCGTCGACCCCGGGGCGCGCGGTGGCGGTGGCGATCAGCGGTGCCGGGGCGTGCGCCAGGTCCACCCCGTACGCCCCGACCAGATCCGGCTGGGCGATCCGCTCCCCGTCGGCGAGGCGCTGGTAGAGCCGGCTGCCTCGACCGCTGCCGAGCACGGTGGCCAGCACCGTCACCACGTCGTAGCCGGGGCTGCCGAACGGGTACGTCCGGTGTGCCACGTAGACCCGGGGCGCCGGCACGTCGGCGACCACGATCTCCACGGCCGGCTCGCCGGTGGCGGGTACCACCCGGCCGTCCGGCGCGGGCGGGATCTCCGGCCGGGGCGCGATGGCGCCGAAGTACTTCCCGGCCAGCGCGACGACCTCGTCGGCGGTGGTGTCGCCGACCACGGTGAGCACCGCGTTGTTCGGCGCGTAGTAGGTCTGGTGGAACGCCTGGAAGGTGGCCAGGCCGGCGGCGTTCAGGTCGGCCATCGAACCGATGGTGGCGTGGTGGTAGGGGTGACCCGGCGGATAGAGCAGCGGCAACAGCCGCAACCAGGCATCGCCGTACGGCACGTTCTCGTAGCGCTGGCGGCGTTCGTTCTTGACCACGTCCCGCTGGTTGTCCAGCGTCTCCTGGGTCAGCGCCGGCACCAGCCCGCCCATCCGGTCGGCCTCCAGCCAGAGCGCCAGCTCCAGATGCTCGGCCGGGACCGTCTCGAAGTAGTTCGTCCGGTCGGGGTTGGTGGTGGCGTTGAGCGAACCGCCCGCCCCCTGCACCAGCTTCATGTGCTCGGTCTTCGCGACGTTCACCGAGCCCTCGAACATCAGGTGCTCGAAGAGGTGGGCGAACCCGGTCTGGCCGGCCGGCTCGTGCCGCGAGCCGACGTCGTACCAGAGGTTGACCGCCACCGCCGGGGCGGTGCGGTCCTCGCTGACCACCACGCGCAGGCCGTTGTCCAGTCGGGTCGTCGAGATGGGCCAGGGGTAACCGCTGTCGGGCATGGCCCCGACGCTATCCGATCTCCGGGGCTCGGCGGGGGTGGGACGCGGCAGGGCTCGGCCCGGAAGCCGGGCGGGCGCGGGTCAGTCCGGCGGTTCGACCGGGGTCACCGTCTCCGCCGAGGTGCGCCGTTCCAGGACGGTGTCCGGTGCGGCGTTGCGGTCGGCCTCGCGGATATCCGACTCGCTCAGGATCGCCTCCGCCTGGGCCTCGGCGTCCTCGCTGCCGGCCGCCGCCTCCTCGGGCAGCAGGTGCGCCCGGGACTCGATCCGCTCCTGATCGCTCTTCCCCTCAGTCATCCCCCTCCCATACCCCCACCACATCCCACCCACGCGTGAAAGGAGGGGTCCCTTGTTAACGCCTCGTGTACTAAAAGGGCCCCCTCCTAACACTGGGGGCGGGTCAGGAACGGAACGGGCCGCGCACCTCGTAGGTGATGCCGCCGGAGGACGATCCGGAGGCGCCACGCTGCGAGGAGAAGTAGAACCGGGTGCCGTCCGGCGAGAAGGCCGGCCCGCAGATCTCCGAGGCGGACTGGCCGGTGATCCGCAGGAACGGCGCGACCACCTCGGCCGGCGTGATCACGCAGATCTCCATGTTGCCGCCGTCCTCGGCCACGTAGAGATCGCCCGAGCGGGCACCGGTGATGTTGTCCACCCCGGTCAGCGGCGCGCCACCGGAGACCCGCGCGGCGTCGTACGCCAGGTCGATGCGCTGGTTGACCGCGTCGTACGCCCAGACCCGGTTGTCGCCCTTGGTGGTGAACCAGCAGGTGCCGTCGGCGTACCAGCAGCCCTCGCCGCCGTTGAAGCGCTTGGCGCCGGAGACCTGGTTCCGGGTCAACGTGCTCGCCGCCGACGGGTCGGGCACCCGCGCCCAGGTCACCGGCCCGCTGGTGGCGGTCCCCGCGACCAGCACCTCCAGCGTGCCGGCGGAGAGGTCGCCCCAGTTCGTGGGCCGGAACCGGTAGAGGCAGCCGTTGGTCTCGTCCTCGGTCAGGTAGATCACCCGCCGGTCCGGGTCGCAGGCGGCGGCCTCGTGCTTGAACCGTCCCATCGCCCCCCGGCGCACCGCCGCCGTCCCGCCCTGCGGGTAGGTCTCGTAGACGTATCCGCGGCTGACCTCCTCGCAGGAGAGCCAGGTCGCCCACGGGGTGGCGCCGCCGGCGCAGTTCTGGTTGGTGCCGGAGAGGATCCGGTACGCCGAGGCGATGCTGCCGTCGGCGTTGAACCGGACCGCCGAGGCACCGCCGCCCGGGGTGATCTCGGAGTTCGAGACGTAGATCCAGCCCGCGCCGACGGCGAAGCAGGCGCCGCCGTCGGGCGCGTCGTGCCAGGCGTACGACGTGCCGGGCACCGCCTGGCGGGACCGGGCGACCACCCGGCTGGTGAATCCGGCGGGCAACTGGATGCCGTTGGCGTCGGCCGCGCCCGGCGGCCCGTACGGGCTGGGGCCGGGCTGGGCGGGTGCGGCCACGGCGGCACCGGTCCAGAGGCTGCCGGCGAACGCGGCGGCGCCACCGGCGACGGTGGCGCGCAGGACGGTACGGCGATCCATCGAGTACCTCCGATTTGGCGACTTTCGGTGGCGCCGAAGTTACCGGCGGCTCCATAGATGGAGGTGAACGTAGGGCAAGGCTTTGCCGACGAGGGGGTGAGCGGCGGCGTGCGGTCGGGTACGCTTACCGCCGTGACGCGCTCGTATCGATGGTTTAGGCAGCCGGCTCGCAAGCCGGTGACCTCACCATGATCTGACGTCACCGAATTCGAGCCGGCCGGGCAGGAGCTTTCGCTCCTGCCTTTTCGCGTACGAGCAGCCGGCTCGACCCGGGCACCGGCCCCGGGTGCGGTCGGCGAAAGGATGCCCACCGTGACGACCCCGGAGACCCACCGGGTCATCGACCAGCGGATCGACCGTGTCGTGCCGCTGACCACCCCGGCGCTGCTGCACCACGAGTTGCCCCTGGACGACAGCCTCACCTCGGCCGTGCTGGCCGGCCGGCGGGCGGTCGGGCAGGTGCTCGACCGGGTCGATGACCGACTGCTGGTGGTGGTCGGGCCGTGTTCGGTCCACGACCCGGCGGCGGCCCTGGACTACGCCCACCGGCTACGCGAGGCGGCCGAGCGGGTCGCCGACGACCTGCTGGTGGTGATGCGGGTCTACTTCGAGAAGCCGCGCTCCACGGTGGGCTGGAAGGGCCTGATCAACGACCCGGGGCTGGACGGTTCCGGCGACGTCAACACCGGCCTGCGGATGGCCCGGGCGCTGTTGCTCGACGTGTTGCGCCTCGGCCTGCCGGTGGGCTGCGAATTCCTCGACCCGATCACCCCGCAGTACATCGCGGACACCGTGGCGTGGGGCGCGATCGGGGCGCGCACCGTGGAGAGCCAGGTGCACCGCCAGCTCGCCTCGGGCCTGTCCATGCCGATCGGCATGAAGAACCGCCCCGACGGCAGCATCGCCACGGCGGTCGACGCGATCCGGGCGGCCGGCGTACCGCACGTCTTCCCCGGGATCGACGTCTCCGGCACCCCGGCGATCATGCACACCCGGGGCAATGCGGACGGCCACCTGGTGCTGCGCGGCGGTGGCGGTCGACCGAACTACGACGCCGAGTCGGTGGCCGGCGCGCTGGGCCTGCTGCGGGCCGCCGGGCTGCCGGAGCGGCTGGTGGTGGACGCCAGCCACGCCAACAGCGGCAAGGACCACCGTAACCAGCCCACGGTGGCCGCCGACGTGGCCGCGCAGATCGCCGCCGGCCAGCGGGGCATCGTCGGCATCATGCTGGAGAGCTTCCTCGAACCCGGCCGCCAGGACCTGGACCCCACCCGTGAACTCACCTACGGCCAGTCCATCACCGACGCCTGCCTCGGCTGGGAGACCACCGAAGAGGTCCTCACCACCCTGGCCACCGCCGCCCACGCCCGCCGCACCCCAGACCCCCACCCCACGCTGCGTTGATCAAAGAGTTTGGGTCGCCGAGAGGCCGGAACCAGGCGCACACCTCTTGATCAATTTTGTCATGGGGTAAGGGTGGGGGGTGTTTTGCGGAGTCTGTCGCGGGTAGCTGACGGGCGTGACCGATGACGTACCTGTGACCGGGGCACCCACGGCACCCGCGACGCCGACGACCGAGGCGCGGTTGCCCGAGGCCATCCTCGCCGACGTGCCCGTGGTCGACACCGCCGCGCTCGATCAGCCGACCACCGAACTGCCCGGTACGGCCGCCGCCGTACCGGGCGAGGTGGAGACCGAGGAGGTGGACACCAGGCCCCTCGACGAGCTGCTCGACGACCTCTACCACGGTCAGGAGCGGATCAGCCAGGTGGACATCTACCGGCGGGCGGTGGCCGCGGAGTTGCCGGCCCAGTTGCTCTCCCGGCTCAACGCGCTGCCACAGGGCGAGTACGCGGTGGACGAGGTGACCGACCTGCTGGGCGGCTCGGTGAGCTGATCCACCGACCGCCCCACGGCCGGCCGCGCCCAGCCCGGCTCAGGACCGACCACGGCCGGCCCGGTCGATCCACGGCACGCCCGACCGACCCAACCGACCCACGGCCGGCCCGGCCGGCGCCCGGCCGCACGGCAGTCCGGCCCCGGCGACCAGGAGAGGACCGCGATGTCGCAGCGCGAGGAACGTCAGCAGGATCGGATCAACGCGCTCGCCCAGCCGCCGGAGGGCATGGACACCCTGCCCGAACCGGACTTCGCCGACGAACACGACCGGACCGCTGTCGACCGGGACATCGTCACCGGGGCGGACGAGGAGGAGCGGGAGCCGGAATCGCCACGTGGCTGGTCCGGCATGCAGCGCTGACCGCAGAAGGCAACACCGGCGAGCAAGCGAGCAAAGATACGATGCCGGCCCGGGTCACCCGCCCCGGGCCGGCGGTCAGTCCTTCTGGCCGTGCGCACCCTGCTGGGCCATCGCGTACGCCATCTGGAGGAAATCCGAGGCGGCCACCGCGGTCAGCGCGGTCGCGACCAGGCGGGTGAGCCGCGGGGCGAGCACCAGGGCGCCGGTGAACCCGGTGGCCACCCAGACCGCCAGGCAGAACGGGCAGCTGAGCAGTTCGCCGATGGCGTGCCGGGTGGAGCTGCCCGAGTCACGTACCTGCTCCATCACCTCGCCGCTGCCGATCGGCCGGTCGTAGCGGGTGAAGGGAGCGCGCAGCGGGCTGGTCACGGCGTCCTTGGAGAGCAGCCGGCTGAGCTTGTGGGTGGCGATGGCGAGGAGCACCACGTCGGACGTGGCGGGCCGCTCCGGCACGCTGCGTCCGGTCGCCTTGACCAGGCCCGCGATCGCGCCCGCCGCACCCGCGTAGGTGCCCATCGCGGCCAGGTAGCCGCCGAGCGGCCGATGCTCGTGCGGGGCGTACGCCTGGCGCAGCCGTGTCACCTTCTGCTTCAGCTCGCTCACCCGGCCTCCTTCGGTCACGCCACGATCGTGTCGACCGGCCCGGGACGGGCCGGTGATTCGTCGCCCCGCCCGGGCCGGGCCAGCCGGGTCAGCCGGCCTGCAGGTTGTCGGCCACCTCGCGAACGAGGTTGACCAGGGCCTCGTCGGCCAGCCGGCCGGTCTCCTGGCCGCCACCGTCGAGGTCCAGGCAGACCCGGGCACCGCCGGCGTCGACCGGCTCCACCCGCAGCTCGGCCGACCAGTCCGTACGCCGGGCGGCCCAGCGGGCCCGCAGCCGCTCCGCGTCGGCGTCCCGGGTCGGCTCACCGGAGAGCAACGGCTCGGGCAGCCAGGCGGAGACCCGGCGCGGGTCGGTCGCCGTGTTGAAGACGACCTCGGGCGGGGCGGACATGCCCCGCTCGGCGTACGCCATCACAGGTCCCGCAGCCGGCTCGGGTCGACCTCCCGGCCGGGGTGCCGGGCGAGGTACTCGGTCTCCAGTTCGGCGGTCCGCCGCAGGTGGTTGGCGAGCGCCGAGTCGGTCGCGTGCCGCAGCGTGTCCAGCCGGGTGCGGTGCAGGCTCTGCATCTCGCGGATGAGTTGGTCGTCGGGCAGCTCGGCCGGGTCGATGCCGGGCAGGTCGGCGTCGAGCGCCGGGGTGGCCACCCGGTCGTCACCCCATTCGGGGATCCGCTGCTCGGGGCTCACCTCCGTGCCACCGGCCGGAAATCCGTCCTGTCGTCCCGATGCCGTCATCTCGCGCCCCCTCGTCCGTCGTGGGCTGGCGTCTGTACGGATGCCCACGCCGGATGCGACCAAACCACCGCCGCCACTACGACACCGCGTCGGAGAGCGCCCGGCAGCCCGGTACCCTCGTGGCATGAAGCGGCTCTGGACACCGGCGTGGATCGCCCGCCACGTGGCCATGGTCGTGCTGGTGACGTCCTTCCTCGGGCTGGGCTGGTGGCAGGTCAGCCGGGCCGCCGCGGGGAACGCCATCAGCTGGGGCTACGCCGTGGAGTGGCCGATCTTCGCGGGGTTCGTGGTCTTCGTCTGGTGGCGCGAGGTGCGCCACACGCTGCACGGCGCGGCATCGACGACCACCGCCGAGGCCGGGTCGACCACCGAAGCGCCCGCCGAGATGCCGGCGGTCACCGGCGGACCGGACGGCCCCGCCGAGGCGCTGGTCGGGACGAACCGGCCACGGCCCGGGATCCGCCGGCCGGTACGTGTCGCCCGGGTCCCGGTCGACGACCACCCGGACGACGCCGACCTGGCCGCCTACAACCGCTACCTGTCATGGTTGAACGCCAACCCGGGCGCGAAGCCCGGCGACTATCCCGGCTGAGCCGGGCCTGGAAGGACGGACGAGAAGTGCGTGCTGCCCTTACCCGCTACCGCGTGATCGCCTGGGTCGTCGGGGTGGTGCTGATCCTGCTGGTGGTGATCGGCATGCCGCTCAAGTACGGCTTCCACAACCCGATCGTAGTGGAGACCGTGGGTCAGGCGCACGGCTTCCTCTACATGGTCTACCTGGTCGCCGCGTTCGACCTGTCCCGCCGGGCCAACTGGCCGCTCAAGCGCATGATCCTGGTGATGCTGGCCGGCACCGTGCCGTTCGTCTCGTTCTGGGCCGAGCGTCGGGTGAGCGCCCTGGTCACCGCCGAAGAGCGGGAGCGCGAGCCGGCACCGGAGCCGGTGGCCGGCTAGCGGTTCCCGCCGCTCATCGCCGCGGTCGCCACGGGTCCGCGGTGGCCAGCGGGTCCTCCCAGCCGCCGTAGCTGTTCATCTCCCGCGCCCGGCGCACCGCGCGGGTCACCTGGCCGAACTGGTGCTCGTCGTCGCTGCTGAACAGCAGCTCCTCCACGCCCCCGCGCTGGCCCCACAGCTCGTACGCCGGCGGACGCCACCGGTCCCCCGCCGCCGCGAGCAGCACCGGCACCAGGAACACGGCACCGAGCAGGAGGTACGCCCCGGCGGTGAGCCGTTGCAGCCCCCCGGTGAAGCCGAGCAGCAGGCCGGTGCCGCCGATCACCACGGTGGAGACCAGGACGGCTCGCGTCGCCACCCGGTCGTGTGGCCCACGGGTGGTGTGCAGGTGGGTCAGCTCGGCGACCCGCCAGCTGCTCCGGCCGACGGTGAACCGGTCGACCGTGACCACGATCCCGGGTCGGGCGTAGAGCAGCGTCGGCCCGTTGCCGGCGGTGCCGCGCGGTGACCGCGGCGGTCGCGTCGTCGCGCCTTCACGATCCACGGCCCCTCCTCCCACCGCTGGTGGTGCCGGATCGACCCCGCCGGCCGCTCGCATCGATGCCGGTTGACGGGATTCCCGGCTGTGCGCTTCATTGTGTGCCTCGTTCGCCAGCCTGACCTGCCGTTTCGAGTGGCCTGCGGCCAGTCCCGGCAACGGCATCGCCGGAAAGAGACCCCCAAGTCCGGCTTATCGGTTATAGCGCTCAGCCAACCGGCGTCATGTGCCGAGAGCGACTAGTCCGGCATCTACTTAGATTGTCGGGCATTCCCAGCACGGACAGGCCCGGCCAGCCCCAGCGCCATCATTGGTCCCGTCTTTCTCTGCGGGTGACTCCTGTCCCGTACTAGGTTGGGCGGGTCGGCCCGGTCGGCCGCCGTCCACCCGGATGGCGCCGGGCCGGTGCCGTCGCGGGGCGTGAGCAGCCCGCGCCGGCGTTGGGAGAGGAGCATCCGAGCTCTTGTCATCCCTGACCCACACGCTGCGCGCCCTTGCCGTCGCCGCCCTCTCGCTGGCGCTGGTCGCGCCGGCCACGGTGGCCCGGGCCGAACCTTCCCCGGCCGAACTGACCCGGCGGATCGACAAGTCCTCCGCCGAGCTGGAGCACGTGGTGGAGGCCCACAACGAACTACGCGAAAAAATCAAGGCGAACCAGGCCGCGGTACGGCGGTTGCGGGACCGGATCGGCCCACTGGAGCAGCGGGCCGCGCAGAGCCGGGCGGACGTCGGCCAGCTGGCCGCGACCGCGTACAAGACCGGCAACCTCGGCACCGTCGACGCGCTGTTGCACGCCGGTGACTCGGCGTCCGTGCTCGACCGGCTCGGCACCCTGGACCACCTCACCCGACAACGCCAGGCGACCGTCGCCGGCTACACCGCCGACCAGCAGCGACTGCTCGGCGAGAAGACCCGGCTGGACGTCACGCTCAGCCGGCAGGCGGCCCAGTCCCGGGAGCTGACCGCGGCGAAGAACCGGATCGAGCGGGACCTGGCAACGCTGTACGAGCTGCGCCGGCAGGCGTACGGCCGGGCCACCGAACGCCCGGCCACCCGGTCGGGCAGCGCCGACGACGCACCGTCCGTCTCCGGCCAGGCCGGCGTCGCCGTCCGGTACGCCTACGGCGCGCTGGGCAAGCCGTACGCCTGGGGTGAGGACGGGCCCAACGGCTACGACTGCTCCGGGCTGACCTCGGCGGCCTGGCGGGCGGCGGGCAAGTCGCTGCCGCACAACACCCGGATGCAGTGGGGGGTGGTGGCCCACATCAGCCGTAGCGAGCTGCGCCCCGGCGACCTCGTCTTCTACCGCAGCCTCGGGCACATGGCCATCTACGTCGGCGGAGGGCAGGTGATCCACGCGCCGACCTTCGGCCGCAACGTGGAGAAGCGGAGCGTGGACCTGATGCCACCGTACGGCTACGGCCGGGTCCGCTGACTCGACGCGCCGGGCTCCGGAGCCGACGAACGGCCGGCGTCTCCCTATCGGACGCCGGCCGTTCGTCGTCAATTACTACCAGCTCAGGCCGCCTGGAGGCCCTCCGCACGGGCCAGCTCGCGGAGCCGGCCGAGCGCCTGGATCTCCAACTGCCGGATCCGCTCGCGGGACAGCGAAAATCGCGAAGCCACCTCGGTCAGCGAGTGCTCGCGACCGTCCTCCAGCCCGTAGCGCGCCCGCATGATGCCGGCGGAGCGATCGTCCAGGTGGTTGAGCAGCCCCTCGATCCGCTGCCGCTCCAGCCCGGTCAGGACGATCTCCTCCGGCGACGGGGCGTCGCTGTCGGCGACCAGGTCGCCGAGGTTGGTGTCGCCGTCGTCGCCGACCGGCGTGTCCAACGACACGGTGTCCTGCGACCAGCGAACCAGCTCGTTGACCCGCTCGACGGTCACGCCGAGGGCCGCCGCGATCTGCTCCGGCTCCGGGTCGCTGCCCAGCTCACGGGTGAGCTGACGGGCCACGTTACGCATCCGGTTGACGTCCTCGACCAGGTGCACCGGCAACCGCACGGTGCGCTCCTGCTGGGCGATGGCCCGGCTGATCGCCTGGCGGATCCACCAGGTCGCGTAGGTGGAGAACTTGTAGCCACGCTCGTAGTCGAACTTCTCGACCGCCCGGACCAGGCCGGTGTTGCCCTCCTGGATCAGGTCCAGCATGGGCATTCCCGAGCGGACGTAACGTCGGGCGATCGACACCACCAGCCGCAGGTTGGCCCGGATGAACAGGTCCTTGGCCCGCTCACCCTCGGCGACCAGCCGCGCCAGCTCCTCCCGGGTGGCACCGTCCGGAACCCGGTCCTCGCCGAGCAGGTGCTCGGCGTAGAGGCCCGCCTCGATGGCCTTGGAGAGATCGACCTCCCTGGCGGCGTCCAGCAGTGGCGTCCGGGAGATCTCGTGCAGGTAGACTCCGACCAGGTCGCGCTCCTCGGCAACCTCGTCGGTTCGCATACCAATGTTCTTGTCCACGTTGCCCACGGTCCCCTCGCTCGCGCCGGTTGCCCGGTTCCTTGCCATCCCCACGCCCTCCCCCGTACCTCCGCTGTGCCCATCGGTGCGGACATCTACACAACAGATGAGACGTGTCGGGGATTCCATGTCGTGGGTCGAAAGTGTCACGAATGCCTGATAATCAGCTGAGAGCACGGTCCATGTTTGCTGTCAGCACCCTGCCTGACTGGTCGTCCGCAGGCACCCCGTGAGGTCGACGGATCGACGGATCGCCGTCCGTTCCGGTCCATGGCAACACTGCCCGGCCATCAGGCACAGCGACCCGAGTCACCACCGTGCTGCGATCCTGGTCACTGCCAGATACGCGTACGCGGACCGGTTGGTTCATCCACGCCGGTGGTAATACCCCACGCCCTGATGAACAATCCGTGCCCCGCTCCTATGCCCGCCCCCGGGCACGCGTTGCGGGCACTGTCGGGATCAGGACGCGAGCAGGGCCAGCGCACCACGGACCTGGTCGGCGGAGCGGGCCAGCGCCGCCCGCGCGGCCGTCGCCGCCACCCCGGAGACGAGGCTGACCAGGGCGGTCTTCAGGTCGCCGTCGGCCTCGTCGAGGGCACGACGGGCGACCTCCTCGGGACAACCGGTCACCTCGACCAGGATCGAGATCATTCGTCCCCGGAGCTTCGCGTTGGTCGCCACCACATCGATCATGAGGTTCGAGTAGACCCTCCCCAGGCGCACCATGACCGCCGTGGAGAAGCTGTTCAGCACGAGTTTCTGGGCGGTACCCGCCTTCATCCGGGTCGACCCGGCCACCACCTCCGGCCCGGTGTCCACCCCGATGAAGACCTCGACGGCGCGGGCGGCCGGCGCCTCCGGGTTCGCGCAGAGCAGCACCGTGGCGGCGCCCTTCGCCCGGGACGCGGCAAGCGCCCCGAGAACGTACGGGGTACGTCCACTCGCGGTGAGTCCGACCACCAGGTCCCCGGCGGCCACGCAGCCGGCCGCCTCGGTCGCGCCGCCGGAGTCGTCGTCCTCGGCGTCCTCGACGGCGCGCCACATCGCGTCGGGGCCACCGGCGAGATGGGCGCAGAACCAGTGCCGCGGCGAGTTGAACGTCGGCGCCAGTTCGGCGGCGTCGAGCACGCCGAGCCGCCCGGACGTGCCGGCGCCGAAGTAGTGCACCCGGTGCCCGCCGCGCAGCGCCGTGACCGCGAGATCGACCGACGCCACGATCCCGTCCAGCACCGCGGCGACCGCGGTCGGCACCCGACGGTCCGCCTCGTTGATCACGGAGAGGACGTCGCGGGTGGACATCAGATCCAGGTCGACGCTGAGCGGGTTGCGCCGTTCGGTAGGTGCGCCGACCCGGATCGCCGGCCGGGCCGCCGGCGTGGGGGCCCCGTCCGGCTCGACCGCACCGGCGGTCATGCCCGCCTCCGGCCGGAGCCGATCCGGTGGGACCGGACCGCCTCGGCCGTCGCCTCCAGTGCCTTGCGGGCGCGGGGTCGGTTGCGCGCGGCCACCCCGACGAAGAGGCAGTCGACCACGGTGAGCTGCGCGATCCGGCTGGCCGTCGCCCCGGAACGGTAGGTGGTCTCCCGGGCCGCGGTGGTGAGCACGTGGTCGGCGACCTCGGTGACCGGCGAGCGCGGGAAGTTGGTCAGCACCACCGTGGTCGCCCCCCGGCCCCGCGCCTGCTCCAGCACCTCGATGACGTCGGTGGTGGTGCCGGTGTGCGAGATGCCGATGGCGACGTCACCCCGGCCCAGCAGGGCCGCCGAGGTCAGCGCGGTGTGCACGTCGGGGAAGTAGAAGGCGGTGCGGCCGATCCGGTGCAGCTTCTGCTGGAAGTCCGAGGCCACGAAGCCGCTCGCGCCCGCGCCGTAGATGTCGATCCGGCCGGCGCCGACGATCGCCTCCACCACCTCTTCGCAGGCCGCCGGGTCGAGCTGTTCGGCGGTCTCCTCCACCGCCCGCGCGTCGTTGAAGGCGATGGTCGCGATGATCTGGGTCAGATCGGCGCCGGGCGGGATGTCGCCGCCGACCACCCGGGCGTCCGGTGGTTCGACCCGCCGGGCCGCCTCGGCGGCGAGCCGGATCCGCAACTGTGGGTAGCCGTCCATGCCGACCGACCGGCAGAACCGGATCACCGTCGCCTCGGATGTCTCGGCGGCCGTGGCGAGGTCGGTGATGGTCCGGCGGGCCGCCTCGGCGGGGTCGGCGACGACCAGCCGGGCCACCCGCTGCTCTGCCGGCGACAGCGACGGGAGCAGGCCGCTGATGTGGACGATCAACCCGCCCGACTCGCGACTCGCAGAAATCTTCGGACTTTTCGCCACGGATGAAACTTACTTTCATGAGCCCGGGAGCGTCAACCACGACGCGCACTCCGACGAACGTGCCGGCGAGTGCCGGTCACGGTGCGTACAGCCTGCCACCCGGCCCACCCCACCGCCTCCTCCGGCGGGTCGGGTCCGGCCGTCGGGTGGGGCCGGGTAGGGGTCGACCGGACGGCGGCACTAGCGTGAGGAGATGGCGGATCGCAGTGTGCTGGTCACCGGAGGCACGGGCGGACTCGGCGCGGCGGTCACCGCCGCGTTCGTCTCGGCCGGATGGCGGGTGGTCACGCCACAGCGCCGACCGCCGGGGCCGGGGCCGGGCGGCAACGAGCCGGTCCGGTTGGTCGCGGACCTGACCGACGCGCAGGACGCGGCCCGGGTGGCCGAGGTGGCGGCGGGCGATCCCGAGGCGCCGCTGCGGGCCGTGGTCAACCTCGTCGGCGGGTACGCCAGCACCGGGCTGGTGCACGAGACCCCGGTCGAGGAGTTCGACCGGATGCTCACCCTCAACCTCCGCCCCACCCATCTGGTCACCCGGGCGGCGCTGCCACACCTGGTCGCCGCCGGTGGCGGGGCGGTGGTCTGCGTCGCGGCCCGCGCGGCGGTCGCGCCGTTCCCGGGCGTCGCCGGCTACGTGACCGCCAAGGCCGCCGTGCTCGGCTTCGCCTCCGCCGTGGCGGTGGAGTACCGGTCGGCCGGGGTGCGCTGCAACACCGTGCTGCCGAGCGTCATCGACACGCCCACGAACCGGGCCGCCATGCCCGACGCCGACCACACGCGCTGGGTCGAACCGGCCGAGATCGCATCGGTGATCCATTTCCTGGCCTCGGACGAGTCGGCGCCGACCAGTGGCGCCGCCGTGCCGGTCTACGGCCGCGCCTGAACCGGGGTTACGACCCCGGCCTACGGCCGGGCCTGAACCGGGATCAGACCCGACACCCGCGCCGCGCGCCGCGCCGGGGACGGGCCGGCCGGCCCGTCCCCGGCGGCCAGCCAGCCGGCCAGGTGACCGTGGATCTGCCGGGCCACCTCCTCGGCCGGCCGGTCCGCGTCGATCAGTACGAACGTCGGGTACTCCGGCAGCGTCCGGTAGGCGAGATCGGCGGCGGCCAGATAGCCGAGGCTCTCCTGGTCGGTGCCCCGCCGCTCGATCCGCCGGTACGCCTCCGCCGGCTCCACGGTCAGCAGGAACGTCACCTGCGGTCGCGGGAAGAGTCGGTAGCCGGCCCGCACCAGGCGCTCCCACCGCCGCCCGCCGTGCGCCCGGAGGCTGGCGTACTGGCAGGCGGCGTACCGGTCCATCACGGCGATCCGGCCGGTGCACAGGCTGCCGAGCAGCGCCATCGCGATGGCCAGCCAGCGCAGCACGGACTCCAGCACGAGCATCCCGTCCCGCCCGACCAGCCCCTGGGCGTCCGGCCGGCCGAACCGGTGCGCGGTCCGGCCGAGCCAGCGTCGCCCGCCGGCGTTGCGGTGATAGGTGGCGGGGTATCCGCCCGCGCTGAGTGCCCCGGCGAGCCGGTACGCCTGGGTGGTCTTGCCCGATCCGTCGATGCCGATCAGGGCAACGGTGCGGAGTCGGGCCGGACCGCGCCAGCCGCCGGTCGATCTGTGGGCTCCCGTCGATCTGGCCACTCTGCACAGATTATCCGAGCCATGCATTGAGCCTGCGTTGTCTGTCCGCTTATATCGCTGTTCGCACCCTTCCACGGGGCCCCGAGGTGTGGGCGACCGGAATGCCGGGTACCGATCGGGGATCCCACCGGTGGCAGACGACGCGACAGGAGCGGCGAGATGGCCGAGCGCGACGACGAGACGCTTCTCCACACCCTCAAGAAGGTCGCCGCCGTGCTCAAGCAGTCCGAGATTCCGTTCGCCCTCGGCGGCAGCTTCGCGGTGTACGCGCACGGCGGGCACTCCAGCGAGCACGACGTGGACTTCCTCATCCGGGAGCCGGACGTCGAGGCCGCCCTGGCGGCGCTGGTGGCCGCCGGGTTCACCGCCGAACGGCCGCCGGAGGACTGGCTGGTCAAGGTCTACGACGGCGGCCGGATGGTGGACCTGATCCACCGGCCGATCGAGACACCGGTGACCGAGGAGACCTTCGCCGACACGGTGGTACGACCGGTCGACGCCATCCACATGCCGGTGCTCTCGGCCACCCAGCTGATGGTGCACAAACTGCTCAGCTACTCCCAGCACTACTGCGACTTCGCACGCGGGCTGCCGCTGGCCCGGTCGCTGCGGGAGCAGATCGACTGGGAACGGGTACGCAAGGAAACGCAGCACTCGCCGTACGCCGAGTCGTTTCTGGTGCTGCTGGACCGGTTGGAAGTCGTGCCGTACTCCGGCGCGGCCGACGGGAGGGGGACCCCGTGACCACGCACCGCGACTACGGCGCCGGACCACCGGACGAGTACGTCGAGGCGGAGATCCACCGCCTGCTCACCGAGGATCCGGCCGTCGCCGAACAGGGCATCACCGTGGTCCGCCGGGAACGCGCCCTCGTGCTCAACGGCGAGGTCGAGAGCGCGCACCGGCGCGAGGAGATCCTGCGCCGGGTGGCCGAACGTTTCCCGGACCTGCCGATCACCAGCGACATCGGGGTGATCCGCGCGCAGGCGCCGACGGAGATCGAGCAACTGCCCTGAGGGAGGTTCGATGGTTATCCGGATCGCCGCGGTGGGCGACGTGCATCTGGACGAGGACGTGATGGGCCGGTTCCGGCCAGCCCTGGAGGAGCTGCCGGAGAGCGCCGACGTGCTGCTCCTCGCCGGCGACCTGACCCGGCACGGCACCGAGGCCGAGGCGCGCTGCGTGGCGCGGGAGTTCGGCGGGCTGGGCGTGCCGGTGGTCGCCGTCCTGGGCAACCACGACCACCAGTGCGACCAGGTGCCGCAGGTGGTCGCGGCGCTGGAGGAGGCGGGCATCATCGTGCTGGAGGGCAGTGGCGTGGTGCTGGACTGCCCGGGCGGCCGGCTCGGCGTCGCCGGGGTGAAAGGCTTCGGCGGTGGCTTCGCCGGCCGGTGCGCCAGCGACTTCGGCGAGCCGGAGATGAAGGCGTTCGTCCGCACCACGACCGAGAGCGCCGACCGGCTGGGCGAGGCGCTGCGGTCGCTCGACTGCGACACGCTGGTGGCGCTCACCCACTACTCGCCCGTACCGGACACCCTCGCCGGCGAGCCGCTGGAGATCTATCCGTTCCTCGGCTGCTACCAGTTGGGGCAGGCGATCGACTCCGCGCCGACCGCGCTGGCCCTGCACGGGCACGCGCACCACGGTTCCGAGCGGGGCACCACGCCCGCCGGGGTCCGGGTACGCAACGTGGCGCACCCGGTGATCAAGCAGGCGTACAGCGTCTTCTATCTGGGCGACCACCTTGATCAGGGCGAGGTTTCCCGAGTGGGAGCCGGGGGTATTCAGCAAACATGGAGCTGATTCTCTGGATTCTCGCAGTCGTACTGGTGGTCTCCGGCATCCTCGCGCTGTTCCGTCGGCAGATCCTCTGGGGCATCGTCCTCATCGTGGTCGGGTTGTTGGTCGGCCCGGGCGGTGTCAGCATCTTCACCCAATGACGCGCGGGCGACGCTCCGCGTCGCCCGCATCGGACCCGCCGGGGTCGTCGTGACCGGAACTCCGTCCTCCCGACCGGAGCCACCGGGCACGGCGACCCCGGCGCGTTTTTTGTGTTCGCAGTTGGGAGCGCACCCAAGGGCCGGTGCCCAGGTTTCTGGATTGTTACTTGTCCGTGTCCGTCCGGGGGCTGGACCGCGCCGGATGCAAGCGCTTACATGTGAAAACGCCCATCGGACCGGCGCCAGGTCAACCGGATGCGACCCGGCCAGCGCCGGCTAGGAAGGAGGACGGCATGGCGGTCTTCTCCAGGCCACGCCAGGCCCTCGCGATCGCTGGTGTGATCGGACTGGCGCTCAGCGCCACCGCTTGCGGCACCGGAAGCAGCAGCAACAGTGGGAACAACAACGCCGATTCCGCGGAGTGCGCCCCGTACGAGAAGTACCAGGGACACACCGGCAAGAAGGTGACAATCTACTCGTCCATCCGGGACATCGAGGCCGACCGGCTGGCGGAGTCCTGGAAGCAGTTCGAGGACTGCACGGGCATCCAGATCAACCACGAGGGCAGCGGCGAGTTCGAGGCCCAGCTGCCCGTACGGGTCGACGGCGGCAACGCCCCCGACCTGGCCTTCATCCCCCAGCCCGGCCTGCTGGCGCGGTTCGCCGAGCGCAACCAGCTCAAGCCGGCCAGCGCCGACACCAAGGCGATGGCCGAGGAGAACTACTCGGCCGACTGGCTGAAGTACAGCACCGTGAACGGCACGTTCTACGGCGCGCCGCTCGGGTCGAACGTGAAGTCGTTCGTCTGGTACTCGCCGAAGATGTTCCAGGAGAAGGGCTGGTCCGTCCCGGAGACCTGGGACGACCTGATCAAGCTCAGTGACACGATCGCGGCCAGCGGCACCAAGCCGTGGTGCGCCGGCATCGAGTCCGGCGACGCCACCGGCTGGCCGGCCACCGACTGGATCGAAGACGTCATGCTGCGGACGCAGACCCCCGAGGTCTACGACCAGTGGACGACCCACCAGATCCCGTTCAACGACCCGCGGGTCGCCGAGGCGCTGGACCGCGCCGGCACCATCCTGAAGAACGAGAAGTACGTCAACGGCGGCTTCGGCGGGGTGCGCAGCATCTCCACCACCTCCTTCCAGGAGGCCGGCGTGCCGATCACGCAGGGCAAGTGCGCGCTGCACCGGCAGGCGTCGTTCTACGCCAACCAGTGGCCGGCGGGCACCAAGGTCGCCGAGGACGGCGACGTCTTCGCGTTCTACTTCCCGGCCATCGACCCGGCCAAGGGCAAGCCGGTGCTGGGCGGTGGCGAGTTCGTCGCGGCCTTCGCCGACCGTCCCGAGGTACAGCTGGTGCAGACGTACCTCGCCTCGGGTGAGTACGCCAACAGCCGCGCGAAGATCGGCGACTGGGTGTCGGCGAACAAGAAGGTCGACCTGGCCAACGTCGCCAACCCGATCGACAAGCTCTCCGTGGAGATCCTCCAGGACGACAGCTCGGTCTTCCGGTTCGACGGTTCCGACCTGATGCCCGCCGCCGTCGGCGCCGGGACCTTCTGGAAGGGCATGGTCGACTGGATCAACGGCAAGGACACTGCCACCGTCCTCCAGGGCATCGAGAGCAGCTGGAAGTGAGTCCAGCGGTGGGCCGGTCCGCGATCGCGGACCGGCCCACCGGCTCTGCCGAGAACCCGTGGGAGGGTTGATGAACTTCGACTTCGCCGACCAGGCGCCGAAATTCATGATGTTGCTGTGGGGGCTGATCGCCTTCGCGGTGGTGGTCGGCGGCCTGCTCGTCCTGCTCGACGTGGTGCCGGCGTACTTCGCCCGGCGCCGCGAGGCGCTGATCGTCGCCGCGTCCGCCAGCGGGGCCCCGCTGCCCCGGCGGACCAAGCCCCGCGAGGGCATGTTCGCGCTGTTCTTCCTGCTGCCGACGGTGCTCCTGCTGCTGATCGGCCTGGTCGTCCCGGCGATCCGGACCACGCTGCTGTCCTTCATGGACGGCGGTAGCCAGAACTGGGTCGGCCTGGACAACTACCGCTGGATGTTCGCCGAGGACGCCATCCTGCGGGTGCTGCTCAACACCCTGATCTGGGTGACCCTGGTCCCGCTGGTGGCGACCTCCATCGGTCTGATCTACGCCGTCCTGGTCGACAAGGCCCGGCTGGAGGTGGTGGCGAAGTCACTGATCTTCATGCCGATGGCGATCTCGTTCGTCGGCGCCAGCATCATCTGGCGGTTCGTGTACGCCTACCGGGCCGAGGGCGAGGACCAGATCGGCCTGCTCAACCAGATCGTGGTCAGCCTCGGCGGCGAACCACGGCAGTGGCTGCTGGACTCGCCGCTGAACACGCTGCTGCTCATCGTGATTATGGTCTGGATCCAGGCCGGTTTCGCGATGGTGGTGCTCTCCGCGGCGATCAAGGCCATTCCGGCCGACATCGTCGAGGCGGCCCGCCTCGACGGGGTCAGCCCCTGGCAGATGTTCTGGCAGATCACCCTGCCCAGCATCCGATCCGCGCTGATCGTGGTGGTGGTCACCATCTCGATCGCCACGCTGAAGGTCTTCGACATCGTCCGCACCTCGACCAACGGCAACTACGACACCAGCGTGATCGCCAACGAGATGTACAACCAGGCGTTCCGGTACGGCCAGAACGGGCAGGGCTCCGCCCTGGCGGTCTTCCTCTTCGTCCTGGTGGTACCGATCGTGATCTTCCAGATCCGCAACCTGCGTCGGCAGCGACGGGAGGGCTGAGATGACCACCACCACTCCCCCGGTCGCCGCCGGCACCCAGGACACCGGTGGCGGGCCCACCCGGGCCGCCCGGGTACGCAAACGGCTGAGCGGCCGCACCGCGACCCTCGTCGCGATCGTCATCGCGATCGTCTGGACCATCCCGACCTTCGGCCTCTTCGTCTCCTCGTTCCGGCCGGAGGCACAGCTCAAGACCACCGGCTGGTGGACCTTCTTCAGCGACCCCCAGTTCACCCTCCAGAACTACCAGGATGTGCTCTTCGGGCGGTCCGCCTCATCCGGGCAACTGGCCAGCTACTTCATCAACTCCGTGGTCATCACGCTGCCGTCGGTGCTCTTCCCGATCGCGTTCGCGGCGCTGGCCGCGTACGCCCTGGCGTGGATCAACTTCCGCGGCCGGGACTGGCTCTACATCAGCATCTTCGCGCTCCAGATCGTGCCGTTGCAGATGGCCCTCGTGCCGCTGCTGAGCTTCTTCTCGCGCGGAGTCAGCCTGGGCGGCATCACCCTGCTGCCCGCCTGGAACCTCGACGGCGCGCAGAACTTCGCCCAGGTGTGGTTCGCGCACACCTGCTTCGCCCTGCCGTTCGCGGTGTACCTGCTGCACAACTTCATCTCGCAACTCCCGAAGGACCTGATGGAGGCGGCCCGGGTCGACGGGGCCACCCACCCCAAGATCTTCCGCACCATCGTCCTGCCCCTGATCGCACCCGCCCTGGCCGCGTTCGGCATCTTCCAGTTCCTCTGGGTCTGGAACGACCTGCTGGTCGCGCTGATCTTCGCCGGCGGCAGCGACGTCACCGCGCCACTCACCGTCCGGCTGGCCGAACTGGCCGGCACCCGCGGCAACGAGTGGCAACGGCTGACCGCCGGAGCGTTCGTCTCGATCGTCGTACCGCTGATCGTGTTCCTGTCGTTGCAGCGCTACTTCGTTCGAGGGCTGCTCTCCGGCAGCGTCAAGGGCTGATCCGGCGTCGTGCCGCCGCCCGCCACCGGCGGCGGCACGACGCGGGACGTGAGCGGGGTTACCGTGACTAAGATCGACGACGTCGCCCGGCTGGCCGGGGTCTCCACGGCCACCGTCTCCCGGGCGCTGCGCGGGCTGCCGACGGTCTCGGCGGCGACCCGCCGCCGAGTGCTCGCCGCCGCCGAGCAGTTGCAGTACGCCGTCTCGCCGAGCGCGTCCCGGCTGGCCGGCGGGCGGACCGGCACCGTCGCGGTGGTGGTTCCCCGGATCACCCGATGGTTCTTCGGGGTGGTCGTCGAGGCGGTCGAGGACTTCTTCCACCACGCCGGCTACGACCTGCTGCTGCACAACCTCGGCGGGCGGGAGCAGAACCGGCAACGGCTGCTGCGCACCGCCAACCTGCACAAGCGGGTGGACGCGATCATGCTCGTCGCCACCCCGCTGCGGGCCGCCGACCTCACCACCCTGGCCGCGCTGGACCTGCCCGGGGTGACCATCAGCTCCGGCACGACCGTGCCCGGCTGGCCCTGCGTACGCATCGACGACGTGGCCGCCGCGCGGACCGCCACCCGGCATCTGCTGGACCTCGGTCACCGACGGATCGCGCACATCTCCGGCGACCCCGACGACGAACTCGCCTTCACCGCGCACCTCGACCGGCGCCGGGGGTACCACGAGGCGCTGCGCGCCGCCGGGCTGCGCCCCGACCCGAGCGTCGACGTGGAGTCCAGCTTCGACATCGCCGGCGGCACCCGGGCCACCGAGGAACTGCTACGCCGGGGCGACCCGCCGACGGCCATCTTCGCCGCCTGCGACGAGATGGCGATGGGCGCGCTGACCGCGCTGCGCGACGCCGGCCTACGGGTCCCGCAGGACGTCAGTGTGATCGGCATCGACGACCACGCGCTCTCCGGCGTGCTCGGGCTCAGCACCATCGCCCAGCCGGCGGCCGAGCAGGGCCGGCTGGCCGCGAAGATGCTGCTCGACCCGCTCGGTGGACCGACCGGCGAGCCCGGCACGATCGCACCGGGTTCATCGGTGATCCTGAACACCCGGCTGGTCGTGCGGGAGTCGACCGCACCCCCGCGGGCACACTGAACGACAGTCACCACGCCTCGCCCGGCGCCCGCCGGCCCGCACGGCCCGACCATGGGAGTACGCCCTGAACAACAACCCGAGGCACCAGTCCCCGCCCACCGACCCGGCCACCGGCTGGTGGACCGAAGCGGTCATCTACCAGGTCTACCCGCGCTCGTTCGCCGACTCGGACGGCGACGGCATCGGCGACCTGCCGGGCATCACCGCCCGCCTCGACCACCTGGCCGAGCTCGGGGTCGACGCGATCTGGCTCTCCCCGTTCTACCCGTCGCCCCAGGCCGACGCCGGGTACGACGTGGCCGACTACCGGGACGTCGAGCCGCTCTTCGGCACGCTCGCCGACGCCGACCACCTCATCGCGCAGGCCCGCGCCCGCGGGCTGCGGGTGATCGTCGACCTGGTGCCCAACCACACCTCCGCCGCCCACCACTGGTTCCAGGCCGCCCTGGCTGGCGGGCCGGGCAGCGCCGAGCGGCAGCGCTACGTGTTCCGCGACGGCCGGGGGCCGGACGGCACCGAAGCGCCCAACGACTGGCAGAGCGTCTTCGGCGGGCCGGCCTGGACCCGGGTCGCCGACGGGCAGTGGTACCTGCACCTGTTCGACCCCGGCCAGCCCGACCTGAACTGGGACAACCCCGAGGTGCGGGCGGAGTTCCTGGACGTGCTGCGGTTCTGGCTGGACCGTGGCGTGGACGGCTTCCGGGTGGACGTGGCGCACGGCCTGATCAAGCAGGCCGACCTGGCCGACTGGCACGAGCCGCAGGAGATCCTCTCCGGGCAGGAGACGGAGAAGCCGCGTCCGCCGATGTGGGACCAGGACGGCGTACACGAGATCTACCGGGACTGGCGGCGGCTGCTGGACGGCTACCCCGGCGAGCGGATCCTGGTGGCCGAGGCGTGGGTCGAACCGGCCGAGCGGCTGGCCCGGTACGTGCGCCCGGACGAGATGCACCAGGCGTTCAACTTCGAGTACCTGCTCGCCTCGTGGACCGCACCCGCCCAGTACGCGGTGATCACCCGGTCGCTGGCGGCCACCGACGCGGTGGGCGCCCCCACCACCTGGGTGCTCTCCAACCACGACGTGGTGCGGCACGCCTCCCGGCTCGGCCTGCCGGTCGGCACCGCCCGACCCAACGGCATCGGCATCGGCGACCCACAGCCGGACGCGGCGACCGGCCTGCGCCGGGCCCGCGCGGCCACCCTGCTGATGCTCGCCCTGCCCGGTTCGGCCTACCTCTACCAGGGCGAGGAGCTCGGGCTGCCGGAGCACACCACCATGCCGGACGAGGCCCGCCAGGACCCGACCTGGGAGCGCAGCGGGCACACCCAGCGCGGCCGGGACGGCTGCCGGGTGCCGATCCCGTGGGAGGCCGACGCGCCCTCGTACGGCTTTGGGCCGACCGACGCGAGTTGGCTGCCACAGCCGCCGGTCTGGGCCGAGTACGCGCTGGACCGCCAGCGCGAGGTGCCCGGCTCGACGTACGAGATGTACCGGGCGGCGCTGCTGCTGCGGCGTACCCACGGGCTCGGCCGGGGCACCCTGGAGTGGCTCTCCTCCGGCGACGAGGTGCTGACCTTCCGCAACGGCGACCTGGTCGTACTGACCAACTTCGGCGTCACCGCTGTCCCCCCGCCCGCCGGCGAACTGCTGCACACCAGCGCTCCACTGAACCCCGACGGCTCGATCCCCACCGCCGTAACCATCTGGGTCCGGGTGTAAGGAAGGGCCCCTTATTAACGCCTCAGGTAGAGGAGGGGTCCCTTGTTAACACCGCAGACCGGCGGACCGGCGCGCGGCGGCAGCGGGTGCCCCACCATGTGGTGGTTTGTTATTGATGGGTAACCCAAACATCCCGTGATCGTTGAGTGTGTATGGGTGTTGCGGTGACCGATGCGAGGCGGCTTTCCCAGCAGGCGCAAGAGGATCTGCGTCGGCGGGCGGTGGCTGCGTGGCAGGGTGGGATGTCGCAGGCTGAGGTGGCGCGGGTATTTCGGGTCGGGCCGAAAACGGTGTGGGTGTGGGTGGAGGCGTTCCGCCGTAAGGGGAATCGGGGGTTGAACGCCAAGAGACGTGGTCGGCGGCCGGGTGAGCAGAAGGCGTTGACGGCGCGGCAGCAGGCGCGGGTGCGGCGGGCGGTGATCCACCAGTGTCCGGACCAGTTGGCGTTGCCGGGGTTGGTGTGGACCCGTCCGCAGGTGCGGCAGTTGATCCGTGACTGGTTCGATATCGGGTTGTCGCTGGTCACGATCGGCAAGTACCTGCGGTCGTGGGGGCTGTCGCCGCAGAAGCCGATCCGTAAGGCGTACGAGCAGGATCCCGAGGCCGTCACGCGGTGGCTGGAGGTGACCTACCCGGCGATCGCCGGGCAGGCCAAGGCCGAGGGCGGTGTGGTGTTGTGGCTGGATCAGACTGGGCTGCGTTCCACCGCCGCGGTGGGCACCACCTGGGCGCCGGTCGGGCAGACCCCGGTGGTGGCCAGGACCGGCCGACGGTTCTCGATCAACGTGATGGCCGCGATCTCCAACAAGGGCGAGCTGTACTTCACCTGCTACCTGGGCACCCTCAACGGGGAGGTGTTCCTGAAGTTCCTGGACCGGCTCGTCCGCCACCTCGACCGGAAGATCCACCTCATCGTCGACGGACACCCCGTCCACCGCCGTACCGAAGTCCGCACCTGGGTCGCCGAACGTGTTGCCCAGCTTGAGATGCACTACCTGCCCGGCTACAGCCCCGAACTGAATCCCGTAGAACTACTCAACGGCGACATCAAACACCATGTCGCACAAGCCAATCCCGCCAACCAGCAGCAGCTGGCCGCGCAGGCTCGCACCCACCTCCGCCGGCGACAGAACCAGCCCGACCGGATCCGGAGCCTGTTCGGCAAACCAGAAGTCCGCTACGCCGCCGGATGACCACGGGACGTTTGGGTTACCCATCAATAACAGGGGGCCCTTGCTATACACCAGGCGTTAAGAGGGGGCCCTTCCTTACAGCTTCTCGGCGCGGGTGTGGAGGAGGTGTTGGACGTCGGCGATGTCCTTGGGTGAGGTGCGGGACGCCAGCCAGTACATGATGCCGGTGGGGATGAAGAAGAGTTGGAACGCGGCCAGCCCGACCGCGTAGTTCAGCGGCGGTGGGAAGGCCACCCGCAGGCCGTGGAAGGCCACCCCGACCAGACCGTTGCCGGCCGCCCGGCCCACCCCGTTGACCAGGTTGCCGAGGCTGTAGACCGTGCCGCGGTGCTCGGGCGGGTTGGCGTCGGCGATCAGGGCGAACCAGTTCGGCGAGTTCGCCGAGGTCAGCGCCAACGCGAGCAGCGCGGTGAGCAGGCTCAGCCCGACCGTCGGCTCGCTGACCACGCTGCCCAGCACCGCACCCACCACCGTGCCGGTGCCGGCGCCGTCGGGCACGTCGATGCGGATCGGCACGAAGAACAGCACCAGGTAGAACGGGACCGCGGCGAGGATGCCGACCGCGGCGACCAGGGCCCGGCCCGAGGGCGTACGCCGTTGCAGCGCGTCGCCGATCAGCCCGCCGACGATGGAGAGCACCCCGCCGAGCTGGAAGAGGGTGGCGAAGACGCTGCCCACCACGGTCGCGGTCGCCAACGAGTATCCCTGGGCCTGCGCCCGTTCGGCGAACAGCCACGGCAGCCAGACCAGCGAGCCGAACGCGGCCTGCGCGGTGAGGCCCTGCATGATGAGCCAGCGGTTGGTCCGCCGGCCCAGGATGGCGGGTAGGTCGGTCCGGCTGATCCGGTAGTCGTAGTCGGCACCGGTGGCGAGCGCGTCGGCCAGTTCCGGTTCGCTCTGGCCCCGCCGGATGTCGTAGGTGAACAGGTAGAGCGCCGTGGCGGCCAGGCCGACGACGGTGAGCAGCAGGAACGGTCGACGCCAGTCGGCCGCGCCGAGCAGCCCGCCGACCAGCGTGCCGGCCAGCGTGCCGATGCCCTGGGAGAGCCCCCAGAAGCTCATCACCATGCCCCGCCGGCGAGGCGAGATCAGGTCGGTGACCACCGAGAAGCCGACCGACCCAACCGCGCCGAGCCCGATCGCCGCCAGCAGCTGCGCGGCCAGGAACGTGGGGTAGTTGCCGGCCAGCCCGCTGCCGCCGGTACCGGCGGCCCAGATCAGCGTGCCGATCATGAGCAGCGGCTTGCGGTTGCTGCGGTCACCGACGTACGCCCAGCCGACCGCCGCCACCGCGCTGACCAGGAAGCTGACCGCGGTGACCAGGCCGAGCAGCCGCTGTGGCACCGCGAAGGACTCCGCGATCGCGCCGTACAGCGGGGGCACCAGACCGATCGCCACGTTGTCCAGCGAGGCGAGCAGCACGAAGACCACGACGCTGTAGAGCCGGTGCGCCCGGCCCCCGCCCCGCGCGGGCCGGGTCCTGGTCAAGGTCATGCGGGCAGCCAACCAGGGTCAGATAACGGCCCGATCACCGGGTCACCCTCGACCTTGGACGCAGCCCGCCGGGCTCGGCATCCAAGTGGACCCCCGCCGCTCGCCGAGCCTGATGCCCCCGCACGGCCCTCGCAAGATCGTGCCCGATCCCGGATCGGGCGCGGCGTGGCCACTCGATCCCGGATCGGGCGTGATCTCTCCGACCCTACGGGCCGGCTGATCCCGGAGCGGGCCTGGTCTCAGGCGTGAGCCGGGCGGTCCAGGTGGCGTTCGCGGGCCTGCGCGTAGCGCTCCCGGATGGCCGGGACGGGTTCGGCGGCGTACTCCTCGGTGCCGGCCGGAGTCCACGACGGCGGCTCGGAATCGCCGAGGGCAAGCCAGGCGGCCTGGCGGGCGGCACCGTCGGCGACGTACTCGCCGGGGGGCGGGACGACCACCGGGCAGCCGAAGACCTGCGCCGCGATCCGGCGTACGGCCGCGGAGCGGGCCCCGCCGCCGACCAGGATGACCCGCCGGACGGCCGCGCCCTGGGCGGCGAGCGCGTCGAGCCCGTCGGCGAGCGCGCAGAGCATCCCCTCCACGGCGGCCCGGGCCAGGTGCGCCGGGGTCGAGGTACGCAGGGTCAGCCCGTGCACCGAGCCGCTGGCGTGCGGCCGGTTCGGGGTCCGCTCGCCCTCCAGGTAGGGGACCATGACCAGCCCGTCCGCGCCGGCTGGCGCGGCGAGCGCGAGGTCGGAGAGCTGGTCGAGGTCGACCTGGAGCAGCGCCGCGGCGGCGTCGAGCACCCGGGCGGCGTTGAGCGTGCAGACCAGCGGCAGGAACCGCCCGCTGGCGTCGGCGAAGCCCGCGACCGTGCCGCTCGGATCGGCGGTCGGGGCCGACGCGACGCTGAACACGGTGCCCGAGGTGCCGATCGAGACGACCACGTCGCCCGGGCCGGCGCCGACGCCGAACCCGGCGGCGGCGTTGTCGCCGGCCCCGGCACCGAGCAGGATCTCCCCGGACGAGCGCGCCGGACCGGCGAGCGCGGCGGTGTCGGGGACGCCCGGGAGCGCGCCGGGATTCAGGACGCCGGCGACCTCGGCCGGGCCGAGCACGACCGGCACCTGCGGCCGCCGACCGAAGGCGCGTTCCAGCAGGTCGTGGCGGTACTCGCCGGTGGCCGGGGACCAGTAGCCGGTGCCGCTGGCGTCGCTGCGGTCGGTGCGCAACGCGGCCAGGCCGGGCGCGCCGGCCAGCCGCCAGGTCAGCCAGTCGTGCGGCAGGCAGACCGCGGCCACCCGGTCGGCGTTCGCCGGCTCGTGCCGGGCCAGCCAGCGCAGCTTGGTCACGGTGAAGCTGGCCACCGGCACGCTGCCCACGGCGTCGGCCCAGTAGCGGTGCCCGGCCGGCCCGCCGCCGGCCTCCTCGATCAGCTCGGCCGCAGCCCCGGCGGACCGGGTGTCGTTCCAGAGCAGGGCCGGCCGGACCACCTCTCCGGCCTCGTCCAGGCAGACCATGCCGTGCTGCTGGCCGGCGACGGAGACCGCGGCGACGTCGGACAGGCCGCCCGCGGCCTCGACCGCCGCCGCCAGGGCGGACCACCAGGCCGACGGGTCGACCTCGGTGCCGTCCGGGTGCGGCGCCCGGCCCTCCCGGACCAGGGCGCCGGTCTCCGCGTCCCGGACGACCACCTTGCAGGACTGGGTGGAGGAGTCCACCCCGGCGACGAGCGGCATGCCGACCGCCTCAGCGCGCGCCGAGCACGTGCTCGACGGCGAGCTGGTTCAGCCGGATGAAGCCGAAGCCCCGGGCAGCGGTCGCGTCGGCGTCGAACTCCTCGAACGCGGCGCGGTCGGCAATCAGCTCGGCGTACCCCTCGCCGTCGCCCAGGGTGGGCCGGCCCAGCTCGGTGACCTTGCTCGCGGCCAGCGCCTCGGCCACCTCCGGGTCGGCCCGGAACGCCGCGGCCCGCTCCTTGAGCAGCAGGTACGTGCGCATGTTCGCCGCGGCCGAGACCCAGACCCCGTCGATGTCCTCGGTCCGGGAGGGCTTGTAGTCGAAGTGGCGCGGCCCGTCGTAGCCGGGGCCGCCGCTCGGTCCGCCGTGCTCCAGCAGGTCGACCAGGGCGAACGCGTTGAGCAGGTCACCGTGGCCGAAGACCAGATCCTGGTCGTACTTGACGCCACGCTGGCCGTTGAGGTCGATGTGGAACAGCTTGCCCTGCCAGAGCGCCTGGGCGATGCCGTGGACGAAGTTCAGCCCGGCCATCTGCTCGTGGCCGACCTCGGGGTTCAGCCCGACCCGGTCGGGGTGGGCGAGGGTGGAGATGAACCCCAGGGCGTGCCCGACGGTGGGCAGCAGGATGTCGCCGCGCGGCTCGTTGGGCTTCGGTTCCAGGGCGAAACGCAGATCGTAGCCGCGGTCGATGACGTACTGGCAGAGCAGGTCGACGGCCTCCCGGTAGCGCTCCAACGCGGCCTGGACGTCCTTGGCCACGTCGTACTCGCCGCCCTCCCGGCCGCCCCACATGACGAAGGTGCGGGCGCCCAGCTCGGCGGCGAGGTCGACGTTGCGCAGCACCTTGCGCAGCGCGAACCGCCGCACGTCGCGGTCGTTGCTGGTGAAGCCGCCGTCCTTGAAGACGGGGTGCTGGAAGAGGTCGGTGGTGACCATCGGCACCACCAGGCCGGTCTCGTCGAGCGCCTTGCGGAACCGGGCGATCTGGGCGTCGCGGGTGGCGGCGTCCGCGCCGAAGGGGACGAGGTCGTCGTCGTGGAAGGTGACGCCGTACGCGCCCAGCTCGGCGAGCCGGTGCACCGACTCCACCGGGTCCAGCGGGGCGCGGGTGGCGTGGCCGAACGGGTCTCGGCCCTGCCAGCCGACCGTCCAGAGCCCGAAGGAGAACTTGTCGGCGGGGGTGGGACGGGATGCCATGGCAGACCTCCGGTGGTGTCGTCCGCTATTTGTTCAGTGGTTGAATTAAATGACCGCGGTGTGGCACTGTCAAGGGGTGAACCGAACCGCGGCTCCGGCCGGCGCAGCCCGGCAGGGCAGCCTGCGCGAGCTGAACCTCGCTCTCGTGCTCGGCCGGATCGCCGCCGCGCAGCGCCCGCCGTCCCGGGCCGCCCTGGCCGCCGAGACCGGCCTGACCCGGGCCACCGTCTCGGCCGTGGTGGAGGATCTCGTCGCCGGCCGGCTGGTCACCGAGGCGGCGCCGACGCCGCGCGCCGGCGCCGGCCGACCGGCCCGCGGCCTGGTGCTCGCCGGCGACGGCCCGGCCGGGCTCGGTCTGGAGATCAACGTCGACTACCTCGCCGCCTGCGTGGTCGATCTGGCCGGCGAGGTGCGGCACCACACGGTGCACCGCGCCGACCTGCGGCCGGTCTCCCCGGGCGACGCGCTCGGCCGGCTGGCCCGGCTCGCCGCCCGGGCCCGCGCCGACGCCGAGGCGCAGGGCCTCACCCTGGCCGGCGCCGCCCTGGGCGTGCCCGGGCTGGTGGACGACACCGGGCTGGTCCGTCTCGCACCGAACCTGGGCTGGCACGACGTGCCGGTGCCGGAGCTGCTCGCCGGTCATCCGGCGCTCACCGAGGCCGTCGACGGCGTGCCGGCGCTGGTGGTGGAGAACGAGGCCAACCTCGCCGCCCTCGGCGAGCTGCACGCCGTCGCCGGGTCGGGCAGCTTCCTGCACATCTCCGGGGAGGTCGGCATCGGCGCCGGGATCGTGCTCGACGGAGCCCTGTTCCGGGGGGCCCGCGGCTGGAGCGGCGAGATCGGCCACATCCCGGTCCGCCCGGACGGGCCGCCCTGCCGCTGCGGCGGCCGTGGCTGCCTGGAACGCTACGCCGGCCAGGAGGCGATCCTCTCGGCGGCCGGCCTGGCCGGCGCCGACCTGCCGGCCGATACCGCGCCGACCCGGCTCGCCGAACTCGCCGGGGCCGGCGATCCCGCCGCGCTGCACGCCCTGCACGAGGCCGGCACGGCGATCGGGGTCACCGTGGCCAGCGTGGTCAACCTGCTGGATCTCGACACCATCGTGCTCGGCGGCGGGTACGCCCCGCTCACCGAATGGCTCCGGCCACCGGTGCTCACCGAGATCGATCGCCGGGTGCTCACGGCGGCCTGGTCACCGGTGACCGTCCGGCCCGCCACCCTCGGCGCCACCGCTGCCGCGGTGGGCGCGGCCGGTTCGGTGGTACGCCGGATCATCGCCCGCCCAGCCGGCTGGCTGGCCCGGCTCTGAGCGGCCTCGGGCCCGCCCGGGCGAGCGGGGCGGAGATCCGGCGGCGGACCGGCTCCGGCCGCTTTCCCGGACGGGCGGGTTCCGGGGCACCTCGGTACCCTTGCCGCCAGGCAACGAACCCCTGACCACGAGGAGCGCAGCACCGGCATGCGTACAGGTGGACAGCGCAGGGTGCCCGGCGAGCGCCGGTGACCAGCACCCCACGCGGTCCCGCCGACGACGGGCGGTCCGACCAGGGCTCACCTCATCCCCCGCCGCCGGTGGACGCCGACCTCGCCCACGAACTCCTCGACGGGCTCGCCGAGGCGGTGCTGACCATCGATGCCGCCGGACTGGCCGTGCTGGTCAACGCGACGGCCGCGAAGCTGCTCCCCGAACTCGCCCCCGGCTCCGACCTGGCCCGCTGCGCGGTGCCGGCCCTGGCGGCCGCGGTCGCCAACGGGACGGGTCACTTCGAGACCGAACACCACTGCCGGCGGTTGCGCGGAGTTCGGCGCGCCCTGACCGGTGACCGGTCCGTCTGGTACGTCCGCGACATCACCGACGAGCAGGGCCGCGTCGAGGCGCTGCGGGCTGAGCGGCGACGTACCGCCTTCCTGGCCCGCACGGGCCGCCAGCTCGGCCTGGCGGCACACCGCGACCAGGCGCTGCGGGCCGCCGCCGCGCTGCCGGTGCCGTACCTGGCCGACCTGGCCCTGGTCGTGCACCTGCCGGCGATGCCCGCGGAGCCCCGGCCGCGCTGCTCCGCCTCCTCGACGACTGGTGCGCCGGGCGCCACCACGACGACGTCGCGATGCTGGCGGTGAGCCCGACCGCCGGCCGCTGAGCGTTCCGGCGGAGGAGCCTGGCCCCGGATCACCACCGATCGCCCCCCGGGCCCGGCCGGCCGCCCGGCGACCGCTTCCGGGTCGGGGCAGGGCGTCCGGCCCCCGCCCCGGGGCCGGGGTCAGGCCGTCCGGCAGACGGATGCGTCTCCCGCCGACCAGCCACGCGGCGGTTCGGCGCCGCGGTCCAGGCCACCACGGGCCTCCGGCAACTGCTCCGCGTGTGGCTTCTCCGGCTGGGGCAGCAGCGGCGACACGGGTCGGACGACCCGCGCGCGGGCCGCCTCGTCGAACTCCCGCAACCCGTGCAGCAGCGCCTGCCGCCCGTCGGGGGTCATGTCGGCCAGGATCGCCGCCAGGTGCTGGCGGCGGTCGTCGCGCAGCTCGGCGAGGAGCCGGCGGGCCTCGGCGGTCAGGTGCAGCGAGATCTCCCGCCGGTCCGACCGGCCCGGCTCCCGCTCCAGCATCCCGGCGGCGACCAGCCGGTCGCAGAGCCGGCTCGCCGAGGAGAGCAGCATGTCCAGCCCGGCGGCCAGCCGGCGCAGGTTGATCCCGTCCTCCCGCTCGACGAGCATGACGGCCCGAAGCTGGGCGGTGGAGATCCGGTTGGCCGTCCGCTCCCGCGCGCCGTCCCAGACAGTCAGCAGGGCGCCCGCCGCGGTATCCAGCTCGGCAGCCATACTCATCTCGGGTCCCGGTGGACCATGCAGTTCCGCCATGGTGGGCCTGAGCGTACTCCGATTCTGTCGGCGAATGGGCTCGTGATCAAGGAGAGAGCATGGCCGAACCGGTCGACGAGGCCCGCGCCGCCCTCACCGCGGCCCCTGCGGACCTGCTCGTGCGGCGGGTCGCCGGGCTCCTCGAACAGGAGTACGGCATCACCGACACCGAGCTGCTCCAGATCGACTATCGGCTGGCCGCGCTGCTCCCGCTCGGCGACGGGGACGAGGTGACCACGCCCGGGCACCCCGCCTGGCGCTGCTTCGACCACCAGAACCCGGTGCACGCCGACGGCGCCGGATACCTGCCGGTCAGCATGCGCGGCGAGCGGCGCGGCGTGCTCCGGGTGGGGCCGGTCGCCGACGCGGAACTGCTGGCCGGGCTGGCCGAGATCGCCACCGCGCTGGCCCACGAGCTGGCCGCCGTCGACCCGGGCACCGACGTGTACCGCACCGCCCGGCGCAGCCGCCGGCTCACCCTCGCCGCCGAGGTGCAGTGGGAGCTGCTGCCGGGGCGCAGCCGGATCCGCCCCTCGTTCAGCCTGGCCGGGCAGCTGGAACCCGCGTACGCGGTGCGCGGCGACAGCTTCGACTGGTCCGACGACGGTGAGCGGGTCTGGACCGCCACGATCAACGGCATGGGCGAGGGCGTCGCCGCGTCGATGCTCAGCACCCTGGCCACCTGTGCGCTGCGCAACGCCCGCCGGGCCGGCGTCCCGCTGGCCGACCAGGCCGCGCTGGCCGACCAGGCGATCTACGCCCTGCACCGGGGTCAGCAGCACGTGGCCACCCTGCTGCTGGAGGTCGACCTGCGCAGCGGGCTGCTGACCGCCGTCGACGCCGGCTCGCCCCGGCTGGTGTTGCTGCGTGCCGGCGAGGTGAGCGTGCAGCCGCTGGAGGAGCAGTTCCCGCTCGGGATGTTCGAGGGGACGCACTATCGCGAGCAGCACCTCCAGCTCCAGCGCGGCGACCGGCTCTTCATGCTCAGCGACGGGGTGGTCGAGGCGAGCGGGCAGAACGTACGGTACGGCGAGAGCGCGCTGGACCGGATGCTGCGCCGGACCGGGCCGATGTCCCCGCTGGACGCCGTCCGCTCCCTCCTCGGCGATCTGCGGGCGTTCGTCGCCGGCGACCTGACCGACGACGCCGTGGTGGTCTGCCTGGACTGGTTCGGACCGCAGCCCTGAGCCGGCACCCGGCGGGGGTCAGTACGCGCCCCGACTGTTGACCACCGCTCCGAAGGTTTTCCAGAGGATCGTCAGGTCGGCCGCGAGCGACCAGTTCTCCACGTAGTAGAGGTCGAGCCGGATGCCGTCCTCCCAGCTCAGGTCCGACCGACCGCTGACCTGCCAGAGGCCGGTGATCCCGGGCTTGACCAGCAGCCGACGGGCCACGTCGCCGTCGTAGCGGGCGACCTCGGAGGGCAGCGGCGGTCGTGGCCCGACCAGGCTCATCTGCCCCAACAGGACGTTGACCAGCTGCGGCAGCTCGTCCAGCGACCACTTGCGCAGCAGTCGGCCGACCCGGGTGACGCGCGGATCGTGACGCATCTTGAACATCAGGCCGTCGGTCTCGTTGCGGGCGGCCAGCTCCGCCAGCAGCACGTCCGCGTTGACCACCATGGTGCGGAACTTGAAGACCCCGAACTCCCGGCCGCCCTGCCCGACCCGGGTCTGCCGGAACAGCACCGGACCACGGCTGTCCAGCTTGACGGCCAGCGCGATGATCGCCAGCAGGGGCAGCAGCAGGGCCAGCGCCACCAGCGACGCCGACCGGTCGACGAAGCCCTTGACCAGCTTGCGCACCCCACGGAACTCCGGTGCCTCGACGTGGATCAGCGGCAGCCCGGCGACCGGGCGGGTGTGGATGCGGGGGCCCGCGACGTCGGTCAGCGCCGGGGCGAGCACCAGGTCGATCCCGGTGCCCTCCAGCTGCCAGCCGAGCCGCCGTAGCCGGGTGGCGGTGAGTTCCCCGGAGGCGGTGACGGCGACCGTGTCCGCGCCGATCGCGGCAGCGGCCTCCGGGATACCGCGGAACGAGCCGACCACCGGCACGTCGCCGAGCCGCTGCGCCACCGGGGCCAGCAACGCGTCGGGGATGCAGGCGCCGACCACCTGGTAGCCGGCGTACGGTTCGCGGCGCAGGGTGTGCACGAGTTCCAGCACGTGCGCGGTGTCGCCGACCACCAGCACCCGCCGCGACCAGCCCACGCCCTGCGAGCGGGCCCGGTGCAGGCGCTTGCGGGCGGCGAACCGGGCCACTTCGAGGCCGACCAGGCCGACGGCGAACGAGATCGCCAGGAAGCCGCGGGAGACGCCGACGTCGGCGACGTAGCCGGCGATGGCGGTCGCCCCGGCCAGTCGGAGGCTGGCCATGCTGACCCGCCGGTACTCGTCCGCGCCGTAGCCGACAACCCGGTTGTCGTAACAGCCCAGGGCCTTCAGGGAGACCAGCCAGGCCAGCACGAGCCCCGGGGCGACCAGGACGTACGGCACATGCGCGCCACTTGGCGTGGCCTCACCGAACCGGGCCGCGTATCCGACGAGCACCGCCAGGGCGAGGACGGTGGCGTCCAGCACGACCAGTGTGCGGATGTAGGTCCGCTGGTCGGTGCGCAGCGACCCGCTCGATGACGAGGCGTCGTCCGGTCGCGATGTCGATCTGGCGGGGGTCAACAGCGTCGCCGAGGTCACCAGCCCTCCCACTTCGCTCGCAACGGCCCGGGCCCGGCCCGGGTGGAGGCCGGGAGCTGCCGGTGCACGACGACATCCTGCCCCGACAACCATGGTGGCCGATTACTTCGGACGTATTGCCGTCAGTTTCTGCGGCGGAGTGCGACCGGAAAGGGCCTGTGGTACCGGTTTCGCCGGCATCACAGGCCCCGTTCCTGTGTCACGGATCAGGCCGGCGCCTTCCGCAGGGCGATCGCCCGGAGGAAGATGTCGCCGATCTTGGTCGGGTCCTCGGCGATGAAGGCGTTGCCCCCGGCGCCCGTCGCGATGGCGTCCAGCTCCGCCTTGCTGACCTCGTTGCCGATACCGATGATGATCACCTGGATCGGCAGGTCCGGGTCCCGGATCCGCTTCAGCTCGGCTAGCAGGTCCTTCTGCGAGATGCCGTTGGCGTCCTCGTTCTTGCCGTCGGTGAAGAGCACGATCGAGTTGACCTTGCCCGGCTCCCAGTTCTGCTTGACGTCCTTGTACGCCGCCAGCAGCGTGTCGTACAGGCCGGTGTCGCCACTGGTCGAGGTGACCGAGTCCAGCCCCTGCAACAGGGCGCTGCGCTGCCGGGACAGCGGGCCGATGGGGACCACCTCGCGGTAGTCCCGCGAGCCCACCAGGTTGGTCGAGAAGACCCACAGCCCGATCGACCACGAGTCGTCGAAGAGGTTCAGGCCGCGCCGGGCCGCTTCCACGGTGACCTGCTGCCGGGTGGCCCCGTTGGCGCTCGGGACGGGCTTCTTCATCGATCCGGAGACGTCGATGATGCTGAGCATCCGGCCGGAGAGGGTGGCGATGGACCAGCTGGAGACGGCCCGCTCCACCGCGTCCGGGGCCAGCCCACCGGCGGCGATGCCGCCCTTGGCGGGCGGCGCGGCGGAGGCGTCGCCGCTGGCCGGGCTCGGCGCACCCTGCGGCGGGTTGAAGCCGTTGCCCCAGTTGCCGTCCGGCCCACGCAGCGCCTGTGCGGCCAGCTTGTCCTTGAACGACGGGGTGGTGAGCACCTCGAAGAGCACCCGGGCGGCGGCTGCCTTGGCCGGCTCGATGCCGGGCAGCACCGCGTACGGGTAGTCCAGGGGCAACGGCGCCGGCTTCAGGTAGAGCGCCGCCAACGGCACCGGCGGCTTCTTGGCGTTGTACTGGATGACGTCCTCTTCGGACAGTGCCGCCGCGCCGAGCGCGCTGGCCAGGGTGGTGCTGTCCGCGGCGGTCGGGAACTTGGCGAGCAGGTCCTGGCGCAGCGCGGAGGAGCCCGAGGCCAGGGCACGCAGCGCGCCGATGCGCTCCTGCTCGGCGGTGGCACCGCCGGAGGCCGCGGCGGCGGTCATCAACGACAGCAGGCCGGAGAGGCCGGCGGCGTCCCGGGTCGGCTCGACGATGCCCGTCTTCAGCGGCCGGTCACTGTTGACCCGGGTCAGCAGCTGGGTCCAGCCGAGTTCCTTCTGCGGCCAGCCCAACCGGGTGGCGATCGGCTCGGGCATGGCCACGACGACCGGGCTGCTGGCGATGGAGGCACCGTTACCCGGCTCGAAGGCCGCCGCGCCACCGGTCTGGAGTCGCAGCAACCAGGTCGAGGAGTCCGGGATCCAGACGTCCGGGCTGACCGCGGTGCCGCTGGCCTGACCCACTCCGGCCAGGCTGGCACCGTGCTTGGCCGCGACCACCGCGGCCACCTCGACCGCGTCGGAGGCGGCGACCGTCACGTCGATGCAGGTCCCGTCGACCGCGGCGCCCTTCGCCTCCCACTCGGTGGCCGCCTCGTCGACCGCCGGGGCGAGCTCGCTCGCCACCGCGACGGAGAGTTCGATCTTGCCCGAGCAGTCCTGGCCGGCGAGCTGGCGGTAACCCACCCAGCCACCGGCCGTGACGATGAGCACGCCGACCGCCGCTGCTGCGGCGGCGCCGTGGAAACCTGAACGCATGCGATGGCGGCCTGTTGACACGCAGACCATCTTGCGTACCCGACCGATGGACTGCCATGGCCGTTCGGACGAAAGTTACAGAGGAGAAACAGTTGACCGCTTTTTAGTAACGCTGAGTGATGAGTCAGCGGCACAATGTGGATGCATAAATATTCATCGCACCCGATCAGGGCAGCACGCAGGTGGGGCTCGGCACCGTCAGCGGCTCCCCGACCGGCACCGGCACCCCGGTCTCCCGGTCGACGCGGAAGGTCCGCACCATGTCCGCCCGCTCGTCGGCGACGTAGAGGTGGTCCCCGGCCAACACGAAGTGTCGGGGCCACTCGCCGCCGGTCTCCACCTCGTCCACCAGCTCCGGCCGGCCGGTGCCGAGCGCGAAGACGGCCACCGTGCCCACACCCCGGTTCGCGACGTAGAGGAAGCGTCCATCCGCGCCGACGGCGATCTCCGACGGCTGGACGTGACCGGCCCGGTCGCTGGCCGCCACCCGCCCCTGCTGGTGCAGCGCGCCGTCGCCGGTCAACCCGTACGCCAGCACGGAGCCGTCCAGTTCGCCGGAGACGTAGCAGCGCTCGCCGTCCGGGTGCCGGGCCAGGTGCCGGGGGCCGACTCCCGGCGCCGTACGCACCCGTGGCGCCCGGGGCACCAGCCGCCCGGTGGCCGCGTCGAGGTCGTACCGGTAGATCGAGTCGGTGCCGAGATCGACGGCGAGCAGCGGCTGACGTCCGCTTCCCGGCGCGACCATGTGCGCGTGCGCCCGCTCCTGGCGTTCCGGGTCGGCCCCGTGCCCCTGGTGTTCCACCAGGTCGCTGCGCTCGCCGGGCACCCCGGCGGGGTCGAGCGGAAAGACCGTCACGCTGCCGCCCCCGTAGTTGGCCACGAAGAGGTGGGTGCCGTCCGGCGCGACCGCCAGGTGGCAGGGATCCGCCCCACCGGTCGGCCGCGAGCCGATCGACGTCAGGCCACCGTCGGGATCCACCCGCCACGCGCTGACCTCACCGGTGGGCAGTTCGTTCGCCGCGTACAGCACGGGCAGGGTCGGATGGCGGGTGAGGAAGGACGGCGACGCGGTGACCGCGACCGTACCCAGCATGGTCAGCTCGCCGGTGCCCGGATCGCGCCGGGCGGCGACTATCCCGGTACCCCGCCCGCCACTGTGCGCGGTGTACCCGCCGATGTGCACGACCTCGCCCCGACCTGCCACCGGTCCCTACCCTCCGCCGATCCCCGCCGATCCCACCGGAGCCTTCCCCGGACACCGGCGGGTTAGACCTCCGATCCTCGCCGCGCCGCAGCGCGCGCCGCCGCCCGGCGGCGGTCAGGCCGCCGGCACCGGCTCACCCCGCTGGCGGGCGACGTGCTCCACCAGGGAGATCAGCACCGTCTTGCCGGACTGCCGGTCGCGGGCGTCGCAGAGCACCATCGGCACATCGGGGTCGAGATCCAGGGCCCGGCGTACGGCCTCCAGGCTGAACCGGCGGGAATCGTCGAAGCAGTTCACCCCGACCACGAACGGGATGCCCCGCTGCTCGAAGTAGTCGATCGAGGGAAAGGAGTCGGCGAGCCGGCGGGTGTCGGCGAGCACCACCGCGCCGAGCGCGCCGAAGGCCAGTTCGTCCCAGAGGAACCAGAACCGGTCCTGTCCCGGCGTGCCGAACAGGTAGAGCTGGAGGTCGTCGTTGATGGTGATCCGTCCGAAGTCCATCGCCACCGTGGTGGTCGACTTGGTCTCCACGCCGGAGACGTCGTCGGTGTCCAGACCGGCCCCGGTCAGGATCTCCTCGGTCTGCAACGGCCGGACCTCGCTCAACGCGCTCACCAGCGTCGTCTTGCCGGCGCCGAACCCGCCGGCGACGAGGATCTTCAGCGCGATCGGGACGTGGTGACCCCGTCGCTGACCGTCATAACGCACGGAGTCCATGGACCACCGCCTTGAGGATGTCGTTGTCGGGTAGGTACGTGGCACGTGGCGGCTGGTGCACGGCGACCAGTCCCCGGGACAGCAGATCACCAAGTAGTACCCGAACCACGCCGACGGCGAGGTCCAGGTCGGCGGCGAGTTCCACGACCGGCGTTCCCCGGCCGGCCAGCTCCACCAGCAGCCGGTGTTCCGGATGCAACTCCGGGTAGGCGGCGAGGTCCGGGTCCGGCTTCGCCAACACGTACGCCACCAGGTCGAACCCGTCCGCGCTGGCCCGGACCCGGCCGCCGGTCAGGGTGTACGGCCGCACCACCGGGCCGGCGTCACCGTCGAGCCACTCGTGCTGGGGCCCGGGTAAGTCAGTCTGCATCTGTGCCACCCACCGACGCCCGGCTCGGCACACCGAGGTTCTCCCCCACCCGGGTCACCAGCATCGCCATCTCGTACGCCACCAGGCCGATGTCCGCGTCGGTGTCGCTGGCCACCGCCAGGCACGCGCCCTGCCCCGCCGCCGTCACGAAGAGGTACGCGGACTCCATCTCCACCACCGTCTGGCGGACCGGCCCGCCGGTGAGGTGCCGGCTGGCCCCCCGGGCCAGGCTGGAGAGGCCGGACGCCAGGGCGCAGAGGTGCTCGGCGTCGGCCCGGTCCAGCCCGGCGGAGGAGCCCAGCAGGAGCCCGTCGGCCGAGAGCACCACGGCCCGCCGGGCGGTCGGCACCCGCTCGACCAGATCGTCGAGCAACCAGTCGAGATCGGCGCTCTGCCTCGTAGATCGCATCAGGCGTCCCTCTCAGTCGTGGTCGGGGATTCCACAGTCACCGGCTTGGCCGGGTCGGCGGTCCGGTGCTGATCGGCAGCGGCCCGGTCCGGTTGGACGGGGGCGGCTCCGGATTGGCCGGCGGCGGCCACGGACGCCGGCCCGGGATGGCCGGCGGCGGCCGGGACGTCGGCGGCGGCCAGCCGGCCCCGCTCGGTGCCGGCCTGTAGGGCGGACATGAACCGGCGGGCCTCCTCCGGGCTGCGCGGTGCCGGGTCGTCGAGCGCCCCTGCCGAGGCACGGGGTACCACCACCGGCTGCCGCACGGTCGGACCGTCGATCGCCGCGGCCGGTCCCGGCCGGGCGGTCACCGCCGGCAGCCGGACCGTCGGGGTGTCCACCGGGCCCCGACCGTCCTCAGCCGCGGCCGGCCGGGCTCGAACCGCCGGACCGGCAGCGGGCGAGGCCCCGGCGGGCGACCCGGGCAGCGACGCAGCCTGCGATCCGGCGGATGGTCCGGCCGGGTCGCGGCGGCGGATCCGGCGGGGTAGCCCGTCGGCCTCCTCGGGCAGGCCGACGGTCGAGCCGCGGGCCAGCCCGGCCGCGCCCGCGCCCGCGGCCGGCTCGCCGGCCGGTCGGCTCCGCTCCGGACCCTCGGACGGCGTCGACTCCACCCGCCGGCCCGTGCGGGAGCGCTGTCGGGGCACGGTGGTCAACCGCGTCGCCCGGGCCAGCCGCCGTTGCTCCGGAGTGGTGGCCTGGTCGTCGGCCACCGGCACATCCAACTCGGGCAGTGGCGAGGGTTCGGTGGTGATCAGTTCGGTGGGGATCAGCACCACCGCGGTCAGGCCGGTCCCCTCCGACGGACGCAACCGCACCCGTACGCCGTGCCGGGCGGCCAGCCGCGCCACCACGAAGAGTCCGAGCCGGGCCGTCTCGGCCGGGTCGAACTCCGGGGCCTGGCTCAGCTTGCGGTTGGCCTCCTCGATCGCGGTCGCGCTCAGGCCGAGGCCGTGGTCGGTGATGGAGAGCGCGTACCCCTGCGCGACGTGCTCGCCGGAGACCTCGACCCGCGACTCCGGCGGGGAGAAGGTGGTGGCGTTCTCCATCAGCTCGGCGAGCAGGTGGATGACGTCGCCGACCACCCGGCCGACCGTGCCGGCGGGCTGCACGCTGATGATCTCGATCCGGTGGTACGCCTCGACCTCGGAGATCGCTCCCCTGATCAGGTCGACCATGGCGACCGGGTTGCGCCAGCCGCGCCCGGGGGCGGCATCGGCGAGGATGACCAGGTCCTCCGCGTGCCGGCGCAGCCGGGTGGCGAGGTGGTCGACCCGGAACAGCTCGGCGAGGTGGTCCGGGTCCTCCGCGTCGCGCTCCAGCCGGTCGAGCAGGGCGATCTGCCGGTGCACCAGGCCCTGGCTACGCCGGGCGATGTTCAGGAAGACCTCGTTGAGGCCACGGCGCAGGCTCACCTCCACCATGGCGGACTGGATCGCGGCCTTGTGCACCTCGGTGAACGCCTGCGCGACCTGGCCGATCTCGTCGGCGCCCCGGTCGGCCACCGGGGTCTCCTTGGCGATGTCCACCTGCTCGCCCCGGCGCAGCTGGTCCACCACGTCCGGCAGCTGCTGTTCGGCCCGCTTGAGCGTGCCGCGGACCAGGGTGAGCCGCTGCGCGAGGGAACGACCGACCCGCACCGCCACGACCAGCGAGAGCACGACGGCGATCAGCCCGAGCAACCCGGCGCCGGCCAGCCGGGCCAGGGTGCGTACCGCCATCGGCACCGACCGGTCGGCCAGCCCGTCGGCCTGGGTCAGCTCGAAGTCGCGCAGCGACTGCTGCACCGTGTCGTAGCCGGCCTGCCACGCCGACGGGTCGACCTTGGGCCGGGCCGAGGGGTCGGCGGCGATCAGCTCGTCCTGCATCGCCCGCAGCCGGCCGAACGCCGCCTGCTCGGTCAACCGCTGGTACGCGACCCGGTCCGGCCCGGGCAGTTCGGCCACCGCGGCGTCGGCCAGGAACCGCTGGTTGCCGATGGCCTGGACGAACAGCGTGTGCTCCCCCGCGGCGAACCCGCCACCGGTCAGCGCTCCGGCCAGCAGCGCGTCGGCCTGCCCGAGCAGCTCCCGCGAGCGGCCGAGGTCCGTCAGGGCCAGCGCCTCCCGGTTCAGGTCATGATCCGGCAGGTTCGCCATGGCGGCGAAGGCCTGGAAGGCGGCGGAGATCATGCCGCTGTAGAGGCCGACCGCGCCGGCCCGGTCGAGGTCCCGCCGGTCGATGAACCCGCGCCCGGCCGGCAACGCGTCCAGCTCGCTGACCAGCCGGTCCAGCCGGGCGTCGAGCAGCTCCCCGGCGGCGTCCCGCAGCTTGTCGCCCGCGACCCGGCGACGCAGCTCGGCCACCGCCGAGTCGGTGCGGGCCCGCTGCTCGACCAGGGCCGGCAACACGCAATTGGCCGGTGCCTGGTCGCAGGCCGACCGGGCCGAGGCGAGGTGCACCACCGAGAGCCGCCGCTCCCGTTGCAGCTCGGCCACCACCGTCTCGCCCGGCCGGCCCAGGTCGTAGAGGAGGGTCCGGGCGGCGAGCAGGTCGAGCGCCGGCCCGAAGGTGAGGGTGGTCGCGAATATCCACAGTGCCAACAGCGCGGTCACCGGCACGACGACCAGCGCGGTCAGCTTGGAGCGGATCGGCCAGTCGCGGGTGTTCAATCGGACCTCGCCCGGAAAGGGTGGCTGGAAGGGCTCCCCGGCCTCGGCCGGGCAGCGCCGTCGCCGGGGCGCACCCCGGTTGCCCCGCCGGGACGCCGGCTCGGGCGCCTTGGGCAGGATACGTAATCCGAGCCGCACGCACTACCGTCCGTCGAAACCACCGGCACAGTCACGGACCGCCGGAGGCCGGACTCCCGGCAGGTCCCGACGGGCCCGACACACCGGTCAACCGCACTTTTCTGGACCGGCTGGGGTTTGCCACCAGGGTCGCGCGGTATTGAGCCTTCGGGTCCGCCGCGACCCTCCTCGGGTGAGGAAAATGCTCCGAAACGGGATTGGCGATCAGTGGGCGGAGGGAATACCTGCAGGCGAAGGAGGAGCCATGTCGCCCACGCAGATAGTCGTCACCGTCCTCGTCATCCTGGTGATCGCCGCCCTCGCCGCGGTGGTCGTGGTGGCCGGTCGCCGCCGGACGCTCCGGCAGCGCTTCGGCCCCGAGTACGACCACGTCGTCGCCGAGCAGGACAGCCGCAGTGCGGCCGAGCGGGAGTTGCGGGACCGGGAACGCCGGCACGCCGAACTCCAGCTGGTGCCGCTCGACCCCGACTCCCGCGCCCGGTACGCCGAGGCATGGGAGGAACTCCAGGTACGTTTCGTCGACTCCCCCGCCGAGACCCTCAGCCAGGCCGACGAACTGGTCACCCGACTCATCGCCGAACGGGGCTACCCGACCGGTGAGTTCTCCGACCAGATCGCCCACCTCTCCGTCGAGCACGCCCGCACGCTCGGCCACTACCGGGACGCCCACGAGATCCAGCTACGCAACGCCCAGGGCGAGGCCAGCACCGAGGACCTCCGCCAGGCCGTCGTCCACTACCGCGCGCTCTTCGCCGACCTGCTCGGCGCGGAGCCGGTCGCGGCCCGGACGCCGGAACAGCCCGACGCCGCCCATGACGCCCCGACCCGCTGAGGAGACCACCATGCGGCAGGAAGAGCAGCAGCTCAACAACGACCACCCGGAGGCCGTCCGGGCCGCCGCCCCCGTGCCGGTGCCGCCCGCCGCGGACGACCGTGACGTGACGGACCGCGCTGTGACCCACGACCGTGACGTGACGGACGACCGCGATGTGACGGACGACCGCGATATGGCTTACGACGGTGACGTGACGGACGAACATGACGACCCCGATGGCGCGGACGACCGCGACGAGCCGACCGATCGCGACCGGTCGGCGGCCGGCGGGGACCGCTCGTTGGACAGCCTCCCGGACGACGACGCCGCCGAGCGGGCCGAATTCCACCAGCCCGGTCCCGTGCCGACCACCTTCGGCGCGACCACCGTCGGCGGGGCGGTCGCGGCGTCCGCGCTCGCCAGCGCGTACCCCGAGGACGAGCCCGACCCCCGCGAGGAGCGCACCGCCCGACCCGGTGACGGCGCGGCCGGCGGCGCCCGCGAGGGACGGCGCGCGGATCCCACCGCCGAGTTCGACCGGCCCCACGCGGACCTGGCGAACGCGGACGCCGGCGAACCCGCCGTGGGGTCGCCGGCCGGCGTCGATCAGGAGGCCGGCACCTACCGGGCCGACCAGGACCACACGGCGGCGGACGACCGCGCCGGGCAGCCCGACCTGCCCGGCGTGACCGAGGACGGACCGAAGCGGCCGGTCGCCGCGGCGGCCGGCGGGCCGGGGTACGGCAGCGCCACCCCGACGATGGTCGACCCGGACACCCAGCTCCGCAACGGCGACGCGCCCGCTGCCACGGCCGCACCCGCCGGAGCCACCGTGCCCGCCGGAGCCGCCGTACCTGCCGGGGCGGCGACGCTCTTCGACGAGCCGACGGCCCAGCGCTTCCAGGACCGCTGGCGCGATGTCCAGCTGCGCTTCGTGGACGACCCCCGGGCCGCGGCCGGTGAGGCGCAGTCCCTGGTCGACGAGGCCATGCAGGCGCTCTCCGCGGCGCTGACGGAGCACAAGAGCAGGCTCGGCGGCTGGCAGGACGCGGGCTCGACCGACACCGAGCAACTCCGGGTGGCCGTACGCGAGTACCGCGACTTCCTCGACCGGGTGCTCGGCCGCTGACCGGCGACGAAGGCGGGCGTCCCGGTCCGGGGCGCCCGCCTTCGTTCGACCGCCGACAGGCATGGCGACCCGCCCGGCGGGTACCCGGAAGGGGGCCAGGGAATCGGCGCCAGCGAATCGGCGGCGGACAGGAGGGCAGCAAGATGACGGATCGGGACCGGGAACGGCCGCTGGAGGAGCGCCCCGAGGTGGCCGCGGCGGTGGACGACGAGACCGGTATCCCCCAGCTGATGACCGGCGGCGGGACCGACCCGGACACCCCGGCCTTCGCCGAACCGGACGAGCGAGCCGACCGGGCCGGCCGGACCGACCGGGGCGACCGGACCGACCGGGGCGACCGGACCGACCGGGGCGGGCCGACCGAGGACATCCTCGCCGACCCGTACGCCGCGGGCACCGGGGCGACGGGGACCGGCACCGGCGCCGGCGGGAAGAACATCCGCACCGGCGCCGAGCAGCCCTGGGAGCCGGAGGACCTGGTGATGGCGCGGGGCCAGGACCTCACCCCGGAGAACGTGGAGCGGGCCCGACGCGAGCTGAACGAGATCGGCCGGGCGGCGATCGAGAAGACCGTGCCCTGACCGGGGCCGCTGGCCCCGTCCTCGGCGAACACCTCAGCCCACGTCCGGAGTGGAGCCTCCGGCGTGCGGGGCGGCCGGCAGGCGACTGCGGGCCGTGCGGCGAGAGGGGCCCCTGGTCCGACCGGTGCGGTCGGACCAGGGGCCCGGGGAACCTGCCGCAGCAGCGCCTCACCTACTGCCGGCGGCGGGTGTGCCTGGCCGTCAGGACAGCGGCGGGTAGGCGTTGCGCATCAGCTCGGTGAACTGCGCCGAGAACCACGCGCCCGAGATCGGGGCGTTCGGCAGGGCGCCGCTCAAGCTGTTGCCGTTACGGGCGTTTCCGGTGTAGGTCGGATCGCACATCCGGTCGAAGCCCTTGCCGTCGTTGTTCGGGATCTCGCGGCTGGAGCCGTCCGACTCACCCGGGGGCTTGATCCAGACGTACGCGTCGATGCCCGGCTCCGGGTTCGCCCGCGGCCGCTCGCCCAGGCCGGCACCCGACTGGTTGCACCAGTTGCCGGCGTGGATCCGCCGGTCGACCCGGCCGCCGTCGACGTAGGTGTCCACGCTGGTCTGCGGGCCCGGGCCGGTGGGCCGGGCGGTGCCGCCCCAACCGTTACGGGAGGTGTCGATCAGCATGCCGATGTTGCTGTCGAAGCCACGGCGGACGAGTTCCTGGCGGAACGCCTGGGCGAAGCCGAGTTCGTCGACGTAGCGGTTCCAGTCGATCCACTTGGACTGCCGGACGTCCTGGCCGTTCACCCGGTCGTTGACGGTGAAGTAGGGCTCCTTCAGCGCCGAGTAGTTGGCGGTGTTGACGATGAAGCCGTGCACGTTGGCCGGGCTACCGCCGGAGGAGCCGGCGGCCTCCCGCAGGATGGCGGCCGTCGGGCCGAAGTTGTCGTCCCAACCGATCCAGCCGTGGTGGCCGGCGTCGATGTAGTTGTAGACGTTCGGGATCGCACCCAGCTTGCCGATGGCGTAGCCGACACCCTGGACGTAGGCACCGTTGGCCTTGACGGTGTCGCACATCGCGGTGGCACCGGCCCGGCCGGACACGTTGGTCACGATGTTCGGCAGCGAGTCGATCTCGATGATGTTGATGATCCGCAGGTTGCGGTACTTCGCGTCACCCTGGATCGCCGCGATCGGGTCGATGTACTGCGTCCGGTACCTGGGCAGCTCGGTCGGGCCGAGTTCGCCGTTGGAGGCGAGCGCCGCGCAGTCGCGACCGGGCAGGTTGTAGATGACGAACTGGATGTACTGGGCGCCCTGGCGCAGCGCCTCGTCCAGGTGGTCACGCACGCCCATCGGGCCGTTGGACTGGCTGTCCGGCGTACCGTTGATCGCCGCGATCCGGTCGATCCAGACCCCGGTCGGGGTGTTCGACACCCGGCTGCCACCGCTGACCGACTCGGCCCTGGCCTTCCACTCCGGGTTCACGTACCCACGGGCGTTCAGGTAGGGGTTGTCCACCCGCGGCCCGCCGGGAGGCGGCGTGGTCGGCGGAGGAGTCGTGGGCGGCGGCGTGGTGGGCGGCGGGGTCGTGGGTGGCGGGGTGGTGGGCGGCGTCGTCGTGGGCGGCGTGCCGCCATTGCAGGTCACCCCGTTGATCGTGAACGAGGTGGGCCGCGGGTTGCTGCCGCTCCAGCTGCCGTTGAACCCGATGCTCGTGCTCGCCCCGGTGGCCAGCGTGCCGTTGTAGGACTCGTTCTGCGCGGTGACGTTACGGCCCGACTGGGTGTACCGGGCCGACCAGCCCTGCACGACGCGCTGGTTGGCGTCCGGGAAGGTGAAGCCGAGGGTCCACCCGTTGAGCGGATCGCCGATGTTCCTGATGGTGATGTTGGCGGTGAAGCCACCCTGCCAGTCGTTCGTCGTGTAGGCCACATCGCACTGGGTCGCCGCGTGCGCCGCAGTGACCGGAAGCGTCACCAAACCGCCCGCGACCAGCGCGCTCGCGCCAGCCAGCGCGACAGTCCGGCGTCGGCCGGACAGCCTTCTCCACAAATTCATGCCACTGATCTCCTTGGGCGAGACCGGATCCGCGTACGGCCCGGCACGTGGCCCGAGGGGCGTCCTACGCGGACGACCGCCGGTGCCAACGGGATTCTTCGGGAGCGCCCGACCCGGACGGGCGTTGGTGGTGGTACGACGACCAGGGGTCCCGGCCGGCGGCGGGTGGTCGTCCGGTGGACCCGGCTGCCCTCGACACCTACCTACGCGGTGTGGCTCCCCGAACCGCGTGCAGCGATTCTTGCATGGGAGCGCTTCCATGGCAATGGTTCGATATTTTCGAAACCCTACCCCCGCCCAGTCGACCTCCACCTCGCCGATCCCGCACTTCTCGCTGGCAAAATGCACGTTTTGGGGCCATTTAGGGCGGTCGGCATGCGGCGCGCCGAGCGTTGGCGCGCAAGGCCAGCGGGGCAGTCGGGCATCCCGGCCGGCAAGGTCGACAGGGCCGCAGGCCGACCGCTCCACCCCATCCCCACGCAGGGCGACACACCCCGGCCAACCGGCACCGCTCCACCCGCAAATCGAACTAATGCCAGAACACGAATCTTTCACTTCATAAGTCGTGAAACGGTCTAACGTCGGTTCTGGCTCGGTTGTTACCGGCCGCAGGACAACCAGGGATGGAGTGACACAGGTCATGGCTAAGAAGATGCTGGGGAAGGTTGTTGCGGGTGCTGCGCTCGGCGGCGCCTCCCTGCTGGTGTTCGCGCCGGGAGTCGCGTTCGCCGACGGCCACCCCCACGACGACGAGGGCAAGGTCTTCGCCAAGCCGCACGCGGCCAAGCCGGGCGAGGAGATCAAGCTGGTGCAGATCTGTGAAGAACCGCAGGAGCACCCCTTCGTCTGGTCCAAGGTCACCGGCAAGGTCAAGCTCGAACCGGCCCACAAGGACCGGGACTGGGACGGGGACCGCGGCGGCTGGGACGACAAGGACCGCGACCACAAGGACCGGGACAAGGACTGGGGCAAGGACAAGGACTGGGACAGCGGCAAGGACTGGAAGGACGAGAAGGACCGGGACCACGACCAGGACCGCAAGGACTGGACCGGCGGCGAAGAGCGCGGGGACCGGGCCGGTGGCGAGGAGCGCAAGGACTGGACCGGCGGCGAGGAGTGGTCCGGCGAGTCCGCGACCCAGCCGGCTCCGGAGGCGGGCGCGGGCGGCGGCGCGGCCGACGGCGAGGACCGCGACTGGAAGGGACACGAGGGCGACGAGCGGGACGGGAAGAAGGGTCGCGAGCACGACGAGCGCGACGAGAAGGGCCACAAGGACGACGAGCGTGGCTGGAAGGGCGACTGGAAGGACGAAAAGTCCGACGAGCACGGCAAGGACGACGGCTGGGAGCACAAGAAGGACTTCGTCTTCTTCGGCGAGGCCCGGATCGCCCGGGACGCCAAGCCCGGCACGTACAAGCTGGAAGGCTCCTGCGGCACGGGCGAGCTGGTCGTCCTGCCGCACGGCGGGGTCGACGGCGGTGACGGTGGCATCGCCACCGGCGCCAACGGCGGCATGGCCACCGCCGGAGCGAGTCTGGTCGGCGCGGCCGCCCTCGGTGGCCTCGTGCTGATGCGCCGGCGTCGGACCGATGAGTTCACGGCCTGACGCGACGGCGAGACGGGCCGGCGGCCGCCATGGTCACCCGTGGCGCGCCGTCGGCGCCGCCGTCGTCGTCCTGCTCGCCATGGTGGGCTCCGGGCTGATCGGCGCCTCGCTGAAGACCGCCGAGGCCGTCCGCCCGCCCCAGCCCCAGGCACAGGCCGGGGCGGGAGCGCCGACGCCGGCCAGCCCGTTCTCCGACGCCGATCTCGACGGCACGGACGAGCCGCCGGCCGGGCTACCCCGTTCCGCCCCCACCACGATCAGCATCCCCCGCATCGGCGTCAACGCGGAGGTCATGACGCTCGGCACCAATCCCGACGGCACCGTCCAGGTGCCCCCGCTGGACCAGGCTCTGCTGGCCGGCTGGTACGAGCCGGGACCGAGCCCGGGCGAGGTGGGCAACGCGGTCATCGTCGGGCATGTCGACTCGGCGGCGATCGGCCCCGCCGTCTTCTTCAACCTCGGCGCCCTGCAACCCGGCGACACCATCACGGTGAACCGCGAGGACGGTCAGCCGGCCAGCTTCCGGGTGGAATCGGTGACCTCCCACCCGAAGGATGCCTTCCCCACCGAGCAGGTGTACGGCCCGAGCGACCGGCCCGGGCTGCGGGTGGTCACCTGTGGCGGCCAGTTCGACGAGGCGACCGGCAGCTACCCCGACAACGTGATCGTCTTCGCCTCCCTCATCACCTAACCCACCTCCCCCACACCTCCCCACCGGCCCCACCCCACCCCGGTCGATCATGCAGTTGTGGTGCCTCACAAAAGCCGCATAACCACCCATCCCGCCCACCACAACTCCATGATCGACGGGGTGGGGCGGGCGGGACGGTGGGGCGGGGTGGGGCGGGCGGGTGGGTGGGTGGGTGGTTAGGTGGCGGATGAGGTGCGGACCAGGGTGCGGATCTGGCGGAGGAGGACCGAGAGGGCGGCCAGGTCGGCGCGGGACTCGTCGAACTCGCCCATCGCCCGTTCGGCGCGGTGGATCGAGGTGGCGTTCGACTGCTCCCACTGCTGCACCCGCTCCTGCGGGGACAGATCCCTCGGCGTCGAGTCGAGCACCTCCGCGGTGAGCGCGGCCAGCGCGGCGTACAGGTCGTAGCGCAGCGCCATCCGGGCCAGGGTCTGCCACCGGTCCTCGCGGGGCAGCAAAGAGATCTTCGACAGCAGCGAGTCCACCCGGAACCGGTCCGAGAGCACGAAGTAGACCGAGGCCACCTCGCTCACCTCCCGGCCGCTGCCGGTGGCGGTCTCCACCACGTCGAGCAGGCCGAAGCTGTACATCAGGCGGGTGCTCTGCTCGGCCAGCTCGCGGGGCAGGCCACGCTCGGTCATCGAGTCGATGTGCGCCGCGATACCCTCCCGCTCGCTGCCGTAGAACAGCGTCTCCAGCTGCGGCAGCAGCTGAGCCACGCCGTCGCGCAGCCGGACGATCTCCGCCCGGACGTCGATCGGCGAACGGCGGTTGGTTACCAGCCAGCGCACCGCCCGGTCGAGCAGCCGCCGGGTGTCCAGGTAGACGCTGGTCTGCAACTCCGGGTCGACCCGGTTGTCCAGCGCCTCGACCGCGTCCCAGAGCTGGCGCAGCCCGAACACCTCGCGGACCACCACGTACGCCCGGATCACGTCCGCCGCCGTCGCGGCGGTCTCGTCGACCACCCGGAAGACGGAGGAGATGCCGCCCCGGTTGATCGCCTCGTTGACGAGCACGGTGGTCACGATGTCGCGGCGCAGCCGGTGCCGGCCCATCCGGTCGGCGAACCGCTCCCGCATCGGGGTCGGGAAGTAGTTGACCAGCACCTCGCTGGTCCACTCCTCGTCGGCCAGCCCCTCGGCGAGGATCTCCTTCTCCAGCGCGATCTTCACGTACGCGAGCAGCACCGCGAACTCCGGCGCGGTCAGCCCGGACTCGGCCCGTACCGCCAGTTCCTCGTCCGGCGGCAGCGCCTCCAGCGCCCGGTCCAGCGTCCCGGAGCGCTCCAGTTCGCTGATCATGCGGCGGTGCACCGGGAGCAGCGAGGCGGCCTGCGCCTGGGCGTTGTTGATCGCCCGCGCCTGGTCGTAGTTGTCCCGCAGCACCAGCTCGGCGACCTCGTCGGTCATCCGGGCGAGCAGCTCGTCCCGCTCGGGCACGGTCAGCTCACTGTCGGCGACCGCGGTGTTCAACAGGATCTTGATGTTCACCTCGTGGTCGGAGCAGTCCACCCCGGCCGCGTTGTCGATGAAGTCGGTGTACATCCGGCCGCCGGCCTGGGCGTACTCGATCCGGCCGTGCTGGGTGAAACCCAGGTTGCCGCCCTCGCCCACCACCCGGCAGCGCAGGCTGCGGCCGTCCACCCGGATCGAGTCGTTGGACTTGTCGCCCACCTCGGCGTTGGTCTGGCTGGAGGCCTTGACGTAGGTGCCGATGCCGCCATTCCAGAACAGGTCGACCGGCGCGGTCAGGATCGCCTTCATCAGCTCCTGCGGGCTCATCTGGTCGACCTCGTCGGCCAGCCCGAGCACCGCGCGGACCTGCGGCGACACCGGCACCGACTTCGCCGTACGCGGGTAGATCCCGCCGCCGGCCGAGATCAGCTCGGCGTTGTAGTCCTCCCAGGTCGAGCGGGACAGCTCGAACAGCCGCTTCCGCTCGCGGTACGAGGTGGCCGCGTCCGGGTCCGGGTCCAGGAAGATGTGCCGGTGGTCGAAGGCGGCCACCAGCCGGATGTGCTCGGAGAGCAGCATGCCGTTGCCGAACACGTCACCGGACATGTCGCCGACACCGACCACGGTGAAGTCCTGGCTCTGGGTGTCGTGCCCCATCTCGCGGAAGTGCCGCTTGACCGACTCCCAGGCGCCCCGGGCGGTGATGCCCATCTTCTTGTGGTCGTAGCCGGCCGAGCCGCCGGAGGCGAAGGCGTCGCCCATCCAGAAGTTGTGCGCGATGGAGATCTCGTTGGCGATGTCGGAGAAGCTCGCCGTGCCCTTGTCCGCCGCCACCACCATGTACGGGTCGTCGCCGTCGTGGCGGACCACGTCCTCGGGCGGCACGATCTCGCCGGCCGAGATGTTGTCGGTGACGTCCAGCAAGGCCGAGATGAACTCCTTGTAGCAGACGACCGCCTCGTCCCGGTCGCCCGGCTTCTGCTTGAGCACGAAGCCGCCCTTGGCGCCCACCGGCACGATCACGGCGTTCTTCACCATCTGCGCCTTGACCAGGCCGAGCACCTCGGTGCGGAAGTCCTCCCGCCGGTCCGACCAGCGCAGGCCACCCCGGGCCACCGGCCCGAACCGCAGGTGCACGCCCTCGAACCGGGGCGAGTACACGAAGATCTCGAACTTCGGCCGCGGCGCGGGCAGTTCGGGGATCGCCTGCGGATCCAGCTTGAATGCCACGTACGGCTTGGGTCGCCCGCCGACCGGCTTCTGGTAGAAGCTGGTCCGCAGGGTGGCCTGGATCAGCGTCAGGTACGACCGCAGGATCCGGTCCTGGTCGAGGCTGGCCACGTCGTCGAGGGCGGCCCGGATCTCGGCGACCAGCTCCCCGCTGCGCTGTTCGCGCTGCTCGGCGGCGACCGAACCCGGCTCGAACCGCGTCTCGAAGAGCTGCACCAACAGCGTGGCGATCCGCGGGTACGCGATGAACGTCGACTCCATGTAGTCCTGGGAGAAGACGGTGCCGGTCTGCCGCAGGTACTTCGCGTACGCCCGCAGCACCACCACCTGACGCCAGGTGAGCCCGGCGCGCAGCACCAGCTCGTTGAAGCCGTCCACCTCGGCCTCGCCCCGCCAAGCCGCCGCGAAGGCGTTCTCCACGTGCGGGCGCACCTCGGCCAGCTCCTGGTGGCCCTCGGGCAGGCGCAGCCCGAAGTCGTACAGCCAGATCCGGCCGTCGACGCGCTCCACCTCGTACGGGTGCTCGTCGACCACCCGCACGCCGAGCGAGTGCAGCACCGGCAGCACCGCGGAGAGCATCATCGGCTCGCCGTACCGGTAGACCTTGAACCGGACGTCCATCGACTCGTCGACGTCCGAGCCCCGGAGGGCGGCGCGCGGCAGCGGCTGCTTGCGGAACAGGTGCATCTCCAGCTGGCCGGACTCCTCCAGCAGCTCCAGCTTGGCCAGGTCCTTCATCGCCTCGTACGGCGTGTGCCCGTCCTTGTAGCCCTCCGGGAACGCGTCGGCGTACCGGGCGAAGAGGTGCTTGGCCTGCTCGTCGCCGAGCTTGCGTTCGAGCACCAGCCGGTAGTCGTCGTCCCACAGCCGGGTGGCGTCGGCCAGCTCCTCGGCCAACAGATCGGCGTCGATATCACCGGGCGGACTGGTCGGGTCGGTACGCACGATGAAGTGCACCCGGGCCAGCATCGACTCGGTGACCCGGGTGGTGTAGTCCACCCCCACGCCGTTCAGCTCGCGGAGCAGGATGTCCTGCATGCGCAGCCGGTTCTGCGTGGTGAACCGGTCCCGGGGCAGGTAGATCAGGCAGGAGATGAAGCGCCCGTACGCGTCCCGGCGCAGGAAGACCCGCAGCTGCCGGCGGCCGGCCATCCGCAGCACGCCGATCACTGCGTGGTAGAGGTCGTCGGTCTTGATCTGGAACAGCTCGTCGCGCGGGTAGGTCTCCAGGATCTGGAGCAGGTCCTTGCCGGAGTGGCTGCGCAGGCTCAACCCGGAGCGGTCCAGCACCTCGGCGACCTTGCGCCGGACCACCGGCAGCTCCTGCACGCTGGTCCGGTACGCCGCGGTGGAGAAGAGGCCCAGGAACCGCCGCTCCCCCACCACCTCGCCGTGCTCGTCGAAGATCTTGAAGCCGATGTAGTCGAGGTAGGCCGAGCGGTGCACGGTGGCCCGCGAGTTCGCCTTCGTGATGATCAACAGGCGCTTCTCGGTGACCTTCTCGTGCGCCTCCGGCGTCATCGACGACAGCGCCCGCGCCTCCGGCGAGTCCTGCCGCAGGATGCCCAGCCCGGTGCCGAGCACCGCCTCCAGCGCCGGCCCGCCCTGCTCCGAGTCCGGCACCAGCCGGTACTCCCGGTAGCCGAGGAAGGTGAAGTGGTCGTGCGCCAGCCAGCGCAGCAGCTCCACCGAGTCGGTGATGTCCTTTTCCGGCACCGGCGGCCGGTTGTCGCTGGTCCGCGCGGCGGCCAGCTCGTCGGCGAGCGCCAGGGCGCACTGGCGCATCTTCGGCCAGTCCTCGACCGCCTCCCGCACGTCGGTGAGCACCCGCTGCAACTCCCGGCGCAGCTTGCCCCGCTCCTCCGGGTCACGGACCGGGTCGATCTCGATCCGCATCCAGCTCTCGACCAGGTCGCCGGAGATCGCGTCGTCCGGCTCGACGTCGGCGGCCACCTCGACCAGCCGGCCCAGCGGCTCCCGGCGCACCACGACCAGCGGGTGGACCAGCAGGTGCACGTCCAGGTGGTGGGTGTTGAGCAGGGCGGTCACCGAGTCGACCAGGAACGGCATGTCGTCGGTGACGATCTCGACGACGCTGTGGTGCTGCTCCGCGTCGGGTGAGTGGATCCGCAGCTTCAACTCGCCCGGCACCCGCTGCTGAGCCAGCTCCCGGTGGGCGCGGGCGGCGTCGAGCATCTCCTCGGCGGTGAACCCGATCAGCTCCTCGTCCGGCGCGAACCGCCAGAAACGGCCGACCAGGGTCGCCGCGTCGTGGTCGTCGCCGGCCAGCGTGACCGCCTGCGCCACCAGCCGCTCGGCGTTGGGCACCGGCTCGTCGAGTTCGGCGTCCTCCGCGTCGTCCGCCAGCGCATCCGGCGGCAGACCCAGGTCGTAGAGGGTGTCGATGCTCGAACCGGTCATCCCGGTCACTCCTGTGTCGAGTCGGCCGAAGCCGTCCCCGTCGGTCGCCGAATCGAAGCTGTCGTCGTCCCGGCCGGTGTCAACCTGCCGGAGGTCGGGTCCCGGTTTGATCGCCGGACGCCGGTCCATCGGTGCCACTCCCCTCGACCCACAACGCTGTGGGTCACTCTGCCGCCAAGCCTAGGCCGACCGACCGGTCCCTTCGTCGGCGGACCACCGGCCGGACTTCCGGATTGGGAGATCGTCCTTTCACCCGTTGCGGTACGAGGTTCGGCCGGATCAGGAGTACCCCGCCTGATGTTGTTCATCACACCGTCACCGGGCCGTCTTTCCGCCCGACCGGGCGCCGGCGGGACGGCGCGGAGCGCACGGGACGGTGCGGAGCGCATCGGCGTACTAGCGTGCAGGGCAGCCTGACCGGGAGGAAACGCCGCCATGCACCGGCCGCACCGGAACCGTCACACGATGTCACGACTCGCCGGCGTCGCCGCCTGCCTGATCGCCTCGGCCAGCCTGGTCGCCTGCTCGGCCGAGGACGGGCCGCAACGCGGCGTGGACGCCTTCCTCGCCGGGTGGAAATCGGGCGACCTCCACAAGGTCGGCTTCGTCGACCCGACCGGCGCGAGGATCCCGGCCGCCGACGTCGCAGAGGCGATCAGGGAACTCTCCGGCGAGTTGGCCGACACGCCGCCGAAGCTGAGCCGGCAGGGCGACCCCGAAATCGTCCGGGACACCGCGACGGCCACCATCCGGGTCGAGTGGACGCTGCCCGGTGAGACGGTCTGGACCTACGACCGGCCGCTCCGGCTCACCCAGGGGCGGGACGACGAGTGGCAGGTGATCTGGGAGCCGCAGGTCGTGCACGAGCAGCTCACCCGCGGTGACCGGATCGGCCTGCAACGGGCGACCGATCGACGGGCCGGGGTGCTCGACGGTGCCGGCAATCCGCTCGTAGCGCCGCGCCCGGTGGTCCGGGTGGGGCTCCAGCCCAGCGAGGTGAGCGACGTCGAGGCCGTGACCCGCGAGCTGGACGCCGCGTTGCGGGCGATCCGGCCGGCCATCACGCCGCCGGTCGACCTCTCCGGCCTGCCGAAGCGGCTGGACGAGGCGAAGCCGGACGCCTTCGTCGAGGTGGTCACCCTGCGCGACGAGGCGTACCGGCAGATCAAGTCACGCATCTACGACCTGCCGGGGACGAAGTTCCGCTCCGAGAAGCTCGATCTTGCCCCCACCCGCGAGTTCGCCCGGGCGGTGCTCGGCACGGTCGACCCCGCACAGGCCGACGACCTGAAGAAGTTCCCCGACCGTTACTTCCCCGGGGACCTGGTCGGCCACGGCGGGTTGCAGGGCCGGTGGGACGAGCGGCTGCGCGGCGTGCCGGGACTCGCCGTGATCGTCAAGCGGGCCGGGCCCGACGGGACGCTGGAGCCCACCGGCACCAAGCTGTTCCAGCGCGACCCGCAGCCCGGCGAGCCGGTACGCACCACCCTCGACGTGTCCACCCAGAACGCGGCCGACCAGGCGCTGCGCGGTGAGCGCCGACGGACCGCCCTGGTGGCCGTACGCGTCAGCGACGGCGCGGTGCTCGCCGCCGCCAACGGCCCCGGCGTCGCCGGGGAGAACCTGGCCTTCACCGCGCAGGTGCCGCCCGGCTCCACGTTCAAGATGGTCAGCGCGCTCGGGCTGCTGGAACGCGGCGCGGTGACCCCGGACACCACCGTCGCCTGCCCGAAGACCCTCGTGGTCGACGGTCGCTCGTTCAAGAACGCCAACGACTTCCAACTCGGCGCGGTGCCGTTCCGCACCGACTTCGCCAAGTCCTGCAACACCGCCTTCGCGGCGCTCGCTCCGCAGCTCGGCGCCGACGGGCTGGCCGCCACCGGCCGGACGCTCGGCCTGGAGGGCAAGTGGGAGGTCGGCCTCGACGCCTTCACCGGGAAGGTCTCCGCGGACGGCGGCGCCACCGAGCAGGCCGCCGCCGCGATCGGGCAGGGAACGACCCTGGTCAGCCCGCTGGCCATGGCGGCGGCGACCGCGGCGGTGGCCAAGGGCGGCTTCATCGCGCCGAAGCTGACCGTGGACCCGGCGCCGGAGCCGGCCACCGAGCCGGCCCCGGAGCTGAAGCCCGAGCCGGTCGCGGCGGTCCGGACGATGATGCGCGAGGTGATCACCAGCGGCACCGGCACCGCGTTGAAGGACGTCCCGGGCGAGCCGGTGTACGGCAAGACCGGCACCGCCGAGTACGACGACAATCCGAAGAACACCCACGCCTGGTTCGTCGGCTGGCAGGGCGACGTGGCCTTCGCGGTCTTCGTCGAGAAGGGTGGCTCGGGCAGCGGCACCGCCGTCCCGATCGCCGAACGCTTCCTGCGCGCCCTGGCCCGGTGACCCACCGGAACGGCGTCGACCAGGCGCTGACGATCAGGCGCTGAGGCCGCCGGTTGCCGGTGACGGGTGGGGGGTCTCCACGTCCGAGGGGTCGGCGTCGAGCGGCTCCGCCGGCTCGTCGCCGGCCGGAGCTGGACCGCCGGCAGCCGGATCGGCCGGCGGCGCGCCGTCGCCGGCCGCCGGCTCCCGCTCACCGCGACGGTCGATCGCGCGCCGGGGCGCAGGGGCGGGGCGCTCGGCTGGCCCGGGACGGAGCCGGGGCGGCACCGACCCCGGTGCGGTGACCGGGCGCAGGCCGGCGACCACGGTGTTGACGATCTCGGCGGCGTACCCGCCGTCCGGGTCGTAGTCGGGGTCGAAGACGGTCAGCTCGACGCCGAGACAGTGCGGGGTGTCGACCAGGCCGGCGAGCAGGATCTCCAGTTCGGCGAAGGCGATGCCGCCCGGGTCGGGGGCGTCGACCGCCGGCATCACGGCCGGGTCGAGCACGTCCACGTCGATGTGCACCCAGTAGCCGGCGCAGTCGGCGAGCTGCTCGTGCGCCCACTGGGCGGTGCGGGCCGCGCCCTCGGCGCGCAGCGCCGGCACCGGTCTGGTGACGATCCCGGCGGCCTGGAGGTCGAGCCGGTACTCGTCCTGCGCGCGGATGCCGAGCACCACCACGTCGATGTCCCGGAAGTAGGGCCGCCGCCCTTCGAGCGCCGCCAGGTCGGCCTGGCCCCGACCGGTGACCAGGGCGAGGTCCTCGCCCGCCGCTGCGCCCACGTACGAGGCGTTGCCGGGGTGCCGGAAGTCGGAGTGGCCGTCGACGAAGACCAGGCCGATCCGGCCGCCGACCGCCTCGCCGAGCCGGTGCATGGCCAGGGCCGAGCCGAGCAGGATCGAGCAGTCCCCGCCGAGCACGACCGGGAACTCTCCCCGGTCGATGATCGCGCCGATCCGGTCGGCCAGCGCCACCGAGTAGTCGGCGATCTCCCGCGCGTGGCACACGCCGTCGCCCGGCCGCCAGTCACCGGCGTCGTAGCGGGGCGGGGTCAGGCAACCGGCGTCACGGGCCCGTAACCGGGGCAGCAGCCCCTGGTCGCGCAGTGCGCCGGGCGCCTTGCCGCAACCCGGGACCGAGGTGGGCGTGGGTGGACGCAGGCCGAGGTTGCTCGGCGCGTCGAGGACGGCGATCCGGCGCATCATGGGCCGCTGTCGTTCGCGACTGCGGGGCTCGCAAGCTCACTCCTCGCGCTCACGCGAGCCCTGCTGTCGTTCGCGACTGCGGGGCTCGCAAGCTCACTCCTCGCGCTCACATGGGCTCCCGTCCTCCGGTGTCGGGCGGGCCGGCGGTCCGCCGGCCCGCGCTGGCATGGCAGGTGGCTCAGAACAGGGCGCTGGCCAGCGCCCGGCGGGCCGCGGCGACCGCGGGATCCTCCGGCCCGGCGATGGTGAAGAGTCCGACGAGGTGCTGGCGTACCTTCTCCCGGTCGTCGCCGGCGGTCCGCCGGACCAGCCCGACCAACCGCTGGTACGCCTGCTCGGCCAGGCCGCTGAGCACCTCGATGTCGGCGGCCAGCAGCTGGGCGTCGACGTCGTCGGGGTCGGCCGCCGCGGCGAGCGCCGCCTGCGGGTCGACGCCGGCCACCCGGCGGGCAAGCCCGACCTGGGCCAGCCCGGCCTCGGCGGCGGCGTCCGTCGGGGTCTCGGCGAGGATCTTCCGGTACGCCCGCTCGGCGGCGTCCAGGTCGCCGGTCATCAGGGCGTCGTCCGCCTCGTCGAGGCGGGGGTCCTCCGGCTCGGCCACGGTCACCCCGCCGGCCTTGAGAACCGCCTGGATCCACTGGCGCAGCTGCGCCTCCGGCACCACACCGGAGAAGGCGTCGACCGGCTGCCCGCCGACCACCGCGTACACCATCGGGATGCCCTGGACCCGGAACATCTGCGCCAGCCGGGGGTTGGCGTCCACGTCGACCTTGGCGAGCACCCAGGCACCGCCGCCCTCCACCGCCAGCCGCTCCAGCACCGGCGAGAGCTGCTTGCAGGGCTGGCACCACTCCGCCCAGAAGTCCACCACCACGGGTGTTGTCAGCGAGCGCTCCAGGACCTCGGACTGGAAGGTCGCCTCGGTCACGTCGAGGACGGTGACCCCGCCGACGGCGCCGCCGGGGGCTCCGGCGGGGGGACCGGACTGGACGGGTGCCGGGGCGGGACTGGGTGCAGGGGTGCGCAGCGCGCTGAGGTCGACCGCGCCGCGGGTGAAGATCGACGAGGTGATCCGTGGGTCGCTCATGGTTATCTAGTCTCGCACGCAATTTGCCGAACTCAGATCAACCGCCACCCGGGCAGTTGCCACTGTCACCCCTGCCCAGCCGCCCCGGCAGGGCGGCCGGGCGGCCGCCCGCCGGGACGGGTGTCAGAACCGTGCGGGCTCGCGGTAAACGCCCCATTCGGCGCGCAGCGCGTCGCAGATCTCGCCGAGGGTGGCCTCGGCCCGGACCGCGTCGAGCATCGCGGGAATCATGTTCTCCCCGGTACGGCTCACCGCCACCATCGCCTCGACGGCGGCGCGTACCCTGGCCTCGTCCCGGCCGGTCTTGCGCTCGGCGAGCATCCGCCGCTGCTCCAGCTCCACCTCGTGCGAGATGCGCAGGATCTCCAGCTCCTTGGCGACGGTGCCGGTGTGGCAGTTGACCCCGACGATCTTCTTGTCGCCCTTCTCCAGCGCCTGCTGGTAGACGAAGGCGGACTCGGCGATCTGGCCGGTGAACCAGCCGTCCTCGATGCCGCGCAGGATGCCGGCGGTCATCGGGCCGATGGCGTGCGGCCCCTCACCGCCCAGCGCGCGGATCCGGGCGAAGATCTCCTCCGCCTCGGCCTCGATCCGGTCGGTGAGCGCCTCGACGTACCACGAGCCGCCGAGCGGGTCGGCCACGTTGGTCACCCCGGTCTCCTCCATCAGCACCTGCTGGGTACGCAGGGCGATCTCGGCGGACTCGTCGGTGGGCAGCGCCAGGGTCTCGTCCAACGCGTTGGTGTGCAGCGAGTTGGTGCCGCCGAGCACCGCGGCGAGCGCCTCGACGGCGGTGCGTACCACGTTGTTGACCGGCTGCTGCGCGGTCAGCGACACCCCGGCGGTCTGCGTGTGGAACCGCAGCCAGAGCGCCTTCTCACTGGTGGCGCCGTAGACGTCGCGCAGCCAGCGGGCCCAGATCCGGCGGGCGGCGCGGAACTTGGCGATCTCCTCGAAGAAGTCGACGTGCGAGTCGAAGAAGAAGCTCAGCCCGGGCGCGAAGACGTTGACGTCCAACCCGCGGGAGAGCCCCAGCTCGACGTAGCCGAAGCCGTCGGCGAGGGTGTACGCCAGCTCCTGCGCGGCGGTCGAACCGGCCTCCCGGATGTGGTAGCCGGAGACCGAGAGCGGCTTGTAGCGGGGGATCTCCCGGGCGCAGTACTCCATCAGGTCGCCGATCAGGCGCAGGTGCGGCTCGGGGTCGAAGAGCCACTCCTTCTGCGCGATGTACTCCTTGAAGATGTCCGTCTGGAGGGTGCCGTCGAGCGTCGACAGGTCGGCGCCCTGCCGCTCGGCGGCGACCAGGTACATGCAGAACACCGGCACCGCCGGGCCGGAGATGGTCATGCTGGTGGTGACGCCGGCCAGGTCGATGCCGTCGAAGAGCACCTCCATGTCGGCGGCGCTGTCCACCGCCACCCCGCAGTGCCCCACCTCACCCAGCGACTGCGGGTCGTCGGAGTCGCGGCCCATCAGGGTCGGCATGTCGAAGGCGACCGAGAGACCACCGCCACCGGCGCCGAGGATCATCTTGTAGCGCTCGTTGGTCTGCCGGGCGTTGCCGAAGCCGGCGAACTGCCGGATGGTCCAGGTCCGCCCGCGGTAGCCCGTCGGGTGGAGCCCCCGGGTGTACGGGAACTCCCCCGGCCAGCCGATCCGCTCGAAGCCGGGATATGCCGCGCCCGAGGGGGGCCCGTAGACCGGCTCGACGGGCATCCCGGAGAGCGTGGTGAAATCGGCGTCCCGCTTGCGCGCGGCGTCGTACCGGGCCTGCCAGCGGGCCTGTCCGGCGGCGATCTCGTCGGCGTTCATCCCCGGGCTCCTCCTCGGTGTCCTTAGCTGCACATCGAGTGTAGAGCCTCACCTGAACGATCGATAAGGAAGTTCGTACCGATCAGTAACTGAGCTGCTGGTACTCAGGCGGCAGGCCCGTCGATGGCCACGTCGTCCACCCGGATGTTGATCTCGTCGACCCGCAGCCCGTACGTCTCGACCGCCTGGGTCACCCCGGCCCGCACGGCCGTGGTCACCTCGGGCACCGGATGCCCGGCGTCGGTCACGATGACCAGGTTGATCACCGCGCCGCCGTTGACGACATGGGCGGAGCAGCCCCGCCGCGCGTCGCCCAACTGGTCCAGCCCGACCCGGTCGAACACCGCGTTGAAGAACCGGGCGAGGTCGCCACCCAGCTCCACCACGCCGGGCACGGCCTTCGCCGCGGCCACCGCGATCTTCTCCACCACCTCGTCCGAGATGTGCGTACGCCCGCCCGCCACCGCGTCCGGCGTCATCGGCAACTCCTGCGTCATCTCGTGGTCCATGCTCTCCCCAGCGGCCGTCACACCACCCCACGCGCGTTGCGGGGCGGTGCGAGCCTACTCGTCGGGGACGGTCCGCAGTGGACCTCAGGCGGCCAGTTGGGCGAGCAGCGCGTCGGCGGCGGCGTACGGGTCGGTCACCCCGGCGGCCACCTCGGCGGCGAGCGCCGGCAGCTGCGTACCGTCGCGCAGCGAGCCGATCCGGGCGCGGAGCACGCCGAGCGCGATGGCCTCGATCTCGGCGGCGGCCCGCGCCTCACGGCGGCGGCGCAGCTCGTCGTGCTCGACCAGCCAGCCACGGTGCTTGTCGATCGCCGCGGCGATGTCGTCGATCCCCTCGGCGCGGGCGGCCACCGAGCGCACCACCTGCGGCCGCCACTGGCCCGGACCGCGCTCGCCGAGGGCGATCATGCCCTGGATGTCCCGGACGGTCGCGTCGGCACCGTCCCGGTCGGCCTTGTTGACCACGAAGATATCGGCGATCTCCAGGATGCCGGCCTTCACCGCCTGGATCGCGTCGCCCATGCCCGGGGCGAGCAGCACCAGCGTGGTGTCGGCCAGCGAGGCCACCTCGACCTCGGCCTGCCCGACGCCGACCGTCTCCACCAGCACCACGTCGCAGCCGGCGCCCTCCAGCACCCGCACCGCCTGCGGGGTGGCCGCCGAGAGCCCGCCGAGGTGCCCCCGGCTGGACATCGACCGGATGTAGACCCCCGGATCGGTGGCATGGTCCTGCATCCGCACCCGGTCGCCGAGGATCGCGCCGCCGGTGAACGGGCTGGACGGGTCGATGGCCAGCACGCCCACCCGGTGGCCGCGGGCGCGCAGCGCGCGTACCAGCTCGTTGGTGGTGGTCGACTTGCCCACCCCGGGGGCGCCGGTCAGCCCGACCACCTGGGCCTGGCCGGCGTAGGGGGCGAGCGCCGCGGCGATGCCCGGCACCGTCGGGTCGCCCGACTCGACCAGGGTGATCAGCCGGGCCACCGCGCGCGGGTCACCGGCGCGGGCCCGCTCGACCAGCATTGGTACGTCCCGGCTCCGGCGCACCGATCCGGTGGCCGCCGGGGCACCCCCGTTCGCCTCGCTCACAGATCGCTTTCGGTGGGGCCGGGGACGTGGATGATCAACGCGTCGCCCTGGCCGCCGCCACCGCAGAGCGCCGCCGCCCCGGTGCCGCCGCCGCGCCGCTTGAGCTCCAGCGCGAGGGTGAGCACCAGCCGGGCGCCGGACATGCCGATCGGGTGGCCCAGCGCGATCGCGCCGCCGTTGACGTTGACCTTGGCCGGGCTGATCCCCAGGTCACGGGTGGACTGGATGCCGACCTGGGCGAACGCCTCGTTGATCTCGATCAGGTCGAGGTCGGAGACGCTCAGCCCGCCCTTGCGCAGGGCGTGCTGGATCGCGTTGGACGGCTGCGAGTGCAGGGAGTTGTCCGGGCCCGCCACGTTGCCGTGCGCCCCGATCTCGGCCAGCCAGGTCAGCCCCAACTCCTTGGCCTTCGCCTTGCTCATCACCACCACGGCGGCGGCGCCGTCGGAGATCGGCGACGAGCTGCCGGCGGTGATGGTGCCGTCCTTCGCGAAGGCCGGGCGGAGCTTGGCCAGCGACTCGGCGGTGGTGTCCGGCCGGATGCCCTCGTCCTCGCTGATCACCAGCGGGTCGCCCTTGCGCTGCGGGATGGTCACCGGAGTGATCTCCTCGGCGAAGTGGCCGTTCTTCTGCGCGGCGGCGGCCCGCTGGTGGCTGGCCGCGGCGAAGGCGTCCTGCTCCTGGCGGGTGATGCCCCGGACGCCGCCGTGCCGCTCGGTGGACTCGCCCATCGAGCAGCAGTCCCCGGCGTCGGTCAGCCCGTCCAGCGCCATGTGGTCCTTGATCACCACGTCGCCGTACTTGTAGCCGGCGCGCTGGCCGAGCATCAGGTGCGGCGCGTTGGTCATCGACTCCATGCCGCCGGCCACCACGACGTCGAACTCGCCGGCCCGGATCAGCTGGTCGGCCAGGGCGATCGCGTCCAGGCCGGAGAGGCAGACCTTGTTGATCGTCAGGGCCGGCACGGACATCGGGATGCCCGCCGCCACGGCCGCCTGGCGGGCCGGGATCTGCCCGGCACCGGCCTGGAGCACCTGCCCCATGATCACGTACTGCACCTGGTCGGGGGCGACCCCGGCGCGCTCCAACGCCGCCTTGATGGCGATGCCGCCGAGCTTCGTCGCCGGTAGATCCTTCAGGTTGCCCAGCAGACGCCCCATCGGGGTCCGCGCGCCGCTGACGATCACCGAAGCCATAACTGCCTCCGAGGGGGTGCCGACCTGTACGCCTTAACAATCGTTCGGTCAGACTAGCGTCATGCCTGAGAACTCCCCCGTCGAGCCCGCTGCCGACTATGTCACAGGGATCGGCCTGCGCCGTATCGACCATGTCGGGATCGCGGTGGCCGACCTCGACGCCGCGATCGACTTCTACCAGCGGACGTTCGGGATGCGCTGCGTCCACACCGAGACCAACGTCGAGCAGGGGGTCCGCGAGGCGATGCTGGCGGTCGGACCGACCGCCGAGGGCGGCTGCGTGCAACTGCTCGCCCCGCTGAGCCCCGAGTCGACCATCGCGAAGTTCCTCGACCGCAACGGCCCGGGGGTGCAGCAGGTGGCGTACACCGTGGCCGACGTCGACGCGGCCTGCGCGGCGCTGCGCGCACGTGGCCTGCGGCTGCTCTACGAGACCCCCCGGCGCGGCACCGCCAACTCCCGGATCAACTTCGTCCACCCCAAGGACGCCGGCGGCGTCCTGGTAGAACTCGTCCAACCCGCCTGAGGCGCAAGGAAGGGCCCCTATTAACGCCTGGTGCATAGCAGGGGACCCCTATTAACAAGCCGCCCGGTAACACGCCGCCCGGCGGTGAGCGGTTGACCGGGGTCGCGAGCAGGTCCGCTCATCGACCAATGCAGTTCTTCACAGAGGACTTCCGACCAAAGCTACCGTTCAGTAACGTCCGCCCCCACAGGATTGCGGCCGGTGTCGGATGTGTCGGTGACCGACATGGTGGTGGAGCGCACCGACGCCGAAGATGGCAGCGCCAGGCCCGCATGCCGGGTGGGGTGCGCGGCGAGTACCGGAGGTCACCGTGCAGGACATCCTCGAAGCCATCATGGCGGCGGAAGGGTCGGCCGACCCGGGACGTGAACTGGCCGGTGTCGCCGGGCTGCCGGTGCCGGAGAGCTACCGGGGCGTCGTGGTCCGGGCCGAGGAGGCCCGGATGTTCACCGGTGTGGCCACTCGGGACAAGGACCCGCGCAAGGCGCTGCACCTACAGGAGGTGCCGACCCCCGAACTCGGCCCGGGCGAGGCGCTGGTCGCCGTGATGGCCAGCGCGATCAACTACAACACCGTCTGGACCAGCATCTTCGAACCGCTGCCCACCTTCAGGTTCCTCCAGCGGTACGGCCGCACCTCCGAGCTGGCCCGCCGGCACGACCTGCCGTACCACGTGGTGGGGTCCGACGCGGCCGGCGTGGTGCTACGGGTCGGTGCCGGGGTCAGCCGGTGGCGTCCCGGCGACGAGGTGGTGGCGCACTGCCTCTCGGTCGAGCTGGAGGACGCGGCCGGACACGACGACACGATGCTCGACCCGCAGCAGCGGATCTGGGGGTTCGAGACCAACTTCGGTGGCCTGGCCGAGCTGGCCGTGGTCAAGGCCAACCAGCTGATGCCCAGACCCCGGCACCTGAGCTGGGAGGAGGCGGCCAGCCCGGGCCTGGTCAACTCCACCGCGTACCGGCAGTTGGTGTCGCACCACGGCGCCAACATGAAGCAGGGCGACGTGGTGCTGATCTGGGGCGCTTCAGGCGGCCTGGGCAGCTACGCCACCCAGATGGCGCTGCACGGCGGCGCCGTACCGGTCTGCGTGGTCTCCTCGCCGGAAAAGGCGGAGCTGTGCCGACGGATGGGCGCCGACCTGGTTATCGACCGCTCCGCCGAGGGTTTCCGGTTCTGGTCCGACGAGCAGACCCAGGACCCGGACGAGTGGCGTCGCTTCGGCGAGCGGATTCGGGAACTCACCGACGGCGAGGACCCGGACATCGTCTTCGAACACCCGGGACGGGAGACCTTCGGCGCCAGCGTGTACGTGACCAAGCGCGGCGGCACCATCGTCACCTGCGCCTCCACCAGCGGCTTCCTGCACCAGTACGACAACCGTTACCTCTGGATGCACCTCAAACGCATCGTCGGCAGCCACTTCGCCAACTACCGGGAGGCGTGGCAGGCCAACCGGCTGGTGGCACTCGGCCGGATCCACCCGACGGTCTCCCGGACGTACCCGCTGGAGCAGACCGGCCAGGCCGCGTACGAGGTGCACCGCAACACCCATCAGGGCAAGGTCGGCGTACGCTGCCTGGCTCCCGAGGACGGCCTCGGCGTACGCGATCCCGAGTTGCGGGCCCGGCACGCCGACGCGATCAACCGGTTCCGCGGGCACTGACCTGACGGACGAGCTGCTGCTGGCCATTCGGTGAACGGCGATTGGCTTTCCACACACCCGGCCCGGCACCCATTCGTGTGACCGGGCCGGTGTGGAAACAAAGGGCCACCGGGACCCCTATTCCGCATCTCGCCCACGGCCACCGGCTCGCCCTGGGAGCTGGCAAGATCGCCTCTCGTGGCCACGGGTCCGGCGACCCGGCGAGTTGACCATGTAATGAGGACGCCAAAGGGCGGCACGCTCTTGCGAAGCACCCCGGGGGGTCTGCCAGTATGTCCCAATGCCCCAGCAGCAGTCCTCCCCTCTCGCGTTCTTCGATAACGCGAACTCGCAGCCCGACTTCACGGTTGGCCTGCGCGGATACAACACCGGTCAGGTCGATGACTTCATCGGCCGACTCAACGGCGCGCTGAGCCAGGCCAACAAGGACCGCGCCGACGCCGAGCAGGCGCTCAACGACGCGCAGCGCCGCCTCCGGCAGTCCGAGCAGCGGCTCACCGCCTTGGAGCAGAAGCTCACCGACACCAGCAAGCAGCTGGAGGAGAACAGCCGCCCCACGCTGTCCGGCCTCGGCACCCGGGTGGAGCAGATCCTGCGGCTTGCCGAGGAGCAGGCCAACGACCACCGCAACGAGGCCAAGCGCGAATCGGAGGGGATCCTCTCCGGCGCCCGCCTGGAGGCCCGGGAGATCACCGACAAGGCGCGCGCCGAGGCGGCGGCGATGAAGGCCACCGCCGAGCGGGAGGCGGGCAACGTACGCACCGCCGCCGAGCGGGAGGCGGCCGAAGTCCGGGTCCAGGCCCGCCGCGAGGCCGACACGCTACGTGCCGACGCCGAGCGGGAGACCAAGCAGCTGCGTACGGTGACCGCCCACGAGGTCGCCGAGCTGAAATCGACCGTGGAGCGGGAGGTGGCCACCCTGCGGGCCACCGCCGAGCGCGAGATCACCCAGCAGCGGGCCAAGGCCGCCCGCGAGGCCGAGGAGAAGCGCGCCGAGGCGACCAAGCTGCTCACCGACGCCCGCGACAAGCGCGACAAGGACCTCCAGGCCCTGGAGCTCCAGCTCGCCGAGCGGCGGGAGAAGGCCGAGCGCGAGGAGTCGGCGCGGCACGCCGCCCAGGTGTCGCAGACCCAGAAGCTGGTCAACGAGGCCGAGCAGCGGGCCCGCGCCGCCCAGGAACGGGCCAAGGAGATCGAGCAGCGCGCCGAGGCGCGCCGGGTCGAGTCGGAGCGCACCGCCACCGAGACGATCGAGAAGGCCAAGGCGTTGTCGGAGCGTACGCTCAGCGATGCCCGCGGCGAGTCGCAGCGCCTGCTCAGCGAGGCCCGCACGGAGGCCGAGCTGACCACGCAGGCCGCCCGCCGCGAGGTCGAGGACCTCACCCGGCAGAAGGACGCCGTCACCTCCCAGCTCGGGCAGATGCTCTCCGGTCTGGCCGGCATCGTTCCGGGGACGCCCAACAACGCCGCCGGTTCGGAGAAGGCCGCGGCCAAGAAGGCGGACGGAGCCGACGACAAGGTGGCTGCGGAAGCCTCCAACTGACCAGGACCACCGGGGCATGATCCACGGCGCGGGGTGACACCGGGTGACGGTGCCACCCCGCGCCGCCCTGCATTCGGCACCTACCGACCACGGTCCGCCGGGCGCGATGAAGTAGCTCCGAACATGGAGTCCGTATCGCCCCAGGAGAACCCGATGCGTGTGAGGATGGGAGCATGTCGCACGGCGAGGATCTGTTCGCGCTCAGCGGAGACGTGACCACCCAGCCCAATTTCGATCTGGCCCTGCGGGGGTACGACAAACGGCAGGTCGACCGGTACGCCGCTCGTTCGGAGCACGAGATCGAGACACTGGCGGCCGAACGGGAACAGGCCTATACCCAGATCCACAAGCTGGTCGGCCAGGTCGAGGTGCTCCAGCGTGACCTCGCCGCCGTACGCAAGCAGGTCGGGGTGGTCGACCGCGCCGCGTTCCGACACCTCGGCCCGCGGGTGGAGCAGATCCTCGGCCTGGCCGAGGATCAGGCCGAGGACATTCTCACCGCCGCCAACGAGGAGATCGAGGCCCGCCGGGCCGCCGCCGAGCACATCATCGAGGAGGCCCGCGCGGAGGCCGCCAAGGCGCTCAAGGACTTCGAGATCGCCCTGGCCGCCCGCCGCTCCGAGGAGGATCGGCAGGCCGCGGCGCGCAAGGCGGAGTCCGAGGCCGCCAGCAAGGCGGCCAAGGAGGAGGCCGCCCAGCTGCGCAGGACCGCCCAGGAGGAGACCACCCGACTGCGCAAGGCCGCCCAGGAGGCACTGGCTCGGGCCGAACAGGAGGCGGCCCAGCTGCGGGCCACCGCCAAGGAGATCCACACCCGGGCACAGCAGGAGGCGACCAAGCTACGCGAGGCGGCCCGCCAGGCGCACGCCACCGCCCAACAGGAGGCGACCCAGCTGCGCGAGGCCGCGAAGGAGGTGCACGCCAAGGCCCAGCAGGAGGCCAAGCGCCTGATCGACCAGGCCACCGAGGCCGGGCGGGCCACCCACGCCAAGGCCAGCCAGGAGGCCAAGCAGATCATCGACGACGCCTCCGAGGCCGGGCGGGCCGCCCGCAACAAGGCCCGCCAGGAGGCCGAGCGGCTGACCACCGCGGCCACCGAGACGGCCAAGCGCACCCGCGCCGAGACCGAGGGGTACGCCCAGCGCATGCGCAGCGAGACCGAGGCGTACGTGCAGCACACCCGGGCGCAGGCGCAACAGGAACTGGGTGCCTGGCGGGCCGGGGTGGAAAAGGAGGTCAACGGTCGGCGTGAGGCGGCGGATCGGGAGCTGGCCCAGCGCAAGGCGAGCGCCGAACGCGAGTTCACCAGCCGCCGTGACGAGCTGGAGAAGCAGTACAAGACCCGCAACGCCGACCTGGATGGACGGATCCGCACCCGCACGGCCGAGTTGGACGAGCGGATCCGCGTGCGCAGCGCCGAGCTGGAGTCCGGGTACGAAGCCCGCCGTGCCGAGTTGGAGTCCGGGTTCGAGTCCCGCCGCGCGGAGCTGGAGTCGGAGTACACCGCGCGGAAGAACGAGATCGAGCAGGGTGCCGACGGGGTCCGCCAGGCCGCCGAGCAGGAGGCCGCCACCGTGCGTGCCCAGGCTGAGGAGCAGGCCGGCGAGATGCTGCGTCAGGCCGAGACCGAGTCGGCCACGAAGCGCCGCGAGGCCGACGAGTACGCCACCACCACCCGCACCGAGGCCGAGGAGTACGTCACCACCGTGCGACGAGAGGCCGATGAGCATGTCGCCTCCTCCCGCCGGCAGTTCGAGGAGTACGCGGCCACCACCCAGCAGCACCTGGCCACCACCCAGCAGCACCTGGCCGCCACGCAGCAGGAGGCGGCTGCCGGCCGCCAGCAGCTCGCCCAGGTGATGCTGGAGATCGCCAAGGCCCAGCAGCAGCTCGCCGACCTGCGGCAGGAGACCTGGAAGTCCCGGCAGGAGTCCGACGAGTTGCAGCGCAAGCTGCTCGACCTGCGCCTCCAGGCGGCCTCGGCACCTGACGGCCCGACCTCACCCGCACCCGCCGGCCTGGCCACCCCGGCGCCGACCGGCGCGGCCCTGTCCGCACCCGACGGCCGGGCCACCCCGGCACGGACCGGCGTGGGCAGCTCCGGACCCGACGGCGCGGGCACGCCGGTCTCCGCCGGCTCCGGCACGGCCGCCCTGGCCGTCCCCGGCGGTGGGTCGGTCAACGGCGGACGCCCGGCACCGGATGACGCCCTTCCGGCGACCAAGCCGGTGGGCGAGCCGGTCACCACGGTCGAGGACGGCCCGGGGGCGAAGCCCGGCGAGCCGGTCACCACGGCCGACGGCGGTACCGCGAGCGCCGGCGTGGACGGCGAGCCGACGGTGGCGGCGATGCCCGGCACGGGTGGCCGGGGCGCCACCCCGACGAAGATCACCAGCACCGGCGAGAACGGCAAGCGGCCGACCAAGCCGACCACGGACGAACGCAGCGCCAAACCGAGCAAGGTCACCGACGACCGCGAAGCGACACCGAGCAGAGTCACGCCCGACTGACCCCACGTCCCGCCCCGGCGCGCCATGCTACTGACGCCACGTCCCGCGCCCCCGGCGCGGGACATGCTGCCGCAACACCCGGCCGGCCGGATGAGGCTGCCGCAACACCGGCGGCCGGATGGGGCCGCCGCCCGCACCGGAGGAAAACGGAATCGGCCCCGGCCGTCCGCGCACTTCCCGGCGGCCGACGTGCCCGACATGACTGACAGCCTGGTGACCGCACCACTACCGTCGGAGACGGGTTCGCCGGTCCCCGGGACGGGGCACTCCCCCTAGTCATCGTGATTTCACACCGAAATAAATACTTCTCTGTGAAATCACCCTCCGGAGAACACTCACTTTGACTCGCCCCCCGACTACCCGCACCGCTGGCCCACGCCGGCCGGCCCACGCCTGCTTTGCCCACGCCGGCTGGCCCGCACTGGCTGGCCCGCGCCGGCTGGCTCAGGCCGCACGCTGGGCACTACCCTGCCGTCAGCACCCGTCGGGCCACGACGGTCGGGCGGGCCGCACGAAACTCCGGGCAATCGACCGCCGGGGCGTGAACGGGGAGGCCGGATGGTGCAGGACGGGCCGGAGCAGCCCGGGACGGCGTCGGAGGGGACTGCCAGCGGGACCCGCGGCGAGAGCAGCAGCGCGGCGAGCAGCAGCGCGACCGGGAGCAGCGCGAGCAGCGGCAGCGCCAGCAGCGGCAGCAGCGGCAGCAGCGGCAGCAGCGGGACCGGTGGAGGCGCGACTGCGACCAGGGTGCCGCCTCCCGACGCGGAGGCGTCCGCTGCCGTGACGGAGGAGACGTCGGCAGCGCCCGCGCCGAGCCAGCGCTCGGTGGGCGGAGACGCCGGACGGTTCGGCATCCCCGGTCGTCCGTTGCGGCGCAACAGCTTCCTGGTCGGGTTCACCGGGGCGCTCGGCGTGCTTCTCGCGTACGCCGTCTATCTGGGTCTGCGCAACGCGGCGGGGATCCTGGTCCTGGTGGTGATCGCGCTCTTCCTCGCGGTGGGCCTGCACCCGATGGTGATCCGGTTGCGCTCCTGGGGGCTGCCGCGCGGCCTCGCCGTCGCGGCGGTCACGCTGACCGTGCTGGCCCTGCTCTGTGCCGGCGTGCTGGCGCTGGTGCCGCCGATCGTGACCCAGACCGGGCAGTTCCTCGACCAGGTGCCGAGCTACCTGGAGACGTTGCGCCGCAACGAGACGGTCAACGACCTGGCCGAGCGGTTCGACCTGATGCGCCGGGCGCAGGAGGCGGCGAACGCGGATGTGGTCGGCCGGGCGTTGGGCGGGGTGCTCGGCGGCGCCCAGTTCGTCTTCGGCACGGCCTTCCGGGTGCTGACCGTGCTGGTGCTGACCATCTACTTCCTGGTCTACTTCGACCGGCTCCGCGACCTCGGCTACGCGCTGGTGCCCCGGTCGCGGCGGGAACGGGTGCAGTTGATCGGCGACGAGATTCTCACCAAGGTCGGGGCGTACATGGTGGGTGCGCTGACCATCGCGGTGCTGGCCGGTGCGATCGCCTTCGTGTTCGCGCTGGCCGTCGGTTTGCCGTACCCGTTCGCCCTGGCGGTGGTGGTCGCGGTGACCGACCTCATCCCGCAGATCGGCGCGACCATCGGCGCGGTGATCGTCAGCCTGGTCGGGTTCGCCACCGATCCATCCATCGGCATCGCCTGCGTGGTCTTCTTCGTGGTCTACCAGCAGATCGAGAACTACCTCATCTATCCCAAGATCATGCGAAGGTCGGTGCAGGTCAACGAGGTCGCGGCGCTGGTCGCCGCGCTGCTCGGGGTGTCCCTGCTGGGGGTGATCGGCGCACTCATCGCCATCCCCACGGTGGCCGCCGTCCAGCTCATCCTGCGCGAGGTGATCATCCCCCGCCAGGACGCCCGCTGACCCGGTGCGCCCGCTGACCCCTTACGCCGGCACCCGGATCAGTCGGCCCGGCGCTGCGGCGGGCCCGCCACCGGGGTGTCGGCGAAGGCGGCCACCGTGCGGTCGGCGTACACGCTGGCGTCGCCGGTCTCCATCGGGCCGTCCCAGGTGGTCGGCAGCGGCACCGGCACCGCCGGATTGATCCGCCGGACCACCTCGTCGAGCACCGTCTCGGCGTCGCCGACCCAGAGGTGCTTGGCACCGGGCACGCCGACCACCTCGGCCTGCGGCACCGCGGCGAACCGCTCGCGGGCCTGTTCCGGGCGCAGGTAGTCGTCGAACTCCGGCACCAACGCGGTGAGCGGCCGGCCCGACTCCGCCCAGTGGGCCAGGTCGGCCGGCTCGGCGAAGCGCAGCGGCGGAGAGAGCAGGATCGCGCCGGCCACGGCCGGGTCGCAGCCGTACTTCAGCACCAGGTCGGTGCCGAACGACCAGCCGAGCAGCCAGATGTCGGGCAGCTCGTGGAACTCGGCGTACTCGATGGCGGCGGCAACATCGAAGCGCTCGCCGACGGCCGAGTCGAAGACTCCCTCGCTGGTGCCGCGCACGCTGCTGGTGCCGCGGGTGTTGAACCGGAGCACGGCCACGTCGGCCAGGGCGGGCAGCCGCCAGGCCGCCTTGCGGAACACGTGGCTGTCCATCATCCCGCCGTGGGTGGGCAGCGGGTGCAGGCAGACCAGGGTGGCCGCCGGTGCCCGGTCGGCCGGGCGGGCCAACTCACCGACCAGCCGTAGACCGTCCGCGGTGTGCAGCTCGATGTCCTCCCGGTGCCCGGGCAGAATCGACGACGCGCGGATCGGTGTGCTCACCCCCACATCCTCCCGCCCCACCACCCCCCACACCGCCAGACGTGACAAAGATCGCCGCCGGCGGTGCAAGGAGGGGCCCCCTATTAACGCCTCGTGTAGGTGAAGGGCCCCCTATTAACAATGTGCCGGCTGGGGCGACTCAGCCGTGGCGGGGCACGCCGCGACCGCGCTGGATCACCGGGGCCCGGCGGTCCCGGGCGCGCCAGCATCCGCTGTGCCAGTGCCGCCGGTCGGTGAGATCACCCCGCCCGTCCGCCGGCCAGGCCACCACGTGCGCCACGCCGGGCGGGATCTCCTGGTCACAGCCGGGGCAGCGGTACGTCTTGACCGACGCGCCGCCGGTGATCCCGCGTACCTGCCAGTCGCCGTCCCGCCACTGCTGCACCGCCGCGACGCCGTGCCGGGCACGCTCGGCGTCCAGGCGCGCGTCGTCGTCACGGCGTGGGCGGTTACGACGGGGGCTCACATCATCCAGCGTACGGGGCTGGCCGGCGCTGCCCCCGTTGCCGCCCAACCACGCACGGGGCGGGGGGCGCGTTAAGAAGGGACCCTTCACCTACACCAGGCGTTAATAGGGGGCCCTTCCTTACACCTCAGCGGGGGGTGTGGTCGCGGAAGCCGCGGCCGGTCTTGCGGCCCAGGTAGCCGGCGGTGACCAGGTGTTCCAGCAGTGGCGCGGGGGCGAACCCGGGCTCGCGCAGCTCCAGGTACAGCTCCCGCTGGATGGCCAGCGACACGTCCAGGCCGACCACGTCGAGCAGCTCGAACGGGCCCATCGGGTAACCGCAGCCGAGCTTCATCGCGTGGTCGATGTCGTCGGCGGTGGAGTAGCTCGCCTCCAGCATCCGCACCGCGTCGTTGAGGTACGGGAACAGCAGCGCGTTGACGATGAAGCCGGACCGGTCGCCACAGAGCACCCCGGTCCTGCCGAGCGCGGCACAGACCGCCCGGGCGGTGGCGGTGGTCTCCGCCGAGGTACGGATGGTCCGCACGATCTCCACCAGCGGCATGACCGGCGCGGGGTTGAAGAAGTGCAGCCCCACCACGTCGGCCGGGCGCTGAGTGGCCATCGCCAGCTCGATCACCGGCAGGGCGGAGGTGGTGGTGGCCAGCACCACACCCGGCTTGCAGATCTCGTCCAGGCTGGCGAAGAGCGCCTTCTTGACGCTCAACTCCTCGACCACCGCCTCGACCACCAGGTCGACGTCGGCCAGGTGCTCCAGCGTCGCCGACCAGTTGATCCGGCCGAGCGCGGTGTCCCGGTCGGCCTCGCTGAGGATGCCCCGGACCACGCCCTTGTTCAACGAGGTCTTGACCGCCTCGCAGACCTGGGCGGACTTCTCCGCGCCCCGGGTCACCGAGACGACCTCGTAGCCGGCCCTGGCGAAGACCTCGATGATGCCGGTGGCCATCGTGCCGGAGCCGACGATGCCGACCTTCGAGATGCCGTTCGCGAGGCCGCGCGTACCGTCGGCGAGCGCCGACGCCGCCGGTGTCTGATCGTCCGGTACGACCTTCGGCGAGCCCGGCCGTTCGTAGGTGTAGAAACCCCGGCCGGACTTCCGACCGAGCAGGCCCGCGGTCACCATCTGCTTGAGCAGCGGCACCGGGGCGTGCCGGCGGTCGCGCCCGCCCCGCCGGTACATGGTGTCCAGGATCTCGTAGGCGGTGTCCAGGCCGATCAGGTCCATCAGGGCGAGCGGCCCCATCGGCAGGCCGCAGCCGAGCTTCATCGCGGCGTCGATGTCCTCGCGGCTGGCGTACCGGGCCTCGAACATGCCGACCGCGTGGTTGAGGTAGCCGAAGAGCAGCGCGTTGGCGATGAACCCGGCCCGGTCGTTGATGGTCACGTCGACCTTGCCCAGCCGGGCGCAGAGCGCCTCCACGTCGGCCACCACGTCGGCGGAGGTGACCACCGTACGGACCACCTCGACCAGCTTCATCACCGGCGCGGGGTTGAAGAAGTGGATGCCGATGACCTGGTTGGGCCGGGTGGTGGAAACCGAGATCTCGGTGACGCTCAGCGACGAGGTGTTGGTGGCCAGGATGGCCTCGGGCTTGCAGACCCGGTCCAGCTCGCCGAAGATCCGCTGCTTCAGGTCGAGGTGCTCGGGCACCGCCTCGATCACCAGGTCCACCGAGTGCAGCGCGTCCAGCCCGACGGCGAAGGTGACCCGGCCCAGCAGCGCGTCCCGGTCGGCCTCGGCGAGCTTGCCCTTGGCCACCGCCCGGTCGGTCGAGCCGGTCAGGTTGGCCCGCCCACGGTCCAGGGCGGCGTCGGAGATCTCCACGGCGACCACGTCGATGCCGTTACGGGCGAATACCTCGACGATGCCGGCACCCATCGTGCCCAGACCTACCACGCCCACACTGGTGAACTCGCGCGCCACGACCCGGCCTCCCCTGTCAGCTCGGCACGGCCGGACATGAACGGCCGCTAAGGTTATGCGCGCGAGTCTGCCACGTGACGCAGCGCTGTCGGGACGCCGTGGGGCATCTCACCGCCGCATCGGCGCCGGCGCTGCGTCCGCCGGTGCCGGCGTCGCGCCGGCCGGCGCGACGGGCAGCGGCAGGGTCGGCCGCCGTTCCTGCCGTGGCATGCCGAACCGCAGGCCCACCGGGTCGGTACGCGCCACCCCGGGGTCGAAGAACCGCAGTTCGGTACGGCCGATCCGGATCACGTCACCGTCGGTGAGGCGGGCCACCCCGCTGGTCCGGAGGCCGTTCACCCAGGTGCCGTTCGTGGAGCCGAGATCCGCCAGGGAGACTCCCTCGCCGGTCAGCCGGATCTCGACGTGCCGGCGGCTCAGGTGCGGATCGTCGACGACGATGTCGACCGCCGGATCGCGGCCGATCACCTGCGGCTGGTGACTGAGTCGAAAACCGAGCCCGCGCATCGGCCCGGTGGCCACCGTCAGCAGTGGCATCAGTTGCGGAATTTCCTCCATGGCAGTCAGACCTCCACCCGGCGCGCGGCCACCCCCGGGTCAGCCTGCCACCACCGAGTGGCCGCCTCCAATACCCGGCCGGGCAGCTATGAGTCACCGCCCGGGTACCTACCGTTCGGCCCTCCGGCGGAAGGGACCGCGGCCCGCCCAACGGCAACCGCGTGCCATGCGCTTCAGCGCGCGGGTGCTCGATCGGGTTCGCCCCGGTTCCGCACCCCTACCGGCGAGTAGGTATCGGGTCTAGACTTCCGCCATGACGGCTGTGCGGCTCCCCGGCACCCCGGTTATCGAAGGCGGTCACCTGATCTCGACCAGCCCGGCGACGGGCGGCGAAGCCGGCCGCGTCCCGGTCGCCACCCCGGCGGACGTCGAACACGCGGTCGAGCGGGCCCGCGCCGCCGGCCAGTGGTGGGCGGGGCTCGGCTTCACCGGGCGACGCGAGCGGCTGCTGCGCTGGCGGCGGCTCATCGCGCAACGGATGGAGCAGCTCGCCGAGCTGGTGCACGCCGAGGGGGGCAAGCCGGTCGCCGACGGCCTCGTCGAGATCCTGACCGCCGTGGAACACGTCGACTGGGCGGCCCGCAACGCCCGCCGGGTACTGGGTCCCCGCCGGGTCCGCTCGCGGCTCATCCTGGCCGAGTTCTCGGCTCACCTGGAATACCAGCCGCACGGCGTGGTCGGCGTCATCGGCCCCTGGAACTACCCCGTCCTCACCCCCATCGGCTCCGCCGCGTACGCGCTGGCGGCTGGCAACGCGGTGGTCTTCAAGCCCAGCGAGTACACCCCGGTCGTCGGGCAGTGGCTGGTCGACAGCTTCGCCGAGGTGGTGCCCGAGCAGCCGGTCTTCGCCACGGTGCACGGGCTCGGCGACGTCGGCGCCGCGCTCTGCCGCGCCGGTGTCGACAAGCTCGCCTTCACCGGCTCCACGGCGACCGCGAAGAAGGTGATGGCGGCCTGCGCCGAGTCGCTGACCCCGGTGCTGCTGGAGGCCGGCGGCAAGGACGCGATGATCGTGGACTCCGACGCCGACCTGGACGCCGCGGCCGAGGCAGCCGTCTGGGGCGCGATGACCAACGCCGGCCAGACCTGCATCGGCATCGAGCGGGTCTACGCCGTGCAGCCCGTCTTCGACGCCTTCGTCGACAAGGTGGTCGAGCGCGCCGGCCGGCTCACCGTCGGCCCGGAGGACGCCGATGTCGGTCCGATCACCATGCCGAGCCAGCTCGACGTCATCCGCCGGCACATCGACGACGCGCTGGCCCGCGGCGGTCGCGCCGCGCTGGGCGGACCGGACGCGGTGCAGCCGCCGTACGTGCGCCCGACCGTGCTGGTGGACGTGCCGGAGGACTCCGCCGCGGTCCGCGAGGAGACCTTCGGCCCCACCCTGACCGTCAACCCGGTCCGGGACGTGGACGAGGCGATCGCCCGGGCCAACGCGCTGCCGTACGGCCTGGGGGGTTCGGTCTTCGGCCGGCGGCGCGCGGTGGCGATCGCCCGGCGACTGCGCTCCGGCATGGCCTCGGTCAACTCGACCCTCACCTTCGCCGGCATGTCCACGCTGCCGTTCGGCGGGGTCGGCGAGTCAGGTTTCGGCCGGATCCACGGCGAGGACGGGCTACGCGAGTTCGGCCGGGCCAAGGCGGTGACCCGCCGCCGGGCCCGCTCGCTGCTGCCCTCGACCACCTTCGAGCGCACCCCCGCCGACGTGGCCCGCCTGGTCAAGGCGGTCAAGATGCTGTACGGCCGGGGCTAGAAGAGCGTCAGCTCGTCGCGCTCGATGCCGCGCAGCCGGTCGTAGTCCACCACCACGCAGCGGATCCCCCGGTCCGTGGCGAGCACCCGGGCCTGTGGCTTGATCTCCTGCGCGGCGAAGACCCCGGCGACCGGGGCGAGCAGCGGATCCCGGTTGAGCAGTTCGAGGTAACGGGTGAGCTGCTCCACTCCGTCGATCTCGCCCCGGCGCTTCACCTCGACCGCGACGGCCCCCTGGTCGGCGTCCCGGCAGAGCAGGTCGACCGGGCCGATGGCGGTCATGTACTCGCGGCGGACCAGGGTGTAGCCCTCGCCCAGCGTCTCCGGGTTGGCCGCCAGCAACTCCTGTAGGTGCGCCTCGACCCCGTCCTTGCGCAGCCCCGGGTCCACGCCCAGGTCGTACGAGGTGTCCTGGAAGATCTCCTCCAGGGTGATCCGCAGCTCCTCGCCGGCCTTGTTGACCACCCGCCAGACGCCGGGGGCCTCCTCCAGCCGGCATGGCGGGCTCATCCAGTTCAACGGCTTGTAGGCCCGGTCGTCGGCGTGGATGGACACCGACCCGTCCGCCTTCACCATCAGCAACCGGGTGGCCGGCGGCAGGTGAGCCGAGAGCCGTCCGACGTAGTCCACCGAGCACTTCGCAATCACCAACCGCACCCGACGAGGGTAGCGGAGCCACCGGGATTCGCCGCCGAGCGCCACTGGCGCGCCGGTGCGATGCTGGGACCGTGTTCGAATTGCTCACCGGTACCGGCCTCGCCGCCTCGGCGGGGCTGAACGCGTACATCCCGCTGTTGGTGACGGGGCTGCTGGCCCGGTACACCAGCGTGATCGACCTGCCCGCCGGGTGGGAGTGGCTGGGTAACGGCTGGATGCTGACCGTCCTGGCGGTGCTGCTCGTCGTCGAGTTCGTCGCCGACAAGGTGCCGGTGGTCGACCACGTCAACGACGTGGTGCAGACGGCGATCCGGCCGACCGCCGGCGGCCTGGCGTTCGGCGCCGGCACGGCCGCCGAGACGGTCACGGTGAGCGACCCGGACAGCTTCTTCGCCAGCAGCGGCCAGTGGCTACCGGTGGTGGTCGGCGCGCTCATCGCCCTCGGCGTACACCTGCTCAAGTCCGCCGCCCGGCCGGTGATCAACGCCACCACGGCCGGGTTCGGCGCCCCGGTGGCGAGCACCGCCGAGGACGCCACCAGCGTGCTGATGTCCCTCGTCGCGATCCTCCTGCCGGTGCTGGTGCTGGCGTTCCTGGTCGGGTTCGTGTTCTTCCTGATCTGGTTCCTGCGGCGTTGGAGGGAGCGCCGCCGGGAACGAGCGGCGGCTCGGGCCGCCGGCTTCCGGGTCTGATTCCGGTACGCGGGACCACGGTTCACGGCTGAGCTGAGATCATCTCCCGGTGCGCGTGAAGATCTCCCCCGTCCCGCTCGTCGCGGTCCTCGTCGCCCTGCTCGGCGCGGTGGCGCTGCTGGTCGTCATGAACCCGCGGCACCAGGCGGAGAATGCCGGCCGGCCACCCACCTCGGACCGGGCCGCGGAGATGGCTGTCGACAGAGAGCCGGACGGTGCTGCGGAACCCACGCCGACGGGCATCTCGACGCCGTCGCCGGAGGCAGCCGTCCTGCCCGGCGCGACCCGGGCCGGAACCCGGCCGCCGGTGCTCGACCATGGTCCGCGCACCGGCAACAAGGTGGCGCTCACCTTCGACGCGGACATGACCGACGCCATGCGGTACCAACTGCGCTCCGGTGCCGTGCGGTCGTACGCGAACCTGAAGATCATCGACCTGCTGGAGCGGGAGGAAGTGCCGGCGACCTTCTTCCTGACCGGCAAGTGGGTCGAGCAGTACCCGCAGGTGACCCGGCGGCTCGCCGGCAACCCGCGGTTCGAGTTGGCCAACCACACGTACGGGCACCTGGCCTTCACCCCGGACTGCTACGGCCTGCCACGGATCGCCCGGCGCGAGATGACCGCCGACGTGGCCCGGACCTTCGACGTGGTGGGTGCGTACGGGGGACGGCAGACCCGCTACTTCCGTTTCCCCGGCCTCTGCCACGACCGCACGGCCCTGACCGAGCTGGCACCGCTCGGCCTCACCGTGGTCGACGGCGACGTGGTCAGCGGGGACCCGTTCGCGACCTCCTGGCGACCGATCGTGCGCGCCGTGCTGGCCGGCGTACGCCCCGGCTCGGTGATCGTCCTGCACGTCACCGAGGCGAACGCGCCGATGACCGACGAGGCGCTGCCGCACATCCTGGCCGGACTGGCCGAGCGTGGCCTCGAGCCGGCTCCCCTCTCCGAGGTGCTCGACATCGGGTAGGGCCACCGCCGGGTCGGTTACCGGTCGTTCGCCTCGCGGATGACGGTCACCAGCTCGTCGATGATGCCGGTCAGCGCGAAGTCCTTCGGCGTGAAGACCCGGGCCACCCCGGCGGCGCGCAGTTGCTCGGCGTCCGGGGCGGGGATGATGCCGCCGACCACCACCGGCAGGTCGGGCCGGCCGGCGGCCCGCAGGCCGTCGAGCACGGCGGGCACCGCCGCCAGGTGCGAGCCGGAGAGCACGGAGAGCCCGACCAGGTCGACGTCCTCCTCGACGGCGGCGGCGACGATCTGCCCGGCAGTGAGCCGGATGCCCTGGTAGACCACCTCGAAGCCGGCGTCGCGGGCGCGTACCGCGATCTGCTCGGCGCCGTTGGAGTGCCCGTCCAGGCCGGGCTTGCCGACCAGCAGGCGCAGCCGTCCGCTGCCCAGTTCGCGGGCGGTCGCGGCGACCCGCGCGCGGAGCGCGGTCAGCTCCGCCCCACCGCCCGAGGCGGCGCCACCGGCCAGCCCGGTGGGCGCCCGGTACTCGCCGAAGATTTGGCGCAGCGCGCCGGCCCACTCGCCGGTGGTCACCCCGACCCGCACGCATTCCAGAGTGGCGGCCATCAGGTTCTCCTCGGTCGCGGCGGTCGCCCGCAGCCGGGTGAGTGCCGCGTCCACCGCCGCCGCGTCCCGGTCGGCCCGCCACCGGCGTACGGACTCCGCCGCGGTCGCCTCCACCGCCGGGTCGACCTGCTCGACCGCCTCGGCTCCGGCTGCGGTCAGCGGTGACGGCTCGGTCCCGGTGAACCGGTTGACGCCGACCACCACGTCGCTGCCGACCTCCATCCGGTGCCGCCGCTGCGCCAGCGAGGCGACCAGCGCGCTCTTGAGGTAGCCGGTCTCCACGGCGGCGACCACGCCACCCATGTCCAGCACCTTCGCCAGTTCGACCCGGGCGCCGCCGACGATCCCGTCGACCAGCGCGGTCATCACGTGCGAGCCGGCGAAGAGGTCCGGGTATTCCAGCAGATCCGACTCGTACGCGAGGACCTGCTGCATCCGCAGCGACCACTGCTGGTCCCACGGGCGGGGCAGGCCGAGCGCCTCGTTCCAGGCCGGCAGCTGCACCGCGCGGGCCCGCGCGTCCCGGGAGAAGGTGACCCCGAGCATCTCCAGCACGATGCGCTGGACGTTGTTCTCCGGCTGGGCCTCGGTCAGGCCGAGCGAGTTGACCTGTACGCCGTACCGGAAGCGGCGCTGTCTCGGGTCCTCGACGCCGTACCGGTCCCGGGTGATCTCGTCCCACAGCGCGCCGAAGGCCCGCATCTTGGCGATCTCCTCGACGAACCGCACGCCGGCGTTGACGAAGAACGAGATCCGCTGCACCACGTCACCCATCCGCTCGGCGGGCACCTGCCCGGAGTCGCGGACCGTGTCGAGCACGGCCACGGCGGTGGCCAGCGCGAAGCCGACCTCCTGCACCGGCGTGGCACCGGCCTCCTGGAGGTGGTACGAGCAGATGTTGACCGGGTTCCACCGCGGCATCTCGCGCAGCGTGTACGCGATCACGTCGGCGGTCAGCCGCAGCGACGCGGCCGGCGGGAAGATGTACGTGCCCCGGGAGAGGTACTCCTTGATGATGTCGTTCTGCGTGGTGCCGGCGCAGCGGGACAGCTCGGCACCCTGCTCGGTGGCGACCGTGCTGTAGAGGCCGAGCAGCCACATCGCCGGCGCGTTGATCGTCATCGAGGTGTTCATCTCGGCCAGCGGAATGCCGTCGAAGAGCGCCCGCGCGTCGCCCAGCTGCGACACCGGGACACCGACCCGGCCGACCTCGCCGACGGCGAGTTCGTGATCGGGGTCGTACCCGGTCTGGGTGGGCAGGTCGAAGGCGACCGACAGGCCGGTCTGCCCCTTCGCCAGGTTGCGGCGGAAGAGCGCGTTGGTCGCCGCCGCCGACGAGTGCCCCGCATAGGTCCGCATCACCCAGGGGCGGTCGCGCTCCGGCAGCCGGCCCGGGAGTGCCTTCTCGTCCATGGCCGGAGTTTAAGTTACCGTTCAGTAAAACGGTCTGTGGAAAACCGCACAGCTCGATAGGCGCGGCACCGGGGCAGGTGGCGGGCCGGCACAGGACGCCCGCCATGGCTCGGACCACCACCCCCGGTGGTCAGGCCGGATGACCGGGGGTCGCACACTTGACGGCATGAGTGACGACGTCGCGATCCACGTCCGGGGGCTGCGCAAGGCGTACGGCGACAACATCGCGGTGACCGACCTGGACCTGGACGTCCACCGGGGCGAGGTGTTCGCGCTGCTCGGGCCGAACGGTGCGGGCAAGACCACCACCGTGGAGATCCTGGAGGGCTACCGCCGCCGGGATGCCGGCGAGGTACGGGTCCTCGACGCCGACCCGGCCGAACCCGCCCCCCACTGGCGCGGGCGGGTGGGCATCGTGCTCCAGGGCACCGGCGAGTTCGACGAGCTGACCGTCGCCGAGGTGGTGCACCACTTCGCCGGCTTCTACCCGGACGCCGACGACCCGGACAAGGTGATCGCCCGGGTCGGGCTGACCCGCAAGGCCACCGCCCGTACGCACACCCTCTCCGGCGGGCAGAAGCGCCGGCTCGACGTGGCGCTGGGCATCATCGGCCGCCCCGAGCTGCTCTTCCTCGACGAGCCGACCACCGGCTTCGACCCGGAGGCCCGGCGCGGGTTCTGGGAGCTGATCCGGGACCTCTCCGCCGCCGGCACCACCATCGTGCTCACCACCCACTACCTGGACGAGGCCGAGGCGCTCGCCGACCGGGTGGGGGTGATCGCCAGCGGTCGGCTGGTCGAGGTTGCCGCGCCGAACCGGCTGGGCAACCGGCAGGAGGCGCTGGCCACCGTCTCCTGGCGTACGCCGGAGGGCAGGATCGAGAGCGCGGAGAGCGCGACGCCGACGGCGCTGGTGACGGAGTTGGCCGCGCGCTTCGGCGGTGAGGTGCCCGGCCTGACCGTCACCCGGCCCACCCTGGAGGACATCTACCTGCGGATGATCGGACACCGATGACCACGACCACCAAGCCGGCGGCCCCGGTCGCCGCCGCTCCCCCAGCCCGTCGGCTCGGGCCGACCAGCCTCGCCCTGCGCCAGGGCCGCCTGGAGATCCGGCAGTTCCTGCGCAGCCGGGAGTCCGTCGTCTTCACGCTGGGCTTTCCGGTCATCATGGTGCTGATCTTCGCCTCGATCTTCGACGACGACCTCGGCTTTGGGGTCAGCTACACGCAGTACTTCATCACTGGCATGATCGCGACCGGCCTGATGACGGTCAGCTTCCAGAACCTCGGCATCTGGATCCCGATCGAACGGGACCGGGGCGTGCTCAAGCGCTACCGGGGCACGCCGATGCCGAAATGGGTCTGGTTCGCCGGCAAAGTGATCATGGTGCTGGTGGTCGGTGTGGCGATGACCGCCCTGCTGCTCGCCGTCTCGGCGACCCTGTTCGACCTGAACCTACCCAGCACCGCGGCGGCCTGGCTGACCTTCGGCTGGGTCAGCGCGCTGGGCATCACCGCCTGCACGCTCTGCGGCATCGCGATCTCGTCGCTGGCCCGTACCGCCCGCAGCGGCTCCGCGGTGGTCACCCCGATCGCGCTGGTGCTCCAGTTCATCTCCGGGGTCTTCTTCGTCTTCACCAACCTGCCGCCCTGGATGCAGCAGGTGGCGGCCCTCTTCCCGCTCAAGTGGATGTGCCAGGGGCTGCGGGCGGTCTTCCTACCGGAGAGCTTCGGCGCCCACGAGCCCGGCGGCTCCTTCGAGCTGGGCCGCGTCGCCCTGGTGCTCGGCGCCTGGTGCGTGATCGGCCTGGTGCTCTGCCTGACCACCTTCCGCTGGACCACCCCCCGCCACACCTGAGGTGCAAGGAGCTGAGGTGCAAGGAGGGGCCCCCTATTAACGCCTCCGGTAGAGGAAGGGCCCCCTATTAACACTTTGCCGAGCACGCGCCCGGCACCGCGCCGAGCGCGCCAGCGCCACGCTGCGCATGCCCAGTGCCGTGGGCGGCAGCGCCGCACGCCGTTAATAGGGGGCCCCTGCTATGCACCAGGCGTTAACAGGGGGCCCCTCCTTACATCTCAGTAGGTGTAGAAGCCTTGGCCGGTTTTGCGGCCCAGGTCGCCGGCGGTGGCCATGCGCTGGAGCAGCTCCGGCGGGAAGAACTTCTCGTCGGCGGTGTCGGTGTAGATGTTGCGGGTCGCGTTGAGCAGCACGTCGACGCCGGTCAGGTCGACGGTGGCGAGCGGGCCCATGGCGTGCCCGAAGCCGAGCTTGCAGGCGGTGTCCAGGTCCTCGGCGGAGATCACGCCCGCCTCGACCAGCCGGACCGCCTCCATCGCCAGGGCGCTGATCAGCCGGGTGGTGACGAAGCCGGCGATGTCCCGGTTGACCACCACCACGGTCTTGCCGATCTCCTCGGCGAAGGACTTCGCCGTGGCCAGGGTGGCGTCGCTGGTCTTGTAGCCGCGGACCAGCTCGCAGAGCTTCATCATCGGCACCGGCGAGAAGAAGTGGGTGCCGACGACCGCCTCGGGCCGCTCGGTGACCGCCGCGATCTGGGTGACCGGGATGGCCGAGGTGTTGGTGGCCAGCACGGCGTCCGCCTTGCAGATCTTGTCCAGCGCCCGGAAGACCTCGTGCTTGATCTCCAGCCGCTCGAAGACCGCCTCGACCACGAGGTCCGCCTCCGCCGCCGCCTCCAGATCGGTGGTCGGGGTGATCCGCCCGAGCGCCGCCTCGACGTCGGCCGCGTCGATCCTGCCCTTTTCCGCGAACTTCTCCAGCGACCTCCGGATGCCGTCCAGGCCACGCCGCGTCGCCGCGTCGTCCAGATCCCGCAGTGTCACCTGCCAGCCTGCCTGCGCCGCCACCTGGGCGATACCCGAGCCCATCAGCCCGGCACCGACGACCGCGAGTCGACCCGCCATCTGCCTCTCCCTCGCTGCGATTGAGTTTCTCCCTGCACCCTAATCGGCGAGCCTGAACGGAGGCTAAGGCGGCTCAGATGGTCAGCTCCGGCTCCTCCGGTGCGGTGGCCCGCTCGACCTCGATGCCGAGCGCCCGCAGGTCGGCCACGAAGTCGGGATAGCCCCGGTCGACGTGGTGCACGTGGGAGACCTCGGTCACCCCGTCGGCGCAGAGCCCGGCGATGATCAGGCCGGCGCCGGCCCTGATGTCGGTGGCCCGCACCGGCGCTCCGGAGAGCCGATCCCGGCCGCGTACCACGGCGTGGTGCCCGTCGGTCTTGATGTCCGCGCCGAGCCGCATCATCTCGTTGGCGAACATGAAGCGGCCGTCGAAGATGTTCTCGGTGATCAGTGAGGCGCCGTCGCTGAGCGCGGCGAGCCCGATCGCCATCGGCAACAGGTCGGTCGCGAAGCCCGGGTAGGGCAGGGTCACCACGTCGACCGCCCGGGGCCGGTCGTCCATGCGTACCCGGAAGGCGTCCGCCCGGGTCTCCACCAGCCCGCCGGCCGCGACCACCTTGTCCAGCGCGACCTCCAGGAACGCCGGGTCCAGCCCGGTCACGGTGACGTCGCCGCGGGTCATCGCCGCCCCGAAGGCCCAGGTCCCGGCGACGATCCGGTCGCCCACCGTGGCGTGCCGGACCGGCTGCAACCGGGGTACGCCGACGATGCTGATGGTGGAGGTCCCCTCGCCCTCGATCAGCGCGCCCATCCGCTGGAGCAGCGTGCAGATGTCCACGATCTCGGGCTCGCGGGCGGCGTTCTCGATCACGGTCCGGCCGTTGGCCAGCACCGCCGCCATGACCAGGTTCTCGGTCGCCCCGACGCTGGGGAAGTCGAGCACGATCTCGGCGCCGTGCAGCCCGTCGGGCGCGGAGGCGATCACGAAACCGTGCTCGCCGGAGATGTCGGCGCCCATCCGGGTCAGGCCGGAGATGTGCATGTCCAGGCCCCGGGAGCCGATCGCGTCGCCGCCCGGATGGGCCACCCGGACGTACCCGCGCCGGGCCAGCAGCGGGCCGAGCACGCAGATCGACGCGCGCAGCCGGCGGACCAGGTCGTAGTCGGCCTCGACGCCCGGCCGCTCCGGCACGTCGATGGTGACCGACCGGGACCGGGCCACCCCGCCGGCCGCCACCATCGGGTCGACCGGATCGTCCGCGTCGAACCGTACGCCGCAGCCGAGGCGGCGCAGCACCTCGCCCATGATGGCGATGTCGGTGATCCGTGGCACGTTGGTGATCACGCTTCGGCCGGGGGCGAGCAGCGCGGCGGCCATCAGCTTCAACGCCGAGTTCTTCGCCCCCACCACGTGTACGCTGCCGGCGAGCCGGGCTCCGCCGCGTACCCGGATGACGTCGACGTCGGCGACCGCGGCATCACCCGCGTCGCCCGGGCCGACCCCGGCGGACCAGCCCGTGCCCGTCGCCGGCCGTGCCGGGATGGTCAGGTCTGGTATCCGTAGGCTGTGCGTCATGGCCGTCCACCTCACGCGCATCTACACCAAGGCCGGCGATGCCGGCATGACCAGGCTGAGCAACAACGAGCAGGTGCCGAAGGACGATCCCCGGATCGCCGCGTACGCCGATGTCGACGAGTGCAACGCCGCGATCGGCGTGGCACTCGCGCTGGGCCAACTCGACGACGAGCTGCGAACGGTGCTCGGGCCGATCCAGAACGACCTCTTCGACGTGGGGGCCGACCTGTCCACGCCGGTCGAACCGGACCCGAAGTACCCGCCGCTGCGGGTCACGGAGGCGTACGTGGAGCGTCTGGAGGGCTGGTGCGACGAGTACAACGGGCGCCTGAGCAACCTCGACTCCTTCATCCTCCCCGGCGGCACCGCGGGCGCGGCGCTGCTGCACGCGGCGCGGACGATCGCCCGGCGCGCCGAGCGGTCGGCATGGGCCCTCGTCGCGCACGACCCCGACCGGACCAGCCACCTCCCGGCAAAGTATCTCAACCGGTTGTCAGATCTGCTCTTTATTCTGGCAAGAGCGGCAAATCCGGACGGAGATGTGCTGTGGGTGCCGGGCGGAGGCCGTTGACCGTCGGAGCACTGCACCACGTGGAACTCTGGGTACCCGACCTGGGCGCGGCAATGCGCAGTTGGGGCTGGCTCCTCGGTGAACTGGGCTGGGCACCGTTCCAGGACTGGCCGGCCGGCCACTCCTGGCGGCTCGGCCCGACGTACCTGGTGCTGGAGGAGTCACCCGCGCTGTCCGGTCGACGGCATGACCGGCTCGCCCCCGGCGTGAACCACCTGGCCTTCCACGCCGGCCCGCCCGCCGCCGTGGACCGGCTGGTCGAGCAGGCCCCGGCGTACGGCTGGGAGCTGCTCTTTGCCGACCGCCACCCGTACGCCGGTGGCCCCGAAACCTACGCCGGGTACCTGGCCGACGGGCAGGGGTACGAGGTCGAGTTGGTCGCTTCCGTCTGAATTGCCGCTGGCCGGCACCCGGGTCGGGTGCCGGCCAGCGGCTTCGGGTTTGCGGGGGTCAGCTGTTCCAGTACTGGGCGACCAGGTCGGCGGCCTGCTGCTCCCACTGGGCGTAGGCGTCCGGGTAGGCCGAGACCTGCACGGTCTGAGCGGCCTCGGTCAGCGGCAGGTCCTGCCACCCGTCGACCTGCTTGAGGCCCTTGAGGAAGGCCAGGGTCGAGTACTCGGGGTCGGTGATCTGCTCCGCGCTACCCCAACCGCTCGACGGGCGCTGCTGGAACAGGCCCAGCGAGTCGTGGTCGTTACGGTCGCCGAGGTGGCCCAGGTTCTCCAGCTTCGACTCCTGGAGGCTGGTCGCGATCGACACCACCGCTGCCCGCTCGGGCAGGCCCGCCTTCTTGGTCGCGGCGATGATCGCCTTCGCGTTCGAGACCTGCTCGTCGTTCAGGTCGATCTTCGACTGCGCGCCCTGCACACCGTGCGGGATCAGCTTGCCACTGTCCGACCTGCCGGCCTGCGCTGCGACCGGGGTACCGGCCACCGGGCCAGCGTCGGCGTTGGCGGCGATCGGACCGGCGAAGACACCACCGGCGAAGGCCAGACCAGCAACACCAAGAACGGTCCTACGGAAGATCGTGTTCATGTCAAAGCTCCATTCGGGGGTTGGCGCACACACCGATGGGGGTCGGGATCGCGTGCGCAAGCACCGTCAGGCGCTCGAAGAAGGGGAAGTCCGGTCAGCACGCGGGGGCAGAGCCCTCTTCGCGGCGTCGGGACCATGTATAACGACCGGCGGCCCGCCATCATTCCGGGTCGCGCACACCCGCCTCGGCGGGCATCTTCCTCGGTCGTTCAGGGGTCTCCAACGCCCCCCGCCCGCCCACCATTCCGGCCCGGCCAAGTCGGCAGACCGGACACCAACCATCAGACCACCGGATCGGTGACGCAGGCGTGAGCGGGGACCGGGCAAGCTCCGACCAGCGCCGTCACCTGCGCGAGACGAGTTGCCGGACCGTCCCGAACAGGACGGGCCACGCGCCCGGGGCGATGATGCCCACGCACGACAACAGGGACCATTCGAGACGACCCAGGGCCTCGGGGGGAGTCAGGCGGCGGGCCAGTCCTGGGAGGCCACACGTGGCGAGGCCGCCCCCGGAGGGGCGGCCTCAAGCCAGGAGAGGAATCCGGTGACGGTGGATCGCGCCATGGCGATCTCGACCGGAGCGTGTCGACTGGTACAGCGGAGGATGATCCAGTCGGCCGGCATGGACATCCGTTCCTGCCCCTCCGGCAGACGCCGTCGCTCCACGGTCAGCCCGTCGCGGGACAACACCCGCTTGGGCCGTACGGCGAAACTGAACATCCGGTACCAGCGGAGCTCGTCGCCGAGGAACCGGCCGAAGCCGGGCGACCAGCCCCGGCCGTCGAGCATGGTGGAGGTCCGGACACTGAGCCGGATGATGCCTCCGCTACGGGTGACGAGGGCCCGCCGGATGAAGAGGAACAGGATCGCGCCGAGGATCACGGCGAAGCCGATTCCGATCCCTTCGACGATCTCCATCGGCGGGTCGGCTCAGTTGCCCTGGGCGGCCGAGGCCGGGGTCGCGCTCTCGGCCAGCACGGTGACGCCCCGCTCGCCGACCGAGAGGAAGCCACCGGCCACGTCGTAGGCGACCTGCTCGCCCCCGGGGAGCTTGATGCGCACCTGGCCCGGCTCGGCGAGTTGGCCGAGCAGCGGCGCGTGCCCCGGCAGCACACCCAGCTCACCCTCGGTCGTACGGGCCATCACCATCTCGGCCTCGCCGGACCAGACCTTCTCCTCGACGGCCACGAGCTGGACGTGGAGCTGCTGTGCCACGCTGTCTCCTTTTTGCGGCGGCGGATTGGGGAAAGTCTAGTCCCGACCTGGTCGTGTTCTTCATGCGGGTGCCGAGACCTGCACCACGATCAGGTCTTGTTCACGAGTTTGGGATGTTCGAGCAGGAACGGATCCAGCAGCTCCTTCTCCAGGGCGACGAAGAAGTCTTCCACCTCGGGTACGAACTTCTCGCCGAGGTATTTGCCGTTCTCGGTGACGCCGCCGCCCGGCAGCTTGATCATCTGGATGTTGCCGGGCCGGATGTCCTTGAGCGCGAGACCGAAGTCGACCACGCTGTGGCCCCGGCCGTTGAAGATCAGCGACTCGCCCGCCGCCCGGAGCACCTTGTCCAGCTTCACCGGGTTGGTCACCACGTCGGAGCTGAACGCCTGGCTGGCCATTGCCTTGACGAACTGCTGCTGGTGCCGCTGCCGGCCGTAGTCGCCGTCCGGGACACCGCTCGAAGGGTAGCGCTGGCGGACGTAGTCCAGCGCCTGCCAGCCGCTCAGGTGCTGCTTGCCCTTCGGGTAGACCGCCTGCGGCCCGATGTAGCCCCCACCGCCCGGCTTGCCCTTGCGGTGCTTGCCGTCCGGCTCCCGGTGCTCGGAACGGACCTCCCGCTCGATGTTCATCGTGACGCCGCCCATGGCGTCGACGATCTTTTGGAAGCCCGAGAAGTTGATGATCGCACCGGCGTCGAAGCGCTTGATCCCGGTGACTCTCTGGACGGTGACGGCGAGCAGTTCGAAGCCACGTGCCGCATCCGGCTTCCCGCCGGGCACCCGGCTGCCGAAGGACATCGCGGCGTTCAGTTTGGTGGTGGCGCCGTTGAACTCCGCCTTGGGGAACGCCGGGATGTCGACGTAGAGGTCACGCGGCAGGGAGAAGAGGTACGCCCGGTCCATCTCCTTCGGCACGTGCAGAACCATGATGGCATCGCTCAGCGGCGGGGTGTCCTCGTCGCGCGGGTCGATGCCGACCAGCAGGATGTTGAGCGGCCCCTTGATGTCGCTCTTGCGCTCGCCGCCGCCGGCCGCCTCGTCGCCGAAGAGGTCCGCCTTGCCGATCGCGCCCTCGTAGCGGGCCATCAGCGCCTCGGCGCCGACCAGCGACGTCCCGCTGAGCATCATCAGGACCACGCCGAAGACCGTGCAGAACCGCGCCCAGCCGGGCACACCCCGCCACATCGACGATTTCCCACCGCGCTTGCCGTTCCTGCCGGCCTTGCCCACCTGTGTCTCCGTTCGTCACGCCCGCTGGGAGATACGGGCGTGCGTAGCGAATGGTTGAGATCGATCACCGCTCATCGGCGCATGAGCGTGGCTAGACGGTATCTCGCGGCCGGCGCAATCGCCGACTCCGGGAAACCGGGCAGCGGCGATCGTACGTCCCGAAGATGAACAGAAGGCCGCCCCGGCGTTACCGGGACGGCCTTTTCTGTGTTCGTGTCGAAGGGTCAGCCCTTCATCAGCTCGGCGGCCTTCTTCTCCAGGTCGTCGAGCCCACCGCACATGAAGAACGCCTGCTCGGGGAAGTGGTCGTACTCGCCCTCGCTGATCTTCCGGAACGCCTCGATGGTCTCCTTGATCGGGACCGTCGAGCCCGGCACGCCGGTGAACTGCTCCGCCGCGTAGGTGTTCTGCGACAGGAAGCGCTCGATCCGTCGGGCCCGCCCCACGGTGATCTTGTCTTCCTCGGAGAGTTCCTCGATACCGAGGATGGCGATGATGTCCTGCAGGTCCTTGTAGCGCTGCAGGATCCGCTTCACCTCGGTGGCCACCTGGAAGTGGTCCTGGCCGACGAACTCGGCGGCGAGGATCCGGGACGAGGACGCCAGCGGGTCCACCGCCGGGTAGATGCCCTTGTCGGAGATCGACCGCTCCAGGTTGGTGGTCGCGTCCAGGTGGGCGAAGGTGGTGGCCGGGGCCGGGTCGGTGTAGTCGTCCGCCGGCACGTAGATCGCCTGCATCGACGTGATGGCCTGCCCCTTGACGGAGGTGATCCGCTCCTGCAGCTCACCCATCTCGTCGGCCAGGGTCGGCTGGTAACCCACCGCGCTCGGCATCCGGCCGAGCAGGGTGGAGACCTCGGAACCGGCCTGGGTGAAGCGGAAGATGTTGTCGATGAAGAGCAGCACCTCCTGCTTCTTCACGTCGCGGAAGTACTCCGCCATGGTCAGCGCGGAGAGGGCGACCCGCAGCCGGGTGCCCGGCGGCTCGTCCATCTGGCCGTAGACCAGGGCGGTCTTGTCGATGACGCCGGAGTCGGTCATCTCGTGGATCAGGTCGTTGCCCTCGCGGGTGCGCTCGCCCACGCCGGCAAAGACCGAGGTGCCACCGAAGTTGCGGGCCACCCGGGTGATCATTTCCTGGATGAGCACCGTCTTGCCCACGCCGGCACCGCCGAACAGGCCGATCTTGCCGCCCTTGACGTACGGGGCGAGCAGGTCGATGACCTTGATGCCGGTCTCCAGCATCTCGGTCTTCGGCTCCAGGTCCGCGAAGGCCGGGGCCTTGCGGTGGATGCCCCAGTGGTCGTCGGCCTCGATGGTCTCGCCCTCGGTGAGGTTGAGGCACTCGCCGATGGCGTTGAAGACGTGGCCCTTGACCGCGTCGCCGACCGGCACCTTGATCGGGCCGGCGGTGTCGCGCACCTCGGCGCCCCGGACCAGGCCGTCGGTCGGCTGCATCGAGATCGCGCGGACCAGGTTGTCACCCAGGTGCTGGGCGACCTCCAGGGTCAGCGTCTTCTCGCCGCCGGAGAGGGTCACGTCCACCTTGAGGGCGTTGAACAGGTCCGGCATGGCGTCGCGCGGGAACTCGGCGTCGACGACCGGGCCGATGACCCGGACCACGCGACCGGTGGCCGTCTTGGTCTCTGCTGGTCCTCCAGCAGTGGAAACAGTCATCACACTTCACTTCCCGACGCGGCCAGCGCGTTAGCGCCGCCGACGATCTCGCTGATCTCCTGGGTGATCCCGGCCTGGCGGGCCGAGTTCATCTCACGCGTGTACTTCTCGATCATTTCTTCGGCGTTGTCGGTGGCGCTCTTCATCGCCCGCCGCCGGGCCGCCGACTCGCTCGCCGCCGACTCCAGCAACGCCGCGTAGATCCGCGTGTTGATGTACTTCGGCAGCAGCGCGTCGAGCAGCGCCTCGGGGTCCGGCTCGAAGTCGTAGTCCGGCAGCACGCCGGGGGCGGCCTCCGACCGGGGCCGCTCCTCGACCTGCAACGGCCCGATGATCCGGGTGACCGGGGTCTGGGTCATCAGGGACTTGAACTCGGTGTAGACGATGTGCAGCTCGTCCACCCCGAGCACGCCGTCCTCGCCAGGGTCACCGTCGACATCGTCCGCGCCGGCCGTGAACGCCTTGATCAACGTCTCGCCCACGGTACGGGCGTCGGCGAACGACGGCTGCTCGGAGAAGCCCGTCCAGCTGGCCTCGATCGGCCGGTTGCGGAACCGGTAGAACGACACGCCCTTCCGCCCGATGACGTAGAGCACCGGCTCCTTGCCATCGGCGTGGAGCCGGGCGATCAGCGACTCCGCGGTCTTGATGGCGTTGGAGCTGTAACCGCCGGCCAGACCCCGGTCGGCGGTGACCAGCAGGACGCCCGCCCGCCGCACCCGCTCGCGCGCGGTGAGCATCGGGTGGTCGATCCGCGCGTTGGACGCCAGCGCCGTGAGGACGCCGGTGATGGCCCGGGCGTACGGCAGGGACGCCTCCACCCGGGCCTGGGCCTTGGCGATCCGGCTCGTCGCCACGAGCTCCATCGCCTTGGTGATCTTCTTCATCCCCTTCGCCGAGCGGATCCGTTGACGAAGAACACGTACCTGCGCCGCCATGGCCCGGCCCTACTTCTTCTGGGCCGGTGCTCCGCCGCTGTAGCGGGTGACCGTCTCGTGCTCGGCCTCGCCCTCCAGCGGCGCCGCCGGCGCCTCGTTGATCGTGCGCTCGTCCTCACGGCCGAGGAAGCCCTGCTTGAACTCCGTGATGGCCGTGTCGAGGGCGGCGACGATCTCGTCGTCCCACTTGTTGTCGGCGATCGCCAGCAACGTGGCGTTCTGCTTGCGCCGCAGGTGCTCCAGGAACTGCGTCTCGAAGCGCCGGACCTCACCGACCGGGACGTCGTCCAGCTTGCCCTCGGTGCCGGCCCAGACCAGGACGACCTGCTCCTGCACCGGGTACGGCGCGTAGTTCGGCTGCTTGAGCAGCTCCACCAGGCGGGCACCACGGTCCAGCTGGGCCCGGGAGGCCTTGTCCAGGTCCGAGGCGAAGGCGGCGAACGCCTCCAGCTCGCGGTACTGGGCGAGGTTCAGCCGCAGCGAGCCGGCGACCTTCTTCATCGGCTTCACCTGCGCGGCGCCACCGACCCGGGAGACCGAGGTGCCGACGTTGATGGCCGGCCGGACGCCCTGGTTGAACAGGTCGGTCTCCAGGAAGATCTGGCCGTCGGTGATGGAGATGACGTTGGTCGGGATGAAGGCCGAGATGTCGTTGGCCTTCGTCTCGATGATCGGCAGGCCGGTCATCGAGCCGCCGCCCAGCTCGTCGGAGAGCTTCGCGCAGCGCTCCAGCAGCCGGGAGTGCAGGTAGAAGACGTCACCCGGGTACGCCTCGCGGCCCGGCGGGCGACGCAGCAGCAGCGACACGGCGCGGTACGCCTCGGCCTGCTTGCTCAGGTCGTCGAAGACGATCAGCACGTGCTTGCCGCCGTACATCCAGTGCTGCCCGATGGACGAGCCGGTGTACGGGGCGAGGTACTTGAAGCCGGCCGGGTCGGAGGCCGGGGAGGCGACGATGGTGGTGTACTCCATCGCGCCGGCCTCCTCCAGCTGGCCCTTGATCGAGGCGATCGTGGAGGCCTTCTGGCCGATGGCGACGTAGATGCAGCGGACCTGCTTCTTCGGGTCGCCGGAGGCCCAGTTCTCCCGCTGGTTGAGGATGGTGTCCAGGGCGACCGTGGTCTTGCCGGTCTTGCGGTCACCGATGATCAGCTGCCGCTGGCCCCGACCGATCGGGGTCATCGCGTCGACCGCCTTGATGCCGGTCTGCATCGGCTCGGAGACGGACTGCCGGGCCATCACGTTCGGGGCCTGGAGCTCCAGCTCCCGATAGCCCTCGTTGGCGATCTCGCCGAGGCCGTCGATCGGCTGGCCGAGCGCGTCGACCACGCGACCGAGGAAGCCGTCGCCGATGGGCACGGAGAGCACCCGGCCGGTGCGCTTGACGCGCTGCCCCTCCTCCAGCCCGGAGTAGTCGCCGAGGACGACGACACCGATCTCCCGGACGTCGAGGTTCAGCGCCACGCCGAGCGTGCCGTCCTCGAACTCCAGCAGCTCGTTGGTCATGGTCGAGGGCAGCCCCTCGACGTGGGCGATGCCGTCGCCGGTGTCGGCGACGGTGCCGACCTCCTCACGGGAGACGTCGGGCGAGTAGGAGGAGACGTAGCGCTCCAGGGCGCCGCGGATGTCCTCCGTCGAGATGGTCAGCTCGGCCATCCTCTGCTTCCTTAAGTATCAGGGGCCCGGGATACCTAGTACCGACCGGTCCTCGGGTCGACTGTCGTTCCGGGCGCTTCGCGGGGTGCTGGTCAGCGCTTCGCTAGCGCGTTGCGGGTCTCGTTGAGGCGGCGCAGGATCGTCCCGTCGTACAGGTCCGAACCCACCCGGACGCTCGCTCCGCCGAGGATCGTCGGGTCAACCGTAAACTTCACGGCGACCGCTCGGCCGTAGATGGCCGAGAGCTGGTCACCCAGCCGGCGTTCCTCGTCCTCGGTCAGTGGCGCCGCGACGGTCACGTACGCGACCTGCCGGTCGCGCCGCTCCGCCGCCAGCTCCACCAGCCGGGTCAGCGCGGCGGAGACCGAGCGACCGCCGAAGCCGGCCAGCGCCGCCTCGACCAGTCGCACCGTCACCGGCCGGGCCTTGTCCGTCAGGAGCATCCCGACCAGGTCGGCCCGCTGGGCCACCGGCGCGATCGGGTCGGAGAGGGCGTTGGAGAGCTGCGGGTTCGCGGCGACCAACTGGCCGAAGCGGAACAGCTCGTCCTCCACCTCGCCGAGCTCGCCGGCGCGTTCCGCGCTGCCGAGCAGCGCCTGCACGCCGAGGCGCTCGGCACCGTCGAGCAGCTCCGACGGTGCCGACCACCGGCCGGCGACCAGCGCGCCGAGCAGGTCGAGCGCGTCCGTGCCGACCTTGCCGGAGAGCACCGAGGTCAGCAGGCCGGTCCGGTCCGCGCCGTCCCGGGCCGGGTCGGAGAGCGCCCGGCGCAGCCGGACCTCACGCCGCAGCAGATCCGCCACGGCGAGCAGTTCGGCGCCGGTGGTGGCGACCGCCGACGACTCGGCGCCCCGGACGTACTCCTCCAGCCGCTGGACGACAGCGCTGTAGGACTCCCGGCTGGCGGCCTGCATCAGCGGGCCCCCGCGCTCTCAAGACCGGTGAGGAACCGCTCGACGGTGCCCTTGCGGCGGGCCTCGTCGGCGAGCGACTCGCCGACGATCCGGCTGGCCAGGTCGACCGCGAGGCCGCCGACCTCCGCGCGCAGCTCGCGCACGATGGTCTGCCGCTCCACGGCCAGCGAATCCCGGCCGGCGGCGATGATCCGGTCGGACTCCTCCCGGGCCTTGGCCAGGATGTCGGTGCGGATCGACTCGGCGTCGGCCCGGGCGTCGTCCCGGATCCGGGCCGCCTCGGTACGCACCTCGGCGAGCTGGGCCCGGTACTGCTCCAGCAGCTGGTTGGCCTCGGCCTGGGCCGCCTCGGCACGTTTGAGGCCGCCCTCGATCGCGTCGACCCGCGCCTGGTACATCGCCTCCATGCGCGGCAGGACGAACTTCATCAGGACGAAGCAGAGCAGGGCGAAGGCGATCGACCCGATGACGAGCTCCTGCCAGATCGGCACGAGCGGGTGGTGCTCCACGCCTTCAGCGGCGAGATACATGTCAGACCTCCGGGTCGACTAACGGACGGTCAGCTGACGGCGAAGGCGAGCACCAGGCCGAACAGCGCGAGCGCCTCGACCAGCGCGAAGCCCAGGACCAGCCAGGTGCGGTTGTAGCCGGCGGACTCCGGCTGCCGGGCGCTGGCCTGGATGTAGGCCGCGAAAACCAGGGCGACACCGATACCGGGGCCGATGGCGGCGAGGCCGTAGCCGATGGTGTTGACGTTGCCGGCCACTTCGGCAATAACAGTCATTGCGGGTATTCCTCCTAGTAGACGCATGAATCTCACGCGTACGCGGTCTTACCGGAAGCTTGGCCGGGCCGGGCGGCCCGCCGAAGTCAACGTGGGTCAGTGCTCGGCGGCGAGCGAGCTGCCGATGTAGTTGGCGGTCAGGGTGACGAAGACGTAGGCCTGCAGGAGCGCGACCAGCACCTCGAAGAAGGCCATCAGGATCGCCATCGCGAACGCGGCGAGCGACGACACCTGGACGAAGAGATTGTCCGAGGCGAGCATCACGAAGCCGCCGACGGTGAACACCAGCAGGATCAGGTGACCGGCGAACATGTTCGCGAAGAGTCGCACCGCCAGCGTGACCGGCCGGACGATGAACGTCTGGAGGAACTCGATCGGAATCAGCAGAAAATGCATCGGCCACGGGATGCCCGGCAGGATCAGGCTCTGCTTGAGGTATTGGCCCAGGCCGTGCTTGCGGACGCCGATGTAGAGGTACATCACGTAGGAGATCAGCGCTAGCACGATCGGGAAGGCGATGTGCGAGTTCGGTGAGATCTGCAACCCGGGGACGATGCCGAAGAGGTTGGTCACCAGGATGAAGCAGAACAGCACGGTGAAGTAGGGCGCGAAGCGGATCCCGTCCTTGCCCATCTGCTCACGGGCGATGTTGTCCCGGACCAGGCCGTAGATGGACTCCGCATACCACTGGCCCTTGCTCGGCACGAGCTTCGGGTTCCGGTAGGTGGCCATGAAGAAAATGATCAGGAGCCCGACGGCCAGCCAGATCATGAGGGTGAACTTGGTGACCCACGGGCCGGCCAGATCCGGCGGGTAGAAATCGTTGACGCTCGGGGGCCAGGGAAGGCCCTCTGCGGCGACAAGCTGTCCACTCACCGTGTCATCCTCCGCACTCGACAGACCCGCGTGTGCCGGCACTCAGGCACTGAGCCTCTTCATGATCAGGTAGATCGCTCCGGCTGCGCCGAGCATCATGCCCACGGCGATCCCGACGCCGGTCGGCAGACCGAGGAATCCCTCCGCCAACCAGCCGAGGAATCCCCACACCACGATGCCGGCGAGCAGGTAGCCAAGAACGGCTCCGGCAACGCCTTCCGACGAGTGCTCGTCGGAGCTTCCGCGGTGAGGGTTGTCGGCCATGACGAGGCGAACACTATCAGTCGGGTGTTTCGCGAGTGTGCGGCACCCCCCACACTGCGAACAGCGTGCGGGCGGCGGGTGCGGGCGCGTCAAGCCGGGGGTCAGCCTACTCCTGTCCGGCGAGCAGAACAGGGGGATGAAACGCCCGGGAAACGCCAGCCGTACGGTCAGTGCTCCGGCGAGCGGTCCACGGTGGGCAGCGGAGAGCGTAAAGCCCAGGTCAGGTGGGCTCCGGTCCATACCACCACGGCCACGATGATCGACACGCCCAGGTCCGGCAATCCCGGCCAACCGGTGGCCGCCACGGCGGCCATCACCACGCCCAAAAAGACGATCTTCGTGGCGTAGGTGACCAGCCCCACGGACATGATCAGCCTCGGGTGCACGGCGTCGGCCCAGGCCACCGAGAGGCTGGAGATCAGATAGCTGAGGATCACCAGGCCGATGCCGGCGGCCACCCCGGCCGCGCCGGCCGGCCCGCGCAGCAGGGCGGCGGCGGGGATCCCGACCGCGCCCAGCACGGCGCAGGCGAGCAGCGGCAGGCGCAGGTGCGGCAGCCGGGCCCGGATCGCGCCGGGCTCACCGGCACGCGGCGCGGACATCGGGGATACGCCGGGCTCACCGGCACGCGGCGCGGTCATCGGGGGTACGCCGGGAAGTCGGCGACCAGCTCGGCCACGTCGGCGGCGACCCGGGCCAGCTCGTCGGCCCCGCCCGGGACCGCCGGATCGGTCCGCACCGCCCGACCGATCAGCTCCGCGACCTGGCGCATCTGCGGCTCTCCCAGGCCCTGCGTGGTGACGCTCGGCGTGCCCACCCGGATCCCCGAGGCGACCATCGGCTTCTGTGGGTCGTACGGGATGGCGTTCTTGTTCAGCGTGATGGTCGCCGCGTCGCAGCGGGCCTCCGCCTCGGCCCCGGTCACCCCGGTGTCGCGGAGGTCGATCAGGGCCAGGTGGGTGTCGGTGCCGCCGGAGACCGGGCGCATCCCCTCGGCCGCCAGCCCGTCGGCGAGCGCCCGCGCGTTGGCCACCACCTGCGCGGCGTACGTCCGGTACTCCGGCTGCGCCGCCTCGCGCAACGCGACGGCCTTGGCCGCCACCGCGTGCATCAGCGGGCCGCCCTGGGTGAACGGGAAGACCGCCCGGTCGATCCGCTCGGCCAGCGACTCGCGGCAGAGGATCATGCCGCCACGCGGGCCGCGCAGCACCTTGTGGGTGGTGGCGCAGACCACGTCGGCGTACGGCACCGGGGAGGGGATCGCCCGCCCGGCGACCAGCCCGATGAAGTGCGCGGCGTCCACCATCAGGTACGCGCCCACCTCGTCGGCGACCTCCCGGAACCGCGCGAAGTCGATCAGCCGCGGGTAGGCCGTCGCGCCACAGATGATCATCTTGGGCCGGTGGGTACGGGCCAGGTCGCGTACCTCGTCGTAGTCGATCAGCTCGGTGTCCCGCCGGACGGTGTACCCGACGGTCTGGAACCACCGGCCGGAGAAGTTCACCCGGCTGCCGTGGGTCAGGTGCCCACCGTGCGGCAACTCCATCGCCAGCACGGTGTCGCCCGGCTGCACCAGCGCGGCGTACGCGGCCAGGTTGGCGCTCGCGCCGGAGTGCGGCTGGAGGTTGGCGTGCTCGGCGCCGAAGAGATCCTTGGCCCGCTCGATGCCGATCTCCTCGGCCCGATCCACCTGGGCGCAGCCGCCGTAGTAGCGCCGGCCCGGATAGCCCTCGGCGTACTTGTTGGTCAGCGTCGAGCCGAGCGCGGCCAGCACCGCCGGCGAGGTGAGGTTCTCGCTGGCGATCAGTTGCAGGCCGCCACGCAGCCGGTCGAGTTCGCCGAGCACCACCTCCGCGATCTCCGGGTCGCCGGTGCTGAGCTGCTCAAAATCCGGCCCCCAGAAGGTGCCCTTCGTGGTCTCCACAGCGCCAGAGTCTAGGCGGCCTCAGACTGGAGACCGTGAGATGCCTGGTCACCGGCGCGACGGGATACATCGGTGGGCGGCTGGCGCCCCGCCTACTGGCCGAGGGGTACACGGTGCGCTGCCTGGCCCGGCGGGCCGGGCGGCTGCGTGACGTGCCGTGGGCCGCCCGGGTCGAGGTGGTCGAGGGCGACCTGAGCCGGCCGGAGACGCTGACCGGGGCGTTCGACGACGTCGACGTGGCGTACTACCTGGTGCACTCGCTCGGGCAGCCCGGCTTCGAGGCCGCCGACCGGCAGGCCGCCAAGGCGTTCGCGGCGGCGGCGCACGCCGCGGGCGTACGCCGGATCGTCTACCTCGGCGGGCCGGAGCTGGCAGCCGGCGACCAGGCCACCTCGGCCCACCTGCGCTCCCGCAGCGAGGTCGGCCGGATCCTGCTGGACAGCGGGGTGCCGACGGTGGTGCTCCGGGCGGCGGTGATCATCGGCTCGGGCTCGGCGTCGTTCGAGATGCTGCGCTACCTCACCGAGCGGCTGCCGGTGATGGTCACCCCGCGCTGGGTCGCCAACCGGATCCAGCCGATCGCGGTCGACGACGTGCTGCGCTACCTGATCGGCTGCGCGGGCCTGCCGCCGGAGGTCGACCGCGGCTTCGACATCGCCGGCCCGGACGTGCTCACCTTCGGCGAGATGATGCAGCGCTACGCCCGGGTGGCCGGGCTGTCCCGCCGGCTGCTCCTGCCGGTCCGCCCGCTGACGCCCGCGCTCTCCTCGTACTGGGTCGGGCTGGTCACCCCGGTGCCGAACGCGCTCGCCCGGCCGCTGGTGGCGAGCCTGGTGCACGAGGCGGTGGCCCACGAACACGACATCGCGGCGTACCTGCCGGACCCGCCGGGCGGGCTGATCGGCTTCGACCAGGCGGTCGAGCGGGCCCTGGCCCGGGTGCGCGACGCGGAGGTGGAGACCTGCTGGTCGACCGCGGCCGGCCCGGACGCGCCCGCCGAGCCGCTGCCCAGCGATCCCGACTGGAGCGGTGGCACCGCCTACACCGACCTGCGGGAACGTGCGGTGGCGGCGTCGCCGGAGACGTTGTGGCAGGTGATCGAGGGGGTCGGTGGCGAGCACGGCTGGTACTCGTTCCCGCTGGCCTGGTCGGTGCGCGGCTGGCTGGACCAGCTGGTCGGCGGGGTGGGGCTGCGCCGGGGCCGACGCCACCCGCACCACCTTCGGGTGGGCGAGGCGCTGGACTTCTGGCGGGTGGAGGAGATCGTGCCGGGTGAGCTGCTGCGGCTGCGGGCCGAGATGCGGCTGCCCGGCCGGGCCTGGCTGGAGATGCGGGTGCAGCACGACGACACCGGGCAGGTCCGGTACCGGCAGCGGGCGGTGTTCCTGCCCCGGGGCCTGGCCGGGCACGCGTACTGGACCGCGGTGGCGCCGTTCCACGCCCTGGTCTTCGGCGGGATGGCCCGCAACATCGCCGAGGGCGCCGAGCGGGTCGCCGCGGCGACCCCGTCAACGCGGGCCTAGTTGCTGGAGCGTTCCCCGGTGGCCCGCCACGCGGTCCGATCGCTGGGCGGCACGAAGTCGCGCGCCGGCAGGTCACGCAGGGCGAACGCGAGGGTCTCCCCGACCGCCTCCACCATCTTCTCCTGCACCTTCGCGCCGACCGGGTCCTGCGGCTCGTCGGGATTGGCCGCCATCATGGCCACCGCCAGTTGCGGGGTGAAGGCCACCACGGTCTCCGTGGCGTACCGGTCGGAGCTGCCGGTCTTGCCGGCCACCGGCCGGCGGAGCTGGTCGCGCAAGCGGGTTGCCGTACCACCGTCGCAGGCGTGGTACATGGACTGGTCGCCGACCGGGCAGCGGGCCGCGTCCGCCGCCGCGCGGGCCACGTCCACGTCGAGCACCTGCCGGCAGTCCGGCTGCCCGGCGGTCACCCGCCGTCCGGCGGCGTCGACGATCGAGATGATCGGGGTGGGCGCGCACCACGTCCCCTCGGCCGCCACCGTGGCGTACGCGCCGGCCAGGTCCAGCGGGGTGGTGGCGGCCACGCCCAGGGTGAACGGGCCCCACTGCCGAGCGCCGTGTCGGGCCAGCCGCGCGTCGTCCTCGGCCCGCAGCACGATGCCGAGCCGCTCGGCCATCTCGACCACCCGGTCCGCGCCGACCCGCTCGGTCAGCCAGACGAAGTACGTGTTGACCGAGCGGCCGAACGCCGTCCACATGTCGTGCTCGCCGCTCATCGACGAGCTGGCGTTCTCCGGGCACCAGTAGCCGCCGCAGCTCGCGTCCCCACTGACCTTGTAGTCGGTGACGATCCGCGACGGAGCGTCGAACTCGGTGCGCAGCGGCAGCCCGGATTCCAGGGCGGCCAGCATGGCGAAGAGCTTGAAGGTGGAGCCGGCCTGATACCCGACGATCGTGCCGCCCCCGGCGATCAGCTGGTTGACGGTGTTCGGATGGTTCTTCTGCCGCGGCGGGTTGGCCGCCACGCTGTAGACGCGGTTGACCGCCATGGCGAGGACCCGGCCGGTGCCCGGCTGGACCACGGCGGTCGGCGCCGCGTACCGGCTCTCGACGGGGTAGATCCGCCGGACCTGCTCGGTGGTGGCCTGCTGCACCGCCGGGTCGAGCGAGGTGACGATGCTGAAGCCGCCCCGGCGCAGGGCACGCTGCCGTTCGTCGACGCTGCCGCCGAACGCCCGCTGGTCGTTCCACCAGCGGGTGAACCAGTCGCAGAAGAAGCCCCAGTCGTTGCGGTTCTCGGGCACCGCCGTGCAGTCGTTCGGGGTCTCGCGGGGACGCAGGTTCAGCGGCTCGGCCCTGGCGGCGGTCGCCGCCTCCGGGGCGACCTGGCCCGCCTCGACCATCCGGTCCAGCACGTACGCGCGGCGGGCCGTGGCGGCGTCCGCATCCCCGTTGATCGGGTCGTCGGTGTCCGGGGAGCGGACCAGCCCGGCCAGCAGCGCCGCCTCAGCCAGCGTGAGCTCCGCCGGGGAGGTGGAGAAGTAGCGCTTGCTGGCGGCGGCGATGCCGTACGCCCCGGCCCCGAAGTAGGCGATGTTGAGGTACCGGGTCAGGATCTGGTCCTTGGTCAGCTCCCGCTCCAGCGCCAGCGCGTAGCGGATCTCCTGGATCTTGCGGGCCGGGCTCACCTCGGTGGCCGCGGCGCGCTGCGTCTCGCTCAGCCGGGGGTCGGTGCTCAGCACGTTGCGGACGTACTGCATGGTCAGCGTGGACGCGCCCTGTCGGGTGGCGCCGGCCCCCTGGTTGACGGCGAAGGCCCGCACCGCCCCCCGCAGGTCCACCCCCCGGTGTTCGTGGAACCGGACGTCCTCGGCGGCGATGATCGCCTGGCGCATCACCGGCGCCACCTCGTCCAGCGGCACGTCCACCCGGTCCTCCTGGTAGAAGGACGTGATCAGGGTGGCGCCGTCGTTGGCGTACAGGTTGGACCGCTGGGCCGTCGGTGGTGTCCGCAGTGCGCTGGGCAGCTCCGTGTACGGCCCGGAGAGCGCCGCGAAGCCGATGCCGAAGACCAGCGCGGCCGGCAGCGCCGCCGCCGCCAGCACCAGGCCGGCCAGCAGGCCGGACAGCAGGACGGTGAACACTTTCGGCAGGAACGCCCGGGTCATCAGCTCTCCCCGCAGGAGCCGGCAGGACCCTCTCAGAATGACCCTAATCGGATTTTATGCCGCGCTTTCCCTCATACCCGGAGGAAATTCGCACGGGTGGGTGCCCCGGCCGCGACCCGACCGACGGTCAGGGCAGCAGGATCGCGGCGAGCGGGTGAACCGTCTCCTCGATCTCGTCGGCCACCCGGCTGAAACACTGGTCGCCGCGCCCCCACGGGTCGTCGAGATCGTCGGTGGGCAGCGGGGTGCTGCCCTGGCGGGCCGCGTGCGCCGCCTCGACCAGCGCCACGCCGCGGGCGTGGAACGCCTCCGGGGTCGCCTCGGCGGGTGGCAGCGCGGCCTGGTCCAGGGCGGCCAGCAGCCGGCTGAACTCGCCCAGCACGAAGGTGCGGGACCCGGCGTCGGGACGCAGCGCCACCACGTACTCCTGCTGGTCGGCGGTGGCGGTGAGGACCAGGTCGGCCGCGTCGATGTGGTCGGAACGCAGCTTGCGCGCGGCGAAGCCGGCGACGCTGCCGCCCCGGGTGGTCACCTGGCGGGCGGCCGGCGGGTTCATCTCCTCACCGGCGTGCCAGCCGCCGGTGCCGGCGCTGTGGCTGTGCAGCAACTCCTCGGCGCGGCCCCGGTCCAGGTCGCGCCGGGCCAGCCGCTCCGCCACCGCGAGGCGAAGCAGCCGCTCGGCCATCGGCGAGCGGCAGATGTTTCCCATGCAGACGTGCAGGACGGTGAACGGCGGCACCTACGCCACCTGGCTCTCGCGCAGGTCCGGCACCACCTCGCGGAGCCGGTCCAGGGTGATCGCCCCCTCCCGGACGAGCACCGGCACCTCGCCGGTCAGGTCCACGATCGTGCTCGGCACCGGATCCACCGCCGGCCCGGCCTCCAGGTAGGCGCGCACCGAGTAGGCCAGCTGGTCACGCGCCTCCTCGGCGGTGAGCGCGGCCGGCTGGCCGGCCTTGTTGGCCGCGGCGACCGCCATCGGGCCGGTCTCCCGCAGCACCTCCAGCGCCACCGGGTGCAGCGGCATCCGCACCGCCACCGTGCCGCTGTCGTCGCCGAGATCCCACCGCAGGCTCGCCGAGTGCTGCACCAGGATGGTCAACGCGCCCGGCCAGAACGCCTCGACCAGATCCCGCGCCGTGGAGGGCAACGTGTAGACCAGGCCGTCGAGGGTGTGCCGGGAGCCGATCAGCACCGGCGGCGGCGTGTGTGGCACGTCCTTGGCGTCCAGCAGCGCCTTGACCGCGTACGGCGTGAACGCGTCCGCGCCGATCCCGTAGACCGTGTCGGTCGGCAGGACGACCAGTTCGCCGTTGCGAACCGCCTCGATGGCCGCAGCGATGCCGCGGTCCCGGTCGGCGAGCGACCGGCAGTCGTAGAGCATCACGAGGAGCCAGTCTGCCACGTGACGGCGCCGCCTGGTTGCGGGTGGTCCGCCCGGCGCGACGCCGTGGCGAAGCGGGGCCGCCCGACGAGGTCGTGGTGCCCGGCGACCGCCGCGTACCGGCCGTCCGCGGCGAGCAGGCCCGGGACGGCAGCGCCGTGCGTGTCGTCATGCTCGACGCCGAGGACGCCGAGGGGACGCAACAGGGCCGCCGCGCGGTCGATCACCGGCCGGAGCACGGCCAGGCCGTCGGCCCCGCCGAACACCGCCTCCGCCGGATCGTGACCGGCGACCTCCGGCGGCACGGCGACCTCCTGCGGGACGTACGGCGGGTTGCAGAGCAGCACGTCGACCCGGCCGGTCAGCTCGTCCAGCAGACCGGGATCGGTCACGTCCGCCTCGACCACCTCGATCGGCCGGTCTCCGGCGGCGGCCCGGTCCGCCGCGTTGCGGCGCAACCAGCCGAGCGCGGCCGGCGAGCGTTCCACCGCCACCACCCGGGCCGCCGGCACCTCCTGGGCCACCGACAGCGCGATCGCCCCGGAGCCGCTGCAGAGATCCACCACCAGCGGCCCGGTGCGCGGCCCGCCGGATCGGGCCGGCACGACGGCTCGGGCCTGTTCGATGCCCCAGCCGGCGAGCAGCTCGGTCTCCGGGCGCGGCACGAAGACACCCGGCCCGACGGCCAGCTCCAGATGCCGGAATCCGGCGCTGCCGGTGAGATGCTGCAACGGCTCGCGCCGGGACCGCCGGGCCACCAACGCCTCGAAACGGGCGAGCTGACCATCGGTGAACCCGTCGGCGAGGGCCAGCCGCCCACGCGGCACCACCAGCACGTACGCGGCCAACAGCTCCGCCTCGGCCCGGGCCGGGGCGACACCGGCGGCGGCGAGCATACGGGTGGCCCGGGCCAGCACGGCGGAGGGCGAGTGTCGTCTCGTCCCTTCGGACGGGTGTTGCGGCACGGTCGTCACGCAATAATCATGAATCGTCGCGGTGCACGTGCATAAGCGGGTGCAGCCGGCGGCACACCGACGGGAGGTCGCGGGTGGGCTGGCTCGGCCGGGTCGATGACCAGGTTGACGCCCTGACGAAGGCGCGGGCGTTGCAGGAGATGAGCCGCTCGACCGAGGCGTACACCATTCTGGAGCGGGTGCTGCGCAGCACCCGGGATCCGCACACCCGGGCCGACGCGCTGGTGCAGCGGCTCTCCGCGCTGATCAACCTCGGCCGGACGGCCGAGTACACCCGGGCCATCGAGGAGGCCTCCGCGGCCGTACGGGATCTCGCCGAGCCCTACCTGCACGGGCACCTCAACGCGCTGGCCGCGCTCGCCGCGCACCACCAGGGCGCGCTGGACCGCTGCGTCACGCACCTGGTGAAGGCCGCGCGGGCGCTGGGCGCGGTGGAGGACCCGGACCGGGACACCGCCTGGGGCTGGCACGACCTCGCCATGGCCTACTCCTACCTGAGCTTCCACGGGTACGCCCTCGGTGCGATCGAACGCGCCCGGCAACTCGGCACCGGTGCCGGGATCCCGGAGGAGACGTTCGCCGCCCCGGGGATCCGGCTGCGCAACGCGGTCGCTCTGGACCATACCGGCGACAGCGACGGCTGCCTGCGCGTACTGCGGGATGTGGCGACCGATCTCGACCGGTTCGTGGCCGCCGGGCGCGCCGACCGGCTGCGGCCGAGCAGCCTCGCCGCCTACGGTTACGCGGCGGCCCGCCGGGCGGCGCTCGGCGACGACGTCTCCGCCGTTCCGGGCATGGATCCGGCCCGGCTGCTCGGGCACGGCGCGGACAGCGCCCGCGCCCGCGACATGCGGCAACTCGGTCAGGTCTGCCTGGCCATCGCCGTCGGGCGGCCGATCGAGGCGGTCACCCGACTGGACGCCGTCCAGGTCTCCGCCGAGACGCTCGGCGCGGCCGAGCCGGCCCGGCTGCGCAGCATGGCCCTGGCCCGGGCGGGCGAGCACGCCGCGGCGCACCGGGCCGACCGGTTGGCCTTCCGGCTCGCCGCCCAGCGTCACGACCGGCTCCGCGACGTCTACATCGACGGCATCGCCGCCCGCATCGACCACGAGGAGATGCGCCGCGAGGCGGCCCGGTACGAGGGCGAGGCGCTGACCGACCCGTTGACCGGGCTGCCGAACCGGCGCCGGCTGGAGCGCTACATCGCGGCGGTCGTCTCCCGGGGCGAGCGCGTGGTGATCGGCGTCTGCGACCTGGACGGCTTCAAGGCGGTCAACACCCACCACGGGCACCACTCGGGTGACCTGGTCCTCCAGCGGGTCGCCGGAGTGATCAACCGGGTGATGCGGCGGGGCGACTTCGTGGCCCGCTACGGCGGCGACGAGTTCGTGGTGGTGCTGCCCGGGGCGGGAATGGCCGAGGCGGCCGAGGTGGCCCGACGCATCGACGCCGCCGTGCGTAGCGAGGACTGGGAATCCCTCGTCCCCGGCACCCCGGTCGGCGTCAGCATCGGCTTCGCCGAGGTGGGCGTCGCCGGCCCGGGCCAGCGGGACGCGCTCGGCGCGGCCTTCGAGGCCGCCGACCGCGAGATGCTGCGGGCCAAGGCCCGCCCGCGGACCGCCTGACGCGTCAGCGGCGGACCAACTCCGGTTCGCCGGCCAGGCGGGCGGCCCGGTCGGCCTCGCCGAGCGCGTCGAGCACGCCGTCCAGGTCGCCGGCGAGCGCCAGGTCCAGGTTGTACGCGGTGTACCCGATCCGGTGGTCGGTAATTCGGTTCTGCGGGAAGTTGTACGTGCGGATCCGCTCGGACCGGTCCACCGTGCGGACCTGGGCCTTGCGGGCGTCCGAGGCCGCCGCGTCGGCCTGCTCCTGGGCGGCGGCGAGCAACCGGGCGCGCATGATCCGCATGGCCTGCTCGCGGTTCTGCAACTGGGACTTCTCGTTCTGGCAGGAGACCACGATGCCGGTCGGCAGGTGGGTGATCCGGACCGCCGAGTCGGTGGTGTTCACCGACTGGCCGCCGGGGCCGGACGAGCGAAACACGTCGATCCGCAGCTCGTTGGGGTCGACGACGACGTCGACCTCCTCGGCCTCGGGCAGCACCAGCACCCCGGCGGCACTGGTGTGGATGCGCCCCTGCGACTCGGTGACCGGGACCCGCTGCACCCGGTGCACGCCGCCCTCCCACTTCAGCCGGGACCAGACGCCGTTGCCGCCCTCGGGCACCCCCTTGGTCTTGATCGCCAGCGAGACGTCCTTCACCCCGCCGAGCTCCGACTCCTGGGCGTCGATCACCTCGGTGAGCCAGCCGCGCCGCTCCGCGTACCGGGTGTACATGCGCAGCAGGTCGCCCGCGAAGAGCGCGGACTCCTCGCCGCCCTCGCCGGCCTTGATCTCGACGATGACGTCCTTGGCGTCGTGCGGATCGCGCGGGATGAGCAGCTCGGCCAGCCGTTCCTCCAGCCCCGGCAGCGTCGCCGCGATCGACTCGGCCTCGGCCGCGAAGGACGCGTCCTCGGCGACCAGCTCCCGCGCGGCGGCCAGATCCGCCCGGGCCTGCGCCAGCTCGCCGGCGGCCCTGTGCAGCGGGACCAGTTCGGCGTACCGGCGACCGACCCGGCGGGCGGTGCCCTGGTCGGCGTGGATGGCGGGGTCGGCCAGCCGCTTCTCCAGCTCGGCGTACTCGTCGAGAAGGGCGGCCAGGCGCTCACTGCTCATGCTGGGGATCGCTCCTTGGGCGGCGGAGACCGGGACAGACGGACGACGCCCGCGCCCGGCGGAAACCGGACGCGGGCGTCGAACGGGGAGCTACTTGGCCTTCTTGGCCTGAACCTTGGCGTACTTCTGCTGGAACTTGGCAACCCGGCCGGCGGTGTCCAGGACGCGCTGCTTGCCGGTGTAGAACGGGTGGCAGGCGCTACAGGTCTCGACGTGGATCGAGCCGCCCTTGGCGGTGCTGCGGGTGGTGAAGGTGTTACCGCAGGAGCAGGTGACGTCGGTGCTCACGTACTCCGGGTGAATGTTGGGCTTCATGTCGCCTCGGTCCTTTCGTGGATGGTCGCCGGGTCGCCCCCGTCGCGTGCTGCGCGCCGGTTGAGGGCGTGAACCGGAACCGGTGGCCGACTGACCAGTCTGCCATGGGCGTCAGCCGACCCGGAATTCGGGCCGCGTCGGCTGGTCGGCCAGCTCAACGCCGACCGGTCCCTGAGCATTCCCCGCGGCGGCGACCAGCATTCCTACGCGCCCTGCCGGCATGAGGAAGGGGGCATGACCGGTCCGGCCACGCCCCCTTCCTCATGCGTCGGAGGAGGTCACTCCCCCGGCGTCGACTTGGCGATCTGCATCAGGAACTCGATGTTGGTCCGGGACTGCTTGAGCCGGTCCAGCAGCAGGTCGAGCGCCGCCTGCGAGTCCAGCGAGTGCAGCACCTTGCGGAGCTTGTGCACGATGGCCAGCTCCTCCGGCGCGAGCAGGATCTCCTCCTTGCGCGTGCCGGACGGGTGGATGTCGATGGCCGGGAAGGTCCGCTTGTCGGCGATCTTCCGGTCCAGCTTCAGCTCCGCGTTACCGGTGCCCTTGAACTCCTCGAAGATGACCGTGTCCGCCATGGAACCGGTCTCCACCAGGGCGGTGGCGAGGATGGTCAGCGAGCCGCCGTTCTCGATGTTGCGGGCCGCGCCGAGGAAGCGCTTCGGCGGGTAGAGCGCGGTGGAGTCGATACCACCCGACATGATCCGGCCGCTGGCCGGCGCCGCCAGGTTGTACGACCGGCCCAGCCGGGTCACCGAGTCCAGCAGCACGACCACGTCGTGGCCCAGCTCGACCAGGCGCTTGGCCCGCTCGATCGCCAGCTCGGCGACGGTGGTGTGGTCCTGCGGCGGACGGTCGAAGGTGGCCGCGACGACCTCGCCCTTCACCGAACGCTGCATGTCGGTGACCTCTTCGGGTCGCTCGTCGACCAGCACCACCATCAGGTGGCACTCCGGGTTGTTGTGGGTGATCGCGTTCGCGATCGCCTGCAGCACCATCGTCTTACCGGCCTTCGGCGGCGAGACGATCAGCGCCCGCTGGCCCTTGCCGATCGGCATGACCAGGTCGATCACCCGGGTGGTCAGGATGTGCGGCTCGGTCTCCAGCCGCAGCCGGTCCTGCGGGTACAGCGGGGTGAGCTTGTAGAACTCCGGCCGCCGCTTGGCCTCGTCCGGCTCCATCCCGTTGATGGTGTCCAGCCGGACCAGCGGGTTGTACTTGTCGCGCCGCTGCTCGCCGTCGCGGGCCGCCCGTACCGCGCCGGTGATCGCGTCACCGCGCCGCAGGCCGTACTTCTTGATCTGGGACATCGACACGTAGACGTCGTTCGGGCCGGCCAGGTAGCCGGTGGTCCGGACGAAGGCGTAGTTGTCGAGCACGTCGACGATGCCGGCCACCGGGACGAGCACGTCGTCCTCGCCGACCTGCGGCTCGCGGCCGCCGTCGCCACCGGACTCGCCGCGCTCGCCGCGGCCCCGCCGGCGGTCCCGGAAGCGGCTGCGCCGGCCGCGCCGGCCACCGCCCTCGCCCTCGTCCTCGTCGTTGTTGTTGTCCCGCTCGGCACGCTGCCCGCGCTCACCACGGTCACCGCGCTCGGACCGGTCGGCACGCTCGGCGCGCTCAGACCGCTCGGCACGCTCACCGCGGTCACGGCCGGCCCGGCCCTCGGCCCGCTCGCCGGCATCGGCGGCAGCCTCCTCGGCCCGGGGCTCCGCCACGGCGGTCCGGCTGCGCCGGGTCCGGCTACGGCCCTCGGCCTCGACGCTGGCCGCCGGTTGCTCGGCGCCACGCCGCTCGGCCTCCGGCCGCTCAGCCGCCTCGCGTACCTCCGCGTGGACCTCCTCGCGGACCGGAGCGGCGGCCGCCGCGACCTCGGCCCGTGGTCGAGGGGCCCCGGCAGCGCCGCCCTGCCGCTCGGTGATCGCGCTGATCAGCTCGCCCTTGCGCATGCGAGCCGTGCCCGAGATGCCGAGCGACGCGGCCAGGCTCTGCAGCTCCGGCAACAGCATCGCCGACAGGCCCGTGCCGCTACGCCGGCGGCGAGCAGGGGCAGCGGTGGTGGCATCGCCAGCGACGTTGGAAACATCCGACGTCACGTCGGTGGTGTCGCTCAATGGATTCCTTCCCTCGATAGGCCGGGACTGCCCGGAATCGACAAACAGGTGGCCGGGCGGCCTCGGTGCACCCGCCTCGCATGACGCTTTGCGGGAGTCTGTAACACAGCAGCCGGACGGTCGCCCGACCCACCATGAAGCCGGTGAGCGGGTTTCGCCGCCTGCGGCGACCGGTGAAGACTGCGGTGCGGCGTGGGCCTAGGCAGGGGTGACGGGCTTACCGCCGAGAGCTTCGGGGGTGCGCCGACCCGCAGGAGATCGCATGCTTCGCGGCTGTGCTAAGTCTAGAGCGTAATCAACTCTTCCGACCTGCGGCAACAGGGTCCCGCTCCGCGTGTCCTAGTCTACCCCGCCCGACCTGTGCGCCGCGCACGTCTATCGGCAACTGCAGAACTTGCCAATCTGTTCCCGCGTCGAAGCCTTCGGGCAGGTCAGACAGGGCGAGCACGGTGGGACCGGCCCCACTGACCACGGCCGCCACACCGGCCTCACGGGCCGCGTCGACCAGTGCTGCCGCGCCCGGCATCGATGACGCGCGGTAGCCCTGGTGCAGCCGGTCGACGGTGGCCGGCAGCAGCAGGGCCGGCTGCGTGGTCAACGCGTACACCAGCAACGCCGACCGGCCGGCGTTGAACGCGGCGTCGCCGTGCGGCACGCTCGCCGGCAGCGCCGCGCGGGCGGAGGCGGTCAGGCCACGCTCGGCGGGCACGAAGACGGTCGGGCGTACCCCGTCGGCCACCGGCAGCGACACCGCCCGCGCGCCGGACGGTTCCGTCCAGGCCACCGTGAAACCGCCGAGCAGGCAGGGCGCGACATTGTCCGGATGCCCCTCGATCTCGGCGGCCAGGCGGAGCGCGGCCTGGTCGTCGAGTTGGCGTTCCCCCTCCGTGACCAGGGCCCGGGCCAGCAGCACCCCGGCCACGATCGCCGCCGAGGAGGAGCCGAGCCCGCGAGCCTGCGGGATGCGGTTCAGGCACGCCACCGCCAGCCCCGGCGGCTGTCCGCCGAGCGCGTCGAAGGCCGCCCGCATGGTGCGTACCACCAGGTGTTCGTCGTCGACCGGCAGGTCGCCGGCGCCCTCCCCGGTCACCGACACCGTGACGCCGCCGGAGGTCACCTCGGCGGCCACGTCGTCGTGGAGCGCGAGGGCGAGCCCCAGGGCGTCGAAGCCCGGCCCAAGGTTCGCGCTGGTGGCGGGGACCCGGACCCGGACCGGGCCGGCGGCGAATGTGGTCGGCACCCAACCATGCTAGGACCACCGCCCGTTGCCCGGGACGACCCGGGGCCACCGGATGGGCGGCTACGGGACCCTGGTGTCCTGCGGCGCGGCGACCGGCGTGGTGAGCGAGAGCCGCCGGGTGGCGATCCGCCAGCCGACCGCATAGGTGAGGGTGACCAGGCCGCAGCCGGCCAGCACCACCCGCACGTCCACCACGTCCACCACCGCCGCCACCACGAGCTGGCTGACCGAGATCGCCAGGGTGGCCAGCATCATGTCGGTGGCGAAGACCCGGCCGCGCAGCCGATCCGGCACCTCGCCCTGCAACGCGAAGTTCGACATCACCCAGTTGCTGCCGCCGGCGAAGTGCGCCACGAAGACCAGCACCAGCACCAGCGGGAACCAGGACACCACCGACGTGCCGAGGTAGGCCAACCCGTAGGCCGACATGGACAGTGCCAACCCCGGCAGCAGCCAGGCCCGGTTGGTCAGCACCCGGCGCATCAGGATCGGGCCGACCAGCGCGCCCGCGCCGCGTACCGCGAAGAGCAGGCCGGCACCCACCGGGCCGACCGCGTACACCCCGGCGAGCAGCGGGAAGACGGTCAGCACCCCGTTGCCCAGGCCGACCGCCGACTTCACCGTCACCAGGGCCAGCACCCGCGGACGGTGCCCGATGTAGCCGAGCGCCTCGCGGATGGCCGCCCAGGTCTGCGGGGGTCCCGCGTCCTGCTCGCGCGGGGCCTGCAACGGCCGGCGGATGAGCGCGGCCAGGCCCGCGGCGACCACCAGGCCGACCGCGCCCGCCCAGAAGCAGACGTACGGCCCGGCGACCGCGCTGAGCACGCCGCCGAGGGACGCGCCGACGACGGTCATGGTGCCCCAGGCCGACCCGGCCACCGCGTTGCCCGCGGCCAGCTCCTCCGGGTCGAGCACGTTCGGCAGGGCGGCCTGCGCCGCCGGCGAGTAAAACGCCTTGGCCACCGCGACCACGCCGATGCCGAGCATCGCCAGCCAGGCCGTGCCGGCGCTGCGTACGCCGAGCAGCAGCAGGACGCCGACGAGCGCGGCGACGTTCGCGACGATCATGATCTTGCGCCGGTCGAACCGGTCCGCGATGGTGCCGGTGTACGGCAGCAGCAACGCCACGATGCCGGTGTCCACGGCGAGCACCAGGGCGCCCCACACCCCGCTGCCGGTCAGCTTCGGCAGCAACACGAGCAGCGGCACCATGACGAACCAGTCGGCGCCGAAGACCACCAGCTCGGCCAGGAAGAGATTCCGGAAGTTCCGGTTGCGGGTGAGGACCGAGAGGGTGGACGCCACGGAGCGGACCCTACCCGGACCCCGTCAACGGTTGAGTCGCAGCGCGGACAGCGCCCCCAGCAGCCGCGCGACGGCTCGTCGCGATCACCGCGGCATCGCGTTGATCGCGCCGCCGCGTTGATCATGTTAAGAGGGGCCCCCTGCTATACCGCAGGCGTTAACAGGGGGCCCTTCCTTACACTGCTGGCTATTCGCTGGAGGGGAAGGGTGAGTTACGGCTCTTCGGCAGCCGGAGCACCTCGAACTGGTCGGTGTTCTCGATCAGCGCGCCCGAGGGCGCCGCCGGCACCGGCCGGCTCTGCGGCTTCCGCTCCTCCGTCGCCGGGTTGCCCAGCGCAGCCCGCTCGGCGGCGACCGGCTCGGCACTCGCCGCGTCGGTCTCCGCTCCCGGCTGCCCGCCAGCGGGTTCGCCGGACCGCCCCCGGCGCCAGGCCCGCAGCGAGTCCTTGGTGTCCTCCACCATCGCGTAGAGCGTGGGCACCAGGACCAGCGTGAGCAGGGTGGAGCTGAGCAGGCCACCGATCACCACGATGGCCAGCGGCCGGGAGATGAAGCCGCCCTCGCCGGTGAACCCGAAGGCCATCGGCGTCAGCGCGAAGATGGTGGCGATCGCGGTCATCAGGATCGGCCGCAGCCGGTGGCGTCCGCCCTCGACCACCGCCTCCCGGACGCCGAGCCCCTGGGCCCGGTACTGGTTGACCAGGTCCAGCAGCACGATGGCGTTGGTCACCACGATGCCGACCAGCATGAGCACGCCGATCAGCGCCGGCACGCTCAACGCGGTGCCGCTGAGCAGCAGCAGGGCGACCGCGCCGGTGGCCGCGAACGGGATGGAGACCAGCAGGATCAGCGCCTGCACCACGCTGCGGAACGTGGCCATCATGATCAGGAACACGATCGCGATCGCGGCCAGCACCGCCAGGCCCAGGTCGGCGAAGGTCTCCTGCTGCTCGGCGCTGACCCCGCCGAGGGTGAACGTGGCCCCCGGCACGTCGATCGCGTCGAGCCGGCTCTGCAACTCCGTGCTGATCGCGCCGAGGTCGGAGCCGGTCACCGTGCCGGTCACCGAGACGCTGCGTTCGCCGTCGATCCGCCGCACCTGCTGCGGCCCCTCGGCCTGCGTGATGTCGGCGATGTCGTCCAGCTTCACCGCGCCGACCCGCAGCGCCTTCAGCTCCTCCACCGTCACCGGCGGCTGCGCCGACAGCCGCAACACCACGTCCCGGGTACCGCCATCGAGGCTCACCTGGCCGAGTGGCGTGCCGCGGAACGCCTGCGCGACCAGCTGGCCGACCGCGGCCTCGGTGAGCCCGGCCCGGCTGGCGGCGACCCGGTCGACGGTCACGTCGACGCGCGGCACCCGGTCGGCGAGCGTGGTCGAGACGTCCTCGACGCCCCGGATGCCGGCCAACGCCGCCTCGGCCTGCTCGGCGGCCCGTGCCAGCACCTCCGGGTCGGCGGCCCGGACCACCACGGCCAGCTCGTTGGCGGAGGCGCCGCCCTGCCCGGCCGGGAAGGTGATCTCGCCGGCCGCCGGGCCGAGCACCGCGAAGCGCTCCCGCAGGATGCCGCGCATCTGCTTGGCGTCGGTGTCGCCGCCGAGCCGCAGCGCGAAGCTGGCCACGTTGTTGCTGGCGGCGCCGGCCCAGGGCGTGTTCCCGCCCCCCGCGGTGACCTGGTACGACTCGACGCCCGGCGTGCTGGCCAGCACCGACTCGACCTCGCGGGCCGCCGCGTCGGTGCCGGCCAGCCCGGTGCCCACCGGCAGCTCCTGCCGGATGTTGAGGGTGTCCTGGCCGGAGTCGTCCAGGAAGTTGGTCTCCAGCTGGCGGGCCAGGCCGAAGGTGCCGAGCAGCACCAGCAGGCCCGCCGCCAGGGTGGCCCAGCGGTAGGCCCGCCGGCCGGTGGCGAACCGGATGACCGGCAGGTACGCCCGCTGCAACGGGCTGCGCAGCTCCCGCTGCTCGGCGGCCTGGCGGATGGCGGCGCCGTCGGCCCCCGCCACCGGCTTGAGGAACCAGTACGCGAGCACCGGGACCACCGTCAGCGAGACCAGCAGCGAGGCGAGCAGCGCCACGGTGACCGTGATCGCGAACGGCGCGAACAGCTGCCCGACGAAGCCGCCGACCAGCGCGATCGGGGCGAAGACCGCCACCGTGGTCAGCGTGGAGGCGGTGACCGCCCCGGCCACCTCACGGACGGCGGTGAGGATCGCCACGCGCTTCGGCTCGCCGTACGTCAGGTGGCGCTTGATGTTTTCCAGCACCACGATCGAGTCGTCCACCACCCGGCCCACGGCGACCGTCAACGCGCCCAGGGTGAGCAGGTTGAGCGAGTAGTCGCCGATCCAGAGCGCGAGCAGCGCGACCACCACCGACAGCGGGATGGAGACCGCGGTGACCACCGTGGAGCGCACCGACAGCAGGAACACCAGGATGACCACCACGGCCATGATCAGGCCCAGCAGGCCCTCGGTGCTCAGCGTCGCGATGGACTTCTCCACGAACGGGGCCTGGTCGAGCACGACGGTCAACTCGGCCCCGGTGGTGGCCCGCAGGTCGGCGAGCCGGTCACGGACCGCATGCGAGATCTCCACCGCGTTGCCGCCCGGATCCGCGGTGACCGCGATGCCCAGGCTCTCCAGCCCGTTGGTACGGGTGATCGCGGTCGCCGGGGCGAGCTGCTCCTCGACGGTGGCGACATCGCCGAGGCGGACCGGCCCGGCCTTGCCGGCGGGCGGAGCCACGACGACTCCGCGGAGCTCGTCCAGGGTGGTCAGCGGAGTGCCGACCTGCACCGGCAGCGTCCGGTCGCCGTCCAGCACGGCGCCGGCGGGCACCGCCACACCGTTGGCCTTCAACGCGGTGCCGATCGCCGTCGGCTGCACCTTCGCCTTGGCCAGCTTCGCCGGATCCGGCGTGATCACCACGAGGTCGCTCCGGACGCCGGTCAGCTCGGCGCTCCGGACCCCCTCGATCGCTGCCAGCTCCGGCACCACGACGTCGCGCAGCTTCCCGGCCAGGGCGCGTTCGTCGCCGCCGCCGGTGGCGGCCAGCACCACGGCCGGCAGGTCGTCGGTGCTGCCCGCGATGACCTGCGGGTCGACGCCCTCGGGCAGCCGGGTACGGCTCAGCGCGGTCTGCATCTTGCTGACCACGTCGTCCAGGTCGGTGCCGAACTCGTACTGCACCTGGATGGTGGTCAGGCCCTCCCGCGAGGTCGAGATCACCGTGTCGAGCGCGGGGATGCTCCGCAGGCTGTTCTCGATCGGCTCGGTCACCTGGGACTCGACGACCTCCGGCCCGGCGCCGGGGTACGAGGCCACGATGAACGCGGCGGGGAACTCCAGCGACGGCAGGAGTTGCTGCTTCAGCGACGGCACGGCGTACGCGCCGAACGCAGTGGTCACCACCGCGATGAGGGCTACCAGCCCCCGGTTGGCGAGGCTGAATCTGGCGAGCAGCGACATCGGCGAGGCTCACTCCTGGAGGAGAGGGTCGACGGGGGTAGGAGCAGTCTGCCCGACCCGCTACCTCCGCCCTATTCCGGGGCAAGGCAAGCGCACTGCGCTACCAGCCGCCACCGGACGCGTGACCGCGTCCGGCCCCCGGCTCAGGCGAGGTCGAGGGAGCGGGCGGCGGCGAGCGGGTCGTTGGCGATGGTGATCGGGGCGGGGGCGGTGCTGATGGCCCACTCCGGGTCCTTCAGGCCGTGGCCGGTGACCGTGCAGACCACCCGTGACCCGGCCGGCACCCGGCCGGCGGCGGCCTGCTGGAGCAGGCCGGCGACGCTGGCCGCGCTGCCCAGCTCCACGAAGACACCGACCTCCCGGGCCAGCAGCCGGTACGCCGCCAGGATCTCCCGGTCGGTGACCGCCTCGATCAGGCCGCCCGAGGCGTCCCGGGCGTCCAGGGCCTTCGTCCAGCTCGCCGGGTTGCCGATCCGGATCGCGGTGGCGATGGTGGAGGGCTCGGGAACCACCTGCCCGGTCACGATCGGGGCGGCGCCGGCCGCCTGGAAGCCGTACATCTTCGGCGTCCGGGTGGCGTTGCCGGCGGCCAGGTCCTCGGTGTAACCCATCCAGTAGGCGGAGATGTTGCCGGCGTTGCCCACCGGCAGGCAGTGGATGTCCGGCGCGTCGCCGAGCGCCTCGACGATCTCGAACGCCGCGGTCTTCTGGCCGTGCAGCCGGTCGATGTTGACCGAGTTGACCAGGGCCACCGGGTAGTCCTGGGCGAGCTTGGCGGCCAGCGCCAGGCAGTCGTCGAAGTTGCCGTTGACCTGGAGCAGCCGGGCCCCGTGCACCAGCGCCTGGGCCAGCTTGCCCAGCGCGATCTTGCCCTGCGGCACCAGCACCGCGCAGGTCACCCCGGCCCGGGCCGCGTACGCGGCGGCGGAGGCGCTGGTGTTGCCGGTGGAGGCGCAGATGATGGCCTTGTTGCCGGCCTCGACCGCCTTGGAGACGGCCATCGTCATGCCCCGGTCCTTGAACGAGCCGGTCGGGTTCGCCCCCTCGACCTTCAGGTGCACGTCGCAGCCGAGCCGGGCGGAGAGCACCGGCGCGGGCAGCAGCGGCGTGTTTCCCTCGTGCAGCGTGACGACGGGCGTGGCATCGGTGACCGGCAGCCGGTCCCGGTAGGCGTCGATCAGGCCCCGCCACATGTCGCTCTCCTTGCCGCTCCGGCTCATCACAGTCCGCCCTCGACCCGCAGCACGCTCGCCACCGAGCGGACGATGTCCAGGCCGCGCAGCTCGCGGACGGTCGCCGCGAGCGCCGCGTCCGGCGCCACATGGGTCACGATCACCAGGATCGCGTCGCCGCCACCGCCGTTGCCACCACCGTCGTTGCCGCCGCCGGCCGGCCCCTGCCGCACGGTGGCGATGGAGACGTGGTGCCGGGCGAACACGCCGGCCACCGCCTCCAGCACACCGGGGCGGTCGGCCACGTCGAGGCTGATGTGGTAGCGGGTGAGCGCCTCCCCCATCGGCCGGACCGGCAGGTCGGCGTAGGCGGACTCGCTGGCCGCGCGGACCCCGGCGAGCCGGTTGCGGGCCACCGCCACCACGTCGCCGAGCACCGCGCTGGCGGTCGGCGCACCACCGGCGCCCCGCCCGTAGAACATCAACTGCCCGGCCGCGTCCGCCTCGACGAAGACCGCGTTGAACGCGTCGCCGACGCTGGCCAGCGGATGGGTCAACGGGATCATCGCCGGGTGCACCCGGACGCTGACCGCCTCCCGACCCTGCCCGTCCGCGCCCCGGGCCGCGATGCAGAGCAGTTTGATCGTGTGGCCCATCGCCTTCGCGCTGGCCACGTCGGCGGCGGTGACCTCGGTGATGCCCTCGCGGTGCACGTCGGCCGCGCCGACCCGGCTGTGGAAGGCCAGCGAGGCGAGGATGGCCGCCTTGGCCGCGGCGTCGAAGCCCTCCACGTCGGCGGTCGGGTCGGCCTCGGCGTACCCCAGCTCGGTCGCCTCCTCCAGGGCCTCGGCGAAGCCGGCGCCGCTGGCGTGCATGGCGGAGAGGATGAAGTTGGTGGTGCCGTTGACGATGCCGGTGACCCGGGTGATGCGGTCCCCGTGCAGCGACTCGCGCAACGGCCGCAGCAGCGGGATCGCGCCGGCCACGGCGGCCTCGTAGTAGAGGTCGCCGCCGCCCTCGGCCGCCGCGTCGTGCAGGGCTCCGCCGTCCTCGGCGAGCAGCGCCTTGTTGGCGGTGACCACGCTCTTGCCGGCCCGCAGCGCCTCCACCAGCCAGCTGCGCGCCGGCTCGATGCCACCGATCACCTCGACCACCACGTCGACGTCGTCGCGCTTGATCAGCCCGAGCGCGTCGGTGGTGAACAGGGCCGGGTCGACCGGCAGGCCGCCGCGGTCACGCCCGATCCGGCGTACGGCGATGCCGGCGATCTCCAGCGGAGCGCCGATCCGGGCGGCGAGGTCGGCCGACTGCTCGTGCAGCAGCCGGACCACCTCGGCGCCGACGGTGCCGCAGCCGAGCAGAGCGAGGCGCACAGGTGACGTCATCCCACATCCAAAGCGAGCAGGTCCTCTTCGGTCTCCCGTCGAACGATCAGCCGGGCCTGGCCGTCCCGCACCGCGACCACCGGGGGTCGGGGCACGTGGTTGTAGTTGCTGGCCATGCTGCGGCAGTACGCGCCCGTGCCGGGCACCGCGACAAGATCTCCGGGCTGCACGTCGGCGGGCAGAAATTCATCCTTCACCACGATGTCCCCGGACTCACAATGCTTTCCCACCACGCGGGCGAGCATCGCCTCGGCGGCGCTCGCCCGCGAGGCCAGGGTCGCCGAGTAGGAGGCGTCGTAGAGCGCGGTGCGGATGTTGTCGCTCATCCCACCGTCGACGCTGACATACGTCCGGATCCCATCGACGTCCTTGACCGTGCCCACCTCGTAGAGGGTGAACACGGCCGGGCCGACGATCGCCCGGCCCGGCTCGATGGAGAGGTGCGGCACGGCCAGCCGCTCCGCCGCGCACTCCGAATCCACGATCTTGCGCAGCCGCTTGGCCAGGTCGTGCGGGGCCGAGGGGTCGTCCTGGCTGGTGTACGCGATGCCGAAACCGCCGCCGAGATCCAGCTCGGGCAGCTCCACCCCACGCGCGTCCCGGATCTGCGCCTGGAGCGCCAGCACCCGGCGGGCGGAGACCTCGAACCCGCTGGTGTCGAAGATCTGCGAGCCGATGTGCGAGTGCAGGCCGCGCAGCTCCAGTACGCCCTCGTCGATGAGACGCAGCGCGGCGGCGACGGCCGCGCCGCCGGCCAGCGAGAAGCCGAACTTCTGGTCCTCGTGCGCGGTGGCGATGAACTCGTGGGTGTGCGCCTCCACGCCGACGGTGACCCGGATCAGCACCCGGGGCCGGACGCCCCGCTCGCGGGCCAGCGCGGTGAGCCGGTCGATCTCGCCGAACGAGTCGACGATGATCCGGCCGACGCCGGCGTCCAGCGCCCGGCTCAGCTCGGCCGCCGACTTGTTGTTGCCGTGGAAGCCGATCCGTTCCGGCGGCATCCCGCCGGCCAGCGCCACGGCCAGCTCGCCGCCGCTGCACACGTCGAGGAACATACCCTCCTCGGCGATCATCCGCACCACCGCGCGGCAGAGGAACGCCTTGCCCGCGTAGTAGACGTCCTCGGTCGGGAAGGCCGCCCGGAAGTCCCGGCAGCGCGAACGCAGGTCGTTCTCGTCCAGGACGTACACCGGAGTGCCGAACTCGGCGGCGATGTCGCGTACGTCCAGGCCCGCGACGACCAGCGCGCCCTCCTCGCCGCGCGCCGTGTGGCGCGGCCACAGCTGCGGCATCAGGGCGTTGACGTCCTCCGGGGTACGCAGCCAGGCCGGCCCCCGGTTGCCGATGTCGCCGTGCAGCGCACCGGCCTCGTGAGCACGCATGTCGGTTACATCCTCTCCGGGGCCGAGACGCCGAGCAGGCGCAGGCCGTTGGCGATGACCACCCGGGTGGCGTCGTTGAGCCAGAGCCGGGCCCGGTGCAGGTCGGTGACCTCCTCGTCGCCGCGCGGCAGGATCCGGCAGTTGTCGTAGAACCGGTGGTACGCCCCGGCCAGGTCCTCCAGGTAGCGGGCCACCCGGTGCGGCTCGCGCAGCTCCGCCGCGGCACCCACCACGGCGGGGAACTCCGCGAGCGCCTTGAGCAGCTCGTTCTCCTTGTCGTGGTCGAGCAGCCCGGGGTGGAACGACTCGCCGTCGCCCCGGGTCAGCCCGACCTCGGCGGCGTTACGCCCGACGCTGGCCGTCCGGGCCGCCACGTACTGCACGTAGTAGACCGGGTTGTCGCGGGTGGCCCGGGTCCACAGCTCGATGTCGATGTCGATCGGGGAGTCGCTGGAGTAGCGGGCCAGCGCGTACCGGGAGGCGTCCACGCCGATCGCGTCGACCAGGTCCTCCAGGGTGACCACCGTGCCGGCCCGCTTGCTCATCCGCACCGGCGCGCCGTCGCGGACCAGGTTGACCAGCTGGCCGATGAGGATCTCCAGGGTCTGCTCCGGCGCGTCACCGAAGCAGGCCGCCATCGCCCTCATCCGGCCGAGGTAGCCGTGGTGGTCCGCGCCGAGCATGATCACGACCCGGTCGAAGCCGCGCTCCCGCTTGTCCAGGTAGTACGCGCAGTCCGCGGCGAAGTACGTCCACTCGCCGTTGGACTTGCGCAGCACCCGGTCCTTGTCGTCACCGAAGTCGGTGGTCCGCAGCCAGGTCGCGCCGTCGGCGTCGAAGACGTGCCCCTGCTCGCGCAGCCGGGTCAGCGCGTGCTCCAGCTCACCCCGGTCGTGCAGGTCCTTCTCGTTGAAGTAGGTGTCGAACTCCACCCCGAAGTCGCGCAGCGAGGACTTGATCTCCTCGAACATCAGCGCCACGCCCTCGACCCGGAAGACCTCCTGGGCGGCGTCGTCCGCCAGCTCCAGCACGTCCGGCCGGCGGGCGGTGACCTGGCCGGCGATCTCGGCGATGTACGCCCCGCCGTAGCCGTCCTCGGGGGCGGCCTCCCCCTTTGCCGCGGCGAGCAGCGAGCGGGCGAACCGGTCGATCTGCGAACCCGCGTCGTTGAAGTAGTACTCGGTGCCGACCTCCGCGCCGGTGGCGCGGAGCAGCCGGCTCAACGCGTCGCCGACCGCCGCCCAGCGAACCCCGCCGATGTGCACCGGGCCGGTCGGGTTGGCCGAGACGAACTCCAGGTTGATCTTCAAGCCGGCGAGCCGGTCGCTGCGGCCGTACGCCGCGTCGGCCTCGACGATCGTCCGGGCCAGCTGGCCGGCGGCGGCGGCGTCGAGCCGGATGTTCAGGAAGCCCGGACCCGCGATCTCCACCGACTTGACCCCCGGCGTGCTGCCGAGCCGGGCGGCCAGCCCGGTGGCCAGTTCCCGGGGCGGCACGCCCACCTTCTTGCTCAGCTGTAGCGCCAGCGTGGCGGCGTAGTCGCCGTGCTCGGGATTGCGGGGTCGCTCGACCGTGGTGTGCTCCGGAAGCGCGGAGCTGTCCAGCCCTCGGTCGGCGAAGACGGCGTGAGCGGCGGCGAGGACGGCTTCGGCGAGTTCTGCGGGAGTCACCGAACCATGTTATCGGGGGTAGACTCGGTCCCCGCGGCGGCGACCCAGCATCGGTTCCGGGCCGCCTGATCCCCTGACCGAATCGACCTGACGAGGCACGATGAGCATCAGCACCCCGAGCGGCCCGCAGCGCCGTCCGACCGTGGTCAGCACCGGCAAGAAGCCGGCGGCAGGTCGTCCGGCCGCTGGCGGCAAGGCCGGATCCGACAAGCCGGCGACTCCCCAGCGCGCCAGCGGGGGCGGCAAGGGGCCACGCAAGCCGATCACCCCGGTCAAGGTCAGCCAGGAGCGCTCCTGGGGGCCGATCGCGCTCTTCGTCGCCGTCGGCGTGCTCGCCACGTCGATCATCGGGTACGGCGCCTGGGCGGCCATCAAGGGCGGCCAGTCCTGGGAGGACAAGGCGGCGGACATCCAGGGCATCGTCAACTTCCGCAAGACCGACCCGGAGAGCATCTCCAACCAGGAGCACCGGGCCGGCAAGCAGGAATACAAGCAGAGCCCGCCGGTCGGCGGCCCGCACAACAACACCTGGCAGCGCTGCCTCGGCGACGTCTACGATGCGCCGATCGCCAACGAGCACGCGCTGCACAGCCTGGAGCACGGCGCGGTCTGGCTGACCTACCGCCCGGATCTGCCCGCGGCCGACGTCGAGAAGCTGGCCAGCGTGATCCGCGGCAACGACTTCATGCTGATGAGCCCGTACGAGGGCCTCGACTCGGCGGTCTCCATCCAGGCGTGGGGCTACCAGCTCAAGGTCGACAACGCCGACGACCCGCGGATCAAGGAGTTCGCCACCGTCCTGGCGCAGAACGCCTCGATGGAGCCGGGCGTGCCCTGCTCGTCGGGCAACTACACCACCGGCACCGGCACGGAGCCGCGGGAGCTCCAGCCGTCGATGGGTGGCTGACATGCCCAGCGCCGTACAGGACGCGACGATCGAGGAGCAGACCAGTTCCCCGGCGTCCCGGCCGGCATCCCGGACGCTGCGCTACCTGACGCTGGCCGTGACGGCGCTGCTGCTGCTCGGCGTCGGCTGGACGGCCGCGACCCTGACCACCGGGCGCACCCCGGGTGAGACCTCGGCCGAGGCCGGCTTCGCCCGGGACATGTCCCGGCACCACGCCCAGGCGGTGGAGATGGCCATGGTCGCGTACGCGAAGGGGCAGGATCCGGCGATCCGGCAGATGGGGTACGACATCGCCCTGACCCAGCAGGCCCAGATCGGTCAGATGCAACGCTGGTTGCAGGAGTGGAACCTGCTGCCGACCGGCTCCCGGCCGTCGATGGAGTGGATGCCCGACGGGGTGGGGGTGGACGAGAACGGGCTGATGCCCGGGATGGCCACCCGAGACGAGATCACCCGGCTGCACGAGGCACAGGGCGCCGAGGTCGACCGCCTCTTCATCGAGCTGATGATCAAGCACCACATCGGTGGCGTCCACATGGTCGACGGGCTGCTCGACGCCTCCGACCGCGCCGAGGTGGTCCGGCTGGCCGAGGCGATGAAGGCGGCCCAGCAGAAAGAGATCAACGAGCTGCGGAAGTTGCAGCAGGCCGGTTGATCCGGCCCAACTCCGGCACGACCCGCGCCGCCCCGCTCACGTAGAGCGGGGCGGCATCGTCGATTCACCCCATCTCTCGACCGGGATCGTAGCCTCCGTCACGTCTTGGGGCCATACGACCGATTTTCCCTCTAGGGGTTACTTGGAGGGAAGTGCACTCGTTGTCCAGGCCGTGGGGGTTGCACTCAGAGACGCACGGCGGTCCGTCACCAGCTGGTGCCGGCGCCACACCATCGGCGGTGACGGGGCGGTGGCAGCCGTCCGTCGCGGACAGCGGCAGAGCGAGCCGGGAGCGCTCAGCCGCGAACAGGAACTGGAACTGATCGACACGCTCCGGGGCGTCCACCCCGACGAGTTCGGCCTGGACGAGGAGCTGTGGACCCGGCAGAGCCTGCACACCCTGATCCAGCAGCACTTCGGGCTGACCCTGGACGCCGGGCTGGTCGGGGCGTACCTGCGGGCCTGGGGGTTGGGCCCGCGCGAGCCCCGGGAGCGAGCCTGCGGCCTCTGCGTCGGCGCGGTCGAACGCTGGGTACGCAGCGAGTACCCGGCAATCACCCGGGCCGCCCAGGAACACCTCGCCGAGGTCTACTGGATCGGCCGGGTCCGGCTGCGCGGCACGATGCCGGCGGCCGACGTGATCTCCGCCGTCTCCTCCCGCGGCCGGGTACGCTTCATGATCACCACACCGTCGCTGGACCCGGCCCTCCCCCGAGACTTCGTGCTCCGCCTCAGCGGTGCCGAACAGCGCACGGTACACCTGATCGTGGACGGATCCTGGGCCCGCAACGAGTGGCCCCGCCGGCTACCCCGGCGCATCGTGCCCCACCCGCTGCCCAGCTGCGGCCGAGCCCTGGCCGCCTGACTCGCCGATACCGATTCGGCGTTCGACTACGGGGTTTGCTAGTCTTCTCCAGTCGCTGAGCCCCCGTAGCTCAGGGGATAGAGCACCGCCCTCCGGAGGCGGGGGCGCAGGTTCGAATCCTGCCGGGGGCACTCACTAATCTATTTTCCTGCTCGTAGGGGACTGTGCAACGGCCCTGTGGTCGTGACGACCTGCCATTCCAGGCTCGGCTCGGAATTCAGGCCGCAGGATTGTCCCGGTAGATGATGGCGTGGATGCGCTGCAAGACATCGATCTGGGCGGGATTGTGCAGTTCGACGATTCCATGCAGGAGCACGGAGCGGGCACGTGGGTCACCACCACCCACCCGGCCCTGGTCCGCGAGGTCCTTGAGGCGCGGATGCTCCTGCTGCTCGCGCACTATCTCGGGGGCGAACCGCTCGGCCAGCCGCTGCCGGGTCTCCTCGCTCGCCTCGTCGGTCAGGGCGTCGAACTCCCGGGAGACGTCGCTGCGGGGTGTCGTGTGCAGCTCCCGCAGCGCGTCCATCACCTCGGGCTCGAAGATCTGGGAGCCGATCAGCAGAAACGCCCGGTCGGACTCCGACAGGTCACCGGCGACTTCGCTGAATCCCGGCGGCAGGTCGGCGAGGTTGCGGTGTCGCAGGATGGCGGCCAGTTCCTCCCGCATCCCCTGCTGGCGCTCGATGTTCGCCGCCAGCTCGGCGTCGAGGGCGCGGAGGATCTGCTCCGCGCCCTCGGCCGATTCCTCCATCGTGGCGATGTCTGCCAGCGGCACACCGACATCCACGAGGCGGCGGATCCGCAACAGCCGGATCAGGTGCGTGATCCGGTACTGCTTGTATCCGTTGGCCGCCCGCTCCGGCTCCTCCAGCAGCCCGATCCGGTGATAGTGGCGAATGGTCTTCAGGGTCGTGCCGGCGATCTCGGCCAGCTCACGCGTACTCCAGCTCCCCCTGATCCGCATCCGGACATTCGACACCATCCCCCTTGGGCCCAGTCAAGCCGGGCCTTTCCCGCAAGGTGCTCCCTCACGGCTCTTTTCTGGTGATCAGCCGCGACGGCAGGTGGTGTCCTTGGCCGGCAACTTCCCGCCGACCAGGTAGGACGTGGTGATGTTGAGCGCGCAGGCGTTGCCGCCGAGGACGTAGACGCCGTGCCCGCTCTCGTCGGCGGTCACCAGCCGGGAGCGCTCGCCGAACTTCTCGTGCAGCAGCCGGGCACCAGCGTGCGGCGTGACCGGGTCGTGCCGGTTCTGCAGGATCAGGACGTTGGCCGGTCCGACGTCGGCGATCTCGACGGGCGGCTCGGACGGCTCGTACCGCCAGTAGGCGCAGGGAATGATGTTGGCGGCGGCCGCGCCGAACATCGGGTACCGCTTGCGGTCCTCGGCGACGGCCCGCCGGTAGGTGGCCAGGTCCCTGGGCCACTCGACGTCGTTGCAGGTGACGGTGAGGAACACCGTCAGGCTGTTGTCGAACGGGTTCGGATCCGCGGCCATCTTCGTCGTCGGCGCCGACTCGGGGTCCAGGTACCACTGCCAGCTCTGCGCCGTCACCCCGTACAGCGACTCGCCGTACAGTCCGAAGAAGGTGCCGAAGCGGAACGCGGCGCCGTCGGTCCCGTCGGCCGCCGGTGTCCTGTCGAGCCGCTCGGCGATGGCGAAGTACGTCTTCCGTACCTGCTCCGGGGTGCGGCCCAGGCCGTAGGAGGCGTGCCGGGCCGCCGCCCACTTCGCGAAGTCGGGGAACGTCTCCTCGAAGCCGTGCGCGAACCGACGCAGGCCGTCACGGTCGAGATGGGTGTCGCCGATGATGCTGTCGACGACGACGCGGTCGGTGGTGTCCGGGAACATCGAGGCGTACGCCGAGCCCAGCGCGGAGCCGTACGACGCCCCGTAGAAGCTGGCCTTCTCCTCACCGAGGGCGGCCCGGATCCGGTCCAGGTCACGGGCCTTGTTCGCCGTCGTGATGTGCCGCAGCCGCCCGTCGGTGTCGTTCTCGGCGCATTTTGCGGCCACCGCCTCGACGACCTTCGCCCACTCGACCACGGCCGCATCGTCGGGGGCGTACGGGGGAACGTTGGCGAAGTAGCGCTCCCCGGCGGTGAAGCCGCAGCTCACCGGCGCCGAATGCCCGATGCCCCGGGTGTCCATGCCGATCAGGTCGTAGGCGTCCATGACGCTGGCGGGCAGCCCCTGTTGGATCAGCAGCCCCGGAAAGCCGAGTCCTGAGCCACCCGGGCCACCCGGGTTGGAAAGCAGCACGCCGCGCCGCTTCTCCGGCTTCGTGCTGGCGATCCGGGACACCATGATCTCGATCTGGTCGCCGTCGGGGTCGCTGTAGTCCAGCGGAACCGGCACGCTCGCGCACCGCACCTGCACCCCCGCCGGCACCACGACGTCCCCGGGGCAGGTTGCCCACTCCAGTGGCGTCGCCGCCGGCCCGGCGGCGGGTTCCCCCGCCACCGCCGGTGCCGGCACCCCCGCGACCAGCGCACCGACCAGGCCGAGCAGCCCCACCAGGGCGACCCCGCGCCTTCGATACACGTACATGTCCAAGGCTCCTGTCTCGTCCGTTCCAGAGAGTCCGCCCCATCCGAACCTGTGTCCTTGGGGCACAGTCAAGCGAGGGGATCCGCTGAGCCCACACGCCAGATCGCCAGCTACGCCGGGCCCTATCGAGCGCGACGCGAGTCGCGCGACCTGCGGCATGACGGTGCGTACGGGTTAGCGCACGAGTTCGCGGCCGCCCGCCAGTGACAGGGTCTGCCCGTTGATGTGGCCATTGGCTGCCGAGGCCAGATAGGTGATCGCGGTGGCTATGTCGTCGGGGGTGCAGATGCGGCCGGTCGGGGTCTTTTCCGATTCTGCCGCGACGGCTTTCGGGCCCAGAAATGGAGCGTTCAACGCCTTGTCGGTGAGGGTGAAGCCGGGCCGGACGATGTTCGTCAGGATGCCGTGCTGGGCTTCCCGGACGGCGAGAACTCGGGCGACGGTTTCGAGCGCTCCCTTTGCCGTGGCGTAGGCGAGTGGCCCTGCCATGGGTTGCTCGACGATGTCGGTCGAGACGGCGACGATGCGCCCCCAGCCGGCGGCGCGCATGGCCGGCAACGCCGCATCGATCAGAGCTGCCGGGCCAACCGTGTTGAGGGCCAGCGACGTGGTGAGGCCGCCGATCTCATCGGCGTCGAAGGAGGGCCACTGTACGGCGTTGGCGATCAGAACAGAGACCGGCCCGAGGCGTTCGGTGACCTGCGCGATGACACTCTGCACGGTGGCGAGGTTGCCGTGATCCAGGTGGACGGCGCAGGCACCGCCGCCGGCCTCCGTTATGGCGTCGACGACATCCATGGCGCCGTCGCGGTTGGTATGCCAGGTGACTGCGACGGCGGCGCCTTCAGCAGCCAGATGCAATGCGGCGGCCCTGCCGATGGCGCCGGAAGCGCCGGTGACGAGGGCGACCTTGTTCGACAGACCGGTTTCCATCACCATCTCCATAGTCGGCTATATGTTAGCCGACTATGGAGATGGGGCGGATGGCTTGTCAACTCGTAAACTGCCCAGGTGGAACTCGCGGATGTCCTGGCGACCAACAAGGCCCTGGTCAAGGTGGCCAAGCTGTACCGGAGTGCGCAGGCTGACGTGCTGGCCGGGCTCGCCTTGCACCCAGGGCAGGATGTCCTGCTGTGGATGCTGGGGCAGGAGCCCGAAGGCATGACGGTCTCCGAGGTCGCCGCGCGGCTCGGCGTGGAGCAGCCGACGGTGACCCGCAGCCTCAGCCGTCTTGAGCACGGCGGCTGGTTCGTCAGGAAATCCGTGCCGGGCGATCGGCGCGCCACCCGTATCGTCTTGACCGACAAAGGCCGGACTGCCATTTCGGAGATCGAAACGGCCTGGCGCACCCTCGCCGAGACCGCAACAGCCGGGATGGCGAAGGATCAACGAGCCATGTTGGTCGAACTACTGGAAAAGGTACGCGGAAACCTGCTCACCCTAGCTGCCGAGACCGGTAGCCGTCGCTCCCGTCGGTGATCAGATGCAACGCGACCATGCTCTCGACCGCAGCGCGGGCGACGGGCAACGGCACCGCGGCCAGCGCGGCGGCGGCCTCCAGCCGGATCCGCAGCCCGGGATGGACGGCGATGAGCCGCAGCATCCGCGCCTCCTGCGGGGCGAGGGCCGCATACGCGTTGGCGAGCACAGAGCGGACGCTGCGCGAGTCGCCGTCGATCGCGAAGTCGTCGAGTGACACCCGGTCGCGCGTCAGGTCGGCGGCGAGATCGTCGATCGTCAACGCGGACTCCGAGAGAATCCGCGCGGCGAGGATACGCAGCGCCAACGGCATTCCTCCGCAGACGTCGAGCAGCTTCTCCAGGCCCGAATTCGCGGCCTGGGGCGACCAACCGGCGGCACCGGTCAGAATGGACCGGCTGACCGGGCGACTGAGCGCGCCGAGGGGGATTCCTTTTGACCGCCACATGGGTGTGCAGAGCGGCCAGGGTGTTGCGGCTCGTCACGACCAGTTGCGAGCCCTCGGCCGCCGGAACGGCCGGGAGCACCTGTTCGATGCTGCTCGCGTTGTCGAGCACGATGAGCAGTTTTCGGTCAACGGTTATTGATCGATAGAGGGCAATCTGCTTCTCGCTCGTCCCGGTGATCTTCTGCTGTGGCAGATCCAGGCTTTCGAGCAGATACGACAGCACACAATGACCTGGGCCTGCCCGCACTGGCCGACCAATGTCTCCAGCTCATCTCGGCGGCCGGTGAAGTAGCCGTCCGGCGGCGGGATCTGGCGCGGCACCTGCGGGTACGGGTCGGCCAGGCCGACCGGCTGGGCGACCGCGCCGGTCTCGTGGGCGGACGGCCCCAGCAGCGTGAGGTCGTTCTGCAGGATCTGCTGATGCAGCTGCCGTAGATCTGGCCCGGGGTCGATGCCCAACTCGGCGGAGAGTCGGACCCGCATCTTCTGGTAGGTGTGCAGCGCGTCTCCGGAACCTCAACCGCATCGCCCCCCGTCGCCTCTATGCCGGCCTACTCACCAACCGCGTACGCGCCACTGCGGCAGCATGGGACGCTCCGCGCCGAGCGTGGTGTCGCGGCCGTGCCCGGGATAGACCCAGGTGTCGTCCGGCAACGCGTCGAAAACCTTTCCTTCCACATCAGACAACAGCGAGTCGAACGCTTCCGCGTCGCCAAAGGTGTTACCCACCCCGCCGGGAAACAGCGAGTCACCGGTGAACAGGTGCGGATGACCGGCCGGGTCGTCGTAGAGCAGGGCCACGCTGCCCGGCGTGTGGCCGGTCAGCCGGATCACCCGCAGCTCGACCGCGCCGAACCGGACGATGTCGCCGTCGGTCAACGCGACATCGGTGGCCACGTCGATGCCCTCGACATCGGGCTCCCCCGCATATGTGCGGGCGCCGGTCGCGGCGACAACCTCGGCCAGGGCGCGCTGCCAGTGATCCCAGTGTCGATGAGTCGTCACGACGGCCGTCAGGCGGTGCCCACAGAGTTCCAGTAAAGTCTGCGGCTCGGCGGCCGCATCGATCAGCAACTGCTCATTCGTCGAGCGACAGCGCAGCAGATAACAATTGTTGTCGCCTTGACCTACCGAGACCTTGTTGATCGTCAGTTCGGCAAGCTCACGCACCCCCGGCGCGTTCCCATCGTATTCGATCACATCGCTAGATTACTACCGACCTGATCTCCAATCCCACGCCGCCGATCGGGGTCGTGGAGACGATCCTGCCGCAGCGCCGCGTCAGGAACCGGGTGGGTCGCGTACCCGGTTCGTGGTCGGGCGCGGGCGGTTCTCGCGTACTCAGTCGGCGGCGGCGTGCCGGGCGCGGGCCCGGCGGCGTCCCTCGTGCATGGCCTGCACCCTCGGCACCGGGATGGCCCGGCCCTCCTCGACCAGCTCGGCGGGGAGCTGCTGCGGCGCCGGCATCAGCTCCGCCCACGGGTCCCGGTCCGCCACCAGGTCGGCGACCGTGCGGATGGTGAAGTCCGCCGGGGTCACGGACTCCAGGTCGTCCCAGGGCACCGGGAAGGAGACCGGCACGCCGGGCCGCAGCCGTGGGCTGTAGACCGACACGACGGTCGCCCCGCCGGCCCGGGTCGGGTCGACGAAGACCTTTCCGCCCCGGTCCTCGCGGATGAACGCGGTGGTCGCCAGCGCCGGGTCGAGCCGCTCCGTCCGGGCCGCGAGGGCCCGGGTGGCGGCGGCCAGTTGCTCGGCGTCCGGGCCTGGGACGACCGGGACGAAGACGTGCACGCCCTTGGCCCCGCTGGTCTTCACCGCGCCGGCCAGGCCGGCGTCGGCCAGCGCCTGCCGGACCAGCAGCGCGGTGCCCACTCCGGCGGCGAAGCCGCCCTCGGAGGGCGGGTCGAGGTCGAGCACCAGGTGGGTGGGGCGGGTCGGCTCGTCGACCGTGGCCAGGGTGGGGTGGTACTCCACCGCCCGCTGGTTGGCGAACCAGAGCAGGGTACGGCGGTCGTCGCAGAGCCCGTACGCGATCTCCCGGCGTGACGCCTCCGCCCAGATCGACACCCGGCGTACCCAGTCCGGGGTGTAGCGCGGGAGGTTCTTCTGCATGAACGGCGGCTGGCCCGGACGGACCCGGACCACCGACAGCGGGCGCCCGGTCAGCTGCGGGACGATCCGGTCGGCCACCGCGTCGAGGTAGTCGACCAGGTCGCGCTTGACCGCACCGGCCCCGTCGAACAGCGCCTGATCCAGGTTGGTCAGCGCCACCCCGTCCCGGCTCTCCCCTTCCCCGCTCATCCGACCACCCTGCCCGCCCGTCCTCCGCCGGTCAACCGAAACACCCTGGTCAGGACGGCGATCAGCGGCGGCAACGTCGGTGGCCGGTGGGGCTCAGATGTGGCGGGAGTCACTTTCTGACCGATCGGTCAGGGTCTGACCGATCGGTCAGGCATGCTGGGGTCCATGGCCCGCATCAGCCCACAGACCCACGGCGAGATCCTGGCCGCCGCGGCGAGGCGTTTCGCCGTCACCGGCTACCGGGGCACCTCGTTGCAGGAGATCGCCAACGAGGTGGGCTGCTCCAAGGCGGCGGTGCTCTACCACTTCGCCAACAAGGAGGCCATCCTCACCGAGCTGATGGCCCCGGCGATCGAGGTGCTCCAGTCGCTGGACGACCGGATCACGGCCCAGCCCGACGTCGCGTCCGCGCAGCTGGTCGCCGCCGAGGGCTTCGTCGACCTCGCGGTCCGGTTCCGTGGCGAGATCGCCCTGCTTCGCGGAGAGTTCCCGGAACTGCTGCAACAACCCGATTTCGCGCACATCCACGAGATCTCCGAGCGGCTCATCGACGCCCTCGCCGGACGCGCCGAACGGGCCGCGGCCCGGATCTGCGCGCTGGTGCTGCTGGCCGGCATCGCCGAGACCTGCGGGCAGTTCGCCGAGTACTCCGACCAGGAACTCCGCGACGCCCTGCTGGCGCTCCTGCGACGGGCACTGGAGCCCATTCACTGACCCGTCCCACCATCCACGACCGAGGGAAGGACCTCATGGCGACCCTGCTCTACCGGCTAGGCCGGAGTTCGATGCGCCGACGGCGACTCGTCGCCGCGATCTGGCTCGTCGTACTCGTCGGGCTCGGCCTGGCCGCGGCGACCCTGAGCGGCCCGACGGCCAGCAACTTCACCATGCCCGGCACCGAGTCCCAGCGCGCGCTCGACCTGCTCGACGAGCAGTTCCCGGCAGCGGCCGGCGCCACCGGCACCATCGCGGTCAAGGCGCCCGCGGATGGCCAGCTCGGCACGCCCGAGGGCCAGGCGGTGGTCCAGACGATCGCCCAGGAGGCCACGACCGTGCCCGGCGTGGTCGGCGCCGTCGACCCGTTCCAGGTCGGCGCCGTGTCACCCGACGGCCGGTACGCGCTGATCCAGGTGCAGTTCAACACCGGTGCCGACGCGGTGACCGACGAGCAGCGGGACGCCTACGAGAAGGTGGGCGCCCAGGCCGAGGCGCAGGGCTGGCAGGTGGCCCCCGGCGGTGAGGTGCTCAACACCGAGCCCGAGGTCGGCTCCACCGAGGCGCTCGGCGTCGCGGTGGCCCTCGTCGTCCTGGTGGTCACCTTCGGCTCGCTGGTGGCGGCGGGGATGACCATGCTCAACGCGCTGATCGGCGTCGGCGTCGGCATGGCCGGGCTCTTCGCGCTCAGCAACGTGGTCGAGCTGACCACCACCGCGCCGATCCTGGCGCTGATGCTCGGCCTCGCCGTCGGCATCGACTACTCCCTCTTCATCACCTCGCGCTACCGGCAGAACCTGCTCGACGGGCTGCCGGCCGACGAGGCGGTCGGCCGGGCGGTCGGCACCGCCGGCTCGGCGGTGGTCTTCGCCGGAGCCACCGTGGTCATCGCCCTGGCCGGCCTCGCCGTGGTGAACATCCCGTTCCTGACCGTGATGGGTCTGGCCGCGGCCGGCACGGTGACCGTGGCGGTGCTGGTGGCGATCACCCTGCAACCGGCCCTGCTCGGCTTCGCCGGCCGCCGGGTGCTGCCCCGCCGGCTGCGCTCGACGGTCGCTGTGAGCACCGATGACGCCGACGACGACGCGACGACCGACCGCGCGGCACCGGAGGCGGCCACCCTTGCCGGCGAGAACCGCTCGGCCTTCGGCTTCCGCTGGGCCCGGCTCGTCACCCGGTTCCGGGTCCCGGTGATCCTGGTCGGGGTGCTCGGCCTCGGGCTGCTGGCGCTGCCCACGCCGGACATGCGCCTCTCCCTGCCGGACGCCGGCACCGCCCCGGCCGGTTCGGCCCCCCGGGTCTCCAACGACCTCATCACCGAGGGCTTCGGGCCCGGTTTCACCGGTCGCCTCGCGGTGGTCGTGGCGGGCGACGACGCGCAGGCCACCGCCGCGGCCATCCCGCAGGTGACCGCCCTGGTCCAGCGCACCGAGAACGTCCTCGCCGTGGCCCCGCCGCAGCTCAGCCCGGACGGCCGGACCGCGCTGCTCGGGGTGATCCCGCAGACCGGCCCGACCGACCCGGCCACCGAGACCCTGGTGCACGACATCCGGGCGGCCGTCGGCGGCATCCAGAACGCGGACGTGCTGCTGACCGGCGTGACCGCGATCGGCATCGACGTCTCGGAGAAGCTCACCGACGCGTTGCCGATCTACCTCGGGCTGGTGGTCGGGCTCTCGATCCTGCTGCTGATGCTGGTGTTCCGTTCGCTGCTGGTGCCGGTCAAGGCGGCCCTGGGCTTCCTGCTCACCGTCGCCGCCACCTTCGGCATCACGGTCGCGGTGTTCCAGCAGGGTCACCTCGCCGACCTGGTCGGCCTGGACACCCCCGGTCCACTGATCAGCTTCCTGCCGATCCTGCTGATCGGCATCCTGTTCGGCCTCGCCATGGACTACGAGGTCTTCCTGGTCTCCCGGATGCGCGAGGACTTCGTGCACGGCGACACCGCCCACCAGGCCACCATCAACGGGATGGGGCACGGCGCCCGGGTGGTGACCGCCGCCGCCCTGATCATGATCTCGGTCTTCGGCGGCTTCGTCTTCCTCGACGACCCGGTGATCAAGTCGATGGGCTTCGCGCTGGCCATCGGGGTGGCGATCGACGCCTTCGTGGTCCGGATGACCATCGTCCCGGCGGTGATGTCGCTGCTCGGCAAGCGGGCCTGGTGGCTGCCCCGCTGGCTGGACCGGGCGCTGCCCAACGTCGACATCGAGGGCGAGCAGCTCCGCGCCCGCCTCAACGCCAAGGTAACCGTATAACCGGTGTAAGGAGGGGCCCCCTGTTAACGCCTCGTGTATAGCAGGGGGCCCCTGTTAACGCCGCCACGCCGCACGCGTCACACGCCGGCCGGGTACGTCTCCATCTCGCCGGGGGCGCTCAGCGCGGGCAGCGGATGCAGCGCGGTCGTCTCGTCGCACCAGATGAAGGCGTCGTACCGCTGCCCGAGCCGGGTCGGCACGTAGTTCCCCCACGACTCGAAGGACGGGTCGTACACCACGCCGATCGCCCGGTGGTCGAGCGGGTCGGTGACCCAGCCCGGCTGGTCCGCGCCGCCGAAGACCAGCACCGCCCGCTCCGGCATCAGCTCGTGCAACCGGTGCTCCACCGAGCCGGGCCGGGCCGGCGGCACGACCATCGCCTCGGCCGGCGAGCCCCATCTCGGCGCCGCGATCACGGTGCCGCGCCAACTACCGAACCCGATCAACGCGACCGCGTCGGCGCCATGGCGCTCCCGGGCGAGCTGGCCGATGTTCACCAGCCCGTCGGCGGCCATGTCGGTCGCCCGCGCATCGCCGACATGCGTGTTGTGCGCCCAGACCACCCCTCGGGCAGCCGGCCCGTAGCGGTCCAGCAGCCGGTCCAGGGTGTCGGCCATGTGATGGTCCCGGACGTTCCACGATCCCGGGCCGCCGGCCACCATCTCCCGGTAGTAGCGCTCCGCGCCGGCCACCACCTCCGCGTTCTGCCAGGCCGAGAAGGCGTCCGGCCCGTCGGTGGCGGCGATTTCCCGGGTACGCGCCAACAGCCGCACCACCTCCTGCTCGCAGCGGGCCGAGACGAAGCGGCTGGCCGCGCCGTACTCCTCGACCTGCCTGCCATACGGCTCGAAGCACCGGTACGCGTCCTGCGCGGCCTCCAGTGACGCCGGGTCCTCCTCCCCCAGATAGTCGAAGATCGCCTGCATCGACTCCCAGAGGCTGTAGACGTCGAGGCCGTGGAACCCGACCCGGGACGCCTCGGCCCGCTCCAGGTTCCACGCCCGCAGCCAGCGGCAGAAGCGCGCCACCTCGGCGTTCGCCCACATCCAGGTGGGCCAGCGCTCGAAGCGCTCCAGCGCGGCCTGCGGCTCCACCGCCCCACCCGACGCGCCGGTCACCGAGCGGTGCACCCGGTCGCAGTCGGGCCAGTCGCCCTCCACCGCGACGAAGTCGAACCCGCACTCGGCGATCAGTCGACGGGTAAGCTGCTCGCGGATCCGGTAGTAGTCGTAGCTACCGTGCGTCGCCTCCCCGATCATCACCACCCGAGCGTCCCGGACGCGCTCCAGCAACGGGTCGAAGTCGCTCGGCGCGCCGAGCCGCTGTACCAGCATGCCTGCGGCTACCCGGGCCCCGGGCACGCAAACACCCACGTCCCCCGCTCGCCTGCCGCGCCGGTCGATCGGTAGCTCGGTGGCGATGTTAAAAAGGGGCCCCTCCTCTACCCCAGGCGTTAAGAAGGGGCCCGTCCTTACATGTCAGCGGGCGTGGAGGAGGCGGTGCAGTGCCAGCCACTGTTCCGGCCAGACGTGCCCGACCGGGGTGTCCGGGTCGAGCCGGCCGGCCCGCAGCGCCGCCGCCAGCCGGGCCCGCGGGTACTGGCGGGCCAGCGAGGCCGCGAGCGAGCCGCCGGCGCCGCCGAAGCCCAGCTCGACCATCCGGCGGTACGCCGGCAGGGCGGGCGGCGACAGCAACGGCTCTGCCCGGCGCTCGATGCGCAGGATGCCCGCGTCTACCCGGGGCACCGGGCGGAACGCGGTACGCGGCACCCGCCCGGCGAGCCGCCAGCTGAACTCCGGCCAGGTCAGCACGGTCAGTCGGCTCCACCGGCCGTAGTCGCCGGCCCGGCGGCGGGCGTACTCCCACTGCGTCAGCAGGGTCGCCGACCGTAACCCGGGAGCGGCCAGGCACCAGCGCACCACGGCCGCGGTCAGCGACCACGGGATGTTGCCGACCACCGCGAACTCCCCCGGTGGCGGCGGCGTGGCGAGGAAGTCGGCTTGGCGGTGCGTGACCGTGGGCAGGGCCGCGCAGACCCTGGCCAGTTCCGCACCGGCATCGGGATCCACCTCGTACGCCACCAGCCGGCCGCAGCGCGCAGCCAGCGGTCGGGTCAGTTGCCCCCGCCCGGCGCCCACCTCCACCAGCAGGCCGTCGGGATCGGGGCGGGCGACATCGACCATCCGCGCGATGGCGGCCCGGTCGGCGAGGAAGTTCTGCGAGAGTACGCGACGGGACCGGTCGCGTTCGGTCGTGCGGGCCCGGCGGGGCGCCATGGCGTCGTCCTGTCTGTCGCCGTCGGGGCGACGGGTGCGGACAGGCAGCCGTCAACGGGGCCTGTCCGAGCGGTCGGGACTCGGACGGCCCTGGTCAGTGGCGCGAAAGGCGGATCGGTCACGCACGGTCAGCCGGCGGCGCGGTGGTGGTGCCGGCGGGCACCCGCATCCGGGCCGATGGCCGGGATGCCGGATGCTCGCCGGCCGCCGCACGCGGGTGATCGCGTCGCGGCGGCACCGGAGCGCAGCCCCCGGGCACGGACAGCAACGTCACGGCAGCGCCGAACGCGGTGCCCGGATGCGGGCAGCCACGTCGTGGCAGCGCCAGACGCAGGGACAGCCGCGTTACGGCGGCGCCAGATGCGGTGCCCGTGTGCGGGCAGCTGCATCCCGGCGGTGCCGGAGCCGGTGCCGTGCTGCGGGTCAGTGCCGGGGAGAGTGCGGAGGCGTCAGTCGCGGGTCGCGCCGGCCAGGGCCGGACGCCGGACCCACGGACGGGCCGCCGCCGGCGGCCCGAACGCGGCCGGCGTGCCGACCGCGTTGATCAGAGCTTGCGTACACATGCCCGCCACCCTACCCACCGCCCCGCCCGCCGGCCACGACATTTCGGTCAGCTGGTGAGGGTGACGGCGTTTGTCTGGGTGCGGGCGGTTTCGGCGGCGGCGAGTACCGTGACCACCTCGCGGCCGAAACGCACGTCGCAGCGGTGGTCCCGGGTGCCGGCGTCGATCTCCGCCAGCAACTGGTCGATGGCCACGCCGAACGCGGTCGCGGGGCCGCCGCCGGCGGCCGGCACCCGCTCGATGCCGTTGTCGCCGTAGAACACGAACTCGCCGGCCACCGCCTCCGGCGGCGCGTCCAGGGCCAGTGACACCGTGCTGGTGGCCCCGCCGTCGTGGGTGAGCAGCAGGTGCACCAGGTCACCCGGCCCGTCGGTAGCCACCACCCGGGTCACCCGGCCGAGGATCGGCAGCAGGATCGCCAGGACGTGCGGGCCGATGTCCCAGAGTGCGCCATGCTGGCGGCGCCAGGGCGACTGCCCGTACGGGCTGTCAGGCTGGAAGATCGAGGCGAACCGGACCACGTTGGCGGTGTGCCAGCCGCCGGCCGCCGCGGTCGCGGCGATGAAGCCGGCGACCTCCGGCTGGTAGCGGCCGGTGAAGAAGACCACCGAGGCCACGCCCGACCGGGCGGCGGCGTCGACCACCCGGTCGGCGTCGGCGACGGTCAGCGCGAGCGGCTTGTCCAGCAGCAGGTGCCGGCCGGCGGTGGCGGCCCGGGCGGCGATCTCCGCCTGGACATCGGGAGGTAGCGCGACAGCGACCGCGTCGCACGCCTCGATCAGCGCGTCGACATCGTCGAACGCCGGCACGCCGTAGCGCCTGGCCAGGGCGGCGGCCCGGTCCGGGTTACGGCCCCAGACGCCGACCAGGTCCGTCCTCGGGTGCGCGTCGAGCGCCGCCGCGTGCGTCTCCGCCGCCCAATGACCGGTGCCGAACAACCCGAACCGCAACACGCGTACCTCCGCAGTCGTCGCCTGGCCACGGTCGACCCGCGGCACGCTCCACGTTAGGCCCTGTGGCGAGCGCGCTGTCGTTGGTCGGGACGCGCCTCGCCTTCACCGGCCTCCTGCCGGCCCCACTTACTACGGGGATTAGTAGAGTGTGGCGGTGATCGGAACCAGCCCCGGACGGATCCGGTGAGCGCCGCCGCGCCCGCCACCGGTTCGCCGGTCGACGGCGTACTGGCTGTCGCCGCCATCGTGCTGTCGCTGCTGGTCGCGGCCGTGGCGCTGGTGGCCGCGCTGCGCCACCGGGCGCCGGACCGGATACAGCTGATCGGCCTGGCCGTGCTGGAGCTGGTGCTGCTCGCACTCGCCGTGGCGGCCAGCGTGGCGCTGGCCGGCGGCGAGCGGCCGGGTGAGCCGGGGGCGTTCTTCGGCTACCTGGTGACACTGGTCTGCCTGCCGCCGCTGGCCGCGGTGCTGGCCCGGATGGAGCCGACCCGCTGGGGCTCGGCGATCGTCTGCGCGGTCTGCCTGGTGACGCCGGTGGTCGTGGTCCGGCTCCAGCAGACCTGGCAGGTGCTCGGTGGCTGAGCTGGGAACCGCGCGACCGACGCGGACCAACGCCGGCCCCGGCCGGCTGCTGATCGCGGTGTACCTGCTCTTCGCGATCGCCGCCACCAGCCGCGCCGGTCTGCAGATCGCGACCAAGTTCGACCAGGCACCGCTGGCGTACCTGCTCTCCGCGCTCGCCGCGGTGGTCTACATCGTGGCGGCGGTGGGCCTGGCCCGGGCCGGTCATGCGGGCCGCCGGGTCGCCCTCGCCTGTTGCACCGTGGAACTCGTCGGCGTGGTCGGAGTCGGCGCGTTCAGCCTGGCCCGACCGGACCTGTTCCCCGACGAGACGGTCTGGTCCGGCTTCGGCAGCGGTTACGGCTACATCCCGCTGATACTCCCGGTCCTCGGCCTCGCCTGGCTCCGAAAAACCCGGAAAGGAAGGGCCCCTTCTTAACGCCTGGTGCATAGGAAGGGGCCCCTGTTAACGCCGGACGGTTTGACGCCGGACGGTCAGTCCTTCGGGCCGCCGGCGACGTAGACGACCTGGCCGGAGACGAAGGACGCGCCCTCGCTGGCCAGGAACGAGATGGTGTGGGCCACGTCCTCGGGCCGGCCGACCCGCCGTACCGGGATCTCCGACTCGGCGTGCTTCTGCATCGCCTCGAAGTCGATCTTCATCCGGGCCGCGGTGGCCGCGGTCATGTCGGTGACGATGAACCCGGGCGCGACCGCGTTGACGGTCACCCCGAAGGGCCCCAGCTCGATGGCGAGGGTCTTGGTGAAGCCCTGCAAGCCGGCCTTGGCGGCGGCGTAGTTGGCCTGGCCCCGGTTGCCCAGCGCGGAGGTGCTGGAGAGGTTGACGATCCGGCCCCACCTGCGCTCGACCATGTGCCTCTGCGTGGCCTGACTGAACAGGAAGGCACCCCGCAGGTGTACGCCCATGACCGTGTCCCAGTCGGCGTCGGTCATCTTGAACAGCAGGTTGTCGCGGAGTACGCCGGCGTTGTTGACCAGCACGGTCGGCGCGCCCAACCCGGCGGCGACCCGCTCGACGGCGGCCTCCACCTGGGCCCGGTCGGCCACGTCCGCGCCGACGCCGAGCGCCCGGCCGCCGGCCGCCGTGATCGCCTCGACGGTCTCCTTGGTCGCCGACTCCTCGATGTCCACCACCGCGACGGCCAGCCCGTCTCCGGCCAACCGCTTGGCGGTGGCCGCCCCGATCCCCCGCGCCGCACCGGTCACGATGGCGACCCGCTGCCCCTCCGACATGCCTACCTCCCGGTAACTTCGCTCGACCGCTGGAGCGTAACCCACCGCCCGTACGGCGCGACTCCCGTCGATGTCGACCCCCTGACCGGGCGACCCTCCGCCCGACCCGGGACGGTCGGCGGCTTCGGCCCGGCGGCAGGCCATCCCGCAACGGCCGGGCGACCGCGCTCGGTACCGTGCCGTCATGCGGAGCATCGAGTGGTCCGGCGGCATCTGGTGGCCGCGGCCGGTTCGGGCGGTCGAGGAGCCGGACGGCAGCCTGAGCGTCGAACCGGCCGAGGGCAGCGACCTGTGGCGGCACACCAGCTACGGGTTCGTGCACGACGACGCCCCGGCGCTGCTGGCGCCGTTCCCGCCGGGCACGGCGGTGGAGGTGGACTTCCGGCTGGCCTGGACCGAGCAGTTCGACCAGGCCGGGGTGCTGGTCCGGGTGGACGACCGGAACTGGGTGAAGGCGGGGGTGGAGGTCAGCGACGGCAGTCCCCAGGTGGGCGCGGTGGTGACACGCGAGGTCTCCGACTGGTCCGTCGCCCCGGTACCGGACTGGGCGGGCCGGGAGGTGACCGTACGGGTCAGCCGGGCCGGCGACGCCCTGACGGTACGCGCCCGCGTGGCCGGTGAACCGTGGCGACTCGTCCGGCTCGCCCCGCTGGATCCCGACGTCGAGGCCGCCGCCGGCCCGTACTGCTGCTCCCCCAGCCGGGCCGGGCTGACCGTCCACTTCACCGCCTGGCGACAGGGCCCCGCCGACAGCTCCCTTCACCCCTGACCGCCCGGCCCCAGCACAGCCCGGCCCGGGCGGTCAGGCGGTGGTTACGGGAGGGTGCGGAGGTGGGGGGCGACGGTGCGGGCGAAGGTGTTGCCGTTGGTGATGTCCCAGTTGATTGACCAGGTCATCGCGCCGCGGAGGCCGGGGTAGGTGCGCGGCGGGCGGAAGCTGCCGCAGTTGGTGCCCCGGGCCAGGCAGTCCATGGCGGCGTTGACCACGCTGGGCGGGACTATGCCGCCACCGGCCGCACCGGCACCGGCCGGCAGGCCGAGCCCGACCTGGTCGGGCCGCAGCCCCGCCTCCAACTGGATGCAGGCCAGCGCGACGATGAAGTTGACCGTCCCCTGGGCGTACGCGGCATTGTTGTCGCAGCCGAGCATCGCCCCGGAGTTGTAGAACTGGGTGTTCACCACGGTCAGGATGTCCTTGATGTCCAGCGCCAGCTTGAAGTAGCTGCCGGCCGGGTTCTGCATGTCGATGGTCTGCGGCGCCATCGCGATGATCAGGCTGGTGCCCACCTTGGACCGGAGCGACCGCAGCGCCTGCGCCATGTACGTCGGGTTCAGTCCGTTCTCCAGGTCGATGTCGACCCCGTCGAAGCCGTACCGCTGGATCAACGCGTACACGCTGTCGGCGAAGGCGACCGCGGAGGCCGCGTCGTTCACCGCGACCCGGCCGGTCTCACCACCGACCGAGATGATCACCTTCTTGCCCCGGCTCTGGAGGGTGCGTATGTCGGCGGAGAACTCCGCGTCGGTGTAGCCGCCGAGCGAGGCGGCCAGCCCGGGGTCGATGGCGAAGCCGACCGCGCCCGGGGTGCCGGTGGCGTCGGCGAAGGCGACCGCGACCAGGTCGTACTCGGTGGGCACGTCGCGCAGCCGCAGCTCGACGGCGGGGTTGTCGAAATTGTGCCAGTACCCGGTCAGGATGTGCGCCGGCAACCCGGTCACCGGCGGCGGGCCGGTCGGCGGCGTGGTCGGGGGTGGCGTGGTCGGCGGCGGGGTCGTCGGGGGCGGGGTGGTGGGCGGGGTGGTCGGGGGCGTCCCGCCGCCGCAGGCCGCGCCGTTGAGCTGGCAGTTCGCCGGTACGCCGGAACCGCTGCCCAGGAAACCGAAGGCGACCGAGGCGCCGGGGGCGATGGTGCCGTTCCAGGAGCGGTTGGTGAAGGTGTACCGCTGGCCGCTGGAGGTCAGCAGCGCGTCCCAGTAGGTGCCGACCGTGGTGCCGGCCGGCAGGTCGAAGCTGAGGCTCCAGCCGTCGACCGTGCTGCCGCCCCCGTTGGTGATCGTGTACTTCCCCTCCCAGCCCGTACCCCAGTCGGACGTCTTGACGAAGCTCGCGGTGACCCCGGCGGCGTACGCCGCTGGCGCCAGCCACACCGCTCCCAGTGCGGCGGCCAGCGCACCGACCACCGACAGCACCAGGGTTCTGGACCGTTTCATGCCACCCTCCAGGCTGGACAAAATCCATGGACGTCAACCTCGCGCCCATTATTAAGAGTCTTAACTGTTTCTGTCCAGGGTGGGCGGGAGCGGGCGGGGGTGTTAATAGGGGCCCCCTGCTCTACCGGAGGCGTTAACAGGGGGCCCCTCCTTACACCTCAGCGGCGGAAGTGGAACCAGTTGACGTTGACGAAGTCGTTGGGCTGACCGCTGCTGAAGGTGAGGTAGACGGTCTGCCGGCCGGTCACCGAGGTGACGTTGCCCGGCACCGAGCGCCAGCTCTGCCAGCCGCCGGTGTTGGCGATCGCGAAGCTGCCGATCGGCGTACCGGTCGGGCTGCCCACCCGCACCTCGACCAGGCCGCTCACCCCGGCCGCCGCGCCGGAGGCGACCCGGGCCACGAAGTCACGCGGCCCGCTGGAGCCGAACTCCACGTTGTCGAAGCGGACCCAGTCGCCGTTGCGCAGCGCACCGATGTTCTGCCCGCCCTCGGAGCACGCCTCGACGATCACGCCGTTCTGCGCGTTGAAGGACTCGGCCTCGATGGTCGCGTACGCGTCCCGCACCCCGCTGGGCGGCGGCGTGGTCGTCGGCGGCGGGGTGCTGCCACCGCCCCGGCTGTAGACGGCCACGTAGTCGACGAGCATCGGCCGCCCCGAGACGGTCGCCGAGGTCGGCGTGGTGCCGCCGGCCACCCCGTTCGGGAAGGCCCCGCCCATCGCCACGTTGAGCAGCAGGAAGTAGCCGGCGTGGCTGGTCATCTGCGTCCAGTACGGCTCGCCCACCCGGCTCTGGCTGACCGTGTGGTAGAGCTGCCCGTCGACGTACCAGCGCAGCTGCTGGGGGCTGACCGAGGCGTCCCACTCGAAACGGTAGGTGTGGAACGCCGACTGGCAGGTGCTGCCCGGGCAGGCCCGGGAGGCGCCGATGCCGTTGAACTCGTCGCACGGGCCGCCGGGCGCGACGCCGCAGTGCAGCACGCCCCAGACCGTGTTGAGGCCGTTGACGTTCTCCATCACGTCGAACTCGCCGATGCCCGGCCAGTTCTGGTAGTTGCCCCGGTAGGGCGCGCCGAGCGCCCAGAACGCCGGCCAGTAGCCGGAGGCGGCGGCCCCGGTGACGTTGGGCATCTGGATCCGGCCCTCGATGGCCAGCACGCCGCCGGAGGGCGGCTTGAAGTTGCTGCGTACGGTCTCGATGCGGGCCGAGGTCCAGCGGCCGGCGCTGTCCCGCAGCGGGGTGATCCGCAGGTTGCCGGCGCCGTCGTGGCTGAGGTTGGCGGTGCTGTTGGTGTACGTCTGGATCTCGCCGGTGCCCCAGTTGGGCGGGCCGCCCGGGTAGCTGGTGCCGGTGTCGATGATCCAGTTGCTGGCCGACGGGAGGGTGCCGGCGGCGCCGGTGAAGTCGTCGCTCCACACCAGGCTCCACCCGGCCGGGGGCGGCGGCACGGCGGCGTCGGCGGTCGTGGCGAGCCCGGCGAGGACGGTGGTGACGGCGGTGAGCAGGGCCAACGCCAGCGGCAGCCGGCGTCGCGCAGGCAGGGCGGCGGGTGCCGCCGGGGCAGGTGTCATGGGATGTGCCTCTCTGCGGGGACGGGTGAGAGAGCGCTCTCTCAGGAGTTGTACGTCCCACCCGGAGAGTTGTCAATGTCGATCGGTACGGCAGGCTGGACCGGCCGACACGCCGCCGACACGCCGGCAGGCGTTTCCACCTCCCACCACAGCGGGTAATTGCCGGCCACCTGGTGCGGACGGACCGCACCCGGCCAGAGCGGACGGTGATGGCAATGGTCAGGCAGGTGGCTGCGGCCCCGAACCCGCCCGTCGAGGAAACCGACCTGCTCACCGTGGGTGTCGAGGAGGAGTTCCTGCTCGTCGACCCGGCCACCGGCGCCGCGGTGCCCGCCGTCGACGCGGTGCTCGCGCAGGTGCCCGCCGAGGTGCGCGGCCACGTGGAGCGGGAGTTCCAGACCAGCCAGATCGAGATCGGCAGCCCGCCCGGACGGGAACTCTCCTCGATCCGGCACTCCCTCGGCCTGCTGCGCGCAGCGCTCGCCGACGCCGCCGAGCGGGCCGGCGTACGGCTGCTCGCGATCGGCACCGGCCCGGTCGACGGACCGGTCCCCCCGGTGGTCGACAAGCCCCGCTTCGACCAGATGCTCGAACGGTTCCGGCTGCTGGTGCCCGGTCCCGGCAACAACGGCATGCACGTGCACGTCGGGGTGCCGGACCCGGACACCGGCGTACAGGTGCTCAACCACGTCCGGCCCTGGCTGCCGATCCTGCACGCGGTCACCGCCAACTCGCCGTTCGCCCGCGGCGCGGACACCGGCTACGCCAGCTGGCGGTCGATCGAGTGGGAGCACTGGCCATCGGTCGCGCCGACCCCCTTCCTGGCCTCCCACCACCACTACCGGAAGCTGATTCGCCAGCTGATCGCCAGCGGGATGATGCTCGATGAGGGGATGCTCTACTGGTACGCCCGGCTGTCGGCCAAGTACCCGACGGTGGAGCTGCGCATCGGCGACGTCTGCCCGACGGTGGACGACGCGGTCCTGGTCGCCGCCCTGGTCCGGGCGCTGGTGGCGACCGCGCTGGACGACATCGCCGCCGGGCGGCCACCGCTGCCGGCCGACCACCACCTGCTGGTCGGCGCGCACTGGCGGGCCGCCCACGACGGCCTGGAGGGCGCGGCGGTCGACCTGGCCAGCGGCGAGCTGCGCCCGGCGTGGGAGCTGCTGCACCAGCTCGTCGGGCGGCTCGGGCCGGCCCTGGAGCGGCACGGCGACCTCGCCGAGGTGACCGGGCTGCTGGACGGGCTGCGCGGGCACGGCACCGGGGCGGCCCGGCAGCGGGCGGTGTATGCCCGCACCGGCCGGTTGGAGGATGTGGTGGCGGACGTGGCGCGACAGACCCGGGGCGAGTTCCGGGCGTGACAGGAGGATTGCCGTGGCGGAACGGTTGATCGTCGTCGGCGGGGACGCCGCCGGCATGGCGGCCGCCTCCCAGGCGCGTCGTCGACGGGCTCGGGACGACCTGGAGATCATCGCGTTCGAGCGGGGGCACTTCACCTCGTACTCGTCGTGCGGTATCCCGTACTGGATCAGCGGACTGGTGGCCGACCGGGAGCAACTGGTGGCCCGGGATCCGGCCACCTTCCGGCAGTCGTACGACATCGACGTGCGCGTCCGGCACGAGGTGGTCGCGATCGACCTGGACCGCCGCGAGGTCCTCGCCCAGAACCTGGACGACGGCGGCGAGGTCCGCGAGCGCTTCGACACCCTGATGTACGCCACCGGAGCGGTGCCGACGAAGCCGGAATGGGTACAGACCGACGCGGCCGGGGTGTTCGGCGTGCAGACCCTGGACGACGGCTCGGCGCTGCGGGAGTGGCTGGACGCCGAGCCACGCCCCCGGCGGGCGGTCGTGGTCGGCGGCGGCTACATCGGCGTGGAGATGGCCGAGGCGCTGGTCCTGCGCGGGCTCTCGGTCACCCTGGTCGAGCGGGACGAGCAGCCGATGGCGACCGTGGACCCGGACATGGCCAAGCTGGTCACCGACGCGATGCGCGGGCTGGGCGTGGACATCCGCACCGGCGTGCAGGTCACCGCGCTCGCCGGCCGCGACGGCCGGATCTCCGAGGTGGTCACCGACGACGGCCCGATCCCGGCCGACGTGGTCGTTCTCGGCCTCGGCGTACGCCCGAACACCGCGCTCGCCGAGGCGGCCGGCCTGCCGCTCGGCCCGACCGGCGGGATCCGGACGGACCGCCGGATGCGGGTCGCCGGAGTGCCCGGGGTGTGGGCGGCCGGCGACTGTGTGGAGACCCTGCACCGGGTCAGCGGCATGCCGGTGCACGTGCCGCTCGGCACGCACGCCAACAAGCAGGGCCGGGTCGCCGGGATCAACATCGGCGGCGGGTACGCCACCTTCGCCGGGGTGATCGGCACCGCGGTCACCAAGGTCTGCGACCTTGAGGTGGGGCGCACCGGGCTGCGCGAGCGGGACGCCCTGGCCGCCGGCTTCGAGTTCGTCTCGGTGATCGCCGAGTCGACCAACCGGGCCGGCTACTACCCGGGGTCCCGGCCGATGACGGTGAAGCTGATCGCCGAGCGGCCCAGCGGCCGGCTGCTCGGGGCGCAGATCGTCGGCTGGTCCGAGGCGGCGAAGCGGATCGACACGCTGGCCGTGGCGCTGTGGAACCGGATGACGGTGGACGACATGACCGCCCTCGATCTCGGCTACGCACCGCCGTACGCCCCGGTCTGGGATCCGGTGCTGGTCGCCGCCCGCAAGGCGGTCGACGCCCTGGCGCGCTGACGGGTTCCGGGTACACCTGTTGTCGCCGGGACCGCAACAGATGTACCCACAGTTCTTGTCGGTGGTGGGGGTTAGCGTTTGCGCGCCACCCAGTCAGGGCCGGCCGACCCCTCGGAGGAATCCATGTCGCAGGAGACGACCTACCTCGAACTGTCCGAAGTGGACGGTGGAGCGCACAAGTTCTACGAGGTGGTGGTCGACGACGCCACGATGACCGTGCGCTACGGCCGGATCGGCGACCAGGGCCAGGTGAAGACCACCGGCTACCCCGACAACGCGCGGGCGCGGGCCGCCGCCGCGAAGAAGATCGGCGACAAGATCCGCAAGGGGTACGCCCCGGCGGTGCCCGGCGTACGGCAGAGGCGCTCGGTCTCCCGGCGGCAGATCGTCAGCACCCGCTCCACCGCCCGCACCGCCCCGGTGCTCTGGCGGTACGACTCCGGCGCCCCCGCCTTCGGCATCTTCATCGACGGGCGCACCTGCATGGTGGGCAACGAGTGGGGCGTGATCACCACCCTCGACCACGACGCCCGGGTGCTGGACCAGGTCCGCCTGCCGGACGGGGTGAAGTGCATCGTGGCCGACGACGCCTGGATCTACGCCGGCTGCGACGACGGCAACGTCTACGACCTCTCCGGCAAGATCCCCCGGGTGGCGTACGCGATCGCGCCCGACATCGACATCTACTGGCTGGACATCCACGACGGCGTCCTCGGTGTCTCTGACGCCGACGGCGGGATCGCCGCCATCGACCACGAGGACGAGTTCCTCTGGCGTCGGGCCGGGCGCGGCCGGTCGGCCTGGATGGTGCGCTGCGACGCCGATGCCGTCTACCACGGCGACTCGACCGGGGTGAGCGGCTACGACTGGCGCACCGGGCGGGAGTTGTGGCACACCCGTACCGGGCCGGTGCTCTTCGGCTGGCAGGAGCGCGACGCCGTCTTCGCCGGCACCGCGCTGCGCGACGTGGTACGCATCGGCAAGGACGGCCGGGCCGCCTCCCGCACGTACCGCGCCGACGCGCCGGTCTTCTCCTGCGCCACCGCCTCCGACGGCCGGTACGTCTTCGCCGGTGACAGCCAGTCCTCGATCTACTGTTTCGCCTCCGACGGCACCCGGCTGTGGAAGCTCGGCACCGGCTGCGGCTCGGCGTACTCGATGCAGTATCACGACCAGCGCCTCTACGTGGTGACCACCAGCGGCCACCTGGCCTGCATCGACGCCAGCGAGCCGGCGATCCGGGCGGCCGAGGCGGGCAGCGTGCCCGAGGTGGTCGACGTCAAGGCTCCCGCCCGACTGCCCGAGCCGGCCGCGTTCACCCAGGTCGAGGTGGTCGGCGACACCGGCAACGGGGTGATCGTGGAGTGCGTCGAGCAGGGCGGCCGGCTGCGGGTGCACGTCCTCTCCACCGGCTACCACCGCGACTGGTCGGTGCAGTTCCCCAAGGGCATCCGCGAGCCCGGAGCGCGCTACCTGGTCACCGAGGTCCGCGAGTCCGCCCGGGGCGGCTTCTACCGCGCCCACGGCGACATCCGCCGCCTCCGCTGATCCCGGTCCTGCCGTAGCCACGGCTGGCCGTACGGACGAAGCCGTCGTCGGTACCCGTGAAGAAGGCCGGCGAGATCGTGAACGCGAGGCGCTGGAGATCCGTCACGAGAGGTGTCGCCACGCCGAAAGGGATTGGTCTGTGCCAACCGACCTCACACTCAAGAAGTTCAAGGCGGGACGGATGCCGCGCCGGATGGTGGCGTTCGTCCTGGCCGCGTTGGCGATCCTCGCCGCCGTCGTCGCCGTCGGTTTCAGCGCCGCCTCGGCCCGGAGCGACGTGGTGGTCGGCGACCCGGTCACCGAGAAGCAGATGACCGTTCTCATCACCGCCGCCTCGTCCTGCCCGCTACTGACTCCGGCGAGGATCGCCGGGCAACTCATGGTCGAATCGGGTTTGAACCACCGGGCGTCGAAGACCGCCTCCGGCGGTCAGGGCATCGCCGGCCTCGAAGACGACGACTGGAAGGCGTGGAAGCCCTGGCCGGACGCCCAGCGCTCCGACATGTCCGCGAGCATCCTGGCGCTCGCCCACCAGATGTGCGACCTCACCGGCCAACTCCGGCTGGCTGGTGCCACCGGTGACAATTGGCGGCTCGCGGTGGCCGCCTTCCACATCGGGCTGCCCGCCGTGACCGAGGCCGACCGGGTGCCCGACGCTGCCGCGGACTACGTCGACCGGGTCAGCGACTACGCCGGGTACTACGGCAAGCTGAGGCAGTTCGGCGGGTCGGATGCCACCGCCCCGACGCTGCCCGCCGTCGAGGCGAAGCACGTTCCCGCCGCGTACGTGCCACTCGTCGTCGAGGCAGGTTCGGTCTGCGACCAGGTGACCCCTCCGCTGGTCGCCGCCCAGCTCATGACGCAGTCCGGATTCGACGCCAACCGGCTCGGTCCGTCCGGTCAACGCGGCATCGCGCAGTTCCTGCCCGAGGTGTGGCAGTCGTACGGACCCGACGGCGGCTCCGTGTGGGAGCCGGAGGTCGCGATCCCCGCCCTGGGCGACGCCATGTGCGGCCTGGTCAAGGAGTTGTCCGCTCTGGACGGTGACCCGCTTCTGCTGGCGCTCGCCGCCTACCGCGACGGCACCACGGCGGTACGGCAGGCCGGCGGCAGCATCGACCGCCAATCCGAGACGTTCCTGCGCTCGGTGAAGGCCCTCGCCGACATCTACGCGCTCGACTCCCGACTGACGCGGCCTGCCCCGGCAACGCCCTCCCCGTCGGCCGTACCGTCGCCCGTGGCCCCCACGACGCCGGACACCCGACCTTCCGGCGACCCGAGCCCGAGCACCGGCAGGCCCACTGGCACACCGTCCAGCCCGGCGACCGCCGCGCCGAAACCCACGCGCCCGACCGGCGCGGTGCAGATCTATCACGTGCAGACCAAGCTCTGCGTCAGCTCCGGCAGCACCGGCAGCGGTACCCGGCTCAAGCTGCGCACCTGCACCGAGGCACCGGCGCAGTGGTGGGATGTCCGTAGCGACGGGACCATCCGCTCCCGTGGCCTCTGTATGGAGATCGCCTCGGGTGGTTCCGAGGACGGCACCCCGGTGCAGGCGGCCACCTGCACCGGAGAGCCAGCGCAGCAGTGGCAGCTCGACGCCAAGAACCGCATGGTCAGCAAGCTCAACGACCGGGTCCTCGACGTCAGGCTGAACGACGAGGACAAGCCACTCGAAATCTGGACCAACAGGGGCTACGCCGACCAGGCCTGGCAACTGCGGTAACGACCGTGGGCCCTCCGTCCGCCGACCACGGCGGCGGGCGGGGCGGCGCCGGGAATCGCCGAGGGGCGTCGGCCCCCAGGGGGCGGGAATCAGTCGACGGTGGCCGGCTTCACGCCTGGCAGGTGGGGCACCAGTAGAGGTTGCGGGTGCCCAGGGTGCCCCGGCTGACCGGGGTGCCGCAGAGGTGGCAGGGCTGGCCGGCGCGACGGTAGACGTACACCTCGCCGCCGTGCCGGTCGACGCGGGGTGGGCGGCCCATCGCCTCCGGCAGGTGCGCCGGGCGGACCGTGTCGATCCGGCCGGCGGCGACGGCGAGTGCCATCAGCTCGACCAGGTCGGCCCAGAGGGCGTCCCACCCGGGGCGGGTCAGGTCACGGCCGGGCAGCGTCGGTGGCAGCCCGGCACGGAACAGCGCCTCCATCACGAAGATCAGGCCGGTGCCGGCCACCACCGACTGGTCCAGCAGCAGCGCCGCCAACGATGTCGAACTGCGCCGGATCCGGTCGTACGCGCGCTGCGGGTCAGCGTCGGCACGCAACGGGTCGGGGCCGAGGCGGGCCCGGAGCACCGCCACCTCGGGCGGGGTGAGCAGTTCACACGCGGCCGGCCCGCGCAGGTCGAGCCAGTGCCGGTCACTGGCCAGCCGCAGCCGGATCTGGCCGATCGGCTCCGGCGGCTCACCGTCGCCGTCGGTGACCTTGCCGTAGAGACCGAGGTGTACGTGCAGGGTCAGCTCACCGGCGTAGTGGTGCAGCAGGTGCTTGCCGTACGCCTCGGTGCCCTCCAGCACGCTGCCGGAGAGTAGCGCGGCACCCTCGGCGAACCGGCCCTGCGGGCTGGCCGCGAGCAGCTTCTCCCCGGCGAACAGCTCAGCATGCCGCGCCGCCAAACGATGGATCGTATGTCCCTCTGGCACAACACCAAGCGTAAAGGAGGGGCCCCCTGTTAACGCCTGGTGTATAGGAAGGGCCCCCTACTAACGGTCGGCGCAGGGTACGCCGCACCCCCTGCGGAAAGCCCAGCACGACGAAGGTTCCGGTCTCGCTGGCCAGCGGCGGGCCGGCGGCCAGCGGCAGCACCCGCAGCGAGACGTTCGGCAGCTTGGCCACGTCGGGCAGGTGTCGCAACGGCTCGACCATCGCCCGACGGAGCCGGCTCGGCCCCGCTGTTCGACGGTGGGGGCTGCCAGGAGTGTCTGGTTCAATTGCACGCCGGGCTGCCGGTGCGGCGGGCACCACGGCGCAATTCAGCGCAATTCAGCGCAATGAGGACGGTGGGTCATGGCGGATCGGGTGCGCTGTGCGGTGGTGGTCGGCAACAGCGACGGAATCGGGTTGGCGTTCACCCGGCGGCTGCTGGCGGACGGTTGGCGGGTCGCCGGGCTGTCCCGGCGGGAGAACGGGATCAACGTCCCGACGTACGCCCACCACACCGTCGACGTGACCGCGCCGGACTACCCCGACCTGCTCGGCAAGGCGGTCGACGAACTGGGGCAGGTGGACCTCTGCGTCTACGCCGCCGGCATCGGTGACCCCGTGGACCTGGCCGACCTGGACGCGCAGACCCACACCATCGAGGTGAACCTGATGGGGGCGGCCCGCACGGTGGCCGTGGTCGTGCCGAGGATGGTGGCGGCCGGTGACGGGCACGTCATCGGGCTGTCCAGCATGGCCGACCGGCTGGTCTCCGGGGAGGCGCCCGGCTACGCCGGCTCGAAGGCGGGGCTGTCGTCGTACCTGATGGGGCTGTCGGCGGCGCTGCGCGGACAGGGGGTGAGCGTGACCACCGTGCGGTTCGGGTTCGTCGATACCAAGATGGCCAAAGGTCCGGTGCGGCCGCTGATGATCCCGGTGGACCGCGCCGTGGAGATCCTGGCCCGGTGCGTCCGCAGCCGCCCCGTACGGGTCTCCCGCCCCCGCCGGATGGCCCTGCTCACCTCCCTGCTGGCCCCCCTGACCCGCCCCCGCCGGTGAGCAGCCTGTACCAAGATCCGCTTGCCTCGACGGCCTAATGGAACGAAGGGGTGTCGGGGAAGTGGGGGGTGGGTATCTCGGGGGCGTTGACGTGTGGCGGGCGATGAACGGGGTCGCGACGCCTTCCACGCATGACCAGGAGGTGTACCCATGAGATTTCCTTCGCTGTCCCGCCGGGAGGCGCCCGCACCGGCCCCGACCTCCGGCGACGACGCCGGCCGCAGCGGAGCGGTAGCCACCGAGGCCCGCCCCACCACTCGACCCAGGGTCGACGAGCGCACCGACGGCCGCACCACCGATCGGGGCGCGGCGGCGATCACCCCGACCACTTCCCGGGACCGCACCACCGGCAGGGCCGACGCCGCCTCCAAAGCCGGCGCCGAAAGGGGCGCCGTGGCCCGGGCCGTCACCGCCCGTTCCGGCGTCGACGGTTCCCGCCGCGCCCGTACCGCCGCACCGGGCTCGGCCCCGGCCACCGACGCCGAGCCGGACTCGCGCACCGACCGGACCACGAACACCACCGACCGTGCCCCGAGCACCGACCGGCCCTCGGGTGCCCACCGCGCCCCCGTCACCGGGCGGGACACTACGTCCGAGCAGGACCGGGTCCCCGCCGCCGACGTGCCGCCCGCACCGGTCGGCCCACGGCCCCGGGCCAGCCTGCTGGCCACCCTCGGCCTGGTCGTCGGGGTCGCCGGCATTCTCTTCGTCCTCACTGGGACGCTCGCCGGGTACGGCATCGCGGTCGGCGCGGTCGGCGCGGTGCTCGCCGTGCTCGGCCTGATCGCCACCCGGCGACGGCACATCGCCGGCAAGGCGGACGCGCTGCTCGGGATCGCCATCGGGCTCGGCGCGGTGGTCCTCGGCGTACTGGCGATGACCGGGCAGTACGACTGGCCGAGCACCGACGGCGACGCGGTGGCCCGTCTCCGTGAGTGGCTCGACTCACAGTTTGTCGACCGAATCTAGGGGGCACATTTCGGCCCGCCGGTGGTTCACCGGCGTCCGGCCGGTGAACCACCGGCCGCAGCCCGACCAGTTCTGGTGGTTCACCAGCCGGGCGCACACAACCCTCGTCAGGGGCGGCGGCTCGCCGCCCCTGACGCGTCTCCGGAGCATCCACCCCGGCGGTTGATCCACACAACTTCAGGGATGTTGCGGTGTCAGCGCGACTGGAGGCAGCAACTTCACCGAAACTGGGCGGATCATCTTCGGAGCGGCCGATGCCGCCCTGGGGCGGCGGCCACTGACGGTGAGGAAGCTGGTCCGCTCTTGCCCGAGCGGGGAAGCGACAACGCAACGATCCACCACTGCTACCGCAGGAGACACAACGATCAGCCGGCCTGTGCAAGGGTTCTCGGTGGATTCTGTGGTTCTGCGGCGCATAACGTTGAGCAACGGCGCCAGCCCGTCGGCCGACGGTGGCCGGGCGCGCCCGAGCCCTGGGAGCAGGACAATGACGATGGACGCCACCCGCCAGCGCTTCCTGATGTGCCGGCCGACGTACTTCGCCGTCGACTACGCGATCAACCCCTGGATGGACCCGAGCGCCCCGGTCGACGCCGGCCTCGCCGTGCGGCAGTGGGAGCGGCTGCGCCAGGTCTACCGGGACCTGGGTCACACCGTCGAGGAGATCACTCCGGTGCCGGGCCTGCCCGACATGGTCTTCGCCGCCAACGGCGGCACCGTGATCGACGGCAGGGCGATGGCCGTGCAGTTCCGGGACCCGCAGCGCGCCGACGAGGCGCCCGCCTACCGGGCCTGGTTCGAGGCCGCCGGCTTCGAGCTGTACGACCCGAAGCACGTCAACGAGGGTGAGGGCGACATCCTGCTGGCCGGCGACTACCTGCTCGCCGGCACCGGTTTCCGGACCGCGCACGCCTCGCACGCCCAGTTGCAGGAGGTCTTCGGCTATCCGGTGATCACCATGCAGCTGGTCGACCCGCGCTTCTACCACCTGGACACCGCGCTGACCGTGCTCGACGAGCGGACCGTGGCGTACCTGCCGGAGGCGTTCTCGCCCGGCAGCCAGGCCGTCCTGCGCCGGCTCTTCCCCGACGCGGTGCACGCCACCATGGCCGACGCCGAGGTGCTCGGCCTCAACGCGGTCGGCGACGGCCGGCACGTGGTGCTGCCCGCGCAGGCCACCGACCTGGCCGCGCAGCTGCGCGACCGGGGCTACGAGACCATCGGCGTCGACCTGTCCGAGCTGCGCAAGGCCGGCGGCGGGCCGAAGTGCTGCACGTTGCGACTCCGTCAGGGAAAGGCAAGCAAGTGATCGAGGACATGCTGCGGACTCCGGCCGCGGTACAGGACGCGGAGCGGTACACCGCCCACAACTACCACCCGCTGCCGGTGGTGATCTCCTCCGCCGAGGGCGTCTGGCTGACCGACGTGGACGGCCGGCGCTACCTCGACTGCCTGGCCGGCTACTCGGCGCTGAACTTCGGCCACCGGCACCCGGCGCTGATCGCCGCCGCGCACGCCCAGCTCGACAAGCTCACGCTGACCAGCCGGGCCTTCATCCACGACCAGTTCGCCGACTTCTGCCGCGAGTTGGCCGCGCTCTGCGGCAAGGAGCTGGTGCTGCCGATGAACACCGGCGCCGAGGCGGTGGAGACCGGCATCAAGGTGGCCCGCAAGTGGGGCTACCAGGTCAAGGGCGTGCCGGCCGGTCAGGCCAACATCGTGGTCGCCGAGGGCAACTTCCACGGCCGTACGACCACCATCGTCAGCTTCTCCACCGACGAGGACGCGCGGGCCGACTTCGGGCCGTACACCCCCGGCTTCCGGATCGTCCCCTTCGGTGACCTGGCCGCGCTGGCCGGGGCGATCGACGAGCACACCGTCGCAGTGCTGCTGGAGCCGATCCAGGGCGAGCAGGGTGTGGTGGTGCCGCCGGAGGGCTACCTGCCGGGCGTACGCCAGCTCTGCACCGAACGCAACGTGCTCTTCATCGCCGACGAGATCCAGTCCGGCCTGGGCCGCACCGGCACCACCTTCGCCTGCGAGCACGAGGGCGTCGTGCCGGACATGTACCTGCTGGGCAAGGCGCTCGGCGGCGGCATCGTGCCGGTCTCCGCGGTGGCGGCCGACGCCGACGTGCTCGGGGTGCTCAAGCCGGGCCAGCACGGCTCCACCTTCGGCGGCAACCCGCTCGCCTGCTCGGTGGCCACCGAGGTGGTCCGGCTGCTGGCCACCGGCGAGTTCCAGCGCCGCTCGGCCGAGCTGGGCGAGCGGCTGCACGCCGGCCTGCGCGGGCTGGTCGGCAAGGGCCTGGTCGCGGTGCGCGGCCGGGGCCTCTGGGCCGGCCTGGACATCGACCCGGCGCTGATGAGCGGCCGGGCGGCCTGCGAGCGGTTGATGGAGCGCGGGGTGCTGGCCAAGGACACCCACGGCTCGACCATCCGCCTCGCCCCACCGCTGGTGATCACCGAAGCGGAGATCGACCACGCGGTGGCGCAGCTGGCCGCCGTGCTGGCCGGCTGAGGTCGTCGTACCACCCGGGCGGGCGGCGGACCGCGGTCCCGCCGCCCGCCGTCGCTTGACCGGCCTCAGCGGGGCAGGCGCATCGCCATGGTGGGCGCCTCGGACATGACCGAGTCGGGGTTGTACGGCGCGCCCGTCGGCAGCTCGCTCGGACGGCCGATCTGCACCCCCGGATAGAGCTCCACCATGTCTCCGGCGCCCAGGACGCGGGACTGCTGCGGTGCCAGGGGGATCCGGTCCGACTCCGCCATCGAGCCGCCCGGACGGACACCGGAGCCGTTGGTGCTCACGTCGGTGACGACCACGTCGCCGCCACGCAGCTCCAACCGGACGTGACTGCGGCTGATCCACCGGCGGGCCTCGTCGTTGAGCCACTGCCCGAGCATGATCCCGCCGGAGCCGTCCGGCGCCCGGCCGACCACCGCCGGCTGCTCCTCGGTGAGCACGAAGCGGCGCCGGGTCAGGCCGCCGACGCGTACCGCGAGAACCTCGCTGCGCGGCCGGGGACCGGCGTCGCGGAGCCGGCTGCCGTGCCGGGGGCAGGTCGGCACACCGTTGCGCAGCGACGGTGGCGGCTGACCGGCCGGTACGCGGTCCACCGCGGCCAGGTCGGCGAAGGCCCCGCCGCCCCCACCGCCACCGAAGAGGGTGCAGCCCGACTCCGAGCACCGCCACTCCCGGGTGAGCAGCTTGGCGCCGGCCGGCGACGGTGGCCCGGAGACCGGCGTGTGGCCGCCGCCCACGTGGGCGATGAAGACCGGGCCACCGGCGCCCGGCACCGGGGCGAGCGCCCGACCCGGCTGCTCGACGAGCCAGGGGAACCGTCCGCGCAGGCCGTCGAAACGGACCCGGCTGAGCACCGGCAGGCCGAGCAGGTCGGCCACTTCCAGCATCCGGTCACCGGGGTTGTCGAGCACCTCGACCTTGCCGTCGTCGGCCCAGCGGCGGACCACCATCCGCTCGTTGGAGGTCAGGTCGGCGTCGGAGAGCACGCCCCGGTGCACCACCGCGTAGACCGGGACGCTGTCCTCCTCCATGCTGCGCGCCAGCGCGTCGATGACCATGCCGAGGCGCAGTGTGCTGGCCGGGCGTCCGCCGTCGAGATCCTGGTATCGGATGATCTCGGCCAGGTCGAGCACCGCGCGGGCCAGCTGCGGGTCGGTGCAGACCCGCCCCTCGATCGCGTCCAGCACCTTGCTGATCTCGAACCTCATCGGGCGGCCTCCACGATCTCGTCGATCAGGCGGGCCAGCTCAACGTCACGCGTCGTGACGCCGCCGGCCGAATGGGTCACGCAGCGGAAGGTCAGGGTCCGCCACCGGATGTCGATGTCGGGATGGTGGTCCCGCTCCTCGGCCGCCACGGCGACCCGGTCGACCACCGCGATGGCGTCCGGGAAGCTGGCCAGCTCCACCGTGCGGGTGATCCCGGTCGGATCTCCCGACCAGCCCGTCAACCCGCCCAGCTCGCTTCGCACCGCCTCGGCGGTGAGCACGTCTGCCATGGCCAGACCCTACCGTCGCACCTCCGGCCGGGAAGAGACACGTCCGCACCAAGATCGACGGGCTCAGGTCATCCGGGTCAGGGTGGAGCGGAGGCGGAGGAGGTCGCGGCGGCGGCGCTCGTAGGTGGCGGCCAGGCCGATCAGGGTCAGGCCGGCGGCGGCCAGGAAGACCCACCGGGGCAGCAGGTCCCAGCTGCGGACCAACTCGTGCAGGGCAAGCAGGGTCAACGTCGCCCCGCCGACCACGACCGGCGCCTGCCAGCGACGGACCGCCCCGAGCAGCGTCGCGGCGAGCGCGGCGGCGCCGAGCAGCAGCCGTCGCCACGGCTGCGGGTCCGGGCCGAACAGCACGGCGGCCAGGCTGGGCAGCAGCGCCGCGGCCAGGCCGGGGCCGAGCGCGAGCCAGCTGGTCAACCCCGGCCGGGTACGCAGCGCCACCGCGCCCGCCGAGAGCGCAAGCGCCGCCAACGGCACGGTGTACGCCTCCAGCACCGTCACCCCGCCGGACACCAGCAGCAGCCAGACGGCGAGCAGCTCGCTGCCCCCGGCGATACCGGCGAAGCCCCACCGTCGCCCGGTCGACTCGTCCCGGCGCAGCAGCCGCAGCCCGACCGCGGCCCCCCAGAGCACGCAGATCGTCGCGGCGTGCCGGGGCGCACCGACGGTGAGCAGCAGCGCGAGCAGCGCCACCGCCTGCGCGGCGGCATCCAGCGCCGCCCGCAGCAACCCCGCCCCGGCCACCGCCGACCCACCGGCGGAACCGGACGCGAACGACCCAGCCGAGCCCGGCGCAGCAAGCGGAGCGGGGACCGGCGCGGCAGGCGGGAACGGGACCGACGCAGCAGGCGGCGCCGGAGCCGGCGCGGCAGGCGGCGTCGGGACCGGCGCGGTCCGGCGGCGGGCGGGCACTGTCGCGGCGAGGGTGAGGGCGAGGGCCGCCACGCCGAGCACCGCGAACGCGGCCACCCGCAGCGGCAGCCCCGCGGCGAGCGGGGCGGTGACGGCGAACCCGGTCGCCGCCGCGACCGCGATCAGCCAGCCGGCCAGGCGCACCAGGGCGTGACGCGCCGCCACCCCGACCACGGTCGCCGCCACCACCAGCAGTCCCAGCCCGGCCAGCGTGCCGGCCCGGGTCGCCTGGAGATTGAGCAGCCCGGCCCCGGAGAGCACCAGCCCCACCGGCACGGCCGCACCGACGAACGGCGACCGTGCCGCCAGCAACGCGGTCGCCAGCAGCAGGGCGACCCCGGCGACCAGCGCCACCGCGGGCACCACCGGCCAGGGCGCGCCGGCGGCGACGAGCAGCACCTGCCCCGCCACGGCCGCGAAGGGCAGCACCGTCGCGGCCACCCGCCCGGCACCGGCCCGGCCGATCCGCCACCAGCTCTCCCCGCCACCAGCACCCTCGGCACCACCAGCACTCTGGGCACCACCAGCACCCTGGGCAGCACCGCCAGCACCAGCACGAGCGGCAGCACCCGCGCCAGCAGCGGCACCAACGCCCGCGGGAACGCCCGCGTCACCAGCGGCAGCAACGGTCAGGGCGATCGGCCAGGCGGCCAGCGCGGCGGCCAGGGCCAGCACCGCCAGCGCCACGCCGACCGGCACCGCGCCCGGGGCGGGCTGCACGGCCGGCACGCCGGACCAGGGGGCGGGTGGCGGGCCGTACGGGGTCACCAGCGCGGTCAGGGCCACCGGGACGGCGGCCAGCACCGCCACGGCGGCCAGCCCCACACCGGCCACCGGCAGCACCGCCAACAGTCGGGCCCGGAACCCGGCCAGCGCGACCAGCAGCGCCGCCCCGGCCGCGTAGACCGTCACCGGATCGTCGCCCGGCACGGCAACCGGCGACACTCCGGTCAACACGGCCGCCACGGCGAGACCGGCCGAGGCGTACGCCCACAGGTCGGGCCAGTGCCGGCGGAGGGTGAGCAGCGCGACCGCCGGCAGCGCGACGGCGGCCAGCGCCGCCCGTGCCTGCCACCACGGCGGCGCGCCGGCACCGATCAGCGCGACCGCCGCGCCGGCCGGCACCACGAGCACCGCCGCGACCAGCCCGAAACCGGCCACGGTGCGCTGCGCCAGCCCACCACGCCGGCCGAGGGCGGCCACGCCGAGACCGACGGTCAGGATCACCGCGCAGGCCGCGCCGGCCCCGCCCGGAGCGGCCAGCCCGACCAGCAGCCCGTGCCCGAGCAGCACGGCGCCGCCCGACGCCGGGGTGAGCGCCATCGACCCCCGTACCACCGGGCGGGCCACCGCGGCGGCCAACAGCACCGCCCCCACCACCAGGTCGACGGCGACCACGGCCGGCCACGGCGCGGCCCAGGCCACCGGCACGGCAAGCGCCGTCGCGGCGACGCCGGCCGCCACGACCGCCGGCCGGACGGACCGGGGCAGCAGCCAGACCACCGCCGCCGAGGTCAGCGCCACCGCGACCGGGAGTTGCCAGCCCCAGGCGAACGCCGGCCCCGCCGTGGCCCCCCGCCACGGCGGCAACGAGCGGCCGACGGTGGCACCGGCCAGCACCGCCGCCGCCAGCGTCGTCAACGTCGCCCCACCGGCAGCCACCAGCAACGCGCCGACCCGAGGGCCGGCCCGCCAGCCGGCCGGGAGCAGCCGAACCGCACCGGCCAGCAGCACCGTGACCAGCGCCGCCACCAGCAGCAGCAGCGACGGGCGCAGCTCTCCCGCCGGACGGATCAGCGCGCCGGCCAGCACCGGCACCAGGGCCCCGGCCGCCACCGCCCGCGCCGTCCCCCCGCCGACCAGCAACGCCGCGCCGAACACGGTCAGCGCCACCAGCAGCATCGGCCCGCCGGCCAGCAGCGGTACGCCGCCCGCCCGGCCGACCAGCAGCGGCACCAGCGCGCAGCCCCCGGCGAGCAGCACCGCACCGGCGTACCCGATCCCGGCGGTCACCTGCCCGGCGATCAGCACCGCCGAGGTCGTCGTGGCCCCCTCGCCCGCGACGTTCCCCGGCCGACGCCGCAGCGCGACGACCACCGCCAGGTCGACCAGTGCCACCCCGACGAAGACCACCGCCCAGCCGGCCGTCTCCGGTCGCGCCTCGGCGGCGAGCAGCGGCAGCACCGGCTGCCCGGCCAGCAGCGCGGCGAACCACGGCACGGTCAGCCGGCTGAGCCGGGCGTATCCGGCGGCGACCGCCGCGCTGGCCGCCGCGACGAAGGCGGCGTACCGGCTGCCCGGCCAGCCGGCCACCCCGAACAGGTCCACCGTCCAGGCGGCGTACCCGTCGAGCACCACCAGCAGCAGCCCGACGGCGGCGAACGTCTCGGCGGTGCCGCGCAGCCCGCGCCAGCGCGCGACCAGCGGCACGGCGAGCAGCAGCGCGGTGACCGCCAGCAGGATCAGCGCCCGGCCGGCCACCCCGACCGAAGCCCAGGCCACGGCCGTGAAGACCGTCGCCGCCGTGCCGAGCAGCAGTCCGCCGAGGACGAAGAGCAGACCCTGCACCGTCCGGGTCGAGGTCTCCGCCCCACCCGGAGCGACCGGCGCCGCCGGGACGGGCAGCGGCGCGGGACGCAGCACCGGGGCCGGCGGCCACCCGGCGGCCATCGGCGTCGCGGCCGGTACGCCCGGCGGCCCGGCCGCGACCGGTGCCGGAAACTCCGCCCGGACCGCGGCGGCCAGCTCGGCCCGGCGCCGTCGGGTCGTCGTCAGTCGCCCGGCCAGTTCCTCGTACGCCTGGCGGGCCCGCTCCACCTCGCCGCCGAGCGCGAGGATCTCCCGGTCGAGCCGGATCACCTCGGCGGCGCCGGGGTGCGGCGGCCGGCCGCATCCGGTGCAGCCGGAGTCGAGATTCGCCGGTGCGCCGCAGGCCGGGCAGGGGTAGCCGTTGTTCACCCGGTCATCCTCGGCGGACCCGCCCCGTCCGCGCCAGAGTGCGCGTACTCAGGGACGGGTGTGCTCGAACACCCACGCGGCATACCCGGGGTGACCGCAGTCGACCCGGCTGACCAGAATCTCCGGCACCTCGTACGGGTGGCCGGCGCGGATCTGCTCCACCAGCGCGTCGACCCGGTCCGGCGCGGTCTTGAACTGCACCGACCACTCGGTGCTGGTCTCCACTCCGGACCGCCACCAGTAGGTGCTCTCCACCTGGCCGCCCACCTGGGCGCAGGCCGCGAGCCGCCCGGCCACGGCGGCGGCGGCCAGCAGGTCGGCGACCGACCGCGCGTCGACCACCGTCGTCACCACGCTGATCTGGTCCACCTGCGCACCCTACGTGGGATCGTCGCGATTCGTCGCGACCCACTCGTCTATCCGACTCCACCAGTCGTACAGCCAGTCGATCCGCTGCTGCCGCCCGGACGGGATCTCCTCCGGCGGCACGGACCAGAACCGCATCACCAGCCGCTTGTCCATCGGCAGTTCCCGCCACACGTCGGCGACGGTGAGCATCCGGTCCAGGCCGGTGTGCGCCACGAAGATCACCCCGGCGTCCGGGGCCGCGTCCAGCGCCGCCAGCAGCCCGCCGGGCTTCGGGGCGAGCACGTGCTGCATGGCCTCCGCCTTCACCGCCATCCGCTCGTGGCCCCGGTCCCGCAGCCGGGCGATGGCCCGCAGCCGGCGCTTCGGGGTGAAGTTGCCGCCCTCCGGAAAGATCACGAAGGCGTCGTCGTCGTCCAGCCCGGTGGCGAGGTGCCCGACCTGCTCGGTGAGCGGGCCCCGGCCGTCCCGGCCGGGCGCGATGAACCGGCTCGGCAGCCGGTTGAGCAGCACGTCGATCGCCGGATCCCACTGGAGGGTGTCCTTGAGCACGATCCGCGGCTCGCGCCGGAACCAGTTGACCAGCGCGTGGATCAGGATGAACGAGTCGCCCGGACCGGCGTGCCGGCAGACCACCAGCTCGGGCCGGCCGGGCAGGGCCGTGTCCGGGTCGGTGCCGACCACCTCGATGCGCAGCCGCAGCGTCCATCGGGCCTGCCAGAACATCACCCGCAGGAACCAGCCGGCGAGCACGTAGTGGGCCCGTTGGAAGGCCGGTGAGGTCACCCGCCAGCCGAACCCGGCGGCCACCCAGAGCACGAACAGGCAGAGCAGGGCCGCGGCGTCCCAGAACAGGTAGAAGAAGGCGACCCACAACACGCGCAGCGGGCGCAGCCGCCCGGGGACGAACGGTGACACGGCCAGGGCCACCAACGCCCACACCGGCACCGTGGTCACCAACAGGACCGCGAGCAGCACCACGCCCGGAGCCAACAGCAGCCGGCGGACCCATCGCGGCGGTAGGGGCATCAGCGCTCCAGGTTCGCCAGGTAGTGCCGGGAGGCCGAGTAGGCGCGGCTGATCCGCCGGCCCACCGCGGCCATGTCCCGGTACGCCCACGGGGTGTCGTCGCGCGGTTCCAGCCCGCCGGTCGGCAGCACGTGCACCTCCACCCCGTCGGGCAGCGCGGCCAGTTCCCGGGCGAACCGGTGCCGGCGGGCGATCTCGAACGCGACCTGGGCGATCTCCCAGGGCCGCCGGGGCGGGGCCAGCGCCCGCTCGATCCGGCCAACCTGGAGTACGAAGATCCGGCCTGCGCCGGCCGTCACCGCCTCGCCGATCGGGATGGAGTTGACGATCCCACCGTCGACGTAGTGCTGGTCGCCGATCTGGGCCGGCGGCAGCAGCCCCGGCACCGAGGCGGAGGCGAGCACGGCCGGCACCAGCGGCCCGCCGACGAACCAGTGCTCGGCGGCCCGCTCGATGTTCGCCGCGCAGCAGCGGAACGGGATCTTCAGATCGGCGAAGGTGGTCTCCGCGCCCAGTTCGCTCTCCAGCAGCTTGCGCAGCGGCCGGGGCGAGTGCAGGTGGGTCCGGGTGGCGAACCGGCGCAGCTGCCGGGCCACCGAGTCGCCGTACACCTCGCTCGCCTCGGGCGAGGCCCAGAGCCGCACCAGCCGGTCGGTGACCGCCTCGGAGGGGTCGGCGGCGACCAGGGCGCCGTTGACCGCGCCGATCGACGTGCCGAGCACCATGTCCGGCCGGATCCCGGCCCGGAACAGCGCCCGCAGCATGCCCACCTCGACCGCGCCGAGGACGCCCCCGCCCCCGAGCACGAACGCCACCGGTCCCCGCACCATGCCCTTCATCCTGGCACGCCCGTGCGCCGTTGACAGGGCGGCAACATTCGCGCAACCTGATACCGCTTCCACCTATGAGGCAGGTGCGATCCGTGAAGCCAGCACTGCAGCCTGGCCGGTTGCTGGCCACCCGGTACCGGCTGATCGACCAGATCGGCGCCGGCGGGATGTCGGTGATCTGGCGGGCCCACGACGAGGTGCTCGACCGGGTGGTCGCACTCAAGGTGCTCGCCCCGTCGCTGGCCGCGGACGTCCGGTTCCGCGACATGGTCCGCGAGGAGGCCAGGGCCGCCGCGCAGCTCGTCCACCCGCACGTGACGTCGGTGCACGACTACGGCGAGACGGTGTCGCCGGACGGCACCATCACCTCGTTCGTGGTGATGGAACTGCTCTCCGGTGAGGAGTTGGAGTTCCGGCTCACCGAGGGGCCGCTGCCCTGGGTCGAGGCGGTCGAGATCGGGGCCCAGATCGCCGACGCGCTCGCCGCCGCTCACCGGCTCGGCATTGTCCACCGGGATGTCACCACGGCCAACGTGATGATGACGCAGGTGGGCGCGAAGGTGCTCGACTTCGGCATCGCCACCCGGATCGGCGCACCGGACGACGACGAGGACGGCGCCACCTTCGGCACCCCCGCGTACGTGGCGCCGGAGCGGCTCGACGGTGCCCCGGCCCAGCCGGCGACCGACGTCTACTCCCTCGGGGTGCTGCTCCACGAGATGCTGACCGGCCGGGTGCCGTACCCGGCGGAGACCTGGGAGGAGCTCGGCACCGCGCTGGCGGAGATCGCGCCGCCCACGCTGGCCGGCGCACCGGGCCTGCCACCGGCGGTGGCCGGGGTCTGCCTGCGCTGCCTGTCCCGCGACCCGGCCGACCGGCCCACCGCCCGACAGGTGGCCACCGTGCTGCGCGACCAGATGCTGCCCGCCGATCCGCAGGCCAACACGATGCTCGCCCCCACCGTCACCCTCCCCGCGGTCGAGCCGCCCAGCACCACCGGAGCGGTCGGGGCGGCCCCGGTCACCGGTGCCACCACCGGGTCGGTTCCGGCCACCACCGGAGTCGGTCCGGGCACAGCCGGGCCGGGCACGGCCGGGCCGGGCACGGTCGACGCCGGGGTCGGGCGGGGCACAGCGGGACCGGCTAGCGCCGGGGCCGGCGGAGAGTCCGGAGGCGCACCCGACGGCGGCGGGCCGGGATCCGGCTCGACCGACGGGCGGCGCAGGCCCGTGCTGCGCCCGGCGCTCGTCGTGCCGGCGCTGGCGGTGCTGATCGGGGCGGCGCTGGCGGTGCCCGCGTTGCTGCCGGACGACCCCGACCCGCCGGCCGCGCTGCCCACCGCGGAGCCGACCCCACCGGCCGGGCCGACTCCACCAGACCAGAGCGCCACGGAGCAGCCACCCGTCCCGCCGCCGGACAGCTCGCCCACACAGCCGGCGCCGACGTCCGCACCGAGCCCGCCGAGCGGCCCGGACACGCTGGTCGAGGCCGCGAACCGCCTCGAAGCGGTGATCGGCGCCGGCCTCGCCGATGGCGGGATCCGCGACGATGTCGCCCTCGACCTCCGCAACGAGCTGCGCAACCTCACCCGGGCGGTGACCGGTGGCGAGGGCGAACTGGGGCCGGGAGTCGCCCGGTTGCGCGAGAAGGTGTCCACCCGGCTGGGCGAGGAGGGGCTGAGTCCGGCGTACGCCCAAGAGCTGGACGCGGCGATCGCCGCGCTCGGCGCCGCGCAGGTCTGACCGGGCGTCCGGGGATTCGGCGGAGCAGCACTCCCACGCCAAGCGCCAACCCACCGGACCACGGGCCCAGCCGCAGAGGGCACCGAGCCGCCGTCCTGGACGACGTCCCCCGTGCCGCAGCCACATCCGACCCCGGGAGCACGGCCACACCCCGTCCCGGAGCACGACCAGACGTTGCCCGGGTGCGCGACCACGGAAAGCGACCGTTGCGGCGGTTGACGCAGAGCAAAGGACGTCAAGAGACCACCTCACGGTCCGGAAGAACACCACCAGCTGGGACGCCCCGGGCCTGCCGCCACCAGGGGCGCGCTCGCGCAACCGGCGTCCCGGACGCGCGCTGAGCAACCGTCCCAGGCTCAGCCCGGCGCCACTCGGGCCGGTTCCCGGACGGCGCTGCGCGGGGTCGCCGCGGCCAGGAACCGGCGGTACACCGCCTCGTAGCCGGTCGCCATCCGCTCGGTGGAGAAGGTCCGCGCGACGTGCGCCACGCAGTCGGCCGGGTCGAGCCGGGACGCCTCGCGCAGCGCCGCCGGCAGTTCGTCGGCCCGCTCGCAGACCAGCCCGGTCACCCCCGACCGGACCAGTTCCGGCACCGCACCCCGGTGCAGCGCCACCACGGGCGTGCCGGTCGCCATCGCCTCCAGCATCACGATGCCGAACGGCTCCTCCCACTGGATCGGCATGATCAGGCAACGCGCCTCGACCAGCAGTTGCAGGACGGCCTCCCGCTCGGCGTCGAGCACCACCCTGACGTCCGGGCCGAGCATCGGCTGGACCACCTCGTCGTAGTAGCGCCGCTCGGCTGGCTCGTTGCACTTACCGGCCAGCACCAGCGGCAGACCGGCCGCCCGGCAGGCACGGATCGCCAGCTCCGGCCCCTTGTCCGGGCTGAACCGGGCCAGCCACAGCACCGGGCCGTGGCTGGGTGCGCTCTTGCGCGGGAAAGAGCCGATCTCCATCGCGTTGTGCACGGTGCCGACCCACGGCAGCCGGGGGTTGAGCCGGCGTTGGGCGTGCGAGATGGCGACCAGCCCGACGCCCCGATCGGTGTCGCTGAGCACCGTGCCGTACTCGCCCACCGGGTTGCCGTGGACGGTCGCCACGGTCGGCACCTCCCGCCGCCCGGCGACCAGCGGGCCGATCGTGGTGTGGTCATGGACGATGTCGAAGTCGGCCGCGCTGACCAGATGGTTCACCCGGGCCAGGTGGGCCAGCTCGGGCAGCGACTCGCCGAGCCGGTCGTACTGCAACTCGTCGAGGGTGGCGAGATACTCGGCGGCCGTGCCATGCGCCGCACCGGCCCCCACCAGCGTCACCGCGTGCCCCCGGTCGACCAGGGCGTCCACCAGACCGGCCACCACCTGCTCCAGTCCGCCGTAGCCCGGCGGCGGCACCGACAGCCAGGGCGGCACCACCATCGCGATCCGCAGCTGGCGCTCCCCAGCGGGATGGTTGTCGGCCACGAGCCCTCCCGTCGGTCTGTGCTGGCGTCCGCTCCGGTCCGCACGGGGCGGGATCGGGGATCGAAGCGATTTCCCGGCGCTGGCCCCGGCAAACCGGACATCACGGCTGCGCTCAGCCGCCCACCAGCAGTTCGTCCCGCACCGCGCACACCCCCTCGGCCGACCACGCCACCCGTTCCGCCTGGTCCCGCTCCCACCAGGAGCGCACCACCCCGGCCAGGATCACGGTGTCACCGTGTACCTCGACGGTCACCCGCTCGGTGCCGATGCCGCGCAGCAGGGCGCGCTGCACGTCGCGGCGGACCCGGTCGGCGTCCGGCCGGGCGACGGGACGGACCTCGACCAGGTTGGTGACGCCGCGTACGCCCCGCAGCCGGCGCAGCTCCCGCTCGGCGGTACGCCGCTGCCAGCCGAACTCCACCTCGCCGCGCAGCATGACCCAGCCGTCGGCGACGGTCAGGTCCAGCCGCTCGGCCGGCACGAAGCTGTTCCACTCCAGCGCCCGGCTGGCCGCGATCGCCAGGTCCTCGTCGGTGACGCCGACCGGGCCGAGCGACCGCACCTCGATCTCGTCGGCGACCGCCCGGACCCCGCGTACCCGCTGCGCGCTGCGGACCGCCGCCCAGCTGTGGGCGGCGCTCTCCACCGAGCCGGTCAGGGTCACCACGCCGTCGTGCACGGTGACCCCGATGTCGGTCGCGCGCACCTGCGCGTCCCAGTCGAGTTCGTCGAGCACGTCGCGCTGGATCTGGTCGTCGGTCCGGGCAGCCGCTGCCGTGCTGGTCATGGCACCCCCATACGCCTCGAAGATCTCCACGGCCGAGGCTGCCGGGCGACGGGGTGACGGTGGCTCACCCGCCCGGGGTGAACCGGCCGGAACGAGGGCGGGGCGGCGGGCGCCGCGACCAACCCCCTTGGCCGCGCCACCCACCGCCCCGAGGGGAGGGAGGTCCTGAGGTTATGACGCTTCGGCGAGCGTCACGGTTGCCACCGATTCGGCCCCGTTTCGCTGATAGGTCACCTCGACCTGGTCACCGACCTTGCCGGCCTGGACGGCACCGACCAGGTCGTTCGAGTCGTTGATCACCGTGTCGCCGAACCGGGTGATCACGTCGCCGCGCTGGAGCCCGGCCCGCTCGGCCGCGCTGCCCGGGGTGACCGTGTTGACCAGCGCGCCCCCGTCGGGTCCGCCGCTCACGCTCACCCCCAGCGACGGGTGGCTGATCTTCTCGCCCCGCTGGAGCTTGTCCGCGACGTCCTTGGCCTTGTTGCTCGGGATGGCGAAGCCCACCCCGATGTTGCCGGTGTTGCCCTGACCCGAGGTGGCGATCGCGGTGTTGATGCCGATCACCTCGCCCCGGGTGTTGACCAGGGCGCCACCCGAGTTGCCGGGGTTGATCGGTGCGTCGGTCTGGAGCAGACCCGAGATCGAGCTGACCGCCTGGCCGGGCAGTTGCTGCCCGCTACCGGCCTGGATGGTGCGATCCCGGGCGCTGAGGATGCCCGCGGTGACCGAACCCTGCAGGCCGAGCGGGCTACCGAGGGCGAGCACCTGGTCGCCGACCTGCATCGCGTCGCTGTCGCCGAAGGTGGCCGGCTTGAGGTCGCTCACCCCGCTCGCCTTCAGCACCGCCAGGTCGGTCTTCGGATCGGTGCCGACGACCTGGGCCTGGGCGCTGGTGCCGTCCGCGAAAATCACCCGGACGGTGTCGCCGCCCTCGGCGACCACATGGTTGTTGGTCAGTACGAAGCCGTCGGCGCTGAGCACCACGCCGGAGCCCTCGCCGCTCCCGGTGGTGATCGACACGACGCTGTCCTGTACCGATGCGGCGATCCGCGGCAGGTCGGCGCTGTCGATGACCGGAGCGGCGGAGTAGGTGCGGGTGACCGTGGTCCCGTCACTGAGGGCCAGGACGAGCGCACCACCGGCGACACCGCTGCCGAGCATCAGCGCGAACACCGCCACGCCGGCACCGACGATCTTGGCGATCCGGCCGGGACGGGGTCCGCCGGACGGGTTCGGCGCCCACGGTGCCGGCTGCCCCGGGTAGCCGGTGGGCGGCCCGCCCGGCTGCCCCGGGTACCCGGCGGCGGGCGACCCCGGCTGCGCCGCACCGGCCCAGCCGGACTGGGTGCCGGGCGCTGCCGGCTGCCCGGCGTGGGGCCAGCCGGACTGCGCACCGGGCGACCCGGGGGACTGCGTCGCACCGGCCCAGCCGGGCTGGCCCGGGTGCCAGGGTGCGCCGGGCGCAGCGTGGCCGGGCTGGTACGGGTGGTGACCGGCCGGGGACCAGCTGGGCTGGCCGGAGACCGGCTGGGCCGGCGCGGGCGACTGGGCCGGCGGGGGCGAGCCGGCAACGGGCAGCCCCGCCAGCGTCGGTTCACCGCCCGATCCGCCGAGGGGGGTGGACGGCGCCTCGACGGTGGCTGGTTCCTCGACGGCCCGGACCTGGATGGTCGGCGCCTCCGCGGCCGGATCGGCGTCGCTGCCGGTCCAGGGAACGGATGGGGAGTCGGACTGCGCGCGCTCGGCGCGGGACAGCTCGGGGTGCGACGGCTCGGCGTCGGTGGGGGCCGGCCGCCGCGGGTCGGACTCGTACTCGGTCATGTCCCTACCCTCCCCCATACCTCTGCGACCCGCCTTGGACTGGGCTGAGCATTGGCTGAAAGTCACTCGTCCTCACTGTCGGTGGCCGGAGCGAGCGGCAACCGGACCCGGAAGGTGGCGCCCCCGCCCGGTGTCTCGGCCACCTCGACGCTGCCCTGGTGCACGGTCACCAGCGCGGCGACGATGGCCAGGCCGAGGCCGGTACCGGTGTTGCCGCCGAGCCGGCGGGTGCGTGCGGCGTCCGCCCGGTAGAAGCGCTCGAAGACCCGTTCCGCCTGCTCGCCGGTGAGCCCCGGTCCGGTGTCGGCCACCTCCACCACGGCCAGGTTGCCCGGTTCGGCCCGCAGCCGCAGCGTCACCGCCGCCTCCGGCGGGGTGTGCCGCAGCGCGTTGGTCATCAGGTTGCCGATCACCTGCCGCAGCCGCGCGTCGTCGCCGCGCACCACCAGCGGGCCGGAACCGGGCTCGATCTCCAACTCGATCCGCCGCTCGGGCGCCATCGCCCGGGCCGCCGCCACCGCGTCCGCGGCCAGCACCGGCAGCTCCACCGGGGCGAGCGAGAGCGGTCGCTCCCGGTCCAGCCGGGCCAGCAGCAACAGGTCCTCCACCAGCAGGCCCATCCGGGCCGCCTCGTCCTCGATCCGGCGCAGCAGGTCGGAGGTCTGCTCGGGGGCCCGGGCCGCGCCCTGCCGGTACAGCTCGGCGAAGCCACGGATGGTGGTCAGCGGCGTACGCAGCTCGTGCGAGGCGTCCGCGACGAACTGCCGCATCCGTTCCTCGGAGCGGCGGGCCCGGGATTCGGAGGCCAGGGCCGACTCGGCGGCTTCCCGGGCCGCGGACTCGGCGGTCCGGGCCGCCGACTCCGAGGCCGCGCGGGCGGTGAAGGCCATCTCGATCTGGCTGAGCATCGCGTTCAGCGCGCGGGCGAGCCGGCCCAGCTCCGAGGTCGGGCAGGGCTCCCCCTGCTCTGGATCGGGCACCCGCCGGCTGAGGTCACCACCGGCGATGGCGGCGGCGGTACGTTCGATCTCCACCAACGGCTTGAGGCTGGTCCGTACGATCGCCGCGCCGACCGTGGCGAGCAGGATCAGCACCGCCCCGCCGACCAGCAGGTCGATCCAGATCAGCCGTTTGACCGCCAGCTCCACGTCGGTGAGCGGCTGCCCGATGGCTAGCACCTCGTCGCCCGACAGCTGTGCGTAGAAGACGCGCCACCGGGTGTGGTCGTCCCGTGAGGTCACCGTACGCGGTTCACCCACCCGGTCGACGAAGCCCTCGAAGTTGTCGGGAAACCGCGGTACCTGCTCCGGCCTGAGCGTCTTGTCGTCGAAGAACAGCTTGCTCACGCCCCAGTTCTGGTTGGCCAGCACCACGACGAAGTCACTCGGCAGCACGGTGCCCACCGTGCCGTCGCGGAGGCTGGGCAGCCCGAGCGTCTGGCTCGCTCCCCGCAGTTGCGTGTCCACCTGTTCGACCAGATAGCTGCGCAGGAAGAACGTGGTGAGCGAGCTGATCACCAGCAACGCGGCGGCGACCAGGGCGAGGACGGCCGCGACCAGCTTGAGCCGCAGCGGGACTCCGCGCAGCCGGGCCTTGCCCTGCTGTAACGGATTCACGCCGCCGGCTTGCGCAGCACGTAGCCGACCCCACGGAGGGTGTGGATCAGCCGGGGCTCGGCGGTGTCGACCTTGCGCCGCAGGTACGAGATGTACGACTCGACGATGTTGTCGTCACCCCGGAAGTCGTAGTTCCACACGTGGTCGAGGATCTGCGCCTTGGACAGCACCCGGTTGGCGTTGAGCATCAGGTAGCGCAGCAGCTTGAACTCGGTCGGCGAGAGCTGGACCCGCTGGCCGGCCCGGTACACCTCGTGGGTTTCCTCGTCCAGCTCCAGGTCGGCGAAGGTGAGCCGGGCGGGACCCTGCTCGCCGCTGCTGGTGCGGCGCAGCACGGCCCGGATCCGGGCGGTCAACTCCTCCAGGCTGAACGGCTTGGTGACGTAGTCGTCGCCGCCCAGGGTGAGGCCGCGGATCTTGTCGTCGGTGGCGTCCCGGGCGGTGAGGAAGACCACCGGGGTACGCGTACCGCCCTCGCGCATCATCCGGATCACCTCGAACCCGTCGAGGTCGGGCAGCATCACGTCGAGCACGACCAGGTCGGGCCGGTGGTCCCGGGCCGCGCTGAGCGCGGCGCTGCCGCTGGTGGCGGTGGCCACGTCGAAGCCCGCGAAGCGCAAGCTCGCGGAGAGCAGTTCGAGGATGTTGGGATCGTCCTCGACGACGAGCAGTCGCGCCTCGGTCTGGGTAGCCGCCATGCCGCCATCATCCGCGCAGTCGCTGCGCTCACGCTGGGCGGATCCTGAAAAAAACCTGTGAGCGGGCGCACCGTACGGATCACGCGGCCAGCGGCAGCTCCCGGCCGGGCGTACTCTCCGCGTCGGGCCCCGGCCCGGACGGCCCCGGCCGGGCTCCCGACCATGCCGGCCTCGGCACCGCTGCCGGACGCGGCACCGCCGGTTCGGCCTCCGGGCGCGCCGGTACCGACGGTACGAGATGGACGGCCGATTCGGCGATCCGGGCCAGCCTCCGGCGGTCGGCGGCCCGGCCCGGGTGCAGCGGCGCGGCGATCTCGACGGTGACCGTCAGTTCCCGGACGGCGAGCACCCGACGCACCGAGCGCAGCAGGGTCTCGTCGCCGACGAAGGCCGGCGCGGTGGTCGGCACGCCGGTGGCCCCGCACCGGTAGCCGATCCGCAGTGGCACCACGGGCGCCCCGGCGTCGATCGCGGCCTGGAACATCGCCGGCCGGAAACCGGCGGGCGGGCGGCAGCCGTCGCCCGTACCGCACCAGGTGGTCCCCTCCGGGAAGACCGCCACCGACCGGCCGGCCCGCAGCGCCGCCGCGACCCGACCCACGCTGGCGGGCAGCGCGCGGGGGCGGGAACGGTCCACGAAGACGGTGCCGGCCGCCCGGGCCAGCAGCCCGACCAGCGGCCAGCGGCCGATCTCGTGCTTGGCCACCAGCCGGGCCGGCCCGACCGCCAGCACCGCCAGGATGTCCCACCAGGAGACGTGGTTGGCCACCAGGAGCGCGCGCCGCCGCGGCAGTCGGCCCCGCACCACCAGGCGTACGCCACAGGCACGGGTGGTGGCCCGCGCCCAGCCCCGCAGCAGGGCCCGGCGCTCCCGGGCGGGCAGCAGCGGGAGCAGCGCCGCCACCCCGATCCCGAGCCCGAGCATGCCGACCAGGGCGACGGCCCGCCCCACCTGCCGGGCCACCGGCACGGTCGGGGACTGGCCGGGCCGCGGCAGGCAGTCGGGACCGCACCCGGAGATCGGCCGCCACAGCGGGTGGACCAGCGTGGTCACGGCTGGCCGCCGAGGAAGTGCCGCAGGTAGCGCGGATTGATCCGGTCCATGGAGAGCAACACGTAGTAGTCGGCCACGCCGAAGTCCGGGTCGTACGACGGCTCGCCGCAGACCCAGGCGCCGAGCCGCAGGTACCCGCGCAGCAGCGGCGGGACCAGCTTGGCCGACCCCGCGACCGGCTCGGTCGGGACACCCGGCTCGGCAAACCAGGGCCGCAGCGGGCGGACCCGCAGCGGGGGCGGCGCCAGATGCCGGGCCTGGGCCTGGGCCCACACCTCGGCGGCGGCGAGGCCGCCGTCGGCGACCGGCACCGAGGCGCACCCGCCGAGCCAGCGCAGGCCGCGCAGGTGCAGGTAGCGGGCGATACCGGCCCACATCAGGTTGATCACCGCACCGGTTCGGTGGTCGGGGTGCACGCACGAGCGGCCGGCCTCGACGAGTTGCGAGCGCAGCGGATCGTGCGCGGCGAGGTCGAACTCGCCCTCGGCATAGCGGCGGCTGGTCCGCCCCGGCGGCAGCAGGCGGTACGTCCCGACCACCTCGCCGGTGCTCTCCTGCCGCACCAGCAGGTGGTCGCAGTACGGGTCGAAGGCGTCGCGGTCGAGGCCGGGCTCGCCCGGGGATACGGTCGCGCCCAGCTCACCGGCGAAGACCCGGTGACGCAGGCGCTGGGCGGCCTCGACCTGGTTGGGGTCGTCGGCGATGGAGAGGGTGTAGCCGCTGGTCGTCAGGGACACGTCCGCGGCGGGCATAACGGCCATGCCCCTTGTGTAGCGCCCGATGGGTTGCCGGCCCTGGTGACCAGCGGTGTCGATCCGGTGAACGCCGGTCGGCGACCCGTCGCTGGCCGGCCGGTGGAAGGCCGGCCCCACCGGGGGTGGCCGGGCGGCGGGCGTGCGAGGCTGCCCGGGCGCCGGGCGAGGTGGCCGGCGCGGCAGGAGGAACAGGATGATCATCGAGGCGCGTTTCAACGGGCCGGCCGGCTCGGGTAACGGCGGCTGGAGCGCCGGGGTCTTCGCCGGGGCGTACGGCGGGGACCAGCCGGTCGAGGTGACCCTGCGCCGGCCGCCGCCGCTGGACACCCCGCTGGCGCTGGTCGGCGGGGAGGTACGCGACCCGGCCGGCGAGGTGGTCGCGCAGCTGCGCCCGACGGAGCGGTTCGACGAGGTGGTGCCGCCGGTCGATCTGGCCACCGCGCGGGCCGCCTCGGCGGCGTACCCCGGGCTGCTGGACCACCCGTTTCCCGGCTGCTACGTCTGCGGCCCGCACCGCAGCGACGGCCTGCGGATCTTTCCCGGCCGGCTGCCGGACGGCCGGATGGCCGCGCCGGTGCTGGTGCCGGAGCAGGTCAGCGCCGCCGTGATCTGGGCCGCGCTGGACTGCCCCGGCGGCTGGTCGGTGATCGGGGCCGGCCGGCCGTACCTGCTGGGCCGGATCGCGGCGCTGGTCGAGGCGGTGCCCCGGCCGGGCGACGAGTGCGTGGTGACCGGCGCGACAATCGGCGTCGAGGGCCGCAAGGCGCTGGTGCGCACCAGCCTGTACGGTCCGGACGGCAGCCTGCTCGGCCGCGCCCGGGCCACCTGGATCGCCGTCTGAGTACGGCCGTCGATCGGGTCGTACCTGGGGATGAGGCGACTCCTGCCTGAGGCGGATCGCGATCTCCGGAGCGCGCCCGATTGAATTGCTTGACCGCTACCGTCACGCTGTGCAACGGCGCATCCCGGCGCCAAACGGGAGGAGAACGATGTCCCACGGGCAGCCACGCCCCACCAATGACGCGCAGATCGTGGTATCCGGCCTGAGCAAGCAGTACCGCAACGTCCTTGCGGTCAACAACCTGTCGTTCACGGTCGAGCCGGGCCGGGTCACCGGCTTCCTCGGCCCGAACGGCGCCGGCAAGACCACTACCCTGCGCATGCTGCTGAACCTGGTCACCCCCACCGCCGGAGAGGCGACCATCGGTGGCCGCCGGTACCCCGACCTGACCGATCCGCTGCGGCAGGTCGGCGCGGTCCTGGAGGCGTCCAGCGCGCACAAGGGGCGCACCGGTATCAACCACCTGCGGGTGATCGCCGCCGCGGCCGGACTGCCGCGACAGCGCGCCGACGAGGCGCTCGCCCTGGTCGGGCTGACCCCGGCGGCGAAACGCAAGTTCAAGGGCTACTCGCTGGGCATGAAGCAGCGCCTCGGGATCGCCGCCGCGATGCTCGGCGACCCGCGGGTGCTCATCCTCGACGAGCCGGCCAACGGGCTGGACCCGGAGGGCATCCGGTGGATGCGCGGGTTCCTCAAGGGCCTGGCCGCCGAGGGCCGCACCGTCCTGGTCTCCAGCCACCTGTTGTCGGAGATGCAGCTCCTGGCCGACGATGTAGTGATCATCGCGGCCGGGCAGTTGGTCCGGCAGGGCCCGGTCGACCAGGTGATCGGGTCGATGGCGCAGAGCGTCCGGGTCCGGGTCCGGACCCCGGAGGCGGAGAAGCTGACCACGGCGCTGGCCGGCGGGCCGGCCACGGTGGAGACCGACGAGCAGGGCGCGCTCCTGATCGCCGGGGTGGACGCCCCAACGGTGGGCCGCGCGGCGTTGACCGCCGGCGTGGAGCTGCACGAGCTGACCACCGAACGACCCGACCTGGAACGGGTCTTCCTTGAGCTGACGGCCGGAAAGGCGGGCATCCGATGAGCAAGCTGGTCCGCTCCGAACTGCTCAAGATCCGTACGACCAGCACCTGGTGGTGGCTGGCGATCGGGGCGTTCCTGTCGATCGCCATGGCGTTCCCGTTCAACGCCTGGATGTTCGACACGGCGGTCGGCGGCAGCGGGGAGGACATCGGCGTCACCGGCGACGCCGCCTCCGCGCCGGCGCAGGCGGCGAACCTCTACACCTCGGGGCAGTACCTCGGGCTGATGTTCGTGATGCTCATCGGCATCCTGATGGTCACCAACGAGTTCTTCCACCAGACCGCGACCACCACCTTCCTGGCCACCCCGCGGCGTACCAGGGTGATCGTCAGCAAGCTCGTCGCGGCGGGCCTGCTGGGCTTCTCGTTCTGGCTCTTCACCACGCTGGTCGACCTCGGTGCCGGGGCCATCTTCCTGACCCTCAACGACCACGGCACCCTGCTCGGTGAGTGGGAGGTCCAGCGGGCCCTGCTGCTCAACCTGATGGCGTACGCGATCTGGACCGTGCTCGGCGTGGGCATCGGCACCTTGATCACCAACCAGCTCGGTGCGGTGATCACCGCCTCCGTGCTGTACCTGATCGGCACGCAGGTGGTCGGGCTGCTCTTCTTCCTGCTGGCGAACTGGCTGGACAACATGGCCGTGCTCAAGTGGCAGGTGATCTGGCCGGCCGCCGCGTCCACGATCATGATCACGCCCGGCGAGAACGAGATGTACCCCGTCTGGTGGGTCGGCGCCCTCGTGCTGGTCGGCTACGCGCTGGTCAGCGGCATCACCGGGGTCCTGATCACCCGACGCCGCGACATCTCCTGACCGGCCGGGCCGCGAGGCCCGACCGCAGCGGCCGACGGGCCCGGGTTCACTGGCGGAAGCCGGCGAACCGGGCCCGTCGTTCGTAGCAGTAATCAATGGGATGCGCAGCGCTTACCGAACTTCTGGCACCTTCTGTGAATCGGACCACGCGACGGAGGCGGAAATGCCTCGGCGATCAGTACGGCGTAGCCTGGGTTCCGTCCTGTGCGCCCGTCCCGGCGCAACGGACACCGCGTGACACACAAACCCGCGTGAAAGAGGCGATTACCGGCCGTGTCGACCCAGCAGACTTCGCAGGAGAACCCACTGGCGGGTTTCGGCCCGAACGAGTGGGTCGTCGAGGAGATGTACCAGCGATACCTCACCGACCCGACAAGCGTCGATCCGGCCTGGCACGACTTCTTCGCCGACTACCGGCCCGGCCCCGGCGCAGCCCGCCCGGCCGAGGGTGACGGCGCCGGCCGGCCGGCTACCGCCGCCGAACCCACCCCGGCAAAGGCCACGCCGACGGCCAAGGCCGAGCCGGCGGCCGGGACCGCCACCGAGCCCCGGAGCACGCCGACGCCGAAGAAGGCCCAGCCGGCCAAGGCCGAGCCGGCGAAGACCGCGCCGACCGCCACCGGACCGCAGACCACCCCGCTGCGGGGTGTCGCCGCCAAGATCGTCCAGAACATGGACGCCTCCCTGGCCGTGCCGACCGCGACCAGCGTGCGGGCCGTGCCGGCCAAGCTCCTGGTGGACAACCGCATCGTGATCAACAACCACCTCGCCCGGGGGCGCGGTGGCAAGGTCAGCTTCACCCACCTGGTCGGCTACGCGCTGGTCCGGGCGCTGGTCGCGCACCCGGAGATGAACAATTCCTTCGCCGAGGCCAACGGCAAGCCGGCGATGGTCCGTCCGGAGCACGTCAACCTGGGCATCGCCATCGACCTGGCCAAGCCCGACGGCAGCCGCAACCTGGTGGTCCCCTCCATCAAGGGCTGCGAGCGGATGGACTTCCGGCAGTTCTGGCAGGCGTACGAGGACGTGGTCCGGCGCGCCCGGCGCAACGAGCTGACCATGGAGGACTACTCCGGCACCACCATCTCGCTGACCAACCCCGGCGGCATCGGCACGGTGCACTCGATGCCGCGACTGATGCAGGGGCAGAGCGCGATCATCGGGGTCGGCGCGATGGAGTACCCGGCGCCGTACCAGGGCATGAGCGAGGCCACCCTCGCCGAGCTGGCGGTCAGCAAGGTCATCACGCTGACCAGCACGTACGACCACCGGATCATCCAGGGCGCGCAGTCCGGCGAGTTCCTCAAGGTCATGCACGAGCTGCTCCTCGGCGAGCACGGCTTCTACGACGGCATCTTCACCTCGCTGCGCATCCCCTACGAGCCGGTGCGCTGGATGCGCGACGTCGCGGTCGACAGCGAGGGCCAGATCAACAAGACCGCGCGGGTGCACGAGCTGATCCACTCGTACCGGGTGCGTGGCCATTTGATGGCCGACACCGACCCGCTTGAATTCAAGATCCGCAAGCACCCGGATCTGGACGTGCTCCAGCACGGCCTCACCCTGTGGGACCTGGACCGCACCTTCCCGGTGAACGGCTTCAACAACCGGCAGCGGATGCGGCTGCGGGAGATCCTCGGCGTGCTGCGCGACTCGTACTGCCGGCGGGTCGGCATCGAGTACATGCACATCCAGGACCCGGCGGAGCGCCGCTGGATCCAGGAGCGGGTCGAGCGCAAGTACGAGAAGCCGCCGGCCGACGAGCAGAAGCACGTGCTGAACCGGCTCAACGCGGCCGAGGCGTTCGAGACCTTCCTCCAGACCAAGTACGTCGGCCAGAAGCGCTTCTCGCTGGAGGGTGGCGAGTCGCTGATCCCGCTGCTCGGCGAGGTGCTGGAGGCCGCCGCCGAGGGCGATCTGGACGAGGTCGTCATCGGCATGGCCCACCGGGGCCGGCTCAACGTGCTGGCCAACATCGTCGGCAAGCCGTACGAGAAGATCTTCTCGGAGTTCGAGGGGCATCTCGACCCGCGCTCCACCCAGGGCTCCGGGGACGTGAAGTACCACCTCGGCCAGAACGGCAAGTTCACCACGCCCGACGGCGACCACTCGGTCAAGGTCTCGGTGGTGGCGAACCCGTCCCACCTGGAGGCCGTCGACCCGGTGCTGGAGGGCATCGTCCGGGCCAAGCAGGACCGCATCGACCTCAAGCTGGAGGGCTACACCGTGCTGCCGCTGGCGGTGCACGGCGACGCCGCCTTCGCCGGCCAGGGTGTGGTGGCCGAGACGCTCAACCTCTCCCAACTGCGCGGCTACCGCACCGGCGGGACGGTGCACGTGGTGGTCAACAACCAGGTCGGCTTCACCACCGCCCCGGAGTACTCCCGCTCCAGCCTGTACAGCACCGACGTGGCCCGGATGATCCAGGCGCCGATCTTCCACGTCAACGGCGACGACCCCGAGGCCGTGGTCCGGGTCGCCCGGCTGGCCTTCGAGTACCGCCAGACGTTCAACAAGGACGTCGTGATCGACCTGGTCTGCTATCGGCGGCGCGGGCACAACGAGGGCGACGACCCCTCGATGTCGAACCCCCAGATGTACAAGATCATCGACTCGAAGCGTTCGGTCCGCAAGCTCTACACCGAGGAGCTGATCGGGCGGGGTGACATCACCGTGGAGGATGCCGAGGAGCTGCTGCGCGACTACCAGGCCCAGTTGGAGCGGGTGTTCAAGGCCACCCGCGATGCAGCCAGCACCCCGCGTCAGGTCAGCCGGCCGGCCCGGCAGGACGAGCCGGAGCCGGAGGTGGAGACCGCGACCGACGCGTCGGTGGTCAAGGCCATCGGCGAGGCCCACGTCAACCTGCCGGACGGCTTCACCCCGCACAAGCGGATCCAGCAGCTGCTCGACCGGCGGGCCCGGATGTCCGTCGAGGGCAACATCGACTGGGGCTTTGGCGAGATCATCGCCTTCGGCGCGCTGCTGCACGACGGGGTCACCGTCCGGCTCGCCGGGCAGGATTCGCGCCGTGGCACCTTCGTCCAGCGGCACGCCTCGATCGTCGACGCGGTGACCGGCGACGACTACCTGCCGCTGAAGTCGCTGACCGGCGACGGCGAGCGGTCCCGGCTCTTCGTGCACGACTCGCTGCTCTCCGAGTACGCCGCGATGGGCTTCGAGTACGGCTACTCGGTGGAGAACCTCGACGCGCTGGTCTGCTGGGAGGCGCAGTTCGGCGACTTCGTCAACGGCGCCCAGTCGGTGATCGACGAGTTCATCTCCTCCGGCGAGGTGAAGTGGGGCCAGCGCTCCGCGGTCACCCTGCTGCTGCCGCACGGCCACGAGGGGCAGGGCCCGGACCACACCTCCGGCCGCCCGGAGCGGTTCCTCCAGCTCTGCGCCGAGGACAACATGCGGGTGGCCACCCCGACCACCCCGGCGAACTACTTCCACCTGCTGCGTCGTCAGGCGCTCTCGCCGAAGCGCAAGCCGCTGGTGGTCTTCACGCCGAAGTCCCTGCTGCGGCACAAGCTCTGCGTCTCGTCGGTGGAGGACTTCACCACCGGCACCTTCGCCCCGGTGCTGGCCGACCAGTCCGCCCCGGCTCCGGAGCAGGTCAAGCGGGTGCTGCTCTGCTCGGGCAAGGTCTACTACGACCTGTTCCAGGCCCGGCAGGAGCGCGGCGTCAGCGACACGGCGATCGTCCGCCTGGAGCAGCTCTACCCGATGCCGGTGGAGGAGATCCGGGCCGCCCTCGCCCAGTACCCGAACGCGGAGGACTTCGCCTGGGTGCAGGAGGAGCCGGCCAACCAGGGCGCCTGGTCGTTCGTCGCGCTCAACCTGCTGGAGCACCTGGACGGGGTCCGGCTGCGCCGGATCTCCCGTCCGGCCGCCGCCGCCCCGGCCGGCGGCTCCGCGAAGACGCACGAGGTCGAACAGGCCGCGCTCATCGAAGCGGCCCTGCCCCGCCCCTGACCAGGTCAGATCCATCCCGGTCCCGTTCCACCCCTCGGGTGGGACGGGACCGGCCGACTTTCACCGGATACCCGCCGGTGAGGAAGCGAGTATGCGCATGTACTTCACCGACCGGGGCATCGAGGAACTGGTCCAACGACGCGGCGACGAGCAGATCAGCATGGAGTGGCTGGCCGAACGCCTACGCGACTTCGTAGACCTGCACCCGGAGTTCGAGACTCCGATCGAACGTTTCGCCACCTGGCTCGCCCGCCTGGACGAAGAACCCGAAGACTGACCCCCCGCCCCACCCTCCAGACCTCGTCGATCATGACGGTTAGCGGCCCGGAAACGGGCAAGATTCGCCGCCAACCCCATGATCGACACGGAAGACGGTGGGGTGGAGGGGGTCGGAGGGCCTGGGTGGGGTGGGGCTGGATCTTGTAGCGTGGGCGCTGTGGCCCGGAGTGTGTACCTGACCAGTATCGGATCGGGCGGGGGAAAGTCGACCATCGCCCTCGGCCTGGCCGAGCTGCTGTCCCGGCAGGTCGACCGGATCGGTGTCTTCCGCCCGCTGGTCGCACCGGACCGGACCGACCCGATCCTCGCCCTACTCAGCGAGCGGTACCGGGTCGGGTTGCCGGTCGCGGAGCTGAGCGGCACCACGTACGCCGAGGCGACCGCCCTGGTCGCCGACGGCCGGCGGGAAGAATTGATCTCCCGGATCGTGGAGCGCTACCGGGACGTGGAACGCCGGTTCGCGGCGATGGTCGTGGTGGGCAGCGACTTCGCCGGTGCCGGTGACGCCGCCGGGCCGCGCGAGCTGGCCTTCAACGCCCGGCTGGCCACGGAGTTCGGCAGCGTCGTGGTGCCCGTGGTGGACGGGTTCGGGCAGCAGCCGGCGGCGATCACCGCCGCCACCCGCGGGGCGTACCACGATGTCGCGGACCTCGGCGCGACCGTGCTCGCGGTGCTCGCCAACCGGGTGCCGGGCGAGATGACGCTGCCCCGGCTGCCGGTGCCCGCGTACGCGATTCCGGAGGTGCCGAGCGTGTCGGCGCCGACGGTGGCCGAGGTGGCGGCGGCGCTCGGCGCCACCCTGCTGACCGGCGACGACACCGCGCTCGGCCGCGACGTGCTCGACTACGTGGTCGGCGCGGCCCACGTGCCGACCCTGCTGGACCACCTGACCGAGGGCGCGCTGTTGATCATGCCGGGCGACCGGGACGACCTGCTGGTGGCGGCGAGCGCGGCGCACGTGGCCGGTCAGGTGTCGCTGGCCGGGCTGGTGCTCACCCTCGGCGTGCCGCCCGACCCCCGGGCGATGCGGCTGGTGGACGCGCTGAACGCCCGGCTGGCGGTGCTCTCGGTGCCCACCGACAGCTACCACACGGTGGCCGCGTCGAGCCGGATCGAGGGCCGGCCCAGCACCGCCAACCCACGCAAGGTGGAGGCCGCGCTCGGCGCGTTCGAGGCGCACGTGGACACCGTCGAGCTGGCCAGCCGGCTACGGGTCAGCCGCTCCGCGCGGGTCACCCCGCTGATGTTCGAGTACGACCTGATCGACCGGGCCCGGACCCGACGCCGGCACCTGGTGCTGCCGGAGGGGGCCGAGGAGCGGATCCTGCGCGCCACGGAGATCCTGCTGCGCCGTTCGGTCGCCGACCTCACCCTGCTCGGCCGCCCCGACGAGATCGCCCGACGCGCCCGGGAACTCGGCGTCGACATCGGCGCGGCGCGGGTGGTGGACCCGACCACCAGCCAGTGGCGGGACGAGTTCGCCGAGGCGTACGCGAAGGTCCGCGCCCATCGCGGGGTCACCGTCGAGCTGGCGTACGACATCGTGGCGCAGCCGAACTACTTCGGCACCATGATGGTCTGGGCCGGCTACGCCGACGGCATGGTCTCCGGCGCCACCCACACCACCGCGGCCACCATCCGGCCGGCGTTCGAGATCGTCAAGACCGTGCCCGAGGTCTCCGTCGCCTCCAGCGTCTTCTTCATGCTGCTCGCCGACCGGGTGCTGGTGTACGGCGACTGCGCGGTCAACCCCGACCCGGACGCCGCCCAGCTGGCCGACATCGCGATCTCCTCGGCCGACACCGCGGCCCGGTTCGGCATCGAACCCCGGGTGGCCATGCTGTCGTACTCGACCGGCAGCTCCGGCGCGGGCGCGGACGTGGAGAAGGTCGCGGCGGCCACCGCCCTGGTCCGGCAGCGCCGGCCCGAACTGGCCGTGGAGGGACCGATCCAGTACGACGCGGCGATCGACCCGGCCGTGGCGGCGACGAAACTCCCCGACAGCATGGTCGCCGGCCGGGCCACGGTCTTCATCTTCCCGGACCTGAACACGGGCAACAACACGTACAAGGCGGTCCAGCGCTCGGCCGGCGCGGTGGCCGTCGGGCCGGTGATGCAGGGCCTGCGCCGGCCGGTCAACGACCTTTCCCGGGGGGCCACCGTGCCGGACATCGTCAACACCGTGGCGATCACCGCCATCCAGGCCGCCGCGCTCGCCGGCGCCCCGACACCGGGTGCCGGCTCGTGAGCGAGCGCCAGCGAGCGAACCCATCAACGCCGTGGGAATGCCGGCCCGCAGCGGAGCGGAGTGCCGGCATGAGCGAGCGTCAGCGAGTGAACCATCAGCGCGGTGCGGTGGTGCCTCATGACGGCACGGAGCGTAGCGGGGTGCCGGCATGAGTTGCCCTGTGTCAAGCCACCGCTTGTTGATCTTGGTTGAGCAGTCGTTGGAGGGCGCCGTGGAGGGCGGGGTCGTAGGGGGTGTTGGTGGTCCAGCATTTCCGGATGATGCCCAGCCAGGCGCGGGCGAGGATGCGGACGGCGTGGGGGTGGTCGTGTCCCTTGGCGCGGGCCTGGCGGTAGAGATCGGCTGCCCAGGGGTTGGCGTGGCGGCTGTCGCCGGCGAAGTCGCAGACGGCGTCGCGCAGTTGTTTGTCGATGGCCCAGCGGAACGCGACGATGGTGACTTTTCCGGATTGTCGGGTCGAGGGGGCGACGCCGGCGAGGCAGGCCAGGGAGGCCGGGGTCGGGAATCGGCCACGGGCGTCGCCGATCTCGGCGAGCAGCCGGGCGGCGCGTACGGTGCCGGAGCGGGGCAGGCTGGTGAGGATGTCCCGGTCCGGGTGCAGGTCGAGGTTTTCGGTGATCTGCTGGTTGAGCGCATCGATCTGGGCGGTGATGGTGGCCAGGGCGGCCAGGTAGGCGCGGGTGATCGTGGCCAGGGTCCGTGCGTAGTCGCCGGTGGCGCCGCGGGGTGCGGCGGTGATGCGCTGGTGCAGCACGGCCGGGTCGGTGCGACCGCAGTAGCGTGCGCTCTTGAGCCAGGCGGCCAGGCGGGCCGGTGTCAGCCGGTCCAGGGCGTCCTGGGTGGTGAACCGGGTAAGGAACTGCCGGCTGATCGGGGAGTCGATCGCGTCGAACAGGTCGACGGCGGCCGGCAGGGTGGTGGCCAGGTGGGCGCGCAGCTGGTTGGCGACCGCGATGCGGTGCGCGACGAGGTCCTTGCGGGCGCGGCACAGCTTCCGCAACGCGGTGGTTGGTTCACTGTCGAGCATCAGCGGGGTGAGCCGGCGCCGGTCGGTGCGTACGGTGTCGGCCAGGACGTAGGCGTCGAACCGGTCGTTCTTGTTCCCGGCCGAGCCGTAGCGTCGGCGCAAGGCTTTGACCTGCGAGGGTGGGATCACGTAGACGGCCTGCTCGGCGGTCAGCAGGGCGTCGACGATCGGCCCGTCGGGGCGTTCGATCCCGATCGCGTCCACGTGATGCCGGTCGAGCAGGTCGATCAGCCGGCGCAGGCCGGTCTTGGTGTACTTCAGCGTGGCCCGCTCCAACGGCTCGCCGTCGGCGTCGATCACGCAGACCGCGTAGTCGTCCTTGGCCCAGTCCACACCTGCCGAGTTGGCTCGCGTCGAGTTGGTGGTGTCGGTCAAACTCATTGTTGCCTCTCCGCTGCGCTACCAGTGGGGAAGCACCTGGCGGTTCCGGGACACCACTGCCGGTCGCTCATTGAGCGGCGCTCGATGGCGCATAGCCCTGTTGCCAGTCGGGGTGTCCCGGGCCGCCGGGCCTCGCAGAACTCATGCTGGACCTCGAGGGGCGAGCAAGCTGGGCGATGGCCCGGCGGTCACCGGTGCGCCCAACCCATGATCGGATCGAGCGAAACAAGGGTGCACCAATGAGCAAGGTGCTGGTGCTCAACTGCGGGTCGTCGTCGGTCAAGTACCGGTTGTACGACGGCGAGCAGGTCGCCGCCAAGGGCACCGTCGAGCGGATCGGCGAGCCGGGCGGCGGCCCGGCCGACCACGCCGGTGCGGTACGGCAGGTTCTGGCCGGGCTGGACCTGACCGGGCTCGCCGCCATCGGTCACCGGGTGGTGCACGGTGGCCGCCGGTTCACCGCCCCGACGCTGGTCGACGACGCCGTGCTGGCGGCCATCAACGACCTGGTGCCGCTGGCGCCGCTGCACAACCCGGCGAATCTCGCCGGCATCGCGGTGGCCCGCGAGGCGCTACCGGAGGTGCCGCAGGTCGCCGTCTTCGACACCGCGTTCCACCACACACTGCCCGATCCGGCCGCCACGTACGCGATCGACCGGGACGTGGCGCAGCGGTACGGCATCCGGCGGTACGGCTTCCACGGCACCTCGCACGCGTACGTCTCCCGGCGCACCGCCGAACTGCTGGGTCGCCCGTACGCCGAGGTCAACACGATCACCCTGCACCTGGGCAACGGGGCCAGCGCCTGCGCGGTCGCCGGTGGGCGCAGCGTGGCCACCTCGATGGGAATGTCCCCGCTGGAGGGCCTGGTAATGGGCACCCGCAGCGGCGACCTGGACCCGACCATCGTGTTCCACCTGCGCCGGGAGGGCGGGCTGGGCGTCGACGAGATCGACGACCTGCTCAACCACCGCAGCGGCCTGCTCGGGCTGACCGGTGCCAACGACATGCGTGAGGTGTTGGCCCGCCGGGCCGCCGGAGACCCGGCGGCGGCGCTCGCCTTCGACGTCTACTGCCGCCGGATAACCGGCTACGTGGGGGCGTACTACGCCCTGCTCGGCCGGGTCGACGCGGTCACCTTCACCGCCGGGGTCGGCGAGCACGCGGCGCCGGTACGCGCGGCCGCCCTAGCCGGGCTGGACCGGCTCGGCATCGCCGTCGACGCGGAGCGCAACGCGGGTAGCAGCGACCGGCTCATCTCGCCGGACGGCACCGAGGTCGCGGTCTGCGTCGTCGGCACCGACGAGGAGCGGGAGATCGCCCGGGAGGCCAGGGCGGTGGTAGCGGCGACCGGCTGACCCGGGCCGGTCAGCCGCAGGCGAGCCAGGCGGGTCAGCCAAGAGCGAGCCAGGCGGTCAGCCGAAGGCGAGCCAGGTGGCGAGGGCGAGCAGCAGCACCGCGACGACCGCCGCCGCGACGATCAGTCCGGTACGCGACGCCGTCTCCGCCGGGGCGGCCTCCGGGTTGACGAAGGCGCGGAACGCCTCGGTGTTGCCGCTCGGGTCGGTGTAGTTCTCAGCCATGCCGCGAACCTTAGCGAAACCGGTCCAGCCGGACCCTCTCGTACCCGCCCGACGCGCTCGACACCACTCGCACGGAATACGCCGGGTGCCGCCCCGGGCACCGTCCGAAGCCGGGTGCCGCGCGACTGTGGCAACGACACCCGGGTGGGTGACCCGGGGCCCTACCGTGATGCCGTGGGGATCAGGCAGCGGCTTGCCGCGTCGACGATGACGGTGCTGATGGCGTGCCTGACCGGCTGCGCGGTGACCGGCGAGCCGGTCGTCCAGGCGGCACCGACCCGGCTGGCGCCGCAGGTGCCGTACGCGGTGGCCGTCCGGAGCTTCGTCGTCGACGCCGGTTCGGCGCGCCCGCTGCCGGTCACCCTCTGGTACCCGACACAGGGCAGCCGGGTGGCCGACGGGCGGTTCCCGGTGGTGATCTACAGCCACGGCCTGGCCAGCCTGCCCGAGCTGCACGCCGGGCTGACCGCCCGGTGGGCGGCCGCCGGTTTCGTGGTGGCCGCACCGACGTACCCGCACACCCGGCGCGGCGCGACCCGGTTCTCCCGGGCCGACGTACGCAACCAGCCGGCCGACGGATGGCGGGTGATCCGGCACCTGGTCCGGCTCGACGGCCGGCGCGGCGACCCGCTCGCCGGTCATCTGGACGTGCAGCGGATGGCGGCGGCCGGGCACTCGGCGGGCGGCTTCACCACGGCCGGCATGTTCACCTCCGGGCACCCGGCCCGGCTGCGGGCCGGCATCGTGATCGCCGGTGGCGGGATGGCGGGCAGCTTCGCGGGTCCCTCCGCGCCCATACTCTTCGTGCACGGCACCGCCGACACCGTGGTCCCGCTCACCGTCGGCCGGGCCGCGTACCGGCGGACGCCCGGGGCGGCCTGCTTCCTGAGCCTGCTCGGGCAGGGCCACGGCGAGTACCTCATCCCCGGCCGGCCGGGGTTCGCCCAGGTGCTCGGCGCCACCACCGACTTCCTCCGCTGGACCCTCTACGGCGACCTGGAGGCCGCCCGCCGGCTACCCACCCGGGCCCACCTCTCCGGCATCACCACCTTTGAATCCCGCCCCGCCTCCTGACCCATCCGCCTCCTGACCCGCCCCGCGGCTTGGCTCCGCCGCCACCGTCTGACCCCGCCGCACCGTCTGACCCTGCCCCGCGGCTTAGCCCCGCCCCGCGGCTTGGCCCCGCCCGCCTTCTGACCCCGCCCTGCGGCTTGGCCCCGCATCCGTGTTCCGGCCCGCCCGGTCGCCGCGCCGCCGCAGCCGACTCGGGCGGGAGTGCCGGCGGGCGGGCGAGGCAGAATCGGAGTCATGTCGCGTCGCGTCGCCTCCGCTCTGCTCGCCAGCGCCCTCCTCGCCAGCGCCCTGGTGGGCTGCTCCACCGACCATCGGCCCGCCGACCAGGCCGCCCCACCCGCAGCCCAGCCGACCACACCCACACCGGCGGCGACCCCGTCGGCACCGGCGATCCCCGCCGGCAGCGCGCCGGAACGCAGCTTCGCGGTCGGCGTACGACAGCTGAAGCTGAACCGCGACGGCGATCGGCCGCTGCCGGTGACCGTCTGGTACCCGGCGGCCGGACGGGCGGGCGGTAAGCCGACGTCGGCGGCGGAGGCCGCGGAGGGCAAGTTCCCGGTGGTCGTGTTCAGCCACGGCCTGGGCGGCCGGCCCGCCGACTACGCGACCCTGCTGACCCGCTGGGCGGCGGCCGGTTTCGTGGTGGCCGCGCCGACCTTCCCGCACACCTCCCACGGCAGCGATCGCAATGTGCTCGACGTGCTCAAGCAACCGGCCGACGTGTCGTACGTGTTGACCCAGTTGCTCGCCCTCGACGGGCGCGCGGGCGACCCGCTACGTGGCCGGCTGGCCACCGACCGGGTGGCCGCCGCCGGGCACTCGGCGGGCGCGGTGACCACGATCGGGCTCTTCACCGCCGGCCGGGACGAGCGGCTGGCGGCCGGGATCGTCTTCGCCGGCACCGCCCTCGGGGTGGGCACCGCCTTCGCGGGTGCCTCAGCACCGCAGCTGTTCGTGCACGGCGAGGCCGACGAGGTGGTGCAGTACGCCGCCGGCAAGGCCGTGTACGACAAGGTGCCCTGGCCGAAGGCGATGCTGAGCCTGCCCAAGGGCGACCACGGCCGGGCCCTGCTGGGCGACGGCCGCTCGCTACGGGTCGTCGCGGACACCACCATCGAGTTCCTGCGCTGGGCGCTCTACGGCGACGCCGAGGCCAAGGAGCGCCTCCCCAGCGCCGCCGCCCGCAACAACCTCGCCACCCTCGACAACCACCTGTAACTGAAGGAAGGGCCCCCTGTTAACGCCTGCGGTAGAGCAGGGGCCCCTTCTTAACGCTCCAGCTCACACTCCAGCCCACGCTCCAGCTCACGCGGCGTGGTCGACGACGACCTTGCCGAAGACGTCCCCGGAGTGCAGTCGGGCGAAGGCATCCCCGACCCGGCTGAACGGCACGACGCTGTCCACCACCGGGCGCACCTTCCGCTCGGCGCAGAAGGCCAGCAGGTCGGTCAGGTCGCCCGGGGTGCCCATCGAGGTGCCGAGGATCTCCAGTTGCATGGCGAAGACCCGGCGCAGGTTGACCTTCGGCTCGTGCCCGGCGGTCGCGCCGGAAACCACGATCCGGGCCCCCGACGCGGCGGACTTCAACGAGTGGTCGAAGGTGGCCGCGCCGACGGTCTCGATCACCACGTCGACCCGCTCCGGCAGCCGCGTGCCGGGCTCCACGGCGGTCGCGCCCAGCTCGGCGATCCGCTCGCGCTTGGCGGCGTCGCGGCTGGTCGCGTACACCCGCTTGCCCATTGCGACGGCCAGCACGACCGCCGCGGTGGCCACGCCACCCCCGGCGCCCTGGACCAGCACGGCCTCGGCCTCGTCGACCCGGCCCTTGGTGGTGAGCATCCGCCACGCGGTCAGCCAGGCGGTCGGCAGGCAGGCCGCGTCGATCGCCGCCAGGCCCGCCGGCAGCGGCAGCAGGTTCCACCGGGGTACGGCCACCCGCTCGGCCAGGGTGCCGGGGAAGTGCTCGGAGAGGATGGACATCCCGCGCGGGTCGCCCGGGGTGGGCACCACCGGGTAGACGACCACCTCGTTGCCGTCCGGGTCCACCCCGACCGCGTCGCAGCCGAGGATCATCGGCAGCTGCTCGGCGCGCAGCCCGACGCCACGCAGCGACCAGAGGTCGTGGTGGTTGAGCGAGCTGGCAACGACGCGCAGGGTCACCCAGCCGTCGTCGGGCAGGCTCGGCTCGGGCTGGTCACCGACGGTGAGCGCGGCGAGTGGGTCGGCGTCGTCGAAGCGGGAGGCGAAGGCAGCACGCATGATCCGCACCGTAACAAGCTGAGCGCCCGTTAAGAAGGGCCCCTTCCTCTACCGGAGGCGTTAAGAAGGGGCCCTTCCTTGCACCTCAGGTGCGGGCGACGTTGTCGCGGCGGGCCGCTTCGGCGACCGCCTCGGCGACGGCGGGAGCGACCCGGGGGTCGAGTGGTGAGGGCACGATCGCCTCCGGGGTCAGCGCCTCGGCCACCACGGAGGCGATGGCGTCGGCCGCCGCGACCTTCATGGCGTCGGTGACCCGGGTGGCCCGCGCCTCCAGCGCGCCCCGGAACACGCCCGGGAAGGCCAGCACGTTGTTGATCTGGTTCGGGTAGTCGCTGCGACCGGTGGCGACCACCGCGACATGCCGCCCGGCCACCTCCGGATGCACCTCGGGAGTGGGGTTGGCCAGCGCGAACACGATCCCGCCGGGAGCCATCCCGGCCACCGCCGACTCGGGGATCTGCCCGCCGGAGACTCCGATCAGCACGTCGGCGTCGCGCAGCGCCTCGGTGATGTCGCCCTGGCGGCCGTCGGCGTTGGTCAACTCGGCCAGTTCGACCTTGGTGCCGGTGAGCCCGGTGCGCTGCGTGCAGATGATCCCCCGGGAGTCGCAGACCACCACCCGGTTCGGGTCCACTCCCCCGGCCACCAGCATCCTGGTCACCGCCACCCCGGCCGCGCCCGCGCCGCTGACCGTCACCCGCAGGTCGCCGAGCTTGCGGTTGAGCAGCGTGGCGGCGTTGCGCAGCGCGGCCAGCACGACGATCGCGGTGCCGTGCTGGTCGTCGTGGAACACGGGGATGTCCAGCGCCTCGTCGAGCCGGCGCTCCACCTCGAAGCAGCGGGGGGCGCTGATGTCCTCCAGGTTGATCCCGCCGAACGAGGGCGCCAGCGCCCGGACCACCGCGACGATCTCGTCGACGTCCTGTGTGTCCAGGCAGACCGGTACCGCGTCGATCCCGCCGAACTGCTTGAACAGCACGGCCTTGCCCTCCATCACGGGCAACGCGGCGCGCGGGCCGATGTTGCCGAGGCCGAGTACGGCCGACCCGTCGGTGACGACCGCGACCGTGTTCGACGCCCAGGTGTAGTCGTGGGCGAGCGACGGGTCGGCGGCGATCGCCTCGCAGACCCGGGCAACCCCGGGGGTGTACGCGAGGGAGAGGTCCTCCCGGCTGGTGAGCGGGACCGTCGAGACGACGGCCATCTTGCCGCCCCGATGCAGCTGGAAGACGGGATCAGCAGGGTCCACGGTGGACGAAGACATGGTGACTCCAGGATCTGTCGAGCAGATGGACCGGCCGGTCGGGCGCACGGTGAGGCGAGCGAGCGGCGGCACGAGGTGCGGGGGGTCACCCGGGCACTTCCGAGCATAGTCACGCCCCGGGGGCCGGTATGTGAGCAGGGTCATAACGGTGGCGGCGGCACCCGACCGGGCCGGGGCCAGTAGCGGGCCACCACCCGGCCCAGCACGTCGGCCACCCCGTACGCCCGGGAGTCGTCGGTGACCAGTTCGTTGTCCCCGTACAGCCACCACCCGCCGCCGGTGGGACGGACCGCGCGCTTGACCACGAGCAGGTCCGGGCGGCTGCGGAAGACCGCGATGACCACGTCGCCGGGGCGGACGGCCCGGCCTCCGCGGCGCACCAGCACCGCGTCGCCGTGCCGCAGGGTCGGCGACATGGACGGACCGGTCACCAGTACGGCGGACAGCGGCCACCGAAGCCGGGACGCTGGCACGGGTTTCACCTCCTGCGGCCTCGGGGACCACGTCCAGGAGTAATGTCGCCTTGGATCATCGCAAACTTCCCATGGAGGACCCTGATGCGACTTCCACGCATCCTTGCGCCCCGCGTGACCGCCAGCGCCCACTGCGACCTGCCCTGTGGTGTCTACGACCCGGCACAGGCCCGGATCGAGGCCGAGTCGGTGAAAATGATCTGCGAGAAGTACCAGGCCAACACCGACCCCGAGTTCCGCACCCGGGCCATCCTGATCAAGGAGCAGCGGTCCGAGCTGGTCAAGCACCACCTCTGGGTGCTCTGGACCGACTACTTCAAGCCGGCCCACTTCGAGAAGTACCCGAACCTGCACCAGCTCTTCAACGAGGCGACCAAGCTGGCCGGCGCCGCCGGCGCCAAGGGCGCCACCGACCCGGCCAAGGCCGACGAGCTGCTGCAGAAGATCGACGAGATCGCGAAGATCTTCTGGGAGACCAAGCAGGCGTGACGCCGCCCGCCCGCGGCGAAAGGTCTCGCGAGAGGTCTCGGCGGCCGACGCGTCCACACCGGGCGCGGCGGTCGCCGGCGCGGCCGGCCGAGTCGGAGACTGTCACGGTTTGACAGCCGTCAACCGCCCCGGCCGCCTGAGCGGGTAGAGTCCCCGACCGGGGGGATGAGTGGTGACTCAACTGACCGGCCAACCAACGACCGACGACGACGTCGTGCATCTCACCGTGCCCGCCGACGGTGGATATCTGGGCGTTCTCCGCACCGCCACCGCCGGCCTCGCGGCCCGCCTCCAGTTCGCCCTCGACGAGATCGAGGATCTACGCATCGCGGTCGACGAGGCGTGCGCCATGCTGCTCGCCATCGCGCCTCGGGGCGCCGAGCTCGACTGCCGTTTCGCGGTGACCGAGGACGCACTGACCGTCGAGGTGACCGTGCCGACCGTGCCGGGTGCCCGGCTGCCGGCCGAGTCGTCGTTCGCGTGGAAGGTGCTCACCGCGCTGACCACCTCGGCGTCGGCGAGCGCGGTCGACGGGCGGGCCACCATCTCGCTGCTCACCCGCCGCGCCTCCGGCTGGTGAGCGGCCCGCGCGGGTCGGCCCGCGCCGCCGTGCCGATGCGCCGCGCGCTCACTCGAAGCCGAGCGCGCGGGTGGTGGGCGGGCTCACCAGCAACCAGGTGACGCCGAGCCCGAGCGCGATCAGCGGTACCCCGAGCCAGCCCAGGCCCCCCTGGATCATGAACCAGCCGATCGGCAGCAGCATGAGCTGGAGCACGATGGCGGGTGCCCGCGCGCCGGCCCGGCGACGCAGCAGCGCGCCGCCCAACGCCCAGAGCGCGACCGCGGCTCCGATGGCGAAGGCCGTGACCAGCAGCGCCGACGTCAAATCGGTGGTGGTGGCGGTGAGGTCGGCGACGACCAGCCACGCGGCGACCAGCCCGACGGCGACCGCCTGGCCGCGGAGCAGCCGAACCGCCCACCGCAGCGTCACCGGGCTCGGGTCGGGGTCGATGGTCACGCGGTCACGATACCCGTGACGCCTCGGAGTACAGTGCCGCCCATGCGGGCCGTCCTGCTGGTCAATCCGAAGGCCACCACCACCAGCGAACGCGCTCGGGACGTGCTGCTCCGAGCGCTGCGCAGCGAGGTGGACCTCTCTGTGCGTTACACCCGCCGGCGTGGTCACGCCACCGCGCTGGCCCGGGAGGCCGCCGTGGAGGGCGTCGACGCCGTGGTCACCCTCGGTGGTGACGGCACGGTCAACGAGGTGGTCAACGGGTTGATGGCGGCGACCACGGCCGGCGGCGACGCGCCGGCCGCCGATCGCCTGCCCGCCCTGGCCACCGTGCCGGGTGGCTCGACCAACGTCTTCGCCCGAGCGCTGGGCCTGCCCAAGGAGTGGCCGGAGGCGACCAGCATGATCCTGGACGGCCTGCGGCTGGGCCGGCACCGGACGATCGGGCTGGGCCGGGCCGATGACCGCTACTTCACCTTCTGCGCCGGCTTCGGGCTCGACGCGGCGGTGATCCACCGGGTCGAGGAGGCCCGCCGTCGGGGCCGGGTTTCCTCGCCGGGGCTCTACTTCCGCGCCTTCACCGCGCAGTTCCTGTTCGGTGCCGAACGGCGGCACCCGGCGATCCAGCTGGAGCAGCCGGGCGAGCTGGCAGAGGGCGACTTGGCCAGCGTCATCGTCCAGAACACCGCCCCGTGGACGTACGTCGGAGACCGGGAGGCCAACCCGAACCCGGAGGCGTCCTTCGATCTGGGGCTGGACATGATGGCGTTTCGCCAGCTGGGCGTTGCCAGCACGACACGCACCGTGACGCAATTCCTCTCCGCCACGCCCGATCCGCGCGGGCGTCAGGTGTTGCGGTTACATGACGTAGCGGAGTTCACCCTGGTCGCAAGCCGTCCGCAGGCGTTCCAGCTCGACGGCGACTATCTTGGCGAGCGGGAAAAAGTCAGATTCACCTCCGTTCCCGCCGCACTCAGAGTAATCTGTTAGGCCTCCGGCACCACCGGGCGGAGACGGTCGGCGCGACCCCCGACACGCGACGACTGTGACACCCGGGACTGGTGCCGGAAATGTCAGCAATGTCGGCCGGACTGTACTATATTGATCCTCGACTGTGGTAAGCCGGGTAGCCGGAGTGATCTGGAACCCGGACAAAAGGGTTGTGGGCTTGCTCACCGCACGGAGTTTTTCCGAGCGCCACCCTTGACATTGGGTGAGTTCGTGAAAGTATTCACAAGCGAACTTGAGTTACCGGGACATTGCCTGGATATGCTCGGCAGGTTGAGACGTTCCAGCAGGCCCCCGGGGCTAACAGCCTGCTCACGCACTGCCGAATTGACGGATGCAAACCGTCACCGTCGGCATTGCGGACGCATATAGGAAAAGCACCAACCAGCAATATCTGCCACCCATCCAGAATGAGGAGTGTTGCCGCCATGGACTGGCGTCACCATGCTGTCTGCCGCGACGAGGACCCGGAACTGTTCTTCCCGATCGGGACGTCCGGTCCGGCTCTCCTGCAGGTCGAGCAGGCCAAGGCCGTCTGCCGGCGCTGCTCCGTGACCGACCAGTGCCTGCAGTGGGCGCTGGAGTCCGGTCAGGACGCTGGCGTCTGGGGCGGAATGAGCGAAGAGGAGCGGCGCGCCGTCAAGCGTCGCGGCGGCCTGCGTGTGCTGCGAGCTCACTCCGCCTGATCCACCACCCACCACAGCGATACGCCCCGGCCGGCCCACGCCCGCCGGGGCGTCCTGCTTCCCACCCCCACCCCACCGCCCACGTTGATCATGAGGTTAGCGGCGGAGTCGGAGATCGAAAACGCCGGCAACCTGATGATCAACACGAGTGGGGGTGGCGGCGTCGACGCGGTCTAGCACCAGCTCGACTAGTTCGGGGGCGTCCGTCAGGGGGGGTGCCACGGCGACTGCGCCGGCTTGGCGCGCGGACGCCGTCACCGCGTCGTGGAACAGCCCGGGAGCCAGGAAGTAGGCCGCCACCGCCACCCGGCGCGCGCCGGCCGCCCGCAGCCGGGCCACCGCCGCGCCGACACCCGGCGGTGCCGCCGAGGCGTACGACACCCGGGTCGGGGTGTTCAGGGCCGCGCCCAACGCGGCGGCCACCCGGCCGACGGACCGCCGCGCCGCCGCGTCCCTGGTGCCCGCCGCAGCCAGCACGAGCGCGTCGAAACGGCCTGGATCCGCCTCGGCCAACCGCCGCCGCAACCCGGCCAGCAGCGCCGGCTCCACCCCGGCCGTCGTCGGGCCGAGCACGTCGGTGATCCGGACCCGGATCGGCGGCCCGGGCTCCCGCGCGGCCGTCACCGCCGCCGGAATGTCCACCCGCCGGTGGTACGCGGAGGTGAGCAGCACCGGCACCAGGACCGCCCGGGAATGCCCCGCGGCGGTCAGTTGACGCAGGACCTGCGTCGGACCGGGCGCGGTGTGGTCTAGCCAACTCGCCAGCACCGGCGTGCCGGGTCGGGCGGCCGAGACCGCCCGGGCCAGCGCCCTGGTCGCGTCGGCCGCCCGCGGGTCGCGGCTGCCATGGGCGACCAGGAGCACCGGGTCACCGCCCGGCCCGTACCCCTCGGGCCGGACCAGGCCGCCGGGCGGACCCGCCCGTTCGGTCAGAGATGCAGACCGCACTCGGTCTTCTCGAACATGGCCCAGCGGCCGGCGCGCGGATCCTCGCCGGCCCTGGTCCGCCGGGTGCAGGGCCAGCAGCCGATCGAGCCGTAGCCGCGCCGGAACAGCTCGTTGACCGGCACGTTCCAGCGGGCGATGTAGGCGTCCACGTCCGCCTGGCTCCAGGCCGCGATCGGGTTGACCTTCACCCTGCCCCGACGGGCGTCGAAGGTCACCACCGGCGTGTTGGCACGGGTCGGCGACTCGTCCCGGCGCAGGCCGGCGGCCCACGCGTCGTAGCCGGCGAGCGCCCGCTCCAGCGGTTCCACCTTGCGCAGCCGGCAGCATTCGTCCGGTGACTTGTTGAACAGCCGCGGCCCGTACTCGCCGTCCTGCTGGCCGACGGTGAGCCGCGGCCGGATCGACCGGACGTTGACCGGCAGCGTGCGGGACACCTCGTCGCGGACCGCGAGGGTCTCCGGGAAGTGCAACCCGGTGTCGAGGAAGACCACGTCCACCCCGGGCGCCACCCGGGAGACCAGGTGGGCGAGGACCCCGTCGGCCATCGAACTCGTCACGCAGAACCGGTTGCCGAAGGTCTCCGCGGCCCACCGGGCGATCTCCAGCGCGGGCGCGCCCTCCAGCTCCCGGCCGGCGCGCTCGGCCAGCTCGCGCAGCTCGGCGGGGCTCCGCCGGTCGGGACCGGTTGGGGTCGCGGCGTCGGTGCCGACCAGCCCGAGGCCGACGGCGGAGACCAGGATGCTCACCGGGTCACCGCCCGGGAGAGCAGGCCGGTGAAGCGGACCGTGAACACCCGGGCGCAGGCGTGGCACTCCCACGCGCCGTGGCCGGTCTCGCTCGGTCGCAGGTCCTCCTCGCCGCAGTACGGGCAGTACAGCGGCGCGGCCCGGGTCTCGCTGCTCATCGCGTCACCTCGCTCATCGCAGTAGCTCCTCGTCGGCCCTGATCACCCAGTTGGCGAACGTCTCGCCCTCGGTGCGGCCGGCCAGATAGCGCCGGGCCAGCCGCTCGACGTACTCGGGAAGCTCCTCGGCGGTCGTCTTCAGGCCGCGCAGCTTGCGACCGAAGCCGGCCGTGCTGCCCTCGGCCATGCCGAGCCCGCCGCCGAGGTGTACCTGGAAGCCCTCCACCTGGCGGCCGTCCGGGCCGGTCACCAGCTGGCCCTTGAGCCCGATGTCGGCGACCTGGGTGCGGGCGCAGGCGTTCGGGCAGCCGTTGATGTGGATGGAGATGTCGGTGTCGAAGTCCCGCAGCCGTTGCTCCAGCCGGGCCACCAGGTCTTCGCCGAGCGCCTTGGTCTCGACGATGGCGAGCTTGCAGTACTCCAGGCCGGTGCAGGCCATGGTGCCGCGCCGCCAGGCCGACGGGCGGGCCTCCAGACCGATCCCGCGCAGCGCCGTGACCAGCGGCTCCGTCCGCTCCGGCGGCACGTCGAGGACCAGCAGCTTCTGGTACGGGGTGAGCCGTACCCGGCCGCTGCCGTGCGCCTCGACCACGTCGGCGAGCTGGGCGAGCTGGGTGCCGGAGACCCGGCCGACCACCGGGGCGGCGCCGACGTAGTTACGGCCGCCCCGCTGGGCGTGCACGCCGATGTGGTCGACCGGCTTCTCCGGCAGCTCCGGGGCGGGCCCGTCGAGCAGCGTCCGGCCGAGGTACTCCTTCTCCAGCACCTCGCGGAACCTGGTCACGCCCCAGTCGGCGACCAGGAACTTCAGCCGGGCGCGGTGGCGCAGCCGGCGGTAGCCGTAGTCCCGGAAGATGCCGACCACGCCGGCCCAGATGTCCGGCACCTCGGCCAACGGCACCCAGACGCCGAGCCGCTGGGCCAGCATCGGGTTGGTGGAGAGCCCGCCGCCGACCCAGAGGTCGAAGCCGGGGCCGTGCTCGGGATGGTCGACGCCGAGGAAGGCGATGTCGTTCGCCTGGTACGGGGTGTCCACCAGCCAGGAGATCGACGACTTGAACTTGCGGGGCAGGTTGGAGTACTGCTTGTCGCCGACGTACCGCCGGACGATCTCGTCGATCGCGGGCGTGGCGTCGATCCGCTCCGACTCGGCCACCCCGGCCACCGGGCTGCCCAGCACGATGCGGGGGCAGTCGCCGCACGCCTCGGTGGTCTGCAACCCGACCGACTCCAGCCGCCGCCAGATCTCCGGCATGTCCTCGACCCGGATCCAGTGGTACTGGATGTTCTGCCGATCGGTGATGTCGGCGGTGTCCCGGGCGAACTCCCGGGAGATCTCGGCGATCGTACGCAGCTGCGCCAGGTCGAGCTGGCCGCCGTCGACGCGTACCCGCAGCATGAAGAACTCGTCTTCCAGCTCGTGCGGCTCCAGCACGGCGGTGCGCCCGCCGTCGATGCCCGCCTTCCGCTGGGTGTAGAGGCCCCACCAGCGGAACCGGCCACGCAGATCCTGCGGGTCGATGGAGGCGAAGCCCCGGTGGGCGTAGATGTTCTCGATCCGTTCCCGCACGTTGAGCGGGTTGTCGTCCTTCTTGCTCCGCTCGTTGGGGTTGAGCGGCTCACGGTGCCCGAGCGCCCACTGGCCTTCGCCCCGGGCGTGGCGAGGTGCCCGTACGGGGCGGGCCGAGGGGTCCCCGGGGCGGGCCGGAATCTCACTGACCGCCATCGCGGCGTCCTCCGTTGTCTGCGGTGCCTCAGTTGGGTACGCGGACGCGACGACCGGCTCCCGGAGGGCCGTGGACGGCGATGTCGTGGGCGGCCGGCGCGCTGCGTGCCCGAGGCAGGGTGGTCGGGCGTGGTCAGTGGGCCGGACAGATGGCGCTGCGCACGCGGCCGTAGTCGACGTGGCGTCGGGCCACGAAGAAGCGGACTACGGCGGCAGTCATGAACGTCATGCTGCCACACCTGATGCGGAGCGGCCAATGAGCGCGTGCTCGATCCCACATCACGGGCGGTCGCTGCCGCCACCCGGAGCGCGACCGTGTGGCAGGCTCACGACATGGGGGATTTGTCCGATAGGTCAATCCCGAGCGCCCGGCGGGGCGTCCGGCTCAGCGGGATGCGCCTGCGGTCGCTGCCGGTGTGGCTGGTGCCGACGGGCGTGACCCTGGCGGTGACGCTGACCGGGTTGGACGCCGCGCAACCCTGGCGGGACGAACTGGCGACCTGGAGCGCCGCCACCCGGGGCGTGCCCGCGCTGCTCCGGCTGGCCGGCACCATCGACGCCGCCACCGGCCCCTACTACCTGTTCATGCATGCCTGGGTGACGGTGGTCGGCGACTCGGTGGCCGCGCTGCGCCTGCCGTCCGCGCTGGCGATGGCGGCAGCGGCCGGGCTGACCGCCGTACTCGGGCAGCGGCTGTCGCACACCCGCCTCGGCGCCCTCGCCGGCCTGCTCTTCGCGGTGCTCCCCGGCACCTCCCGGTACGGCCAGGAGGCCCGACCGTACGCCCTGGCCACCGCCCTCGCCGTGCTGAGCACCCTGCTCCTGGTCGACGCGCTGCGCCGCCCCGGCTGGCGGCGCTGGACCGGGTACAGCGTGACGATCGCCGCCCTCGGGCTCACCCACCTGATCGCCCTCACCCTGCTCGCCGCCCACGCCGTCGCGGTGCTCGCCCGAGTCGTCGCCAACCCGCCGCCGCCAACCGCCGATACGGCCACCGCCGGCCCGCCCGGACCCGGCGCCGCCGGAACTGCTTCCGAGGTCGGCACCACCCGCCCCGACCCCAGCCACCTGCGCACCGGCCGGCTCGGGCCGTTCCGGTGCTGGTTGCTCGCGCTGGTGCCGGTGGCGCTGCTGCTGGCCCCGCTGTCACTGCTCGCCCGCGGCCAACGGTCCCGCCAGTTGGCCTGGGTGGACTCCGCCCGGCTCGGCGACCTGGCCGGCCTCGCCGGCGGCCTGGCGCAGAGTGCGCTGGTCGGCGGCATGCTGGTGGCGCTCGCCGCGCTCGGCGCGGGGCGGCTCGGCCGACGCGCGCTGCTGCCCGTGGCCGCCGTCCTGCTCCCGGTGCTGTTGCTCTTCGCCGCCGGGCTGGTCGTCCCGCTGTGGGTACCCCGCTACCTGGTCTTCGTGGTGCCCTTCGGCTGCCTGCTGGCCGGCGCGGCCCTGACGGCGGTGCGGCTGCCGGCGGCACTCGTCGTGGTGGCCCTGGCCGGGCTACTCGGCCTGCCCGACCAGGTCACCTTGCGGCGGACCCACGAGTGGCCGCGCACCGCGACCGTCGACTACCGGGGCGCGGCACAGATCGTCGCGGACGGCCAGCGCCCCGGCGACGCGGTGGTCTACTCACCCCGGGACAGCTGGCTCTTCCTCGACCTCGGCCTCCGCTACCACCTGGGCGAACAGGTCCCGCACGACGTGCTGGCGACCGAGAATCCTGAGCGCCGGGGCGACCTGTGGGCCGCCGAGTGCGACCAGCCGGCCGCGTGCCTGGCCGGCACAGACCGGGTCTGGTTGGTGGTGGCCGGCCGCCGCACCGAACCGCTGACGGCCATCCCCGGCGCCAAGGGCGACGCGCTGCGCGCCGATTTCACCGTCACCCACCTCTGGCCCCGCCCCGGCCTGACCGTCGCCCTCCTCACCCGCCAACACTGACCCCCCAGCCCACACCGCCATCGCCGGAGTTGATCGAGAGGTCTGTGTCACGACGCCCCGGGGCGAATGACGCAAAGTTCTTGATCAACCGGGTGGGGAGACGGATCGCCCCCGGACGGGCGCAGGGGCGGGGTCAGGGCGTGGGGTCAGGGGGTGGGGCGGGCCAGGGGGACGATGAGGAGGGCTTCGGTGCCGCCGTTGGCCCCGGGGCGCAGTTCGATGCTGCCGCGCAGTTCGCCGGTGACCAGGGCGCGGACGATCTGCAACCCGAGCTTGGCGCCGCCCTCGGCCTCGAACCCGGCCGGCAGCCCTCGACCGTTGTCGGCGACCGTGACGTGCAGCATCTTGCGGAACCGGTGCGCCGACACCACGACCTCGGGCGCCGTGGCCTGCCCATCGACCGCAGGCATCCCCACCCCGTTTGCCCCGTCGGCTGCCGCCGGGTCAGCCGCAGCCCCACCCCCGGCCGTTACCCCGGCAGGCGGGAAGTCGTCGGATTCGCCGGCGGGCGGGAAGCCGTGTTCGACGGCGTTGAGCAACAACTCGTTGAGGACCATCACCAGCGACGTGGCGATCTCCGCCGGCAGCACGCCGAAGCTGCCCGTACGGCGCATCCCGACGGTCACCTCGGTCGCCGCCACCTCGGTCGCGGCGCTGGCCACCCGGTCGACGATCCCGTCGAACTCCACCGCCTCGTCGCTGGACATCGAGAGCGTCTCGTGCACCAGCGCGATCGAGGCCACCCGGCGTACGGATTCCTCCAACGCCACCCTCGCCTCGGGCATGGCGACCCGGCGGGCCTGCAAACGCAGCAACGCCGCGACGGTCTGGAGGTTGTTCTTCACCCGGTGGTGGATCTCCCGGATGGTGGCGTCCTTGGTGATCAGGGCGCGGTCCCTACGGCGTACCTCGGTGATGTCGCGGACCAGCACCAGCGCGCCGATCGGCACTCCGGCGGGGATCAGCGGCAGGGCCCGGGTGAGCATGGTCGCGCCGCGCGCGTCGATCTCCCGCCGGGGCGGCGCCTCGCCGCGTAGCGCGGCGAGGATGCCGTTCCCGGCCTCCGTGCCCTCCAGCGGGTCGTTGGCGAGCCGGCGGTGCAGCGCCGCGAGATCCTCACCCACCAGGTGCGAGGCGTAGCCCAGCCGCCGGTACGCCGACTGCGCGTTCGGGCTGGCGTAGGTGACCTTGCCACCCGCGTCGAGCCGCACCAGCCCGTCGCCGACCCGGGGCGCCGAGGTGGTCTCCCCGGGATGCCGGGGCGGCGGGAACGTGCCGTCGGCGATCATCTGCGCCAGGTCGTCGGCGGTGGTCAGGTAGTTCAGCTCCAGCTGGCTGGGGGTACGCGCGGTGGAGAGGTTGGTGTCCCGGCCCACCACGGCGATCACCTCGCCGGATTCGCCGTCGGCGGCACGCAGCCGCACCGGGATCGCCTCGTGCCGGGCCGGCACGTCGCCGTACCAGACCGGGTCGCCCTCCCGCCAGATCCGCCCCTGCCCGTAGGCGACCTCCAGGTGTGCCACCTCCGGGCCACCGACGATCCGTCCCACCTGGTCGTCCTGGTAGGCGGTGGGCGCGGTGGTGGGACGGACCTGGGCCACGCAGAGGAAGCTGCCCTCCCCGTCCACCGGAACCCAGAGCAGCAGGTCGGCGAAGGAGAGGTCGGACAGCAGTTGCCAGTCACCGGCGATGCGGTGCAGGTGGTCGATGTCGGCCGGGCGCAGACGGGTGTGCTCCTCGGCGAGGTCGCGCAGCGTTGACACGCCGACCAGCGTGCCACGCCGGTGGTCACATCGTCGCGGTGACCTTCTTCAGCCCTCGGGGCGCGTCCGGGTCCTCGCCACGGGCCAGGGCCAGCGCGAGGGCCAGCCGCTGCAACGGCAGGATGTCCAGCAGCGGGGCGTAGCGCTCGTCGACCTCGGGCACGGCGATCCGGGTGGCCCCCTCGACCTCGGCGGAGCCGACCACGACCACGTCGGCGCGGCGCTCGCCGAGCCGGGGCAGCACCTCGCCCATCGCCCGCCCGCCCGGACCCGAGCCGACCACGGCCAGCACCGGCACGTCCGGGTCGGTCATGGCAAGCGGGCCGTGCAGCAGGTCGGCGCCGGAGAAGGCCAGCGCCGGCAGGTACGAGGTCTCCATCAGCTTCAGCGCGGCCTCCCGCGCGGTCGGGTACGCGTACCCCCGGCCGGTGGTGACGAGCTGGGCGGCGAACCGGTAGCGCGGCGCGAGCTGGGCCGGGACGGGGTCGGCGAGGGTACGGGCAGCCAGCTCGGGCAGGGCCGCCAGGGCGGCGCGCTCCTCGTCGGGCAGTACGCCGTCGCCGGCCCGGATCCCCTCGACCAGCATGAGCAGGGCCAGCAGCTCGGCGGTGTAGGTCTTGGTGGCCGCCACGGCCCGTTCGTGCCCGGCCGCGATGTCCACGGAGAGCGCGGCGGTGGCCGCCAGCGGGGAGTCGGGCGCGTTGGTGACCGCGAGGGTGAGCGCGCCGGCGTCCCGGGCCACCCGGAGCACCTCGGCCAGGTCCGGCGAGCCGCCGCTCTGGCTGACCCCGACCACCAGCGCGTCGGAGAGATCCGGCCGGGCGCCGAAGAGGGTGATCGCGCTCGGCGAGGCGAGCCCGGCCGGCAGGCCGAGGCGGATCTCGGTGAGGTAGGCCGCGTACAGCGCGGCGTGGTCGGAGGTGCCCCGCGCGGTGAACACCACGTGCCGCGGACGGCGCGCGGCGACGGCCGCCGCGACCCGGGCGATCGGTGCGGCGTGGTCGGTGGAGAGCAGTCGCTCGTAGCCCGCCGGCTGCTCGTCGATGTCGGCGGCCATGCCGCCCCCTGGGCGCGTCACAGAAGCTCCTCCCCTGCGCGATTCCCGCGCGTTTGCTGCTCAGTGTTGCACCTTTGATCCTGTCTGAGCAATTGAACGAGCAGTAGTGCGCAGATGATCACCAAAGCTGGGCATCGTCGCCTACGCTGACCCGACCTCACCGCGCAACCGTTGGTACCGACCAGTGAGAGGACGACGTGGCCGAGGGAACGGACGACCGGGCGTTGCCGGCAACGGAGGAACTGGACCTGGCCCGGCGGGCCCTGGACTCCGGCGATCTGGCGCACGCCGCCGACCATGTCGCGGGCGCGCTGGCCCGGGCACCCACCCTGCCCGAAGTACACGAGACCCTCGCCCAACTGGCCGCAGCCAGCGGTGACGGCGGGCTGGGTCTCTTCCCCCTACAACACCAGACCTTCATCGGCGCGGTGGTCGCCCGGGCACACCTGCTCGCCGCGGCCGGCCGCCCCGCCGAAGGGCTCGACCTGCTGGTCGCCGCCACCGCGAACGCGCCGGGCGCGGATTGGGCGGGGGTGCCCTGGGTGACCTCACCCGAGCTGGCCGAGCGGATCGGCCCCGACCAGGCGGCCCGGGTCCTGATGCAGGTCTGCGCCGCCGCGCCCGATCCGGTGCCGCCGGCCGACCGGGCCGCGCTGGCCGCGTACCTGACGCTGGCCCGCAACGCGGTCACCGTCCACCCCGAGCACAGCCTGCTGCTGGGCACGGCCTCCGCGCTGGCCCGGCGGGTGGACGAGGTCCCGCTCGCGGTCCGCTGGGCCAGCCGGAGCGTACGCGCGGCGCCGTCGAAGATGGGCGAGGTCTGGCTCGGGTACGCGCTGCGCAGCGCCGGCCGGACCCGGGAGGCGCTCGCCGCGCTGCGCCGCGCCGTCGACCACGACCCGGACGACCTGGCGGTCTACGCCGACATCGCCGGCACCCTGGCCGACCACGGCCGGCTCGACGAGGCGCTGGGCTGGATCGAGCGCGCACTGGCCCGCAACCCGTCCTTCGACTGCGCGGTGCACACCGCACACCGGCTACGGTTCCAACGCGACGGAGACGTACGTCACCTGGTCGCGCTGGCCGACTTCATCCGGGACAACCCGGACGACTCACACGAGCACGGCGACCTTGCCGAGTGCTGCCGCGGCCGTCCGTGGCTGGGGCAGTTGACCCCCGCCGCACCGGCCGCCGAGGAGCCGGAGCCCACCGGTATCAAGGCGGGGCCGGCCGCCAGAGAGCTGGAGCCGACCACGGCGGAGACGGGGCCCGCCGCCAGGGAATCGGGGGCGGCCGCAGCCGAGGCGGGGCCGACCGCGGACGAGCCGGGTCCGGTCACGGCCGAGGCGGCCACGCTGGCCCCGGTGGCCCGTCCGGCGCCACCGTCGGCGGAGGCGGCGCGCCGGCTGCGGCAGCTCGCCCATCCCGCCTGGCCCCACCCACCGGCGGCGTACGACGCGGCGGTCGCCCTGGCCACCCTCGACCTGCCGGATCTGCTCGGCCTGCTGGCCCACCCGCCCGAGGCCCCGCAGACCGCGCTCGGCCGGGTTCTCGCCGACCAGGACCCGACGCTGTGGGTGCGTTGCGTGCAGGTGTGGACCTGCCTCGGCCTGCTGCACCACCGCACCGACGAGCCGTGGGCGGACTCGACCCGGCAGCGGGTGCTGGTGGGGCTGGCCCGCGGGGCGGAGGTCACCGAGGCGGCCCTGTTCGCCCTGGTGACCGCCGCCTGGGTCGATCCGGCGGTCCGGCCGGATGTGGCCCGGTTGGTCACCGAACGGCTGACCACGGTGGCCGAGGCGGCCCGGGAGCGCCCGGTGCCGGTGGCCGCCTCGCTGGCCCACCTGGCCCTGGCCACCCCCGACCTGGACCCGGGCACCCGCGCGCTGGCCCGGTCGCTGGCGGGCGTGCCCGGCGGCCGGCAGCGCGGCCGGCTACGCGCCCTGCTGCGTCGCCTGCTCCGACCGCTGCGACCGCGCATCCCCGGCCCCCCGATGCCCTGACCGCGACAGCGCGCCCTACCCCCCGCACCGCGTACCCTCCTCCCACCGCGCCCCCGTTCCCCACTGCACGCCCGTTCCCCACCGCGCGCCCGTTTCGCGCCGTGCGCCACGGACGGGTTGTTAAGAGGGGGCCCCTCCTCTACGCGAGGCGTTAAGAAGGGGCCCTTCCTTTCAGGCGGATGGGGAGCGGGCTAGGGCGGTTTCGGCCTGCTCCTCCGGGGTGGCCGGCGTCTCGTTGCTGGTGCGCAGCGGGATCTCCCGGATGAACCAGGCGAGCACCGGCACCACCGCGGCGAAGAGCACCGCCCACAGGAAGACGTGCGAGATCGCGTCGGCGAGCCCGCCCAGCACCAGCTCGCGGGCCTGCGCCGGCAACTCCTTGAGCTGCTCGATGTCCAGGCCCGCGCTGCCCTCGCCCCCGCCGCTGAACGCGCCGCCGGCCGCACTGCCGGCGAGCCGGTTGGCGAAGATGGCACCGAACAGCGAGATGCCGAACGACCCGCCGATGGAGCGGAAGAAGGTGGCCGCGCCGCTGGCCGCGCCGAGGTCCTTCTGCTCGACGCTGTTCTGCGCGATCAGCATCGACGTCTGCATCAGGAAGCCCATGCCGACGCCGAGCACGATCATGTAGAGCGACGACTCGGTCTTGCTGGTGCCGACGTCCAGCAGGCTGAGCAGGGTGAGCCCGAGGGCCATCACCACACCGCCGACGATCGGGTAGATCCGGTACCGCCCGGTGCGGGTGATCGCCCGGCCGACGATCAGCGAGACCACCAGCATGCCGAACATCAGCGGTAGCAGCAGCAGGCCGGAGTTGGTGGCCGAGGCGCCCTGGACGGTCTGCTGGTAGAGCGGTAGGAAGTTCATCGCGCCGAACATCGCGAAGCCGAGCAGGAAGCCGATCACCGAGATGAGGGCGAAGTTCCGGTTGGCGAAGAGCCCCAGCGGCAGGATCGGCTCGACGGCCCGCCGCTCGACGAACCCGAAGGCCACCAGGGCGACGACGGCCAGCCCGGCGAGGCCGAGGATCTGCGGTGAGGCCCAGGCGTACTCGTTGCCGCCCCAGGTGGTGATCAGCACGATGGCGGTGATGCCGACCGAGAGCAGCGCGGCGCCGAGCCAGTCGATCCGGTGCTCGGTGCGGTACTTGGGCAGGTGCATGGTGGCGATGAGCAGCACCAGCGCCACGCCGCCCAGCGGCAGGTTGACGTAGAACGCCCAGCGCCAGGAGAGGTGGTCGGTGATGAAGCCGCCGACCAGCGGGCCGGCCACCATCGCGATGGCCATGATCCCGGCGATCATGCCCTGGTAGCGGCCCCGCTCCCGGGGCGGGACCAGGTCGCCGATGATCGCCATCACCCCGACCATCAGGCCACCGGCGCCCAGACCCTGCACGGCCCGGAAGGCGATCAGCTGGACCATGCCGTCGTCGGGGCCGCCGAAGATTCCCGAGCCGGCCATGCCGCAGAGCGCGGAGCCGATCAGGAAGACCACCACTGCGGTGAGGAAGACCGCCTTGCGGCCGTAGAGGTCGCCGAGCTTGCCCCAGATCGGGGTGGAGACGGTGGTGCCCAGCACGTACGCGGTCACCACCCAGGTGAAGTGGTTGAGCCCGCCGAACTCCCCGACGATGCGGGGCAGCGCCGTGCTGACGATCATATTGTCGAGCATCGCCAGCATCATGGCGATCATCAGACCGAAGAGCACGACCCGGATGTTGGGTCGCACAGCAGCCTGGGTTTGCTGGGCCATCGGTAAACTCTCCCCCCGAGATGTGGCGCACTTACTTGCCGTCCGGCTAGCCACCTTACTAGCCGCACGGTAAGTTTGGCGGCAAGCGACGTCAAGCGGACTAGGTGGTGCGGGTGAGCCAGAGCACAGGCGGCGGCACGCGGGAGCGGATCAAGGCCGTCGCGCTGGAACTCTTCACCGAACAGGGTTACGAGGCGACATCGTTGCGCGAGGTCGCCGAACGGCTGAACGTGACCAAGGCCGCCCTCTACTACCACTTCAAGAGCAAGGACGAGATCGTCACCAGCGTGGTCGAGGACCGGCTGGAGCGGATGGACACGCTGATCGCCTGGGCCGAGTCCCAGCCGGCAACCCTGGCCACCCGCCGTGCGGTCATCGAGCGGTACGCCGACGCGATGTTCAGCGGCGAGGAGCCGTCGGTGATGCGCTTCTTCGAGCAGAACCAGACGGCCCTGAAGAACCTCTCCGCCGGCCGGGAGATACGTGGGCGGATGTTCCGGTTGGCCACCGTGCTGTCCCACGGGGACGACTCCCCCGGCGCCCAACTGCGGGCCGTGCTGGCCATCTTCGCGGTGCACACCAGCTGGTTCGCCGTACGCACCCCGGACATCACCGACGCCGAGCGCAAGCGGATCGCGCTGGAGGTCGCCGACGAACTCCTCGCCGCGATCACCGCGAGGTCACCCTCCGTCAAGGAGTGACCGGCGCGGGCCCGATGATCACTACACTGGCCCGGTGCCCCTCGCTGCGGTCACCCTCGTCGTCCTGCTCGCGGTCCTCGCGGCCGGCCAGGTGGCGCTCGCGCTCGGCGCACCGCTCGGCCGGTTCGCCTGGGGCGGCCAGCACGACGTGCTGCCGCTGCCGCTCCGGATCGGCAGCGCCGTGTCGATCGTCCTGTACGCCCTCATCGCGGCGATCGCCCTCGACCGGGCCGGACTCATCGACGTGTTCGCCGAATCGGTCTCGCGCGTCGCGATGTGGATCCTGGTCGGCTACTTCGCGCTCTCCATCGCGCCGAACGCGCTCTCCCGCAGCCGCTCGGAACGAGCCGCCATGGTGCCGCTCTCGATCACACTGACCGCGCTCGCCCTCCTCATCGCGGTGCGGTGAGGGAGAGGCGGAGGGCCAGCAGGTCGACGCCGGGGATCGGCGTCCAGTCCCGCTCCGGGACGCGGACGAACCCACGACGCCGGTAGAGCCGGTGGGCCGAGGCGGCGAGCCCGTCGCGTACACAGATCAGCAGGGCCGTGCAGCCCAGCTCGGTCGCCCGCGCGACGCACGCCTCGACCAGTGCCGCGCCCGCGCCCTGGCCCTGCGCCGCCGGGTCCACCGCCAGCATCCGGAACTCGGCCTCGCCCGGGCCGCACAGCTCGGCGTACCGGCTGCCGGGCAGGACGAAGATGACCGAGCCGAGCAGCCGGCCGGTGGCCGGGTCGGTGGCGACCAGAATCTCGCCGTGCGCCGCCCGGCCGGCCACGTCGGCCAGCACGTCGCCGTAGCCGTTCTCACCCTTGAGCTGGCCGTCGGCCTCGTACGCCGCGACGGTGAGCCGGGCCACCCCGGCGAAGTCGGCCGGCTCGGCCGAGCGGAGCAGCGGGACGGTCAACCGATCACCGCGATCAGGTCACCGTCCTGCACCACGTCGCCCTCGTTCACGACAAGCTGCTGGACGACACCATCGGACTCGGCGACCACCGGGATCTCCATCTTCATCGACTCCAGGATCACCAGGGTGTCCCCCTCGGACACGGTGTCCCCGGCCGACGCGACGACCTTCCAGACGTTCGCCACCATCTCGGCGCGGATCTCCTCGGCCATCTCCCGGCCCCTTCTCTCGCGACTGCCTGCGACGTATCAAATCATGAGACGACCGCCCGTGGGCGGGGAGCGGCCCCGGCAGCCGCCCACCGGTGTCGACCGCACTAGCATCAACGGGTCGGACCCTGGCGCCGGGAGGACCGGTGCGTGCACCGGCGCCGAGGTCGTGCGCAGGTGATCCGACCATCACGAGGAGGTCAGCATGGCGAAGAAGGCCCGGAAGAAGAAGGCCCGGAAGAAGAGCGCCGCCAACCACGGCAAGCGCCCCAACTCCTGAACGCCCGATCGGCCGCGGCGCGCGGCCGCGGACCGGTCAGCGAAACGCCGGTGGCCCGAAGTCGGGCCACCGGCGTCGTCGTCCGGGATCCCGCTCGGAAACGGAGATCGGGGCGGAAAAGCGGAGGTCGGGGCGGAAACGGGCCTCAGTCGGCCAACTCGCGCGACTCGGTGGTCTCGAAGACGACCAGCTCGCTCAGCCGAACCCGGAGCCGCTCACGCAGTTCGTCCGGCGCGGACTCGTTGCCGCAGCAGCGGGCCACGAGCGCCCTCACCTCCTGCTCGATGCCGTACTCGCGCAGGCACGGGCCGCACTCGTCGAGGTGGTGGCGGATCAGCGTACGACGTTCCTGTGCGCACTCCAGGTCGAGGTAGAGGTAGACCTCGGCGAGAACCTCACGGCAATCCGTCTCGTGCGGGTCTCCACAGCTCACGTCACACCTCCCGGCCACTGGCGGCGGCCGAACTCCGGGCCGACGACGCGGCGGAGAAACCGCGCTCCGCGGCGTAGCCCTCAAGCAGCTTGCGCAGATTACGACGACCGCGGTGCAACCGCGACATCACGGTACCGATCGGCGTGCCCATGATGTCGGCGACCTCCTTGTAGGAGAACCCCTCGACATCGGTGAGGTAGACCGCCAGCCGGAACTCCTCCGGCAACTGCTGGAGGGCCTCCTTGACGTCGCTGTCGGGCAGCCGGTCGAGCGCCTCGGTCTCGGCGGACCGCAGCCCGCTGGAGGTGTGCGACTCCGCCTCGGCGAGCTGCCAGTCGGTGATCTCGTCGGTCGGCGCCTGCACCGGCTGCCGCTGCCGCTTCCGGTACGAGTTGATGTACGTGTTGGTCAGGATCCGGTAGAGCCAGGCCTTGAGGTTCGTGCCCTGCTCGAACTGGTGGAAGGCGGCGTACGCCTTCAGGTAGGTCTCCTGGACCAGGTCCTCGGCATCGGCGGGGTTACGCGTCATCCGCAGGCCGGCCGCGTACAGCTGATCGACGAATGGCATTGCGTCCCGCTCGAACCGGGCCCTGCGCTCGTCCGTCTTCTCGGTGGTCAACCGCACATCCCCTCGGGTCGGATGCTTCTCCGCCGAGGATACGCGTCCGGACCTGTCAGAAGATTCGGTTCCGACGGGTGCGCCCGTCGCCACCTCGACCGGCGGCACCGCTGCCGGCCACTCCGGGCCGGTCAGCAGCTGCCTCAGCTGCCGGGCCTCCCGCTCGTCGCGTTCCCGGTTCCGGACCTCCGTCGCCACCGGTCACCCCCCTCGCACAGTGCTTGTCCGAGGGGTTCAACACCCGTGGAGGGCCGCGACATTCCGTCCCGCCCCCCGTTCCTGGTCCCGGCCACCGGGTACACCCGAGGCCGGGACCAGGAAGGGCCTGGGAGCCCGATGTCGGTCGCCCGGACCGGGCGGGGCGACATCATCGGGTGCAACGACCCGGCGCGGGCGGCGGAAACGGCGGCCGGCACGGCACCCCACCCGGCGGGCCCGCTCGGACCGGGCGCGGTGTGGTCGAGCAAGCTCGCCGGCACCGGCCGTGCCGGGGCTCGCCGGCACGGGCCGATCCGCGACGGCCGCGGGTGGCGGCGGGCTCAGTCCCGCGCCCAGCCGTGCCCGCGCAGCCAGTCGATCACCAGGACGGCCGTGCCGGCCGGGTCGCCGCGCAGGTCGTGCCGCTCACCCGGACGGATCACCACGCGCACCCGCGGGCCCGGTTCCGGCACGCCGAACGGATCCCGGTCGCCGTTGACCACCAGGGTCGGCAGGCCGGTGGAAAGCTCTGCGGCCCGGCTGCGCTCCGGCCGTCCGGGCGGGTGCAACGGGAAGGCGAGCGCGACCACCCCGGCCGCGCCCGTGGCGGTCGCGGTGCGGCAGGCCACCCGAGCCCCGCTGGACCGGCCGCCCACCACCAGGGGTACGCCGGGATCGCGGGCCCGCAGCGCGGTCAGCACCGTGGTCCACGCCTCGTCGAGATGCCCGGCGGGAGCCGGCGCGCGCCGGCCGGCGACCCGGTACGGCTGGGTCACCCGGGCCACGACCAGCCCGGCGGCCACCGCGGCGGCGCGGAGCGCGACCAGGTCCGGAGCGTCCACCCCGCCGCCCGCGCCGTGCCCCAGCGCCAGCAGCGCCCGGGGCGGGCCGACCGGTGTGTCGAGGTCGACCCGCGCCGGACCGCGTGGAGTCTCGATGATGTCGTCGTGCGGCACCCCACCATTCTGCGGCCCCGCACCACTGGTGGTCAGCTCAGCGGCACCAGGGTGAGCAGCCGATCCCGCACCGGCGGGCCCGCCTCGCTGGCGGCGTCCGGATCGGGTTGCACCTCGCCACGCCAGGCCACCAGCATCGCCCGCCGCTCACGCGGGGTGGTGCCACCCCACACGCCGTGGCAGTCGCCGACCTCCAACGCCCAGGCCAGACAGGAGCCCTGCACGTCGCAACTTCGGCACAGCGCCACCGCCGCATCGGCCGGCTCGTTCGGCGCCGGAAAGAACGTCTCCGGATCGACGCTCTGGCAAGTGCCCCTGGTACGCCAGGCCTCGTCCTGTCGGCGATCGCGCAACGCCCGCAGCAGTCGCGGATCACGCCGCGCGGCGGCCACCTCGTGCGGACGGGGCATACGCGCCCGTGTCATCCACCCACCTCCCCCGTGGGACCAGCAATATCGATGGAGGTCGTTCGGCTGACGCGAACGACACCCACCGGCGCTGTGTTCTATCGCACTTGCGCCTGCGGAGACAAGACTCTGGCGGGAAGTTGGCAAAACAGCCGAGTGAACTATCACCCGTAACCGCGGCAAATCACTCCCGACAATGTGCGGTGGGTAATCAGAACAGCGTCAGGTCCGCCGGCTCGACACGAGGCGTCGGCGACACCCGAGCGGTCAGCTCCGGGCCGTCGTTGCGCACGTCGCCCACGGCCGGCCCCACCGGCCGGATCTCCAGGCCGGCGAGCCAGCCCAGCGGGGGCGGGGCGAGCAACTCCGCCGCTGCGCCGGCCGCGTCCAGCCAGCTCGCCCACCGGTCGGGCGGCAACAGCAGCGGCATCCGGTCGTGCACCTCGGCCAGTTCGCCGAGCGCGTCGGTGGTCACCACGCCGCAGGTCAGCAACGGGCCACCAGGGCCGTCCCAGACCGACCAGATGCCGGCGAAGGCGAGCACCGAGCCGTCCAGCGGGGTCATGTAGTACGGCTGCTTCCTCCCGCCCGGCTGGCGGACCCACTCGTACCAGCCGTCGGCAGGGACCAGGCAGCGGCGGCGGGCGAAGGCCCGGGCGTACGCCCGGCTGGTGGCGACCGTCTCGGCGCGGGCATTGATCATGCGGGCGGCGCCGGCGGGCGACCGGGACCACGGCGGCACCAGCCCCCACCGGCCGAGCGAGAGCGCGCGGTGCCCCTCGGGGCTGACCCGGACCAGCGGCACCGGGTCGGTCGGCGCCACGTTGTGGTCGGCGACCAGCCGGCCGTCGGTCTCGTCGGCGGAGTCGAACAGCCCGCTCAGGTCACCAGAGCTCCGGGTCGTGGCGTACCTCCCGCACATGCCGCACACGCTAGCGCGCTCCCGCCGTCCAGGCGGTCCCGTCCACCGGGAGTGGGAAACGGGCGCGACCAACGACGCCCACGGCACGGCAGAATGTAGCTGTGGGGAACCTGACCGCGACCCGGCCGCTACAGCCGTGGACTGCTCCGACGGCCAGCGATCCGGTGTCGGCGTCGCTGCGCCTGCCCGGCTCCAAGTCGATGACCAACCGGGCCCTGGTGCTCAGCGCGCTGGCCACCGGCCCCTCGACGCTGGCCAAGCCGCTGCGCGCCCGGGACACCGAACTCATGGCCGCCGGGCTGCGGGCGATGGGCGCACACGTCTCCATCGCCGACGACGAACGCTGGCTGGTACGGCCGCACCGGCTGGTCGGCCCGGCGCACGTGGACGTGGGGCTCGCCGGCACGATCATGCGCTTCGTGCCACCGGTGGCGGGGCTGGCCGAGGGGCAGGTCACCCTCGACGGCGACCCGTACGCCCGCACCCGGCCACTCGGGCCGCTGATCGAGGCGCTGCGCTCGCTCGGCGTACGCATCGACACCACCGGCGCCGGCAGCCTGCCGCTGGTGGTCCGGGGCACCGGCCGGGTCACCGGCGGCGAGGTGGTGATCGACGCCTCCGCCTCCAGCCAGCTGGTCTCGGGGTTGCTGCTGGCCGCGCCCCGCTTCGACCGCGGGCTGGTGGTCCGGCACGTCGGCCCGCCCGTGCCCTCCGCGCCGCACCTGCGGATGACCGTGCAGATGCTGCGGGCCGCCGGTGCCGCGGTCGACGACAGCACCTCCGACGTCTGGGTGGTCGAGCCGGGCCCGCTGACCGGGCGCGGCTGGGAGATCGAGCCGGACCTCTCCGGCGCGGTGCCGTTCTTCGCCGCCGCCCTGGTCACCGGCGGTGAGGTGACCCTACAGGGCTGGCCGCCGCGCGGCAGTGCCCAGCCGGTGGAGCGGCTCCGCTCCCTGTTCCAGCAGATGGGCGCGGAGGTCTCGCTCAGCACCGAGGGGCTCACCGTGCGGGGCACCGGGACGGTCCGCGGGTTGCGCGCCGACCTGTCGGACGTCAGCGAGCTGACCCCGGCGCTGACCGCGCTGGCGATGCTCGCCGACTCCCCCTCGGTGCTCACCGGGGTCGGCCACATCCGCGGCCACGAGACCGACCGGCTGGCCGCGCTGACCCGCGAGTTCACCGCGCTGGGCGCCGACGTCACCGAGTCGCCCGACGGTCTGGAGATCCGGCCCCGGCCGCTGCGCGGTGGGACGTTCCGCACCTACCACGATCACCGGATGGCGCACGCGGCGGCGGTGGCCGGTCTCGCCGTGCCCGGCATCGAGTTGGACGACGTGGCGTGCACCTCGAAGACCATGCCCGAGTTCCCGGCACTATGGTCGGCGATGGTGACCGGCAAGAGCTGAGCGACGGAGAAGGGGCGGCCCTGGCGACCAGGCGGCGGGAGTACGACGAGGACGACGTCCGGGTCCGGCCCGGCAGGTCCTCGCGTCCGCGTACCCGCACCCGGCCCCGGCACGCCGACGCCCAGGACGGCTTCGTCATCGCGGTGGATCGGGGGCGCTACACCTGCGTGCTCGCCGGCGCCGGGCCGGAGATCCCCACCGTCACCGCGATGCGCGCCCGCGAGCTGGGGCGCAAGTCGGTGGTGGTCGGCGATCGGGTCGGCCTGGTCGGCGACACCTCGGGGGCGCCCGGGGCGCTGGCCCGGATCGTCCGGATCGAGCCACGCCGGTCGGTGCTGCGGCGTACCGCCGAGGACGACGCCAGCACCGCCGAGGGGCGGCTGGAACGGGTGGTCGTCGCCAACGCCGACCAGCTGGTGATCGTCAGCGCGCTCGCCGACCCGCCGCCGCGCACCGGGTTCATTGACCGCTGCCTGGTGGCCGCGTACGACGCGGACATCGAGCCGCTGCTCTGCCTGACCAAGGCCGACCTGGCCGGCCCGGAGGCGGTGCTCGACTACTACACGGAGCTGGAGCTGCCGTACGTGCTGATCCGGCCGGACTCGGCGCTGGACGCCCTGCGCAGCCTGCTCGCCGGCCGGGTGTCGGTGCTCGTCGGGCACTCCGGGGTCGGCAAGTCGACGCTGGTCAACCGCCTGGTGCCGGAGGCCGACCGGGCGATCGGCACGGTCAGCGCGATCGGCCGGGGCCGGCACACCTCGACCAGCGCGGTAGCGCTGCGGCTGCCCGCCCTGCCCGGCGCGCAGGACGATCCCGGCTGGATCGTGGACACCCCCGGCGTACGCAGCTTCGGGCTGGCGCACGTCTCGGCCGAGAGCCTGCTGCACGGCTTCGCGGACCTGGTCGAGGCCACCGTCGACTGCCCGGCGAACTGTCCGCACACCGCCGATGAGGTCGACTGTGCCCTCACCGCCTGGGTCACGCAGGGACGGGCCGACCCGCGCCGGCTGGCCTCGTACCGCCGGTTGCTGGCCTCGCGGGCCGGCGACACCGACCCGCGCGCCGAGACCGACCCGCGCGGGCGCGTGGAGTGACCCGGCCCGCCCGCGCCGTGCCCCGGCCCCGCCCAGGCCGCGCGGCATCGACCGCGGCGCCCCGCCGACCCGCGGCGCCCCACCGACCCGCGGCGCCCCACCGACCCGCGGCGCCCCACCGACCCGCGGCGCCCCACCGACCCGCGGCGCCCCACCGACCCGCGGCGCCCCACCGACCCGCGGCGCCCCACCGACCCGCGGCGCCCCACCGACCTGCGGCGCGCTGCCGGCCGGCCCGCGGTGCCGGGCGGGCACCGGCGTCGCTACCGTGTCCGGCATGACCGGGTACGCCGACGACCTCGCCCTCGCCCACCGGCTCGCCGACGCGGCCGACGCCATCTCCACGGCCCGGTTCCGCGCGCTCGATCTGCGGGTCGAGTCGAAGCCCGACCTGACCCCGGTCTCCGACGCGGACACCGCGGTGGAACGCGAGATCCGCGCCCTGCTGGCCGAGCACCGGCCGGGCGACGGCCTGCTCGGCGAGGAGTACGGCGCCACGCCAACGGCCGGCGCGCGGCAGTGGGTGGTGGATCCGATCGACGGCACCAAGAACTTCGTCCGGGGAGTGCCGATCTGGGCCACCCTGATCGCCCTGTTGGAGGAGGGCCGGCCGATCGCCGGGCTGGTCTCCGCGCCAGCGCTCGGCCGCCGCTGGTGGGCCGCGCGCGGCACCGGGGCGTACGCCGGACCGGACGCGGCCCACGGCGAGCCGATCCGGGTCTCCGCGGTGGCGAAGCTGGCCGACGCGAGCCTGTGTTACTCCTCACTCGGCGGCTGGGAGGCGGCCGGCCGGCTGGAGCCGGTGCTCCAGTTGACGCGGGACACCTGGCGCAGCCGCGCCTACGGCGACTTCTACGGTTACATGCTGTTGGCCGAGGGCGCGCTGGACGTCATGATCGAACCCGAATTGTCACTCTGGGACGTGGCCGCGCTGGTACCCATCGTGACCGAGGCCGGCGGCACGTTCACCGATCTGGCCGGTCACCCCACCCCCAACGGCACCGAGAACAGCGCCGTGGCCAGCAACGGGGCGCTGCATCCTGACATCCTCGACCGGCTCGGTCAGCCGGCCGCGCGCTGACGCCAGGTAACCTCTATCCTCGCCAGGTGGCTACCTCGGGTTGGTGTTTCCTGGCGGCGATGATCGTCGCGTACGGCGTCGCCAACCTGTTGCAGTCGGTCGCCGCGGCCCGCACCACCGTGCACCACACCTTCGACCCCGGGCTGTTGCTCCGGCTGGCCGGCCACCGCACCTACCTGATCGGGTTGGCCTGCCAGGTGGGCGGGTTCGTGCTGGCCTTCCTGGCCCGGCGGGACCTGCCGCTGTTCCTGGTGCAGGCGAGCGTGGCGGCGGGGCTGGGGGTCACCGCCATCCTCGGCGTGCTGGTCCTGAAGTGGCGGCTGCCGGTGGCCGAGGTTCTGCTCCTGCTGCTGCTCTTCGCCGGGATCAGCGCGCTGGTGCTCGCCGCGCGGCCGGCGCCGTCGAAACAGCTCGGCACCGCAGGCATGGTCGCCCTGCTGGTGACCCTCGCGGTCATCGCGGTGCTGGGCTTCTTCGCGGTCCGGCTGCACGGCGCGCCCGGCTCGGTGGCGCTCGGCTCGCTCGCCGGGCTGGCCTTCTCCGCCGCCGCGGTGGCCGCCCGACCGCTGGCCTCCGCCGCGAGCTGGGACGCCTTCCTCGCCGACCCGCTGCTCTACCTGCTCATCGGCCACTCGATCGTCGGCCAGCTGCTGCTCGGGCTGGCGATGCAGCGCGGTTCCACCACTGCGGCGGTGGCCGCCATGGACGCCGCCGGTGCGGTGCCCGCCGCGATCGTCGGCCTGCTGCTGCTCAACGACAAGATCTGGCCGGGCCGGGAGTGGCTCGCCGGCATCGGCTTCCTGGTCACCCTCGCCGCCGTCATCGGCCTCACCCGCTACGCCGAACCACAGCACCACCACGCCGTCGCCCGCCCCCGAAGCAGGGGCCCCCTGTTAACGCCTGCGGTAGAGCAGGGGCCCCTTCTTAACACCCTGCCGGTGGAGCCGGCCAGGCCGGTAAAGCCGGCGACTCAGGCCGCCTCGACCGGTCTGCGTCGACCGACCACCCGCTCGTAGAGCCGTTCCAGGGCACCCGCCGTCCGTTCCCAGGTGTAGCTGCACCGGACCCGGTCCACCGCGGCGTGCCCGTACGCGAACCGCCCCGCGTTGTCGGTGAGCAGCCGGCGCAGGGTCATGCCGAGCGCGCGTACGTCGCCCGGCGGCACCAGCTTGCCGGTGACCTCGTCGACCACGGCGTCGGCGATACCGCCCATGGCGTAGCCGACCACCGGGACACCGCAGGCCATCGCCTCCAGTGACACCCGGCCGGCCGAGGAGTAGCGCGGCGTGCAGGCGACCACGTCGGCCGAGCGGTACCAGGTGGCCATCTGGTCATGTGGCACCGCACCAACCAGGTGCACCTGCTCGCCCACGCCGATCCGCTCGGCCAGTTCGCGCAGCCGGCGGGCCTCGGCGTGGTTGGCCAGGCGTTCGGCCGGCGGACCTCCGGCGATCACCAGCTCCGCGTCGCCGACCAGGCGCATGGCGCGGATCAGGTCGTCCTGGCCGTGGCCGCGGGAGAGGCCACCCACCGAGAGGATCCGGGGCCGCTGGTCGCGCGGGGCCGCCTCGCCGTCAGGGTGGAACTGCCCGGTGTCCACGCCGGTCGGGACCATCGCCACCGAGGTGCGTTGCAGACCCATCCGGGTCAGCTCGTCCACCTCGTCGTTGCACTGCGCGACCGCGATGTCCACCACCCTGGTCAGCGCCCGTTCCAGCGGGATGCGGGTGCCCGGCCCGTCGTACTGCGGGCCGAGGTGACGCAGTTGCTCCATGCCGATCGAGTGGAACGTCTGCACCACCGGGATGTCGGTCTCCCGGACGGCGTGCGCGGCGGCCAGCCCGCCGACCCAGTAGTGGCCGTGCACCACCTCCGGCGTCCAGTCGCCCGCCCACCGCTCGGCCAGCCATCTGCCGAACTCGGCCACGTACGGCACCAGCTCGGCGGTGGGTATCGGCGCGACCGGACCGACCGTCGCCCGCTCCATCCGGTAACCGTCGACGGCGATGCTGTCGGCCGGCTCCGGGTCGTCCCGACGGGCGTACACCCGGACGTCGTGACCTCGCCCGGCCAGTTCGGCGGCCACCCGCGCGATGTGCTGGTAGGTGCCGACGACGGTGCCGTCGTCGGACGGCGGCGCAGCGGCGTGGGCACAGACGAGGCCGACGCGCATGGGTCACCTCCATACGTATGTTGGCGGTGGTCCTCCGGTCAGAGCGTCCCATTAACCCGGGCCCCAGGAGCCGAAACCTGGCAGATCGGGAAGCGGCCGGTGGCATGACCACGACACCGCGGGGTACCGACCAGGAATGCCCCTGACCCGGAGCCTCGCCGACGCCACGGTGGTGATCACCGGCGCGTCCAGCGGCATCGGGACGGCGACCGCGTACGCCCTGGCCCGGCGGGGCAGCGCCGTGGTGCTGGCCGCCCGCACCGAGCCGGCGCTGCGCGAGGTCGCCCGGCGCTGCCGGGAGTTGGGCGGACGGGCCCTGGTGGTGCCCACCGACGTCACCGACCCGGCCGCGGTGCAGCGGCTGGCGGCCACCGCGGCGGCCGAGTTCGGCCGGGTCGACGCCTGGATCAACAACGCGGCGGTCGGCGTGGTCGGGCTCTTCGACGAGATCCCGCTGGCGGAGTTCCGTCGGGTGCTGGAGGTGAACCTGCTCGGCACCGCGCACGGCCTCCGGGCCGCCCTGCCCCATCTCGGCGCGGCCGGTGGCGGGGTCGTGGTCAACAACGCCTCGATGCTGGCCGAGGTGGCGATGCCGTACCAGTCCGCGTACAACGCGGCCAAACACGGCATCCGGGGGCTGGCCGACACGGTCCGCCAGGAGCTGCGGGTCACCGGCCGGGGCAGCATCTCGGTCTGCACCCTGCTGCCGGCCACCGTCGACACACCGTTCTTCCGGCACACCGCCAACCACACCGGCCGGGAGCTGGTGCCGCCTCCGCCGGTCTACCCGCCGGAGGTGGTCGCGGAGACGATCGTCCGGCTGCTGCGCCGGCCCCGCCGCGAGGCGTACGCCGGGGGCGCCGCCCGCCTGATCGGGCTGAAGTGGCGGCTCGCGCCGGCACTGGTCGAGCGCTTCCTCGGCTGGTACGCCCACCGCACCCAGTTCGGGGCGGCGACCGAGTGGGACAACTCCGGGAACGTCTTCCAGCCCGACGCCGGGGCGGTGCCGGAGGGCGGTTGGCACGGCCGACGCCGCCAGCTGGTCCGGATCACCACCGCCTTCGGCCTGGCCGCCGCCGGCACCGCCCTCGCCGCGATGACCCGCCGGAAAGGAAGGGCCCCCTGTTAACGCCTGCGGTAGAGCAGGGGCCCCCGCTTAACACCCGACCGGAAGCGCCGGTGGTGCCGGGTTATCGCGGGAGGGCAGCGGGTAGTGGTCAAGGTATGCGCGACGACGAGTACCCGAGGCCCGTCTCCGATCCCGAGGCCGACGGCCTGCCCGACACGGCCGACGACGACTCGACGGCCGGGGACGACGTACTGACCGGGCGGGAGGCGGACGGCCCGGCACCAGCCCAGTTGCCCGCCGACCGGACGCCGGTGGCCGTCGACGAGTTCGGCACCACCGCCGACGAGCAGCTCGACGGCGAGTCGCTGGACTACAAGCTGGACCGGGAACAGTTCGAGCTTCCGGTCGACGATCCGCTGGCCGGCCCGGTCGACCCGGACATCGCGGCCGAGGCGGACAGCCGGGAGCAGGCGGCGCAGGCGCAACTCGACGCCGACGTGATCGACCCCGGACCCACCTCCGACCCGCATTCGCCGGTCTCGCTCTACGACCACGGCCAGCTGGGCAGCGTCGCGGATGCCACGGTGGGTCGGCTGGTCGAGCCGGACGAGGGGACGCACACCGACCAGGAGACCGATTCGATCGCGTACGACGCGGGTGCCGCCGGCGGCGGGGCGAGCGCCGAGGAACTGGCCGTGCACGAGACCCGACCGCCGCACTCGGTCTGAGCCTTCGGTCGACCTCAGCCGTCGAGGCCGCGTTCGATCGCGTACCGGGTGAGTTCGACCCGGTTGTGCAGCTGGAGCTTGCCGAGCGTGTTCTGCACGTGGTTCTGCACCGTCCGGTGGGACAGCCCGAGCCGTTCGGCGATCTGCTTGTAGGACATCCCCTTGGCCACCAGGCGCATCACCTCGGTCTCCCGTTCGGTGAGCCGGGGTGCGGCGTCCTTGGCGCCGGCCGGTGAGCGCTCCCGGACGGCGGCCAGCCGGCGGTACTCGCCGAGGACCAGCCCGGCCAGTCCGGGCGTGAAGACCGGCTCACCGGCGGCGGTCCGACGCACCGCGTCCAGGAACTCCGCCAACGCGGCGGACTTGAGCAGGTAGCCGGTGGCACCCGCCTTCACCGCGTCCAGCACGCCCTGCTGTTCGCCGCTGGCGGAGAGCATGAGCACCCGCACCTCGGGCCGGGCCGCGCGCAGCCCCCGGATCACCTCCACCCCGGAAATGTCCGGCAGTTGCAGGTCGAGCACCACCACGTCGGGACGCGCCGCGGCGACCACCCGGACCGCCTGGCGCCCCTCGCCGCAACTGGCCACCACCTGATGACCGGCCTCGGCGAGGTCGCGGGCCACCCCTTCGCGCCACATCGGGTGATCGTCGACGACCATGACTCGTACGCCGCTCATGGTTCCCTCCTCGGCACGGTGAGTTCGACCTCGGTGCCGGTGCCCGGCGTGGAGCTGATCGTGGCGGTCCCGCCGAGGTCGGCCAGCCGTCCGCGGATCGCCTGGGCCACGCCCAGCCGGCCCTGGGCGGCGGCCTCGGTGAGCCGATCCGGTGCGAAGCCCGGTCCCTCGTCCCGGATCGACACGGTCACCGCCGAGCCCTCGTCCTCGACCAGCACCCAGGCGCGTCCGCCACCGTGCCGGGCCGCGTTGTCCAACGCCGCGCCGGCCGCGGCCGCCAACTCGCGGGCCACCACCGGGGGCAGCGCCACGGGGGTGGCCGGGGCGGAGAGCGAGACGGTGGCCGAGGCGTACCGGCCGAGCAGCACGCGCAGATCCACCGGCGCCTCGGCCAGGCCAGCGCGGACCGGGCCGGTGCCAAAAATCAACGCGCGCAGGCGCATCGGCGTCCCGGCCACGCCAGCTTGGATCGGGCCGGCACCGAAGATCGACGCGCGCCGGCTCGGCGGTGCGTCGGCGATGCTGGCCGACGCCGCCCCGGTCCCGGAGATCAGCGCACGCAGCGCCACCTCCTGCTCGCCGGCCAGCCGGGCCAGCTCGCCCGCCTCGCCGTCGAGCCGGGCGCCGCGCCGCTGCACCAGGGCGAGCACCTGGAGCACCGAGTCGTGGATGTCCCGGGCCAGCCGCTCCCGTTCCCGGGTGGCGGCCTCCAGTTCGACGGCCCGCTGCAACCGCTCCCCGGCGGTCACCGTCAACCGGGCGACATGCCCGACCACCACGCCGGCGAGCAGCATCAGGATCGCGCCGTTGAGCGCGCTCGGGGTGACCATGCCCCGGGTGGCCAGGTCGGTCGCGCCGAGCACGAGCGCGGCCGTCGCGCCGCGCCGCCGCCCGCCGGAGACCGCCCAGGCCAGCACCGGTCCGCTCAGCCAGGCCACGGCCAGGGTGGGCAGGCCGGCGGCGAGGGCGTCGCGGCCCATCACAACGGGGGTGACCAGCAGGATCGCCTCGACGACCGCCAGGTCGGCCAGGAGCAGCGGCCAGCCGCGCCGGGCCGGAGCGGCGTAGCCGACCGCGGTCACCGCGGTCCAGGCCGCCATCACCAGCACCAGGACACCGGCAGCGAGCGGGTGGTCGTACCGGTCCGCGTCGCGGATCACGATCACGACCACGTACGCCAGGGAGGCCACCCGGAACACCGCGACGGCCCGCCAGAGCGGGACCTCGAAACCACCGGGCGCGGGCACGTGCGTCACGATGCCACAGCCCTGCGGTGCGGCCTACGCCCGATGCGGTCCGATGAACCCTGTCGTACGGTGGTAAATGCCGCGTAAACCTCTGTGATCTCCTGCCGGGACGGGGCCATGACGAACGGAGAAGCCCGCACACCGCGTACGGTGGTGCCCATCGAACACGCCCTCCTGATCGTCGACGCCTTCGACCAGGCCCAGGTGACCGAGCTTCGCCACTCGGTCACCTCCTGCGCGCGCGCCGCCGGGCTGCACGACGAGCGCTTGGACGACTTCGTGCTCGCCGTCAACGAGCTGATCACCAACGCGGTGCGACACGGTGGCGGCCGGGGCTGGCTGCGGCTGTGGGAGGAGCCCGGGCAGGTGCTGTGCGAGGTCTCCGACCACGGTCCGGGCATCAGCGCCCAACGTCTCGACGATCGTCAACGCCCGGCCCCGGACACGGCCGGCGGCTGGGGCCTCTGGCTGGCCCGCGAGCTGACCGACGCGATGGACGTCGAGACCGGCCCGGCCGGCACCACGGTACGCATCACCACCGCGACCGTCCCCACCGAACAGCACATCGGCCGCCACCGCCAGGGCTGAGAAACTGTCGGGAGACCGCGGCGCGGGATCACTCCCAGCGGTTGCCGGTGAGCTTCTCGTAGACGTCCACGTAGCGGGCCCGGGTGGCGTCGACCACCTCGGCGGGCACCTCGGGTGCCGGGCGCTGCTTGTCCCAGCCGCTGCCCGCCGCCCAGTCCCGCAGGTACTGCTTGTCATAGGAGAACTGCGCGCGACCCGGCTGATAGGACTCGGCCGGCCAGAACCGGGACGAGTCGGGCGTGAGTAGCTCGTCGCCGAGAAGCAGGCTGCCGTCCGCCGCCCAGCCCAGCTCGATCTTGGTGTCGGCGACCAGGATGCCCCGCTCGGCGGCCAGTTCGGCACCGCGGCAGTACACGTCGATGGTCAGCTGCCGGAGCCGTTCGGCGGTCTCCGGGCCGACCTTGTCGACCACCCCGGCGAAGGTGATCGGCTCGTCGTGCTCCCCCACCGGCGCCTTGGTCGACGGGGTGAAGATCGGCTCGGGCAGGATGGCCGCCTCGACCAGGCCCCGCGGCAGCACCACGCCGGAGACCGCGCCGGTGTTCTCGTACTCCTTCAGACCGCCGCCGGTGAGGTAGCCCCGGGCGACGCACTCGACGGGGATCATCTCCAGCCTGCGGCAGCGGATCGCCCGGCCGGCGAACTCCGCCGGCACGTCGGTGGCCGAGATGACGTGGTTGGGCACCAGATCGGCCAACTGCTCGAACCACCACAGCGACAGCGCGGTGAGCAGCTTGCCCTTGTCCGGGATCGGGGTCGGCAGCACCACGTCGTAGACGGAGACGCGGTCCGAGGCGACCAGGATCAGGTCGTCGCCGTCGGCGTAGACATCCCTCACCTTGCCCGAGTGCAGAAGTTCCACGCGGACAAGTAGATCACGCGCCAGGCACTGTCCCGCTGCCGGACCTAGCCGCCTCACGCCGAAGGAAGGGCCCCCTATTAACGCCTGATGTAGAGCAGGGGCCCCCTATTAACGCCGACGACCGCGGGTGAGTCGGATCAGCAGCACCACGATCACGGCCACCACCGCCAGGCAGCAGAGCAGGCTCAGGAAACCGAAGAACCCGAAGCCGCGCCCCCGTCGCCGGGCGGCCTCGACAACCAGTTCCCCGGTGCCGGTCGAGGCCCACGCCGCGACCGGAACGAAGACCGCCAGCGTGACCGTACCCAGGAGCGTGCCGAGCCGCCCCCACCACTTGCCGAAGGAAGACATAGGCTCATCCTCGCGGAGACATGCAACCGCGACCGGCGAACAAGCTCCGGTCGGCGGCTGCGTCCGGCCGGAAAAGCACGAGGCCCCGGACGGATCCGGGGCCTCTGTCTTGCAGTAGCGGGGACAGGATTTGAACCTGCGACCTCTGGGTTATGAGCCCAGCGAGCTACCGAGCTGCTCCACCCCGCGTCGGTAGAACCACCCTACCGCACCCACCCGCACCGCCAGCCGCCACCCCCGCCATCGGCGCCCCAACACCCCATCCCCCGCCTTCCAGGCAGGAAGCAGCCGTCCACCGGCCGAGAACTCCGGCTGCTCCGAACGACCGGTGCGACAGTGCGGGCATGGCCGGCCCGGTGCCGGTGACCGGGCACTGGAGCTGCCGCCCGGCGGGCAGCCGCCCCCGGGGCGTCCGTCGCCACCACCGGTCGTGATGGAACAAGACAGAGGCCCCGGACGGATCCGGGGCCTCTGTCTTGCAGTAGCGGGGACAGGATTTGAACCTGCGACCTCTGGGTTATGAGCCCAGCGAGCTACCGAGCTGCTCCACCCCGCGTCGGTAGATCCACCGTAGCGCACCAACCCGGGCCGCCGCAAAACGACTCACGGAACTCTCCACGCCACACCCGCCAGCCCGTCGACGCGGCGGGTTAATAGGGGGCCCCTCCTCTACCGGAGGCGTTAAAAAGGGGCCCTTCCTTACACCTGGGGCATGTGGCGGGGCCTGCGGCGGCGACCGGAGGTCGCGGCCGCAGGCCCTGGAGGTTGGTGGGTCAGCTGGTCGGTGAAGGGCTGACCGGCGCGCCGGCCGCCTGCTGGGCCTGCTGGAACGCGGTCAACGCCTCGTCCAGCGCCTTCAACGCCCGGCCGTACCGCTCGAAGTCGCCGGACGCCTGCGCGGCCCGCACCTCGGTGATCGCCGCCCGTACCTGGTCGGCCGCCGCCCCCAGCTCGCCGGTGATCGGCGGCGCCTCGGTGGGCGACGGGGTGACCGACGGAGTGGGTGACGGGGTGGCCGCTGGCTCCTCGCCCTCACCCGGCGGCTCCTCGCCCCCGGTCGGCGGCGGGTTGCCGGCTGCCGCCCGCTTGCCCTGCTCGACGAGTTGCTTGATGCCGTCGGCCGGGTTGTCGGCCAGCACCACGAAGGAACCACCATCGCCGTACGAGAGCAGCACCTTCTGCAGCAACGGGTACGCGTCCTGCTGGTTGCTCTTCACGTAGACCGGTTCCACGTAGAGCATGCCGTTGCCGAATGGCAGCGAGAGCAGGTTGCCGTACTGCACCTGGGCCTGGTTCGAGGAGAGCAGGTTCAGCTGCTGGCGGATGTTGGCGTTGTTGGTCATCTGCTGGTGCACCTGCACCGGGCCGGAGACCCGGGTCTGGTCGGGCAGCTCCAACACCTGCAACGTCGGCTTGCCGTCGTGGTAGGAACCCGAGATCAACGCGGCCAGGTTCTGCCGGCCGTTCGGCGTGACCGCGCTGGTCAGCTGGAAGCGTGGCGCCTCCTGGCCGGGGAACTGGGTGTAGAGGTAGTACGGCGGCTGCTTCACCCCGCTGTCCGGCGCGTCCGGCACGTTCGGCACCTGCCAGAAGTCCTGGCCGGAGTAGAAGTCACCGGGGTTGGTGACGTGGAACCGGGTCAGCAGGTTGCGCTGCACCTTGAACAGGTCGGCCGGGTAGCGGAAGTGGTCGACCAGCGACGGCGGGATCTCGGCACGCGGCTTGATCAGGTCACCGCCGAACGCCTTGTTCCACGCCTTGAGCACCGGGTCGTTCTCGTCGAACTCGTAGAGGGTGACCGTGCCGTCGTACGCGTCGACGGTCGCCTTGACCGAGTTGCGGATGTAGTTGACGTTCTCCCGGGCCAGCTGGATGGTGCCCCGGCCGGTCAGCTCGTCGGTGGTCTCCTGCTGAAGGTTGACCCGTTCGGCGTACGGATAGGTGGCGGCGGTGGTGTAGCCGTCCACGATCCACTGCACCCGGCCGTCCACCACCGCCGGGTACGGGTCACCGTCGAGGGTGAGGAACGGCGCGACCTTCTCCACCCGGTCCCGCGGGTTACGCACGTAGAGCAGCTTGGAGTTGTCGTTGACCGCCTCGGAGAGCAGGAAGTTCGCCTCCTGCTCCTTGATCGCGTAGAGCAGCCGCCGGCTGAACGACCCGATCTCGACGCCGCCCTCGCCGCTGTAGGTGTAGTACGACTCGCGTCCCTCGCCGCTCTCGCCGGCCGGCCGGTCGAACTCCGCCGGGTTGGCGTCCGGGTTGGGCTTGCCGACGATGGCGTAGTCGCCGTCCTGCATCCGCTCGCCGTAGTAGATCCGGGGCTGGCTGGCCGGGATCTGGTCGGTGGGCGAGGAGCAGGACTCCTGCGCCCGCTCGCCGAGGAAGCCGGAGACGAAGTACGGCTGACCACCGCAGACCACCTGGTTGGCGGGGGCGGCCACCACCCCGTACCCGTGGGTGTAGACGGTGTGCCGGTTGATCCAGTTGCTCTGCTGGGCGGTCAGCTCGCCGTAGTTGATCTCGCGTACGCCGACCACGTAGTCCTGGGTCTTGCCGTTGACCGTGTACCGGTCGATGTCGAGCTTCGGGCCGAAGTCGTAGAAGCCGCGGACCTGTTGGAGCTGGGTGTAGGTCTGGCTGACCAGCTGCGGGTCGAGCAGCCGGGCGTTCGGCACCACCGAGGTGTCGGTGGCCAGGCTCTCCTGCGGGGTCAGGTTGTTGGCCGCGTACGCCGAGGTTTGGGCGCTTTCCAGGCCGAACGACGCGCGGGTGGCGACGATGCTGCGCTCGATGTACTTCGCCTCCTTGTCCCGGGCGCTGGGCTTGACCTCGAAGGTCTGCACCGCCCACGGGTAGATCCCGCCGATCGCCACCGCGGAGACGCCGAGCAGCGCCAGCGAGATGCCCGGCCAGACCAGGTTCCGCATCCAGGCGTTGGAGAAGACGATGATCGCGATCGCCACCACCACCGAGATGTAGGCGAGAATCTCCTTGGCCGGCAGCAGCGCGTTGATGTCGGCGTATCCGGCGCCGTAGACGCCCACGCCGTCGTTGTACTCCAGCAGCATCGACCGCCGGTCGAGCACGTACGCGACCGCCTTGAGCAGCACGAAGACCGCGACCAGCGTGCTCAGGTGGGCCCGGGCCGCGTTGCTCATCCGGTCACCGACGCCCTGTAGGCGCACCCCGCCGAAGAGGTAGTGCACGGCCAGCGAACCGAGCAGCGCCAGCACCACCGCGGTGAAGCCGAGCCCGAGCAGGAACCGCCAGAACGGCAACTGGAAGACGTAGAAGCCGACGTCGATGCCGAACTCCGGATCCGCCACGCCGAAGTCGCCGCCGTTCAGGAAGAGCAGCCACTGGTTCCAGCGGCTCTGCGCCGACAGCCCGGCGAAGAGGCCGACGATCGCGGCGGCCGCCGTGATCCACAGCCCGAGCCGGGGGCCGAGCAGCATCCGGTAGCGCTCCAACGTGGCCTGTTCCGGCGAGTGCGGCCGGTGCCGGGGGCGCAGTCTTTGGGCGAGCCAGAGGTTGCCGCCGACGATCGCCGCCATCGCGAGGGCGGCGGCCAGGAAGAGCAGCAGCCGGGTGACGAGCACCCCCCGGAAGACCGCCGTGTAGTCGACCTCGGAGAACCACAGCCAGTCCGTCCAGGCCTGCACCCCCCAACCGAGCAGGGTGAACAGAACGAACACCCCGATCAGGACCCCGATCGTGACGCGTCCGCGTCGGCTCATCCTCGGCAGGGGGCTGCTGCTACGCATTACCACTGTTGGCTCCGCACGTCGACTTGATCGGCTCCGACCAGGCACCCAGAGTACGGGGTGTTCCTGAATGCGGGCAGCCGGGCGGTCGCGGCACGGGTCAGCAGTGGGTCGGCTCCCCTCCGGAACGCAGCGTCTCCAGGGCGGTCAGCGCCTCGTCGAGCGAGCCCACCTTCACCAGCGGCAGGTCCGGCTGCCGGTTACGCATCGCCTCGGCGCAGTTGGCCGCCGGCACCAGGAAGACGGTTGCGCCGGCCTGCTTCGCCCCGACCAGTTTCTGCGGGATGCCGCCGATCGGGCCGACCTGACCCGAGTCGTCGATGGTGCCGGTGCCCGCGATGATCCGACCGCCGGTGAGGTCCTCCGGGGTCAGCTTGTCGATGATGCCCAGGGCGAACATCAGACCCGCGCTGGGGCCGCCGATGTCCTTCAGGTCGAAGGAGAGGGTGAACGGGTGCGGCTGTTGCTGCTCGATCTCGATGCCGACGCGGGGTCGACCGTCCTGCTCGCGGCTGGTGATCGTGTCGGTGCGGGCGACGCCGTCGCGGGTGTAGCCGATCCGCAGCGCGGTGCCTGCCGGCTTCGCCCGGATCAGCTCGGTCAGCCGGGAGGCCAGCGGCACCGGCTCCCCGTCCACCGAGGTCACCACGTCGCCCGGGCGGAGCACCCCGGCCGCCGGGCCGTCGGCGGCCACCGCCTTCACCACCACCTGCACCTCGTACCCCAGTTTCCGCAACGCGGCGGTCTCCGCGCTGGTCTGCGAGACCTGGAAGTCCTCGGCGTTGCGCTGTTCGACCTGCTCCTGGGTCTCCCCCGGCGGGTAGACCAGCTCGCGCGGCACCACCGCCTGGTCGTCCGAGAGCCAGCCCTGGATGGCCGAGCGCAGCTTCACGGTGGGCTGCACGCCCACCGTGGTCAGCCGCAGCTGACCGGCGGAGGTGGAGGTCTCCCGACCGGTGACCTGGATCACCTCCTTGCCGTCCTCCCGCCCGACCGTGTCGACGGTCGGACCGGGACCGAGCACCACGTACGGGATGGGCGCGCCGAGCACTCCGAGGCTGAGCAGAGCGGTGAGCAGAGCACCCAGCAGGACGGTCAGGCCGCGACGTCTCATGCGGCAGAGCGTACCGAGCGGGACGACGACTCCCGGGCGGCACGACGACGACTTCGCCCTCAGCGCAACGGCGGCAACGGCCAGCCGGGGCACGGCCGGCGTTCATTCGCTCCGCGGCACCGCCAACGTTCCTGGACACCGCGCCAGCGGCGCGGAGGCCGAACTATGGCCGTCGGCGTACCGTAGAGGCCGTGCCTGATATTCCGTTCGGTTTCGCGCTACCGGGTGGGCAGCCGCCCGACCCCAACGACCCCGCGCAGATGCAGCAGTTCATGTCGCAGCTGCAACACCTGCTCGCCGCGCCGGGCAGCGGGCCGGTCAACTGGGACCTGGCCCGCCAGGTGGCGGCCAGCCAGCTCGCCGCGGCCGGCGATCCGGCGGTGTCGCCGTACGAACGCAACGCGGTCGAGGAGGCGCTACGCATCGCCGACCTCTGGCTGGAGCCGGCCTCCGCGCTGCCCTCGGGCATCCGGAACACGGTGGCCTGGAACCGCAACGAGTGGATCTTCAAGACGCTCGACGTCTGGCGCAAGCTCTGCGATCCGGTGGCCAGCCGGATGGTCGGCGCGATGGGCGACCTGGTGCCGCCGGAGGCGCGCGCCCAGCTCGGCCCGATGCAGTCGATGGTGGCGACCTTGGGCGGCGCACTCTTCGGCGGCCAGCTCGGCCAGGCGCTCGGCTCGCTCGCCGCGGAGGTGCTCTCCGCCGGCGACATCGGCCTGCCGCTCGGCCCGGCCGGCACGGCCGCGCTGATCCCGGCCAACATCAAGGCGTACGGCGAGGGCCTGGAGCTGCCCGAGGACGAGGTACGCCTCTACGTGGCCCTGCGCGAGGCGGCGCACCAGCGGCTCTTCGAGCACGTGCCGTGGTTGCGCGGGCACGTGCTCAACGCCGTGGAGACGTACGCCGCCGGCATCCGGGTCAACCGGGAGGCGATCGAGGAGGCGATGGGCCGGGTCGATCCGACCGACCCGGAGTCGATGCAGGCGATCGCCCTGGAGGGCATCTTCACCCCGGAGGACAGCCCGGCGCAGAAGGCGTCGCTGGCCCGGCTGGAGACCGCCCTCGCCCTGGTCGAGGGCTGGGTCTGCCACGTGGTGGACGGTGCCGCCGCGGGCCGGCTGCCGAACGTGGTCTCCCTGGGCGAGGCGTTCCGCCGTCGCCGGGCGGCCGGCGGGCCGGCGGAGCAGACCTTCGCCGCGCTGGTCGGGCTGGAACTGCGGCCCCGCCGGCTGCGCGAGGCCGCCGCGCTCTGGGCGGCGCTCACCAAGCACCGGGGCATCGCCGGCCGGGACGCGCTGTGGGGGCACCCCGACCTGCTGCCCTCCGACGACGACTTCGCCGACCCGGTGGCCTTCGCCATGGCCGATGTCGACCTGATGACCGAGCTGGAGAACTTCGACTTTTCCGCACCGGGCGGCCCGGAGGAGAAGGCGCCGGGCGAGCCAGACCGCCGCGACGACACCGACGACGGCGAAAACCGCACCTGATCGACCGGCTCACCCGCCGCCCCCGGTCCGCGCCCCCCGGTCCGCGCCGGCCGGGTCGGCGCCGGCCGGAGGCCGGGTCCGGCGGTGGGCGGCGTGAAGATCACGCTCGATCCGGGATCGGGTGGTCTCGCGGGGGCGAGGAGGCCACTCGATCCGGGATCGAGCGGGTCACGCGCCGCGTCGGCCGGTGCCGGAGAGTAGGGCCCGGGTGTTGTCCCAGCCGTCCAGGGCCGGGTCGAGCCGGGCCAGGTCCGCCGGGCCACGCAGCCGGTGCCAGGACGGCGTCACCGCCAGATCACCCGGGCGGGGCGCCGCCGCGCGCACGGTCGCCGGCATCGCGGCTGCCATGTCCAGCGCCGGCAGCCACGACGGTACGGGCAGCCGGGCCGCCACCCCCAGCAGGCCGGGCAGGCTGCCCTCGACCGGCGCGACCGCGACCGGTCGGCTGGTCAGCGGGCGCAGCAGCTTGCCGACGGTGAGCCCGGGCAGGTCGGGAGCGTCCCCCGCGATCACCGCCGCCTGCTCGTAGCCCCCGTCCTGCTCGTAGCTCCCGTCGCGGTCACCGGTCAGCGCGGCGAACACGGCGTTCGGGGTCGGCTCGGGCACCTCGTACACGGTGGTGCCCGGCCAGATCACCGCATCGGCCAGCCAACGGTCCGCCGGTGTCACGGCCACCGCGGTGTCCACCTCGTTGAGCATCGCGAGCAGATCGACCACGTCTTCGGCAAGTGCCGTACGCCAGTCCACGGGTTCGACGCCGGGCGGCGCCCAGGCAACCGGCGCGAGCAGCGCCACCACCACACGTCGGGCCATCCCCCGACCCTACGCCGCCGCAAATCCCAGGTTCCGATCCATCCACCCCACCCTCCCCCGCTGGGGAGGTGTCGGGCCGGAAGGTGGCCGGCTCACACGTTGGTCAAGTGGCGGTGGTCAGAGGGCGGGGGTGACGGCTGCCACGCCTTCCAGGTAGCCGCGGGCGCGTTCGGTCTTCGGGTAGCGGCCGACCAGGGCCCAGAACGCGGCGTTGTGACTCGGCACGATGAGATGGGCCAGCTCGTGCAGCAGGACGTAGTCGATCACCCAGTCCGGCATGTCCTGGATGCGGTGCGACAACCGGATCGAGCGGTCCGCCGGGGTACAGGAGCCCCATCGGCCGTTCTGGTTGTCCACCCATCGGACGCTGGCCGGCAGGGCCTGGTCACCGTACTCGGCCAGATAGAGCTTGATCAGCCGGCCGGACCGGGCCAACAGCTCCTCGTCGGAGCGGACCAGGCGCCCCTCCCGGGCGGCGAGCCGGGCGAGCATCCGATCGACCCACTCGCTCTCCTCGGCCCGGGAGAACTGGTCCGGGATGAGAACGACGACCCGTTCACCGTCGCGGTAGGCGGACACCGTCCGTCGCCGGCGCTGGCTGCGCCGTACCTCGACGACCGGCTTCCGCGCCCCAGCCATCAGTGGACCGCGCAGCCTCGGTTTGCTGTCACGCTGGCAAGCTAATGCCCTGTGACCAGGGGTCCGCAAGAGTCAACCCACCGACACGCGTCCGGAAAATGGGGATTGGTCGCCAGGAGTCCCGAAAATTTTCTTGCCGGGCCGGCGGGAGACGTCACGGTCACCCTTCGTGGTGGTGGACGAGGTGTCACACCGACGCCGCCGACCACGGTAGATGATCATCGTGTCCGGCCCGACAGCGGGGTCCGATCCCCGACTCCGGGGCGCTACCAGCGAATTTGCGGGCCCCCGGTCGGCGTGTCCCCGCCAAACTGACTGATCTGACCCAATTCGCCGTGCACACTCTCGACGTCGCCTTGCTCACAGTGGCAACGCGCAGCTGACATGGAACCGCCCACACCTGGGTAGGGTCCGCCAACCAGTGGTCACGTGGGTGGCCGCCGGAAAAGACCCAGCGCCGGACGCCGTACGCGGTCGGCCGCCGGGAACCCCGCCGGACCGGTATCGACCGGCGGACGAGACGAGGAGGCACACCGTGGCCGACCAGGCCCAGACCTACAACGGTTACTGCGTCAAGTGCAAGGAGAAGCGGGACTTCGAGGGCCGCGTCGAGGTCTCGAAGACCGGCATGAACATGGCCAAGGGCAAGTGTCCGGTGTGCGGCACAACAGTGAACCGCATCCTGGGCAAGGCGAAGGTCTGACGTACGCGTACCACGAACGGGGGTGGCCGGTGGCCGCCCCCGTTCACGCTCTCCGGTCACTGTCGGGCGTCCGACTCAGTTACTCGCCAGTTGTGGATATCTCGTCGAATCCTGTGGACAGCCCTGGATCTGAAGCTGCCCACCTGTGGACAACGATCGACGGACAGCAGGGAAACGGTCACTATTCGTACCCATGCAGCTCTCCACCGAGCGCCCGCCGTCGCCCCGCCCCACCCTGCTGCCCGGGCTCAGCCGGCTCTGGCGTGACCGGCACACCCTCCAACTCGGGCTCGGCCCGGAGCGGGCCATTCTGGTCGAGGTGGCGGACCCACGGGCCGCCCGATTGCTCGACCTGCTCGACGGCACCCGCAGCGAACGGCAGGTGCTGACCGGGGCAGGAGTCCGTCCGGAGCACGCCCGCGCCCTGCTCGACGCGCTGCGTACCGCCGGCCTGGTGGTGCCGGCGCACACGCTCCTGCCCCGGGAACTGGCCGGGCCTGGACGGGCCCGGCTCGCCGCGGAGGCCGACGCGCTGGCGCTGGCCGCCGCCCGACTACCGGGGACCCCGGCCCAGGTGCTCCGGCGCCGCCTGGCCGCCCGGGTGACGGTCACCGGCGGCGGCCCGCTCGGTGCCGCCATCGCCGTCGCCCTGGCCCAGTCCGGGGTCGGGCACGTCCATCCCGACCTGCCCGGCCCGGTCCGCCCGGTCGACCTCGTCGGCACCGGCATCGCGGCCGGCGAGATCGGTCGCCCGCTCGACCGGGCGGTTCGGGCGGACGTGGAGCGCGCGGCGCCCGGCACCCGCACCGGCCCGCTGCGCCGGCACCGGCCCGACCTGGTGATCCAGCTCGGCACCGACCGACCGGCCGCGCTGCTGGCCGCCGGTTACGGCCAACGGCGGCAGCCCCACCTGCTGGTCGACGTCCGGGAGGGCGTCCCGGTGGTCGGTCCGCTGGTCCGCCCGCCGGCCGGTCCCTGCCTGCGCTGCCTCGACCTGCACCGCGCCGACCGGGACCCCGACTGGCCGACGCTCGCCGCCCAGCTCGCCAGCGTCCCGGCCGCACCGACCTGCGCGGCGAGCACCCTTCTCGCGGCCACCGGGTACGCCGTGGCCGAGGCGCTGGGCCAGCTGGACGGCGGCACCCCGGAGAGCCTCGGTGGCGCGATCGAGGTGGCGGCGGCGGGCCACGTCCGGCGCCGTCACTGGCCGCCGCACCCCGGCTGTGACTGCGGCGCGTACGGCGGAGCCGGACGTCAACCCCGGCCGCACGGCAGCAGCGGGCACGCCGGTTCGGTAACAATGACCAAGTGACCGACATCCCGCGCCGGGCCGTGTCCCGGACCGCCAAGCTCGCCGCTCTGCCGCTCGGCTTCGCCGGCCGGACCGTCCTCGGCATGGGAAAGCGCGTCACCGGGCTCGCCTCCGACGTGATCTCGGCGGAGATCCAGCAGCGCACCGCCGAGCAGCTGTTCAGCGTCCTCGGCCAGCTCAAGGGCGGGGCGATGAAGTTCGGTCAGGCGCTGTCGGTCTTCGAGGCGGCGCTGCCGGAGGAGATCGCCGCGCCCTACCGGCAGGCCCTCACCAAGCTCCAGGAGGCCGCGCCGCCGCTGCCGGTGGCGAGCGTGCACAAGGTCCTGACCGAGCAGTTGGGCCCGAGCTGGCGGGACCGGTTCGTGACCTTCGACGACTCGCCGGCCGCCGCGGCCAGCATCGGCCAGGTGCACCGCGCGGTGTGGCGGATGCCGGACGGCAGCGGCCGGGACGCGGCTGTCAAGATCCAGTACCCGGGTGCCGGCGACGCCCTGCTCGCCGACCTCAAGCAGCTCTCCCGGCTCGGCGGCATGTTCCGGGCCATCCAGCCCGGGCTGGACGTCAAGCCGCTCCTGGCCGAGCTGCGGGAAAGGATCACCGAGGAGCTGGACTACGAGCTGGAAGCGGAGTCGCAGCGGGCCTTCGCCGCCGCGTACGCCGACGACCCGGAGATCTACGTGCCGGCGGTCTTCTCCGCCTCGCCGCGAGTCCTGATCACCGAATGGGTCGAGGGCACTCCGCTGGCCGACATCATCCGAGAGGGCACCGAGGAGTTGCGGAACGAGGCGGGCCGGCTGATGGCCACCCTGCACCTCTCCGCCCCGGCCCGGGCCGGGCTGCTGCACGCCGACCCGCACCCGGGCAACTTCCGGCTGCTGTCCGACGGCCGGCTCGGCGTGATCGACTTCGGCGCCGTGGCCCGGATGCCCGAGGGGACGCCGGAACCGATCGGCCGCATCGCCGGGCTGGCCCTGCGCGGGGACGCCGATGAGGTGGTCGCCGGACTGCGGGCCGAGGGGTTCGTCAGCTCCGAAGAGCCGATCGACGCCCGCGCGCTGCTGGACTTCCTGCGGCCGATGCTGGAACCGATCGCCGCCGAGGAGTTCCGGTTCACCCGGGCCTGGCTGCGCGCCGAGGCCACCCGGTTGGCGAGCCCACGCTCACCCGCGTACCAACTCAGCCGGCAGCTCAACCTGCCGCCGTCGTACCTGCTCATCCACCGGGTGACGCTCGGGTCGATCGGCGTGCTGTGCCAGTTGGAGGCCCGGGCACCGTACCGCGGCATCCTGGAACGCTGGCTGCCCGGCTTCGCCCCGGTCGCCTGACGGCGCTTCATGTCGGCAAAGCGTTAATAAGGGCCCCCTGTAGTACGCGAGGCGTTAACAGGGGGCCCTTCCTTCACAGAGCGCCCAGTTCGCGGGCCGAGCGGGCGCGGCCGGCCATGGCGACGGTACGGGCGGATCGGGTTGCCTCAGTGCTCGTGGTGATACGACCGGCCTGAGGCCGGAGCATTCGAGCCCTCGACAACGCTTCGTGGAGTAGTTGCATCTCGGCGACTCCGTTCAGCAGGTGCAGCATGGTGATCAGCTTTCTCTCGGCCGGTTCGGCACCGGGGGGTTGGTCCGGATCGGGAACATGTCAGGCAGCCAGCCGGACGGCGCTGCGCGACGTGGCAAGGCCGTTGGCCGCCAGCCGCGCCTCGGCCTCGACCCGCAGCGCGGCGTCGCGGGCGAGGTCCTCCTTGCGCGGACGGCCACGGGGCCGCTTACGCGGGACGACCGCGCCACGCTCGAAGATCTCGCCACCCCAGACGCCCCAGGGCTCGGCCCGCTCGGCCGCCCCGGCGAGGCACTCGACGCGCAGCGGGCAGTCCCCGCAGAGCGACTTGGCGAGTTCCAGGTCGGTGGGCGAGTCGGAGAACCACAGGTCGGGGTCGAACTTCCGGCAGGGCAGGTTCGCCTCCGTCTCGACGCTCAGGTCGAGCGGAGCCAACGCCAGACTCATCGCCCGGTCACCTCTCTCTCACTTCGATCTCGTGGATCGCTGTTCGGACGCACTTTGGCGGTGCAAAAAACTAAGGCCGCGGATCCCGGTATGCGGGTTCCGCGGCCTCAAGGTGAGCCGGTGGTCTGAGGGTCAGACCGGTCTACCTCGAGGTGGAACACCGCGGAGATCCATCCGCTTGTTGGCGCCATCGACGCCCTTGCCCGTGAAGCCACTGATCCCCTGGTCCCCATTCGGCGTCGGTGCGAGGATCAGCTCGGCCTGAACCTCGACCCGGTGCGCCTGCGGAGCCCACGGTCGCGCGGCGGCGACGGTAACCCGACCGGCCGACAGCGGAGCCCCGGCGACAGTCAGGGCAGCCGACAGCGGAGCGACGGCAACGGGCAGCGCCGCCGGACGCTGGTTGACGTAGCTCTCCACTGGTGCCACCTCCCTGACGTTCACTCGTAATCGACTCGGACACAGACCCCGTGAGCAGCCCGAACAGGGCCCCTTGCGAGGTGCGTCCTGAGGCTATGCCGGTCGGTGGGGCGAGGGCAAACGAATTAACGGCCAGATTCAGAAAGTTTTCTGCGGGCAGATCTCGTCGACCGCCACGCCCCCCACCAGCGCCAGCACCGCCTCCCCGTACAGGCCCAACTTGCGCGGCCCGATGCCGGCGATGGCGACGAGTTCCTCGGCCCGCGCCGGCCGCCGTTCGGCGAGCGCGACCAGCGTGGCGTCGGTGAAGACGACGTAGGCGGGCACCTTCTGCGCCCCCGCCACCCGCGACCGCCACTCGCGCAGCCGCTCGTGCAGCTCGTCGTCGATGTCCGACGGGCAGGTGGGGCAGCGGCCGAGCTTGCGGTCCGGCCCGGCGAGCAGGGTCGCCCCGCAGATCCGGCAGGAGACGATCCGGTTGGCGCGCCGCTGCGCGCCGGGTGCCGCCGGACGGCCGCCGGTGGCCCGTTCCGCCCCGCCGATGGGTGCCAGCTGCGGCAGGAACCGGCACGGCCGCCGGGCCCGCCCACCCGGCGAGCGCGCCGAGGCGTACGACAGCCAGAGCCACTGGCGGGCCCGGGTGATGCCGACGTAGAGCAGCCGGCGCTCCTCCTCGACCTGCTCGGCGGTGCGCGCGTACGTGGTGGGCAGGGTGCCCTCGGCGAGGCCGACCAGGAACACCGCATCCCACTCCAGCCCCTTCGCGGAGTGCAGGGAGGCCAGGGTCACCCCCTCCACCGTCGGCGCGTGCTGCTGCGCCGCCCGTCGGGCCAGCTCGTCGGTGAAGTCGGCCAGGGTCACCGGGCGCTCGACCGTGGCGGCCACCCCGAGGGGCATCAGGTCGGGAGTGGCCGCGTACTCCTCGGCGAGCTGGACCAGCGCGGCCAGCGCCTCCCAACGTTCCCGGGCGGCACCGCCCGGCGGGGGCGCGTCGGGTGCCCACCCGACGGCGGCGAGCGCCTCCATCACGGCCGCCGGCAACGGGGTCTCGCCGGGGATGGATCGGGTGGCCGCGCGCAACGCCACCATCGCCTGGCGCACCTCGGCCCGCTCGAAGAACCGCTCGGCCCCCTGCACGACGTACGGCACGCCCGCCTCGGCGAGCGCCTTTTCGTACGCCTCGGACTGCGCGTTCGTGCGGAACAGCACGGCGATCTCGCGGGCCGGCGTACCGGCGTCGACCAGGGCGCGACAGCGGGCGGCGACCGCGTTCGCCTCGGCCGGCTCGTCGGTGAAGATCCGCCGCTCCGGCTCGGGGCCGGGCGGACGCTGGCCGACCAGTTCCAGGCGCAGCCGCGACTCGGTGCCCCGGGCCTGCGAGATGACCGCGTTGGCCAGCCCGACCACCTGCGGGGTGGACCGGTAGTCGCGGACCAGCCGGACCACCGTTGCGCCGCGGTTCCGACGCGGAAAGTCGACCAGGTACGACGAGGTCGCCCCGGTGAACGAGTAGATGGTCTGGCTGGCGTCGCCGACCACGGTCACGTCGTCCCGGCCGCCCAGCCAGGCGTCCAGCAGCCGCTGCTGCAACGGGTTGACGTCCTGGTACTCGTCGACGACGAAGTGCCGGTACTGGTTGCGGACCTGCTCGCCGACGTCCGGGTGCTCCTCGATCCCCCAGACCGCGGCACGGAGCACGTCCTCGAAGTCGATCACGCCACCGGTCCGCTTGAGCTTCTCGTACCCGGCGAAGACCTCGGCGACCTTCGCCGGCTCGTGCGGGGTCTCGCGCAGCGCCTTGGCCGCGGCCACCACGTACTCCCCCGGCTCGACCAGGGACGACTTGGCCCACTCGATCTCACCGGCGAGGTCCCGGGCGGCCGTCCGGTCGGCCCGCAGGCCGGCCCGGGCGGCGGCGAGGGTGACCAGGCGGACCTTGCTGTCCAGCAGCTCCGGCATGGCCCGCCCGTCGAGCAGCCGGGGTGCGAAGTAGCGCACCTGGCGCAGCGCCGCCGCGTGGAAGGTACGCGCCTGCACCCCGGTCACGCCGAGCTGCGCGAGCCGGTGGCGCAGCTCGGCGGCGGCCCGGGCGGTGAAGGTGACCGCGAGCACGTGCCGGGCGGAGATCTCGCCGGTCAGCGACCGGTGCGCGATCCGGGACGTCACCGCCCGGGTCTTGCCGGTGCCGGCACCGGCCAGCACGCAGACCGGCCCGGCCGGTGCAGTCACCGCCGAGCGCTGCTCCGGATCGAGCCCGGCGAGCACGCGTTCGGACGCGGAGTTGACCATCACAACGGGGAATTGTCTCAGCTGCCCGGGACGTTACAGCGGATAGCCTGGGTTTGATCGGCAAGCAGCCGGTCGCGACGTTGGAGGATCTGACCATGCTGACGATGTATTCCACCCCCTGGTGCGGCTACTGCCACCGGCTGAAGTCGCAGCTCGACCGGGAGGGCATCGCCTACCAGGTGGTCGACATCGAGCAGGATCCGGCAGCCGCGGAGTTCGTGATGAGCGTCAACGGCGGCAACCAGACCGTCCCCACGTTGCGCTTCGCCGACGGCAGCGCGCTGACCAACCCGTCGATCAACCAGGTCAAGCAACACCTGGCAAGCATCGCCGCCTGATGCCAGACAATGCCCCCAGCTCTCGCTGGGGGCATTGTGGCGTTGGCCCCGTGCTCGCGGAGTCAGTCGGCCGCGCGATGCGGCCCACCAGCGTCCAGGTGGGTGGCGCTTGGCGAACCCGACGAATGCCAGCCAGGCGGCGGTCCCACGCCAGCGTCGATGGTCCTGCGCAGTTTGCTGACGGCAGAAGCCAGGTCAGCCCACGGGAAAAGCCCGGCAGCGGGCGGCCCCATGTTCGGGGTTGGTAGGGGAAAGCGATCCGGGTCGAAGAGCAGATCGACTCCCCAGGACCGGAGCGCCTGCACACTGGCACGAAAAGCCGGGTGACGGGCGAGGGCCACGTTCGGCGTGGGGACCGCGATGATGGGAAGCGGCAGGCCGATTGCCTCGTTCAGCATGCCGAGTGCGAGCGTGTCACTTGCTCCCGATGCCATCTTGTTGATGGTGTTGAACGTCGCCGGAGCAATCACGTAGGCATCAGGCAACGGCAGCGCATCTGGCTCGTCCGGCTGCTTGTAGTCGTAGCGGACCTGATAGCCGGTGATGGCCGCGAGCGCGTCAAGGTCCATGAACTTCACGGCGGACGGCGTGGCGATGACGCACACGTGCCATCCGTCAGCTTGCGCGTGAGTCACGAAGCTCGGTAGGTCGGCGGCCGGACGTCCGCCGCACGCCACGACGTAGAGCACAGGTTGACCAGCGATTGGCATACCGCTCCATCACTCGATCGATGACCTGGGCCTCGTGGCCCCAGGCCCAATTGCTGACGTATCGTCATGCCATGGTTGCGGAGCGGCATGAATCCGGCACCGCGTTGGACCACATCGGAGTACGGGTCCGCCGTTGGCGACTCAAGCGTAATCTCAGCCAGCGCCTGCTTGCGGATCTGGCGGGGCTGAGTCAGGGGTATATCGCGCAGATAGAGGCCGGAACGGCCCCACTTGACAAACGCAGCACACAGCTGGCCTTGAGCAAAGCGCTGCAAGTTTCCTTGGCTGACCTGACCGGGCAGCCCTATGACCCGACGACGTTGGAGCATGGGACCGCCGCACGGCACCTTCCCGCGCTAAGGGCGGCGATCGCAGAGCTGGCGTACGGTCCAACCAATGCTCCGGAGGACAGCCCGTCAGACATCGCGGCTACCGTGAACACGATCACTGAACTACACAACGCCTGCCGTTACGACCATCTTCTAGCCGCCCTCCCGAGGTTGCTCTTGACGCTGGGCGGCAAGCGGAACGATCCGGTGTCGGTCCGGCGCCTGGTCTGGGTGACGTATGCCGCGACGTTCGCGGCGAAGTATCTCGGACATTCCGATCTTGCGATGTTGTCTGCCCAACAGTGTTGGGCGGTCGCGGCGCTGCTGACAGACGAACCGGAGTGGTTGGGGATGGCGGAGTTCGCCGTCGTCCACACCCTGCCCGCCGAGTCAGGAGCGCTGCCCTTGCAGCGCGCCGTAAAAGCGATCGATCTTCTGGAGATGGCTGCTGATCATCCCCGCGCCGGGCAGGTACCTGAGGCCAGGGCAGTCGATGCTCCTGCCGAGAGGCTGGGTGCACAACCCCTTCAACGCGGCAGATCGCCCCAGCCTGCACCTGACCTTCGCCATCCGCGAGCGCACACCCTACTGGATCGCCGAGAAACTGGCCGGCGGCGTGATCGGAGAACTGGCTTTCCGGCAGATCCTCCTACCTGGCGACATTCACGGGGACGCCCTGTCCGGCATCATCGCGGACACCCGCGACGCGCTGGTCGCGTACCTCCAGAGCCTCGACGTTCGTCGGATGGCCGAGACGCTGCGCCGCCTCGCGCGGACCGAGCTGGAGTACACGACGTAGCTTCGTTTCGTGTACAAGGGAACCGTTCGTGGTGGGTACATCTGTTGTCGCCATAGGCGCAACAGATGTACCCAACCATGCCGCCGGGGAGCGGTCAGCGGCCCGGGTTACGGGCGAGGGTGCTGACCTTGACGTTGCGGTCTTCGGGGGCCGGGCGCGGCGCCGGGACGCGGAAACGCCCCGATGGGCCGGTCGGCGGGCTCAGCTGCCGGCCGCGCCAGAGGTAGGCGCCGGCGAGCAGGGTGGCGACGCCGACCAACGCGAAGACCAACCGGTAGTCGAGCACGCCGACGACCAGGGCACCCACGCCGATCGAGAACGCCTGCGGGCACCTGATCGCGGCCTCGGCGGCGGCGGCGACCCGGCCGGTCAGCTCGGGCGGGGTCCGTCGCTGGATCAGCGTGTGCAGCCCGACCAGGGTCAGCGGCAGCGAGACGCCCGCCATCAGCACCGCGGCGAAGCCGAGCCAGAGATTCGGGTACGCCAGTGCCAGCGCGGCGGGTCCGAAGAACGCTACCCCGGCGGCGAGGGTGCCCAGCTCGCCCACCCGACGCAGCACCGCCGCCGAGCACAGCCCGCCGACCAGCCCGCCGATGCCCTGCACGGTGACGAGTACGCCGACGAACGCCGCGTCCCGGCCCAGCCCCCGGTCGACGTAGGCGAAGATCAGCGACTCGGTGAAGCCCATCACCAGCGAGCCGAGCCCGTAGCCGACCAACGCCCGACGCAACGCCGGTTCACTGGCGAGGTGGCGGAGCCCGGCGACCAGCTCGACCGGCCAGCGCCCCACCCGTGTGCCGCCACCGACAGCGCGGGCCGGAAGCGCGCCGATCGGAGGCGCGTCGGCCGGTTGGGCCGGGGTGTCGGCCACCCGCAGCGTGCCGACCACGGCGGCGGCGAGCACGAAACCGGCCATCCCGACGGCGGCCAGCATCCAGCCGCCGAGGGCCGCGTAGAGCCCGGCGCCGGCCAGCGGGCCGATCAGCCGCAGCCCCTGACGGACCGTCTGGAGTACGCCGTTGGCCTCACCGAGCAGATCGGACGGGACCAGCTCCCGGATCAGTCGGCTGAGTACCGCGCCGACGGTGAGGTTCGACAGGCCGTAGAGGGCGGCCACGCCGTAGATGATCCACATGTGGCCCGCGTCGCGGACCGCGAAGAGCGGGGTGAGCAGCAGCGCCGTGGTGAGGTTGGTCGCCACGAAGAGGGGCCGCCGTGGATACCGGTCGACGAACCAGCCGACCAGCGGCGCGAGCATCCGCGGAGCGAGGATCACGAAGATGGTGGCGCCGGCCAGGCCGTCCGATCCGGTCAGGTCCTTCACCCAGATGGCGAGCGCCAGCAGCAGGATCGACTCGGCGGTCATGCTGGCCAGCAGTCCGCCGAAGAGCAGGCGGAAGTCCGGGCGACTCAGGACGGTGCGCATTGGTCCCTCCGGGGGGGGTGGCGCGACTCGGGCGCGGCAGACAGCTCGGCCGGGGTCCGGCGACGCAGGTCGTGGCATCTCCGTCCGGTGTCAGGTGTCCGCATTTCTGATGACACGCCCCTCGCCGGTACCTCCGGCGCCGGTCGCGACGTCCATACTGACCGTGGGGGGCGAGTTTCATACAGTTACCGTCGTGTTCACGGCGGTCGACGGAAAAGAGGACACCGTGCCTCCTGCCGCACCCAGCCCGATCCTGCGACGTCGCCGGCTCGGCGTCGAACTGCGCCGGTTGCGCGAGACCGCCCACCTCACCGGGGACCAGGTCATCGACCACCTCGGCTGGGCCTCCGCATCCAAGTTGTCCCGGCTGGAGAACGGTCGCAGCCGGCCGGACCCGCAGGACGTCCGCAAACTGCTCGATCTCTACCACGCCGACGAGGCGCTCCGGGTGGAGCTGCTCGGCTTCACGCACGAGGCCGGCGACATACGCGGCTGGCTGAAAAGCTATCCGGCGATGACGCAGCAGCAGCGTGGCTTCGCCGAACTGGAGGCGGGCTGTGCCGAGATCTCCGAGTACAACCCGGTGCTGGTGCCGGGGCTGTTGCAGACCACCGGGTACGCCCGGGTACGGATCTCCTCGGCCCGGCTGGTCGACCAGGAGGCCGGCGGTCCGGAGGTCGAGGAGGACATCGAGACCGAGATCAAGGCCCGGCTGGCGAGGCAGTCGCTGCTCCTTCGGGAGACCGATGCGCCGCGGTACACGGCCGTGCTGGAGGAGACCGCGCTCGGCCACCGGGCCGGCCCGCCCAAGGTGCTCGGGGAGCAGTTGGCGCAGCTGTGCGAGCTGGCCATGCTGCCGAACGTGACGCTGCACGTGCTGCCCCGGGACACCCCGATCGGCCGGTGGTACTTACCACCGACCGCCTTCTCGCTCTACCGGTTCGCCGACCCGCTCGATCCGGAGACGCTGGCCATCGAAGGCGGCTTCACCGACGTCATGTCGACCGAGGCAATCGCCCTAAATCGCTATAAAGTGGTGTTCGAGTGGCTATGCACGGCGGCGCTCTCCGCAACGGACACCCTCTCCTGGCTGATGGAGTCGTCGGGGCGGCTGTCCGGGGCGGTGATCCCGTCCACTGTGGTGAATGGCCCGGCAACGGCGCCGGTCCAGCGCCGCGGGTACTCCGGGCGCCTGACGGAGCGGTGACCGACCGGGAGCCGACGTCGGGACGTGTGCGCCACTCGTCCCATCGGTTCGGTTCACACTCAGGAGCGCAACGATGAACGAGATCCGCAACACGCCGTCCGTCCTCGCCCAGCTGGCGCATGCCCCCTGGCGCACCAGCACGCGCAGCCAGACCTCCAACTGCGTCGAGGTCGCGCCACTGCGTACCGGCCCCGCCGCGATGGCACTGCGGGACAGCAAGGACCGCGGCGGCCCGGTGCTGCTGTTCAACCGGGCCGGCTGGTTGGGCTTCATCTCCGGTGCGAAGGACGGACAGTTCGACCGGAACTAGCGTCCCGACGCCTCGCGGGGCCGCCGGCAACTGCCGGCGGCCCCGTCGTCGTCCATCCCCGACAACCCCGGTGACCAGGGGTCGGATGATCGGTCGGGCCTGCGAACAAATGGGCGCGTTTGACTTGCTGGGATGCCGGCCGGGCGTACGATGGCGGCGTAGTGACATGGAACTTCCACCGTTCCACCCGTCGCGGCACATCCGGAGACCCACATGCGGTTCCTGATCGTTCGCACCGACATCCGCTCCGCCGCCGAGACCGACATCACGGCCGCCTGGGCCTGTGGTCACCGGCTGCGGGACGAGACCACCCGGCCCGAGCCGCGCCGCCAGGTCGTCCACGCCGAGGACCGCGACGCCGCGCTGCTGCTCGCCCGGGCGATCGCCACGGTCGGCGCCGTACGCTCCGGCAAGCAGCGGGTCAAGGTGCTGCCACTCGACGATCCGGGGCACGGTCGGGCCCGCCCGGACGCGCCCGACACCTGACCCACCCGACGTCCGTCGTGGTCGACCGGCTCCCCCGCCGTGTTCCTGCCCAGCCGACCACGACGGGCCCGTGTCCCCGGCCCGTGTCCGCCGCGGCAACGACGGTCACGGGTCGGGGCCGCACCCCGATCAGCAGTGCCCGTCGAACCAGCGGTGGATCAGGAACAACGCGATCGACGACGGCGGGGGCAGCAACAGCCGGGCATCATCGCCCACGTCGACCGCCCGGCCCGCCAGCGCCAAGCCGATCTCCTGCCGGGAGAACCAGCGGGCGTGGGCGATCTCGACGGGGTCGACCCGCAGCGGATGCGCCGGGTCGGCGGTGGCCAGGAAGCCGAGCATCAGCGAGCCGGGAAACGGCCACGCCTGGCTGCCCGCGTACGCGATGTCGGCCACCGGGACGCCGACCTCCTCGCGTACCTCCCGGAGCACCGCGGCCTCGGCCGACTCCCCCGGCTCCACGTACCCGGCCAGGCAGGAGAAGCGGCGTCGACCCTCGGCGCTGGGCCAGGTGGCGTTGTTGCCCAGCAGGCACCGCCCGTCGACGCCGTCGACGCCGTCGTGCACGAGCACGATCATCGCCGGATCGGTACGCGGCCACACCCGCTCGCCTCCGGCGTCCACCCGGGACCAGCCGGCCTCGTCCGTACGGGTCGGCGCGCCGGTGATCGGGTGGTAGAGGTGGCGCAGGTGCCAGTTGGTCAGGGCCAGCGCCGTGGTGAACAGCCCCGCGTCCCGGTCGCCGAGCAGGTGCCCGATCTCCCGCAGGTGGGCCGGGCGGGTCTCCGGCACCGCCGCCAGCGTGGTGTGCACGCAGAAGACCGGCACCCCGTCCGGTTCCACACCGAGGAACATCGCCTCGGTGGCCAGCGCCGGCGGCAGGCCGTCCGCCTCCACCAACACCAGCGCCGGCACCGGGGTGTCGGTACGCACCAGGGCCCGTCCGCCGGCCTCGACGTCGAGCACCAGCACCCGCGCCCCGGCCCATGCCTGCGCCAACCACCCCGGATCGGTACGCCGATGCGCCGCCCGATCCAGCGTCGACCGCGCCAACGGCGGGGTGATCTCCCCCCGCTCGCTCATGCCGGCGCTCCGCCGCGCCGCGTACCGCCAGGAGGCACCGCACCGGTGATCCGCTCGCTCATGGGCGTACCGGTTTGGTGTCGATCGAGGTCAGCGTGGCCAGCGACGGCGCGATCCGCTCGGCGTCACCGAGCACGACGGTGACCGCCCGCGATGGGGCGAGATACCGGGCCGCCGCCTCGGCCACGTCCTCGACGCTCGCCTTGGCCAGCCGGGCCGCGTGCTCGGAGAGGAAGTCCAGCCGCAGCCCGCTGCCGGCGTACGCACTGACGAACGACGCCAGCCCGGCCTGGGTGGAGATGCCGAGTTGCAGCGTGCCTAGGGCGTACTGGCGGGCCTGTTCCAGCTCGTCCGGCCCGGGTGGCACGGTGGCGAGCCGGCCCAGTTCGTAGCTGGTCTCCAGCAGTGCCGGCGCGGTCACCTCGGTGGCCACCTCGGCGGCGGCCACCAGCACCGAACCGGCCACCGAATGCTCGACCAGCGAGTGCGGCCCGTACGTGTAGCCCTTGTCCTCGCGGATGTTCTCCACCCAGCGGGAGGAGAAGTAGCCGCCGAAGATCAGGTTGGCCAGTTGCAGCGCGGCGTGGTCCGGATGGGTCCGCGGCACCGCCGGCAACGCCACCCGCAGCGACGACTGCACCGACCCCGGCCGGTCGACCAGCAGCAGGGGCCCCGGCTCCAGCGGCGGAGCGGGGGGCAGCTCGGCGGCGTGCCCGTCGCCGTTCCAGCCGCCGAGGGCCTTCTCGGCCGCGTCCAGCGCCCGCTCCGGACGCACGTCGCCGACCAGCACCAGCACCGCGCCCGCCGGATGCACCCGTTGGCCGTGCAGCGTACGCAGCGCCGCCGGCCGGACCGCCCGGACCTGCTCCGGGTCCGGCGTCTGCACCGCGTACGGGTGCCGACCGTAGATCCGCTTGAGCAGCGCGGTACGGGCCAGGTGCGCCGGCTGGCTCTGGGCGACCTGGATCCCGTCGACCAGCCGGTCCCGCTCGACCTCCACCCACTTGGCCGGATAGGTGGCGCCGGTGAGCACCTCGGCGAGGATCTCCAGCATCCGGTCCAGCCCGGTGGCCAGGCCGGTGCCGGAGAGCATCAGCCGGTCCGGATCGAGACCGGCGGAGAGCCCGCCACCGATCCTCTGTAGCTCGGCGGCGATCTGCATGCTGGTCATCGTCTCCGTGCCGGAGAGCATGGTCTGCGCGAGCAGGTGCCCGCGGGCCAGGTTGGCCCGGCCGAAGGGCATCCAGAGCCGCAGCTCCACCAGCGGAACCGCCGGTCGGCGTACCACGATCACGGTGAGCCCGTTGCCCAGCGTGCGCTCGGCCTGGCCGGGCAGCTTGAGCCGGCGGGTCGGGCCGAGCGGCGGCAGCGGTCGCACGCTCACTGGACTGCACCTCCGGGAATGACCTCGATGGACGCGCGGCGCTCTGGCCGCAGGGTGGCGGCGGCGGCGCGGACCTGCTCGTCGGTGACCTCACCGACCAGCCGGGGCAGCTCGCCGAGCAGGCCGGGCTCACCGCGTTGCTGCTCCAGCACCGCCATCCGGAGCGCGCGGCCGAGCACCGCGTCGGTGTCACGTAGCAGGTGGGTGGCCATCCGGGCCTGGGTGCGGGCCAGCTCGCCGTCGGTCAGCCCGTCGGTGGCGAGCCGGTCCAGCTCCTCGTCGAGGGTGCGCAGCACCTTGTCGACGTCGCCACCGGGCGGCAGGTGCGACTGGAGCAGCAGGGCGGTGGGGTCGCGTACGTCGTACGGGTCGCCCATGAAGCCCAGGTAGCCGCCCACGCTGGTCACCGCCCGGTCCCGGTGGACCAGCCGCTCGACCAGCCGGGACGCGTCGCCGTCGGTGAGCACCTCGGCCAGCACCACGTACGGCAGGTAGGCGGCGAAGTCGCCGATCGGGTCGGGCACCCGCCACGCCGAGGCCACCGCCGGCAGCGGGGCCAGCTTGTCGGTGTACGCCGCGCGCCGCTCGACGGTCAGCTCCGGCTCGGCGAAGTCCGGCCGGTCGGGCGCGGGCCGGGCCGGCACGTCGCCGAAGTGCCGTTCGATCAGCGTCACCGCCTCGGTGGTGTCGATGTCGCCGCTGACCGACAGGACCGCGTTGCCGCTGGCGTAGTAGCGCCGGAAGAAGTCGGCGGCGTCGGCGACGGTGGCCGACTCCAGGTCGTCGAAGGAGCCGTAGCCGTCGTGCGCGTTGGGGAAGGTGTCGAAGATCACCGGCGGCAGGGTCAGCCAGGGGAACCCACCATAGGGCCGGTTGAGCACGTTGACCCGGATCTCCTCCTTGACCACGTCGACCTGGTTACGCAGGTTCTCCTGGGTCAGCCGGGGGCCGCGCATCCGGTCGGCCTCCAGGAAGAGCGCCCGCTCCAGGGCGTTGCTCGGCAGGGTCTCGAAGTAGTCGGTGTAGTCCAGGTGGGTGGAGCCGTTGAAGGTGCCGCCCGCGCCCTGCACGTGCCGGAAGTGGGCGAGCTTCTCCAGGTTCTCCGAGCCCTGAAACATCAGGTGCTCGAAGAGGTGGGCGAAGCCGGTGCGCCCCTCGGGTTCGGAACGTATGCCGACGTCGTAGACGACCGCCACCCCGATGACCGGGGCGCTGCGATCGGGGGCGAGGACCACCCGCAGGCCGTTGTCGAGCGTGAACCGCTCGACCGGATACCTCGTCGCTGGGATTCTCGCTCTGCGCGTCGGCACGGATCCGACCCTAACGCCTCCGCGCTCCCGGCGAAGGCACGTATCAGCCGACGGCGTTGCCCGGCCGTTCGGTCGGAGCCGGGGGGCCGTGCAGTTCCACCAGGCCGGACGGGGCGGACCCGCCCGGTGTGACCGGCCACGGCGCGAACGCCGCCGCCACCGCGAGCAGCAGCCCGACGGCCGCCACCGCGACCACCAGGAGCAGCTCCCGCACCGCTGCGGAACCCACCATGGCCGTCCCTCCCCGCACCGAGCCGATCCCCCCGGCTCATCCCCCTGGCCCAGCCTTTCCCAGCCGGGCGGTGGTGACAGTCGCCCACCCGACGGTTGGACGGCTGATTACCGACTCAGGGTTCCATCGCCGGGTGTCCAGGTGCGGACGGCCGGGCCGCCACCGGTCGAACGTGCACCGGCGGTGGCCCGGCCGTCGCGGGCGATCCGTACGGATCAGAGCGGACGGATGTTCTCCGCCTGCGGGCCCTTCTGGCCCTGGACGACCTCGAACTCCACCCGCTGGTTCTCGTCCAGGCTCCGGTAGCCGGAGGACTGGATCGCCGAGAAGTGGGCGAAGACGTCGGCGCCGCCGCCGTCCGGGGTGATGAAGCCGAAGCCCTTGTCAGCGTTGAACCACTTGACGGTGCCAATAGCCATGCTTGTTTCGTCTCCTTGACGGAACGTCGGACCCGTACCTGTTACGGGGCCGAAAGAGGAATGTTCCGCGCGGACCTGCCCGGAACGCCTGTCGCTGCTGGTCGCCCCGCCCGGAGATCCGGACACAACAAAGTGCGCCTGGGGCCACAATCCGCCAGGCGCACACAGAGCTGGTAACCAAAACTGCAACGCGGGCACCATAGCACGGATCCGGCCGAGTGCCACCAACTCAGGACAGCTCCGGGACCGCGGCGAGCAACCCGGTCAGCCCGTCGACGTCGAGCAGGTCCGCCGGCCGGACGGTCGTCCCGTCCCGCACGTAGTGGAAGGCCGCGCCGACCCGGTCGACCGGCACGCCGGCCAGCTCCGCCCAGGCCAGCCGGTAGACCGCCAACTGCACCGCGGCCACCTCGGCCGCCGCGCCGGACGGGCGGGCACCGGTCTTCCAGTCGACCACGTCGAAGCGGTCGCCGGGCCGGCGGAACACGGCGTCCATCCGGCCGCGCACCACCACGCCGCCGATCACGGTGGCGAACGGCACCTCCACCTCGATCGGCGTCCGGTCCGCCCACTCGCTGGCCAGGAAACGCTGCTGAAGCTCGGCCAACGCCTCGTCCGGCGCGGCGTCGGCGTCCGCCGCCCCGGGCAGCTCGTCGGTGTCGAGCAGCCGGTCCGCCCCGAACCGCTGCTCCAGCCAGGCGTGGAAGGCGGTCCCCCGGCGGGCGTACGGGTTGGGCTCGCTGGGCAGCGGGCGGCGCAGTGCCCGGGCCAGCGCCGCCGGATCCCGGCGCAGCGCGACCAACTGCGTCACCGACAGCTGCTCGGGCAGCGCCACGTCGATCGGACCGGAGAGCTGGCTCAGCTCGGCCCGCTCGGCCAGCAAGAGGTCGGCCTCCCGCCGCCACCGGGCCACCTCCGGGTCCGGCACCGGCGCACCCGCGTCGTCACCACCGCCGCCCGGCTCGCCGTCGGTGCCGCCGCCGGCCGGCTCGCCGTCGGTCAGGAAGCGGCGCACCAGCCCCGCCGCCCCGGCGAGCGTCGGACGGCGTACGCCGAGCGGGTCCGCCGGCCACTCGGCCCGCAGCACCACCTCGGTGGTCGGGTTCACCGCGTCCGGCGTCGGCTCCGGCGCCCATTCGTCGACCAGGTGGCCGTCGCCGGCGTCCAGGCCGGCGTCGTGCACCTCGCGCAGCAGCGCCGACGGCCCCCGCGGCCGTTTGGTGCCCTCGCCCCACCAGTGCCCGGAGCAGAGCAGCAGGCGGCGTGGACGGGTCACCGCCACGTACGCCAGCCGCCGTTCCTCCCGCTCGTCGTGCGCCCGCCAGGCGTCGGTGAAGTCCGTCACCGCCCGGGCCACGGCGCGCTGGTCGTCGGCCTCGGCCAGGGCCAGCTCGGGCAGGCCGTCGGCGTCGCCGCGCAGCGGGAACGGCAGCACACCCAGCCCGCCGAGCCAGTGGTCGGAGTTGCGCACCGGCCCCGGCCACACCCCCCGGCTTAGCCCGGCCACCGCGACCACGTCCCATTCCAGCCCCTTGGCGGCGTGCGCGGTGAGGATCTGCACCGCGCCCTCGACCACCTCCACCTCGCCCGGGGCGAGGCCCCGCTCCTCGTCCTCGGCGGCGGCGAGGTAGGCCAGGAAACCGGCGAGCGTGGCGCCCGGGGTCTCCCCGCTGAACCGGGCGGCCACGTCGCCCAGCGCGTCCAGGTGACCCCGGGCCAGGCCGGCGTCGCCGGCACCGTCCCGGCCGGCCCGTACCGCCACCTCCACGTCCAGGCCGGTGGTCCGCTCGATGTCCGCGATCAGCTCCGGCAACGACTGGTCCAGCCGGTATCGGAGCAGGCCCAGCTCCCGGGCGTACGCGCGCAACCGCGCGTACCCCTCGGCCGAGTACGCCTGCGCCGGGCCGAGGTCGGCCAGCGCCTCGACCAGGGTCGCCTCGTCGAGTCGGTCCGGGGTGATCTCCGGGGCGCCGTCGTCGGCGAGCCGGCGGCGGGCCACCGCGATGGCCTTCGCCCGGCGGTGCAGGGCGACCAGGTCGCGCGGCCCGATCCGCCACCTGGCACCGGTCAGCAGGCGCAACAGCGCCGCGCCGTCGGTCGGGTCGGAGAGCACCCGCAGGGTGCACACCACGTCCCGCACCTCCGGGGTGTCCAGCAGGCCGCCCAGGCCCACCACCTCGACCGGCAGTCCGCGCTCGCGCAGCGCGTCGGCGATCGCCGGGATCTGGCTGCGCAGCCGGACCAGCACCGCGGTCGTCGGGCGGCGGGTGACCGGGATCTGCTCGGGCATCGCGCCGGGCATCCCGGCCGCGCCCCGCCAGGCGGCCAGCAGGCTGTCGGCGATCCAGTCGGCCTCGTCGGCGTAGGTCGGCAGCAGCGCGCAGTGCACGGTGCCGGCGGCGGACCCGCGCGGGCTGCGGTGCGGGACGGGCTCGTCGACGCTGAGCGCGGCATGCAGCTCGGGCACCCGGGCGCCGGCCGCCCGCAGCGGGGTGGCCAACGCGTTCGCCACCGCGAGGATCTCCGGCCGGTTGCGCCAACTGGTGGTCAGCCCCAGCACCCGGGCCGGCTCGCCGTCGGCGCGGGCGAACTCGGTCGGGAAGCGGTCCAGGGTGCCGGCGCTGGCCCCCCGCCAGCCGTAGATGGACTGGCAGGGGTCGCCCACGGCGGTCACCGGGTGCCCGCCGCCGAACAGCGCGCCGAGCAGCACCACCTGGGCGTGGCTGGTGTCCTGGTACTCGTCGAGCAGCACCACCCGGTAGCGACCGCGCTCGATCTCGCCGACGCCCGGATGGTCCCGGGCCACCCGGGCGGCCCGGGCGAGCTGGTCGGCGAAGTCCATCGCCTCGAAGTCGTCCTTGCGCCGGGCGTACGCCCGCGCCAGCGGCAGCAGTTTCAACCGGACCTGCTGGAGCGCGAGGGCCTTGCGCACGTCGGCGTAGACCCGACCCGGGCGGGACTGCACGTCGGCGAAGAACCGGCCCGTCCAGGCGGCCAGATCGTCCGGGTCGACCAGGTGGTCGTCCAGCTCACCGGCGAGCGCGAGGACCGCGTCGGTGACCGTGCTGGGCATCCGGTCCACCTCGGACATGTCCCCGTCGTAGTTGCGCACGATCAGGTCGACCAGCTGCCAGCGGGACGCCTCGGTGAGCAGCCGGGTGGAGGGCTCGTAGCCGGCGCGCAGGCCGTGCTCGGTGACGATCCGCCCGGCGTACGAGTGGTAGGTGGCCACCGTCGGATCGCCGGCCAGCGGATCGTCGAGCGGGTCGCGCCCGCGCCGGCCGAGCCGGCGGACCAGCTGGTCGAGCCGGGTACGCACCCGGTGTGCCAGCTCACCGGCGGCCTTGCGGGTGAAGGTGAGGCCGAGCACCTGCTCCGGCCGGACGTACGAGTTGGCCACCAGCCAGACCACCCGGGCGGCCATCGTCTCGGTCTTGCCCGAACCGGCGCCGGCGACCACCAGCAGCGGCTCCACCGGCGCGGCGATGATCGCCGCCTGCTCCCGGGTCGGTGCCGGCCGGCCCAGCAGTTTGGCCAACTCGACCGGGGTGTAGCGGGGACCGGCGTCGGCCGCCCGGGGTGCCGGGGCGGCGGGGTCGAACAGGGCGGGCTGCGCCTTCTTCGTTCGCGACTGCGGGGCTCGCAAGCTCACTCCTCGCGCTTCACCGGTGCTGACACGGCTACTCCCCCGGCTCCGGGCGCCGGACGGTCGGCGGCTCGACCACCTGCCGCCCCTGCCCGGAGACCGGGCAGCTGGTGCGCACCGGGCACACCCGGCACTTCGAGTTGGCGACCGCGGCGAAGGTGGCGGCGGCCATCGTATCGGCGGTGCGGCGGACCAGCGCGGTCGCCCAACCAGCCTGCGGCCCGTCGGTGGCGGGTGGCTGGGCCTGCTCCCGGGCGTCCTTCGCGCCGGTGCCGAGCTGCACCAGCGCCGCCCCGCCCGGCTCGTCGCCGAACTCGGCGAACGCCCCCGCCTCCACCGCCGCCTGGTACGCGCCCAGCTGCGGATGCTCGGCCACCTCACGCTCGGTGATGGCGGTGGACTTGCCGGTCTTCAGGTCCACCACCACGAGCCGACCCTCCTGGTCGACCTCCAGCCGGTCCACCCGGCCGGCCAGCTCGACCGGCCGGTGCGGGTCGTCGAGGCGTACCGCGAACTCGTGCTCGATGGCGAGCAGCCGGCGCGGATTCGCGGCCAGCCAGCGCAGCAGCTTGTCGACCATCGCCTCGGCACGGACCTGCTCCGGCCCGACCATCCAGCGGGCGGCCAGCTCGATCGCGTCGAACCGGGCGGCGACATAGTCCAGCAACGCGCCCCGGTCGACGCTGGCGTTCTCGGCGAGCATCGCCGCCGCGTGCACCAGGTTGCCGACGCCCTGCGCCGTGCTGGCCGGCGCGCTGCCGCCATGCCGCTCCAGCAGCCAGCGCAGGCTGCACCGCAGCGCGCTCTCCATCGCCGACGGGGTGACCCGGACCGGCTCACCGTCGTCCACCAGCGGCCGGTCGTCGGAGAGCGGCCGCAGCCCCCACCAGTCGTCGGGGTGCGCCCCGGAGACCCCGGCGGCGGCCAGCCGGGCCAGCTCGGCCGCTGCCGCGCGCCGCCGGGCCGGCGGGGCCGCCGGGTCGGCCAGCGCGGTACGCAGCTCCGCCACCAGCGCCGGCAGGGTGAGTGCCCGTGGCGGCCGGCTCACCGGCAGCGTGCGCGGCCCGGCGGTACCGTCGTCGGGCCCTCCCATCAGGTCGGATTCGCTCGCCGGGCCGACCGCCGCCGGCCCGGCGCGGCCCGCCGGTCCGCCGCTCGGCGGCGGCTGCCCGGGTGGTCCGGGCTCCGCCGCCGGCCGCTCCGGCGGGCCGCCGGAGCCCTCGTCCGCGGCCGGTTCGTCGTCAATCGGGTCGGTGCGGCCGAGTTCGTAGAGGAAGCGGCTGGGCTGCTCCTCGTGGTCGTCGCCGCCGACGGCCGCCGAGGCGACCGCGCTGACCAGCAGCCGACGTCGGGCCCGGGTCACCGCGACGTGGAACAGCCGCCGCTCCTCGTCCAGCAGGGCGGAGGTCTGCCCGACCAGGGTGGCGACCCGGCCGGTGCTGTCCGACCGGCCGGCCAGCACGTCGACGAGACGCTCCGAACCGAGCAGGCTGCCGCGCAGCCGCAGGTCCGGCCAGACGCCCTCCTGCACCCCGACCACCGCGACCAGGTCCCACTCCAGGCCCTTGGCGGCGTGCGCGGTGAGCAGCCGGACGGCGTCGGGCCGGTCGGCGGTCGGGGCGAGGGTGTCGGCGGGTAGCTCCTGACCGAGCACGTGATCGAGGAAGACCTCGGTACGCGCGCCCGGCAGCCGGTCGGTGAACCGGGCGGCGGCATCGAAGAGGACCATCACCGCGTCGAGGTCACGGTCGGCCGCCTCGGCCCGCCGTCGCCGGGCGAGATCGCCCTCGCCGGCCACGGCCGGGCCCCGGGTCAACGCGGCGGACCAGAGCTCGGTCAGCCCGCTGGCCCGCCAGACGGCCCAGAGCACGTCCTCGACGGTGGCGCCGGCCCGACCGGCCGTCTCCCGGGCCACCGCCAGCAGCCCCGCCACGGTCTGCGCCGGCTCGGCCCAGCGCCGCTCGACGCCGGCCAGCTCGGCCGGGTCGCGCAGCGCCTCGACGATCAGCTCACCGGAGGGCCGGCGGTCGCCGCCGGCCAGGGCGAGGGCCCGCAGGCCCTGCCGCAGCCGCCGCTCGGCCAGCGGGTCGGCGCCGCCGAGCGGCGAATGCAGCAACGCGACGGCGGCCTCCTCGTCGAGCCGCTCCGGCTCCAGCGCGCAGCGCAGCAGGAGCAGCAGCGGCGCCACCGCCGGTTGCAGGTGCAGCGGCAGGTCCTCGCCGTGCACCACGGTCGGCACGCCGGCCGCGTGCAGCGCACGGCGCAGCCCGGGAAGCTGCCGGCCGGTGGAGCGGACCAGCACCGCCATCCCCGCCCAGGGCAACCCGCCGAGCAGGTGCGCCTCGCGCAGGGCGTGTGCCAGCCAGGCCGCCTCGCTGGTGGCCGAGCGGAAGGTGCGTACCTCCACCGAGCCCGGTGGCGCGTCCGCCAGGGGACGCAACCGACGGTGCGCCGCCGGGCCGCGCAGTCGCCGGGCCAGCCGCGTCGCGGCGGCCAGCAGCCGGTCACCGGCGCGGTAGCTGATGGTCAGCAGCACCTGCGCGGCGGGCGCGCCGGAGGCGGTCCGGAACCGGTGCGGGAAGGCCGTCACGCCACCGGGGTCGGCGCCCCGGAAGGCGTAGGTGGACGAGTCGGGGTCGGCGAAGGCGACCAGTGGCAGGCCACCACCGGCAACCGTGTCCAGCAGATCGAGCTGGGCGGGGTCGGTGTCGGCCAGCTCGTCGACGTAGACGTGGGCGAACCGGCGTCGCTCGGCGGCCAGCAGCTCCGGGTCGTCGCGCAGCATCCCGGTGGCCGCCCGGACCAGCTCCGCCGGGTCGTACGCGACCGAACCCCGGTTGGCGACGTCCCGCAGGGCCAGCACGGCAACATATTCCCGGATGAACCGGGCGGCGGCCGGCCAGTCGGCCCGCCCGAGCTTCTCGCCGAGCCGGGCCAGTTCGACCGGGCCCACCCCGCGCTCGGCCGCGCGCATCAACAGGTCGCGCAGCTGGGCGGCGAACGCCCGGGTACGCAACGCCGGGCGCAGTTCCTCCGGCCAGCCGACCGGGTCGTCGCCGGGCTCCTCGCCGACCACGTCCAGCAGCTCGCGAATGATCAGATCCTGTTCGGGGCCGGTGAGCAGCCGGGGTGACGGCTCACCCCGCTCGGCGGCGGCCCGCCGCAACAGCCCGAAGGCGTACGCGGGAAAGGTCCGCACCAGCGGCTCGCGCAGCACCCGCTGCCCGCCCGCGGCGATCCGCGCCTCGATCCGGTGCCGCAGGTCGGTGGCGCCCCGCCGACTGAAGGTGAGGACCAGGATCCGCTCCGGATCGACTCCCTCGGCCACCCGGGTGGCGACCGCCTCGACGAGCGTGCGGGTCTTGCCGGTGCCCGGTCCGCCGAGGACCAGCAGCGGCCCGTCGGTGTGCGCGACCACCTCCGCCTGCCCGGGGGCGGCTTCCGGCTGGGCGGTGGGACGCCCGGTGAGCGGGCCGCTCCCCTCGGTCGGCCCGGCGGGCCGCCGCACCAACCGGTACGCCTGCATCCCGCCATCCCATCACGTCCCTGCGACACACCCCGACCCGCCACACTTACCCCCCGCCCCGTGTCGATCATGCAGTTGTGGCGGGCGAATTGTCATGAGACAGGTCATTTGCACGGCACCACAACTGCATGATCGGCGGAACGGGGAGACGGCTACCGGGGGTGGGGCGGGGTGAGGCGGGATTCCAGGAGGTCCAGGGCGGTGGGGACGGTGTCGGCGAGGCGGAGCAGGTCGAAGCCGGCGGGCTTGAGGAATGCCTGGTCGGTCAGGTTGCGCAGCCAGTCGAGCAGTGGGGCGTAGAAGCCGTCGGTGTCCACCAGCACCATCGGCTTGTGGTGCAGGGCGAGCGTGGCGGTGGTCCAGACCTCGAAGAGCTCGTCGAGGGTGCCGAGCCCACCGGGCAGGGTGAGAAAGGCGTCCGACTTGTCGATCATGAGGATCTTCCGGCTGGCCATCGACTCGGTGACCAGCAGTTCGTCGGAGGCGAGATCGGCGACCTCCAGATCGACCAACGACTGCGGGATCACGCCGATCGTCCGGCCGCCCGCCGAGCGGGCGCCGTCGACCAGCGCGCCCATCATCCCGACGCAGCCGCCGCCACTGACCAGGGTGTGACCGCGACGGGCGATCTCCGCGCCGGTGGCCGCCGCGAGGTCGAGCCAGCGCCGGTCGAGTCTCCGGGAGGAGGCGCAGAACACGCAGATGGCGGCCACCTGCTCAGCGCTCCGCCCGGTCGGCCGCCGCCTGCTGATCGGCGGCGGTACGGGCCACGGCGTCCTCGCGTACCGCCTCCTGTTCGGAGCTCAGGGCGGCCTCGGCCTCCACGATGTGCCGCACCGCCGCGGCCACGTCGTCGGTGACGCAGATCAGATCCAGGTCGACCGGCCCGATCTTGCCCTCCCCGGCCATGGTGTCCCGCAGCCAGTCGAGCAGGCCCTGCCAGTAGTCCACGCCCATCAGCACCACCGGGAACCGGGTGACCTTGCCGGTCTGCACCAGGGTGAGCGCCTCGAACAGCTCGTCCATGGTGCCGAAGCCGCCCGGCAGCACGACGAACGCCTGGGCGTACTTGACGAACATGGTCTTGCGGGCAAAGAAGTAGCGGAAGTCGATCGCCAGGTCGACCCAGTCGTTGATGCCCTGCTCGAAGGGGAGTTCGATGCCGAGGCCGACGGAGAGCCCGCCGGCCTCGATCGCACCGCGGTTGGCCGCCTCCATCACGCCGGGACCACCACCGGTGATCACCGCGTAACCGGCCCGGGCCAGGGCCGCACCCATCGCCTCGGCGAGCTGGCACTCCGGACTCTCCGGCTTGCTCCGGGCCGAGCCGAACACGCTGACCGCCGGCGGCAGGTCGGCGAGGGTGTCGAAGCCCTCGACGAACTCGGAGAGTATCCGCAGCGCCCGCCAGGCGTCCCTGGTCTTCCAGTCGGCGCGCGCCCGCGAATCCAGCAACCGCTGATCAGCGGTGCTGGTGGGGATCGCCTGTCGACGCAGTGTGACGGCACCGCGATGCCGCTCCCGTCCCGGTTCGCGGCGGTTGCTCTGAGTCATGGGAGCAACCGTAGTGGAGTCGGGCCGGCGAACCCGGCAAACACTTCGCGATCTTGTGCAACCAAATCGCTTTCCCGTACGTCTTACTATTCATATACCGGGTATGCCCCGGCACGCGGGCTTCGGGGGAGGAGACAGCGTGATCACCAACAACGAACGGATCCGGATCCGGCGCCAGATGCAGCGGCGCATCCAGGACGTGGTGGCCGAGCGCCGCCGAGCGCGCCTGCTGCTTGAGGACCTGCCCGAGCCGCCGGCGGAACCCGCCACCGGCGCCCACCTCACCGCCGTCTGACCGCCCGCCACCGCCAGGTGTCGATCACCAGCGGGGATCAGGCGGGGGCGAGCCAGCGGTGCAGGGTGGCCGCGCCGTCGCGGATCTTGCCGATCTCGACGTGCTCGTCGGGATGGTGGGCGAGGTTCGGGTCGCCGGGGCCGAAGTTCAGCGCCGAGATCCCCATCGCCGCGAAGCGGGCCACGTCGGTCCAGCCGAGCTTGCCGATCGGCGCGGCGCCCACCGCGGCCAGGAACTCCCGCGCGGGCGGGGCGTCCAGCCCGGGCAGGGCACCGGCCGCGGAGTCGGTCACCGTGAGTTCGTAGCCCGCGAAGACCTCACGCAGGTGCGCCTCGGCCTCGGCCGGCGTACGGTCCGGCGCGAAACGGTAGTTGACCTCGATCTCGCACCGGTCCGGCACCACGTTGCCGGCGACCCCGCCGTGGATCCGCACCGCGTTCATGCCCTCCCGGTACTCACACCCGTCGATGGTGACCCGCCGGGCCTGGTACGCCGACAGCCGGCGGAGCACCTCACCGGCCCCGTGCACGGCGTTGACCCCGTGCCACGATCGGGCCGAGTGCGCCCGGACTCCGGTGGTGACCACCATCGCCCGCATGGTGCCCTGGCAGCCGGCCTCCACGATGCCGTACGTCGGCTCCAGCAGCACCGCGAAGTCGGCCTGGAGCCACTCCGGGTGGGCCTGGGAGACGAGGGTGAGGCCGTTGTATCGGGACTCGATCTCCTCCGCCTCGTAGAAGAGGTACGTCAGGTCGTAGCGCGGCTCGGGCAGGGTCGCCGCGAGGTGCAGCGCGAAGGCCACCCCGGACTTCATGTCCGAGGTGCCGCAGCCGTACATCAGGTCGCCCCGCATGGTCGACGGGAAGTTGTTGTTCAGCGGGACGGTGTCCAGGTGCCCGGCCAGCACCACCCGGGAGGTCCGGCCCAGGTCGGTACGCGCCATCACCGTGTTGCCGTGCCGGGAGGTGGCCAGGTGCGGCACCGCCCGCAGGACCTCCTCGACGCAGTCGGCGATGGCCTTCTCGTTGAGGGACACGGACTCGATGTCGACCAGTGCGCGGGTCAACGCCACCGGATCGGCGAGGACCTCGGGGGTAAGCGGGTTCTCCATGGTCCGCACGGTACCGTCACAAGCGGCGACCGCGAGACGCGAGCCCGCGAGCCCTTCGGCGAAGCGCGAGGAGTGAGCTTGTGAGCCCCGCAGTCGCGAGCAGCAGCCAGCCCAGATGGGAACGAGAGGTGAGTAAGTGACGTCCACACAACCCGCGTGGGGCATCGGCCTGGCCACCGTCACCGCCGACGACCAGGTGCTCGACACCTGGTACCCGACCGGCAAGCTGGGCCTCGGCGACCTGCCGCTGGTGCCCGGTGAGGGCGAGGCCGACGTGCTGGACCTGCCGCCGGGGGCGATCGGTGAGCGGGTCCTGCCGGGTCTGCGTAGCGTCCAGGTGGTCACCGTGATCGGCTCGCTGGACGACCCGATCAAGGACGCGGCCGACGCGTACCTGCGGCTGCACCTGCTCTCCCACCGCCTGGTGCGGCCCAACGAGCTCAACCTCGACGGCATCTTCGGCAAGCTGGCCAACGTGGCCTGGACCTCGGCCGGGCCGTGCCCGCCGGAGCGGGTGGACGAGCTGCGGGTGATCGAGCGGGCCGCCGGCCGCCACCTGGCGGTGTACGGGGTGGACAAGTTCCCCCGGATGACCGACTACGTGGTGCCCTCCGGGGTACGGCTCGCCGACGCCGACCGGGTCCGCCTCGGTGCCCACCTCGCCGCCGGCACCACCGTCATGCACGAGGGCTTCGTCAACTTCAACGCCGGCACCCTCGGCGCCTCGATGGTAGAGGGCCGGATCGTGCAGGGCGTGGTGGTCGGCGACGGCTCGGACATCGGCGGCGGCGCCTCGATCATGGGCACCCTCTCCGGCGGCGGCACCGCGAAGGTGCGCGTCGGCGAGCGCAGCCTGATCGGGGCGAACGCCGGTGTCGGCATTTCGCTCGGCGACGACTGCGTGGTGGAGGCGGGCTGCTACATCACCGCCGCCTCGAAGATCAGCCTGCCGGACGGCCGGGTGGTCAAGGCCCGCGACCTCTCCGGCGTCGACGGGCTGCTGTTCTGGCGCAACTCGGTCACCGGGGCGCTGGAGGCCCGGCCGCGTACCGGCCGGGGCATCGAGCTGAACGCCGCCCTGCACGCCAACGACTGATGCAAGGAAGGGCCCCTTCCTAACGCCTCGCGTATAGGAAGGGGCCCCTCTTAACATCCCGGCCCCGGTGGCGGCGGGGCCACCGGGTACGGCTCACCGCAGGCGGTACGCCTGGATGATCCGCTGGGTCACCGTGTTGCCGGCGGTGTCCCGGGCACTGGCCCGCAGCGACACGTGGCCGGTGGCCCGCGGGTGCTGCACCGTGGCCCTCCACTCGCTACCGTTCTTCTTCACCTGGGCACTGCGCCAGGTCTTTCCACCGTCGTAGGAGACCTCGACGGTCAGCGACGCGATCTTCGCCGTCGGCGCACCGGGCTGACGTTCCACCCGGACCGGGATGACGAAGGACCGGCCGGCCGGCGCGCCCTGCTGCCCGTCCAGCTTCGGCGCGAACCTGATCGCCGAGGCGGGTAGCCGGGCGAAATCGTCGCCCGGGACGTGCCGGGAGCGGAAGGTCCACGTGGTGGCGACCTCGGTGCTCAGGTCGGTGAAGCTCCGCTTCGCCGACGTCTCCAGCCGGTACGCCGCCTCCCCGGGCGGCACCTCGAACCACGCCCAGCCGTGTTCCGGGACCTCCTCGACCAGCTGGCCGTTTCGGTACAGCGCGGTGCGGGCGGTGTCCGCGATCGACCCGCCGGCGTGTCCCTGCACGTCGCTGTGCAGCGGCACATCCAGGACGATCGTGTCGCCCTGGCGGGTGAGGCCCTGCCCCGGCCAGCGGGGCGCCGGGAAGGACGGCCCGTACGGCGCGCCGTTCCAGCTCTCCCGGTAGTGCCGGCCCGCCTTGTACACCGTCGGCTCCGACCACAGGGCAGCCACCAGGTCGAGCCACGGTTCCTCGGTCTGCGTACCGAAGGCCAGCTCGGAGGACCAGCGCATGCCCTTGGCTCGGTAGTGCTCGACCCGCTGCCCCGGTACCGCGGTCGGCAGGATGATCGCCCAGCCGCCCAGGTCCGGGTCGAACGTGGGATAGACGATCCGCTCGGCGAGTTGGCCCGGATAACCGGTCGGGAAGGTGTGCGTGACCGTGGCCAGGTCACGTTTCTGGTAGTGCCGGGTCAGCCCGGACGGCATCCGGCCGGGGAAGCTCTCGCCCAGGCCGTAGAGGTACGGGCTGCTGGCCGCCTCCAGATCCGCCCACTGGCTGGCCACCGTGCCGACGAACTGCTTCGGCGACACCGCCCGGCCGATCTGGCCGCTGGACAGCCCGGTGAAGTCGAGGCCGAGCAGGCCGAAGCCGGCGCCGCCGTCGTCGAGAATGAAGTTCGCTCCGATGTCGACCAGCGCCGGCGTCGCCGACCGGTCCGGCACGGTCATCCGCACCGGTCCCGCCTTACCCGCGTCGACGGTGACCTCGGTGTCCCGCTTCAGGGTCAGTTCGGGCTGAACCATCAGCGCGGCGCTCTCCCCCTCCGACTCGAACAGGTAGCTCGCCAGCCCGTACCGCCCCTTGGGCAGGCGCACCTCCGCGGTGCCGTCCGGGTCGTACGCCCAGGTGTAGCTGTACTCCGTGAGCCCGAGCAGGATGGTGGCGTAGTCGGCCGCCGGCGCACCCGCGGTGTCCAGATGCCGGACGGTCAGGGTGTAGCTCTCCACCTCCTTGTTGACGGCGAGCGGGGTGATCGCCACCGTGCCACCGGAACGGGCCACGATCCGCCCGGTGTAGTGACCGTCCGGGCTGTCGACGCTGGTGTCGGCCGTGACGGTGGCCGACACCGTGCCACCGGCCGGCACCACGACCCGCTGGGTGCTCAGCACGAACATGCCGGCCGGGGCCGGCGTGCCGCCGGGGCCGCTGGCCTCGACGGTGAGGTCCAGCGTGAGCGCCTGCGGCCCGTTGTTGCGCCAGCTCAACTCCCGGGTGACCGGTTCGTCGTCGTCGTGCGGCCAGAGCGTCCGGCCGAACGAGACGCTCGCCGGCTCGCTGACCAGCGACTGGGCGATCGCCCGGGCCACGTCGACCCGACCGGCGCCCTGTTGGAACGCGGTCAGCTCCGGGTGAGGGCTGGCCGAGGCCATCAGGGTTGCCTTGAGCTGCCCCGCCGTCGCGCCGCTCTGCTGCTGGGCGAGGAGCGCCGCCGCCCCGGCGACGTGCGGCGCGGACATCGAGGTGCCGGAGAGCGACACGTACTGCTCTCCGACGGGGTCGCCGAGCCGGGTGCCCGCGCCCCGGGCGGCGACGATGTCCACGCCGGGAGCGGTGATGTCCGGCTTCAGCGCGTCGTCGCCGACCCGCGGGCCCTGGCTGGAGAAGTAGGCGAGTTCGTCGTCGCGGTCGACCGCGCCGACGGCGAGCGCCGCGTCGGCGCTGGCCGGTGAGCCGATCGAGCCGACCATGCCGTCGTTGCCGGCCGAGATCACGAAGAGCGCTCCGGTCTGCTCGGTCAGCGTGTTGACCGCCTCCTCCAGGGGATCGATCTCGGGAGTGTCCATCCCGCCGAGGCTCAGGTTGACCACGTCGGCGCGCTGGTCGACGGCGGCCCACTGCATGCCGGCGAGGATGGCCGACTCGGTGCACCCGTAGATCTCGCAGACCTTGCCGGAGAGCAGGGTCGCGTCCGGTGCGACGCCGCGGTACCGGCCGCCGGAGGCGGCACCGCTGCCGGCGATGATGGAGGCGACGTGGGTGCCGTGTCCCACCAGGTCACCCGGGTTCTCCTCCTCGGTGAAGTTCTGCGCCTCGGCGACCCGGCCGGCCAGGTCCGGATGCCCGGCGTCGACCCCGGTGTCCAGCACCGCCACCCGCACCCCTTGGCCGGTGAAGCCGGCCTGGTGGGCAGCGGGTGCACCGATCTGCGGCACGCTGTGCTCCAGTGTCAGCTGTCGCCTGCCGTCGAGCCAGATCCGCTCGACACCCCCCGCCGCGTCGATCCGGGCGGCGCTGCCGGCCACGGCGGCCCACACCTGGCCCGCCTGTCGCTTCTCCGCGGTGGCCGCGACACCGCCGATGGCGGCCAGGTCGCCGGTGACGGTCACCCCGCCGGGCGCACCGCCACGCCGCGCCGCGCCCGCCTGGTACCTCATGATCAGCGGTAGGTTGTCGCGACGGGCGTCGTCGTAGCCGGCCGCGATCAGCCCGGTCACGTCGAAGAGCCGGCGGTCGACCCGGCCGTCGCGAATCAGCGGCAGCGCGTCCTGCGGCACCACCCAGAGGTGGTCCCGGTCGCGCAGGGTGAGGAAGCGGACGTCGGAACGCCCTTCCGCCGGGCGTACGCTCGCCGCGCCGGACGCGCTGACGGTCACCCGGTCACCGGTGAGCAGGGTGACGGTGGTCGACCGACCGGACTGCGCCGGCTGGCCGTTGGCGGAGAGAATGGCCGTGGCGGCCGGTTGGGACGGCTTGGCCGTGGCCGCGCCCGGCACCCCGAGCACCAGACCCAGCACAAGCCCGATGGCGGTCAGTCTGCGTTTCCGTGGCAACTGATCCTCCTTACTGGAGCGTCGTAACCGATGAGGAACCTCATCGATACCTGCAAGAATTGCATACCGAGTATGTATTGTGGAGTCAAGGATGTGACGAAGTTGATTCCGCAGCACGGCCGGCGGCGGCAGGATCAGACAAGTGACGTCCATGAAGGAACGCATGCTGGCCGGCGAGCCGTACATCGCCGAAGGGCCGGAGATCATCGCCGACCTCGACCGCGCCGCCCGGCTGATGGAGCGGTTCAACACCAGTTCCGCCGACGACCCCGACGGCCGGCTGGCCGCGCTGCGCGAGCTGCTCGGCGAATTGGGCGAGGACACCTGGATCCGTCCGCCGTTCTACTGTGACTACGGCCGGCACATCCGGATCGGCCCCCGCAGCTTCGTCAACTACCAGGCGGTCTTCCTGGACGTCGCGCCGATCACCCTCGGGGCCGACGTGCAGGTCGGCCCGAACGTGCAACTGCTCACCCCGACCCATCCGGTGGACCCGGAGCGGCGCCGGGCGAAGTGGGAGGCGGCCCAGCCGATCACCATCGGCGACAACGTCTGGCTGGGCGGAGGCGCAATCGTCCTCGCCGGAGTCACGGTGGGTGAGAACACCGTCGTCGGCGCAGGCGCCGTGGTGACCCGGGACCTGCCGGCAAACGTCGTCGCCGTCGGCAACCCAGCCCGCCCGGCACGCCAGATCGGCTGACCCCGACACCGCCTTTCACCTGCATAAACGCCGTCCCGGCCGGTGGCACTTTGCCCAGAAATCGAGCACCCTGGGTAGCAGAGTCGTCACCGGGAGGCTTGGCATGAGCGGACGGATTCTCGAACTACGCGTACACGGAGTGTCAAACACGCCGCCCGCCGAAACCCTGGGACTGACACCGGAGCCGGGCGGCGAGCCACCACAGCCACGGCTGGTCGCCGGCGGCCCGGTCACCGGCTTCTACCGCTCCGCCACCGCCTCGCCGGCCGACCCGATCGTGGTCGAGGCGTACAGCTGGGGACAGTTGACCTCCGGCGCGCGGACCGCGCGCGACGTGGAGCGGGCCCTGTGGACACTGCTGTTGCCCTTCACCCTGGCCAACGTGGCGCTGCACGCCCGGCCCGGCATACCGGCCGACCCGACCGACGAGCGGCTGGCCAGCCGCCCCGGGATCACCGCCTGGCTGATCCGGCTGTTCTGCCTGACCCTGACCAGCACACCGGTGCTCGCGCTGACCGGCGTCGGCGTCGATCTCATCGGCTGGCAGTGCGTGGACCAGACCTGCCTGAGCCGGATCCCCGGGCCCTGGGAGTTCCTCGCCAGCCCGTGGTGGCAGCAGGGCGGGCGGGCGCTGGCCGTCGGCCTGACCGTGCCGCTCGCCCTGATCGTGGTGCTCGGCCTCGTCGCCTGGCGCACCTACCAGTACGAGGCGGTCATGCCCGCCGATCCGGTCGATCCGCCGGTACCCCGGATGGCCGCACCGGTCGACGCCGACGCGCTGCCCAGCCAACCGGTCGACGAACCGGCTCCGGTGCCGCAGGAGCCGCCCGGCACGCTCGCCAACCCCCTCGAAGACCCCACCTTCTGGTGCGGCGAGGGGCAGCTACGCCGCGCCGCGGTGCTGCACCTCTGCACCGGTACGGTGGTGGCGGCGGCGATCCCGCTCGGCACCATCGGCGTGCTGGACCCGCCGCAGGGTGCGCGGGCGGTGCTCGTCTGGTCCACCGTGGCGCTGCTCGCCGCCGTCGTGGCGATCGCGCTGGTGGCCATCGGCCGCCCCTACCTGACCCGGCGTTCCGGGGCCACCCCGCTCGGCCCGTGGAGCGTCGCGGTCACCGTACTCACCCTCCTCGGCCTGGCCGGCACCGTGCTGGTGCTGCTACTGCCCGACGGCGCGGCCGGCACCCCACTGGCCCAGCTGCGCCCACCGGCCGGCTGCGACGCCACCCCGCTGCTGCCCGGGTGTCTGGAGGACCGGTCGCTGCCCGGCTTCGACGGGACCATCGCCTGGCTGGTCACCGGCCAACTGCTGCTGCTCATCGCCATCGGCACGACCGCCCGCTCCGGCCGCCGCGGGCTCGCCGCACCCGTCACCGCCGCGCTGCTGATCGCCGTCGGCACCGCCTGGGTCCACGGCTGGCTGCCCGGCGTCGGATCCGCTCCGCTCCAGGTCTGGCAACTCGCCCTGCCGGTGCTGGCCGTCACGGTGACCGGCCTGATGCTGCCGCGGATCCGGCCCAACGGTTCGAAGCAGCCGTTGGGACCGTACACCGACCTGGCGTGGCGGGGCCGGGCCCCGGCCGTCATCGCCGGCTTCGGCTGGCTGCTCTGCCTCGCGTACTGCACGGGGTTGCTCTACTTGGTGACCGACCACCTCAACGGCAACGTCCCGCCCGACGGCCGTCCGATGGTGGTCACGCCGGCCCCGACCACATGGGTCGGGCTGAGCTTCGCCGGCGCGCTGGTGGCCCTCGCCCTGGTCGCCGCCCGCGCGGTCGTGCTCTTCCAGCGGCTACGCCGGCACGAGTACGGCACCCTGGTGGCCGGCGGCGGGCAACTCTCCGCGCACGAGCTACGCCGGGCCCGGGACGTCAGCGCCCACCGCGCGGTCCACCGGCTGGTCGGCGAGCACGCCCTGCGCCTGATCGGCTGGTACGCGGGCGTGCTGGCCCTGCTGGCCGCCCTCGGCTGCGTGGCCGTCCTCTCCCCGGTCCATCCGAACGAGATGTCGACGACCGGCGGCACGGCCGTGGTCAGGGGCATCGCCGACGTGGGTGACGCACTGCTCGGCTGGCTGCCGGTGGCGGTCGCCGCCATCGGCCTGCTCGTCTACCGCAACGACACGGTCCGGCGGTCGGTCGGGGTGCTCTGGGACGTGGGGACGTTCTGGCCGCGCGCCGCGCACCCGCTCGCCCCGCCGAGCTACGCCGAGCGGGCCGTGCCCGAACTGCTCACCCGCACCGCCGGCCTGCTCGCGTTGACCGAGCACGATCCCCGTCGGATGGACGGCATCATCCTCTCCGGGCACAGCCAGGGCACCGTGCTCTGCACCGCGGTCATCCTCCAGTTGCCCAGCCGGTGGCGGCGGCGGATCTGGTTCCTCTCCTACGGCTGCCAGCTGACCCGGCTGTACGGCCGGGTCTTCCCCGCGTACTTCGGACCGGAGCGGCTGCCGGTGCTGACCCGGGCGCTGGCCCGCCCCTCCGGTGGGACCGGCTGGACGAACTTCTGGCGGGACACCGACCCGCTCGGCTGGCCGGTCACCGCCGGGGAACGCGACGTGGCCGTCACCGACCCCGAGGCGCTGCATCCCAGCGACGGAGAGGTGGCCGACCCGCCGATCCGCAGTCACAGCGGATACCCGGAGGCCGCCGAGTTCCAGCGGGAACGGTCCCGGGTGGCCTGGCTGCTCCGACGGACGGTCCCGTCACCCCGGCGGGGGCTCGGCTAGGCGTACCACCAGGTCGGCGCGGTCGGCGGTGCCGGCCACCAGCGCCGCGTTGACCTCGTCGCTGCCCAGCGCCCAGGCGCGGGCCTCATCCGCCGACCGCCCGTACGCGACGTGCCGCTCGACCAGCCGGCGGTGCCGCAGGTCGGCGTCCAGATCCACGAACCACGCGTCGTGCAGCAGGGCACGGACCTCGTCCCAGGGCCACTCCGGGATCAGCAGGTAGTTGCCCTCGGTCACCACCAGCCGGACCTCCGGCGGCACCTCGATCGCCCCGGCGATCGGCTCCTCCAGCTCCCGGCGGAACTCCGGCGCCCAGACCGAGGTCGGCTCCTTGCGCCGCAGCCGGCGCAGCAGCGAGACGTAGCCGTTGGCGTCGAAGGTGTCGATCGCGCCCTTGCGGGCGGCCCGGCCCAGTCGGTGCAGCTCCGCCTGGGAGAGGTGGAAGCCGTCCATCGGCACCAGCTGGGCGGCCGGGCCGACCGCCGCCACCACCTGCGCGGCCAGCGTGGACTTGCCCGCGCCGGGAGCGCCGGTGACGCCGAGCAGTTGGCGCGGGCCGGCAGCGGCGAGCGCGCGGGCACGCTCCAGCAGTTCCTCGACGGGCAGCACCCGGGCGGTGGGCATCAGGACAGGACCGGCCGGCTGATGGCAAACCGCGCCCGCACGGCCGCATGCACCGACTGCTGCTGCGGGTCGAGCTCCAGCTCCGGCGCACCGCCGCCGGCCTCGAACGCCATCCGCGCCATCATCGGCTGCCCGCCGCCGCCCTCGTCGGCCAATTCGATCAGGTCGGTGACCTGGGCACCGAGCGCCTCGGCGTATTCGCGGGCCCGCTGCACCGCATCGGCGATCGCGGCGTGCCGGGCCTCGCGGTAGGTGGGGCTGTCGGGGCGCAGCGACCACCACGGCCCGGCCACCTCGACCTGATCCTGGTCGGCCAGGCGCAGCATCAGCTCACCGAGCGCGGTGAAGTCGCTGACCGTCACCGTGGTGACCACCGAACCGTGCCAGGCCACCACCCGCTCGCCGGAGCGGCGCGTCTCGGGCCGTACCCGCAGCTCGCCGGTCTCCCGGCGGTCGACGGTCGGCTCGGCGGAGTCGAGCAGCACCCGGACGGCGGCGGCCCGCTCGGCCAGCCGGGTCAGGGTGGCCTCCCGGTCCCGGTCCCGCGCGAGCGCGGTCACCGTAAAGCGGGCGACCTCTGGAGCGACCTCGCGGTAGGCCTCGCCGCGTACCGTCACCACCGGTCCGTCCACCATGCCATCACCCTAGCGGCGGGTCCCCCGCCGCGCCCACCGATGCACCGCCCCGATCGGGCGTACGGCACCGGTGCCGGCCGTCGTCCGGGCCGGCCGCAGGCCAGCCGGTTCCGGTGAACGCGCCCTAACCGACGGTGTGCGGGAGGTGGGCGGTGTAGGTGACGGCGCCGGCATCGACCTGGCACGCGCTCAGGTGGCCGCCCGCCACGCCCAGCCCGCGCAGCCAGGCCAGCTCGCCGGCGAGGTCGCCGCCGGCCGGGAAGGACCGGACCCGCTCGTGGTGCAGCCGCCCGGCCAGCGCCAGGCGGGCGGCGCCGGCCTCGGCGTACCGGGCGGTGAGGGCGTCGCCGTCACCGGCCCGCAGCGCACCGGCCAGCTCGTCGAGGAACGCGGTGACCCCGGCCAACGCGGCCAGCACCTCGTCGCGGTTGCCACCCAGCATGTTCGCCGTGCGCTGCGGCGGAGTGCCGGCGACCCGGGTGCCGTCCCGGAAGCTGCCGGCGGCCAGCGTGAGGACCGCGTCGCGCAGCGCCGACCGCTCGGCCGCACCGGCCAGCGCACCGGCGAGCAGATGCGGCACGTGCGAGGCGAGCGCCACCACCGCGTCGTGCCGATCCGCCGCCATCGGCACCACCCGGGCGGCGAAGACCTCGGTGACCAGGGCGGCCAGGCGGCGGAACGCGGCCAGCCCGTCCGCTGCGGGGCAGAGCACCCAGGCCGCGCCGGCGAAGAGTTCCGGCAGCGCCGCGCCCAGGCCGGCCCGGTCGGTGCCGGCCATCGGATGGCCCGGCACGAACCGGTGGGTCAGCCCGCGTGCCCCGGCGAACGCCGCCAGCTCCGCCTTGGTGCTGCCGACATCGGTGAGCAGGCAGTCGTCGTCGGTCGCCGCGGCCACCTCGACCAGGGTCGCCGGCAGGGTGGGCAGCGGCCCGCCGAGGAAGACCACGTCCCGGTCGGCCACCGCGTCGACCAGCCGCTCGGCGGTGGGTACGCCGGTCGACCGGGCCCGCCTGCGGGTCGCCTCGTCCGGATCCCAGCCGGTCACGTCCAGCCCGGCGGCGTGCAGCCGGAGCAGCACCGACCCGCCGATCAGGCCGGTGCCGACCACCGCCGCCCGCAGCGGCGCATCCGGTCCGTCCACCATCCGCACCCCTCGACGTTCCTGCTCGGGTACGGGACCGACCGGTCCCGCGCCAAGGACTGTCGGGAGACCCCGGGGCGAGCGAGGCGGACTTTTCCGACAGTCTCTAAGCCCGCGCCGAGGATATCGTCCGGCCCGGTTTACCTGAGCCGGGCGGCGACCGCCGCGACCCGCTCGTCGGACTCGGTCAGCGCCGCCCGGACGTACTGCCGGGCGGCGGGGCCGTAGAAGACACCGGCGGCGACCAGGACCCCGCGCCGGGCCAGCCAGTCGACGGTGTCCCAGCAGTCCTCGCCCCGGGTGAGCCAGAGGTAGAGCCCGGCCTCGGAGTGCTCCACGGTGAAGCCGGCACCGGTGAACGCCGCGCGCAGCAGCTCGCGCCGGGCGCGGTAGCGCTCCCGCTGCTCGTCGGCGTGCCGTTCGTCACGCAGGGCCGCCACCATGGCCGCCTGCACCGGCGCGGGCACGATCATCCCCGCGTGCTTACGGATCTTCAGTAGCTCGGCCACCAGCGCCGGGTCTCCGGCGACGAAACCGGCCCGGTAGCCGGCGAGGTTGGAGCGCTTGGAGAGCGAGTGCACCGCCAGCACCGAGTCGTACGAGCCGCCACAGACCTCGGGCGAGAGCACCGAGACCGGCTCGGCGTCCCAACCCAGCGGCAGGTAGCACTCGTCGCTGGCGACCACCGCGCCGCGCTCCCGGGCCCAGTCCACCACCTTGCGCAGGTGGGTCGCGGGCAGCACCCGGCCGGTCGGATTGCCCGGCGAGTTGACCCAGACGAGGCGTACCCGGGAGGTCGGGCCGACGGCGGTCAGCGAGTCGGCGCGAACCGTGGTGGCCCCGGCCAGTCTCGCCCCGTCCTCGTAGGTCGGGTAGGCGACCGACGGCACCACCACGACATCGCCGGGGCCCACCCCGAGCAGGGTGGGCAACCAGGCGACCAGTTCCTTGGAGCCGATCGTCGGCAGCACCCCGAGCCCGTCGACGCCAGCCCCGCAGGCCCGGGCCACCCAGGCCGCGATCGCGTCACGCAGCGCCGGGGTGCCGGCGGTCAACGGATAACCCGGGGCGTCGGACGCCTCGGCCAGGGCCCGCCGGACCACCTCCGGCACCGAATCGACCGGCGTACCCATGGAGAGGTTGATCAGGCCGTCCGGATGCGCCGCCGCCAAGGCGGCCGCCGCGTCCAGGGTGTCCCAGGTGAACTCGGGCAGCCGCGACGAGACCGGCGCGGGCCGGTTCAGTGGCCCTCGCCGCGCGGCGGCTGCGCGGCGACGAAGGTGGCGTCCTTCTCCACCTTGCCGATCTTCGAGGCGCCACCGGGCGAGCCCAGGTCCTCGAAGAACTCGTAGTTGGCGCCGGTGTAGTCCTTCCACTGCTCCGGGACGTCGTCCTCGTAGAAGATCGCCTCCACCGGGCAGACGGGCTCACAGGCACCACAGTCGACGCACTCGTCGGGGTGGATGTAGAGCATCCGGTTGCCCTCGTAAATGCAGTCGACCGGGCACTCCTCGATGCATGCCTTGTCGAGCACATCCACGCACGGCTCGGCGATGATGTAGGTCACCGGTCTTCTCCTCCGCAAGACGCGCCGCGATCTCCCGCGACGGTAAGAGCCTAGTATCTCGCCGGGGAGGAGGTCGATCGTGCTCCGAGAGCAGGACGTGGGACACCGGATCGTGGTCCGACGCGTGGTGGGCAGTCGCGGTGGACGCCCGGTCTACTCCGACGCCCTCGGCGAACTCGTCGAGCTTACCGATACCCACCTCACGCTGACCACCCGTCAGGGGCGACTGCGCGTGCCGATGACGGAGGTGCACCGGGCCAAACGGGTACCGCCGGCCCGGCGGCCGACCGCCGCCGCCGTGGTCGAGCTGGAACTCGCCGCCGACGAGGCATGGCCGGCACCCACCCGCGCCCGCCTGGGCGACTGGCTGTTGCGCGCCGCCGACGGCTGGACCGGCCGGGCCAACTCGGCCCTGCCGGTCGGTGACCCGGACCGGCCGCTGCCCTCCGCGCTGGACGCGGTCGAGCGTTGGTACGCCGACCGGGGCCAGCCGGCACTGGTCAACACGCCGCTACCGCTCGCCGCGCCGGTCGGCGCCGAACTCGACCTGCGAGGCTGGGGCAGCCGCCCGCTGGTGCTGGTGCAGACCGCCCCGCTCGCCACCCTGACCGGGGCGCGACCGGAGCCGCCCTCCCTCGGCACCGGCCCGGAAAGGGCCGGCGCGGGAGGGTCCGGCCCGGGGGCCGGCTCCACCGCCGGGCTGGTGGTCGAGTTGGCGGCGGCGCCCTCGGCGGACTGGCTCGCGGTGGCGGCGGGCCGCAAGGGCGGCCTGCCGGAGACCGCCCGGCACGTGCTCACCGCCGTGGACCGGGTCCGCTTCGCCCACGTGTACGCCGACGGCAGGCTCGTCGCGGTCGGCCGCGGCACGGTGACCGGCCGGGGACGCTGGCTCGGATTATGCCTGATCGAGGTGCTGCCTGCCGCGCGCCGGCAGGGGCTGGCCGCCCGGCTGATCCGGGCGCTCGCCGACTGGGCCGCCGGCCACGGGGCGACCGATGTCTTCCTCCAGGTGGAGCAGGACAACGTGCCCGCCGTCACGCTCTACCGCAAGCTCGGCTTCACCACCCACCACACCTACCTGACCCGCGTCGCGCCGCACTGACCCGTCGGCAGAGAAGCCGAGCCGGACCCGCGCCCGGACGGCCCGCGTCAGCGGCGGACGATCCGGCGGGGCTTGGCGGCGCTGGTCTCGGCGTACCGCTTGAGGCTCTGCGAGCGGTGGTCGAGGCCCAGCGTGGTGAGCAGCAGGTAGCCCAGGAAGGCCCCGGCGGTGGTCGCCACCAGGTAGAGCACGACCTGCCAGAAGAAGGTGGCGCTACCCTCGGCGAACGGGCTTCTGCCGAGCAGAAGCGGCGCGATCAGCATGGTCAGCCCGAGCGCGATGCCGATCGAGGCGGCCGTCTCGGTGCCCCAGTGGGCAACCGGGTACCGCCGGCCCCGGGTGAAGGCGACCCAGGCCAGGATCAGCCCGATCACCCCGAACATTCCCAGCGTCACCCGGTCGGCGGCGGTTTCGTCACCGTCGAAGCCGAACCGGATGACCAGCCGGGCGACCACGTTGACCGCGAACAGCCCGATCGCGACCACCCCGATCGAGCGCCACCGCTGCCCCATCGCACGCCTCCCGCCGTACCGCCCGCCCCGATGGCGGGTCTCCTGGCAGGAATGTCTACCACCCGTTGCTGGGCGTCGTCAGTACCTACCGGGAGCCGGCGGCGGTGCCAGGATCGAGCGGAACGCCATCACCGCGAAGGTCATCGCACCGGCCACCACCAGGGTGAGCCCGACCCAGTTGCCGACGAGCAGCACATCGCCCTCGGTGGTCCGGTCGGCGGCGGCCACCATGATCACCACCCAGGGCAGCGCCGGCAGCGCCACCGCCCAGCGGCGTCCGACCGTCTCGATGGCGAACCAGCTCAGCGCGATGTTCGCGGCGACCGCCACGAGCACCGCCACCCCGACCAGCTGCCCGCTGACCCGCAGCGGCGCGAGCAGCAGCTCCAGCACCGCGGTCGCCGCCCCGGCGACGAAGACGACCAGCCCACCGGTCACCCGCAGGCCGACGTCGAGGGGCCGCCACAGCCGGGCGGGCGGGGGCGGCTCCTGTTCCGGCGGGGCGACCGACATCGCGGCGGGGAGCGTCACCGGAGACCGGCCGAGCCGACCGGCGCGCGATCCGCCGGGCCGGCGCCGACGTCCAGCCCGGCGAAGAGGTCCGACTCCCAGCCGTACGGGCCGCCGCCCGGCCCCTTCGTACCCACCGCGAGGGTGAAGTACTCCACTCCCATGAACTCGGCGCCGAAGTTGCCGGCGATCGAGTAGAGCCAGGAGGTGGCGGGAATCTGGGTGGCGTGCGCCCGCATCGCCGCCTCCTTCGCGGCGTGCTCCTCGGTGGCGTCGATCCGCGCCGCGATCTCCTTGTCCGGCGTGCAGAAAGGCAGCTCGGTCGCGTCCGAGATGCCGGCGAAGGGGTTGTCCGACGCCTCCTCGAAGTGCGTCATGCCCGCCTCCAGGACGCTCTGCGGCATCGCCGTCCAGTAGACCTTCGCCGGGGCGAGACCTTCCCGGTCGGCCAGTTCGACGGCCCGCATCGCCACCCGGTGCGCCTGGATGTGGTCGGGGTGGCCGTAGAAGCCATTGTCGTCATAGGTGATCATCACCTGCGGGCAGATCTCCCGGATGACCTCCAGCAGATATCCGGCGGCCTCGTCGAGGTCGGCCCGCCAGAACGCCCGGGGGTGCCCGTTGGTGGGCAGGCCCATCATGCCCGAGTCCCGGTAGCGTCCCGCGCCACCGAGGAAGCGGTGGTCGGTGACGCCGAGTTCGGCGCAGGCGGTGGCCAGTTCGGCGATCCGGTACCCACCGAGCTGGTCGGCCTCGGCAGCGGCGAGACCGGCCAGCTCCGGCACGTGGATCTCACCCTCCTCGCCGAGTGTGCAGGTGACCAGGGTGACGTGGGCACCGGTGGCCGCGTAGTGGGCCATCGTCGAGCCGGTGCCGATGGACTCGTCGTCGGGGTGCGCGTGGACCAGCAGCAGGCGGCGGTCAGGCAGCGTCGTCACGACGGTCACTCTAACCGGCGGTTCTCTCGTACCGGCCCCGACGCGTCCGCCCAGGTCGGTCACATCGTGTCCGGCACCGGCCTACGATCTGGCCTGTGGACTTTCCCGAGCTGGCCGCCCGCACCCGTCGGTTCAGCCACGGGGCGCCGCGCGCCGTCTCCGTGGCCGACGACGGGGCCCGGGTGGTCTTCCTGCGTTCCGCCGGCCCGGAGGACCCGGCCGACGCGCTCTGGCTGCTGGACGTCGCGACCGGCGAGGAGCAGCTGGTCGCCTGTCCGGCCACCCTGCTCGGCGCGGACGCCGACCCTGGCGCGCTCAGTCCGGGAGAACGGGCCCGCCGTGAGCGGCTGCGGCTGAGCGCCTCGGGCATCGGCTCGTACGCCCTCGACGGCACCGGGCGGGTGGCGGTGTTCGCGCTGGCCGGCCGGCTGTTCCGGGCCGACCTGGTGCACGGTGACGTGGTGGAGGTGCCCACCGTCGGGCCGGTGCTCGACCCCCGACCCGACCCGACCGGCCAGCGGCTGGCGTACGTGACCGACGCCGCCGAGGGAGTCCGCCGGGGCCAGCTGCGGGTGGTGGACATCGACGGCGCCGACAGCATCCTGGCCGGCGAGGACTCCGGGGTGGTCTGGGGGCTGGCCGAGCACATCGCGGCGGAGGAGTTCGGGCGGCACCGAGGCTACTGGTGGGCATCGGACGGGCGGTCCGTGCTGGCCGCCCGGGTCGACGAAGCCCGGCTGCCCCGCTGGCACCTGCACGACCCGGCGCAGCCGGCGAGCCCGCCGGTCGACGTCGCGTACCCGGTGGCGGGCGGGCCGAACGCGGAGGTCAGCCTGCACCTGCTCGACCTCGACGGCGGCTGGGTCGACGTGCACTGGGACCGGGAGACCTACCCGTACCTGACCGCGGTGCACTGGGCCGAGGGCGCCCCGCTGATCACCGTGCTGCGCCGGTCGCAGCAGCACGGGCTGGTGCTCGCCGTCGACCCGCGCACCGGCGAGACCCAGGTGCACGCCGAACTGGCCGACCCGCGCTGGGTGGAGCCGATCCCGGGCACCCCCGCGCACCTGCCCGACGGGCGGGTGCTGGTCGGCGGCGAACTGGCTCACGACGGGTACGACGCGCGCTGCCTCTTCGCCGACGGCACACTGCTCACCCCGCCCTCGCTCTACGTACGCCGGGTGGTCGGCCGGCTGGCCGCCAGCAGCGGCCCGGCGGACCTGCTGGTGGAGGCGAGCGACGGCGAGCCGAGCGAACAGCACCTGTTCCGGATCCGGACCAGCATCGGCGGGGGCGTCGACGCCCGCCGGCTCACCACCGACCCGGGCTGGCACGCCGCCGCGGTCGGCGGTGACGTGCTGGTCGTCGGCAGCGCCTCGCTGGACTACGCGGGCATCCGGTGGACGGTCTGGCAGGGCGACCGCGAGGTGGCCACGCTGCGCTCGCTCGCCGCCACCCCGAGCTATTCGCCGCTGCCGCTGCTGGAGCGGGTGACCGACCGGCGGCTGCCCTCGGCGGTGCTCTACCCGGACAACCACGTCACCGGGCGGCGGCTGCCGGTGCTGCTGGACATCTACGGCGGGCCGGGGCACCAGGAGGTGATCGCCGCGCGGGCGGCCTGGCTGGAACGGCAGTGGTGGGCCGACGCCGGCTTCGCGGTGGTGGTGATCGACAACCGGGGTACGCCGGGCATCGCCCCCTCCTACGAGAAGGCCATCCACCGGCGGGTGGCCGACGTGATCCTGGCCGACCAGGTGGAGGCGCTCACCGCGCTCGCCGACAAGCACCCGGATCTGGACCTGGACCGGGTCGCGGTGCGGGGCTGGTCGTTCGGCGGCTGGCTGGCCGGTCTGGCGGTGCTACGCCACCCGGAGTTGTTCCGCTGCGGGATCGCCGGGGCGCCGGTCACCGACTGGGCCCTCTACGACACCGCGTACACCGAGCGCTATCTCGGCCTGCCCGACGACGGGATGGACGTGTACGCGCACCACTCGCTGGTGGAGTTGGCGGCCGAGCCAATCACCGACCCGGCACAGGCCCGACCGCTGCTGCTCGTGCACGGCATGGTCGACGACAACGTGGTGGCGGCGCACACGCTACGGCTCTCGGCGGCGCTGCTGGCCGCCGGCCGACCGCACTCGGTGCTGCCGCTGACCGGAGCGACCCACATGGCCGCCGGCGGCCTCGCCGAACGCCTCCTCCGCCTCGAACTCAACTTCCTCCACACCCACCTGCCGTAAAGGAGGGGCCCCCTGTTAACGCCTGGTGTAGAGGCGGGGCCCCCTATTAACAGCGCCGACGGTCGGTGCCGGCCGGTGCCGTTAATAGGGGGCCCCTCCTTACATCACGGCTTGACGTGGGCGGCGATGAGGGAGGGGTAGCCGAAGACGCTGGAGACGAAGATCCCGCCGGCCTTCGAGCCGTGCACCAGATAGGCCACGTCGACGTAGAGCGGGACCACCGGGGCGTGCTCCCGCATGATCCGCTCGTCGAGCTTCGCCCACTCGGGGGCCTGCTCGGACGGGGAGAGGGTGAGGATCCGGTCGAACTCGGCGTTGATCGCCGGATCGTCGAAGTACGCCTGGTTGCTGTTGCCCGCGGCCCTGATGCTGCGACCGTCGTAGAGCACCGGCAGGATCGACGCGCCGCTCGGCCAGTCGGCAGCCCACGAGCCCAGGTACAGGTCCCAGGGGTTGTTCTTCTTCTTGATCTCGTCGAGCTTGGCGTCGGCCGGGATGCTGCGGACCGTGATCTTGAATCCGGCGCGTTCCAGGTTGCCCTTGAGCTGCGTCGCCACCTGCTGCTCGACCGAGCTGTCGGCCGCGCCGAGGACCAGCTCCGGGGTCTGCCCGCCGAGCAGATCCCGAGCCCTCTCCAGATCGCCGTTGGGCCCCGCCGGATAGGCGTCGTACGCCTCGTGGCCGATGGTGGCCGGCGGCATCAGGGTGGTCATCGGTGCGGCCACGGTCGCCCCACCGAGCACCTTGACCAGTCCCTCGCGGTCGATGGCGTAGTTGAGCGCCTGGCGTATCCGCAGGTCGGTGACCCGCCGGTTGTTGATGACCAGTTGGTTGGCGCTGGGCGTCGGGGAGAGGATGGTCCGGGACCGCAGCGCCGCGTCGCCCGCGACCCTGGCCACCAGCGGGGCGGGCACGTAGTCCCAGGCCATCGCGCTCCGGTCGGCGCCGTTGTCGGCGATCACCCGGTTGTTCGCGGCATCCGGGGTCGGGCCGAAGCTCCACACGATCCGGTCCGGATACTGGTGGCGGACCGGATCGGTGCCGGCGTCCCAGTGCTGGTTGCGCTCCAGCACAATCTCGACGCCCGCCCGGTACCGGGCAACCTTGTACGGGCCAGAGGAGAAGGGCGCGTTGCCGAGATTGAGCCCGGTGTCCTTCTCCGGCGGCAGCGGCGCGGTGGCCGGCAGCGACACCGCGAACGGCAGGTCACAGCGGGGCCGGGCGAACTCGAACCGGAGCGTGCGATCGTCCGGTGTGGTCAGGCCCGGCGGCAGCCCCGTCCGGTTGGCCCTGAAGTCCCATCTCGTGTCGTACTGAGGCGTGTCGGCCAGCCACTCCTGGAGGTAGGTGGGGCCACCTACGAGGTCCGGGTCGAAGGAGCGGGCGATGCCGTACGCGATCTCCCTGGAGGTGATCGGCCGGCCGTCCTCGAACCTGACCCCGTCCTTGATCGTGAATTCCCATGCCGTGCAGTCCTCGTTGACGTCGCGGCCCGGCGTCTCGGCGAGGTCGCCGACCAGCACCAGGTTGCCCTGGCCGTCGTCCTTCCAGGTGGTCAGAAAGCGCGTGAACAGCGGCGCGGCCATCAGGCCGACGAAGGAGTACGTCCGCTGCGGGTCCAGGTGGGAGATGGGGGTCTCCCGGATGATGGTGAAGGTGCCGCCGGGCTGCGCCCCCGCCACCGCGGGCGCCGGCCCCAACGAGTCCTTCGGGTCGGTGGCGATGACCCCGGTCTGCTGCCGGGCGATGTCCACCGTGGCGCCCTCGCCGGTGTTCCTCGTGCACGCGCCCACTGCCACCACCAGCGCGACCGCGCCGCCCGCCACCGCCGCCACGCGTGGTCTCATCCGCTGTTTCCTCCACCCGGACACCGCCGGTTCCACACCGGCGTCCGGAGAATCGTAGGGAAGAAGACCTTCGGATTCCGCAACGGATATCGATGAATCTCACCAGCAGCCGAGGCCCGGACGCTTTAGCCGAGCCGCACCCGCGGGTCGATGGCCGCGTAGAGCAGATCCACCAGCACGTTCGCCAGCACCACGAAGACCGCCGCGATCAGCACCGTGGCCATGATGGTCGGCAGGTCACCGGCGCGTACCGCCTCGACCGCCGTCCGGCCCACCCCGTGGATGCCGAAGGTCGTCTCGGTGATCACCGTGCCGCCGAGCGCCGCGCCGACGTCGAGCCCGGCGACGGTGACCACGGGCGTGATCGCCGCGCGCAGCGCGTGCCGGCCGTACACCCGGGTCCTGGTCAGGCCCTTGGCCCGCGCGGTACGGACGAAGTCCTCGCTCAGCGTCTCCAGCATCTGGGCCCGGAACAGCCGGGCGTAGATCGCGGAGAACAGGAAGGCCAGCGAGCACCAGGCCAGCACCAGCCCACTGGCCCAGCGCACCGGATCCTCGAACAGCGACGTGTAGCCCGGCACCGGCAGCCAGCGCAGCCGGTAGACGAAGACCAGCAGCAGCACCGCGCCGACGAAGTACAGCTGCGACGAGGCACCGGCGAGCGAGAAGCCGATCGCCGCCCGGTCCAGCCAGCTGCCCCGGCGCAGCGCGGAGAGCATGCCCAGACCCACGCCGAGCAGCAGCCACAGGACCGCCGCCGGCAGGACGATGCTCACCGTCACCGGCAGCACCCGGGCGATGGTGTCGGTGACCGCCTCGTTGTTCGCGTACGACCAGCCCAGGCAGGGGGCGTCGCAGCGTCCGCCCTGCGCGCCGCCGAGGTCCCGTCCGGCGACGATGCCCTTCATGTAGCCCGCGTACTGACTCACCAACGGATCGCGCAGCCCCAACTCCTGGCGCACCCGCTCCAGCCGGTCCGGGTTGCAGTTCTTCGGGCACATCCCGGTGACCGGGTCGCGGGGCAAAGCGAAGAACATCAGGAAGGTCAGCACGCTCACCGCGAAGAGGGCGAGTACGGCGGAGATGCTCCGCCGGACCAGGAAACGCACCATCAGGGCCTGCTCTCACCTCGGGTCGAGCGCGTCGCGGAGCGCGTCCCCGAACAGGTTGAAGGCGAGGACCAGCGCGAAGATCGTGACGCCGGGGAAGAAGACGAATGCCGGACCGGTCTGGAGGTGGTCCAGGCTCTGGTAGATCATCCGACCGAAGCTCGGGGTTTCCTCGGTCAACCCGACGCCGATGAACGACAGCGCCGCCTCGCCGGTGATGAACTGTGGCACGGCGAGTGAGAACGACACCAGGATCGGTGCCCAGACGTTCGGCAGGAGTTGCTGGAACAGCATGTGGCCGAGGCCGGCTCCGCTGGCCCTTGCCGCCGCCACGAACTCCCGCTCGCGCAGTGCGATCACCTGGCCGCGGACCAGCCGGGCGGTGCCCGTCCAGCCGAAGACGGCGAAGATGGCGATCAGCACCCCGACCCCGAAGGCCGGCGGCACCGCGTCCCGCTGGCCGTGAAAGCGCAGCGTCAACGTCGGGGTCAGGGCCAGCGCGACGACCAGGAAGGGCAGCGCGAGCGTCAGGTCGGTGACCCAGTTGACCACCGCGTCCAGCCAGCCGCCGAGGTAGCCGGCGAGCGCGCCGAGCACCGCGCCGATCGCGCCGGTGAGCACCGCCGCCGTGACGGCGATGAACAACGACGTACGCAGGCCGTACACCAGCCGGATGAAGATGTCCCGTCCGAGCCCGGGTTCCAGCCCGAAGAAGTGTTCGCCGGAGACGCCGCCGGCGTAGCCGAGCGGCGTGCCGGAGAGGTCCAGCCTGTCCTGGAACTGGTCGCGCGGGCCGATCCCGTAGGCCAGTTCGATCAGCGGCGCGGCGAGCGCCACCAGCACGAACAGGACCAGCATCGCCCCGCTGACCAGCGCGGTGCGGTCACGGCGCAGCCGCAACCAGGCGAGTTGCCCGGGCGAGCGGCCGACGATCCGGCGGTCCGGCGGCGCGCCGGACCCACCGCCTTCCGCACCGGCCCCGATCCCGGCCAGCGCCGCCCCGTCCACCCGCGACCGACTCATGCCGACGCCTCCCCTCCCGGTCGGCCGAGCCCGCCGGGAGCCGGGCCTGCGGCACGCCCGCCGGCAGCCCGGCAACGCCCGCCGGCAGCCCCGCCATGCTCGCCGGCAGCGGGCCGAGTGGCCCGGCCTCCGGGAAGTGGCAGGCGGTGGCCTGGGTGCCGGCAGCGCGCCGGACCAGGGCCGGCGCGTCGACCGCGCACCGGTCGCGCGCGTTCGGGCAGCGGGTTCGGAACCGGCAGCCGGAGGGCGGGGGCGGCGGGGCGGGCAGGTCGCCGGAGAGCCGGATCCGCCCGGCCGGGCCGAGCCGCGTCACCTCCGGCACCGCCGACAGCAACGCCCGGGTGTACGGGTGCTGCGGCCGCCGGTAGATGTCGTCCCGGTCACCGATCTCGACGATCCGGCCGAGGTACATCACCGCGACCCGCTGGCAGAAGTGCCGGACCACGGCCAGGTCGTGGGCGATGAAGACGAAGGCCAGGCCCAGCTCGCGTTGCAGGTCCCGCAGCAGGTTGACCACCTGGGCCTGGATCGAGACGTCCAACGCGGAGACCGGCTCGTCGGCCACCACCAGCCGGGGCCCCGGTGCCAGCGCCCGCGCGATGCCGACGCGCTGGCGCTGGCCACCGGAGAACTCGTGCGGGTACCGGTCGTGGTGCTCGGGGTTCAGGCCGACCAGCTCCATCAGCTCCCGCACCCGGGCCTTCGTCCCGCCGGGCGGAACGATCCCGTTGACCCGCAACGGCATCGCGATGATCCGGCCGACCGTGTGCCGGGGATTCAGCGAGGCGTACGGGTCCTGGAAGATGATCTGGAGGTCCGACCGCAGCGGGCGCAGCTCACGCCGGCCGGCGTGGGTGATGTCGCGCCCGGCGAATTCGATGCTGCCCCCGGTCGGCTCCAGCAGCCGCACGAGCATCCGACCGGTGGTGGTCTTGCCGCAACCGGACTCGCCGACCAGGCCCAGCGTCTCACCCGCCCGCACCGCGAAGTCCAGCCCGTCCACCGCGCGTACCAGGCCGCCGCGGCGCAGGCCGCGACGTACCGGGAAGTGCTTGGTCAGCCCGCGTACCCGCAGCAACGGCTCCGCGCCGTCGCCGCTCGCCGTCACCGGGCCGCCTCCGCCCGGGTGACGTCCGCGGCATGGTGCCGGGTCCGGTCCTCGGCGCAGAGGTGGCAGGCGACCCGGTGCCCGGCGGCGCCGGCCGGGCGCAGCTCAGGCAGCTCGGCGTGGCACCGGCCGCCGGTCTGTCCGGCGTACCGGCAGCGCGGGTGGAAGGCGCAGCCGGCCGGTACGTCGATCAGGCTCGGCGGGTGACCCGGGATCGGCGTCAGGTCCGCGTCGGCGTCGCCGTGCAGCGACGGCACGCTGGAGAGCAACCCCCAGGTGTACGGATGCTGGGGCCGGCGCAGCACCCGCTCGACGCTGCCCTGCTCGACCGCCCGGCCGGCGTACATCACCAGCACGTCGTCGGCGATCTGACCGACCACACCGAGGTCATGGGTGATCAGCACGATCGCGGTGTGGAACTCGGCCTGCACGTCGGCCAGCAGGTCCAGGATCTGCGCCTGCACGGTGACGTCCAACGCCGTGGTCGGCTCGTCGGCGATCAGCAGATCGGGATCGTTCACCAGCGCCATCGCGATCATCGCCCGCTGCCGCATGCCGCCGGAGTACTCGTGCGGGTACTGGCCGTACCTCCGTTCCGGCTCCGGGATCCCGACCCGGCCCAGCGTCTCCACCACCCGCCCGCGCACCTCGGCCCGCCCGGCCCGCGGATGGTGCACCCGGTACGCCTCGGCGACCTGCCGGCCCACCGGGTAGTACGGGTGCAGCGCCGACAGCGGATCCTGGAAGATCATGGCCAGGTTCCGGCCGCGCAGCCGGCGTACCTCCGCCTCCGGCCGGCCGACCAGCCGACGGCCGGCAACGGTGATCTCACCGGTGACGGTGGCCCGCCGGGGGTCGTGCAGGCCGAGGATCGCCAGTGCGGTGGCGCTCTTGCCCGAGCCGGACTCGCCCACCACGCCGAGGGTGCGCCCGCGCTCGACCGCGAACGACACCCCGTCGACCGCGCGCACCGTCCCACCGGCGGTGGCGAAGCTGACCCGCAGGTCCTCCACTAGCAGGTAAGGGTCCACGATCGCCTCCCTCCGCCCGGCGAAGGAAACCTACCGCCACCACCGTCTCCGCCGCCCACCCCGCGCACCAAGAGTGCGGCCATGGTTGCAGCGACCAGAACGAGAATGACGCCGGACGAGGTGGAGGTGACGATCATCCGGCCGGAGGACCTGCTCGCCTGACGGTTGTCGCCGGGCTCGCCTAGGGTCGGGTCATGAGCGAGTTCGATGCGGCTGGCGCCGCCGTGCAGGCCGCGCTGGACGCGGGCGCCCGGTATGCCGACGCTCGCGTGATGCACCGGCGCTACGAGTCGATGTCGGCCCGCAACGGCGAGGTCGAGGCGCTGACCCAGGACGAGAGCGTCGGGCTGGGCGTACGCGCGCTGGTCGGGTCGAGTTGGGGCTTCCACGCCGTACCGGAGCTCTCCGACCGGGCTGCCCGCGACGCCGGCCATCGGGCCGCGCGGACCGCCGCCGCGAGCGGCCTGGTTGCGGGCCCGCCGGTCCACCTGGTCCCCTCCCCACCCGCCACCGGGAGCTGGTCCTCGCCCTGCGAGGTGGATCCGCTCGGCGTCTCCCTCGCCACCAAGGGCGACCTGCTGGTGGCCGCCACCCGCACCATGGCCGACCACGGCGCCGACCTCGCCGAGGGCCTCTACCAGGTCTGGGACACCGCGAAGTGGTTCGTCTCCAGCGAGGGCCACCGGATCGACCAGCACATCCGCGAGTGCGGCGGCGGCATCTCGGCGACCGCCATCGGTGACGGCGAGACGCAGCGTCGGTCCTGGCCGAGCTACCGCGGCCAGTACGGCACCACCGGCTGGGAGCTGGTCGACTCCCTCGACCTGGCGTCCCACGCGGCACGCGTCGCCGAGGAGTCGCGGGCGCTGCTGACCGCGCCGCTCTGCCCGACCGGCGAGACCGACCTGATCCTCGGCGGCGAACAGTTGGCGTTGCAGATCCACGAGTCGGTCGGGCACGCCATCGAGCTGGACCGCATCCTCGGCTGGGAGGCGGCCTTCGCCGGCACCTCCTGGCTGGATCTCGCCCAGCTCGGCTCGCTGCGTTACGGGTCCGAGCTGATGAACATCACCATCGACCCGACCATCCCGGGCGCGCTGGGCAGCTTCGGCTACGACGACGAGGGCTCACCGGCGGTCAGGCGCGACGCGGTACGCGCCGGGCGGTGGGTGGGCGTGCTGGCCGGGCGGGACTCGGCCGCCGTCGCCGGCCTCGATTACGGCGGCAGCGTACGCGCCGACGGCTGGGCACGGCTGCCGATGGTACGGATGACCAACGTCGGCCTGGATCCCGGTCCACACACCCTGGAGGAGATCGTCGCCGCCACCGACCGGGGGGTGCTGATGGACGTCAACCGGTCCTGGTCCATCGACGACAAGCGGCTGAACTTCCAGTTCGGCTGCGAGATCGGGTGGGAGATCCGCAACGGCCGGCGCGGGCGGATGCTGCGCAACCCGACGTACACCGGCATCGGCCCGCTGTTCTGGCGCTCGATGGACATGCTCTCCTCCGAGATCATCTCGTGGGGCACGCCGAACTGCGGCAAGGGTCAACCCGGCCAGGTCGGGCACACCGGCCACCCGGCCGCGCCGGCCCGGTTCCGCAACGTCCGGGTGGGGGTGCGTGCATGACCGAGTTGGAGATCGCCGGTCAGGTGGTGGAGTTGGTCGCCCGGCTGGGCGGGCCTGCCGCGCAGGCCGAGGTGCGGGTGAGCCGGGCCGAGCTGGCGTTGACCCGGTTCGCCAACTCCACGATCCACCAGAATGTCGCCGAGTCCGTGGTGGAGGTCCGGCTGCGGGTGCACATGGCGGGACGCACCGTGGCCGGCGGCGGCAACGTGGTCGACGCCGACGGCCTGCGCGCGCTGGTGGAGCGGGTGCTCGCGGCGGCGCGGTTCTGCCCGCCCGACCCGGCCTGGCCCGGGCTCACCCCGCCCACGCCGGTGACCACGTCGGGATGGGACGCGGCCACGGCCCACGCCGGGCCGGACGAGCGGGCGGCGCTGGTCCGGGCGTTCGTCGGCGCGGCCGGCGGCCTGTCGACCGCCGGCTACTGCCGCACGACGGCCAACGCGACCGGGTTCGCGAACTCGGCCGGGCACTGCGCTCAGGGGCGGATGGCCGAGGCGGCGATGGACGGGATCGCCCGGGCCGGCGGCGCGGACGGCACGGCCCGGCACTGTGTCGATCGGCTGGTCGACCTCGACGGTGCCGAGCTGGGGCGCCGGGCCGCCGCGAAGGCACGGGCCGCCGCCGACCCGGTGGAGCTCTCCCCCGGGCGGTACCCGGTGGTGCTGGAACCGGCCGCCGTCGCGGACCTGCTACAGAACCTGGCCTGGTACGGCTTCAACGGCAAGCGGTACGCCGAGCGGCTGTCGTTCGCCCGGCCCGGCGTGGCCCAGCTCGACCGGGCGCTGACCCTGGTCGACGATCCACTCGGCGGCTCCGGGCTGCCGTTCGACCTGGAGGGCACGCCGACCCGGGCGCTGACGCTGGTCGACGCGGGCACCACCGCGGCAGTGGCGCACGACCGCCGCAGCGCCGCCGGGGTGGACGCCGAGTCGACCGGCCACGCCTGGACCGGCAGCAGCACCTTCGGTCCGATCCCGCGCAACCTGCGCCTCGCCCCGGCCGGCACGGCGGGCATGGCCGGCATCGCGGGGGCGACGGCCGCGACGTCGGGTGCGGGCGGCCGGGCGGCGTCGGCGGCCGGGGCGGTGGTCGACGCGGACACCGCCGCCCTGGTCTCCCGGGTGCAGCGGGGCCTGCTGGTCAGCGACCTCTGGTACATCCGGGTGCTCGATCCGAAGAGTCTGGTGGTCACCGGCCTGACCCGCAACGGACTGTGGCTGATCGAGGACGGCCAGGTCACCGGCGCGGTCCGCGACCTGCGCTTCACCGAGTCGTACCCGCGAGCGCTCGGGCCCGGCGCGGTGCTGGAGGTGGGGCGACGCGCGGCACGCCAGCCGGACCGTACCGACGGCGTCTGGTGGGAGGCGCCGTCGCTGCGACTGGCCTCCTGGAACTTCACCGGCGGAGCGTCCGGCTGACGGCTTCGTCCGCCGCTGGTCGATCTTTTTCGGACGCTCACATATTGATCATGGAGGGAGGGTTTCCAAAGGGCGGGACACACGGGACACTGCCTTGCGCGGACGGCCCGCCTAGATCGGCGTAACGTGTGTCACTTAGCTGCTCCGGTACGCCGGTGCGGTCGTTGGTGTGCGCATGGCGTGGCAAGCGGGGTCGGGATCGCCGCTCCGCGTGCCGACCGGAAAGTGTTCCGCCGCCCATGAACGGGCCCCGTCAGGGAGACGACGCGAATGACATCATCGGCAACGAAGCCGCGGGGGGCGCTGGCACGCGCCGCCATCACGGCGAAGACGTTGCGTACGGACCGTTGGTGGCTTGCCCCGCTGGTCACCGTCATCGGGCTCGGTGCGTGGATCACGTACGCGACGGTCCGGGTCTTCATGCACAAGTGGTACTGGGTCGAGGAGTTCCACTACCTGACGCCGTTCTACTCCCCGTGCGTGACCGATCGGTGCATCCCGGAGGCGTCGCACTTCGGGCAGTACCTCCCCGGCTGGTGGATCATCCCGGACGCCGCGTTCACCCTGCCGTTCCTGCTGCTGTTCCGGCTCACCTGCTACTACTACCGCAAGGCGTACTACCGGTCGTTCTGGCTCTCGCCGCCGGCCTGCGCGGTGCCCGACGGCCACGCCTCCTACGGCGGTGAGACCCGGTTCCCGCTGATCGTGCAGAACTCGCACCGGTACTTCTTCTACTTCGCCGCGATCATCTCGCTGATCAACACCTGGGACGCGATCGCGGCCTTCCGCAGCCCGGAGGGCTTCGGCTTCGGCCTGGGCAACCTGATCCTGGTCGGCAACGTGGTGATGCTCTGGGCGTACACCATCTCCTGTCACTCCTGCCGGCACATCATCGGTGGGCGGCTGAAGCACTTCTCCAAGCATCCGGTCCGCTACCGGGCCTGGGGCTACGTCTCCTGGCTGAACGTCCGGCACATGCAGCTCGCCTGGATCACCCTCGGCACGCTGGCGCTGACCGACTTCTACGTCATGTCGGTCGCCGCCGGGTGGATCTCCGACCTGCGGTTCATCAACTAAGGGCCCCTGACATGACCAATCCTCACCAGGACACCAGCGCGACCACTCGGATCGAGCGACACCACTACGACGTCGTCGTGATCGGGGCCGGCGGCGCCGGCCTGCGCGCGGCGATCGAGGCCCGGCTGGCCGGCAAGAAGACCGCCATCATCTCCAAGTCGCTGTTCGGCAAGGCGCACACGGTGATGGCCGAGGGCGGCGCCGCCGCGGCCATGGGAAACGTGAACAGCCGCGACAGCTGGCAGGTGCACTTCCGGGACACCATGCGGGGCGGCAAGTTCCTCAACAACTTCCGGATGGCCGAGCTGCACGCGAAGGAGGCGCCGCAGCGGATCTGGGAGCTGGAGACGTACGGCGCGCTCTTCGACCGCACCAAGGACGGCAAGATCTCCCAGCGCAACTTCGGCGGCCACGAGTACCCCCGGCTGGCGCACGTCGGTGACCGGACCGGCCTGGAGCTGATCCGCACCCTCCAGCAGAAGATCGTCTCCCTGCAACAGGAGGACAAGCGGGAGCACGGCTCGTACGACGCGCGGATCAAGGTCTTCGCCGAGACCACCGTCACCGAGCTGCTGCTCGACGGCGACCGGGTCGCCGGCGCGTTCGGCTACTACCGGGAGTCCGGCGAGTTCGTCCTCTTCGAGGCGCCCGCCGTGGTGCTCGCCACCGGCGGCGTCGGCCGCTCCTACAAGGTCACCTCGAACTCGTGGGAGTACACCGGGGACGGCCACGCGCTGGCGCTGCGGGCCGGGGCGACCCTGATCAACATGGAGTTCCTCCAGTTCCACCCCACCGGCATGGTCTGGCCGGTCTCGGTCAAGGGCATCCTGGTCACCGAGTCGGTACGCGGCGACGGCGGCATCCTGAAGAACACCGAAGGCAAGCGGTTCATGTTCGAGTACGTCCCCGACGTCTTCCGCAAGCAGTACGCGGAGACCGAGGAGGAGGCGGACCGCTGGTACACCGACCCGGACAACAACCGACGCCCACCGGAGCTGCTGCCCCGTGACGAGGTCGCCCGGGCGATCAACAGCGAGGTCAAGGCGGGCCGGGGCACCCCGGCCGGCGGCGTGTACCTGGACATCGCCTCCCGGCTGCCGGCCGAGGAGATCCGCCGTCGCCTGCCGTCGATGCACCACCAGTTCAAGGGGCTGGCCGACGTCGACATCACGAAGGAGCCGATGGAGGTCGGCCCGACCTGCCACTACGTGATGGGCGGCGTCGAGGTCGACCCGGACAGCGGTGCCGCCTACGGCTCGGTGCGTGGCCTGTTCGCGGCCGGCGAGGTCTCCGGCGGCATGCACGGCTCCAACCGGCTGGGCGGCAACTCCCTCTCCGACCTGCTGGTCTTCGGCAAGCGCGCGGGCGGCCACGCGGCCACCTATGTCGACCAGCTCGCCGCCCGGCCCCGGGTGGAGGTGGCCGCGGTGGAGACCGCGGTGGAGACCGCGCTGGCCCCGTTGCAGCGGGACACCGGCGAGAACCCGTACACCCTCCAGCAGGACCTCCAGGCGGTGATGGGGGACCTGGTGGGGATCATCCGGCGGGCGGGCGAGCTGGAGGAGTCGCTGGTCCGGCTGGCCGAGCTGCGGGAACGGGTGGCGAAGGTCAGCGCGGCCGGTGGCCGGCGCTACAACCCGGGCTGGCACCTCGCGCTGGATCTGCGCAACATGCTGGTCGTCTCGGAGTGCACCGCCAAGGCGGCGCTGGAACGCCGCGAGTCACGCGGCGGCCACACCCGGGAGGACTTCCCCGCCATGGATCCCCAGTGGCGGCAGGTCAACCTGGTCTGCTCGCTCGACGGCGACACCGTCCGGCTGGAGCGCAAGGCGCTGCCGAAGATGCGCAGCGAGTTGATCAGCCTGTTCGACCGCGCGGAGCTTTCCAAGTACCTCACCGACGCCGAGCTGGCCGAGTTCGACGCCCTGACCGCCGCCGACGCTGCCGCCGACGCCGACGCTGCCGAGAAGGAGAACCGCTGATGGGTACGAAGCGCCAGTTCCGGATCTGGCGGGGCGACGCCGACGGCGGCGACCTTGAGGACTACATGGTCGAGGTCAACGAGGGTGAGGTGGTCCTCGACGTGATCCACCGGTTGCAGGCCACCGACGCGCCCGACCTGGCCTGCCGGTGGAACTGCAAGGCCGGCAAGTGCGGCTCCTGTTCGATGGAGATCAACGGGATGCCCAAGCTCGGCTGCATGACCCGGATGTCGACGTTCGAGGAGAACGAAACGGTCACGGTGACCCCGCTGCGTACCTTCCCGGTCATCCGGGACCTGGTCACCGACGTGTCGTTCAACTACGAGAAGGCGCGGGAGACTCCCGCCTTCGCTCCCCCGGCGGACGTGGCGCCCGGTGACTACCGGATGCAGCAGGTCGACGTGGAGCGCTCGCAGGAGTTCCGCAAGTGCATCGAGTGCTTCCTCTGCCAGAACGTCTGCCACGTGATCCGCGACCACGACGAGAACAAGCCGGCCTTCTCCGGGCCACGGTTCTTCATCCGCGCCGCCGAGCTGGACATGCACCCGCTGGACGCCAGGACCGACCGCAAGGAGTACGCGCAGTCCGAGCAGGGTCTGGGCTTCTGCAACATCACCAAGTGCTGCACCGAGGTCTGCCCCGAGCACATCAAGATCACCGACAATGGGATCATCCCCATGAAGGAGCGGGTCGTCGACCGCAGGTACGATCCACTCGTATGGCTCGGTAGCAAAATCTTCCGGAGGGGTCAGGTGCCTCAGACCTTCGTGACCAGCGAACACTCCCCGGGTGCGGTGCACTCGCACGCCACCGGCGGTGGTGCGCACTCGCACGCGGGCGGCTCGCACGACTCCGCCGCCGAGACCCAGGCCCAGCAGGGCGTCAACTGGCACCGTGAGGTGCCCCACCCGACCGCCCCCGCCGTCGACGCGAACGGCAGGCTGCCGCTGACCGAACTCACCTTCGACCGCGCCGCCGCCCCCTCCCCCTTCGGCGACGACGTCACCTTCCCCCTCCCCCCCGAGCACCTCAACTTCGCCCACCCGGAGCAGGACGACAAGCACTGACAGCTCGACCAAGGGCGGGGGCTGCGGCATCAGCTGCGGCCCCCGCCCCCATTCGCCCTCGTTCGGAGGGTGAGTAGGAGGTGGAGGGCGGCGACGATGGGGGCGTCGGCGGGGAGCCAGGTGACGGTGTCCAGCTCGGCGGCGGAGAGCCAGCGCAACTCCTGGTGCTCCAGCGCCTGCGGGCGGTCGCCGTGCAGCAGGCGGGCCGCGTACACCTTGAGCACCGACCGGCCGTGCGCCATCCGGACGTTACGGCCGACCCGCTCGCCGACCTCGACCCGTACGGCGAGTTCCTCCGCGCACTCGCGGGCCAGCGCCACGGTCTCGCTCTCCCCCGGCTCGACCTTGCCGCCGGGGAACTCCCACATGCCCGCCACCTCGGGCGGAGCGGACCGGGCGCAGGCCAGCACCCGACCACCATCGATGATTGCCGCGCCGACGATCACCTTCAGATCCCGCCGGGCGGCCTGCCCGCCGCCACTCGCCCGTTCGGTCCGCACGGCCGTCCAGCGTGCCAGATCAATCGGCGGTTTGGGTACCTTGGCCGACCATCAGGTCAGGAATACCCGGAAGTGTGGGCGTGGACACACCCTCCAATCCGACGTAAGACTAGAGGCACTGACAAGACACGGGGCGGCGACGATTTGGCCACAAGCCGGCAACGAAGCCTGGGAGGCGCGGTGATGCGTGCGCTGTTCGGCGGTCGGGCGAAACACGACTACCTCAGCGACGCCCTCACCCTACTGAACGGGTGGACGCGGGAGGGTGAGCAGATCCGGCGCACTCTGGTCATCGACGACACCCAGCACGCGGCGCTGACCGAACGGGTCAAGGTGGTCGCCGACGCGCTGCACCTGCGGCCGGAGATCAGCCGGCGCGCCGACCACACCCAGATCTGCGTCGGGCACGGCAGCACTCCACTCACCGAGGGCGAGGTTCTGCTGGCCGCCCGCATCGAGGACGCGTACCGCACGGTCACCGCGTCCTGATCGAGCCGCCTGGCACGGCCCACCTACCGTGGGGACCATGGCGAACGCGACGTACGACCGCAAGGAGCAGTTCCAGCAGATCCAGAGCGGCCTGCTCGACGGAGAACAGATCATCGCCGTCTACGACGCCGTCGGCACCGGCACCGGGTTCATCGGCCTGACCGACCGACGCGTGATCATCCAGGACCGCTCGTTCATCGGCAAGCGGTACGCGATCACCAGCATCCCGTACTCGAAGATCACCAGCGTGAGTGTGGTCAGCAACAAGTCCTGGGGCGGCTCGTTCTTCTCCACCGGCGCGATCGCCATCCACGTCGGCACCCACACCTACGAGGTGGAGTTCCGGGGCGACCAGAAGAGCCACCACGTGCACAACGTGATCCTGCACTACATCAGCTGACCAGCCCCGACGTAGGGGCTCCCGAGTTGACCGGGGGCGCGCTCGCGCTGGCCTGGGATAATGATCCGCATGTCGATCCGTACCTCCCTGGCGACCACCCTGCGACGGGTACGGGACGGCGGCCGGGGCCGCTGGCTGCGCCGGGCGATGCTGGCCGGTGTGATCGGTGCCGTGCTGCTGGCGATCGCCAGCTGGGCCAGCGTGAGCTGGATCCGGTCCGGTGCCGATGGGCGGCTGTTCACGGCGGAGACGGTCCCCGAGGCGCCGGTGGCCCTGGTGCTGGGCACCCGGGTCCAGGCGGACGGCACCCCGGCGCCGTTCCTCACCGCCCGACTGGAGATCGCCCGCGAGCTGTACGCCACCGGCAAGGTCAAGGCGATCCTGGTCTCCGGCGACAACATGCGCCATGAATACAACGAGCCCGAGGCGATGCAGCGCTGGCTGGTCGACCGGGGCGTACCGGTCGAGAAGGTGGTGCTGGACTACGCCGGCTTCGACACGTACGACTCGTGTGCCCGGGCCAAGCGGATCTTCGGCGTGGATCGGGCCACCGTGGTGACCCAGTCGTTCCACCTGGCCCGCGCCGTCACGGTCTGCCGGCACCTCGGCGTCGACGCCGTCGGCGTCGGCGACGAGACGGCCCGGGAGCTGAGTCACCGCACCTGGCGGATCAGCTCGACCCGGGAGTACGGCGCCAGCCTGAAGGCCGCGGTGGACGTGCTCTCCGGCCGGGATCCGGTGCACCTGGGCCGCCGGGAGAGCGGCGTCGACGACGCCCTCCGGGCCAGCTGAACTTTCAAACGCGGCAGGCCGCGACAACCGCACCGTGGCCGGGCTGATCACCAGCCTGGCCACGACACCGGCAGCCGCGCAGAATCCCGAGGCGGCTCAGACGTTGAAGCGGAACTCGACCACGTCGCCGTCCTGCATGACGTACTCCTTGCCCTCGATGCGGACCTTGCCCGCCGCCTTGGCCGCAGCCATCGAGCCGGCCTCGACCAGGTCGGCGAAGGAGACGACCTCGGCCTTGATGAAGCCGCGCTGGAAGTCGGAGTGGATCACCCCGGCGGCCTCCGGCGCGGTCGCGCCGACCGGGACGGTCCAGGCCCGCGCCTCCTTGGGGCCGGCGGTGAGGTACGTCTGCAGGCCGAGCGTCCGGAAGCCGACGCGGACCAACTGGTCCAGGCCCGGCTCGGACTGCCCGATCGACTCCAGCAGCTCGCGGGCCTCCTCCTCGGGCAGGTCCACCAGCTCAGACTCGATCTTGGCGTCCATGAAGACCGCCTCGGCCGGGGCGACCAGCGCCCGTAGCTCGTCGAGGAAATCGGCGTTGTTCAGCTCGGCCTCGTCGACGTTGAAGACGTACAGGAACGGCTTGGTGGTGAGCAGATGCAGCTCCCGCAGGTGCTCCAGCTCGATCCCGGCCGCGGCCGCGCCGGTGTAGAGGGTGGTGCCGCCGTCCAGCACGTCGACGGCCTTACGCGCGGCCGTCACCGCGGCGGCCCGGTCCTTACGGAGCTTGGCCTCCTTCTCCAACCGGGGCAGCGCCTTCTCCAGGGTCTGCAGGTCGGCGAGAATCAGCTCGGTGTTGATCGTCTCGATGTCGTCGGCCGGGGAGACCTTGCCATCGACGTGCACCACGTTCGGGTCGGAGAAGGCCCGCACCACCTGGCAGATCGCGGCGGCGTCCCGGATGTTGGCCAGGAACGCGTTGCCGCGACCCTGCCCCTTCGAGGCACCACGCACCAGGCCGGCGATGTCGACGAACGACACCGGGGCGGGGATCACCTTCTGCGAGGTGAAGATCTCGGCGAGCTTGTCCAGCCGCTCGTCCGGCAGCCCGACCACGCCGATGTTGGGCTCGATCGTGGCGAACGGGTAGTTCGCGGCGAGCACGTCGTTCTTGGTCAGCGCGTTGAACAGAGTGCTCTTGCCGACGTTGGGCAGGCCGACGATGCCGATGGTGAGACTCACGACGAGCCAGCTTACGCCGATGCCTGACGTCCGGGCGCAGCCAGGCTCCCCTGACGTTGTTAACCTGCCCCGGCGCGAGCGACTTCGGGAGGCACGATGAGCCGGCTGCCGGAACTGTACGTCGCGGTCGACGTTGAGGCCGACGGGCCGATCCCCGGGCCGTACAGCATGATCTCGCTCGGCATGGCGGTCGCCGGCCACCCGGAGCTGACCTTCTACACCGAGTTGAAGCCGATCTCCGACGAGTACGTCCCGCAGGCGCTCGCCGTCTCCGGGCTCGACCGGGACCGGCTGCTACGCGCCGCGCCCACCGCGGAGCAGGCGATGAGCGCCGCCGCGTCCTGGGTCAACGGGCTGCGGAAGGTCGGCCGGCCGGTGTTCCTCGCCGCCCCGGCCGTCTGGGACGGCATGTTCGTCCACTGGTACTTCGTCCGGTTCGTGGGCCACAGCCCGTTCGGTGTCACCGGAGGCGGCGTCGACCTGCGCAGCTACTGGATGGGACGCTCCGGCTGCGAGTGGTCGCAGACCCGGAAGGACACCATCAAGCGCCAGCTGGGCCTCACCGACCTGCCGCACACCCATCACGCCGGCGAGGACGCCGCCGAACTGGCCCAGGTCTTCGACGCGCTGCGCCGCCCCTCCCCGCCCCCGCCCGCTTCGCTGCCCTCCGCCGACGGCCCTGCGACGACAGCCGCTGATCGGTAACAGCTGTGCAGCCGGTCGGCCGGCGTGTCGAGCAGCTCAGCCGCCACCGATCGGGGCTGATGCCGAGCGCCCCCGGGCACGATGGGCTCACGTGCGGCCGCGACCAGGCCAGGCGGGGCAGGCCGGCGGGGCGCGATGGGCTGGGCGGGGATCGGGGTGGGCTGGGCTGGGTGGTGGGTCAGGCTCGGTGGGGCGGGCTGGATTGACGGGGTACCACGGCATCGATCCGTAGTGCGCCAGGAGCCAGCTCGGCAGCGGCGGCCAGCGGCAGCATGAAGCGGGCATCGGCGGCCGGGCCTGCGGCGTGCGACTCGCGGAGCATCCAGTGGACCTCGTCGGCCGTCCAGCCGAGCGCTGGGCGACCGGCGATCTCCCTGAGCAGCCGAAGCGCGGCCCGGGTGTCGTCGTCGTAGAAGCGCATGCACCAGTGGTGCACCCACATTCCCAGCGCCCGTACGCCGTCACGGTCCAGGGAGCGCAGCAGGCGGCCGCAGGCGGTGTCGCCGAAGGCCCGGCCCGGGTCGCCGGCGCGGTCCCGTTCGATGGCGCCGACCGCAGCGGGGGCGACTGCCCGCATCCGGTCGTACAGGCGCTGGACCATGACCTCGCTCGGCGAAGGGTGCCCGTCCCTCGACGCTGCCGGTCCCGCCACGCTCGCCATCGCCGCGCCCCTTCTTGAGTTGATGGGCGCACGCTACCGACCACAACCGACACTTCCCCGGCGGCCCGGCGCCGCCCGGCACAACCCCACAGCCCGTCCCACCCGGGCCGTACCACTGCCCCGGCCGGAGCCAACCCGACCGGTGTTAATAAGGGACCCCTCCTCTACCTCAGGCGTTAACAGGGGGCCCCTCCTTACAGCCAGGTCTGAAAAGCGCCAGATGGGGGGTGGGAGGGGGCGCATTATCGGTGGTGTGGAACTGGACTTCGAGCGTTGCTACCGGGCCGTCGACAGCCGCGACCAGCGGTTCGACGGCTGGTTCTACACCGGCGTGACCTCGACCGGGATCTACTGCCGGCCGTCCTGTCCGGCGGTGACGCCGAAGCGGCAGAACGTCCGGTTCTTCCCCTCGTCGGCGGCGGCCCAGGGGGCCGGGCTGCGCGCCTGCCGTCGCTGCCGCCCGGATGCCGCCCCCGGCTCTCCGCAGTGGGACGTGCGCGCCGACGTGGTGGGCCGGGCGATGCGGCTGATCTCCGACGGGGTGGTCGACCGGGACGGGGTGCCCGGGCTGGCTGCCCGACTCGGGTACACCGAGCGACACCTGCACCGGATGCTGCGCGCGGAACTGGGGGCGGGGCCGTTGGCGCTGGCCCGGGCCCAGCGCGCCCAGACCGCCCGTACCCTGATCGAGACCACCGGCCTGGGCATGGCCGAGGTCGCCTTCGCCGCCGGATTCGGCAGCGTGCGGCAGTTCAACGACACCGTTCGCGAGGTCTACGGCGTGGCGCCCTCGCAGTTGCGCACCGGTCGCCGGGTGGCCAACGGCGGTGCGGGCACGGTCACCCTGCGGTTGGCGTACCGACCCCCGCTGCACGCCGCCGCGCTGCTCGACTTCCTGGCCCGGCGCGCGCTGCCGGGGGTGGACGAGGTGCTCGCCGGGACGTACCGCCGGGGGTTACGGCTGCCGCACGGCACCGGCGAGGCGGCCCTGACCCCGGCGGACGGGCACGTGGCCGCCACGCTGCGCCTCACCGACCTGCGCGACCTGGCCCCCGCCGTGGCTCGCTGCCGGCGCCTGTTCGACCTCGACGCGGACCCGGTCGCCGTCGACCAGACGCTCGGGGCCGATCCGGCGCTGGCCGCCGTGGTGGCCGCCGAGCCCGGCGTCCGGGTCCCGCGTGCGGTGGACGGCTTCGAGATGGCCGTCCGCGCCATCGCCACCCAGCAGGTCTCCCTGACCTCCGCCCGCACCACCCTCACCCACCTCCTGACCGCCGTCCCCGGCCCCGGCGCTGTTGATCAAGAAGTTTGCGTCGGGACCGGCTCGCTGGATGACCAGAACCTCATCGACGGCGCGGGGGCCGGGGGTGCGGTGCTGCGGGGATTCGTGAGCCCGGAGGAGGTGTTACGGGTGGCGGATGCCGGGTTTCGGATGCCGGCGGCGCGGCGGGAGACGATCCGGGCGTTGGCGCGGGCGGTCGCCGGCGGCGAGCTGGACCTGGAGCCGGGTGGGGATCGGGCGGAGACCGCGCGGCAGTTGGCCGCGGTCCCCGGGATCGGCCCGTGGACGGCGGGCTACGTGGCGATGCGCGCGCTCGGCGACCCGGACGTCTTCATCGCCGCAGACCTCGCGGCACGCCGGGGCGCCAGCGCCCTCGGCCTGCCCGACGGACCGGAGGCCCTCGACGCGTACGCCGCCCGTTGGCGCCCCTGGCGGTCGTACGCGGTGCTCCGGCTCTGGCGAGCAGCACCCGTCCGACCCGGGCCGACCGCACCACTCCGAACTGGACGAACAGCACCGAACCGACCTGGGAGAAGATCGTGAAGAACATCATCATCGACGGCACCCGCATCGACACGCCTGTCGGCGCGTTCAGCGTTCTCGCCGGCCCGGACGGCGCGGTACGGGCCGCCGGCTTCACGGCCGACCCGGCGAGCCTGCTGCCGCTGGTCCACCCCAGCCTCCACGGTGAGCTGCGCCAGCGGGGTGAACTCGGTGCGATCACCAGGGCCGTCGCCGGGTATCTCGACGGTGAGCTGACCGCGATCGACGGGGTTCCGGTCGAGCAGCACAGCGGCGGGGCGTTCCTGCCCCACGCCTGGCGGGTGCTGCGCGAGGTGAAGCCGGGCGAACCGGTCACCTACACCGCGTACGCCGGCCTGGCCGGCCGCCCCGCCGCGGTGCGCGCCGCCGCGGCGGCCTGCGCCCGCAATGCCGCCGCCCTCTTCGTCCCCTGCCACCGGGTGCTGCGTACCGACGGGACGCTGGGCGGCTACCGCTGGGGGCTGCCCGTGAAGCAGTGGCTCCTCGACCATGAGCGACGCGGCTGACAACAAGCCGACATCGGCAGCGCTCCCATTTGCCGCTACCGTCGGGTAGTGGCTGCGGGGAGCGACGGCGACCCGGCCGACCGGGGTGAGAATCATCGACATCCGCTGCGCAACCTCTGGCGGCTGCGCTCCTACCTGCGTCCGCACATCGTGGAGTTCAGCTGGCTGATGCTGGCCGGGCTCGCCGCCACCGCGGCGGGCATCGCCGTACCCCTGGTGGCGCAGCGGGTGGTCGACGGGCCGGTCGCCGAAGGGAACCTGGCCGGCCTGTATCGGCTGGCCGGGCTGGCGCTGCTGCTCGGGCTCGCCGAGGCCCTACTGATCTTCATCCGGCGCTGGGTGCAGTCGTCCTCCTCGGTGGCCATGGAGGCGGTCATCCGCGACGACGTCTACGCCCACCTGCAAGCGCTGCCGACCAGTTTCCACGACCGGTGGCCCTCCGGTCAGCTGCTCTCCCGGATCACCAGCGACCTGTCGGTGCTGCGCCGGTTCCTCTCCTTCGGCCTGTTCTTCCTCGTCCTCAACCTGGTCACCTATCTGAGCGTGGTGGTGCTGCTGATCCGGCTGCATCCGGTGCTGGGCCTGCTGGTGGCGGCCAGCGCGGTGCCGCTGTTCCTGATCGCCCGCCGGTTCGGCCGGCACTACCACGCCGCGTCCCGGCGGATGCAGGACCAGCAGGGCGACGTGGCCACGCTGGTCGAGGAGACCGCGCTGGGCCTGCGCACCATGAAGGCGTACGGGCGGGGGCCGCAACTGGCCGCCCGGTTCACCGCCGGCACCCGGGCGCTGCAAGACACCGGGATCGCCAAGGGGCGGCTGCTCGCCGGCACCTCCGCGCGGCTCGACCTGGTGCCCAACGTGACCCTGGGCATCGTGCTGGTGGCCGGCGCGGCGGCGGTCGCGGACGGGCGGCTCACCGTCGGCCAGTTCGTCGCGTTCGTCAGCCTCCAGCTGATGCTGATCTGGCCGGTGCAGTCACTGGGCTGGATCATCGCCAACGGGCAGGAGGCGGCGACCGCCGCCGACCGGATCCAGGAGGTGCTGGACACCCCGCCGGCCATCGTCGACGCGCCCGGGGCCATCGCGCTGGCCCGCTCGGCGGTACGCGGACGGCTCCGTTTCGAGGCGGTCACCTTCCGCTACCCGGGCACCACCGTCCCGGTGTTGCGCGGGGTCGACCTGACCGTCGAACCCGGCGAGACCCTGGCCGTGGTCGGCGCCACCGGCAGCGGCAAGAGCACCCTGCTCTCCCTGGTGCCCCGGCTGCACGACGTCGGCGCGGGCCGGATCACCCTCGACGGGCACGACCTGCGCGACCTGCGGCTGGCCTCGCTGCGCCGGCTGGTGGGGGTGGCCTTCGAGGAGCCGACGCTGTTCTCCATGTCGGTCTGGGAGAACCTCACCCTGGGCCGGCCCGACGCCGGTGAGGACGAGGTCCGGGCGGCCCTCGCCCTGGCCCGGGCCGAGTTCGCGTACGCCCTGCCGTGGGGCCTGCACACCCGGCTGGGTGAGCAGGGCCTGTCGCTCTCCGGCGGCCAGCGGCAGCGGCTGGCGCTGGCCCGGGCGGTGCTCGTCCGGCCCGCGGTGCTGGTCCTCGACGATCCGCTCTCCGCGCTCGACGTGCACACCGAGGCGGCGGTGGAGTCGGCGTTGAAGCGGGTGTTGCGGGACCTGACCGCGCTGCTGGTGGTGCACCGGCCGTCCACCATCGCCCTCGCCGACCGGGTCGCGCTGCTGGAGCAGGGCCGGATCTCCGCCGTCGGCCGGCACACCGAGCTGCTGGCCGCCGTGCCGGCGTACCGTGCGCTGCTCTCGGCCGAGCCGGCCACCGTGCCGCCGCCCCGGACGCCATCCGGCCCGACGCCCGGCGGTACCCCGCTGGTGCGCTCGTGACCGCCGGCAGCGGCCCGACCCACCAACCGCCCGGCAGCGGCCCGGCGGGCGGGTCGACGGCGACGGGATCCGACTCGACCTACTGGCGGGGGGTCGCTCCCGATCCGCACGCCGACCGCAGCCTCGCCGAGGAGTCCAGCCCCGAGGCGGTGGCCCGGTTACGGGCCCGCAGCCGGTCGCTCTTGAACGACGTGCTGCGCCCGCACCGCGCCCGGTTGGGCGCCGCGGTCGCGCTGCTGTTGACCCAGAACGCCGCGGCCATGTCCGGGCCGTACCTGGTCATGTTGGGCATCGACCGGGCGATCGAGCCGCTGCGGGCCGGCCGCCCCGGACCGCTGATCGCCGTCGCCGTGTCGTTCGCCGCCGCGACCGGCATCGAGTACACGGCCCGGCGCGGCTTCCTCACCCTCTCCGCCCGGATCGGCCAGGCCGTCCTGCTCGACCTTCGCCAGCGGGTGTACGCGCACTTCCTGCGCCTGCCGGTGGCCTTCCACGAGCGGTACACCTCGGGCCGGATGATCTCGCGGTTGACCAGTGACATCGACTCGATCGCCGAACTCGTCGACGGGGGCGTCGACAGCCTCGTGATGGCCGCCCTGACGATCGTGTCGGTGGCCGGCATCCTGCTCTGGCTGGACCTGCCGCTGGCCGCGGTGACCCTGCTCGCCTTCCCGCTGCTGTTCTGGCTGTCCCGCTGGTTCGCCCGGGCGTCCGCCGCCGCCTATCGGCGCACCCGGGAGGCGATGGCCCTGGTCATCGTCCACTTCGTCGAGTCGATGCGGGGCATCCGCGCCGTGCAGGCGTACCGCCGGGAGCCACGCAACCAGCGCATCTTCGCCTCGGTGAGCGACGACTACCGCCGGTCCAGCCGGCACGCCTTCCGCCTCATCGCGACGTACTCGCCGGGCATCAAGCTGATCGGCAACGTCACCGTGGCGGTGGTGCTCTGCTACGGCGGGGCCCGGGTGCTGGGCGGCGAGACCGGGGTCGGGGTGCTCGCGGCCTTCCTGCTCTACCTGCGCCGGTTCTTCGAGCCGATGCAGGAGCTGAGCCAGTTCTACAACTCCCTCCAGTCGGCGACGGCGGCGCTGGAGAAGCTCGCCGGGGTGCTCGACGAGCGACCCGCGGTCGCCGAGCCGGTGCGACCCGTGCCGCTGCCCCGCGGCCGGGCCCGCGGGGCGGTCACCTTCCGCGCGGTCTCGTTCGGCTACCGCCCGGAGGCGGAGATCCTGACCGGGCTGGACCTCACCATCCCCGCCGGGCAGACGGTGGCGCTGATCGGGCCGACCGGCGCCGGCAAGTCGACCGTGGCCAAGCTGCTCGCCCGGTTCCACGACCCGGCCGCCGGCACGGTCGCCCTCGGCGGCGTGGACCTGCGCCAGGTCGCCGACGCGCAGCTACGCCGGACGGTGGTGCTGGTGACCCAGGAGACCCACCTGTTCGGCGGCACCGTGGCGGAGAACATCCGGTTCGGCCGCCCGGACGCCGACGACGCCGCCGTCGAGGCCGCGGCCCGGGCGATCGGCGCGCACGACTTCATCGCGGCGCTGCCCGACGGGTACGCCACCGACGTGCACCGGCGCGGCGGCCGGCTCTCCGCCGGGCAGCGGCAGTTGGTCGCCTTCGCCCGGGCCTTCCTGGCCGATCCGGCGGTGCTGATCCTGGACGAGGCCACCTCGTCGCTGGACGTGCCGACCGAGCGCCTGGTGCAGCACGCACTCGGCACCATCCTGCGCGACCGGACCGCGGTGGTGATCGCGCACCGGCTCTCCACCGTGGAGACCGCCGACCGGGTCCTGGTCCTCGACGGCGGCCGGATCGTCGAGGACGGCCCACCGGCCAAGCTGATCAGCGACGGCGGCCGGTACGCCGACCTGCACCGCCGGTGGCGCGACTCACTGCTCTAGGTACGCGACCCGCCGCTGTAGGTATTGGTGTGCTCGCCCGCCGGCCGGTGCCTACGATCGACGGATGACCGATACGGCGAGGACGGCCCGCACCGGCGTCCCCGAGCGTCCGACCCTGAACGGGCTCGAGGAGACCTGGTCGCGCCGCTGGCAGGAGGAGGGCACGTACGCGTTCGACCGCAGCAAGCAGCGGTCGGACGTATACGCGATCGACACCCCGCCGCCGACCGTATCGGGCGAACTGCACATGGGGCACGTCTTCTCGTACACGCACACCGACCTGATCGCCCGGTTCCAGCGGATGCGCGGCCGGACGGTCTTCTACCCGATCGGCTGGGACGACAACGGGCTGCCCACCGAGCGCCGGGTACAGAACGTCTACGGCGTGCGCTGCGACCCGTCGCTGCCGTACGACCCGGAGTGGCGGGCGCCGGAGGCGCCGGTGGACGATGCCGCCCGCAAGGACCCGGCCCCGATCCCCCGGCGCAACTTCATCGAGCTGTGCGAGCGGCTGACCCGCTCCGACGAGCAGGCTTTCGAGGCACTCTGGCGGCGGCTCGGGCTCTCGGTGGACTGGTCCCTGATGTACACGACGATCGGTCCGGCGGCCCGGGCCGCCTCGCAGCGGGCGTTCCTGCGCAACCTGGCCCGGGGTGAGGCGTACCAGGCCGAAGCGCCGACGCTCTGGGACGTGGGCTACGCCACCGCGGTGGCCCAGGCCGAGCTGGAGGACCGGGAGCGCCCCGGCGCGTACCACCGGCTACGGTTCCACGCCCCCGGCGGGCGGGAGGTGCTGATCGACACCACCCGGCCGGAGCTGCTGCCGGCCTGCGTGGCGCTGGTCTGCCATCCCGACGACGAGCGGTACGCGGAGCTGGTCGGCACGTCCGTGCGTACCCCCGTCTTCGGGGTCGAGGTGCCGGTGCGCGCGCACCCGCTCGCGGAGCCGGCCAAGGGCACCGGCATCGCGATGGTCTGCACCTTCGGCGACCTGACCGACGTGACCTGGTGGCGGGAGCTGGCGCTGGAGACCCGGGTGGTGATCGGCCGGGACGGCCGGCTGCTGCCGGAGCCGCCGGCCGGGGTGCCCGCGCAGCCGTACGCGGCGCTGGCCGGGCAGAGCGTCAACGGGGCCCGGCGGACCATCGTGGACCTGCTGGCCGACGCGGGCGACCTGGTCGGCGAGGCGCGCCCGATCAGCCACCCGGTGAAGTTCTACGAGCGGGGCGACCGGCCTCTGGAGATCGTCTCGACCCGGCAGTGGTACCTGCGCAACGGCGGACGGGACGCCGACCTGCGCGAAACGCTGCTGGCCCGGGGGCGGGAGCTGCGCTGGGTGCCGGAGCACATGCGGCACCGCTACGAGCACTGGGTGAGCGGCCTGACCGGCGACTGGCTGGTCAGCCGGCAGCGCTTCTTCGGGGTGCCGGTGCCGGTGTGGTACCGGCTCGACGACGCTGGCGAGCCGGACTGGTCCCACCCTCTCACGCCGGAGGAGTCCGCACTGCCGATCGACCCGTCCGAGGATGCCCCGCCCGGGTACGACGAGTCGCAGCGCGGCCTGCCGGGCGGCTTCGCCGGTGACCCGGACGTGCTGGACACCTGGGCCACCTCGTCGCTTACCCCGCAGATCGCCGGGGGCTGGGAACGCGATCCGGAGCTGTTCCGCCGGGTCTTCCCGATGGACCTGCGTCCGCAGGGCCAGGAGATCATCCGGACCTGGCTCTTCGCCACGGTGGTCCGCGCGCACCTGGAACACGGCACGTTGCCCTGGCGGACGGCCGAGCTCTCCGGCTGGATCCTCGACCCGGACCGCAAGAAGATGTCGAAGTCCAAGGGAAACGTGGTCACCCCGATGGCGCTGCTGGAGCAGCACGGCTCCGACGCGGTGCGCTACTGGTCGGCCAACGGCAGACCCGGCACCGACCTGGCCTTCGACCCGGCGCAGATCAAGGTCGGCCGGCGGCTCGCCACCAAGCTGCTCAACGCGTCGAGGTTCGCGCTCGGGCTGGGCGCCGCGGACGCGCTGCGTGCCCCGGCGACCGAGCCGCTGGACCGGGCCATGCTCGCCGAACTCGCCACGGTGGTGGTCACGGCCAGCGCCGCCTTCGAGGCGTACGACCACACGGCGGCGTTGCAGGCCACCGAGTCGTTCTTCTGGCGGTTCTGCGACGACTACATCGAGCTGGTGAAGGAGCGCGCCTACGGCAGCGGTGCCGGGGCGGACTCGGCCCGGGCGGCGCTGGCCACCGCGCTCTCGGTGCAGTTGCGGCTCTTCGCCCCGGTACTGCCGTACGCGACCGAGGAGGTGTGGTCCTGGTGGCGGTACGGCTCGGTGCACCGGGCGCCGTGGCCCACCACGTACGAGGTGGGCCGGGCAATCCACGGCGACGGTGACCCGGAGCTGCTGCGACTGGCCTCGGACGCGCTGGGGCAGGTCCGCCGGGCCAAGTCCGAGCGCAAACTGTCGATGAAGGCGGGAGTGCCGCTGGCCGAGGCGCTCGGCCCGGCCGCCCTGCTCGACCAGCTCACCCTGGTCGTCGACGACCTGCGCGCGGCGGGCCACATCGGCAAGCTCGACCTGCTCCCCGACCGCACCCCCCAACTCGTCATCGCCTGCGCCTTCTGAGATGTAAGGAAGGGCCCCCTATTAACGCCTGGTGTATAGGCGGGGCCCCCTATTAACGGGCGCCGAAGAGGAGTTCGGCGTTTGTTAATAGGGGGCCCCTGCTTGCATCTCAGCTGGTTTCGCCGGCTACGGAGAAGGAGCGCAGGCGGTCGATCGCGAGCAGGGTGAAGCCGACGCTGATCAGCGCGGTCATCACCACCGCCAGCGACGCGGAGACGGTGGTGTCGAGCAGGTTGGTCGGGGCGATCCGGTCGGCCAGGGCGATCACGTAGTGCTGGATGGAGAGGACCCGGGTGCCGTCGATCACGTTGCCCAGCAGCCCCTCCCAGATCAGCACGTAGACCAGGCCGAGCAGCACCGGCCGCCGGGTGAGGAGGCTGACCGCCACGAACAGCGCCGAGTACGCAAGCGCACCGACCGACGAGGCGGCGGCGAGCGCCAGGCCGAGGCGGGGCGAGTTGGCCAGCAGCCCCGCGGCGAACATCGGCACCGCGACGGTGACCGCGGTGACCCCGGCCGCCACCGCCAGTTTCGGCAGCACGATCTGCCAGCGCGGCAGCGGGGTGGTGAGCACGTGCACCACGGTGCCGTCGTCGATCTCGGCACCGAGCACGCCGGTGCCGACGATCAGGGCGACCACCGGCAGCACCACGGCCAGCCCGAGGCCGACCAGCACCGGCGGGCCCCAGTCGGCCGGCGACACCCCCAGGCCGCGGGAGATCACGGCCAGCGCCACCAGCAGCACCGGAAGCGGCAGCAACATCAGGAACCGGCGACGCCCGAACAGGCCACGCGCGGTGATCCAGGAGACAGTGGACATCAGGCCTCCACCAGGTAGGAGAAGACGCTCTCCAGGGACTCGTCCTCGGGCAGCAGCTGTCGCACCCGGATGCCGCCGGCCAGGGCGACCTTCGGCAGCATCCGGGTGAAGGCGCCGTAGTCGCCGGCCCGCACGGTCAGGCCGTCGCGGCCCAGCTCGACCCCGGTCACCGAGGGCTCGGCCATCAGGGCCACGGCCAGCGCCCGGTCGTCGGTGGAGCGGATGGCGAAGACGTGCGGCCGGTTGGTCATCAGCCGGCGGATGGTGCGGAAGTCGCCGGAGGCGGCGAGCCGGCCGGCGACCATCACCTGCACGGTGCCGGAGACCTGCTCGACCTCCTCCAGGATGTGCGAGCTGAACAGGATGGTGCGGCCCGCGTCGCCGAGGGAGTGCAGCAGCTCCATCATGTGCAGCCGCTGGCGCGGGTCCATGCCGTTGAACGGCTCGTCGAGCAGCAGCACCTGCGGGTCGTGCACCAGCGCCGCCGCCACCCGGGCCCGCTGCCGCATGCCCTTGGAGTACGTGCCGATCCGGCGGTCCTGCGCGCCCTCCAGCTCGACCAGGGCCACCGCCCGGCGGGCCGCCCCCTGCGGGTCGGGCAGCCGGTGCAGCTTCGCGGTGGCCAGCACGAACTCGTACGCGGTGAGGAAGGAGTGCACGGCCTCCCGCTCGCTGACCAGCCCGAGTCGCCGGTAGACGTCCGGGTTGCGCCAGGTGGGCCGCCCGTCCAGGGTGACCGTGCCCCGGGACGGGGCGAGGAAGCCGGCCATCATGTGCAGCAGCGTGGTCTTGCCCGCGCCGTTGGGGCCGAGCAGGCCGGTCACCCCGGGCCCGAGGCTCATGCTCACGTCGTTGACCGCGACCACGTTGCCGTACCAGCGGGAGACCCCGGCGAGGTCGAGCGTGCTCGTGGTGGTGGCGGTCGGGGCAGCGGAGTCGATCGCGGTCATCGTGCGGCCACCTTCCGGTAGCGGGCCAGCAGCAGGGCGACACAGGCGGCCACGAGCGCGACGGCGACCAGCGCGTACACCGGGCCGAACGGGCCGAGGTCGGGGATGCCGGCGTTCTCGTCGGTGATCAGCAGGTCGCGCAGCGCCCAGATGCCGACCCCCTGTACCAGGGTGGACGGGGAGGCGACGCCGGCCAGCTGGTTCGCCGCCTCCGCGGGCAGGATCGAGAGGATGCCGACGATCGGCGTGGTCATCAGGAAGACGGCGACGATCCCACCGGCGGCGAAGGCCCGCTTGCCGGTCAGCGAGGCGACCAGCAGGCCGACCGCGGCGAAGACCACCGCCCAGAGCCCGGCGTAGAGCAGCCCGGGGAGCAGGTCCAGCAGTTCGTCCCAGACCGCGCGCATGCCGTCGGCGGTGAACGCGGCGCCGAGGAACATCAGCAGCTGCGGCGCGCCGAGCAGCAGCCAGAGCGCGGTGACCAGGGCGAGCAACTTGGCCAGCGGGTAGTCGGCGCGCGGCAGCGGCCGGGAGAAGTAGAGCGGGAGCACCCCGCTGCGCAGGTCGCGGGAGACCAGCTCGGGCGCGGCCACCGCGACGAAGAAGATGACCAGCCAGCTCATCGCGTCGGCGAACTGGGCGTACGTCATGACCGATTCGCCGATCTGGCTGCTGATCGCGGTCACCGCGCCGGCCACCATGATGACGATGCCGACCACCAGCCAGGGGAAGATCTTGGCCTTGGCGCTGCGCCCGAACCCGAAGGTGGTCCGCACCCCGTGCAGGTAGAGCGCGCCGAAGACCTGCCGGCGGCCGAGCCGGGGGCCGGTGTAGCGCTGGTAGCCGATGTCGTGGATGACGCCGGTCGGCTCAGGCATGGCTGCTCTCCCTCCGGGCGAAGAGTTCGGCCACCCGGTGCCGGCGCTGGTCCAGCCGATGCAACGGCAGGTCCAGCTCGGCCACCGCGCCGAGGATCAGGTCGTAGGTGGCCTGGTCGGCCAGGGGGACGAGGAGCAGCCGCCCCTCCCGGCTCACCGGCAGGTCGAGCGCGGCCAGCCGGGCGGCCAGGTCGTCGGTGCCCTCGCTGACCTCGACGGCGAGCACGTCGGTGGCCGAGGTCATCGCGGCGATGTGGTCGGCCCGCAGCAGCCGCCCGCCCTCGATGGCGACCAGGGTGTCGCAGATCCGCTCGACCTCGCCGAGCAGGTGCGAGCAGACCAGCACGGAGATGCCGAACTCGGTGCCGATCCGGTGCACCAGGGCGAGCATCGCGTCCCGGCCGGCCGGGTCGAGGCCGTTGGTGGGTTCGTCGAGCAGCAGCAGGTCGGGGTCGTGCACGAGGGCCTGGGCCAGCTTGACCCGTTGCTTCATGCCGGTGGAGTAGCCGCCCACCGGGCGATGGCGTTCCTCGTGCAGCCCGACGTGGCGCAGCGCCTCGGAGGCCCGCTCCCGGGCGACCGTACGTGGCAGGCCGCTCATCCGTCCCAGATGGGTGACGAGTTCGGCGCCGGAGAGGTCGGGCGGCAGGCAGTCATGTTCCGGCATGTAGCCGACCCGGGCACGCACCGCCGGCGCGTCGGTGGCCGGGTCCAGCCCGAGCACCTGGATTCGGCCACGGGTGGGGGTCAGCAGTCCGAGCAGGAGCTTGATCAGGGTCGACTTGCCGGCGCCGTTGGCGCCGACCAGACCGACGATCCCCGGCTCGACTGCGACCGTCAGGTCGGCCAGCGCGGTGACGCTCCCGCCGTAGACCTTCGTCAACGACTCGGTTGCGATCAATGTCACGCCAACAGCCTAGAGCCGGCGGACCACGTCGCGGACTCCGGAGGCGACCCCCGATTCCCCTGATCCTGGCAGGGGCGGATCCCCTAGGGACGGCAGCATCTGATAGACAGTGGTGTCACTGTACGGGTTGATTCGATCACTGAAGGCTACGGAGGGGGTCATGGCGGCTGGCGTTCCGAAGGTGAGCGTGGTGGTCCCGGCGTACAACCCGGGTCCGCACGTCGAGCAGCTCGTCGCTTCGCTGCTACGCCAGTCGATGCCGGCCACCGACTTCGAGGTGATCTTCGTCGACGACGGTTCGACCGATGGCACGCCGGCCCGGCTGGACGAGCTGGCCGCCGCCCATCCGCACTTCCGCGTGCGGCACATCGAAAACTCCGGCTGGCCGTCCCGCCCGCGCAACCTCGGCGTCGAGCTGGCCCGTGGGGAGTACGTCCAGTTCGTCGATGACGACGACTGGCTCGCCGACGAGGCCCTGGCACGGCTGTACGCGTACGCCCGGGAGAACGACGCCGACATCGCCATCGGCCGGATGGCCGGGCACGGCCGGTCGGTGCCCCGTGGCCTGTTCCGGGTCAACCACCCCGACGCCACGCTGGACAACGCACCGCTGATCGACAGCCTCACCTGCCACAAGATGTTCCGCCGGGCGTTCCTGCTCCGGCACGGCCTGCGGTTCCCGGAGGAGGGCCGCAAGCGGCTGGAGGACCACCACCTGGTCGTCCGGGCCTACCTGCTCTCCCGCCGCACCTGCGTGCTCTCCGACTACACCTGCTACCACCACCGGAAACGGCCGGACGGCGGCAGCCTGACCGCTACCCGGATGGTGCCGGCGGCGTACTTCGGCAGCCTGCGCGAGGTGCTCGACATCGTCGACGCGCACACCGAGCCGGGCCCGCTGCGCGACAAGCTGCACCGGCGGTGGCTGCGCACCGAGATGACCAGACGGCTGCGGGGCGCCCGGCTGCGCAACGCCCCGCCGGACTGGGTCGACCAGGTCGTCACCGAGATCCGGCAGACCATCCGGGAGCGGTTCGCGCCGGGGGTCGCCGCCGGGCTGCCGTCGGTGCTGCGGACCATCGCCGGCCTGGCCGCGCAGGGCCGGGTCGCCGACCTGCGCCGGCTGGCCGAGTGGGAGGCGGGCATCCGCGCCCGCGCCCGCCTCCAGGGGTACGCGGTGACCGGCGCGACGGTGACCGTCACGCTGACCGGTCAGCTCCGCGACGGCGACCAGCCCCTGGCGTACGCCCACTCCGACGGGCGCGACCGGCTGGTCTTGCCCGTCGAGGAGGTGCCCGCCGAGCTGCTCGACTGCACCGTCGAACTGGGTCGGGCGCGGCTGGACGTGCTCGCCCGGCACGCCGGGGGCAACGGCGAGTTCCTGCTGCCGGTGAGCTTCGAGGTGGACCGCGTACCGACGCCCTCCGGCGGGCTGCACCTGCTCTACCGGGGCACCGCGACCGTCGACTTCCGCACTCTCAACGCTGGCCGCACCCAGGGCGACTGGACGTTGAAGGCCCGGGTCAGCAGCGCCGGGTGGAGCCTGGACGCGAAGCTGCCGTTGGCGTTCTCCTGTGCCGTCGACGGCGCCGATCCGACGGTGGTCGACAAGCGGAAGCGGCAGCCGGCGAGGCAGCCCGCCCTGTGGCGGCGACTGGAGCAGGCGATCCGGCGCCGGCTGGAGCAGGCGGTGCGGCGCGGGCCGGGCGTGACCGGCCGGCAGTCGGTGCGGACCCCGTAGCACCGACCGGGCCGACGACGCCCCGCGCCCGGCACCGACGCCCCGCGCACCCGACACACTGGACATGACGGACGGCACCGGCCGGCGCTGGTGGGCCGGCCGCGGAGCCCTCCACGGCCAGCAGGAGTGGCGCTCTCGACCGATTGGCGGGCGGCTGCGAAACTGTGGGCCGGTCGCCGGAGTGGGGAGTCTGATGAGCAACGGGTGGGTGCTGCCCGACGAGGTACTCAGGGACGCGCCGGCGTACACGCCGCGCCCCGGCGAGCTCGCGGACCTGGAACTGCTGCTGACTGGCGCGTACGCACCCTTGACCGGCTTCATGACCCGGGCCGACCTGGTCTCCGTCAGCCGCCGTGGCCGGCTCGTCGACGGCGCGCCGTGGCCGGTGGCGGTGACCCTCCAGGTGCCCAGCGCGCTGGTGCAGGAGTTCGACCTCGCCGACCCGGACCACCGGACACTGGTGCTCACCGACGGCGAGGGCGCACCGGCGGCGGCACTTGAGGTGACCGACGTGTGGCAGGTACGCGACGGCGTGACCGGGGTCGGCGGCGAGGTCCGGCGGCTCGGCGACGGTGGGCACGGGCCGTTCCAGCGGTTGCGCCGCACGCCGGAGGAGATCCGCGCGCTGCTGCCACCGGGCCGGGTGCTCGGGGTGATCGCCGACCGCCCGCTGCACCGGCCGCAGCTGGCCCAGATCGCGCACGCCGTGCGTACCCTCGGCGCGCATCTTCTGATCATGATTCCGGTGGGCGAGGACGGCACCGGCGGACTGCCGCCGGAGGCGCTGGTGCGCGGCGTCTTCGCGGCCCGCGACCGGATGCCGCCGGCGACCCTGGTCGCCGTGCCGCTGGCCCGGCGGCGTGACGAGATCAGCGATGCCCTGCTGCGGGCCCGGGTCTCCGCCGCGTACGGCGTCACCCACCTGCTCTCCACCGGCGAGATGCTCTCCGGCGCCGGGCTGCGGGTGCTGGTCCCGCGCGAGCTGGCGTACGACAACCGGGACGGCCAGTGGCGCTGGCGCGAGGACATCCCGCCGCGCAACCGGCGGCTGGCCCTCACCCAGAGCGAGATCGACGACCTGCTGGACCGGGGGTTCCCGCTGCCCGAGTGGCACACCCCGCCCGCGGTGGCGAAGGAGCTGGCCCGGGCCCGGCCGCCCCGGCGGCACCGGGGCCTGGTGGTCTTCCTCACCGGGCTCTCCGGCTCGGGCAAGTCGACCATCGCCCGCGGCCTGGCCGACGCCCTGCGCGAGGAGGGCGAGCGCACCATCACCCTGCTCGACGGCGACGTGGTGCGCCGCGAACTGACCGCGGGGCTGGGCTTCAGCAGGGCCGACCGGGACGTCAACGTCCGGCGGATCGGCTGGGTGGCCGCCGAGCTGGCCCGGCATCGGGGCATCGGCATCTGCTGCCCGATCGCCCCGTACGCCCAGGCTCGGGCGACCGCCCGGGAGATGGCCGTGGCGGCGGGAGCGGGCTTCGTGCTGGTGCACGTCGCCACCCCGTTGGAGGTCTGCGAGAGGCGGGACCGCAAGGGCCTGTACGCGCGGGCGCGGGCCGGCCTGCTCACCGGGATGACCGGCATCGACGACCCGTACGAGGAGCCGACCGACGCCGACCTGGTGCTCGACACCACGGATATCAGCGTGGACGAGGCGGTCCGGCAGGTCCTGGACCACCTGACCGAGACCGGCTGGGTGGAGCTGCGCCGGACGCCCCTCTGATCCCGGGAGCGCCGCCCCTTTCACAGGGTCGTTCCTCCGCGCTAGTGTTTGACTCTGTTTGAAGATGTTCATTCACGTGAGTCGCGGAGAGGGACGGATGCTCGCGCAACAGCGCCAGACGGCGATCCTCGACCGGGTCCGGGCCACCGGCGGGGTACGCGTCGGCGAGCTGGCCGCCGAGTTCGGCGTCTCCGACATGACCATCCGTCGCGACCTGGACCTGCTGCACGAGCGCGGCCTGCTGGCTAAGGTGCACGGCGGCGCCACCGTCGCCGGCGCGACCGATGAGCCGGGCTTCCAGGCCAAGTCGGTGCGCCAGCAGGGCGAGAAGGCGGCCATCGCGGCCCGCGCCGCGCAACTGGTCCGCCCCGGCGCGGCGATCGCGCTCTCCGCCGGCACCACCACCGCCGAACTGGCCCGCCGGCTGGTCGACGTGCCGGCGCTGACCGTGGTGACCAACTCGCTGCCGGTGGCCGAGATCCTGCACGGCCAGGGCCGCGACGACCAGACGGTGGTGCTCACCGGCGGGGTGCGTACCCCCTCGGACGCGCTGGTCGGCCCGCTGGCCGTCGGCGCGGTCCGGACCCTGCACCTGGACCTGCTCTTCCTCGGCGTACACGGGGTCACCGACCGGGCGGGTTTCACCACCCCGAACCTTCTGGAGGCCGAGACGAACCGGGCCCTGGTGACGGCGGCGGACCGGCTGGTGGTGCTCGCCGACCACACCAAGTGGGGGACGGTCGGCATCTCCGCCATCGTCCCGCTGGCCGACGCCCACGTGCTGATCACCGACGACCGGTTGCCGCCGGAGGCCCGGCGGCTGCTCGCCGACCGGGTCGGCGAGCTGGTCGTGGTGCCCGGCGACGGGGCGCGCCGATGAGGCGTACGGCGATCACGCTGGCCGACGGCCGCGAGCTGATCTACTTCGACGAGCGGGACGACGCCGTCCGGGACCACCCGGACCGGCGCGAGCTGCCCCCTCCCCCGCCCGCCTCCCAGCTGCGCCACGACCCGCTCACCGACGAGTGGGTGGCGCTCGCCGTGCACCGGCAGACCCGCACCTTCCTGCCGCCGGCCGACCAGTGCCCGCTCTGCCCCTCGGCGGGCGAGCGGCTCAGCGAGATCCCGGCCCCGGAGTACGACGTCGCGGTCTTCGAGAACCGGTTCCCGGCGTTGAGCGGGCGGGTGGTCGAGGAGCCGGCCGAGATCATCCCGTTCACCGCGGCCCGGCCCGGTCAGGGGCGCTGCGAGGTGGTCTGCTTCACCGACGACCACCACGCCGCCTTCGCCGGCCTGCCACCGCGCCGGGTACGCACCGTGCTCGACGCGCTGGCCGACCGGACCACCGCCCTCGGCGAGCTGCCCGGGGTCGAGCAGGTCTTCTGCTTCGAGAACCGGGGCGTGGAGATCGGGGTGACCCTGCACCACCCGCACGGGCAGATCTACGCGTACCCGTTCGTCACGCCGCGTACCCGGTCACTGCTGGCCGCGGCCCGCCGGCACGCCGCGCGTACCGGCGGCGGCAACCTCTACGCCGACGTGCTCGCCGCCGAACGCGCGGCCGGCGAGCGGGTGGTGGCGACGAACGACCATTGGACCGCGTACGTCCCAGCGGCGGCGCGATGGCCGTTCGAGGTGCACCTCGCGCCGCACCGGCCGGTGCCCGACATCCCGGCCCTGACCGACGCCGAGCGGGACGCCTTCGGCCCGCTCTACCTCGACCTGCTGCGCCGCTTCGACGGGCTCTTCGACACGCCCATGCCGTACATCGCCGCCTGGCACCAGGCCCCGGTGCGCCTCGACCGCGAGTTGGCTCATCTGCACCTGCAACTGTTCAGCGTCCGGCGGGCGGCCGACAAGCTGAAGTACCTGGCCGGCTCGGAGTCGGCCATGGGAGTCTTCATCAACGACATCGCCCCGGAGCAGGCCGCCGCCCTGCTCCGCGCCGCCTGACGGTCGGGCCACCTGACCCGGCCACCGGGCCGGTGCGGGCCCCGGGAAGCAGGGCGCGGGGGGCCCGGGACAGGGCCCCCCGCAGGGAAGGGACGGCTGGCTGTGCACGACAGCCGGGAAGGCTGGCTGCTGGGCACTCGTACCGCTCGGCGACGGTCAACCTTCCAGGACGGGACTGGCATCTCGTCCACCCAGGTCAACGAGGCGCGCCGGCTCGGGTGACGCGCTCCGGCGTGTCGTACCGTGACACGCCCTTCCCTGCCGGCCGCGACCAGCATCGAGCCCGCCAGCGCCTCGGGCTGGCGGGCTCGGTGGGTGCTGACGGGGCTCAGGCGGCCAGGCGGCGGGCCAGGTTCTCGTCGAGCGCGTTCATGAACTCGTCGGTGGTCAGCCACGGGGCGTCCCGCGAGATGAGCAGCGCGAGATCCTTGGTCATCTGGCCGCCCTCGACGGTGTCGACGATGACCTGCTCCAGCGTGTTGGCGAATTCGGTGACCGCCGGGGTGCCGTCCAGCTTGCCCCGGTGGGCCAGGCCCCGGGTCCAGGCGTAGATCGAGGCGATCGGGTTGGTCGAGGTCTTCTCGCCCTTCTGCCACTGCCGGTAGTGCCGGGTGACGGTGCCGTGCGCGGCCTCGGCCTCGACGGTACGGCCGTCGGGGGAGAGCAGCACGGAGGTCATCAGGCCGAGCGAGCCGAAGCCCTGCGCCACGGTGTCCGACTGCACGTCACCGTCGTAGTTCTTGCAGGCCCAGACGTAGCCGCCCTCCCACTTGAGCGCGGCGGCGACCATGTCGTCGATGAGCCGGTGCTCGTAGGTGAGGCCGGCGGCCTCGAACTCCGCCTTGAACTCGTTCTCGAAGATCTCGGCGAAGATGTCCTTGAAGCGGCCGTCGTACGCCTTGAGGATGGTGTTCTTGGTCGACATGTAGACCGGGTAGTTGCGGTCCAGGCCGTACCGGAACGAGGCCCGGGCGAAGTCCCGGATCGACTCGTCGAAGTTGTACATGCCCATGGCGATGCCGCCGCCGGGGAAGTTGGCGACCTCCATCTCGACCGGGGCGGAGCCGTCGGCCGGGGTGTAGGTGATGGTCACCGTGCCCGGGCCGGGGACCACGAAGTCGGTGGCCTTGTACTGGTCGCCGTGGGCGTGCCGGCCGATGATGATCGGCTTGGTCCAGCCGGGCACGAGCCGCGGCACGTTGGACATGATGATCGGCTCACGGAAGACGACGCCGCCGAGGATGTTGCGGATGGTGCCGTTCGGCGACCGCCACATCTTCTTCAGCCCGAACTCCTCCACCCGGGCCTCGTCCGGGGTGATGGTGGCGCACTTGACGCCGACGCCGTGCTCCTTGATGGCGTTGGCGGCGTCGATGGTGACCTGGTCGTCGGTGGCGTCGCGGTGCTGGATCGACAGGTCGTAGTAGTGCAGGTCGACGTCGAGGTAGGGCAGGATCAGCTGCTCCCGGATCTGCTTCCAGATGATCCGGGTCATCTCGTCGCCGTCGAGCTCCACGACCGGGTTGTTTACCTTGATCTTCGCCATCGGCCGGCGCTCCTCTCGGGGGACTCGTGCTCAAGCAGTACGAGCGTACTGGATCCGCCTGGACGGGACCGCCGGGCCCGGCGGAGGGATACCCCGCCGGGCCCGGGACATGCCGGCGTCCGCGATCAGTCGGCGGCCTCCGGGCTGTGCACCCACTGCACCAACTGGAGGATCACGCCGTTGGGATCGGTGACCTGGAAGAAGCGCTCGCCCCACGGCTCGGTCTGGATCGGGGTGGTGATCGGCACACCGGCGTCCTTGATCCGGGCGTACTCGGCGTCGACGTCGTCCACCACGAAGGCGACGATCACTCCCTCGGCCCGCTGCGCCAGCAGGCTCGCCGGTTGCAGGGTGGCCAGCCCGATGCGCAGGAAGACCAGGTTGAAGCCGACCCCGTCCCGGGTCAGCGAGACGAACCCGTCGGCCGCCATCTCCTCGCGGAATCCGAAGTGCCGCTGGACGAACGCGGCCGAGGCCGACACGTCTTCGACGTTGAGCGAGATCGCCGATGCGGTGATGTTCACGCGCTCCCCCTGAGAGTGGAAAACAAACTCCGTACATTGTACAACGTACTGCGTACGATGATTTGGCCTGCGAAGATCGGAGCGTGCCCAACCACCGCACCGGAGGCGGAGATCCCGCCCACACCCTGCGACTGCTCTGGCGTCAGCCCGACGAGAGCCGCCGACGCGGTCCACGCCCGGGCCGCTCGCTGGACGACATCGTGACGGCCGCGATCGCGCTGGCGGACGCCGAAGGATTGGACGCGGTGACCATGCGGGCGCTCGCCCAGGCCGTCGGGGTGGCACCGATGACCCTCTACACGTACGTGCCGGGCAAGGCCGAACTGCTCGACCTGATGCTCGACGCGATCTACGCGGGCATGCCCAGGCCGGACCACTCCGGCAGGTCATGGCGTACCCGGGTGGCGGCGCTCGCCCAGGCCAACCGCGACCTCTTCACCGCCCATCCCTGGGCCGCCGAGGTCGCCACCGGCCGACCGCCGCTCGGGCCGGGCCTGCTGGCCAAGTACGAGCACGAGCTGCGCGCCTTCGACGACACCGGCCTGGACGACGTGGCCCGGGACGCCGCGTTGACCTACGTCCTCGACTTCGTCCGCGCCGCGGCGCGGGCGGCGGCCGAGGCGCAAGCCGCCCGGCGGGACAGCGCCTGGACCGACGAAGAGTGGTGGGCGGCGAACGGGCCCCTGCTGGCCCAGGTGCTCGACGAGCAGCGGTACCCGACCGCCGTCCGGGTCGGCGCCGCGGCGGGAGCGGCCCAGAACGCCGCCTACCACCCCGATCAGGCGTACGAGTTCGGCCTGGCCCGGCTCCTCGACGGCCTGGCGGCCCTGATCGACACCGAGCGGACCGGCCCCACGGCCGACGTCACCGACGGCTGACGCCCGTTACGCCGTAACGCCGAGCGCCCCACGACCGGGTGGTCGTGGGGCGCTCCGGCGGCGGTTGGTCACATGTTGGCGACGTCGGCCTGCTTGGCGCGGACCGCCTCGGCGGCCTCCTTCAGCGCGGCCAGCTCGTCGGCGTCCAGGTCCGTCTCGACGACGCGCTTGACGCCCTGGGCGCCGATCTCGGCCTCGACCCCGAGGTAGACGCCGGAGATGCCGTACTCGCCGTCGACCCAGGCGCAGACCGGCATGACCTCGCCGGAGTCCTCCGCGACGGCCTTGGCCATCCGAGCGGCGGCGGCGGACGGGGCGTAGTACGCCGAGCCGGTCTTGAGCAGCGCCACCACCTCGGCGCCGCCGTTACGGGTACGGACGACCAGGTCCTCGATCTGCTCGGCCGGCATGACCTCGCGCAGCGGCTTGCCGTCGACGGTGCTCTTCGACGGCACCGGAACCATGGTGTCGCCGTGCGACCCGAGGGTGAGGGTGCGTACCGACTTCACCGGCACGTCGAGCGCCTCGGCGACGAAGTTGGTGAACCGGGCGGTGTCCAGCATGCCGGCCTGGCCGAGCACCCGGTTGCTCGGGAACTGGGTGGCGATCTGGGCCAGCGCGGTCATCTCGTCGAGCGGGTTGGAGACCACGATGACCACGGCGTTCGGGGCGTACTTGGCCACGTTCTCGGCGACCTGACGAACGATCTTGGCGTTGGTCGCCAGCAGGTCCATCCGGCTCATGCCCGGCTTGCGGGGCAGGCCAGCGGTGATCACGACGACGTCCGAGCCCTCGATGCCCTCGTACCCCTCGCCGTTCGGCCCGGTGGTGACGCCGACGATCCTGGTCTCGAAGCCCTCGACCGCGCGCGACTGGTTGAGGTCCAGGGCGATGCCCGCGGGCTTGCCCTCGATGATGTCGGTGATCACGACGGTGTCGAAGACGTCGTACTCGGCCAGGCGTTGTGCGGTGGTGGAGCCGTAGAAACCGGCGCCGACGACAGTGACCTTCTTACCCATGGTCGTCCCACTCCCTGATACCAGTCGGTTTTCCGGACCGTATCAGCCATCCTGGCACCGATCGGGCCAGGGGCGGAGGGTTCTCCCCCAGCGGGTGTTAATAGGGGGCCCTTCCTCTACCGCAGGCGTTAAGAAGGGACCCCTCCTTACATCTCGGCGCGTTCTACGACGTTGGTTAGCAGCATGGCGCGGGTCATCGGGCCGACGCCGCCGGGCATCGGCACCAGCTTGCCGGCCACCTCGGCGACCTCCGGGTCCACGTCACCGGTGTAGCGGCCCTTGCCGTCCGGGCCGATCACCCGGGTGATGCCCACGTCGACCACGACCGCACCCGGGGTGACCATGTCCGCGGTGAGCAGGCCGGGCACGCCGGCCGCGACGATGACGATGTCGGCGGCGCGGGTGTGCGCGGCGAGATCGAGCGTGCCGGTGTGACAGAGGGTCACGGTGGCGTTCTCGCTACGCCGGGTGAGCAGCAGGCCCAGCGGGCGGCCGACCGTGTTGCCCCGGCCCACCACCACGACGTTGGCCCCGCGCAGCGCCACGTCGTGCCGGCGGAGCAGCTCCACGATGCCCCGCGGGGTGCACGGCAGCGGCGCGTCGTAGCCGAGCACCAGCCGACCCAGGTTCACCGGGTGCAGGCCGTCGGCGTCCTTGTCCGGGTCGATCAGCTCCAGCACCCGCTGGGTGTCCAGGTGTGCCGGCAGCGGCAGTTGGACGATGTAGCCGTGGCACGCCGGGTCGGCGTTCAGCTCGGCGAGGGTCCCGTCGACCTGCTCCTGGGTGGCGTCGGCCGGCAGCTCCCGACGGATCGAGGCGATGCCGACCTCGGCGCAGTCGCGGTGCTTGCCGTTGACGTACGCCTGGGAACCGGGATCGGAGCCGACCAGCACCGTGCCCAGCCCCGGCACGGTGCCCCGTTCCGCCAGCGCCTTCACCCGTGCCCGCAGCTCGTCCTTGATCTCTGCCGCGGTCGCCTTGCCGTCCAGAAGCGTCGCCGTCACGACCAGATCGTCTCACGGCCGGCACCGCCGGCAGCCCCGACCTGGCCGGGCCGGCAATCCCGCTCGCCAAATCACTTTCTGTGACGTGTTGTTAGTCACCTTGAGTGACGACTTGTGGAGCTCGACACAGCAAGTCCGGACGCCCGGGCACGAAGAGCCACAATCCGACGATCTTGCTCCGCACCCCCGAGACGGGACCACAGCCGCCGGAGCCGACCCAATAGACCCAAGTTTTACCAGGCCAGGACCGATATTTTCGGGTCGCATAGCACGGGCGAGCAGGCCCAACAAGGAGCAGGGCCCCGTTCTGTTACGCCTTCGCAACCGCTACGTTGCCGAGTCTCGGCACACGACCTACCGTTGCCGATCGTTGCGCAGAGTTACCCATCACCGGGCCCTGATCGCGCAGCGTAAGGAGATGAGGAGGCTCAATGCGTGTTCGTAGGCTCGCCGCCTGGACCGCCCTCCCGCTCGCGGTGACGCTGGGCCTGGTGGCCTGCGGCTCGGGCGGCAGCGGCGGATCCGGCGAGAGCGACCCCGACGCGGCGGTACGGATCGAGATCGCCGAGCCGCAGCACCTGGTGCCGACCAACACCACCGAGACGAGCGGCTCCCAGGTGCTGTCCGCCCTGTTCAGCCCGCTGGTCGACTACGACGAGGCGAACAAGCCGCACGAGGTCGCGGCCGAGTCGGTCACGTCCGAGGACAACACCACCTGGACGATCAAGCTCAAGGACGGCTACACCTTCCACAACGGCGAGCAGGTGACCGCCGACAACTACCTCGACGCCTGGAACTACGGCGCGTACGCCCCCAACGGCCAGAACTCCAGCTACTTCTTCGAGAAGATCGCCGGGTACGACGACCTCCAGGGCGAGAACCCGACGGCCAAGACGCTGGGCGGCCTGAAGAAGGTCGACGACCTGACCTTCACCGTGCGGCTCTCCGAGCCGTACAGCGAGTTCAAGTCGATGCTCGGCTACACCGCCTTCTACCCGCTGCCGAAGGCCGCCTTCTCCGCGCCCGGCGTGCTGGCCGAGGGGTACGAGCAGGCGCCGATCGGCCAGGGCCCGTTCAAGATGAAGGGCACCTGGCAGCACGACGCCAAGGTCGAGGTCGAGAAGTACGACGCCTTCCCCGGCGAGCAGCCGAAGGTGGCCGGCGTCGAGTTCCGCATCTACCAGCAGCTGACCGCGGCGTACGCGGACGTGCTGTCGGACAACCTCGACGTGATCAAGACCATTCCGAGCGAGAACCTCTCGACGGCCGCCACCGATCTGGGTGACCGGTTCCAGCAGAGCCCCGCGTCGACGTTGCAGGTGCTGGCCTTCCCGACGTTCCAGAAGGAGTTCAGCAACCCGGACGTACGCAAGGCCATCTCGATGGCGATCGACCGGGATGAGATCACCCGCTCGATCTTCAAGGACTCGCAGCAGCCGGCCCGCTCCTTCGTCTCGCCGGTGGTCGCCGGCTACCGGGAGAACACCATCGGCGCCGCGGGCGAGTTCGACCCGGCCAGGGCCAAGGCGCTGTACCAGGCCGCGGGTGGCCCGTCGAAGATCACTCTGTCCTACAACGGCGACGGCGGCCACAAGGACTGGGTCGACGCCACCTGCAACCAGCTCAAGGCCAACCTGGGCGTGGACTGCATCGGCAACGCCGAGCCGAAGTTCGCCGACCTGCTGACCAAGGTCAAGGCCAAGCAGCCGGTCGGCCTGTTCCGGATGGGCTGGGTCATGGACTACCCGTCCATGGAGAACTACCTGGGCCCGCTGTACAGCAGCAACGGTTCGTCGAACTACTACGGCTACCGCAACCCGGACTTCGACAAGCTGCTCGCCGAGGGCGCCAGCGCCCCCAGCGAGGACGAGGCGATCAAGAAGTACCAGGCCGCCGAGGACCTGCTGGCGGAGGACCTGCCGGTGATCCCGCTGCGGTTCGGCCAGAACAACTTCGGGCACTCGACCAAGGTCAAGAACGTCGAGGTGGACCTCTTCGACCGGGTCAACCTGCTCAAGATCGAGGCCGTCAAGTAACACCCACGCCAGCGGGTCGGGTCATCGCGAGGGTGACCCGACCCGCCACGTGGTTCGCCCCTTTTCAGAGAGACTGCCAAGTATGTTCCGCTTCATCGTGCGGCGCCTGCTCCAGATGGTCGTGGCCTTCTTCGGGACCACACTGATCGTCTATGCGCTGATGTTCGCCGGCCAGGGTGACCCCATCCAGGCTCTCGCCGGAGAGCGCCCGGTCACCGCCGCGCAGCGGGCCTACCTCACCGAGAAGTACCATCTCGACGCGACCGGGGTCGGCGGCTTCTTCTACCGGTACTTCGACTACATCGCCAACCTGCTCCGGGGCAACCTCGGCGAGTCGCTCACCGGGCGGTCGATCGGCGACATCCTCGCCGCCGCCTGGCCGGTCACCATCAAGCTGGCGCTGATCGCCATCGCGGTCGCCGTCATCTTCGGCGTCACCGCGGGCGTGCTCGCCGGCATCCGGCGGGGCAGCATCTTCGACAACTCGACCCTGCTGCTGACCCTGCTGGTGCTCGGCATCCCGACCATCGTGCTCGCCCCGCTGGCGCAGTACCTCCTGGGCGTCAAGTGGCAGCTCTTCCCGCCCACCGCCGGCGCCGACCCCGACCTCTACGCGCTGCTGCTGCCCGGCATCGTGCTCGGCTCACTCTCCCTGGCCACCGCGCTGCGGCTGACCCGTACCTCGGTGGCCGAGAACCTGCGCGCCGACTACGTGCGTACCGCCCGGTCCAAGGGCCTGCCGCGGCGGCGGGTGGTCAGCGTGCACGTGCTGCGCAACTCGCTCATCCCGGTGATCACCTTCCTCGGCGTCGAGGTGGGCAACCTGATGAGCGGCGCGATCATCACCGAGGGTGTGTTCAACATCCCCGGCGTCGGCTTCAACCTCTTCCGCGGCATCCGCACCGAGGACGGCCCACTGGTGGTGGGCATCGTCAGCGTGCTCGTCGTGGTCTACCTCGTCTCCAACCTGGTGGTGGACATCCTGTACGCCGTACTCGACCCGAGGATCCGCTATGAGTGAGAAGGCGGAAGCATGAGCGACTTCGAGACCGTGGCGGCCACCGAGAACCAGGCCGCGCGGCGCGGGCCGTCGGGCGAGCCAGGGACACCAAACCAGGTGGGCCGGCCCGGCAAGCCACGCAGCCTGGCCGGGGACGCCTGGCGGGACCTGCGCCGCAAGCCGATCTTCTGGATCAGCCTGACGCTGGTGCTGCTGGTCACCGCGATGGCCGCCCTGCCCGGCCTGTTCACCAGCAACGACCCGGCCGACTGCGTCCTCTCCCGGCAGCACGCCGCGCCCTCCGGCGGGGCCATCTTCGGGTACGACTTCCAGGGCTGCGACACGTACGCCCGCGCGGTCTACGGAGCTCACGCGTCGCTGCTGGTCGGCGCCTTATCGGCGCTGTTCACCGGCGTGATCGCGCTGGTCGTGGGGATGCTCGCCGGATACTTCGGCGGCTGGGTCGACTCGGTGCTGTCCCGGGTGATCGACGTCGTCCTCGGCATCCCGCTGCTGCTGGCCGCCATCGTCCTGCTCAAGCGGGTCGCCAGCGACAGCGCCACGGTACGCGTCGGCGCGGTCATCTTCGTGCTGGCGGTGCTCGGCTGGACGACCGCCGCCCGGGTGGTCCGCTCCTCGGTGATCACCGCCCGGGAGCAGGACTACGTCGCCGCGGCCCGGATGCTGGGCGCCGGCAACGGCCGGATCATGTGGCGGCACATCCTGCCGAACGCGCTCGCCCCGGCGATCGTGGTGCTGACCATCGCGCTCGGCTCGTTCATCGCCGCCGAGGCGACCCTGTCGTTCCTCGGCATCGGGCTGAAGGAGCCGACCATCTCCTGGGGCATCGACATCAACAACGGGCGGGTGCACATGCGGGAGGCGGCCACCCCGCTGGTGGTCCCGTCGACCTTCCTCGCGTTGACCGTGCTGGCGTTCATCATGCTCGGCGACGCGATCCGTGACGCCTTCGACCCGAAGCTCCGGTGAGCCACCCATGCGAGTGCGAGGAGTGAGCGCAGCGAGCCCCGCAGTCGCGAGCGAAAAGCAGACACCGCGAGCGCGAGGAGTGAGCGCCGCGGAGCCCCGCAGTCGCGAGCGAAAGGCAGGCACCGTGACCAGAGACGCCGGCCGGCCCACGCCGGCCTCCGCCACCCCGCCCGGCGGGCACCTGCTCGACCTGCGCGACCTGCACATCGAGTTCCGCACCGGCGAGGGGGTGGCCAAGGTGATCAACGGGGTCAGCTACCACCTCGACCCGGGCGAGACGCTCGCCGTGCTGGGCGAATCCGGCTCGGGCAAGTCCGTCACCGCCCAGGCCATCATGGGCATCCTGGACACCCCGCCGGCCCACATCAGCGCCGGCCAGATCCTCTACCAGGGCCGGGATCTGCTGGGCCAGTCGGAGGAGCAGCGCCGGCAGGTGCGCGGCAAGGAGATCGCAATGATCTTCCAGGACGCCCTCTCCGCGCTGAACCCCGTCTTCCCGGTCGGCTGGCAGATCGGCGAGACGCTGCGTCAGCGACTCGGGATGTCCCGCGCCGACGCCCGCCGCCGTGCCGTGGAGTTGATGGACCTGGTGCAGATTCCGGGCGCGGGCAAGCGCCTCGGTGACTACCCGCACCAGTTCTCCGGCGGGATGCGCCAGCGCGTGATGATCGCCATGGCGCTGGCCATGGAGCCGAAGGTGCTCATCGCCGACGAGCCGACCACCGCGCTCGACGTCACCGTGCAGGCCCAGATCATGGACCTCCTCGCCGAGCTGCGGCGCGACCTGAACATGGCGATGATCCTGATCACCCACGACCTCGGCGTGGTCGCCGACGTCGCGGACCGGATCGCGGTCATGTACGCGGGTCGGATCGTCGAGCACGCCGACGTCCGCTCGCTGTACCGGGCGCCCGCCCACCCGTACACCAAGGGGCTGCTGGCCTCGATCCCGCGCCTGGACCAGCGGGGCGGGAAGCTGTCCACGATCCAGGGCCTGCCCCCCAACCTGATGCGGATTCCCAGCGGCTGCCCCTTCCACCCCCGGTGCCCGTACGCGCAGCAGGTCTGCGTGGACGTGGTGCCGCACGACCTGGTCCTCGGCGACGGCCGGACCAGCGCGTGCCACTTCGCGCAGGAGGTACGTGATGACCGCACCCGCTAGCTCCACCAAGGTGCGCGGCGAGACGATCCTCTCGGTCAACCACCTGGTCAAGCACTTCCCGATCATGCAGGGGGTGCTGTTCCAGAAGCAGGTCGGCGCGGTGAAGGCCGTCGACGGGGTGAGCTTCGAGCTGCGCCGGGGCGAGACGCTGGGCATCGTCGGCGAGTCCGGCTGCGGCAAGTCGACCCTGGCCCGGCTGCTGATGCGGCTGGAGAAGCCGACCGCCGGGCGGGCCACCCTCGGCGCGCAGGACCTCTTCGCCGCCTCGGGCGCGCAGCTACGTCGGATCCGGCGCAACATGCAGATGGTCATGCAGGACCCGTACACCTCGCTGAACCCGCGGATGACCGTCGGCGACATCATCGGCGAGCCGTTCGAGATCCACCCCGAGGTGGCCCCGAAGGGCAGCCGCCAGCGCCGGATCCAGGAACTGCTCGACGTGGTCGGGCTCAACCCGGAGCACGTCAACCGCTACCCGCACCAGTTCTCCGGCGGCCAGCGGCAGCGCATCGGCATCGCCCGGGCGCTCGCGCTGCGCCCCGAGGTGATCGTCTGCGACGAGCCGGTCTCCGCGCTGGACGTCTCCATCCAGGCTCAGGTGATCAACCTGCTGGAGCAGCTCCAGGACGAGTTCGGCCTGTCGTACATCTTCATCGCCCACGACCTGTCGGTGGTCCGGCACATCTCGGACCGGATCGCGGTCATGTACCTGGGCCGGATCGTGGAGATCGGCACCGAGGACGAGATCTACCAGCGGGCCACCCACCCGTACACCCAGGCGCTGCTCTCCGCCGCGCCGGTGCCCGACCCGGACGCCCGCGGGCACCGCGCCGTTATCCGGCTCACCGGCGACGTGCCCAGCCCGGCCGACCCGCCGAGCGGCTGCCACTTCCGCACCCGCTGCTGGAAGGCCCAGGACATCTGCGCCACCCAGGACCCGCAGACCGTCCTGCGGGCCGCCGACCCCCACCCCTCCGCCTGCCACTTCGCCGAGCTACGCCCCAGGCTGTAAGGAGGGGCCCCTTCTTAACGCCTCAGGTAGTAAAGGGGCCCCCTTTTAACACCTAGTGGAAGAAGTGGCGGGTGCCGGTGAGGTACATGGTGACGCCGGCCTGCTTGCAGGCAGCGATCACTTCCTCGTCGCGGATCGAGCCGCCGGGCTGGACGATCGCCCGGATGCCGGCGTCAACGAGGATCTGCGGCCCGTCGGCGAAGGGGAAGAAGGCGTCCGAGGCGGCGACCGCGTCCCGGGCCCGGTCAGCGCCGGCCCGGCTGACCGCCAGCCGGGCCGAGTCGACCCGGTTGACCTGGCCCATGCCGACGCCGACGGTCGCGCCGTCCGCCGCCAGCAGGATCGCGTTGCTCTTCACCGCGCGTACCGCCCGCCAGGCGAAGGCCAGGTCGGCGAGGGTGGCGGGGTCGGCCGCCTCGCCGGTGGCCAGCCGCCAGGTCGCCGGGTCGTCGCCCGGGGCGTCGATCGCGTCCCGCAGCTGCACCAGTACGCCGCCGGTGACCTGCCGCCACTCGGCCGGGCGTGGACGATACTCCGGCGCCCGCAGCAGCCGGATGTTCTTCTTGGCCTGGAGCGCCTCGGCTGCACCGGGCTCGTAGCCGGGCGCCACCACGACCTCGGTGAAGATCTCGGCGATCTGCCCGGCCAGCTCGACCGTGACCGGCCGGTTCACCGCGATGACGCCGCCGAAGGCGGAGACCGGGTCGCAGGCGTGCGCCTTGCGGTGCGCCTCCGCCACATCCGCGCCGACCGCGATACCGCACGGGTTGGCGTGCTTGATGATGGCCACCGCCGGCTGGCCGGCGAAGTCGTTGGCGGCCCGCCAGGCGGCGTCCGCGTCGACGTAGTTGTTGTAGGACATCTCCTTGCCGTGCAACTGCTCGGCCTGCGCCAGGCCGGGCGGGCTGGCCGGGTCGGCGTAGAGCGCGGCATCCTGGTGCGGGTTCTCGCCGTAGCGCAGCACCGCCTGCCGGCGCAGCGCCAGCCCGGCGAACTCCGGCCAGCCGTCGGCGGCCGGCGCGAGGGACGCGGCGAACCAGTCGGCGACCGCCACGTCGTACTCGGCGATGTCGGCGAAGGCGCGAGCGGCGAGGGCCTGACGCTGCGCCAGCGTGAAGCCACCGTCGAGCGCGGCCAGCAGCATCGGGTACGCGGCCGGGTCGGTCACCACCGCCACCGAGGCGTGGTTCTTGGCGGCGGCCCGCACCATCGCCGGCCCGCCGATGTCGATCTGCTCGACGCACTCGTCCTGGCTCGCCCCGGAGGCGACCGTCTGCTGGAACGGGTACAGGTTGGAGACCAGCAGGTCGATGCCGGCGATGCCGTGCTCGGCGAGCTGGCCGGCGTGGGCGTCCTTGCGCAGGTCGGCGAGGAGCCCGCCGTGGATCTTCGGGTGCAGGGTCTTCACCCGGCCGTCCAGGATCTCCGGGAAGCCGGTCACCTGCTCCACGGCGGTCACCGGCACGCCGGCGCCGGCGATCGTCGAGGCGGTGCTGCCGGTGGAAACGATCTCCACACCGGCGGCGTCCAGGGCGCGGGCCAGCTCGACCAGGCCGGTCTTGTCGTAGACGCTGACCAGTGCCCGCCGGATCGGGCGACGCCCGTCCTGAGTGGAACTCACGGAACTGTGACCTTTCTCCCGGTGACCGTCCAGCCTTCGCGGACCAGCCGGCCCACCTGCTCGACGAGTTGCTGCCGCTCGGCTTCCTTGATGCGCTCGGTGAGCGTGTCGACATCGTCGTCGTCGCGGACCGGCACCGCCACCTGCGCGACGATCGGGCCGGTGTCCATCCCGGCGTCCACGAAGAAGAGGGTCGCCCCGGTGATCTTCACCCCGTAGGCGAGGGCGTCATGCGGGCCGTGGATGCCGGGGAACGCCGGCAGCAGGGTGTTGTGCGTGTTGAGGTAGCGGTCGCCGAACGCGGCGAGGAAGTGCGGGCCGACCAGCTTCAGGAAGCCGGCGGAGATGACCAGGTCGGGCCGGTGCTCGGCGACCCGCGCGGTGAGCGCGGCGTCCCACTGCCCGCGGTCCGGATGGTCCTTCACCCGCTCCACGAAGGTCGGCACGCCCGCGGCGCCGGCCCGCTCCAGGCCGGCGATGCCGTCCCGGTCCGCGCCCACCGCGACCACCCGTGCCCCGTACGCCGGGTCGACGGTCGCGTCCAGCAGGGCCTGCAGGTTGCTCCCGGAGCCGGAGACGAGTACGACGATGCGGGCTGGCTCGGTCACCGGCACACCCTATCCGGCAGCAGGTCGACGCCGGTCCGGTGCCCACCCGCTGGACGGCACGCGGTTCGGCGACTGCCGGAGTCGCACGAACCGGGTACGCTGCCGGTCGCTTGGGACCGGCGCATACCCGGCCCCGCACCCATCAGCGAAACGTACGTGAGGAGCACAAAACCATGCAGCCCGACTTCCCGCCCCAGCAGCCCCAGCAGATCGACAACAACATGACAATGTCGATCGTCGCGATCTTCCTCTTCTGGCCGCTGGCGATCCCCGCGATCATCAACGCGTCGAAGGTCAACCCGCTGCTCCAGCAGGGCGACTTCGCCGGTGCCCAGGCCGCGGCGGCCGAGTCGAAGAAGTGGTCCAAGTGGGCCCTGATCGTCGGCATCGCCTGGATCGCCATCGTCCTGGTGTGCTGCGTGGGCGGCAGCCTGCTCGGCGCGCTCAGCAACAACACCGCGCTGAGCTACTGAGCCGGATGCAGCCCGGCAACCCTGGTCAGGACCCGTACGGCGAGCAACCGCCGTACGGGGACCCGACCGCTCCGCCTGCGGCCAACCCGTACGCGCCGCCTCCGGCCAACCCGTACGCCCCGCCACCGGCCAACCCGTACGCCCCGCCGGCAGATCCGTACGCACCGGCAGCCGATCCGTACGCACAAACGGCCGACCCGAACACGCCACCGGCTGACCCGTACGGCCAGCCGCCGCCCACCTCGGCGCAGCCGCACGCCCAGCCCCCGACGTACGACCAGCCGGCCTACGGGCAACCGGCATACGGACAGCCAACGTACGGACAGCCGGCCTACGGGCAGCCACCGACGTCGGGCCAGCCGTACGGCCAGCCCTACCCGGACCCGTACGCCCCGGCGCAGCCATACGGCGGCACGCCGATGTACCCGAACGCGGGCTTCACCGGCGCGCCGGCACCGCAGAACACGCTTGCCCTGGTGGCAATGATCCTCGGGATCGCGTCGATCCCGCTGGGCTGCTGCCACCTCGGCATCCCGCTGGGTGTGGCCGCGGTCATCACCGGCTGGCTGGGCAAGCAGAAGGCCGACCAGGGCCTCGCCGGCAACTCCGGTCAGGCGCTGGCGGGCCTGATCTGCGGCGCGATCGGCGCGCTGCTGGGCCTGCTCTACCTCGTGCTGCTGGTGGTGAGCAGCCAGTACCCCTGAGCAAGGCCGGCACGAGGGGCGTTCCCGGAGCACCGGGACGCCCCTCGACCATTCGCGAGACCGTTCGCGAGACCTGTCGGGAAATCGCGCGGGCCCCCGATGTTCTCTCAGCGGGGCAGGCCGATCAGGTCGGCCATCCGGCGCAGCTGGTGGTCGAAGAACTCCTCCCGCGCCTCGACCACGCCGTTGAGCTGGCCGAAAAGCTCGAAGCTGACGGCGCCGAAGCAGTGGATCCAGGCGGTGGCGCCCCGGGCCAGCAGGGCCTCGGGGAGCCCGGCGAACTCGGGGTGCCCGGCGAAGAGTTCGCGGAGGGCGGCGAGGTCGGCCTGGACCGGGCCGGGCAGTCCATCGGGGCCGGGATCGGTCAGGATGCCGGCGGCGAAGCCCTCGATGAGGATGCCGATCAGGGCCGTCGGGGTTCGGGCAGCCGCCACGGTGGTCTCCTGCGGGGCGGCGTAGCCGGGCACCGGGCTGCCGAAGAGCAGGGCGTACTCGGCGGGGTGGGCCAGCGCCCAGCGGCGTATGGCGTGGCAGACGGCGAGCCACCGACCGCGCAGGTCGGCGCGGTCGGTGACCTGCGCGTCGCCGGCCTCGACGGCGTCGCCGAGGGCGTGGTAGCCGTCCACGATCAGCGCGGTGAGCAGTTCGTCCCGGCTGGGGAAGTAGCGGTAGATCGCCGAGGAGACCATTCCCATGTCCCGGGCGACGGCGCGCAGCGAGAGGTTCGCCCCCTCCGCGGCGAGGTGGCGGCGGGCGATCGCCTTGATCTCGTTGATCATCTCGGCCCGGGCCCGGGCCCGGATGCTGGCGGCAGGCATGCCAGAGAGTGTTGCACACCTTCGAGAGCAGTGCTCTTGACAGCACGGCACCGGAGGGTGAGCATAGATCTCATAAGAGAGCGATGCTCTCGCCTCTGAGGGGAGACAACTCCGATGGCCGTACACCTCATCGTCGGCGCCGGCATGGTCGGCTCGACCACCGCGCGACTGCTCGCCGAGCGCGGCGAGCAGGTCCGGATCGTCAGCCGCTCCGGCCGCGGCCCGGCTCACCCCCGGGTCGAGCGGATCGCCGCCGACGCCACCGACGCCGACCGGCTCAGCGAACTCGGCCAGGGCACCGCCGCGATCTACAACTGCCTCAACCCGGCCTACCACCGCTGGCTCACCGACTGGCCGCCGATGGCCACCGCGCTGCTCACCGCCGCCGAGCGCGCCGGCGCGCCCCTGGTGATCGCCGGCTGCCTCTACGGGTACGGCGAGGTCACCGGCCCGATGACCGAGCAGAACCCGCTCGCCGCCACCCACCCCAAGCTGAAGATGCGCGCCGACATGTGGCGCGACGCTTACGCCGCGCAGCGCGCCGGCCGGATCCGCGCCGTCACCGAGGTACGCGGCAGCGACTACCTCCAGGCGCAATCGATCTTCAGCTTCTTCCTGGGAAAGCCGCTGCTCGCCGGGCGGCGCGCCGTCGTCCCCGCCCCGCTCGACGTGCCGCACACCTGGACCTCGATCAACGACATGGCCGCCATGCTGGTCACCGCCGCCACCGAGCAGCGGGCGTGGAACCGCGCCTGGCACGCGCCGAGCAACGCGCCGCTGACCATCCGGCAGCTCGCCACCCGCTTCACCGCAGCGAACGGAGCACCAGCGCCGAAGCTCGCCACCGTTCCCCGCCCGATCCTCCGCGCCATCCGCCCGCTCATCCCGATGCTGCGCGAGTTCCGGACCACGGCGTACCAGTTCGAGCGGCCGTTCGTGATGGACTCCAGGGCGGCCACCAGCACCTTCGACCTGCGTCCCCAACCGATCGACGAGGCGCTGCGCGAGACGGCCGCGCTACTCGGCCAGGGCAGCGCTCCGGAAGCCGCGGTCAGCCGGCAAGCTGGGTGAGCCAGCGGGTGGCCGCGGCGCCGAGCAGCGCCCCACCGCTGGTGACCAGGGTGGCCACCAGCGCCACCTGCCAGCCGACCGGGCCGACCTCCGCCAGCCGACCGGCGCCCAGCGGGCCACCGGAGGCCGCCGCGGCGACGCCCAGCAACAGCCCGGCGACCGGCCCGGCGAGCACCGCCGGGGCGAGCAACTGTCGCCAGGGCAGTGGCGTCCGCTCGGCGGCGGCCACCCCGCCCAGCCGGCGGGCGAGCAGCCAGCCGGCGGCCATCCCCACCAGGACCGGCACCGCCAGGACCGCCGCCGAGCCGAGCCCGTCGATCGGCCCGCTCGGCAGCCCGGCGAAGAGCGGTAGGGCCGGCAGCGCGCCGACGGAGACCTCGCTGGTGCGTACCGCCGTGTCGGTGCCGACGGCGAAGCCGGGGCCGAGTAGATAGCTGGTCGACCAGACGGTGGCGTTGGGCGCGTAGGCCAGGCTGACCAGGGTGATGCCGGCCTGTCCGGCGACCCCGGTGCGGTACGCGCCGATCAGGTCGGCCGCGTCGCCACCGCCGGTCGCCACCGCCAGTCCCGCCACGGCCGCCCCCGCGCCGAGCAGCACCAGCCCGGCCACCACGCCGGCCCGGACCCCTTCGCGCAGCGGCACCGGCGCCTGTGTGGTGAACACCTCGCCCAGTCCGGTGGTACGGGCCGCGCCCACGCCGGCGGCGAGCGTGCCGACGACGGCGAGCGTCAGCCCGGCGCGCACCGGCGACACGCCGGGACCACCGGCCCCGACCAGCAGCGCGGCGAGCACGCCCAGCAGGGCGTACACGATGCCGACCGCGGTGGCGGCGACGAGCGTACGCCCCGGCGACCGGCTGCCCCGGGCACCGATCGCGCGGCTGGCGTGCACGCCGGCCCGGGTGAGCCGCCAGATGGCCAGCGCCGTCACCGCGAGCGGGGCCAGGCCCAGCGGGCCGGCGGCGGTGGCCAGTGGCACCCCGTGCCCGAGCAGCCAACCGGCCGCCCCGGCACGTACGGCGCCGAGCAGGCTGGCGGCACCCTCGCTGAGCTGGAACAGCCAGAGCACGAACGCCACGGGCAGCCAGGAGGTGAGCGCGGCGCCACCGGCGGCGACCAGCGCGGCGACCGCGAGCGGCGGATGGCTGCGGTTCGGCGTCCCGGCCCGCGGCACCGGTGCCCGGCGCGGCGGGCCGGCACGGCCGGGTGGCCGGGCGCCCGCGCCGCGGGCATCGGTGGCCCGGCGAGGCTGGTCAGGGGTGACAAAGGACATCGGCTCTACTCTGGCATGCCGCGTCGCCGTCGGCTCTCCGACACCACCGTGCCCGGCCGCCCCACGGAGAGGAGATGTTTTCGCGATTCCCGGTGCGCCCGCATTTGTCCCGGCCTAGCCTCGGCACAGGGCCGCGTCCACGTCGCGGCAGCAAGCGCCGGGAGGGCAGCCGTGAACGCTCCTTATCCACCGCCTCCGCCGGCACCCGCCGGCCGGGACCGCAGCACCCTCTGGGGTGTGCTGGGCATCGTGACCGGCCTGCTCTGCTGCGGCATCCTCGGCATCGTCTTCGGCTGGCTGTCGATGCGCGACGCGAAGCGGTACGGCAAGTCACCGGTGCTCGGCTACGTGGCCATCGCCCTCGGCGTGCTCAACATCGTGGTCAGCCTGATCCTGCGCTCCACCGGGAACTACCCGTACTGGAACCGCTGAGACTGAGGGGCCGACCTTCCGGTCGGCCCCTCAGCGGCTTTCGGCGTCCGTTCAGCCGGCGGACATGATCTCCCGCATCAGCTTGGCGGTCTCGGTCGGCGTCTTGCCGACCTTGACACCGACCGCCTCCAGCGCCGCCTTCTTCGCGTCGGCGGTGCCCGCCGAGCCCGAGATGATCGCGCCAGCGTGTCCCATGGTCTTGCCGGGCGGCGCGGTGAAGCCGGCGATGTAGCCGACCACCGGCTTGGTGACGTTGGCCTTGATGAACTCCGCGGCCCGCTCCTCGGCGTCGCCGCCGATCTCACCGATCATGACGATGGCGTCGGTGTCCGGGTCGGCCTCGAACGCGGCCAGCGCGTCGATGTGGGTGGTCCCGATGATCGGGTCACCGCCGATGCCGACACAGGTCGAGAAGCCGATGTCACGCAGCTCGTACATCATCTGGTAGGTCAGCGTGCCGCTCTTGCTGACCAGGCCGATCCGGCCGGTGCCGGTGATGTCGGCCGGGATGATGCCGGCGTTGGAGGCGCCCGGCGAGGCGATGCCGGGACAGTTCGGCCCGACGATCCGGGTCCGCTCCCCCTTCGCCACGTTGTACGCCCAGAAGGCGGCGGTGTCGTGCACCGGCACCCCCTCGGTGATCACCACGGCCAGCGGGATCTCGGCGTCGATCGCCTCGATGACCGCGCCCTTGGTGAACTGCGGCGGCACGAAGATGACCGTGACGTCCGCGCCGGTGTCCTTCATCGCGTCCGCGACGCTGGCGAAGACCGGCAGCTCGCTGCCGTCGAAGTCGACCGTGGTGCCCGCCTTGCGCGGGTTCACGCCGCCCACCACGTTGGTGCCGGCGGCGAGCATCCGCCGGGTGTGCTTGGAACCCTCGGAACCGGTCATCCCCTGGACGATGACCTTCGAGTCCTTGGTGAGCCAGATAGCCATCGTCAGACCCCCGCAGCTGCCAGCTCGGCGGCCCGCTCGGCCGCGCCGTCCATGGTGTCGACCCGCTCGATCAGCGGGTTGTTCGCGCCGTCCAGGATCGCCCGTCCGGCCTCCGCGTTGTTGCCGTCGAGTCGGACGACGAGCGGCTTGCTGACCTGCTCGCCCCGCTGCTCCAGCAGCGCCAGCGCCTGCACGATGCCGTTGGCGACCGCGTCGCAGGCGGTGATGCCGCCGAAGACGTTGACGAAGACGCTCTTGACCGACGGGTCGGAGAGCACGATCTCCAGACCGTTGGCCATCACCGCGGCGCTCGCGCCACCGCCGATGTCGAGGAAGTTGGCCGGCTTGACGTTGCCGTGCCGCTCCCCGGCGTACGCGACCACGTCGAGCGTGGACATGACCAGGCCCGCGCCGTTGCCGATGATGCCGACCTCGCCGTCGAGCTTGACGTAGTTGAGGTCCTTCTCCTTGGCGGCCTGCTCCAGCGGGTCCACGGTCGCCTGGTCGACCAGGGCCTCGTGGTCCGGGTGCCGGAAGCCGGCGTTCTCGTCCAGCGAGATCTTGGCGTCCAGCAGCAGCAGCTTGCCGTCCTTGGTCTTGGCCAGCGGGTTCACCTCGACCAGGGTGGCGTCCTCGGCGACGAACGCCCGCCACAGCCCCACCGCGATGTCGACCACCTGGTCGGCGACCTCGGCCGGGAAGCCCGCGGCCTCGACGATCTCCCGCGCCTGGGCCTCGTCCACGCCCTTGACGGCGTCGATCGGGGCCTTGACGACCTTCTCCGGGGTCTCGGCGGCGACCTGCTCGATGTCCATGCCGCCGGCCACGCTGGCGATGCAGAGGAAGGTGCGGTTCGCCCGGTCGAGCAGGTACGAGAAGTAGTACTCCTCGGCCACGTCCGCGGTCACCGTGATCATGACCTTGTGGACCGTGTGACCCTTGATGTCCATGCCGAGGATGTCGGTGGCCCGGGCCACCGTCTCCTCCGCGCCCTCGGCGAGCTTGACGCCGCCGGCCTTGCCTCGCCCGCCGACCTTCACCTGCGCCTTGACGACCACCCGGCCGCCGAGGCGCTCGGCGATCGCGCGGGCCTCCTCCGGGGTCGTCGCGACGCCGCCGGCGAGCACGGGCAGGCCGTGCCGCTCGAACAGGTCCCGCCCCTGGTATTCGTACAGGTCCACGATTGCGCGTCCCGTCCCGTCTCCGCGGCGCACCGTCGCGCCGCCACCAGCGTATGGAAAGAAAACAGTGCGATGCCTGACATCAGTTGAAGTTGACGCAGGCCGTCGAACCCTTCACCACCTGCACCGCGCGGTGCTCGCGCCCCGCGTCCGCCCTCGCGACCCGACGGGCCGCGAGCGGAGGTGGTAGAGGGTTCATTGGGCGCAGCCTAGCGATGCCGGCACGGCGGGCAACCGAGCGGGCGCGCGGTGTGCGGTAATCCACAGCCGCGGCCGACGCTGCGTCACCGACCCGCCGCGCACCGGGCCGGTGTCACCCGTTCGGGCGATCTCGCCGTGCCGGCCCTGGAGTTCCGCGGTCGTGCGTAACCCCGCCGGAGGGACGTCGTTGAGTCAGATGTCGGAACGCTGGAGCGCGCGAAGACACAGGAACGGCCGATGCCCTGTCGGTCGAGGGGTGGCGGCGGGGCATCGTGCATAGAGGGGCCGGACGTGTGAGGGGTGCGTCCGGCCCCTCCCCCTGTGTCCCCAGGCACCGCCTGTCCCCAGACACCCGCCTGCCCCCTGGCGCTGCCGGCCGGCGGCCCGCTGTCCGCGTGGGTTGTCCGCGTGTGGCGGTCAGCCCACCGGCTGAGCGACGTTCTCCCGGACCCACTCCACGATGGACTGCGTGGTCGCACCCGGCGTGAAGATCTTGGCCACCCCGAGCTGCTCCAGCTCCGGAATGTCGCCGTCCGGGATGATGCCCCCGCCGAAGACCACGATGTCCCGGGCGTCGCGCTCGTCGAGCAGTTCGAGCACCCGACGGAAGAGCGTCATGTGCGCCCCGGAGAGCACCGAGAGGCCGACCGCGTCGGCGTCCTCCTGGATCGCGGTCTCCACGATCTGCTCCGGTGTCTGGTGCAGCCCGGTGTAGATGACCTCCATGCCGGCGTCCCGGAGGGCGCGGGCCACCACCTTCGCGCCCCGGTCGTGGCCATCCAGGCCCGGCTTGGCGACGACGACCCGAACACGAGAGCTCATCTGCGCATCCCTTTCACCGACTCCGCGGCATTCACCTGAACGAACGGTAACCCGCCCGACCAGGGCCGGGGAACCGGGGCCGGCGGAACCCACCGCCACCGCGACCTCACGCAATGGCGTAATCGTGCGGGCGGCGTCAAGGAGGACGACTCAGCCGATCGGTCACGGTACGCGACGAACGGACGATAACGAGGGCAGCTCTCCAGGGCCGCGAGGCATGACAATAATGGACGGATTGGGACAGAACGTGGCAACGAGTTCGGCGCTTCGGCTTGTGACTCGACTGACGGTTGGCTACCGTGTCCACGGTTGTCATCAGGTCTACGGACGGGTGACGACGCGAGCAGCCGACGTTCGGTCCCAATCCGGACGACGGTCAGACCGCATCGGAACCCCGACAACGGAGGGTATGCGTGCGCCAGCGCCTGTCGTCTGAGCCGGATCGATATCGCGGCCGCCGCCGCGTACCCACCCCTCCACGTAGCCGCTACGCCGCAGTCGTCACCACCGCCTTCGTCGGTGCCGGCGTGGTCGCGCTGGGCGCCGGCGCCCTGCCGGACGCCAAGAGCGTCAGCCCGACGGTGCTCGACGAGCTGAAGCAGGCGTCGATCAGCAGCCAGGGCGTCGCGGATCGCGCCGACGCCGCCGAGCGGACTTCCCGCGACAGCCGCGGCGGCGCGGAGAGCGCGACCGACAACGGAGTCTGGCTGCTGCCCCTACAGGGCTACGACTTCAACTTCCCGTACGGGATGCGCTGGGGCAAGCTGCACACCGGCATCGACCTGGTCGCCCCGGAGGGCACCCCGTACGTCGCGATCCACGAGGGCACGGTCACCAAGGCCGGCTGGTTCGGCGGGTACGGCTACGCCGTCATCGTGCAGCACGCCGACGGCAGCGAGGCGATCTACGGCCACTCCTCCGCGCTCAGCGTCCGCGAGGGCCAGCAGGTCAAGGCCGGCGACCAACTCGGCCTGGTCGGCAACACCGGCCACTCGTACGGCTCCCACCTGCACCTGGAGATCCATGTCAAGGGCGAGCCCCTCGACCCGGTGCCGTGGTTGCAGGACCGCGGAGTGGACATCAAGCTACAAGTCGAGGCAATCTACAGCGAGGTAGCGGAGTCCTGACGCCGCGTAAGGCCCGTTGACCGCCCGGATCGATCGATCCGGGCGGTTTTGCTTGCCGCACCGTCCAGAAAAGTATCCCAGCTCACAGCAGAGACTGTGACCGGCACCACACTCAGCCTCCGTCATCGGGCCGGTCAGTCGGCGGCAGCGACGGACAGACCCGGACAACGCGCTGGCTTCCCGCGGGCTGCCGCCGGACCCCCGGCACCCACCCTGAGCTGGACCGACACCAGGATTTCGAGGTCACGTGCCACTCGATCCAGTGAGGTCCGCCGTGCAGGACGACAGCTCCACCCCGTACCGGAAGATCCCCGACGCCCCGGCCCGACACCGGCGCCGGGTCGGCCGGCGCCGCCACCTGGCCATCGGTGCGGTCGCCCTGGTCGGGCTCGGCCTCGGCGGTGTCGCCCTGGCCACCCGCGACGACCGCCCCACCCGGAGCCCGGTCTCGCTCGAAGCGCAGTCCCGGGCCGAGGCCGCCGCCCGGGCCGACCGCGCGGCCCGCGAGCCGGTCGCCCTGGCGACCCCGGCCACGCCGACGCCGTCGACGACCCCGACCGCGAGCGCCAGCCCCACCGCTAAGCCCAGCCCGAAGGCCGCCAAGACCACACAGGCCACGAAGGCCGCCAAGGCCACGACCACGCCGACGCCGACCAGGAGCGCGACGCCGAAGTCGTCATGGGTGATCCCGATGGCCGGCGCCACCATCACCTCGTGCTACGGCCCGCGCGGGGGCACCCAGCACGCCGGCATCGACTTCGCGTTGCCCGCCGGCACCCCGGTCCACGCCGCCTTCGGCGGCACCGTGACGAAGGCCGGCGACGTCGGCGACGGCTACGGCATCTCCGTCTTCATCGACCACGGCAACGGCTACCTCACCCACTACGCCCACCTCAGCACGGCCAAGGTGAGCGTGGGCACGAAGGTCAGCACCGGGCAGACCATCGGCCTGGAGGGCTCCACCGGCGACTCGACCGGGCCGCACCTGCACTTCGAGGTGCACCAGGGCCAGATGTGGAACCAGATCGACCCGGCGCCCTTCCTCCGGGCCCGCGGCATCGACGTGGCCTGCTGAACGGAGTCGACCTTCAGATCTTCTCGATCGGGGCGTGCCGCAGCACCAGCCAGAGCGTCTGGTCGCCGAAGTCGATCTGTGCCCGGGCGCCGGGGCCATGCCCCTCCACCGCCACCACCCGGCCCAGACCGTAGCGCTGGTGGTTGACCCGGTCCCCCGTGCTGACCTTCGGCCCCTGCGGCAGCTCACTGGCGGTGGCCAGCCGGCGGCCGTCCACGCCGAGCTTCCGGGCCAACTGGACGGCTCGGGGCGTACCCCCGGCAAAGCCGCCGGTGACCCGCTCCGCGCGGCCACCCACCCCGCCGCCACCACCGCCCCACGAGGTGTACGCCCCCTCGGTCCGCTCCCAGCGGACCAGTTCGGTCGGCAACTCCTCGACGAACCGCGACGGCGGATTGTAAGCCGGTTGACCCCAGGCCGAGCGGGTCACCGCCCGGGACAGGTAGAGACGCTGCCGGGCCCGGGTGATGCCGACGTAGGCCAACCGCCGCTCCTCCTCCAACTCCCGGGTGTCGCCCAGCGAGCGCAGGTGCGGGAAGACGCCGTCCTCCAGGCCGGTCAGGAAGACCACCGGGAACTCCAGGCCCTTTGCGGTGTGCAGGGTCATCAGGGTGACCACGCCCTGGTGTTCCGGGTCGTCGGTGGGCACCTGGTCGGCGTCGGCGACCAGCGCGACCTGCTCCAGGAAGCCGGCCAGGCTGGCCCGCTCCCCCTCCGCTCCGGTCGCCTCGATCCGCTCGGTGTACTCGCGGGCGACGCTGACCAGCTCCTGGAGGTTGTCGACCCGGCCGGCGTCCTGCGGGTCGAGGCTCTCCTCCAGCTCGGTCAGGTAGCCCGAACGGGTCAGCACCGCCTCCAGCACCTCCTCGGGAGTGCCCTCGGCGGCCAACTCCCGGGCGGAGTCGAGCAGCGCGACGAACTCGGCGATGCCGTTGGCCGCCCGGGTGGAGATGCCCGGCGCCTCCCTGGCCCGGCGCAGCGCCGCGCCGAAGGAGATGCGGTCCCGGCTGGCCAGTGCCTCCACGCACGCCTCGGCGCGGTCCCCGATGCCCCGGCGCGGAGTGTTGAGGACCCGGCGGAGGCTGACCGTGTCGTCGTCGTTGACCACCGCGCGCAGGTAGGCCAGCGCGTCCCGGACCTCCTTGCGCTCGTAGAAGCGCACCCCGCCGACGACCTTGTACGGCAGGCCGACCCGGATGAACACCTCCTCGAAGACCCGGGACTGGGCGTTGGTGCGGTAGAAGACCGCCACGTCGCCCGGACGGGCATCGTCGGCGTCGACCAACCGGTCGATCTCCCGGGCCACCCAGTCCGCCTCGGCGTGCTCGGTGTCGGCGACGTAGGCGACGATCGGCTCGCCCGTCCCGGCGTCGCTCCACAGCCGCTTCGGCTTGCGAGAGGTGTTGCGGTCGATCACCGCGTTGGCGGCGTTCAGGATGGTCTGGGTGGAGCGGTAGTTCTGCTCCAGCAGGATGGTGCGGGCGTCGGTGAAGTCGCGCTCGAACTCCAGGATGTTGCGGATCGTCGCGCCCCGGAAGGCGTAGATCGACTGGTCCGCGTCGCCGACCACGCACAGCTCCGCTGGATCGAGGCCCTCGGTGCCGGCGACCAGCTCCTTGATCAGGACATACTGCGCGTGGTTGGTGTCCTGGTACTCGTCGACCAGGACGTGCCGGAACCGGCGGCGGTAGGTCTCCGCGACGTGCGGGTGCGACTGGAACAGGTGCACCGTCGTCATGATCAGGTCGTCGAAGTCGAGCGCGTGCGCCTCGCGCAGCCGCCGCTGGTAGAGCGTGTACGCCTCGGCCAGCGCGCGCTCGTTGGGCCCGCTGGCCCGGGCGGCGAAGGACTCCGGGTCGACCAGCTCGTTCTTCAGGTTGGAGACCTGGGCGGCCAGGCCCCGCGCCGGGTAGCGCTTCGGATCAAGATCCAGCTCGCGGGTGACCATCTGCATCAGCCGGCGGGAGTCGTCGGCGTCGTAGATCGAGAAGGTGGACTTCAGGCCGGCGTGCTCGTGCTCGGAGCGCAGGATCCGTACGCAGGCGGAGTGGAAGGTGGAGACCCACATCAGCCGGGCGCGCGGGCCGACCAGGGCGGTCACCCGCTCCTTCATCTCCCCGGCGGCCTTGTTGGTGAAGGTGATCGCGACGATCTCGCCGGGGTGCACGTCCCGCGCGGCAAGCAGGTACGCGATCCGGTGGGTCAGCACCCGGGTCTTGCCGGAGCCGGCACCGGCGACGATCAGCAGCGGCGAGCCGGCGTGGGTGACCGCGTCCCGCTGCGGGCCGTTGAGCCCCTCCACCAGCTGCGACGGGTCCAGCCGGCCGGCGGGCCGATGCGGCGACCGCACCCGGGCAGGCTCGGGTGCGGACGGGGACGCGGGGATATCGAAGAGAGGATGCATCGCCCAGCGAGTCTATGCCGCCCGCCGGACATCCCCGCCCACGGCTCGGCTACACCGTAAGGAGGGGTCCCTTCTTAACGCCTACGGTAGAGGAAGGGTCCCTTCTTAACACTTTCCCTTGCCCGCCGCCGGGTGGGGCAGGCATACTCGACGGCGTGTTCGACCAGCGCTTCTACTTTTACTACGGCACCGGGAGTCCGGCAGCCGTAGGTCGCGTCTGATCGATCAGACCTACGAAAAGCCCCGGGCTCTCGGAGCCCGGGGCTTTCGTCGTCCCGGGATCCGGGCACCGGGCACCACACCGTGAGAGGTACCCGAAGATGACAGACGTGATGGAACAGAACGGCGTCCCCGCCGACTCCGGCGTGACCTCGAACGGCACCGGCCCCGAGGCGGGCACCCCGGGCACCGGTACCGCGGAGCCGGGGGCCGCCGCCCGGATCGCCGAGATCCGGGTACGGATCGACGAGATCGACCGGGCGCTCGTCGAGCTGTGGCAGGAGCGGGCCGCCCTGTCCCGGGAGGTCGGCGCGACCCGGATGGCCTCTGGCGGCACCCGGCTCGTGCTCTCCCGCGAGCAGGAGATCCTGGAGCGGTTCCGGGCGGCCCTCGGTGCCGACGGCACCCAGCTCGCCCTGCTGCTGCTGCGGGCCGGGCGCGGGCCGCTCTGACCGGCGGACGACGCCCGCCGAACCGCTGGCCCCCGGCGAACGCTGAGGGCACCCGGACCCTGCCCCCACCCGAACGCTGGGGTCGCCCGAACCGGGACCGGGGCGCCGGCCGCTGGTGACGGCCGACGCCCCGGATCACTGAGGAGGCACTACCTTCACCGCCGCTCCCGGTGGATGGTCGGGCCCGGCGGCGTCTCTGCGGCTACTCCGTCGCGTGCACCACGTCGCGCACCTCGGCGAAGTGGCAGGCGCTCGGGTGGCCGGACTTGTCCCGGATTTGCAGCACCGGCTCCTGCTCGGCGCAGATGTCCTGGGCCTTCCAGCAACGGGTGCGGAACCGGCAACCCGACGGCGGGTTGGCCGGCGACGGCACGTCGCCGGTCAGCACGATCTGGTCCCGGTGCCCGCGCAGCTTCGGGTCCGGCACCGGCACCGCCGACAGCAGCGCCTGGGTGTAGGGGTGCGTCGGGCTCTCGTAGATCTCGTCCTCGGTGCCGATCTCGACGACCTTGCCGAGGTACATGACCGCGACCCGGTCGGCGATGTGCCGGACCACCGACAGGTCGTGGGCGATGAAGATGTACGACAGGCCCAGCTCGTTCTGGAGCTTCTCCAGCAGGTTGATCACCTGAGCCTGGATGGAGACGTCCAGCGCCGACACCGGCTCGTCACAGAGGATGATCTCCGGGTTGAGCGCCAGCGCCCGGGCGATGCCGATGCGCTGCCGCTGACCGCCCGAGAACTGGTGCGGGTAGCGGTTGATGTGGTCCGGGTTGAGACCGACCAGCTCCAGCAGCTCCTGCACCTTGGCCCGCCGGTTGCCCTTGGGCAGCACGTCCGGGTGCACCTCGAACGGCTCACCGATGATGTCGCCGACGGGCATCCGCGGGTTCAGCGAGGTGTACGGGTCCTGCATCACCAGCTGGATGTTGCGCCGGCCCCGCCGCCGCTCCTCGGCGCTGACCTTCGACATGTTCCTGCCCTGCACGAACAGGTCGCCGGAGGTCGGCGTCTCCAGCCCGACCAGCATCCGGGCCAGCGTCGACTTACCGCAGCCGGACTCACCCACCACGCCGAGCGTCTCGCCCCGGCGCAGTTCGAGGTCGACCCCGTCGACCGCCCGGACCGCACCGTACTGCCTCTTGAAGACGATGCCCCGGGTGAGCGGGAAGTGCTTGACCAGGTTCCGGGTCTCCAGCACGAGATCACTCATCGCCCTTGACCTCCTTCCAGAAGTGGCAGGCGGCCGTCCGACCCGGCGACACCTGGAACAGCGCCGGCACCGGGTCCTTCTTGCAGACGTCCTGCGTGTAGCGGCACCGCGGGTTGAAGGCGCAGCCCGGCGGAACGTTGGTCAGCGCCGGAGGTAGGCCCTTGATCGCGCTGAGTTCCTGGCCCTTGAGGTCCAGGCGCGGGATCGACTCCAGCAGGCCCTTGGTGTACGGGTGCGCCGGGCTGGCGTAGATGTCGTCCACGCCGGCTTCCTCGATGACCCGGCCGGCGTACATGACCGAGATCCGGTCCGCCACGTCGGCCACCACGCCCATGTCGTGCGTGATCAGCACCAAGGCCATGTTCCGTTCCCGCTGGAGCTCGGCGAGCAGCGCCATGATCTGGGCCTGCACGGTCACGTCGAGCGCGGTGGTCGGCTCGTCGGCGATCAGCACCTCGGGGTCGAGCGCCAGCGCCATGGCGATCATGACGCGCTGCCGCATGCCACCGGAGAACTGGTGCGGGTAGTCGTTCACCCGCTGCCGGGCAGCCGGGATCTTGACCAGGTCGAGCAGCTCGATGGCGCGCGCCTTGGCGTCCTGGCGGGACATGCCGCGATGCTTGCGGAACAGCTCGGCGAGCTGGAACCCGACGGTGAAGACCGGGTTCAGCGCGGAGAGCGCGTCCTGGAAGATCATCGCGATCCGGTTCGCCCGAACCTTGCGGCGCTCCGACTCCGGCAGCTTGAGCAGGTCGACGCCGCGGTAGAGGATCTTCCCACCGGTGACGAAGCCGGGCGGGGTGTCCAGGATGCCCATGATCGCCTGGGCGGTCACGCTCTTGCCGCAGCCCGACTCGCCGAGAATGGCCCGGGTCTCGCCCGGCCGCACCTCGAAGCTGACGCCGTTGACCGCGTGGGCGATGCCGTTGCGGGTGCGGAACTCGACATGCAGGTCCTTGACCTCGAGCGGCAACGCGTTCGAGTCGAGGCCGGGCAGCGCGTCCAACTTGACGTTCACATCAGTCATGGGACTCACCGGAACTTCGGGTCGAGGGCGTCACGCAGGGCGTCACCCATGAGGATGAAGGACAGCACCGTGCCGACCAGCAGACCGCAGGGGAAGAGCAGCAGCCACGGGTCCTCCAGGAAGTAGACCTGGTGGACCGAGATCATGATGCCCCAGGACTGCGCGGGCGGCTGGAGCCCGACGCCGAGGAAGGTCAGCGTGGCCTCCGCGGCGACGAAGGAACCGAGCACGATGGTCGCGTACACCAGCATCGGCGCGATCGCGTTCGGCAGGATGTGCCGGAACATGATCCGTCCGTTGCGGGCGCCGACCGCTCTTGCGGCGTGCACGTAGTCCAGGTCCTTCGAGGAGATCACGCTGCCCCGGATGATCCGGGCGATGACCGGCCAGGTCAGCAGGAACAGCACCAGCGCGATCGTCACGGGGTTCTGCCGCTTGATGACGGTGAGGAACACGATCGCGCCGAGCAGGAACGGCAGCGAGAGGAAGATGTCCATCACCCGGGAGATGATCGTGTCGACCCAGCCGCCGTAGTAGCCGGCGAGCAGGCCGAGACCGCCGCCGATCGCGATCATCGCACCGGTGGCCATGATCGCGATGATCATCGAGGGACGGGCCCCGTAGATGGCATGCGAGTAGTAGTCGCAGCCGAGGATGTCGAAGCCGAACGGGTGATCGCCACTCGGGGAGATCCGAGAACGGTCGGTGGTGCAGTCCCGGGGATCCTGGCTCGTCCACAGCCAGGGGAAGGCTGCCATCGAGCCCACGACGAGGATGTAGAGGGACGCGAGGACGAAGACCGGGTCGCGGACCAGCTGACGCCGCGCGTCCGCCCACAGGCTCGCGCTGCGCTCCTTGCCGCCGACGGCCGGCTGGTCCGCCATCGGGCCGTCACCGCCTACCGGGGCGCCGCCGACGGCGGCACCGGCACTGGTCAGGTCGCTCATGCCGACACTCCGCTTCGCTCCGTGCCACCATGAGGCACCACCGCGCTGAGCCTGATGACTCGCTCGCAACGCTCGCTCATGCCGACACTCCGCTTCGCTCCGTGCCACCATGAGGCACCACCGCACGGCGCTGGTGATTCGCTCGCTGGCGCTCGCTCATGTCCACACCTCGTTTCGCTCTACCCTGCCGCTGGCGGCGTGGATCTCCCGCCGCCGTTCGCTCACCACGATCCGGTCACTCATAGCGGATCCTCGGGTCGAGCACGGCGTACAGGATGTCGACCAGCAGGTTGGCGAGCAGGACGACCAGCACCAGCATGGTCACCACGCCGATGACCACAGAGGACTCGCCGCCACGGGCCGCGAGGGTCACCAGCCGGCCGATGCCGGGGACGTTGAAGATCGACTCGGTGACCACCGCGCCGGCCATCGCCGCGCCGATGTCGACGCCCAGGAAGGTGATCACGGGGATCAGCGAGTTGCGCAGCGTGTGTACGCCGATGACGCGCCGGTTGGTGAGGCCCTTGGCCCGCGCGGTCCGGACGTAGTCGGCCCGGATGTTCTCCATGATGCTGGTCCGGGTGAGGCGCGCCGTGGTGGCGAGCGAGACCGCGCCGAGCACCATGCCGGGAATGAGCAGGCTGGCGAAGGGATAGTCGGGCTTGAAGCCGGGCGTGAACACGCCAACCGAGATCACATCGGGGATCCAGTCCTGCCCCCGCAGCACGTTGCCGAACTTGACGCCGACGAACTCCCGCACCACCAGGCCGAGCACGAAGATCGGCACCGAGATGACGAAAACCGTGCTGATCTTGACGATGTAGTCAGCGATGCTGCCGCCCCGCAGTCCGGCCCAGACGCCGGCCGCGATGCCGATCACCGCCTCGAAGAGGATCGCGATCACCAGCAGCTTGAGGGTGAACGGGAGAGCATCGGCCACCAGCTCGGTGACCTCCCGCTGACGCAGGTTGATGCCGAAGTCGAAGTGGAAGAAGATGTTGCCCAGCCGGTCGAAGAACAGACCCGGCTCGAAGCCCGTACCCAGCCAGCCGCCGCCACTCTCGGCAGCCCGGAAGACGCAGGGGTCGAACTTGCGGCTGAGGCAGGGGTCGCCAAACCCGAGCCGCTCGGTGATCGCTTCCAGCAACGCGGGCGGCGGAGTCCGGTCTCCGAACAGCGCCCGGGCCGGATTTCCGCTGAACTGGATAGCCAGCGAGGTCATGTAGTGAAGCAGGAACATGGTGCCCAGCATGGTGGGAATGAACTGGAGCAACCGTCGGATGACGTAGCGCCCCATCTCGGGGTCTCCTCTCGGCGCTGACGTGGCGGCAACGATCACCCTGGTGGGGTGACCGTTGCCGCCACGTCGTGTTACGGCTGGATCAGGAGCCTGAAGCTCAGTTCTGCTTCAGAGAGGTCGCGCCGTAGTCGGCGTCCGCGACGGCGTTCCAGACGAACTGGTCCACGTTCTCGCTGTAGATCGCCGCCTCCTTCCGCCACCACATCGGGATGACCGGCAGCTCCTCGGCCAGGATGTCCTCCGCCTGCTGGTAGAACGGGATGGCGGCCTGCACCGAGTCGGCCGAGTCACCCTGCTTCAACAGCGCGTCGAATTCGGCGTTGCTGTACAGCGAGTTGTTGCTGCCCGCGCCCGTGCCGTAGAGCGGGTACAGGAAGGTCTCCAGGAACGGGTAGTCCGGGCCCCAGCCGAGACGGTACGGACCGGTGAACTTCTTCTTGTCCGCGGTCTCGAGGTACTCGGCGAACTGCAGGTTGACCTTCAGCTCGTAGTCGATGCCCAGCGCGGCCTTGATCTGGTCGCCGACCGCCTGGAGCCACTGGTCGTGACCGGCACCGGCGTTGGCCCACAGGGTCAGCTTCTTGCCGGCCGGCCAGCCGCCGGCCTCGGCGAGCAGCTGCTTGGCCTTCTCGACGTCCTTGGTGGCGTACGGGGTGACGTTCTCCCGGCCACCCTCGAAGCTCGGCGCGACGAAGCCGGAAGCCGGGGCGAACCGGCCGTCGAAGACGGCGTCGATGATGGACTGGCGGTCGATCGCCAGGGAGAGGGCTTGGCGGACCCTCTTGTCCTTGAACTCGTCCATGTACAGCGGGAAGCCGACGTAGGTGAAGCTGTCACCGGCCAGCTCGAACATCCGGTCGCCGTAGGTGGCCTTGGCCTCCTTGTAGCGGGCCGGCGGCACGGTGTACATCACGTCCAGCTCGCCGGCCTGGAAGGCGGCGTAGCCGGCGTCGACGTCGGCGAAGATGCGGTACTCGATCCGGTCCGGCTTGCCGGCGTCGCCCTTCCAGCTGTCGCTGCGGACCAGGTTGATGGCGACGTTGTGCTGCCAGCTGCCGTCGACCTTGTACGGGCCGTTGCCGATCGGCGTCTCGTTGCACTTCGCGATGTCGGCGACACACGCCTCGGCCATCGGGAAGAAGCCCGGGTAGCCGATCGTGGTCGGGAAGCCCGAGAACGGCGCCTCCAGCTCGACGGTGAAGGTGAGGTCGTCGACCTTCTTCAGGCCGGCGAGCTCCTTCGCCTTCGGCTCCGGGGCCTTCTGCGGGCCGTCGCCGTCCGGGTCCGAGGACTGGACGTCCGCGATGCCGGCGATCCGCTTCATGAAGTAGCCGTTGTTCTGGGCGTTCGGCGAGTAGGCGGCGAAGTTCCAGGACCGGATGAAGGAGTCGGCGTTGACCGGCTCGCCGTTGTCGAAGGTGTAGCCGCTCTTGATCTTGATCGTCCAGAGCTTCTGGTCGGTCGACTCGACCGACTCGGCCAGGTCGTTCTCGACCGCGGAGGTCTGGGCGTTGTACTTGACCAGGCCGCGATAGAGCTGACGGATCACGTAGAGCGACGGCTCGTCGTCACCGCCGGAGGGCGTCAGGAACGCCGGCTCCGCGTTGTAGACGCGCAGCGTGCCGCCGGACTTGCCGGCCGCATCGTCGTCGCCGCTGCCGCCACCGCAGGCGGTGGCCAGCATGGCGGTGGCGGTCGCCGCGACCGCCACCTTCAGGAATTTCCCGCGCATGGGAGTGCCTCCTCAGGGCGCTCGGCTCACGAGGGGGTTGTGAGGTGCCTGCCACTGTGACACCCGATGCGCCCAGGCGGGAAGGCGTGTTATCAACCCGATATCCGCCCGGGACGGTGCCGACACCGACCCAGAGCCGGATTCACTTCGCGCCGGATACGTGGTACGACCTGCCCGGCAACGGCTTTTTCGCGCCCGATTGGCCGATTGACGACACGGACACCGAGCGCTGCGGAACCGCACGGCGCCCTGGCGTGAATCCAGCCACTCAGGTCATGATGCTACCCGAAAGGACTATGTCGATTCCAGACGGGCAGCCACCCCGGCCAGTCGAGTTGGTCATACCAGCCGTCGGTCCGCAGCCCACCGGGACAACTCGTACCGATTGGACATTTGGAGCTTGCGCAACACGTTGGAAACGTGTGTCTCGACGGTCTTGATCGAGATGTAGAGCTCCCGGGCGATCTCCTTGTACGCGTAGCCCCGGGCCAGCAATCGAAGCACCTCTCGCTCACGGTTGGTGAGCTGATCCAGCTCCGGATCGGCGACCGGGGCGTCCGGCCGGGCCGCGAAGGCGTCCAGCACGAACCCGGCCAGCCGGGGGCTGAACACGGCGTCGCCGTCGGCCACCCGACGGATCGCCGCGGCCAACTCGTCCGGTGAGATGGTCTTGGTCACGTAGCCCCGGGCACCGGCCCGGATCAGCCCGATCACGTCCTCCGCCGCGTCGGAGACGCTGAGCGCCAGGAAGCGCACCTGGGGGTGGCTGCGCCGCATCGCCTCCAGCACCGCCCGGCCGCCGCCGTCGGGCATGTGCACGTCGAGCAGGACCACGTCCGGTTCGGTGGCCGCGATCCGGCTGACCGCCTCGGCCACCGTGCTCGCCTCGCCCACCACCTCGACGTGCGCGCCCAACTCGGCGCGTACGCCCGCGCGGAACATGGCGTGGTCGTCGACCAGGAACACCCGCAGCCGCTCGGGCCCGGCACCCGCCGGCTCGACCGGTCGCGTCGACTGCTCGGCCATCATCTGTCCCTCTCCGCCGTGGCCGAATCCCGGGAGATCGGCAGGATCAACCGGACCTCGGTCCCCTCTCCCGGCCGGGAGCGGATCTCCGCCCGGCCGCCGTGCCGCTTCATCCGCCCCACGATCGAGCCTCGGACACCATGCCGGTGATCCTCCACCGTATCCGGGTCGAACCCCACCCCCCGGTCCCGTACGAAGACACTGACCTGGTCGGGCTCGACCTCGGCGTAGAGCGAGACGGTCTGCACCCCGGCGTGGCGGGCGGCGTTCACCAGCGCCTCCCGGGCGGCGGCGACCAGCGCGCCGACCCGCTCGTCGGTCTCCCGGTCGCCGACCACCACGGGCTCCACGGTGATCGCGAAGGTGTCCTCGACCTCGGCCGCGGCCTGCTCCAGCGCGGCGGCGAAGCGCTCGGTGGGCGATGCGGTGGGCTTGTAGAGCCAGTTGCGCAGCGACCGCTCCTGGCCGCGGGCGAGCCGCTGCACGGTCTTGACGTCGCTGGCGTTGCGCTGGATCAACGCGAGGGTGTGCAGCACCTGGTCGTGCACCATGGCCGCCAACTCGGCCCGCTCCTGCTCCCGGATGCGGCCCTCCCGCTCCGAGCGGAGCTGGTTCCACGTCCGCCAGAGCACCGGCGCGGCCACCACCCCGACGCCCGCCAGCCCGACCAGCGCGAAGATCACCCCGTTCACTACGGCATCCAGGTTCTGCGCCGGGGAGTAGACCGCGGCGACCCCGATGATGCCGACCGCGACCAGCACCCCGCCGCCGACGAAACGGAGCACGAAGGCCCGCCGGTCGCTCTCCTCCACCACCGCGCCCAGCCAGGGCACCGGCAGCGACTCGCCCCACTGACGCCGCCGCTCCGGCCCCGACTGGTGCCAGATCACCCCGGCGCCCACCGCGATGATCGCCACCAGCCAGCCCGCCGTGCCGGCCGCGCCCACCGAGTCGAAGACCATCATCTGGATCAGCAGCACGCCGAGGCCGATGGCCACGAACGGCAGCAACTGGCCGACGTCGCGGCGGGGCGGTACGGCGCTGTCGCCGGGCCGCAGCGGCACGACGGCCCAGAAGGCCGCGTAGAGGAGCAGGCCGAGCCCGCTCAGCCCGAGCAGCACCATGAAGGCGACCCGGACCCGGACCACCGGGACGCCGAGATGCTCGGCGATGCCGGCGGCCACCCCGGCGGCCATCCGGTGCTCCGGGGCGCGGTAGAGGCGGGGTGGCTGGCTGACGGTGCTGATCACGGGCTCCCTGGTCAGGACGGGTCGGGCTGGTGGGTGGTCGAATTCCCGGCGCCGATCCGATCGTCACACGCGGCGTGGTGCTCCGACCACGGGGACGCCCCGGACATTGGGGGGTGACCGATCTCAGGGTGGGGTCAGGGTCGCCTCCGGAGGTCGCTCGGGCCTCCGGAGCAGCAGGATCGACGTATGACCGACGATCCTGCCCAGCCGCACCGGCCCGGGCCGACGGAGCCGGAGCCGACGACCTCGGCCGCCGCGGCCTCCGCCGGACCGGCCGCGCCCGAACCGCCCATCACGGGCGACCCCACGGCGACGCCGGCCGGGGGCCGGGCACCCGCCGGGGAGACCGCGTGGGACGGGACGGCACCGCCGATCGCCACACCACCACCCGCCGGGCCGGGGGGGCCGGGCGGGCCGTGGTACGGGGGTGGCCCCTCGGCCACCACCCCGCCGCCGGGCGGCGGCTCGCCACCACCGGAGGGCGGCCCGGGTACGCCCTTCAACGGGGCCGGCTTCACCTCGCGGTACGGACTGGTCCGCCCCCGCGACGGTCGCTACCTGGCCGGCGTCTGCGCCGCGGTCGGCCGGGCCACCAACACCGATCCGGTGCTCTGGCGGGTGCTGCTCGCGGTGCTCGGCTTCTTCGGCGGCATCGGCATCCTGGTCTATGTCACCGCCTGGTTGATCATCCCGGGCGAGGGTGACAGCGCGTCGCCGGTCGAATCGATGCTGGGCCGGGGCCGGTCCAGCATGTCCCCGGTGACCGTGATCGTGCTCAGCATCCTGGTGGCGGTGAGCTTCGGCTTCATCGTCACCGACGCGTTCCGCGCGGTGCTGCTCGGCGCGGCCATCCTGGTCGGCGGCGCGCTGCTGCTCAACCGCCAGCAACGCGGCCCGCAGCCCACCGTGCCGACCACGCCACCGCCGACGGCGCCTCCCGGCCCGGTGCCGCCGGTCAGCTATCCCGGCCCGGCCGGGTACCCGCCGCCCTCTCCGGGCTTCGGCCGCACCCCGCCGGCCACCGCCGCACCAGCCGCCTTCCACCCGTACGCGCCGGCCCCCGTCACCCCGGCGGCACCGCCGGGGACCCCGATCGTCGAGGAGCCCACCCTGAACCCGCCTCCCGGCCCGGCGTGGCCAACGGCCGGCGCCCCGGCCGCCCCGCTCGGCCCACCGGTCACCCCACCGACCTACCGTCCCCCGTTCGCCCCGCACGGCCCGTACGCCGGCCAGACGACGGTGACGCCGCCACCCCCGGCCCGGCCCAAGCCGCCGAAGAAGCCACGGGAGCGATCCGCCCTCGGCGCGGTGACCTTCTCGCTGATCTTCATCGCGCTGGGCGTGGTCTGCCTCCTCGACGTGCTGGGCGTCTTCGGCATCGGCGCCTCGGCCTACTTCGCGGCGGCGCTCGCCGTGATCGGCCTCGGCCTGCTGGTGGGCACCTGGTTCGGCCGGGCCCGCTGGCTGATCGCGCTCGGCCTGGTGACCGCCGCCGCGCTGGGCATGGCCACCATCGCCGAGTCGTACGACCGGGTGCGCGGGGTGGACGGCTCGGTCACCTGGGCACCCACCGACCACCGCGACCTCGCGGTCCGGTACGAGCAGAGCTTCGCCGACGCGGTGCTCGACCTGCGCGCGATCGACTTCAGCCAGCAGGACACCGAGATCACCGTGGTCATCAACTTCGGCGAGGCCACTGTGGTGGTACCGCCGAACGTGGACGTGACCGCCACGGCACAGCTCACCGCCGGTGACGCGAACATCTTCGGCACCCAGCGCGCCTGGGGCATGGACAACCAGCCCAGAGAGACCGTCGACCTCGGCGCGGACGGCCCGGGCGGCGGGAAGCTGCGCCTCAACCTGCACGTCAACGCCGGACACATGGAGGTGACCCGGTGAAGGCCCACCGCACCGACGTGGTCTCGTTCGCCTTCGGGCTGCTCTTTCTCGCGCTCACCGCCTGGTGGCTGCTCGCCCAGGTGCTCGGCCTCGTCCTGCCGCCGGTCGGTTGGTTCCTGGCCGGCGGGTTGATCCTGATCGGCGCGCTCGGCCTGATCGGCGCGCTGCGGTCCAGCCGGCACACCAGCAGGCCCGAACCCTCCGGCAGCCCGTGGACCGACCCGACCGAGGACGGGCGAACCATCGTGGACCCCACCTCCGGTCCGGGTGCCGCGGGTGAGGCCGGGCCGGGTGCCGCGGGTGAGCCTGCCGAGGAGCGTCCCGCCGACGGCGACCGTACGCTCGACCTTCCGTTCGAGGACGAACCGTCGCCGGGGAAACGCGGGTCGGCGGGCTGACCATGCAGCGCGGCTTCCGCGCCGCATATGCTGGCCGGTGTGCTCCCGCCGTCGCCGGCCAGCCCACGCCGCGGGGCATCCTTCGCGGGCCACCGGCCCGCGCGGGCCGTCCGCCGCCGGGCCGACCTCGCCGCCGAGCGGTGATCTCGCGCCCGTCGTCTCTACCCCGTCAGGAGCCCGTTCGACATGACCCAGTCCCCCGCCGTGGGTGCCACCGGCCAGTCCGGTCCGGCCCGCCTCGGCGAGCGTGCCGCCCGTACTCTCGTCTCCGAACTCGCCCGGATCAACGACCCCAAGGCCGCCCTGCTGGTCGGCGTGGCCCCGGAGTCCGCGGTGCTGGCCGCGGCGATCGACGCCCTGCTGCCCGGCGACACCCTCACGGTGGTACCAGCCGAGCGGGTCAGCACCACGGCGCTCCGGGAGCACGTCACCGCCCAGGGCCGCTGGGTCGCCGACCGGGTCCGGGTCGTGGAGAGCCTCGCCGAGGCCGAGCCGGCCGCGGTCGTCGTCGCCGGTGAGGCGTTCGTCGGCACTGCGGAGGAGACCCGTGCCGCCATCGAGGCGCTGACCAAGTACCTGACCGAGGGTGCGGTGCTCAGCCTGGCCACCGCCGTCGGCCGGACCGCCGGCGCGGCGGCCGAGTTGGACCGGCAGGGCGCGCTGTACGGCGTCGGCACCGACCTGGTGCTGCTCAACTCACCGCCGGTCCGGGTGTACCGGCTGCGCTTCACTCCGGCGGACGCCGCGACGGCGGAGCGGCTCGCCCCGGCCTACCGCCCGTCGAGCGTGCCGCTGACCCGCGACATGCACATCGACTCCAACGGGGTGGCCGCGGCCGGCATCGCCCTCGGGCTGGCCGCGCTGACCCGGCTGGCGCGGCCGAGGTCGAAGCTTTGGCTGCTGCCCGCGCTGGCCGCCGCGCCGGTGGCCGCCTTCTTCCGTGACCCGCAGCGGGACGTGCCGGAGGACCCGTCGGCCGTGGTGGCCGCCGCCGACGGTCAGGTGCTGTCGGTGCAGCGCCTGCACGACGAGCGCTTCGGTGACGGCGAGTTCCTGCGGATCGCGGTCTTCCTGTCGGTGCTCGACGTACACGTCAACCGCGCCCCGGTCGCCGGCAAGGTGGTCGACTACTTCGTCGCCGACGGCGGGTTCGTCAACGCGATGAAGCCGGACGCCGAGCACAACGTGGCCGCGTACACGGTGCTGGACACCACGCACGGCACGGTGGTGGTGGCGCAGCGGACCGGCCTGATCGCCCGGCGGATCGTGCAGCGTGCCCCGATCGGCGCGCTGCTGGCCCGGGGCGAACGGTTCGGGCTGATCCGTTTCGGCTCGCGTACCGACGTCTACCTGCCGGTGGAGGCCGCGGAGCCGCTGGTCGGGCCGGGCGACAAGGTCGTCGGCGGGTCGACCGTCATCGCCCGCTGGCGCTGATCGCAGACAGACAGCAGCACGGGCGCCGCGGAGAACCGCGGCGCCCGTGCTGCGTACGGGGATCAGATGGTGCGACGCTGGCGCAGCCAGAGCACCGGGCCGCTGATCAGGTATCCGACCACGATCAGGCCGAAGGTGAGCCGGACGTCGATCAGCGCGCCGACCACCGGGGCGAGCCAGACCCACGCCGGCAGCCTGACCAACCGGGCGAGCTTGGCGTACGGGAAGCTGCTGACCATCGTGAAGGCGAGCAGCGCCACCCCGGCGATCTGCACCGCCCCCGGCACCGGCAGGCCGATCACCACCATCAGGGCGAGTACGGCCGCCGCCATCGTGGTGGGCACCCCGCTGAAGAACCGGCCGTCCTGCGGCGAGACGTTGAACCGGGCCAGCCGGATCGCGGCGCAGGCCGCGACGAGCGCGGCAGCCACCCCGGCGGCGGCCGTCGGCACCTCGCCGGCCAGCGAGGCGTAGACCACCACGGGCGCGGCGAGGCCGAAGGAGCACATGTCGGCCAGCGAGTCCATCTGGGCACCGAACGGGCTGGCGACCCCGAGCTTGCGGGCCAGCGCGCCGTCCAGGCCGTCGAAGGCCACGCAGGCGATGAGGAGGAGGGCGGCGAGCCGCACGTCGCCCCGCATGGCGACGAAGATCGCGTTGATGCCGAGCAGCAGGCTGGCCAGGGTGCAGGCGTTGACCAGCGCGAACTTCATCCGCCGGGCCATTGTCCGCTCGCCGGGCAGCAGCGGGACGGGTGCCGTCGCCGGCTCGTCCGCCACCAGCGCCGGCCGGACTGTCACCGGGGTCGGTTGGTCTGTCGCCAGCGCCAGCTGGTCTGTCACCGGGGCCGGCGCGACCGCCGGGCTGACCGGGGCGATCGTCTCGATCCGGGCGCGGTTGAACCGCTGCAACCCGTACCGGCGGCGCGGGCGGTCCGGGTACCTCGGCTCGGGCAGCGTCTCCGTCGAACCGTGCAGCTCCGCACCTCGGCGTCCGACGCGGACCAGCAGGACCTGACGAGCGAGGGTGCCGCTGCGGCGCAGCGGGCCCGTCCAGCTTCGCCCTGCGGGACGCGGGCTGTCAGTCGTACGACGCCGGCGCCATGGGGCTCTCGGCACGTTCCCTCCATCACCGGCAGGCCGCCGTGATGGCGGCTGTCCGGCTGTCTCGTGCCGGACCCTTTCCGGCCCGGCAGCCGTTTTGCGGAGTACACCATCGCACAGGGGGATGGGGATTGGCGATAGCTACCGGCGGCACTTATATCTCCCTTAACCGCGCGAACCGCCGTCTTTACCCATCTCGGGCATCATCGCCCGTTTCACCATCAGCCCCGCCTCGACTGTACCGGAGCAGGGCACCACCAACCGGCGAGCGGGCGCCGGTCGACCCGGAGCCGGCCGATCGGGCCGGCACCTGCAACGTCGCGGCGGCGATCTCGGTCAGCGGAAGTTCTCGCAGCTCGACCGGGGTGAACCAGCTCGCGCGGGCGGTGGAGCCGCCGGCCAGTTCGGTCACTTCCGGCTCGGTCGGGACGTCGACCGCGACCCGGTAGACGACCCGGATGCCATGCCAGTCGAGGGGGCGGCCCTCCGGGCCGAGCGCCGCCGGATTGTGCAGATTGTCCACCCCGATCAGATCGATCACCCTGCCGAGTTGGCCGGACTCCTCGACCAGTTCCCGTAGCAGCGCGGTGACCGGCTGTTCACCATGATCCGTCCCGCCGCCGGGCAGGTGCCACCGCCCGGCGCCCGGGTAGCCCTCCGCGATCAACGACAGCAGGACCCGCCCGGCGGGATCGGTGACCAACCCGTACGCCCCGAAGCGCTGCCGCCGGTCGGTTCCGGGTTGGCCGAACGGCGTTCGGCGTCGCAGCGCACCGGAGGGCAACGGGACGACGGGCAGGCCGAGCGCCTCGGCGGTGAAGGCCAGCAGTGGCAGCCCGGCCGCCTCGGCAAGGGTCGACCAGCGGGCCAGGTCCGTGCTGCCGTGCCGCTCGGCGCGCAGCGCCCCGCCCACCGCCGCCACCTCGAACAGCACCCGGTCGGTGTGCAGGGCCACCCCCAGGTCCGGGTACGGCACCACGTCGGCGACCACCGCGCGCAGCCCGGTCAGCTCGACGGCCAGCCCGGTCTCCTCGGCGACCTCACGGACCACCGCGTCCGCGGGATGCTCGGCGTGCTCCAGGCCCCCGCCCGGCAGCGACCACACCCCCGGAAAGTCATCCCGTTCGGAGCCCCGCACCAGCAGCACCCGCTGCTCGCCATCGCGCAGGACCCCGTAGGCCCCGACCCGCCGCACCTGCCGCGCCACTTCCACTCCCCGTCCCACCCGACCCCGCCGCGTTGATCACGAAGTTGTCGCCCGCCACACGACTCGGGCCGTGTCTCGACAATAACTTCATGATCAACGCGGCAGGAGGGGTGCGGGTGGATCAGGTGAGGCGGGCGGCCTGCACGGCTTCGGCGGTGACCTCGGTGAGGCGGTCGGTGGGGAGAGCGCCGAGTTCCTCGCGGGCGAACCAGCGGGCCTCGCAGGTGGAGCCGCCGACGTCAGCGACGGTGGGTGGGGCGGGCTGGTCCACCACGACGCGGTAGAAGGCACGTACGCCGTGCCAGTCGATCGGGTAGCCCTCGGGGCCGAGCGAGGCGGCGTCCCGGTGGCTGGCGACCCCGAGCAGCTCGACGAGGCGTCCGGTCTGACCGGTCTCCTCGACCAGTTCCCGGATCAGCGCCGCGCCCGGCTGCTCGCCGTAGTCGGTGCCACCGCCGGGCAGGTGCCAGCAGCCCGCGCCCGGGTAGCCGTCGGAGACCCGGGTCAGCAGCACCCGCCCGGCCGGGTCGGTGACCACGGCGTACGCGGCGAAGCGCTGTGCCCGGTGCAGCCCGTCGGGACCGGGCACCGCGTAGAAGGAGGGGAACTCCGGGGGCTCGTCGGGCACGATGTCCGCCGAGGAGGCGGGCAGCCCGAGGGCCCGTGCGGTGAACGAGCGCAGCGGCAGCTGCCGCGCCTCGTCCAGGGTGAACCAGCGGGCCAGGTCGGTCGGCCGGTCGACCCGGTCGGTCAACGAACCACCCCGGATCGAGACCCGGTAGACCAAGCGGTCGGTGTGGATGGTGATGCCGCGCTCGGGCAACGCCCGCATGTCGGCCAGCACGTCGTGCAGGCCGGCGACGGCCACCGACAGGCCGGTCTCGGCGGCGGTCTCGCGGACGACGGTGTGGTTGGGATCCTCGCCGTGGTCGACCGCCCCGCCGGGCAGGGACCACGTCCCGGGTGTGCCGGAGCGCTCCGATGCGCGGACCAGCAACACTCGGTCTACCGAATCAGTACAGACTGCGTATGCCGCGATCCTGCGCAGCGGCTCCAGCATGGTGGTCACGGAGGCAAATTCTCCCTGTGCCCCGTTACCGACGCGGAAAAGAGTCGGATTCCTGACTGATCACTCCCCCCTGAGGGATAGGTCAGGGTATGGATCCGGGCGGTCACCGAGGTCGATGCGCGCCGGAACGAGGACCGTGGAGTCATGACTTCCACACCTCAGGCCCCGTACAAGCAGCTACGCCGCCCGACCACCGACCGGATGGTGGCCGGCGTGGCCAGCGGCATCGGCCGCTACTTCGCCGTCGACCCCACCCTGGTGCGGGTCGTGTTCGCGGTCACCACGCTGCTCACCGGCGGCATCGCCGCGCTCGCGTACCCGATCATGTGGTTCCTGATGCCCGAGGAGCCGGCCGGCACGCCGGCCTGGCCGCACGCGCCGGGCGCCGCGCCGTACGGGCCGGGCAGCGGCCCGCCGCCCACCGGCCCCACGGTCACCCCGCACCCCGCCTGGCCGTTCCCCGCACCAGGCGGCCCCGCGCCGCACTCCGGCCCGGTGGGCACGCCGCCGGCATCGGCTGCCCAGCCGGCTCCGGCCGCGCAGCCCGCACCGCCGGCGGCCGACGCCGCGTCCGAGCCGGTGACCGTGCCCCACACCGTGGGTACGCCGGAGCCCGGACCGCAGCCGGAGCCCGTGGCCACGCCGGAGCCGGAGAGCCGGCCGGCGCCTCAGCCGCTGGCCGGACCGGCGGCGTGAGTCGGGGTCACTCCCACTCGATGGTGCCCGGCGGCTTGCTGGTGACGTCCAGGACCACCCGGTTCACCTCGGCGACCTCGTTGGTGATCCGGGTGGAGATCTTGGCGATCACGTCGTAGGGCAGCCGGGACCAGTCGGCCGTCATCGCGTCCTCGCTGGAGACCGGGCGCAGCACCACGGGGTGACCGTAGCTGCGCCCGTCGCCCTGCACGCCGACGCTGCGCACGTCGGCGAGCAGCACCACCGGGAACTGCCACACGTCCCGGTCCAGACCGGCGGCGGTGAGCTCCTGGCGGGCGATGAAGTCGGCCCGGCGGAGCACGTCGAGCCGATCCCGGTCCACCGCGCCGATGATCCTGATGGCCAGCCCGGGGCCCGGGAACGGGTGCCGCCAGACCATCGCCTCGGGCAGGCCGAGCTGGAGACCGAGCGTACGGACCTCGTCCTTGAAGAGCGTGCGCAGCGGCTCGACCAGGGCGAACTTCAGGTCCTCGGGCAGCCCGCCGACGTTGTGGTGGCTCTTGATGTTGGCGGTGCCGGTGCCGCCGCCCGACTCGACCACGTCCGGGTAGAGGGTGCCCTGCACCAGGAACTCGACGTCACCGTGCGAGGCGATCTCCCGGGCGGCGGCCTCGAAGACCCGGATGAACTCCCGGCCGATGATCTTGCGCTTCTGCTCCGGGTCGGTCACCCCGGCCAGCGCGTCGAGGAACCGGTCGGCTGCGTCGACCACCTTCAGCTTGATGCCGGTGGCGGCGACGTAGTCCTTCTCCACCTGCTCGGCCTCGCCCGCGCGCAGCAGGCCGTGGTCGACGAAGACGCAGGTGAGCTGGTCGCCGACGGCCTTGTGGACGAGCGCGGCGGCGACCGCGGAGTCGACCCCGCCGCTGAGGCCGCAGATGACCTCCTTCTCGCCCACCTGCGCGCGGATCCGGGCCACCTGCTCGTCGATGATGTTCTCGGGCGTCCAGGTCGGCTCGATCTCGGCGATCTCGTACAGGAAGCGGGTCAGCATCTCCTGCCCGTACGCGGTGTGCCCCACCTCGGGGTGGAACTGCACGCCGGCCCGCCGGCCGGCCAGGTCCTCGAAGGCGGCGACCGGAGCGCCGGCCGACTCGGCGGTCACCGTGAAGCCCTCGGGGGCCTCGGTCACGCAGTCGCCGTGGCTCATCCAGACCGACAGGTCCGCCGGCAGGTCGCGGAGCAGCACGCCGGGGGCGAGCAGGCGGGGGCGCAGCGGGGTGCCGCCGTACTCGCGATTGCCGGTGTGGGCCACCGTGCCGCCGAGCGAGCGGGCCATCGCCTGGAACCCGTAACAGATGCCGAAGACCGGCACGCCCGTGGTGAACAGACCGTCGTCGACCTGCGGGGCGTCCGGCGCGTAGACGCTGGCCGGGCCGCCGGAGAGGATGATCGCGGCCGGATTCTTGGCCAGCATCTCGGCCACGGGCATGGTGTGCGGGACGATCTCGGAGTAGACCCGAGCCTCACGCACCCGGCGCGCGATCAGCTGGGCGTACTGGGCTCCGAAGTCGACCACGAGGACAGGACGCGGCAGGCTCATAATCGGCAATCCTACCCAGCGTGACGACGCCTCCCCGCGCGCACCGTCCCTCCCCCCACGCTCCGCCGATCATGCGCTTTCGGGCGCGCGTACGCGTCTCATGCACCTTTCACCCCCACCAGAACTGCAAGATCGGCGGGGGTCAGTGGGGTGGGCGGAGGGCGGCGGGGGCGTGCGGGGGCACGGCGGGGTGGAGTGGGGGGACGGGGGGTAGGGGGCGGTAGGGGGCGCCGAGGGGTGGGCGGGGGTCGGGGTGGCCCCGGTTGGGCCAGAGGGACATGGCCCGCTCGGCCTGGGCGGTGATGGTGAGGGAGGGGTTGACGCCGAGGTTGGCGGAGACCGCCGCGCCGTCGACAACGTGCAGGCCGGGGTGGCCGTAGAGCCGGTGGTACGGGTCGATCACCCCGTCGGCCGGGGAGGCGCCGATCACCGCTCCGCCGAGGATGTGCGCGGTCAGCGGGATGTCGAACGGCTCGGTCAGCGCGCCGCCCGGCGTACCGTCGATCTCCTCGGCGAGCAGCCGGGCCGCCCGATTGCCGGCCGGGATCCAGGTCGGGTTCGGGACGCCGTGGCCAGGGCCGGAGACCAGCCGGCGGCCGAGCCGACCACGCCGCAGCCGGGTGGTCAACGAGTTGTCCGCCGACTGCATCACCAGGGCGATCACCGTACGCTCCGACCAACCGCGCACGGAGAGCATCCGGGCGGCCCGGCCGGGATGCCGGACGAGCAGCGCCAGCCAGCGGCGCACCCGGTGCGGCCCGCCGTCGACCAGCAGCGACTGGAGCAGCCCCATCGCGTTCGAGCCCCGCCCGTAGCGGACCGGCTCGATGTGGGTCTGCGGTTCGGGGTGGAACGAGCTGGTGATCGCCACCCCCTCGGTGAAGTCCAGCCCCCGCTCGCGGGCCCGCCGGTGCGGCACCGAGGCGCCGAGGATCGCCTCCGAGTTGGTCCGGGTCAGCTCACCGAGCCGGGGCGAGAGACCGGGCAGGGCACCGCAGTCACGCATCTCGTGCAGCAGCCGCTGGGTGCCCAGCGCCCCGGCCGCGAAGACCACCTGATCGGCGTGGATCACCTGCCGGCCCCTGCGCAGCCAGGCGCCGGTGCGCTCGGTGTGCACCGCGTACCCGCCGCCGGCCGGCCGGACCGCGGTCACCGTGGTCAGCGGATGCACCTCGACGCCGAGCCGCTCGGCCAGCCAGAGATAGTTCTTGACCAGCGTGTTCTTCGCGCCCTGGCGGCAGCCGGTCATGCAGGCGCCGCAGTGCGTGCAGCCGGTGCGCTCCGGCCCGACGCCGCCGAAGTACGGGTCGGCGACCCGCTCCCCCGGCCGGCCGATGTGCACCCCGACCGGGGTGGCGTGAAAGGTGTGCCCCGCGCCCATCCGCTCGGCCACCCGCCGCATCGCCCGGTCCGCGCCGGTGACGATCGGGTACGCGGTCACTCCGAGCATCCGCTTCGCCTGGTCGTAGTGCCGAGCCAACTCGGCCCGCCAGTCGGTGATGTCCCGCCACTGCGGGTCGGCGTAGAAGGCGTCCAGCGGCTCGTAGAGCGTGTTGGCGTAGACCAGCGAGCCGCCGCCGACCCCCGCGCCGGAGAGCACCAGCACCCCGCCGCCGGCCCGCCGGTCGGCCGCCCGGAGCAGGGTGATCCGCTGGAGGCCGAAACAGCCGAGCCGCGGCGCCCAGAGGAACCGACGCAGCTGCCACGAGGTCCGCGGAAACTCGTCGTCGACGAAGCGCCGACCAGCCTCCAGCACGCCGACCGAGTAGCCCTTCTCGGCCAGCCGCAACGCGGCGACGCTGCCGCCGAAGCCCGACCCGATGACGACCACGTCGTACCGCATGAACGCATCATTACTCGCGAGTAGATCTCGCGCCAGGAGCAGTTTCCGCGCGATCATGCAGCGCGTCGCCGTCGCCGGCGACGCAGGGCCGGCCGGCAATCCCGAGCCCGTTCGGGTCGGTACGGCAGAAGGAGGCGGGGATGGTGTTCGGAGGAAATCGGCGACGGCTGACGCTGGTGCTGGCCGGTCTGGTCACGGTGGCCGTGGTGGCCGTCGGCGCGGTGGTGGTCGGCCGGACGGTCAGCGGCGACCGGGCGGCGCCGGCCGCCGGGTCCACCACGACGCCCGTGTCACCGAGCACGCAGCCGAGCCCGAGCCCGAGCACCCCGCCGCCGGGGGCGGACATCACCGGCCCGCTCAACCTGCTGCTGGTCGGCGTCGACACCCGGGTCAGTGTGCCCGGCTGGGAGCCGCACGCCGACGCCGTACTCATCCTGCACGTGCCGGCCGGGCTGTCCCGGGCGTACCTCTTCGCCCTCCCCCGCGATCTGGTGGTGGACGTTCCGGCGTTCAAGCCCGCCAGCTACTCCGGCGGGCGGACCAAGCTCACCAACGTGATGAGCTACGGCAGCCGGGTGCCGGAGCGGCCGAAGCAACCGGACCCGGCCCAGGGGTACGACCTGCTGCGCCGGGTCGTCAGCGACTACACCGGCCTGCGCATCGATGCCGGCGCGGTGCTCACCTTCGGCGGCTTCGACAGGCTGGTGGACAGCCTGGGCGGGGTCGACATCCACGTGGACCAGCGGGTGGTCTCGCGGCACCGCCGCCCGGACGGCAAGCACCGGGAGCCGGGCCCCGGAGTCGGCGGCTACACCGGGCCGCAGATGGTCTACGAACCCGGCGACCAGCATCTCAACGGCTGGCAGGCGCTGGACTTCGCCCGCCAGCGTTACCTGCCCGGCGGCGCCTACACCCGGCAGCGCCACCAGCAACAACTGATCCACGCGCTGGTCGTGAAGATGCTCGACGACAACCTGGCCCGGCAACCCGAGCGGGTCGAACAGGTGGTCGGGGCGCTCGGGGACATGCTGGTCTACGTCGGCGGGCGGCGGATCGTGGAGTTCGCGTACGCCCTCGGCGGGCTCTCGCCGGAGGCGCTCACGCTGGTCGGCCTGCCGGGCGCGGCGGTCGGCCAGGGCAACTCCTACCGGGGCGAGGAGCTGACCAGGACCAGCCGCGACTTCCTCAGCGAGCTGCGCGCCGGTCGGGTCGACGCCTTCCTCGCCAAGAACCCGAAGCTCAAGCTGCCGGCCTGACCGGCCCGCCGCCGGGCGATCGAACTCCGGCCCGGCGGCGGCATTCCGGCTGGGCCGGGCCTAGAGCCGCTTGGGGGCGGCGGGCTTCTTCTTGCCGTAGAGCCAGGCGTCGAAGAGCTTGTCCAGCTTCTTGCCGGAGATCCGCTCCGCCAGCGCCACGAACTCCTCCGTGGTGGCGTTCGCGTCGCGCTTCTCCTTGGCCCAGGTCCTGAGGATCTCGAAGAACGCCTTGTCGCCGACGGAGACCCGCAGCGCGTGCACGGTCATCGCCCCGCGCTCGTAGACCGACTCGCTGAACAGGTTCTTCACCCCCGGCTTGCCGGGCGGGGTCCGCCAGACCTCCGCCGGCACCCGCGCCAGCCGGATGTCGAACGCCTCCTTCGCGGTGGACTCACCGCTGTGCTCGGCCCACAGCCACTGCGCGTACGACGCCAGACCCTCGTTGAGCCAGATGTCCTGCCACCGGCTCAGCGCCACACTGTTGCCGAACCACTGGTGGGCGACCTCGTGCGCGACCACATTGGTGTTCTCGCCCCGGCGGAAGAAACCCGCCGAGTAGACCGACCGGCTCTGCGTCTCCAGCGCGTACCGGATCCGCTCGTCGGAGACGACCACTCCCCCGTACGCCTCGACGGGGTACGGGCCGAAGACGCTCTCCAGGTAGTCGGCCACCTTGACGGTCTTGGCCATCGAGGCATCCGCGGCGCCCTTGGGCACCTTCGTGGTGACCGCGTGGAACACCGGCCGTCCCTTGTGCTTCCCCTCGGTCAGCCGGAACTTCCCGATCGCCACCATGCTCAGGTAGCTCGCCATCGGCGTGTTCTCGGCCCAGCGCCAGGTGGTCCAGCCGTCCGCGCTGGTCTTGCCGCCCGGCACGCCGTTGCTGACCGCGGTCAGGCCGTCCGGGACGGTGATCTCGAACCGGTAGGTGGCCTTGTCCGACGGGTGGTCGTTGACCGGGAACCAGGTGCTGGCCGACTCGGGCTGCCCGAGGGCGATCGCGCCGTCGGAGGTGTGCAGCCAGCCGCCCTCGCCGACCGCCTGATTCTTCAGCGCCTTCGGCTGGCCCGCGTAGGTGATCTCCGCGGTGAAGTCCCGGCCCGACACCAGGCCCTCGGTCGGCGCGATGACCAGTTCGTTCTTCTCCTGGTGATGCTTGGCCGGCGCACCGTCCACGGTCACCGCGCTCACCTTCAGGTGGGCCAGGTCGAGGTTGAACGAGGAGAGGTCGGCGGTCGCCCGGCCCTGCACCGTGGTCACACCGCTCAGCTGGTCCTTCGCCGGGTCGTAGCGGACCTTCACCGTGTAGCCGGCGACGTCGTAGCCGCCGTTGCCGTACCCGGGGAAGTAGGGGTCGCCGGCCCCCGCGGCGCCCGGCTGGAAGTCCGGCGCCGGCGCCGCCGACTCGCTCGGTGACGCCGACGGCGACGCCGTCTGCTCCGGCGCGGCCGCCTCGCAGCCGGTCAGCCCCAGGGCCCCCACCAGCAGCGCGGCCACGCCCCGCCGCAGCCGTACCCGCTCACCTGTCATCGTCCGTCCTCTCCCCGTGACTGGTGACCGGTCGATGGCCGGCCACCACGACCAGCCTCGATCCGATCGCAGGCGGCAGCCTACCGACACATGATCACCGAGAGAACGTGAATACGACGCCGGCGGCGGGCCGGCTCCGGTCGAGGAGGGCAGGGCGGCGGAGGAGGCCGAGGTCAGGGCAGGGTGGGCGGGGTGGTGCCGGTCAGCCAGGCGGCGAAGAACGGACCCAACGAGCGCCCGGAGACCCGTTCGGCCAGGGTGACGAGATCGTCGGTGGTCGCGGTGCCGTCCCGCCGCTCGGTGGTCCACGCACGCAGGATCTCGAAGAAGGCGTCGTCGCCCACGGTACGCCGCAACGCGTGCACGGTGAGCGCCCCGCGCTTGTAGACGGCGTTGCCGAACATCTGCCCCGGGCCGGGATCGAGGGTGGGCCGGGACCAGTCCGTGGCCGCGTACTGGAGGTCGAAGTTGCGCTGGGCGGAGCGCCCGCCGTCGTGCTCCTCCCACAGCCACTCGGCGTAGCTGGCGAAGCCCTCGTTGAGCCAGATGTCGCCCCAGCGGGCCAGCGCCACGCTGTTGCCGAACCACTGGTGGGCCAGCTCGTGGGCGACCACGCCGTAGTTCGGCTCACCGGTGCGGAAGAAGCCCGGCCCGTAGACCGGGCGGGACTGCGTCTCCAGCGCGTAGCCGATCCGGGCGTCGGCGACCACCACGCCGCCGTACGCCTCGAACGGGTACGGCCCGAAACGGGTGGCCAGGAAGTCGGCGATCTCGCCGGTGCGGGCCAGCGAGGCGGCCTCCGCCCCGGTGGCGGGCAGCCCGGCCGGCACGGCGGTGACCAGCGGCTTGCCCGCGTGGCTGCCGTTCTCCACCCGGTAGTTTCCGATCACCAGCGTGGTCAGGTAACTGGCCATCGGCGACCGCTCGGCCCAGCGCCAGGTGGTCCAGCCGTCGGCGCTGGTCCGCTCCCCCGGCACCCCGTTGCTCAGCGCGGCGAGACCGTCGGGAACGGTCACCTCGATGTCGTACGTGGCCTTGTCGGAGGGGTGATCGTTGACCGGGTACCAGGTCGCCGCCGAGTGGGGCTGACCGAGCGCGATCGCGCCGTCGTCGGTGTGCTGGAACCCGCCGTTGCCGAGCACGCCGTCGGCGACCGCCCCGGGCACGCCCGCGTACGCCACCTCGACGGTGAACCGACTGCCGTTTCCGAGCCCCCGGGCCGGGGTGACGACCAGCTCGCCGCCGTCCTGCCGGTGCCGGGCCCGCGCACCGTCCACGGTGACCGAGCTGACCTCCAGACCGGCCAGGTCGAGGTTGAACCGGGACAGCCCCTGGGTCGCCGTCGCGGTGACCTCGGCCCGGCCGGTGAGCCGATCGTCGGCCGGGTCGTAGCGCACCGCCAACCGGTAGTGGTCGACGTCGTACCCGCCGTTGCCGCTACCCGGCACGTACGGGTCCCCGAGATCCACACTGCCCGCCCGAAACCCGTCCCGCTCCGCCGCCTCCCGCTCCCCGGTACAGCTGACCAGCGCAATGGCGGCGACCACCGCCACCGCAACCCCCCGCCCCATACGCCCAAAAGCCCCACTCACCCGCCCGAGCCTACCGCCGCCCGCCCCGCCGATCATGGACTTGTGGTGGGTGACAGGCCGGGGCGATTCCACCTGACCCGGGCACCACAAGTCCATGATCGGCGCGGTCGGGGGTGGGGGCGGGGGGCTGGGACGGGGTGGGTGGGGTTAGCGGTCGAGGATTAGGCTTACTTTTTGGAATTCCTTGAGGTCGCGGTAGCCGCACTTGGCCATGGCGCGGCGGAGGCCGCCGAAGAGGTTGAGCTGGCCGTCGGGCTCGTCGGCGGGGCCGAAGAGGAGGCGCTCCATCGAGCCGAGGGGTTCGCCGGACACCTCGAACGCGCCGCGGGGCAGCGACGGGTGGCTGGCGGCCGAGTGCCACCAGGCCCCGCCGGCCGGTGCCTCCTCGCAGAGGGAGAGCGGCTCGCCGAGCATCACCGCGTCCGCGCCGCAACCGAGGGCCTTGGCGATGTCGCCGGAGGTACGGATGTCACCGTCGGCGATCAGGTGGACGTACCGGCCGCCCGTCTCGTCCAGGTAGTCCCGCCGGGCCGCGGCGGCGTCGGCGATCGCGGTGGCCATCGGCACCCGGATGCCGAGCACCGACTCGGTGGTGGACCACTCGTCGCCACCGATGCCGATGATCACGCCGGCCGCGCCGGTCCGCATCAGGTGCAGCGCCGTCTTGTAGTCGGTGCAGCCGCCGACGATCACCGGCAGGTCGAGGTCGGCGATGAACTCCTTGAGGTTCAGCGGCTCGTCGGTGGTGGAGACGTGCTCGGCCGAGACGATCGTGCCCTGGATGACCAGGATGTCGACGCCCGCGTCGAGGATGACCGGGGCCAGCGCCAGGGTGTGCTGCGGGGAGACCCGCACCGCCACCGTGCCGCCGCCCTCGCGCAGCTCGCGGACCCGCTCGCTGATCAGATCCGGCCGGATAGGCTCGGCGTACACCTCCTGGAGCCGCTTGGTGGCGCGGGCGTCCTCGTCCAGACCGGCCAGCTCCTCCAGCACCTTGGTCGGGTTCTCGTAGCGGGTCCAGAGCCCCTCGACGTTGAGGACGCCGAGACCACCGAGCTGCCCGAGCCGGACCGCCGAGGCCGGGCTCATCGTCGCGTCGGAGGGGTGCCCGACGCAGGGAATGCCGAACTGGTACGCGTCGAGCTGCCAGCCGGTGGAGACGTCGTCGACGTCCCGGGTGCGGCGGCTCGGCACGATCGCGATGTCGTCCAGGTGGTAGCCGCGCTGCGCGGTCTTGCCCAGCCCGATCTCGACCACGTCACGCATGGGGGACTCCAGGTGTGTTCGGGGATGGTGGGGGGGTGTCAGCGGGTGTGGTAGTTCGGCGCCTCGACGGTCATCTGGATGTCGTGCGGGTGGCTCTCCTTGAGCCCGGCCGCGGTGATCCGGATCAGCTGGCCGCGCTGGTGCAGCTCGGAGATGCTCTCCGCGCCGGCGTACCCCATCGCCAGCCGCAGGCCACCGACCAGCTGGTGGGCGACCCGGGACAGCGGCCCACGGTACGGCACCTGACCCTCGACGCCCTCCGGGACCAGCTTCTCGTCGCTGGTCACGTCCTGCTGGAAGTAGCGGTCCTTGGAGTACGACTTGGCCTGCCCACGGGACTGCATCGCGCCGAGCGAACCCATCCCGCGGTACGCCTTGAACTGCTTGCCGTTCACGAAGATCAGCTCGCCGGGGCTCTCCTCGCAACCGGCCAGCAGACTGCCGAGCATCACCGTGTCGGCGCCCGCGACCAGCGCCTTGGCGATGTCGCCCGAATACTGGATGCCGCCGTCACCGATCACCGGCACGCCGGCCGGGCGGGCCGCCCGGGCGGCTTCCATGATCGCCGTGATCTGCGGCACGCCGACGCCGGCCACGATCCGGGTGGTGCAGATGGCACCCGGGCCGACACCGACCTTCACCCCGTCGGCACCGGCGTCGACCAGCGCCTTCGTGCCGGCGTAGGTGGCCACGTTGCCGCCGACGATGTCGATGGCAACGTCCTTCTTGAGCCGGCTGACCATGTCCAGCACGGCCCGCTGGTGGCCGTGCGCGGTGTCCACGATGATCACGTCGACACCCGCGTCGACCAGCGTCCGGGCCCGCTTGTACGCGTCCTCGCCGACGCCGATCGCCGCCGCCACCCGCAGCCGGCCCGCGTCGTCCTTGGTGGCGTTCGGGTACTGCTCGCTCTTGGTGAAGTCCTTGACCGTGATCAACCCGCGCAGCTTGCCGGCGCCGTCGACGATCGGCAGCTTCTCGACCTTGTGCTGGCGCAGCAGGCCCAGCGCCTCGTCCTTGCTCACCCCGACCGACGCGGTGACCAGTGGCGCCCGGGTCATGATCTCGTGAACCTTCGTGTCCGGATCGGAGACGAAGCGCATGTCCCGGTTGGTGACGATGCCGACGAGCTGCCCCTGGGCGTCCACCACCGGCACCCCGGAGATGCGGTAGCGACCGCAGAGCTGGTCGACCTCGCGCAGCGTGTCGTCCGGGCTGGCGGTGACCGGGTTGGTGATCATGCCGGACTCGGAGCGCTTCACCAGGTCGACCTGGAGCGCCTGGTCCTCCACGGAGAGGTTGCGGTGCAGTACGCCGATGCCGCCCTGCCGGGCCATCGCGATCGCCATCCGCGCCTCGGTCACCGTGTCCATCGCGCTGGAGAGCAGCGGAATCGAGAGGGTGACGTTGCGGGTCAGCCGGGTGACGGTGTTGACCCGGCTGGGCACCACATCCGACTCGCCGGGCTGAAGCAGCACGTCGTCGAAGGTCAGCCCCAGCGGCACCACCCTCGCCGAGCCGGCGGGCAGCTCGGGCAGATGGCCGCCCACTTCGCCACCCTCGCTGCCGGCGGAAAGGTCGGTACGGGGCGAATTCTCCACGATTGCTCCCCTGAGCTGCTCGAACGGGCTTCAGTGAGGTGGCGCGGGTGGGCACCGGCGAACGCCGGGCGAGGATGCGTCGGCCCCATCGTACCCAGTGGCCCGGTTGACACCGGCGTCCGGCGCGTACGCGCGGCGGCGGTCACACCCGACGCTCCCGTCGCCCATCGACTTGCGCGACGGGGACAGGCATCAACGAGGGCTTGGGTCTACGGTGAGGGGGTGCAAGACGAGCCCATCGACCCGTTCAACGGCGACCCGACCGATCCGGCGGCCGACCTGGACGACCCCGGCCGCGCGGAACCGCTCGACCCACTGACCGACGTCGAGCGCCAGGACGTGCTGGAGGACCTCGCCGACCTGGAGATCTACCAGGCGCTGCTCGCACCGATCGGCGTACGCGGGCTCGTCATCGAGTGCGAGGACTGTCGGGAGCCACACTTCTTCGACTGGGACCTGCTCCGCGGCAACCTGCGCCACCTGCTCACCTCCGGGCGGCCCCGGGTGCACGAGCCGGCCTACGACCCCGATCCCGACCACTACGTCACCTGGGACTACGCCCGGGGCTACGCCGACGGCGTGCACGACACCCTGAGCGACGGCACCGAAGACGAACCCGAGCCCCGCCCCCGAGGCTGACCCCGCCCGACGCCCCGGCTGGCCCGGCCCCGCGGCCCCAACCGGGCGTCCGGATCAGGCGACCAGACCGGCGCGGAAGCCGGCGGCGACGGCGTGCGCCCGATCGCGGGCGCCGAGCTTGCGGAACAGCCGCCGGGCGTGGGTCTTCACGGTGTCCTCGGAGACGAACAGCTCGCGGCCGATCTCGGCGTTGCTCTTGCCTTCGGCCATGCCGAGCAGCACCTGCAACTCCCGCTCGGTGAGCCCGATCGCGGACCGTTCGGGCCGGGCCGGCGTGGACTTGCCCGGCTCGGGCTCGGCGCCCGGCTCGGCCGGGTCGTCACCACGCTGCACCGGCACCATCGCCGGGCCACCGGCGGCGTCGACACCGTTGGCCGGCCAGGGTGGTACGGGTTCGCCGGTGGTCCGGCCACCCTGCGCCGGCCGCACCGGGCTACCGACCGCTGCGGCGTCCCGGGCCGGGTCCGCGATCCGGTGGCGGTTGGCCCGGCCGGGCGCGGCCAGCAGCAGCAACGCCTTGGCGACCGCGCTGGTCAGATCGTGATCCACGCCCTGGATCAGCCCGCGCGCCCCGGCACTGATGGTCGCCGCCGCCGCCTCGGACTCCTCCGCGCCGAGCAACAGGACGGCGGCCTGCGGCGCGCGGGCCAGCACCCGGCGGACGAAGCCGGCGCTGTCGGGCCGGGTCAGCGCCGTGTCGGCGAGCACCACGTCAGCGGGACGCTCGGCCAACCGCAGCATCACCTCGGGATCGGAGACGGCCGTCCGGACGGCACCCGACAGTCCCAGCCGCGCCGCCGCGGAGGTCAGGTGCTGCGCCGCGAGCGGCGTCCGAACGCACACAAGAACCGTACGCACAGTCATCTCCTCTCCGCAGACGAGCAGACCATGACCGGACAGGCCCGGGAGGAGGTTCCGGGCAATCCTCCTAATTTTTCCGGCAGATAGGGCATATGCCCCAAGCTGTCCGAGGCTCTGGATCAAAGACGTGTGAGCCGAGCACGGTCCGGGTACGGAGGGGGCCAGGCCGGGAACGGTGCGCCTGCGCGGCCCGCCACCCGGACAGCCGGCCACAAGCATCTCGCGGTGCCGCGCGAGAGGAGGGGTGCTGATGTCGAACGTACGTAGACTGCCCGGACCCATCATCGACCTCTGGGACTGGCAGCGGCTCGGCGCCTGCCGGGGCCGGGACAGCGCGCAGTTCTTCCACCCCGACGGTGAACGGGGCTCCTCGCGGCTACGCCGGGAGTCCGCCGCCAAGACCGTCTGCCGCACCTGCCCGGTACGCGCGGAGTGCGCCGCGCACGCCCTCGCCGTCCGTGAGCCGTACGGGGTGTGGGGCGGCTTCAGCGAGGCGGAACGGCTGCGGCTGCTCGCGATCGGCTGGGAGGATCTCGCCGACCGCCGGCAGACCCGGGTCGACGTCACCCGGCTGGAAGCCCGGCTGGGCAGTGCACACAAGTCGACCGTCCCCACCCAGCGCAACGTCGCCTGACCGCGCCAACGCTCCAGACCAGATCTTGGACAGTTCCCGTCCGGTCCGGACGGGAACTGTCCAAGATCTGCAAAGCGACGAGCCCTCGGGTCAGGTGACCGTCACGGTGACGGTGTGCCAGCCGGTCGCGCCGTCGGGGGCCACGTGCTGCCGCTGGCCGGTCTGCGTCTCGCCGGTGCTCTCCGTCGCCCGCACCTGGAGGGTGTGCTCGCCGGAGGTAGCCTGCCACCGCCACGACCACTGCACCCAGGTGTCCACCGAGACCGTCGGGGCCAGCTCCGCCTCCTGCCAGGGGCCGCCGTCGACGCGTACCTCGACCCGACGGATGCCCCGATGCTGCGCCCAGGCGACGCCGGCCACCGTGACCGGGCCGGCGGCCGGTCGGTTGCGTGGGCGGGGCGTGTCGATCCGCGACTGCGTCTTCACCGGCCCCTGGGCGGACCAGCCTCGCGGCACCCAGTACGCGTCGAAGTCGGCGAAGCTGGTCAGCTCCAGCTCGGTGATCCACTTGCATGCCGACACGTAGCCGTAGAGGCCGGGCACCACCATCCGGGCCGGAAAGCCGTGCGCGATCGGCAGCGGCTCGCCGTTCATCCCGACGGCGAGCAGGGCATCCCGCCCGTCGCGCAACACGGCGGTCGGGGTGCCGCAGGTCCAGCCGTCGACCGAGCGCCCGACCACCTGGTCCGCGCCGTCCAACGGCTCCACCTCGTCGAGCAGTTCGCGGATCGGTACGCCCAGCCACCGCGCGTTGCCGATCAGGTCACCGCCGACCTCGTTGGAGACACAGGCCAGGGTGACGTACCGCTCGACCATCGGCCGGGCCAACAGGTCGGCATAGCTCAGCGTCATCGGGTTGCCCACCCGGCCGTGGATGCGCAACCGCCAGGACTCCGGGTCCACCTGCGGCGCCACCAGCGCCGTGTCGATCCGGTAGAAACTCTGGTTCGAGGTGACGTAGCTGGCGAGGCCGGGCTGCGCCAGGTCGGCCCCGGGCGGCACGGGTCGCGCGGCGGAGACCGGAGCGGGCAGGGTGATCGCCTCGCGGGCGGCCGACACCCCGCGCCGCCCGGCCAGCCACCGCCCGGCGACGCCCCCGACCACGGCCACCCCGAACACCGTGCCGACACCGGTGAGAAATCGCCGCCGCGACTCCGAATCAGGCGCCGACGCCGAGTCGGCGGGCACACCCGACGGCGCAGGCACCCCCGACGGCGCGGGGGTGGGTGGCGGCGCGGGGGTGGGTGGGGACCAGGGCCACGGGTCGAGTTCCAGCGGGCCGGCGACGAAGGCCCAGAGCGCCGCCCCGCCGACCACCGCCGCGACCAGCGACGGCAGCGCGTCGGCGAGGTCGGCGTCGGCCCGGGTCAGCGCCGCCGCCACGCCGAGCGCGGCGAAGGCCGCGATGCCGGCCAGGCCGACCGCCAGCCGGCGGGCGGCGAGGGCCCCGAGCAGGGCGGCGAAGCCGCCGAGCAGCAGCGCCGTCCCGACCAGCAGGGCAATTTTGTCGTACGTGCCGAAGATCGCGATGCCGAGCCGCTTGACCGGTTCGGGGGCGGTCTCCACGACCAGCCCGCCGACCGCGACCAGTGGCGATGATCGGGGGCCGGTCAGGGCGGCCACCAGTTCGCCGGTGCCGATGGCCGCCGCGGCGGCGGTGACGCCGGCCAGGGCGGCGTACCGGGGTGTCGTGCTGCTCACCGGCCCAGTGTTTCCGACCGGACGGCCCGTCCGGTAGCCAGGTAAGCGGTACGTGAGCGTCCGCTCCCGTACCGGTGGCCGAAGGCAGGAGCACCGATCGCGCCGCCGTGCCCGGCGTGGCGGGGCTGACAGCGCGTGGGGCGCACCGTCGACGACGGTGCGCCCCACGTCCGGCGTGCTACGCCAGGGTCAGAAACCCGGCCCGTGCTGGTGGCCGTGCCCGTGCCCGTGGCCATGACCACCGGCGGCGGCGGGCTCCGGCTCCTTCGGCTTGTCCACCACGAGGCTCTCCGTGGTGAGCAGCAGACCGGCGATCGACGCGGCGTTGGTGACCGCGTTGCGGGTCACCTTGACCGGGTCGAGGATGCCGGCGGCGGCCAGGTCGACGTACGCACCGACGGCGGCGTCGAGGCCGTGGCCCCACTCGGCGGCGACGACCTTCTGCACCACGACGTAGCCGTCGTGCCCGGCGTTCTGGGCGATCCAGCGCAGCGGCTCGACCAGCGCCTTACGCACGATCGACACGCCGACCTTCTCGTCCCCGGTGAAGCCGAGGTCGTCGTCGAGCACCGGCAGGATCTGCGCCAGGGCGGCACCGCCACCGGGCACCGTGCCCTCCTCGACCGCGGCCTTGGTCGCGGCGATGGCGTCCTCGATGCGGTGCTTGCGCTCCTTCATCTCGACCTCGGTGGCCGCGCCGGCCTTGACCACCGCGATGCCCCCGGAGAGCTTGGCCAGTCGCTCGGCGAGCTTCTCCCGGTCCCACTCGGAGTCCGAAGCCTCGATCTCCTTGCGGATCTGGGCGACCCGGTCGGCGACCTCGCTGCTCTGGCCGCCACCGTCGACGATCGTGGTGTTCTCCTTGTCGACCACGATGCGCCGGGCGCTGCCCAGCACCTCCAGGCCGACCTGGTCGAGCTTGTAGCCCAGCTCGGGCGCGACCAGCTCGGCGCCGGTGAGGATCGCCATGTCCTGGAGCATGGCCTTGCGGCGTTCGCCGAAGCCGGGGGCCTTGACCGCGCAGACCTTGAGGGTCTTGCGGATCGCGTTGACCACCAGGGTGGAGAGCGCCTGGCCTTCGACGTCCTCGGCGATGATCAGCAGCGGCTTGTTGTTCTGGAGGACCTTCTCCAGCAGCGGCAGCAGCTCCTCGATCGCCGAGATCTTCTGCGTGGTGATCAGGATGTACGCGTCCTCCAGGACGGACTCCTGCGCCTCCACGTCGGTGACGAAGTTCGGCGAGATGAAGCCCTTGTCGAACTGGAGTCCCTCGGTGACGTCCAGCTCGGTCTGGAGGGCAGAGCCCTCCTCGACGGTGATCACACCGTCGCGGCCGACCTTCTCCATCGCCTCGGCGATCAGCTCGCCGATAGTGGCGTCCTGCGCGGAGATCGTCGCGACGTGCGCGACGGCCTTCTTGTCGGCGACCTCGACGGCCTTGCCGAGCAGCGCCTCGGAGACCTTGGCGGAGGCGGCATCGATGCCCCGCTTGAGGCCGGCCGGGTTGGCGCCCGCGGTGACGTTGCGCAGGCCCTCGCGGACCATGGCCTGGGCGAGCACGGTCGCGGTGGTGGTCCCGTCGCCGGCGACGTCGTTGGTCTTGGTCGCCACCTCCTTGACCAACTGCGCGCCGAGGTTCTCGTACGGGTTGGTGAGCTCGATCTCCTTGGCGATGGTCACGCCATCGTTGGTGATCGTCGGCGCACCGAATTTCTTGTCCAGGACGACGTTGCGCCCGCGCGGTCCGAGGGTGACCTTGACCGTGTCCGCGAGCGCGTTGACACCGTGCTCCAGCTGGTGCCGGGCGTCGTCCGAGAAGCTCAGGATCTTCGCCATGAATGTCCCTTCGAAGCGTCGTTGCCCCGGCCCGGCGAGCCGGACCGGGGCAACGACACTGATCGGTTGCTTACTTCTCGATGACCGCGAGGACGTCGCGGGCGGAGAGCACCAGGTACTCCTCGCCGGCGTACTTGACCTCGGTGCCGCCGTACTTCGAGTAGAGAACGGTGTCGCCGACGGAGACGTCGATCGGCACGCGGTTGCCCTTGTCGTCGATCCGGCCCGGGCCGACAGCGAGGACGGTGCCCTCCTGCGGCTTCTCCTTGGCGGTGTCGGGGATCACGATGCCCGAGGCGGTGGTGGTCTCGGCCTCGTTCGCCTGGACCACGATGCGGTCCTCAAGCGGCTTGATCGCAACCTTGGTCGCGGTAGTCACGGGCATACCCTCCTGGGGTACTTGGTTTCGTTGCCGGTCGGCGCGCCGACCGGCGTCAATCTGCCACATGCCACCGGGCGGAACCGTCGTCGCGGGTGCCGGTCCGCCTGGCGTTCAACCCTCGGGCACCAGGGCCCGAGCGTTGGCACCCTCAGGGTGAGAGTGCTAATCGCAGGTTATTCCTCGGCTAGCACTCCGTCAAGGAGAGTGCCAACGCAGCCGCCTCGTGTCGCCACTCTTACGCCAGGGTCGACCGCAACACGCCGACAGCCCCTTCCCGCCAGGTGACCGCCTCCCCACTCTCCGGCGCGACACATCCCGGAGGGGCGGACGGATGGCGGCGCCGGCGTCGAGGCTGCGCCGCCCGGCGGGCGGGGGCGCTGGCCCGGGGGTGGGGTGTCGAGGTGGGGGCGGGAGGATGGGCGGGTGGATCTGGATCGGCTGGGCGCGTTGCGTACTGCGGAGGGGGTGGCGGCGCTCGACGCGGCGGCGCGGGTGGCCGGCGGCGATCCGCTGAGCGCGGCGAGCGCGCTCCGCTCGGCCGGGGTGCCGGCCGGGTTGGCGGCGGCGGCGCTGACCCAGGTGGAGCTGCGGCGCAGGGCGGCCGGCAAGTTCGGGCCGGCGGCGGACGGGATGTTCTTCACCCGGCCGGGCCTGGAGCAGGCCACCCGGCAGGTCGTCGCCCGGCGACGGGCCCGGCGGCTGCGCGCCGCCGGGGTGACCAGCCTGGCCGATCTCGGCTGCGGGCTGGGGGCCGACGCCCTCGCCGCCGCCCGCGAGGGCATCCGGGTGTACGGCGTGGAGGCCGACCCGCTCACCGCCGCGCTGGCGCAGGCGAACGCGCAGGCGGCGGGGCTGGCCGAGCTCTTCACCGTCGAATGTGGCGAGGCGAGCGCCTTCGACGTGACCCGGGTCGGGGCGGTCTTCTGCGATCCGGCCCGCCGCCGGGCCGGCACCGGCCGCCGGATCTTCGACCCCAACTCGTACTCGCCGCCGTGGGACTTCGTCACCGGGCTGGCCGAGCGGGTGCCGTACACGGTGCTGAAGGTCGCGCCCGGCCTCGACCACGCCCTCATCCCGGCCGGCGCCGAGGCCGAGTGGGTCAGCGTCAACGGCGACCTGGTCGAGGCCACTCTCTGGTGCGGCCCCCTCGCCAAAACCCCCCGCCGCGCGACCGTGTTGAAGGAAGGGCCCCCTGTTAACGCCTCCGGTAGAGCAGGGGCCCCCTCTTATCACCTCGCCGACGGGGGAACCCTCCACCCGGCCGACGGGGAAACTGTCCACCAGCTCATCGGGTCGGGGGAGGCCGAGGCGCCGGTCGGGCCGGTGCGTCGCTTCGTCTACGACCCGGATCCGGCGGTGGTCCGCGCCCACCTGGTCGCCGAGCTGGCCACCGAGCTGGACGCCACGCTGGCCGACCCGGCCATCGCGTACCTCTACGCCGACCAGGCGGCGCCGACGCCGTACGCCCGCTGCCTGGAGGTGACCGACGTGCTGCCGTTCTCGCTCAAGCGGCTGCGTGCGCTGCTACGGGAGCGCCGGGTCGGCCGGGTGGAGATCCTCAAGCGCGGCTCCGCGCTGGAACCCGAGCGGCTCCGGCGTGACCTGCGGCTCGGCGGCGACCAGCCGGCGAGTCTGGTGCTGACCCGGGTGGCCGATGCCCCGACGGTACTCGTCTGCCAGCCGGTGAGCTGAGCCGGGCCGGGAAAGCCGCTGGCCTCGGGCCGGGCCGGGGATTAGGTTGGCGGGCATGGCGGGACGGGGTACGCCGGCGACCGCGCTGCTGGCGAAGCGGAAGATCACCCATCGCACCCACCCGTACGACGTCCCGGCGGACGCCCCCAACTATGGCGCGCTGGTCGCCGCCGTGCTCGGTGTGGCGCCGGAGCGGGTCTTCAAGACCCTGGTGACCGAGGTGGACGGCGCACTCACCGTGGCGGTGGTGCCGGTCACCGGCGAGCTGGACCTCAAGGCCCTCGCCGCGGCGGCCGGCGGCAAGCGGGCCGCGCTGGCCGAGCGCGTGGCGGCCGAACGCGCCACCGGGTACGTACGCGGCGGCATCAGCCCGCTCGGGCAGCGCAAACGCCTGCCCACGGTGCTCGACGTGTCCGCCCTGGGCCATCCCACCGTGTACATCTCGGCGGGCCGCCGTGGGCTCCAGGTCGAACTGGCCCCGGCGGACCTGGTCGCCCTCACCGACGCCCGCACCGCTCCCCTCGCCACCGCCTGACCAGCCCGTTCGGCCCGTTGAGAGGGCCGCCGTGACCGGGGCGTGCCGGCAGGGTGTCGGGGGCGTTGCTGAATTGTTACCGCCGACAACAAACTCGTGGCCACCGCACTCTTGTGCTGGCGTGTGACGCGGAATACGTTGCCGGGCACAACAAAACAACACCGACACCCTTCCCCACCATCGAAAGGACCCTGCACATGCGCAAGGGCTTCCTCGCTGTCGGCGCCGTGGGCCTGCTGGCCCTCGGCAGCCTGACGGCCTGTGGTAACGAATCCGATGGCGACCAGGCCGGCTCCGGCAAGACTCCGAAGATCGGCGTGATCCTGCCGGACAGCAAGTCCTCGGTCCGCTGGGAGAGCGCCGACCGCAAGTTCCTCAAGGAGGCGTTCGACGCGGCCGGCGTCGAATCGGACATCCAGAACGCGCAGGGTGACAAGAACGCCTTCCAGACCATCGCCGACCAGATGATCACGAGCGGTGTCACCGTGCTGATGATCGTCAACCTGGACTCCGGCACCGGCAAGGCCGTCCTCGACAAGGCCAAGTCACAGGGCGTCGCCACCATCGACTACGACCGCCTCACCCTCGGCGGCTCGGCGGAGTACTACGTCAGCTTCGACAACGAGGCCGTCGGCCGGCTCCAGGGCGAGGGCCTGGTCAAGTGCCTCACCGAGGCCAACGTGCAGAAGCCGGCGATCGCCTACCTGAACGGCTCGCCGACCGACAACAACGCCACCCTGTTCAAGAACGGCTACGACTCGGTGCTCAAGCCGAAGTTCGACGCCGGCGAGTACACCAAGGTCGCCGACGACTCGGTGCCGGACTGGGACAATGCGCAGGCCGCGACCATCTTCGAGCAGCAGCTCACCAAGGCCGGCGGCAAGATCGACGGAGTGCTGTCCGCGAACGACGGCCTCGGCAACGCCGCCATCTCCGTGCTGAAGAAGAACAACCTCAACGGCAAGGTCCCGGTGACCGGGCAGGACGCCGACCCGCAGGCGTTGCAGAACATCCTCGCCGGCGACCAGTGCATGACCGTCTACAAGGCGGTCAAGAAGGAGGCGGACGCCGCCGCCGAGCTGGCCATCGCGCTGGCCAAGGGCGAGCGCAAGGAGACCGGCCAGACGGTGAAGGACCCGGAGGGCGGCCGTGACGTGCCGTCCGTCCTGCTCACCCCGGCGGCGATCTACAAGGAGAACGTCAAGGACGTCATCGCCGACGGCTACGTGACCAAGGACGAGCTCTGCACCGGCAACTACGCCAAGCTCTGCACCGACGCGGGCATCAGCTGACCCGACCCGCCAAGGCGGCGCCGCCCGGCACGGCAACCCGTGCCGGGCGGCGCGACGCCGCTGGACGGGCCCCGATCTCCCTCCGTGAATAGGAGAACCCCGTGTCCGCGACCCCACTGCTGGAGCTACGCGGGATCGACAAGAGCTTCGGTCCCGTCCAGGTGCTGCGCGACGTCGCCCTGTCCGCCTATCCGGGCGAGGTGACCGCGCTCGTCGGCGACAACGGCGCCGGCAAGTCGACCCTGGTCAAGTGCATCAGCGGCATCCACCCCACCGACGCCGGTGAGTTCGTCTTCGACGGCCGTCCGGTGAGCATCAACAACCCGCGGGACGCCGCCGGACTCGGCATCGAGGTCGTCTACCAGGACCTCGCGCTCTGCGACAACCTCGACATCGTGCAGAACATGTTCCTCGGCCGCGAGAAGCGCAACGGCATCGTCCTCGACGAGCCGACGATGGAACAGATGGCCGCGGAGACCCTGGCCGGGCTCTCCGTACGCACCGTCAAGTCGCTGCGCCAGCACGTCTCCAGCCTCTCCGGCGGTCAGCGGCAGACCGTGGCGATCGCCAAGGCGGTGCTCTGGAACAGCAAGCTGGTGATCCTGGACGAGCCGACCGCCGCGCTCGGCGTCGCGCAGACCGCCCAGGTACTCGAACTGGTCCGCCGGCTGGCCGACAACGGTCTGGCCGTCGTCCTCATCTCGCACAACATGAACGATGTCTTCGCCGTCTCCGACCGGATCGCCGCGCTCTATCTCGGCCAGATGGTCGCCCAGGTGAGGACCACCGACATCACCCACGCCCAGGTGGTCGAGCTGATCACCGCCGGTCGTTCCGGCGGGCTCGGACTCGCCGCCGACCCGGGCACCAACGGCAACGGCGCGGCGCCGTCCGACAGCACCACGGGAGGCGTCTCATGAGCGAGCCGCAGCGAGCGAATCATCAACGCCGGACGGATGCCGGCACGCAGCGCAGCGGAGGGTTGGCATGAGCACCACGGCCGTCACACAGGAGGGGCCGGCCGCCGTCGCTCCGGCCGCCACCATCGGCAGCCACATCCGCGACTACTGGCGGCGGGTACGCGGCGGAGACATCGGCGCCCTGCCCGCCGTCGCCGGGCTGCTCGTCCTCTGCACGATCTTCTCGATCATGCGGCCCTCGTTCCTCACCGCCGGCAACTTCGCCAACCTGTTCACCCAGGGCGCGGCGGTCACCCTGATCGCGATGGGGCTGGTCTTCGTCCTGTTGCTCGGGGAGATCGACCTGTCGGCCGGCTTCGCCAGTGGCGTCTGCGCCGCGGTGCTGGCCAACGTGGTCACCGTCCTGGGCTACCCGTGGTACGTCGCGGTGCTCGCCGCGGTGCTCACCGGCATGGTGATCGGTACCGCGTTGGGCTTCCTGGTCGCCAAGGTCGGCATCCCGTCGTTCGTGGTCACCCTCGCCGGCTTCCTCGCCTTCCAGGGCGTGGTGCTGCTGCTGATGGAGGAGGGCCGGAACATCTCGGTCCGCGACCCGGTGCTGGTGGCGATCGCCAACCGCAACCTGCCGGTGGCGCTCGGCTGGGCGCTGGCCGCGTTCGCCGTCGGCGGGTTCGCCGCGGTGCAACTGCTCCGCTACCGCAAGCGTGCGGCGCGTGGCCTGATCAATGACCCGCTGACCGTGGTCCTGGGCCGCATCGCCGTGCTGGCTCTCGTCCTCGGCCTCGCCGTCTACGTGCTCAACCTCGAACGCAGTCGCAACGTGCTGATCACCTCGCTCAAGGGCGTGCCGATCGTGGTGCCGATCATCGCCGTACTGCTGGTGGCCTGGACCTTCGTGCTCAAGCGCACCAGCTACGGCCGGCACATCTACGCGGTCGGCGGCAACCGGGAGGCCGCCCGTCGAGCCGGCATCGACGTGGACCGGATCCGCATCTCGGTCTTCGTGATCTGCTCCACGATGGCCGCCATCGGCGGCATCGTCGCCGCCAGCCGGGCCAACTCCGTCGACCCGAACACCGGTGGCAGTAACGTGCTGCTCTACGCCGTCGGCGCGGCGGTGATCGGTGGCACCAGCCTCTTCGGCGGCAAGGGCCGGGTGCTGGACGCGGTCCTCGGCGGCGCCGTGGTGGCGGTGATCGACAATGGCATGGGCCTGATGGGCTACAGCTCGGGCGTCAAGTACGTGGTCACCGGTGTGGTGCTGCTGCTCGCCGCCAGCGTCGACGCGCTGTCCCGACGACGAGCCTCCGCCACCGGCAACCGCTGAGAACCGCGCCACCGAAAGTAGTAACGCCCTGATGCGCGTAGGACCAAGCCAGGACGAGATCCGCCGGCAGAACCTCGGCGCCCTGCTGCGCCACGTGCACGTGCACGGCGCCACCACACGCGCCGAGCTGACGAACACGCTGGGGCTGAACCGGAGCACCATCGGCGCGCTCACCGCCGACCTCGCCGCGGCCGGCCTGGTGACCGAGGGCGCACCGAAGGAGACCGGCCGGGCCGGACGACCGTCGCTGGTCGTCCGGCCCGAGTCGGAGCGGATCTTCGCGTACGCGTACAGCATCGAGGTGGACCGGCTGCGCGCCGCGCGGGTCGGCCTCGGCGGCGCGGTGCTCGACCGCCGGGAACTGGACCGGCCGCGCGGTCTCACCGCCGCGGAGGCCGCGCCGCTGCTGGCCGGCGCGGTCAAGGAGATGCGGTACGCGCTGCCGGCGGGCGCCGTCTGCGTCGGTGCCGGGGTGGCGGTCTGCGGCATGGTGCGCCGCGACGACGGGCTGGTCCGGCTCGGCCCGACCACCGGTTGGGTGGACGAGCCGATCGGCACGGCGCTCGGCGCGGAACTCGGCGTCGACGTGCCGGTCACGGTCGGGAACGTGGCCGACGTGGCGGCCTTCGCCGAGCACGCCCGGGGCGTGGCGGCCGGCTGCGACAACGTCATCTACCTCTACGGCGACGTCGGCGTGGGTGCCGGGATCATCGCCGGCGGGCGGCGGCTGACCGGGCACGGCGGGTACAGCGGCGAGGTCGGGCACATGGTGGTGGCCCGCGACGGGGTGCGCTGCGAGTGCGGCAACCGGGGCTGCTGGGAAACCGAGATCGGCGAGCACGCGCTGCTCCGGGCCGCCGACCGATCCGACGCCCGGGGCCGGGAGGCGATGCTGGCCGTCTTCGACGCCGCCGGCCGGGGCGACGCCCGCGCCCAGACCGCGGTACGCCAGGCCGGCGACTGGCTCGGTTTCGGCGTGGCCAACCTGGTCAACATCTTCAACCCGGAGATGGTCATCTTCGGTGGCACGATGCGCGACCTGTACCTGGCCGCCGCCGCCCAGGTGCGCAGCCGGCTCAACTCCAACGGGCTGCCCGCCTGCCTGGAGCACGTACGACTGCGCACGCCGAAACTGGGCGACGACGCCGCCCTGATCGGCGCCGCCGAACTGGCCTTCGAACGGCTGCTCGCCGACCCCCTCGACGTGGGCTGAGAGCCGCCGACAGCAACGCCGTGAGCCGGTCTCGCGAACGGTGAACTGATCGACCGAAAATTCCGTACCAGTGTGCGGACGGGCGGCCGGCGTGGAGCGGGGCGCCCGTCGCTCGAACGATCGGTTCCCGACCGAGGAGGCACCGCAGACATGGCACCGCTGGATTCCGCTCGTCGCCGGCAGGGCAATCGGTCCCGTCGCTTGGCGGTGCTGCTCACCACGATCGCCGCCGCCCTCGTCGTGCTGCCCGGCGCGGCATTGGCCGCGCCCACCGGCCAGCAGCTCGCCGCCGCCGACCAGGCGCTGCTCGACGGGGTACGGCTGGCCGGGCTCTGGGAGATGCCGGCCGGACAGATGGCCGCCGAGAAGGGGCAGTCGCGGGTGGTCCGCGAGATCGGCGCCGAGATCGCCCGTCAGCACGAGGAGCTCGACCGGCTCACCGTGGAGGCGGCCAACAAGCTCGGCGCCACCATCCCGAACCAGCCGACCGCCGAGCAGCAGCAGTGGCTGGCCGAGATGAAGGACGCCAACGGCGCCCGCTTCGACCAGATCTTCGTCACCCGTCTCCGGGTCGCCCACGGCAAGATCTTCCCGGTGGTCAGCGCGGTCCGGGCCAGCACCCGCAACGCGGTCATCCGGGACCTGGCCAACGCGACCAACAAGTTCGTCGGCGACCACATGCTGATGCTGGAGAGCACCGGCCTGGTCCGCTATGCCGAGCTGCCGCCGGCGGCGCTGCCCGCACCGGGCAACGACGGCCTGATCGCCGCCGCGTCGGCCAACACCGGCCCGCAGATCGGCATCAGCAACAGCCTGATCTGGGCGATCTTCCTCGGCGCGCTCGGCACCGGCGGCTTCCTCTCGTACCGCATGCTCCGCCGCAGCTAGCCGCAGCCGATGACGACCCGCGCCCGAGCCGTTGCCCTGCTCGGGCTGATCCTGGCCACCCTGTGCGCCGCCCTGGGCCCCACCAGCCCAGCGGCGGCGCACGCCGTCGTGGTCGCCACCACGCCGCAGCGCGACGAGGTCCTCGGTTACGCGCCGCGCGAGGTGCTGGTGACCTTCAGCGAGCCGATCGCCGCCGTTCCCGGCCGGGTGCAGGTCCTCGCTCCCGACGGCAAGCGGATCAACGTCGGTGAGCCGGAGGTCCGGGACGGGACAATGCGGATCGGGCTGCGCGCCGCCGACCGGCCGCTCGGCACCTACCTGGTCAGCTACCGCGTCGTTTCGGCGGACAGCCATCCGGTGGCCGGCAGCTTCACCTTCTCCTCCGGAGCACCGTCGGCGACGCCGCCCCTGCCGGCCGACGCGGGCACCGAGTCGCCCGCCGGGACGCTGATGCCGGTGACGAAGTACGTCGGGTACCTGGGCCTGCTCCTGGCGGTCGGCCCGCCGCTGCTCACGGCGACCATGTGGCCCCGCCGCCGGTCCCGGCGGGGCGCGACCATCGTGGCGCTGGTCGGGCTCGGCCTGGTCGCGGCCGGCACGGTGGGCACCTGGGTCGGGCAGGCGGCGCAGGTGGTGGGCGCACCGGTCGGGCAGCTCTCCGTCGCCGACCTGCGCGCGGTCGCCGACACCGACATCGGGCTGGTGCTTGCCGTACGGCTAGCGTTGGTCTGCCTCGCCGCGGCGCTGCTGCCGGCGGTCACCAGGGGCACGGCGGGCCGCCGGTGGATCGGCGCGCTGGCGGTGACAGGGGTGGCCGGGCTGGTCACCTGGCCGATCGCCGGGCATCCGGTCGCCTCGCCGGTGCCGCCGGTGAGCATCGTGCTGACCACCGTGCACATCGCCGGGGTCACCGTCTGGCTGGGCGGGCTGCTCGCCCTCACCGTGTTCCTGCTCCGGGGCACCCACGAGCGGCTCCTCGCCCGGATCCTGCCGGCCTGGTCCAGGTGGGCCACGCTGGCCGTGGCCTGGCTGGTCACCGCCGGGGTCCTCCAGGCGGCGATCGAGCTCGGCCGGCCGTCGGCCCTCTTCGGCAGCGCGTACGGCCTGCTGCTCTGCGCCAAGGCCGCACTGCTGGCCGGGATCCTGGCCGTGGCGGCCGGGCAGCGGCGGCTGATCCGGCGGCAGGTCGCCGCCGGGCAACCTCGGCGGGTCGCCCGGGCGGCCGGTGTCGAACTCGCCGTGACCGCCGTGGTCCTGGCGCTGACCGCGATGCTGGTGCAGACCCCGCCCGGGCGTACCGCCGGCACGGCCGCGACCGGGGTGAGCCGGGAGGGCGTCGCCCAGTCGCTCACCACCGACCTCTTCACGCTCCAGTTCGACGTCTACCCGGCGGCCGCCGGCACCACCAACAGCCTGCACGCCTACGTCTACACCCCGCAGGCGAAGGAGTTGCCGGTCGCGGAGTGGACCGTCACCGCGGCCCTGCCCGCGGCCGGCATCGAACCGATCACCGTCGAGGTCTTCGCGCTGGAACCGCACCACGGCAGCGCCGAGATCCACTTCCCGGTCGCCGGGGACTGGACGCTGCGGATCAGCGCCCGGACCAGCGAGATCGACCGGTCCACGGCCACCACCACGGTGACCATCCGCTGAGGTTCAGCGGTCAACCTGGGTGAAGTCCCAGGAGTGCGGCGGCCGGGCTAGGAGCATCACCGGCGGGTCGGGCAGCGGCCGGGGGCTGCTGCGCCATTTGGAGATCACCACCACCCGGTGGTCGGTGGACGAGAAGACCTCGCTGGACAGGTGCAGCGGGTCATGCTCGAACTCGGGCAGGGCGGTGTCGCAGACCCAGGTGATCAGGTCGGCGAGGCCGTACGACTCCGCCCGCGCCTCCCACATCCGTACGATCACGTCGCCGTCCTCCCTCAGACGCTGACCGTGGTCAGCGGCATGGCCGAATCCGCCGGCAGGTCGAGCCGGCTCGCCGCGACCCCCGCAGCGACCAGGTGCGAGCCGAGCGCCGCCACCATCGCGCCGTTGTCGGTGCACAGGCCGGGTCGGGGGATGCGTACCCGGATGCCGTGCCGGGCGGCCCGCTGCTCGGCCATCGCCCGCAACCGCGAGTTGGCCGCCACTCCCCCGCCGATGACCAGAGTCTCGATGCCGCTGGTACGGCAGGCGTCCAGCGCCTTGCCGACCAGCACGTCGCAGACCGCCTCCTGGAAGGACGCGGCGACGTCGGCGACCGGGACCGGCTCGCCGGCCCGCTGCCGCGCCTCCACCCAGCGGGCCACCGCGGTCTTCAGCCCGGAGAAGGAGAAGTCGTAGCGATGGGCGGCGAGATCCTTGGCGGCGGTCAACCCGCGCGGGAAGGCGACGGCCGCCGGATCACCGGCCCGGGCCTCCCGGTCGATGTACGGCCCGCCCGGAAAGGGCAGCCCGAGCAGCCGGGCGACCTTGTCGAACGCCTCGCCGGCCGCGTCGTCGATGGTGGCGCCGAGTGGCGTCACGCCGCGGGCCAGGTTGTCGACCCGGAGCAGGGACGAGTGCCCGCCGGAGACCAGCAGCGCGATCGCCGGTTCGGGTAGCGGACCGTGCTCCAGGGTGTCCACGGCGACGTGCGCGGCCAGGTGGTTGACGCCGTAGACGGGCTTCTCGGCGGCCACCGCGTATCCCTTGGCCGCCGCCACGCCGACCAGCAGCGCGCCGGCCAGGCCGGGGCCGGCGGTGACCGCGATCGCGTCGACGTCGGCGAGGGTGACACCCGCCCTGGTCAGCGCCCGTTCCATGGTCGGCACGATGGCCTCAAGGTGGGCCCGGCTGGCCACCTCGGGCACCACCCCACCGAACCGCGCGTGCTGGTCCACGCTGGACGCGAGCGCGTCGGCGAGCAGGGTGTGCCCGCGTACGACGCCGACACCGGTCTCGTCGCACGAGGTCTCGATGCCGAGGATCAGTGGTTCGTCAGCCATGGCGGTCTCAGTCCTGGATGCGCTGCATCACCAGCGCGTCGGTGTTGCTCGGTTGGTAGTAGCCGCGCCGCACGCCGATCGGCTCGAACCCGTACATCGCGTAGAGCCGTTGGGCCGGCGCGTTGTCCGCCGCGACCTCCAGCAACACCGCGCGTACGGCACGCCGGGCGGCCTCGGCCAGCAGGGCCTCCAACAGCACCCGCCCGATTCCCCGGCGCTGGACGTCCCGCCGGACCGCGACGTTCTGCACCCACGCCTCGTCGGGCGGGGCGACGGCGAGCCCGGCATAGCCGAGCACCTCGCCGTCGTCGTCGGTCACGACCAGGTAGAAGTGTCCGTGGGACAGTTCGTTCCAGAACATCGCGGCGGACCACTGCTCGGCGCCGAAGAGATCCGCCTCGATCGGCAGCACCTCGCCGATGTGCCACCAGCGGAACCGGGCGAGGTGCACCGCGCCCGCCGGTTGCCGCTCGCTCACGGCAGGACCGGTTTACGCGCGGTGGCCGCCACCGCGTCCGGGCGGCGCAGATAGAGCGGGGTCAGCGGCTCGCCGGGCGCGCCGGCGCGGATCCGCTCGGCGGCCAGGGTGGCGAGCGCGTGCGCGTCCGGGTATCGCGGCTCGGCCCGCAGGGGCAGACCGAGCGTGTCGGCGTACCGGTGCGCGCCGTCGCCGACCGCAGCGGTGACGGCCAGCGCACGGGCCCGCCCGGCGACGGCCGCGGGCGCGCCGACCTCCGGCCCGACCAGGCGCTGCCCGGCACCGTCGTAGACCGCCCAGTAGATCTCCCGACGGCGCGCGTCGCTCGCCGCCAGCACCGGCTCGCCGGCCGCCGCCGGGTAGCCGATGGCGTCGAGCGAGCAGACGCCGTACGTGGGCACGCCGAGCACCTGGCCCATGGTGGCGGCGGTGACCAGCCCCACCCGCAGCCCGGTGAACGGGCCGGGGCCGAGCCCGGCGACGATCGCACCCAGGCCGGCAGGACGGCTGCCGGTGTCGGCGAGAACCGCATCGACCTGCGGCGCGAGCAGTTCGCCATGGGCGCGGGCGTCGACCGTGCGCCGGTACGCCCGGGTCGTGACGCCGCTCGCGGTGACCTCGACCAGCGCCGCCGTCACCGCCGGGGTCGAGCTGTCCACCACGAGTACGAGCACGGTGAACTAGCCTAGCCGCACGCCCATCCACCCGACGACGCCCCGCCACGCGTCACGCGACGCCGACGCCGACACCGACACCGACACCGACACCGACACCGACACATAGCCTCGCGGCCCTGATTTCACCGAGCAATATTTATTTCGCTGTGAAATCAAGCTCCCTGGACAAAGCATGGGTCCGCCTGACCCGCGCGCGGCCGGACCGAACTGACATGAATACGTCCCAGCTACCTCAGGCACCGCCGGAATGCGCCACCATCCCGGGATGACCGGGAGCCGTTGGCCGACCGGGTCAAGGAGCTGAGCCTCGACCGAGATCGCGGTGCGCTGGCGCGACTCCGCCGCCTTCACCGCATGGCTGGAATCCGCCTACGCCCAACGGTGGAGCGAGCGGTGGGGCGGGTACGGCGGGCTGCGGGTGGACCCGGAGGAGCCTGGCGCGCACCGATGGTTGACCCGTTTCGGGGAGATCCGGGCCACCATGTGCGACGAACTGCCCGAGCACATCGAGGTCCGCCACGGTGACCGGACCTACCAGGTGGCGCCGCTGGTCGCGGTGGAGCTCGCCGACCCGCGCGCCGCCGACCTGCTGCGCCGCTACCGGCGCCGCTCCACCGCCTGACCAGCGTTAGCCGCCGCTCCACCATCTGACCAGCGTTGCCGCCGCTCAGCCGGCTGGGCGCTCCCACTCGATGGGGGGCAGGCCGGCGTCGGCGAGCGCCTTGTTGGCGGCGCTGAACGGACGGCTGCCGAGGAAGCCCCGGGGGTTCATCGGGCTGGGGTGGCCCGCCTCCAGCACCACGTGCTGCGGGTTGGTGACCAGCGCCGCCTTCTTGCGCGCGTAGCCGCCCCAGAGCAGGAACACCACCCGCGACTCCAGGGCGTCGAGCGCCCGGATGGTGGCGTCGGTGAACTCCTCCCAACCACGGTTGCCGTGCGAACCGGGGGTGCCCTGCCGCACGGTGAGCACCGAGTTGAGCAGCAGCACACCCTGCGCGGCCCAGCCGTCGAGGTTGCCACCGCGCGGCTTCGGCACGCCCAGGTCCTCGCCCAACTCCTTGAAGACGTTGCGCAGCGACGGCGGGGCCGAGACCCCCTCGCGCACGCTGAAGCTCAGCCCGTGCGCCTGCCCCGCGCGGTGGTAGGGGTCCTGCCCGAGGATCAGCACCCGGCAGGCCGACGGCGCGCAGAGCCGGTAGGCGGAGAAGAGGTCCTCCACCGGCGGGAAGACCGTGGCTGTCGCGTATTCCTGGGCGACGAACTCGCCCAGCGCGGCCGTGCGGGCCGGATCGAGGTGTGGGGTCAGCACCCCCCGCCAGGCCTCCGGCAGCAGCGCCAGCAGGTCGAGGGGAGCAACGTCGTCGGGCATCGGCAGCCTTTCACCGGTCGGATCGTCTCCGGGCACTGTAGGCAGTGGGTACGACAGCCGTCAGCCCAGGGCGGCCAGCCGCTGCGCCCAGTCGCCGTCGACCGGCTCCAGTTCGGCGACCCGGGTGTCGTCGTCCCGCCGGTCGAGCCGGATCCGCAGGTGCGCCTCGGCCAGTTGCTCGACCAGCCCCTCGCCCCACTCGACCACGGTCACCGAGGCGTCGACCGAGGCGTCCAGGTCGAGGTCGTCGATCTCGGCCCGGGGGTCGGTCGCGCCGCCCAACCGGTACGCGTCGGCGTGCACCAGCGCCACGCCGCGCCCGCCCGCCGGATCCGGCCGGTGCACCCGGGCGATCACGAACGTCGGCGAGGTGATGCCGCCGAGCACCCCCAGCCCGGCCCCGATCCCCTGGGCCAGCGCGGTCTTGCCGGCCCCCAGCGGGCCGGTGAGCAGCACCAGATCACCAGCGCGCAGCAGCCCGGCCAGCCGCCGGCCGAAGGTGTGCGTGTCCGCGACGGTCGGCAGCACGAACCGGGTCACGAGCCGTCCCGGCCGCAGGTGTCGAGGAACCGGGTCAGCGCCGCGTTGACCTCGTCGGCGTGCTCCAGCATCACCACGTGTCCACTGTCCTGGATCTTGACGAACTCGGCGTGCGGCAGCCGCCGGACGATCTCCTCCGAATGGGTCACCGGCGTGATCATGTCCTTGTCTCCGACGATCACCAGAACCGGCGTGCCGGCGAGCGCGGCGAGCGCCGGGATCCGGGAGTGCGTCGCGATCGTGCGCAGGTAACGGGTCACCGTGTCGGCCGAGGTACGCGAGTTCATCTGCTCCACGTACGACACCAGCGCCGGGCTCGGCTTGCGGGTGCCGAAGCCGTACCGGCGGGTGAGCAGCCAGGCCACGTTGGTGGTCGACTTGCGGGCCCGGTCGATCACCGCGCCGCCGTACCGGGTCACGTTGCCGGCCATGTAGAGCATCGGCGCGCCGACCCGGCCGAGCAGGGCGGGCGCGACCAGCCTCGTCTCCGCCAGCAGCCCGCCCGAGGTGGCCATCAGCACGGTGCCCACCACCCGATCGTCGAACATCTCCGGGTACAGCTCGGCCAGCGCCATGATGGTCATGCCGCCCATCGAGTGACCGATCAGCACCAGCGGCCCCTCCGGGGCGACCTCGTCTATCACCCGGCGCAGCGTCCGCCCCAGCGCGACCAGGTCGTACTCGCCGCTCTCCAGCCGGCCGGAACGGCCGTGACCGGGCTGGTCGTACGCGACGAGCCGGTGCTCGCCCCGCTCGGTCAGCAGCTTGCGCTGGAAGTGGAAGGTACCCATGTCCAGGCAGAACCCGTGTACCAGCAGCACGGTCGGGTTGCCCCCGACCGGCCGGGTCGGCTCGACCACCTCGACGTGGATGTCGGTGCCGTCGGGCATCTCCAGCTGGTACGCCGCGTCGTACCACGACTCGCCGAAGGGCTCGCGGGCGTACGGGTCGGCGGGGTCGGCCTTGAGTCGACGGACCAGGACGCGCTCGGTGGCCACGCCGGCGGCGGTCACCGCGGCGGCCACGCCGAGCGCGGCACCGACCAGGCCGGCGGCCCGGCCGGCCGTGGTGCGGGGCCGGGGGATCTGCATCACGGCACCGGGTCGTAGACGCGGGGGACCCGGGTGCTGCCGAACCGGGTGACGATCTCGTAGTTGATGGTGCCGACCGCCTCGGCCCAGTCGTCGGCGGTGGGCTCGCCGTCGGCGCCGCTGCCGAAGAGGGTGACCACGTCGCCGGCCGCCACCGGGTCGTCGCCGCAGTCGAGCACGAACTGGTCCATGCAGACCCGGCCGGCGATGATCCGCCGACGCCCGCCGAGCTGGACCGGACCGGAGTTCGAGGCGTGCCGCGGCACCCCGTCGGCGTATCCGAGCGGCACCACGGCCAGGTTCGTCTCGTTCCCGGTGGTGTACGTGTGGCCGTACGAGACACCGGAGCCAGCCGGGACCCGCTTGGTCAGCATCACCCGGGCCCGGGCGGTCATCGCCGGGCGCAGCCCGTAGCTCTCTCCCGCCACCGGGGAGAGTCCGTAGACCGCCAGCCCCGGGCGGACCAGGTCGAAGTGGGTGTCGGGGCGGGTCAGCGTGGCCGCCGAGTTGGCCAGGTGCCGGTAGCGCGGGCGCAGCCCGGCCTCCTCGACCATGGCCAGCCCCTCGTGGAAGACGGCCAACTGCCGGTCGGTGGTCGGGTGGCCGGGCATGTCCGCGTACACGAAGTGGCTCCACACCCCGACCACCTCGACCAGCCCGTCGGCCTGCGCCTTGGCGGCGGCGTCGAGCAGGGCCGGCCAGTCGGCGACGGTCGCGCCGCCCCGGGCCAGCCCGGTGTCGATCTTGAGGTGCAGCCGGGCCGGACGGTCCGCGCGCCGGGCCGCCTCGACCGTCTCGTCGAGCTGTGGCCGGCTCGCCACCCCGAGGTCGACGCCGGCCGTGACGCCGGTGTGCAGCGGCAGCCCCGGCGCGAGCAGCCAGGCCAGCACCGGGGCGTCGATGCCGGCCGCGCGCAGGGCCAGCGCCTCGTCCAGGGTGCAGACGCCGAGCCAGTCCGCCCCGGCCTCCAGCGCGGCGCGGGCGACCGGGACCATGCCGTGGCCGTAGCCGTCGGCCTTGACCACCGCCATCAGCTCGGCGCTGGTGCCGGCGCGCAACCGGCTCACGTTCTCCCGGATCGCGTCAAGATCCACGCGTACCTCGGCCTGCCACATACCCCCAGCCTACTTTCCGCGCTGATCACCACGGGGCGCCCTGGCCAGGTCCGTTCGGGGAGGCCGCGGCGAGCCGACCCCGGAAGCCGGCGCTCAGGGCAGGCGGGAGAGCACCGGACGCAGCGCGGTGACCACGTCCGGCGCGGTGACCGGGCCGCCCCGGGCCGCCTCCCGGCCGGCCAGCCCGTGCAGGTACGCCGCCGCCGCGGCGGCCCGCTCCGCCGGCAACCCGGCCGCGAGCAGCGAGCCGAGCAGCCCGGCCAGCACGTCACCGGTCCCACCGGTGGCCAGCGCCGGGGTACCGGTCGGGTTGACGTACGCCCGGCCGTCCGGCGTGCCGATCACCGTGCGGTCCCCCTTGAGCAGCACCACGGCGTTCATCCAGGCGGCCAGCCGCAGCGTGGCGGCGACCCGGTCGGCACCGGGTTCCTCGCCGCAGAGCCGGGTGAACTCCCGGTCGTGCGGGGTGACCACGATGGGGGCGTCGCGGCGGCGCAGCTGGTCGGCGAGGGAGCCGTCCACCAGCAGGGTCAGCGCGTCGGCGTCCAGCACCACCGGCACCGGCGCGGCGAGCACGGTACGCAGCTCGGCGCCCGCCCGCTCGTCGGTGCCCAGCCCCGAACCGCACACCCAGGCCTGCACCCGCCCCGCGTCGGCCACCCGGCCGGTGGCGATCACCGACGGGTGCTCGCGCACCACCTCGTCCCGGGCACTTCCGGCGTAGCGCACCAGGCCGGTCGGCCCGGCCAGCGCGCCGCCGACGGAGAGCACCGCCGCACCCGGGTACGTCGCCGAGCCGGTGGCCACCCCGACCACGCCCCGGGTGTACTTCTCCGAGGCGGCGCCGGGCCGGGGCCACCAGTCGGCCACGTCCACCCCCTCGACGACGTGCAACGCCGGGCTGCCCCGCAGCCACGGTTGCAGCCCGATGTCGACCACCTCCACCTGCCCGGCCAGCGCGGCGGCGGGACCGACCACCAGCGCCGGCTTCAACGCGCCGAAGGCCACCGTGACGTCGGCGCGTACCGCGTTGGGCTGGCCGGACGCGGTCAGCGGCAGCGCGCCGGTCTCCACCGCGACACCGCTGGGCAGATCCACCGCGACCACAGTGGCCCGGGCACCGTCCCGCCCATGCTGGCCCGCCAGGCTCGCGGCCAACTGCTCGGCGGTCGTCCGCAGCCCGCCCTGGCCACCGATGCCGACGATCCCGTCCAGGACCAGGTCGACCACGGCCGGTGGGCGGTCCACGATCCGCCCGCCGGAGGCCCGCAACGCGGCCAGCCCCCCGGCGTGGGCGCGGCCCGGGGTGAGCAGCAGCGCCGACACCGCCGCGCCGCGCCGGGCGAGGCGGGCACCGGCGTACAGCGTGTCGCCGCCGTTGTCCCCGGAGCCGACGAGCAGCAGCACCGGCGCGGCGTACACCCCGCCCCGCCCGGCGAGCAGCAGCGCGCAGCGGCGGGCCAGCCCGGCGGCGGCACGCTGCATCAGCGTGCCGGGCGGCAGCGTGGCCATCAGTTCCTTCTCCGCCGCGCGTACGTCCGCCACCCGCCATACCGGCCGCATGTCACACCCCGTTCCCGCGCCCCGGGGCGCGTCCGACGCAACGCGGCCCACCCTACCGGCGCGGAGGCCGCAAGATAGCCGCTGATCGCGCACCGGGCAACGCCTGTGGAAAACCTCGGTGCACGGCCCCCGCCGGTTGTCCACAGGGGCGGGTCACGGGGCTCGGCGCCGCCTAGCGTCGGCCGGGTCGGATGGTGCCGGGTACGGGGAGAGGTCGATGACCGAGGACGAGTTGACCGTACGGCCGGAGGTGCTGCACCGGGTCGGGTGGTCGTTGGGCGACGCCGGCCACCGGCTGGCCCACGGGCTGGCCGGTGTGCCCGGGTTGACGGCGCCGGCCCCGCTGTGGTCGACGGCGGAGGCGCTGGCCACCCTGGAGGCGGCGGTGCACGCCTGGTCCGGGCGGCTGGGCGCCCGGGTGGCGGAGACCGGCGACGCGGTGCGCGCCGCCGCTTCGGCGTACGAGTCGGTGGACGTCCGCACCGCCGCCCGGCTCTCCGCGCTGCCCCGATGACCGGCCCGGGACAGGCCGCGGCACCTGAGCAGGCCGCACCCGGACAGGCCACCCAGGGCCGGGCCGCGCCCGCCGCCGGGCAGGTCGGGCCCGGGCAGGTCGGGTACGCCCAGCTCTGGACGGTCGATCCGGCTGCCTGGCGGGCCACCGGGGTGGCCTGGGCGAGCCTGGCCGGTCTGGGCGAGCGGCGGGCGGGCGAACTCGCGGACGGCGCGACGGTGCTGCGCTCCGGCTGGTCGGGGCAGGCCGCCGGAGCAGCCGAGGTGCGACTGGCCGAGCTGCGGGCCGAGCTGCTCACGCTCGCCCCGGCCGCGATCGAGGCCGACCAGACACTCGCCGAGTTCGCCGCGCGGCTGACCGCCGCGCGGGCCCGGCTCTCGGCGGCGGTGACCCTGGCCGACACCGCCGGGGTGCTGGTCGACCGCTGGGGGCAGGTGCGCCCCGATCCCGGTCGGCTGCCGGCCGACCGGGCCGGACCGCCGGTGGTCGCGGTGGCGTCGGCCATCCGGGGCGCGCTCGACCTGGCGGCGGCGGCCGACCGGGAGGCCGCCGACCGCCTCGGGCAGCTGGCGGAGGCCGCCGGATCCGGCTGGTCCGCCCGGCCACCGCCGGGCCGGCCCGCGCCGGGCACCGATCCCAATCTGGTCAACCTCTGGTGGACGGGGCTCACCCCGGCGGAGCGACGCTGGCTGGTGGGGCACGAGCCCGACCTCGTCGGCCGGCTGGACGGAATCCCCGCCGTCGCCCGCGACCAGGCCAACCGGTTGCTGCTGGGAGCGCGGCGGGAGGCGCTGCTCGCGCAGTGGGGACAGCTGCTGGCCCGGGTGCCGCGCGGGCCGGTCGAGTTGGCCGGGCTGCGCCGGATCGACGCCGCCCTGGCCGGCCTGGACGCGCTAGCCGCTCGGCTGGCCGCGCCGGAGACGCCCCGGGCGTACCTGCTCGGGCTGGAGGTCGGCGGCGAGGGGCGCGCGGTGGTGGCGCTGGGCAACCCGGATCGCGCCACCGGCATCCTCACCTACGTGCCGGGCATGACCGCCGGGCTCGACGACGCCACCGGCGAGCTGGGCCGGGCCGCCCGGGTGCTGTCCCGCTGCGCCGAGTTGGCGCCGGGCGAGGAGACCTCGGCGGTGCTCTGGCTGGACTACGACGCCCCGGATTTCCTGCACGAGGCGGCCCTGGACTGGCAGGCCCGCGCGGCCGGCGACGGACTGCACCGGTTCCAGGAGGGGCTGCGGGCCAGCCACGACGGGCCGGCGGCCCGGCAGACCGTGCTCGGGCACAGCTACGGGTCGCTGGTGGTGGGCACCGCTGCCCGAGACCACGGGCTCGCCGCGGACGCGCTGGTCTTCGTCGGCTCACCCGGGGTCGGCGTGGCGCACGCGTCCGAGCTGGGCGTACCGCCCGGCCAGGTGTGGGCCAGCACCGCGCCGGACGACGTGATCCGGCTGACCCGCCCGCCGGGCGAGCTGATCCGACCGGCGATCAACGGCATCTCGCCGCTCGGCGCGCTCACGGATCTGCTGGCCGGGCCGGGCGACGAGCGCTGGTTCGGGCGTGACCCGGCCAACCCCGCCCTCGACGGCATGGCGAAGATCGTCCTCGGCAGATGACCGGCCAGGGGCTACTCCACCGTGACGGACTTGGCGAGGTTGCGCGGCTGGTCGACATCGTGTCCCCGGGCGGCGGCGATCTCGGCCGCGAAGACCTGCAACGGCACGGTGGTCACCAGCGGGGCGAGCAGCGTCGGCGTACGCGGCACGTAGATCAGGTGGTCGGCGTAACGGACAACGGACTCGTCGCCCTCCTCGGCGATCACGATGGTGCGGGCGCCCCGCGCGCGTACCTCCTGGATGTTGGAGACGACCTTGTCGTGCAGCAGCCCGCGGCCGACCGGCGACGGCACCACGCAGATCACCGGGGTGCCCTGGTCGACGAGCGAGATCGGGCCGTGCTTCAGCTCGCCCGCGGCGAAGCCCTCGGCGTGCATGTACGCCAACTCCTTGAGCTTCAGCGCGCCCTCCAGCGCCACCGGGTAGCCGACGTGCCGGCCGATGAACAGCACCGTCGGCTCGGCGCGCAGCTCGCGGGCCAGCTCGCGGACCGGCTCGATCCGGGCCAGCAGGTCGCGCAGCTTGCCCGGCACCTGGTGCAGTTGCTCGACCACGGCCGCCACCTCGTCGGCGAACTTGACGCCGCGCACCTGCGCGAGGTGCAGGCCGATCAGGTAGCAGGCGACCAGCTGGGTGAGGAACGCCTTGGTGGAGGCGACGGCGATCTCCGGCCCGCCGTGGGTGTAGAGGACCGCGTCGGACTCGCGGGGGATGGTGGAGCCGTTGGTGTTGCAGATGGCCAACACCCGGGCCTTCTGCTCCTTGGCGTGCCGCAGCGCCATCAGGGTGTCCATGGTCTCGCCGGACTGCGAGATCACCACGATCAGGGTGGACCGGTCGAGCACCGGGTCGCGGTAGCGGAACTCGCTGGCCAACTCCACCTCGCAGGGGATCCGGGTCCAGTGCTCGATCGCGTACTTGGCCACCATCCCGGCGTGATAGGAAGTGCCGCAGGCGACGATGAAGACCTTGTCGACGTCGCGCAGGTCCTGGTCGCTGAGGCGGACCTCGTCGAGGGCGATCTCTCCGGATTCGGTCAGCCGGCCGAGCAGCGTGTCCGCGACGGCCGCCGGCTGCTCAGCGATCTCCTTGAGCATGAACCAGTCGTAGCCGCCCTTCTCCGCGGCCGAGGAGTCCCAGTCGATGTGGAAGTCCTTGCCGCTGGCGGGCTGGCCGGCGAAGTCGGTGATCTCGATGCTGTCGCCGGTGATCAGGACGATCTGGTCCTGGCCCAGCTCGACCGCCTCGCGGGTGTGCTCGATGAACGCGGCGACATCGCTGGCCAGGTAGTTCTCCCCGTCCCCCCGGCCGACCACCAGCGGCGAGTTGCGACGCGCGCCGACCACCGCGCCGGGCACCGCGGAGTCCACGGCGAGCAGCGTGAACGCGCCCTCCAGCCGTTGGCAGACCACCCGCATGGCGGCGGCGAGCAGCTGGGGCCCGTCCGGCTGGCCGGCCGCCCGCAGCTCGGCCAGGGCCTTGGCGAGCAGGTGCGCGGCGCACTCGGTGTCGGTGTCGCTGGCGAACTGGACGCCGTCGTCCTCCAGTTCGGCACGGAGCCGGGCGAAGTTCTCGATGATGCCGTTGTGGATCACCGCGACCCGGCCGTCGGGCGACAGGTGCGGGTGGGCGTTGCGGTCCGTGGGGCCGCCGTGCGTGGCCCACCGGGTGTGCCCGATGCCGGTGGTGCCGTCGCCGATGCCGATCGGGCTGGCGCCACAGCCGGACGGGTCCTCGGCGGCCCGCTCGGAGAGCACCTTCTCCAGGTTGGCCAGCTTGCCGGCCTTCTTTTCGGTCAGCAGCTCCCCTTCGCAGACGACGGCGACGCCGGCCGAGTCGTAGCCCCGGTACTCCAGCCGCCGCAGGCCATCGAGCACGATGCCGAGTGCCGGTCGGGCGCCGGCGTACCCCACGATTCCACACATGAGTGGCAGCCTAACCAGCATCGCTCACGTTGTCTGCGCGAAAGCCGGGTAAACAATCACTGAATTTGAGCGATCTGGGCCGCACCGGTGATCGGGGTCGCATAGCACGTGACCACGGCCGGGCGGGATGACCGCGAACACCCGTACCCTGACGGGCGTGAAAAGCACCGACGTCGACCCACTGGTGAGCCGGATGCGCCCGTTCGGCACGACGATCTTCGCCGAGATGTCCGCCCTCGCCGTACGGACCGGTGCGGTCAACCTCGGGCAGGGCTTTCCGGACACCGACGGCCCGCCGGAGATGCTCGCCGCCGCGGCCGAGGCACTGCGCTCCGGCCGCAACCAGTACCCGCCGGGTCCCGGCATCCCGGAACTGCGGGCGGCCGTGGCCGGGCACCAGCGCCGCTTCTGGGGTCTGGAGTACGACCCGGAGGGCGAGGTGGTGGTGACCGCCGGTGCCACCGAGGCGGTCGCCGCGGCGATCCTCGCCCTCTGCGAGCCGGGCGACGAGGTGGTCTGCTTCGAGCCGTACTACGACTCGTACGCCGCCTCGATCACGCTGGCCGGCGCGGTGCGGCGGCCCGTCACGCTGCACCCCGGCCCCGACGGGCGGTACGCCTTCGACCCGGCCGCCCTGCGCACCGCGTTCGGCCCCCGCACCCGCCTGGTGCTGCTGAACTCCCCGCACAACCCGACCGGCAAGGTGTTCACCCCGGCCGAGCTCGCCCTGATCGCCGAGCTGTGCCAGGAGCACGGCGCGTACGCGGTCACCGACGAGGTGTACGAGCACCTGGTCTTCACCGACGCCGCGAGCGGGCACGTGCCGCTGGCGACGCTGCCCGGGATGCGCGAGCGGACGCTGCGAATCTCCTCGGCCGGCAAGACCTTCTCCTGCACCGGTTGGAAGGTGGGCTGGGCCAGCGGGCCGGCGGCGCTGGTCGCCGCGGTGCTGCGGGTCAAGCAGTTCCTCACCTTCGTCAACGCCGCGCCCCTGCAACCGGCGGTCGCGGTGGCGCTCGGGCTGCCCGACGCCTACTTCACCGACTTCCGCGCCGGCCTCCAGGCCCGACGGGACCAGCTGGTCGGCGGGCTCACCGACGCCGGTTTCGAGGTGCTCACGCCGGAGGGGACATACTTCGTCACCGCCGACATCACCGCCCTCGGCGGCTCCGACGGAGTCGAGTTCTGCCGCTCGCTGCCCGAACGCTGCGGCGTGGTGGCCGTACCCACCCAGGTCTTCTACGACGACCCCGAGGCTGGCCGGCGACTGGTCCGGTTCGCCTTCTGCAAACGCCCCGAGGTGCTCACCGAGGCGGTGTCCCGGCTGCGCCGAGCGGAGAAGACCCGATGACCGACCCGTACGCCGAGCGGGTACGCCGGCTGACCGCGCAGCGTGGCTGCGACACCATGCTCTCCGGGGTCCGGCCGGTCTCGGTCACCGAGCAGCTCGACGCGATCCGGGCGGCGGCCGGCGACGACCTGCTGCCCGACTTCTACGGCGAGGGCGGGGCGGTGGCGGCGCTGGAGCAGCGGGTCGCCGAACTGCTCGGCACCGAGGCGGCAGCCTTCTTCCCCACCGGCACCATGGCCCAGCAGGTGGCCATGCGCCACGGCGCCGAGCTGACCGGCCGGAACGTCGTCGGCCTGCACCCGCTCAGCCATCCGCTCGTGCACGAGCGGGACGCGTACGCCGTGCTCGGCGGCCTGCGCGCGGTCCGCACCACGGCTGCGCCGCGTAACCCGACCGCCGGGGAGGTTGCCGCGCTCGACGAGCCGATCGGCACCCTGCTGCTCGAACTGCCGCTGCGCGAGGTCGGATTCGTCCTGCCGAGCTGGGACGAGTTGGTCGACACGGTCGAGGCGGCCCGGGACCGGGGTGCCCGGGTGCACCTGGACGGCGCCCGGCTCTGGGAATCGACCGTCCACCTGGGCCGCTCGACGGCCGAGATCGCCGCCCTCGCCGACAGCACCTACGTCTCGTTCTACAAGTCGCTCGGCGGCATCTCGGGCGCGGCGCTGGCCGGCGACTCCGACCTGGTCCGATACGCCCGCGCCTGGCGGCACCGTCACGGCGGCACCCTGTTCCAGCAGTGGCCCGCCGCCCTCACCGCGCTCTACGGGCTGGACCACGAGCTACCCCGGCTGGGCGGCTACGTGGCGCACGCGAAAGCGGTGGCGGAGGCGCTGGCTGCCCTGCCCGGCGCGCGGGTGCATCCGGCGCCGCCGCACACCCACCAGTTCCGGCTCTGGCTGCCGCACCCGGCGGACACCCTCAACGCCGCCAACCTCGCCCTCGCCGAGGAGGAGAAGGCGTGGTTCGCCGGCGGCTGGCAGCCGACCGAGTTGCCCGGCCTGGCGGTCACCGAGATCACCGTGGCCACCCCGGCCCTCGGCTTGGACGCCGACCAGGTGGCCGAGCTGGGTGCCCGCTTCCTGCGCCGCCTCACGGCGAGCAGCGGTGGTTAATAAGGGGCCCCGCCTATACACCAGGCGTTAAGAGGGGGCCCTTCCTTACACCGGGCTGGCGGTGCGGACCTGGGTGGCGATGCGTTCGGCGATCTCGCGGGCGGTCTGCTCGGTGGCGGCCTCGACCATCACCCGGACCAGTGGCTCGGTGCCGGAAGGGCGCAGCAGCACCCGGCCCGTCTCGCCCAGCTCGGCCTCGGCCCGCTCGACCTCGGCGCGTACGGCCGGGGCGGCGGCGCCGACGGTACGGTCACCGACCGGCACGTTGATCAGCACCTGGGGCAGCTTGGTCAGCACGGCTGCCAGGTCGGCCAGCGTACGGCCGGTGTCCGCCATCCGGGCCATCAGGTGCAGCCCGGTCAGCACCCCGTCGCCGGTGGTGGCGTACGCCGGCATGACGATGTGCCCGCTCTGCTCGCCGCCGAGGGCAAGCCCGGAGCCGCGCAGCTCCTCCAGCACGTACCGGTCGCCGACCTTGGTCTCGACCAGCCGGATGCCCTCGGCGGACATGGCCAGCCGCAGGCCGAGGTTGCTCATCACGGTGGCCACCAGGGTGTCCCCGGTCAGCGTGCCGGCCTCCCGCATGGCCAGGGCCAGGATGGCCATCACCTGGTCACCGTCGACCTCGTCGCCGTCGGCGGTCACCGCGACGCAACGGTCGGCGTCGCCGTCGTGCGCGATGCCGAGCTGCGCGCCGTGCTCCACCACGGCCTGGCACAGGGCGGCGATGTGGTTCGACCCGCACTCGTCGTTGATGTTGAGCCCGTCCGGCTCGGCGTTGATCGCGATCACCTCGGCGCCGGCCTCCCGGTAGGCGGCCGGCGCCACCTCGGCGGCGGCGCCGTTGGCGCAGTCGACCACCACCTTGATCCCGTCGAGGCGGTGCGGCACGGTGCCGACGAGGTGCTGCACGTAGTGGTCGGCGCCGTCGAGCAGGTCGTGCACCCGACCCACCCCCGCGCCGACCGGCCGCTTCCAGGCGGTGGTGGCGTTGGCCTCGATGGCCGCCTCGATCCGCATCTCGATCTCGTCCGGCAGCTTGTGCCCGCCCGCCGCGAAGAGCTTGATCCCGTTGTCCGGCATCGGGTTGTGCGAGGCCGACAGCATCACCCCGAGGTCCGCCTTGGCCTCCCCGGTGAGGAACGCCACGGCCGGGGTGGGCAGCACGCCGACCCGGATCACCGTGGCGCCGGCGCTGGTCAGCCCGGCCACCACGGCCGCCTCCAGCATCTCGCCGCTGGCCCGGGTGTCCCGGCCGACCACGGCCAGCGGCGGATGGCTGCGATCCGACTCGGCAAGGGTGTGGGCGGCCGCGACGGCCACCGAGAGCGCCAACTCCGGGGTGAGATCGGCGTTCGCCCGTCCGCGTACCCCGTCTGTGCCGAACAACCGGCCCATACCCGCCAACCTCCGATGAAGCTGCTGATGAAGGAGAAAGCGAAACGGCCGGCCCACCTCCCGGATCGAGGGGAGGCGGACCGGCCGTCCGTCAGAAGTACAAGGTGCGGCTGAGGATCAGCGCTTCGAGTACTGGGGAGCCTTACGGGCCTTCTTGAGGCCGTACTTCTTGCTCTCCTTGACCCGGGCGTCACGGGTCAGGAAGCCGGCCTTCTTCAGGGCCGGGCGATCGTCCGGCTCGTTGACGATCAGCGCCCGGGCGATGGCCAGCCGCAGCGCACCGGCCTGGCCGGTGGTGCCGCCGCCACGCAGGTTGGCGATGACGTCGAACGCCTCGGCCTTCTCCGCGGTGACCAGCGGATCCTTGATCAGCTGCTGGTGCACCTTGCTCGGGAAGTAGGCCTCCAGGTCCCGCCCGTTGCAGGTGATCTTGCCGGAGCCCGGCACGATGCGGACCCGGACGATGGCCTCCTTGCGCCGGCCCACGGTCTGGATCGGGCGGTCACCACGAGGCGCGCGGGCGACGGGCGCCGGCGCCTCGGTGGCCTCGGGGGCGACCTCGGTGGCGGTGATGTCGGTCATGCTGATTCCTTCGCCCGCGCTCACTGCGCGATCTGCTTGATCTCGAACGGCACCGGCTGCTGCGCGCCGTGCGGGTGCTCGGCACCGGCGTAGACCTTCAGCTTCTTGATCAGCTGACGGCCGAGCTTGTTGTGCGGGAGCATCCCCTTCACGGCCAGCTCGATGGCCCGCTCGGGGCGCTTGGTGAGCAGCTCGTCGTAGCCGACCTGCTTCAGGCCGCCCGGGTAGCCGGAGTGCCGGTAGGCGATCTTCTGCTGGCGCTTGTTGCCGGTCAGCGCGACCTTGCCCGCGTTCACGACGACGACGAAGTCGCCCGTGTCGACGTGCGGCGCGAAAGTCGGCTTGTGCTTGCCCCGCAGCAGCGTGGCGGCGTGGGTGGCCAGGCGGCCCAGCACGACATCAGAGGCGTCGATGACGTGCCACTGACGCTCGATCTCACCCGGCTTCGGGCTGTACGTACGCACAGGTCTACCTTGTCTCGTCGTCGGTCTGGGGTAGCGCGCCGAAGTGACCAGATGTTCCAGCCGGACCAGCGCGCACGAACGACCAAGCGTACCTCAGGCGGCACGCCCACAGATGTCGTACAACAGCAGGCAACGATACCCGCAGCCCTACCGGCCGGTCAAAACGGGGTCCGGTAGACGCGCCGGCGGGATCCGGACGGCCCGAGCCCACCGCCGAGCAGGCAACGGGAATCGCACCAGCGGCCGGCGGAGATGGCAAGGCACGCGCCGGGTCAGAGCTGCTGGAGGATGCGCAGCGCCCGGTCGATCCGCCGCATGGTCTCGGCGTCGGCCACGTCCACGCACTCGGTGAACCACTTCTTCATCGGCGAGGAGATCCGGTCGGGCATCACCACCCAGCCGCCCATCGGCACCGCCAGGGGCGAGTCGCGCAGCAACGCCGCCTCGACCACCTCGGCGACGATCACGATGGGCACCGCGGTGGAGTTGTAGACATCCGAGCTGATCACCAACCCGAGCCGCTCCCGGGCCCCCTCGATCCGCCAGACCTCACCCCTACGCAGCACGCGGGCGACCGCCGAAGAGCAGGTCGTCGACCATGCCGACCTCCTGCGCGTCGGCCAGCGAGGCGGATTCCAGGTCCAGCCCGGCCCGGCCGACCGCGGCGGCGTGCGCCGCGAAGACCTCGCGCAGCGCCTTCTCTCTCGCCGCCTGGTCCATCCAGGCCGAGAGGGTGAGCCCCTCGCGCTTGGCGAACTGCCGGGCGTCCGCGATCGTCTCGTCCGAGAACGACAGAGTCACCTTGGCTGTCATGCCGGACAGACTACCCGCTGGTATGACCGTCAGTCATCCCGCGAGCCCACCGAGGGAGCGCGACCGCCGAAGACGGCGAAGCGCCACGCCTTGAAAAAGCAGTCCACGTCCACCAGACCCGCCTCGGTCAGCCAGCGGCACTGCTCCCCCGTCGGCGCCGGCCGGTCGTACGCCATCCGCTGCTCGGCGGCGGCGATCTCGGCGGCATCCGAGCCGAGCGCGCTGATCTGCGCCAGCCAGACCTGGTGGTAGCGGTGGTCCAGTTCCGGCGTCGGGCCGGCGACCTGCTCGGCATTGACGAAGATGCCACCCGGCACGAGAACCTCGGCGACCCGCCGGTAGAGGTCCCGCTTGCCGGCGTCGTCCAGGTGGTGGATGGCCAGCGCGCTGACCACCGCGTCGTACCGCCCGGCGGACAACGGGTCGGCCAGGTCGGCCACGACCACCCGGTGCGGTACGTCACGCGCGGTGAGCTGCTCGGCGGCGACGGCCAGCATCTTCGGCGCGGCGTCGACCAGGGTCAGCCGGACGCCGGGCACGGCGGCGGCGAGCAGCGACGACAGCAGGCCGGTCCCGGCGCCCAGATCCAGCACCTCGGGCGTACGCCCGGCCGCGAGGGCGGCGCGCAGGGGTGGCTCGGCCACCTCGACCGCGGTCCCGTAGAACCCGTCGAAGCAGGGCACCAGCCGCCGCCGGGCCGCGTCGTAACTGCCGGCCACCGCGTCGAACGCCTCAGCCACGGTCATCTCGATCCGCCAATCCACGACCTCGATGCTCCCAAATTTCGGGAAAGTTGTTCCACATTCTAGACCGCGCGATCCGGCTCGTCAGTACCGTGCGGTGTGAGCGGCTCTTGACAGGACCGAAACAAAAGGGACGCGGACCGGAAACTGCCCAACGGCACGCTTTGCCGACATGACAGACGGTGCACGGCCGGCGACACCGCCGGAGGCGCGGCGATGAGCACCGCGACGACCCTGCGCTGGCACACCGTCTCTCCGCTGGACCGGCTCGACCCGGACCGGGGCGTCGCCGCCCTCGTCGACGGGGTGCAGGTGGCGCTCTTCCGGACCCGGGACGGGCTGTACGCGATCGACAACCGAGACCCGGTTGCCGGGGCGTACGTGCTGTCCCGCGGGATCGTGGGCAGCCGCGCGGGGGCGCCGGCGGTCGCTTCGCCGCTGCACGAGCAGGTGTACGACCTGCGTACGGGGGATTGTCTCGACCTGCCTGGAGTCGCCGTGACCCGGCACGAGATCCGTTGCCGGGACGGCATGGTCGAGGTGCGGCTGCGACAGGAGGGGTGAATGCGCGAGGAATTGGCCGGCTTCACCATCGGGGTGACCGCCGACCGGCGGCGGGACGAACTCGCCGCGCTGCTCCAACAGCGCGGTGCCCGAGTGGTGCTCGCTCCCGCCCTGCGGATCGTGCCGCTCGCGGACGACACCGAGCTACGCGAGGCCACCCGCGCCTGCCTGGACCGGCCACCGGACGTGCTGATGGCCAACACCGGGATCGGCATGCGTGGCTGGCTGGAGGCGGCCGAGGGGTGGGGGCTGGCCGAGCCGCTGCGCTCGGTGCTCAGCGGCGCGTACGTGGTGGCGCGGGGCCCGAAGGCGCGCAGCGCGATCCGTGCGGCCGGCCTGCACGACCAGTGGTCTCCCTACTCGGAGAGCTGCGACGAGGTGGTCGACCACCTGCGTCGGCGGGGCGTGGCCGGGCAGGTGATCGCGGTGCAGCTGCACGGCGAGCGGCAGCCCGAGTGCACCCGCGCGCTGGAGGAGGCCGGGGCCACCGTGATCGAGGTCCCGGTCTACCGCTGGGCACCACCGACCGACCCGGCACCGTTGCACCGGCTGGTCGATCTGGTGGCCGGTCGGCTGGTGGACGCGGTCACCTTCACCTCGGCACCGGCGGTCGAGGCGCTGCTGCGGGCCGCCGGCGACCGCACGGAGACGGTCCTGGAGGCGCTCCGCGGTGACGTGCTGGCCAGCTGTGTCGGCCCGGTCACCGCGGCGCCGCTGGTCCGGCGCGGGGTGCCGGTGAGCGCGCCGAGCCGGGCGCGGCTGGGCGCCCTGGTCCGCACCATCGTCGACGAGCTGCCCCGGCGGACGGTCACCATCAAGGTCGCCGGGCACCTGCTCACCCTGCGCGGTCACGCGGCGGTGCTGGACGGTGAGCTGCATCCACTGGCACCGGCGCCGATGGCGGTGCTGCGGGCGCTGGCCCAGACGCCGGGGCGGGTGCTTTCGCGTACCGCCCTGTTGCGGACGCTGCCACGGGGCGCCGACGAGCACGCTGTGGAGATGGCGGTGGCCCGGCTGCGGGCGGGCCTGAAGGCCCCGCGCGTGGTGCAGACCGTGGTCAAGCGCGGCTACCGCCTCCGGATCGACTGAGGCGTTAGGAAGGGGCCCTTCCTAACGCCTCAGGTAGAGGAGGGGGCCCCTCCTAACACCAGCCGGAGCCGGCCGGAACGCAAGCGCCGGCCGGCACAAGCGCCGAACTCAGCCGACCGGGGTCGGGAAGCCCCGATCGTGCTCGGCCTGAAGTCGAGCCATCGCGTGTTCGACGACGGTCACCAGCACCCGCTTGACCGGCTCACGCTGCCGGGCGTCGGTCATCACCAGCGGCACGTCCGGCGAGATGGCGAGCGCCTCGCGCACCTCTTCCAGCTCGTACTGCGGTGCGCCGTCGAACCGGTTCAACGCGACCACGTACGGCAGCCTGCGGTTCTCGAAGTAGTCCAGCGGGGCGAACGCGTCGGTGATCCGGCGGGTGTCCACCAGGACGGCAGCGCCCACCGCACCCCGGATGATCTCGTCCCACATGAACCAGAACCGGGTCTGCCCGGGTGTGCCGAAGAGGTACAGGATCAGGTCCTGCGCCATGGTGATCCGGCCGAAGTCCATGGCGACGGTGGTGGTCTCCTTGCCCGGCACCTTGGACGGATCGTCGATGCCGACGCCCGCCGCGGTCATCACCGCCTCGGTGGTCAGCGGTGTGATCTCGGAGATCGCACCGACCAGCGTCGTCTTGCCGACACCGAAGCCCCCCGCGACAACAATCTTCGCGGAGATGATTCCCCTCTGGCGGGCCCCGGCGGGGTCATAGCTCGCGAAGTCCACTCAGCACCCTTCCCAGCATTTCCATCCGCTCCTCGTAACCTGTGGCGGGAGCGGCCGTCTGTAGCGTCAACAGGTTCTCGGCCACCATGTCGGCGACCAGCACCCGGGCGACACCCAGCGGCAACCGGGTGTACGCGGCGATCTCCGCCAGCGACTCGGGCCGACCCTCGCAGACCATGGCGATGCGATGTTTGTCGTGCCCGGCGAAGCGCGACTCGGCGATCTGGGTGGGACTGGCCACCAGCACCGCTTCCAGGGCGATGTCCTGGAGCGGCTCGGTTCGGCCCCGGGTGACCGCGTACGGCCGGACCAGCGCACCACGTGGGTCACGCCGATGTTCCATTCGCGATCACCTTCTCTCCCGTCCGCCGGCGTACCCCGCCGGTCCACCTGTCGCCCGGCGCGGTCGCGCCGGACCTGTTATGACCTCACTGCGTCGCGGGGCAGCGGCACCAGCGCGGCACCGACCCGCTCCACCAGCAGCGCCATCTCGTAACCCACCTGGCCGACGTCGCAGCTGCGCGCCGCGAGCACCGCCATCGACGAGCCGTCGCTGATCGACATCAGGAACAGGTAACCGCTGTCCATCTCGATGACCGTCTGCAACACCCCGCCGGCGCTGAACATCCGCGCCGCACCCTCGGTCAGGCTGACCACACCGGAGGTGATCGCGGCAAGCTGGTCCGCTCGGTCCGTCGGCAGGTCGCGGGAGCAGGCGAGCAACAGCCCGTCCGCGGACACCGCCACCACGTGGGCGATGCCCGCCACGCTGTCGGCGAAGTTGGTGAGCAGCCAACCCATGTCCTGAATGGCCGCTGGCCTGTTCATCGGCTCGTCTCCTTGGTCGAGGTGCTGTTCTGACTCGCGCCGGCCGTCCGCCCACGCTGGACGCCGCGGTGGTATGCCGACAGCAGACCGCGTACTTCGTCCGGGGTACGGCGGCTGTGCTCCCGCCCGCTGCGGGGTTCGATCCCGCCGGGTACGAGTTGCGCCTGCGGCACCCGCTTCGGCAGGCCGGAGCGGGTCGTGCCGGCGGGCATGGGCTCGGCCGCCTGGCTGGCCCGCGACCAGCCCTCGTCGGCCGCCGTCCGCCAGGCGTCGTCCTGCGGCCCGCCGGAGGACGGGGGCGCGGGGCGTGGTGGCGCGGCCGGCGGTGCCACGCTGGGCGGCGGCGGGCTGGGCGGCGCGGCCGGCGACGGGCGGTACGACGGTGGTGGCGGCTGCACCGGCTGTACGGGCTGCACCGGCTGCACCGGCTGTGCGGGTGCCCCGCCGGCCGCCGCACCGGGTGTGCGGGTGGGCAGCGGGCTGCGCCCCCTCGTCGGTTCGACTGCGGGCGCCGACGGGCTGGCAGCGACCGGTGGCGCCGGCGGCTCGTCGAACTGCGGCCGGCTGAAGATGGCGGTCGCGTCGTTGCCGTGCGACCGGAACCAGACCGCCTCCATCTCGCGGAAGATCGGCGCCTCGACCGGCGGGTCGGGTGGGGCGGTGATCGGCCCGGTCGCGAGCGGGGTGGTGGCGGCCAGGCTGGCGCCCAGACCGGCGAAGGTGGGGCCATCGATGCTCCCACCGCCGGGGTTCTGGGCGGCGCCCGACCCGTAGGCGCCCGGGGTGAAGGCGCTCGGGGCGCTCATCGCCGCGCCGGCGACCGGGCCCACCGGCAGTACGGGTGCGGCTGGCGCGGTGTGGCCACCGACGTTTGCACCTCGGTACGGCATCGGTTCGACGGTCGGTTGGGAGACGGTGGGCGTACCCGCGTTGAACCCGCCGGCGTAGGCCGGTGGCTGAGTGTGGGCCGGCGGGATGTGGGCCGGTGGGGTGTGGGCCGGCGGCATGTGGGCTGGCGGCGTGGGTTCCGCGGCCGGCCAGGGCACCGAGGACGGCGTGCTGTTACGCCACCGGTCACTCAGCGTGGCGGTGCTCAGCCCCGCACCGCCGACCGACTCGCTGACCGCGGCCGGGGCCGACGGGGTCTGCTCGACCGCGAGCGGCTGCCGCGGGCGGGTGATCGCCTGGTCGCGGCCACGCAGGCTCGGCAGCACCACCGTGGGGTTGGGCAGGGTGATCTGCGCGACGGTGCCGCCCTCGACGTTGCGGCGCAGCTCGACCCGGATCCCGTAGCGGGCCGCGAGCCGGCTGACCACCGCGAGGCCCATCAGCCGGAACGCCGCCACGTCCACGTTGGAGGGCGCGGCGAGCCGCCGGTTGAGTGCGTCCATCTGCTCGTCGGTCAGGCCGAGGCCACGGTCCTCGATCTGGATGAGCACGTAGTCCCGGATCCGCCGGCCGTCGGCGACCACGGTCGTGTTCGGCGGCGAGAAGCGGGTGGCGTTGTCGAGCAGCTCGGCCACCAGCCGCACGACGTCGTTGACCGCGTGCGCGGCCACCGAGACGTCGGTGTCGACGGTGCCGAACTCGATCCGGTTGTAGAGCTCGACCTCGGACTGCGCGGCCCGCAGCACGTCCACCAGCAGGGCGTCGTCCCGGCGCGGCACGGCCGAGTCCGCCCCGGCGAGCACGAGCAGGTTCTCGTCGTTGCGGCGCATCCGGGTGGCGAGGTGGTCGAGCTCGAACAGCTGGGCGAGGCGCTTCGGGTCCTCCTCGCCACGCTCGATCGCGTCGAGTTCGCCGATCATGCGGTCGACCAGGGTCTGACTGCGCCGGGCCAGGTTGAGGAACATCGCCGAGACGCTGGTCCGCAGGGCCGCCTGTTCGGCCGCGACCCGGACCGCCTCCCGGTGTACGACGTTGAAGGCCAGGGCCACCTGGCCCACCTCGTCGCGGTTGGTGAGCTGGATCGGGTCCCGCACCTCGCGGACGATCTCGTCGACGCTGCCGTCGCTGACGTTGCCCATGCCCTGTAGCCGGCGCACCGCCTCGGGCAGGTCGTGGTTGGCCACCGAGAGCGCGCCCTCACGGAGCCGGCGCAGCGAGTGGTTGAGCGAGCGGGCCAGCACCACGGCCAGGGTCACCGCGATGATCAGGGTGAGCAGCACCAGCGTCGTCTCGACGACGGCCTGCCGGATGACGTCCGCGCGAGCCTGCTCGGCCTGGGCGTAGAGGCGGTTCTGCAACTCGACCTCGGCCCACCGCATCAGCTCGTTCACCGCGCCGATCGCGGCGGTGGCGTCCTGCGCGGTGATCGGTGAGCGCTGCCCCACCGAGCGGCTGATGTCGGTGGCGATCCGGTCGGCCAGCACCACGGCGTCGCCGGAGACAGTGCTCTCGACCAGGGCGCGCTGCTCCGGGTCGGCGGCCAACGAGAAGGCCAGCAGGGCCTCCTGCTGGCCGGTCAGGGTGGCCACGAAGGCGGAGAACTGCTCGCTGTCGAGCCGGCCGGCGCTCAGCGCCGTGAACGCGACCGACTCCTCCTCGGCGACGGCCGCCTTGGCGCGGGCGAAGGCGGCGACCGCGCGCCGGGTGTCCGCGAGCCGCTCCTCGCCGGGCAGCTGGGCCAGCCCGTCACCGTAGGCAACCAGGTCGGCCAGCACGACGCCGTAGCGCAGGGCGGCCTCGGCGACCTCCATCTGCTGCCGGTCGAGCATTTCCTGCCGGGTGCCGTCCAGGGTGTCCAGGTGCGCGTCGATGGCCGCCAGGCGGTCGCGGACCGCGGCGGGAGGCTCCCCGACCCGGGCCCGCTCCGCGCGGTACTCGTCGATCCGCTCCTGGGTCCGCCGGACCCGCAGGTTGTACGCGTCGGCCTGCCGCTGCGGCGCGGCGAGGTAGGCGGCCGCCGCCATCCGTTCGGCGTGCAGGTCGTTTGCCAGCGCGGCGACGTCGATCGAGAGCGCGGTCAGCGCCCTGGCCTGGGTCGCGTCGTAGGCGCCCTCACCGACGGCGACCAGGCGGACCGTGGCCAGCGCGATCACCGCGGCGACCGGAACGACCAGGATCAGCGCCAGCTTGGACCGGATCCGGGCGTCACGCAGCCGAGGTAGCCGGCGAGGTCCCTTCTGCAGGGTGTTGCCGCGGGCGGGCAGGGTCGTCGATCCGGTGCTCACGACATCGCCTCCGTCGTCTTCTCCACGCCTGACCCGTCGACCCGTGCGTGGGGCGGCGGCCGGCGCCACGCGCGGCACGGCCGCGATTTCATCAGACGAGATCGTGTTTGGGAAGCCACAGCGGGGAACGAAACGGTCGGACGGAGCGCATCCCGTGTTCCGGTCAACTAATACCTACATTTCCACAGTGCCCTGAACAGGGCATGTGACTCCAGAGTGGTCATTCATGTCGCCACAGTGAGCATTTGAAAACATCTGGTAACCCCAACATGTGGGATTCGTGTCCCGAAACGCCTCCGGTGGCCTCGCTTGACCGCAGCGCCCGGCATTGGCAAGGTTTTGCAGGCTTCGCGCATACCGTACGACAGACCCATCCCAATATCCACTGTGGATGGTCGAGTCGGCCGGTGACCGGGTTCCGCCCGCGCCGCATCAGGAGGACTAGAGTTGACCCCCTTCCGCTCCGCGACCGCCATGGCGGTCGCGTCGACCCTGCTGGCCACCACACTCACCGGCTGCCAGTTCGGAGGGCAGGCGCAGGACACAAGTCCGATCGTCATCGCCGCCGACCTGGAACTCTCCGGTGCCGCGGCCGGCGTCGGCAAGGCCTACCGGCAGGCACTGACTCTGAAGGTCGAGCAGTTGAACGCCTCCGGCGCCCTGAACGGCCGAACGATCGACCTGCGGGTGAAGGACAACCGTTCCGACGCCAGCGAGTCGCTCCGCAACATCGTCGACTTCAGCAACGATTCGTCGGTCAGCGCCATCATCATGGGCGGCTGCAACGAATGCGCGGTCGGCGCGGTCCGTACCGTCAATGAGAAGCAGATTCCCACCGTCGCGCTGGCCGCCGCCGGCGCCGTGGCCAGCCCGGTCGCCGAGCGCCGGTACATGTTCAAGCTGGCCCCCAACGCCGCCGACAACGCCGGCGCGATCACCGTCGAGCTGCGGCGCCGCAGCATCAGCACGGTCGGCGTCCTGCGCAGCGACGACGCCTACGGGCGCGAGGGCGTCCAGGCGCTACGTGGCGAGTTCAACAAGGTCGGCATCGACATCCTGGCCGAGGCGTCGGTCCGGGGTACGGACACCGAGGTGGACCGGCAGGCCGGGACGCTGGTCAGCGCCGAACCCCAGGCGATGGTCCTCTGGACCGCACCCGAGCAGGCGATGCTCGGTGCCACCGCGGTCAAGCGGGCCGGTTTCCGGGGATCCCTGTTCCTGGACGCCGCCGCCGCCGGCGACCTCTTCCTCGGCACCGCGGGCCGGGCGGCGGATCGGGCGACCATGGTCTTCACCCAGACCATGGTGATCGACGATGTGATTGCCACCACTCCGGCGAAGGCCGCGCGCCGCCAGTGGTTCCAGGACTACACCGCCCGATTCGGCGGGTACCACGGCTCGTCCTCCTTTGCCGCGGACGCCGTCCAGCTCATCGTCGACGCCGAACTGCGCGCCGGGGGCCCGGCCGGGAAGGTCGACCGGGACGGCCTCCGGGACGTGCTGGAGACGTCCCAGCTGGACGGCCTGTCGGGGCCGATCCGGATGACGCCGGACAACCACTCCGGGCTGATGCCTCAGGCGCTGACGACCCTGGTCGCCCGTAACGGCCGCTGGCGGCTGGCGAGCTGACCTGTCCGGGGCCGGTTGCGGTGGGTCTGGCCACACCGCAACCGGCTCCGGATGGTCATGCCCGGCCCCTCCGCCGGTCGCGGTGCGGCCACCCGCACCCGACGGTCGCTGGGTTCAGCGGCTGGAGGTGGTTTCCCGCAGCCAGGGCAGGCTGCGCCGCTCGACGACCACGAGCGCGGAGTAGAGCAGGATGCTGACCAGGGCGACCAGGATGATCGCCGCCCAGGCGGTGGCGGTGTCGCCGATCCCCGCGTACTGCTGGATGACGTAGCCGAGACCACCCTCGCCGGCCTGGAACTCACCGATCACCGCGCCGATCGCGGCCAGCGGCATGGCGACCTTGAGGCCCACGAAGATCTGCGGCAGCGCGGCCGGGAAGCGGACCTTGCGGAACGCCTGCCAGCGGGAGGCGTTGTAGGACCGGACCAGCTCGGCCAGCTCGGCCGGGGTAGTGGTCAGGCCGGTCGCGGTGGAGAGCACGATCGGGAAGAAGCAGAGCAGGAACACCATGGTCAGGATGGGTTTCTGACCCCAGCCGAGAGCCACCACCAGGAGCGGGCCGAGGGTGATCTTCGGCACCGCGTTGACCGCGACCAGCAGCGGGGTGAACATCCGCTCGACCGTCCGCGAGACGGCCAGCGCCAGGCCGATCAGCACCCCCGCCACGACGGAGAGCGCGAAGCCGATCAGGATCTCCCCGGTGGTGGCAGCGGTGTGCTCCAGCAGCCGCGCCGGCCGTTCGGCGAACGCGGCCAGGACGTCACCGGGCGGCGGCAGGGCGGCCGGGTGAATCAACTCCAGCCGGGCGACCAGCCACCAGAGACCGAGGGCGACCAGCAGGCCGGCGGCCGGCGGCAGCGCCGAGGCAGTCGCACCCCGCAGGTCGCCCGGCCGCCACCGCCGGCCCCGCGGGGCGACCGGGGACGGCCCGGGTACGAAAGTCGCCTCCGGCCGCCGTGTGCGGACATCGGTCATCGGATCCTCCTGCGGTTGGCGTTTCCGGGAAAAGCAGAGCGGGGCACGCCGCACCGGCTGCCCGGTGCGGCGTACCCGTGGGTGGAGCGGTCGACCTCAGGCCTTCGGCGCGAGGTTGAAGTCGATGATCTGGTCGGGGGTGAGGTCCGACTTCAGGGCGCCCGCACCGCGCAGGATCGCGATGCTCTTGGCGACCCGGCCGCTGTCCAGCGTGCCGACCGCGGTGCCGGAGTTGCTGGACCGGACGTACCCGGCCATCAGCTGAAGCTCGGCGGCAGCCGCGGCAGGGTTGACCGCCTCGGCGTTCTTCGCCAGGATCTCGGCCGCCTCGTCCGGGTGGGCAAGGGCGTACTCCAGGCCCTTGAGCAGCGCCTCGGTGAACTTCTTGACCGACTCCGGCTTCTCGCTGGCGTACTGCTTGGAGGTGATCAGCACGTTGCCGTAGAGGTCCTGCATCACGTTGCTGTACGGCAGCAGGACAGCCTTCTTCTTGGTCACCGCCTCGATGGTCGGCTGGCCGACGACGAACTGGCCGATGCCGTCCACCGAGCCGGCGGCGAGCGTGCCCATCAGGGTCTGCGCCTCACCGTTGACCCAGGTCACCTTGGTGTAGTCGATGCCGGCCATCCGCGCGTACGTCGGGAAGAGGTTGCGGACCACCGAGCCGGGGGTGTCGGCGAGCTTCTTGCCCTCCAGGTCCTTCGGGGTGTTGATCCCGGTGCCCTCGACGGTGGCGATGGCAGCCATCGTGCGCTGCTGGATCGCGGCCACCGCGACGAAGTCCTTGGCGTCGCCGTTGCCGAGTTGCAGCAGGCCACCGGTCAGGTCGATCGGGCCGAAGTGCGCCTGGCCGCCGACGATCGTCTGGATCACCGCGCCGGTGCCCTGCCCGGGCTTGATTTCGACGTCGAATCCGGCGTCCTTGAAGAAGCCCTTCTCCTTCGCCACCCAGGCGTAGGAGTCGCGCCCGAAGTTGCCGAACGACGTGAGATACGTCACCTGCTCCAGGGACGCCCCCACGCCGCTGCTGTCGTCGGCCTTGTCCGCATCGCTGCTGCATGCGGAAACCAGGGCGAGAGCGGTGGCCAGCGTGGCCGCGGCGACCGTACGGGTCAGCCTTCTCATCAGTGCACCTTGTCCTTTCCAACCGGGGCGTCGGCCACCGGGAGGGAGTTGTCGGGCGGCACCGGCCAGCTGGGATGGAAGCCGACACCGCGTATCGAGGGGACTCTTCGCGGGCACAGCGTACGAGAACCCCACCTTTGCGACGCCAGGCGTATCGGGTTTCGGAACGGATACAAAGTCGCGTCCACCCCGGACGGTGCGATACGGACCGCGCGGGATAGCCTCTGACGGATTATTGACCGCCCACTCAGCGGAGGCCGCCGGAGATGATCCGACTGTCCGAGGTGTCGCGCACCTTCGACGGCCGCACCGGCCGGGTCGAGGCGCTGCGTGGCATCGACCTCGACGTGGCCGAGGGCGAGTTCGTCGCGGTGCTCGGCCGCTCCGGGTGCGGCAAGTCCACCCTGTTGCGGCTGATCGCCGGCCTGATCCCGGTCAGCTCCGGGACGGTCACCGTGGGTGGCGCGCCGGTCACCGGGCCACGCCCGGACATCGCCATGCTGTTCCAGCGACCGGCCCTGCTCCCGTGGCGCACCGTGCTCGACAACGTGCTGCTGCCGGTGGAGATCTTCGGCTGGAAGCGCGCCGACCACCGGGACCGGGCGCGGGACCTGCTCGACGTCGCCGGGCTGGCCGGCTTCGAGAAGCGGCTGCCACACGAGCTCTCCGGCGGCATGCAACAGCGGGTGTCGCTGTGCCGGTCGCTGATCGGCGATCCCCGGGTGATGCTGATGGACGAGCCCTTCTCCGCGCTCGACGCGCTCACCCGCGAGGAACTGTCCGGGGAGTTGCAGCGGGTGCACATGCGCAACGGCGCGACCGTCGTCTTCGTCACCCACTCCATCGACGAGGCGGTGCTGCTCGCCGACCGGGTGGTCGTGCTCAGTCCACGCCCCGGCCGGGTCCGCAAGGTCGTCGACGTGACCATTCCCCGGCCCCGGACCCTCGGCCGCAACGCCCATCTCGCGGACGTCGCCCGGGTCAGCGCCGACCTGCACGAGCTGCTGATGGAACGCGACCAGCCGGCCACCGCCGGCACGGAGGGACGATGACCGTGCGGGTTTCCGTCTTCACCGAGCCGCACCGGGGCGCCAGCTACGACGACCAGCTCCGGTTCGCCCGGCTCGCCGAGGACGGCGGGTTCGAGGGCTTCCTCCGCGCCGACCACTACCAGGCGATGGGCGACGAGGCGGCGCTGCCCGGGCCGACCGACGCCTGGCTGACGCTGGCGGCGCTGGCCCGGGAAACCAGTCGGATCCGGCTGGGCACGCTGGTCACGTCGGCAACCTTCCGGCTGCCGGGCCCGCTGGCCGTGATGGTGGCCCAGGTGGACCAGATGAGCGGCGGCCGGGTCGAACTGGGCATCGGCGCCGGCTGGTACGCCCGCGAGCACCTCTCGTACGGCATCCCGTTCCCCGGCGCCGGCCAGCGTTTCGACCGGCTCGCCGAGCAGCTCGAAGTCATCACCGGACTCTGGGCCACCCCGTCGGGCGGGAGGTACAGCTACACCGGGGACCACTACCGGCTCGCCGACTGCCCCGCCCTACCCAAGCCGGTGCAGCACCCCGGGCCGCCGGTCATCGTCGGCGGGCGCGGCCCCAAGCGCACCCCGGAGCTGGCCGCCCGGTACGCCGACGAGTTCAACGTGCCGTTCACCAGCATCGAGCAGACGGCCGAGGCGTACGAGCGGGTACGGGAGGCCTCGAACGGTGTCGACCGCACCGGCAGCGGGCGTGAGCCGCTGGTGCTCTCCGCCGGCATCGTGGTGGCGATCGGGCGTACCGATGCGGAGGCCCGACGGCGGGCCGCGCCGCTGCACGTCAAGAGCGCTTTGCCACCCGAGGACCCGGTGGTCGGGTCACCGGAGCAGCTGGTCGACCGGATCGGCGAGTTCGCCGCGATCGGTACCGAGCGGGTGCACCTGCGCCTGATCGACCTCGCCGACCTTGACCACCTGGAGCTGATCGCCGCCGAGGTGCTCCCCCGACTGGACGGAACCCGATGACCGAAACGCCGCTCGATCCTCACTCGTCCGGGCAGGAACTCACCCTCGGTCCGGTCGGCCAGGAGATCGTCTTCGAGAACGACCGGGTCCGGGTCTGGCACATCCGGCTGGAGCCGGGCGAACGGCAGCCGCTGCACCGGCACGACCACCCCTACCTGGTGGTGGCCATCCAGGGCGCGAAGAACGTCGTACAGACCATCGACGGCACCCGGATCGACGCCGACGAGCCAACCGGCGGAGTGGTCTACCGCGATCCGGGTGCCGTGCACATGCTCACCAACGTCGGCGACACGACATATTTGGCTCGACTGGTCGAGTTCAAGTAGACCCGCCGCGAGCAGGTACTCCCTCCTCACACGGCGTGCCGGTGGCGATCGGTGGCAACGGACCGTAACGTGCCGTTCATGGCCCATCGGACCTTGAGCCGCCTACTGCTCACGGCGTTCGGCGTCAGCCTGCTGGCCGGGGCCGGTCAGCTCGGCCTCGCCTTCGGCTTCGGCATCGTACGGCTCACCGGCGCCTTCACCGGCGCCACCGTCAACCAGTGGCCGGCCCAGCTCGTCTGGGCCGGCTGGTTCGCCGCGAACGCGGCCGTGGTCGGTGCCGTGCTCACCGAACGCATGGCCCGCCACGACGGACAGCTCACCGGCACCGGCCGGCAGCTCGCCGTCGCGGGCAGTGCCGCCCTGGGCGCCACCGTCGTGGCACCCCTGTGCATGCAACCGGCCCGCAGCGCCGAACTCATCTCGGTCGACCCGGTCTGGGCCGTGGCCATCTGCGCCGTCCTCGGCGCGGTGGTCGGTGCCGGCGCCGCGCTGGCGGTACTGGTCCGGCCACCCTTCGCCTGGAACATGGCTGCGGTGGCCGGCGTGGTGTGGCTGGTGGCGCTGCTGTCGGTCGTACCGTCACTCGGTGCGGACGGGCCGCTGAACCCGGTACGCCTCGGCGTGCTGGAGCCGGCATGGCTCACCGCCGACGCGGCGCAACGGCTGGGCCTGCTGATCCTGCCGATGGTGACCCTGCTGGCCGGTGCGGCGACCGGGGCGCTGGCCCGATGGCGCGGCCACCCTCCGCTGGTCAGCGGCCCGGCCGGGGTAGCCGGCCCGGTGCTGGTGGCGTTCGCATACCTCTCCGCCGGGCCGGGCGACACGGGCGACCGCTACCAGCTCGCCCCCTACTACGGCGCCCTGATCGCAGTCGCCGTAGGCGCCCTGGGCTCCGCCGCCACCACCCTCCTCCCCAGTGCAAGGAAGGGCCCCCTATTAACGCCTGCGGTAGAGGAAGGGCCCCCTCTTAACACCCCGTCGACCGCCGCGAGCAGCCCGGGCACCGCGGCGTCGGGCGGGCCGGCGACCGCCGAGGCAGACGAGTCGGAGGTCGACCTGGCCGCCACGCCGGAGCCCGTTGCGGCAGACACACCGCAGACCGACCGGACAGGCACACCCGAGGCCGACCGGACAGGCACGCCGGAGAGAGCAGAGGCGGCGCCGGAGAGAGCAGAGGCGGCCAGGCCGAAGACCGACCGGGCAGCCGGATCGGAGGCCGACCGGGCGGCCAGGCCGGAGACCGACCGGACGGGCGGGCCGGAGACCGACCGGGCAGCCTGGCCGGAGGTTGCCAGCGCAGCCGGATCGAAGGCTGATCGGACGAGCCGGCCGGCGGCTGATCGGTCGATGGTGGAGGCGGCGATCGGAGCCGACACCGATACCGCTGCTACCACTGAGGAACCAGCGGGCGGCGGACGCGCTGGGAAGGTGGCAGTTCACACCGACGCGAGCATGCCGACGGCGGACGCCGTCGCCACCAGTGCGCAGGCCGAAGCCGCCCCGCTCGCCGCCGACGCACCGGCAGACGTAACGGGGGCCGACGACCGGACGGGCGACGATCCGGGACCGGCGGACGATCAGGCCACGAAGGCGGCCGGCCCGGCTCCGGAGCCGGTGGTCGAGCCAGCGCCGGTCGGCGACGGTAGCGACATCCCGCCGGTGGTACGAGCCACGGAGCCGCCCGACGGCCCGGTGGTCGAGTCGTCCCGAAAGGCACCGGCACCTCGACGTACGCGCAAACCACGGACACCTGCCGTGCCCGCGGACCCGGCGGGCCCGCCGCCCCGACAGACGCGCGCCACCGCGTCCGACGCCGACACGACAGCTCCAGCTCCAGCTCCAGCTCCAGCTCCAGCTCCAGCTCCAGCTCCAGCTCCAGCTCCAGCTCCAGCTGAGCGTGCCGCCTCGGCGAGCGCCCGACCAGATTCTGGAACTGCGATTCGCGCCAACACCGCTCCCACCAACATCGAGGCCACGGGCGAGAGCGATCCGGCTGTCCACGCCGACGTGAGCAGCTCCGGCGTGAGCAGCGCCGACGTGACCGGTGCCGTTGCGTCGGGCGGAGCATCGGATTGGTGGACGGCCGCCAACGAGGGTACGACCACCGGGGCGGCCACGCCGGAGCCGGCGCCACGGCCACGGCACCGCCTTCCGATGCCCGACCTGAACCGGGCAACGCCCTGGAACGCCTTCACGCCCGCCCGCCGGCCCGGTCCGCCGCCATCCGACGACACCACGGCCACGGGCCAACCCGGCACCACCGGCCCGACCAGCCCCAGCACCACCGGCTCAACCAGCCCCAGCACCACCGGCCCCAGCACCACCGGCTCAACCAGTTTCAGCATCACCGGCCCGGCAGGCACCGACCCGGCAGGCACCGACCCGGCAGGCACCGACCCGGCCAGCCCCGGCACCAATGGCCCGGCCGGCACCGGACCGGGCCGCCGCGACGTGCCGGCCGCGTACACCACATCGCCAGCGGTAGCCGAGCGCACACCGGCGGTCGGGCCGGGCCGGGCCACCGGCGGGGTCACGCCGCCGCCCTCAGCAGACCCGGGCGACAACGATCCGGCGCGTGCGGACGGACCTGACCCGGCGATCATGGCGCGGGAGGTGTCGGCGGCCTACGGTGACGTGCCGGGCGTCGGCACCGACCCGGCGGCCACCGCCCGTGACCTGTCGGCCGCCTTCACCAAACCGCCCGTCACCCGGGTCGAGGACGTGCAGCCGGGCGGAGACCGCGACAAGGGCCGGCGCGGCCTGTTCCGCCGCGGCAGGCCACGCTCGGCGGACGGTGGTGCGGCAGGCGAGCGCGAGGAGGCGCTGGCGGCTCAGGACGAGGAGTACGTCGACTGGGTGGCCGGGCTCAGCCAGCCCCTCGGCGACGACGACGTGCCCGCGCGGAAGGAGCCCCGACGCAAGCTGCGTTCGACCGGGCGGCACCACCGGGACTGACGGCGGGCGAGAGAACGGCGGCTACCGCACCGGCGGCGGAGGCCGGTTCCGCCGGCCTCCGCCCCGCCCCGTTGCCACAGACAGGGCCACAGGTGTGGCGCGGATCGGGACCGCAGATCGGGGCGGTCAGGCCTGCGGCAGGTAGACCCGCCCGCCGGCGGCGACGAACTCGTCGGACTTCTCCTTCATGCCGCGGGCGGCGTACTCCTGGAGATCCTGGGTGATTTTCATGGAGCAGAACTTCGGCCCGCACATCGAGCAGAAGTGCGCGGTCTTTGCCGGCTCGGCCGGCAGCGTCGCGTCGTGGTACGACCGCGCGGTCTCCGGGTCGAGCGAGAGATTGAACTGGTCGGACCAGCGGAATTCGAACCGCGCCTTGGAGAGCGCATCGTCCCAGGCCTGCGCGCCCGGGTGTCCCTTCGCCAGGTCCGCCGCGTGCGCCGCGATCTTGTACGCGATGACACCCGCCTTCACGTCGTCCCGATCCGGCAGCCCCAGGTGCTCCTTCGGGGTGACGTAGCAGAGCATGGCGGTGCCGAACATGCCGATCATCGCCGCCCCGATGGCCGAGGTGATGTGGTCGTACGCGGGCGCGATGTCCGTGGTCAGCGGGCCGAGCGTGTAGAACGGGGCCTCGTGGCACCACTCCTGCTGGAGGTCCACGTTCTCCTTGATCTTGTGCATCGGCACGTGGCCCGGACCCTCGATCATCACCTGCACGTCGTACTCCCAGGCGATTCTCGTCAGCTCGCCCAGGGTCCGCAGCTCGGCGAACTGCGCCTCGTCGTTGGCGTCCGCGATCGAGCCGGGCCGCAGCCCGTCGCCGAGGGAGAACGTCACGTCGTACCGGGCCAGGATCTCGCACAGCTCCCGGAAGTTGGTGTAGAGGAAGTTCTCCTCGTGGTGTGCCAGGCACCAGGCCGCCATGATCGAGCCGCCCCGGGACACGATGCCGGTCACCCGGCCCACCGCCAGCGGCACGTACGGCAGCAGCACCCCGGCGTGCACCGTCATGTAGTCCACGCCCTGCTCGGCCTGCTCGATCACGGTCTCCCGGAACACCTCCCAGCTCAGCTTCACCGGGTCGCCGCCGACCTTCTCCAACGCCTGGTAGATCGGCACCGTGCCGATCGGCACCGGCGAGTTGCGCACGATCGCCTCGCGGGTCTCGTGGATCCGCTTGCCGGTGGAGAGGTCCATCACGGTGTCCGCGCCCCACCGGGTGGCCCAGGTGAGCTTCTCCACCTCCTCGGCCACCGAGGAGGTCACGGCCGAGGTGCCGATGTTGGCGTTGACCTTGACCAGGAACGCCTTGCCGATGATCGCCGGTTCGCATTCGGGGTGGTTGACGTTGAGCGGCAGCACCGCCCGCCCGGCCGCGATCTCGTCCCGGACGAACTCGGGCGTCATCCCCTCCCGGATCGCCACGAACTCCATCTCCGGCGTGACGATCCCGGCCCGTGCGTACGCGAGCTGCGTCGGCCGCTTCCCGTCCGCCCCGGCCAGCGGCGTCCCGGCGCCACGTGCCGGTGCCACGTCGCCCCGTTCGGCGATCCACGGCCCCCGCAGCGGTGGCAGTCCGGCCTTCGGCTCGGAGCCGGGGCCGGAGGTGTCGTAGAGCCGCACCGGCGGGTTGTCCCCGGTCAACTCCACCTCCGCGAACGGCACCCGGAGGTTTGGTCGCGACCCCTCGACGTACACCTTGCGACGTGCCTGCATGACAGCCTCCCTGTCGGCTAAGCGGACCAGCCGAAGTGGTCCATCGGGCCGCGTCCCGCGCCCAACTCCCAGTTCCGCGCGCCGGCCAGCGCACGGTTGACGTACTCCTTGGCGGCGGCGACCGCCGCCGGCACCGGATCGCCCAGCGCCAGCCGCACGGCGGTGGCCGCCGAGAACGAACATCCGGTCCCATGGGTGTGCCGCGTCGGCACCCGTGGCGCGCGCAGCACGGTCGTCCCGTCCGGGCCGTGCAGCACGTCCACCGCCTCGTCCCCGGTGTCCACATCGCCGCCGGTCACGATCACCCACTCCGGCCCGCCGGCGGCCAGGGCCCGCGCGGCCGCCGCCATCTCCGCCACCCCGGTCACCGGAGCACCGGTCAGGGCCGCGGCCTCCGCGCTGTTCGGCGTCGCCACCCGGGCGTACGGCAGCAGCCGCTCCACCGCCTCCACCACCCCGAGCCGGTGTCCACTGGTGGCGACGAGCACCGGATCGACGACCAGTTGCGGCAGTCGGCCGGACGCCGCCGCGTCGGCGATCGCCCCCGCCACCGCCGGGGTACCGAGCATCCCGGTCTTGACCGCCCGCACCGCGAAGTCCGACAGCACGCTGTCGAGCTGGTCGGTGACCGTCTGCGGCGGCAGCGGCAGCACGGCGTCCACGCCCCGGGTGTTCTGCGCGGTGACCGCGGTGAGCACGCTCGTGCCGTACGCGCCGAGCGCGGCGAAGACCTTGAGGTCGGCCTGGATCCCGGCGCCGCCGCCGGAGTCCGAGCCGGCCACGGTGAGCACGGTCGTGGGGGTCACGTCTCTCCCTCGGTTGCCGTCGTGGTTGCGGTGTCGGGTTCCGATGTCGTGGTTGCGGTGTCGGGCTGCGGCTGGGCCTGGGGGGTGGGCGCGGTGCAGGGCTGCGGCGGACCGTGCCCGCTCCGGGCGGTCAGGCTCGATCCCTGCGTGGGCACGGCCGGCCGCAGTCCCGTCGTGGTCGATCCCGCTCGCCGGTGGCGGGTTCGGCGCTCGGGGGTTGCCGTGGCTGGCGGCTTCGGGGTGGCCGCCTCTCGGAAGGCTCTGGTGAGGGTGGCGGCTGTCCGGTGTGGGTTCTCGGCGCGCATGATCGCGCCGAGGACGGCCACTCCGGCGGCGCCCGCCTCGACGCAGGCGTGTACCTGGGCCGGGGTCTCGATGCCGCCGAGGGCTACCGCCGGCACGGGGCTCAGCCGGATCAACTCGGCGAGTCCCTCGGGTAGCAGCTGCGGGCCGTATCCGGGCTTGGTGCGGGTGGGGAAGACCGGCGAGAGGGTGACGTAGTCCTCGGTGGTGAGTCGGCGCAGTTCCGCCGCGTCGTGGCAGGACCGGCCGACCAGGTCGGCCGCGGGCGGCGGGTAGGGGCCGGCCGCCGGCAGGTGGAGCGCGACCGGCAACCGGTCGACGGCGGTGGCCCGGCCCCGGGTGTCGGGACCAGGCGCGTCGGCGGCGCCATCGGGGAGCAGCGGGTCGGAGCCGGCAGGGAGCAGGGCGTCCGTGCTGTCGGGGAGCAGCGGGTCGGGGCCGGCGACGATCAGGGTGCCGCCGGTCCGGGCCAGGATGGGGCGCAGCTCGGTGGCGAGGGCCAGGCGCTCGGCGCGCGGCAGGTCCTTCTCGCGCAGCACCACCCAGCGCACTCCCCCGGCCACGGCAGCCGATACCACGTCCACCAACCGCCCCCGCGCCACCCGCCGATCCGTCAACAGCACGACGCCCGAGATCGTGTGGATCCTGGTCCGAACCGGCCCCCGGAGGTGCGGTGTCGTACCAAGATCGGCAGGGTGTCTGGTCATAGGTCGGGGCGGCCTTCGTGGGGGGTGGAGGGGAGGGCGTGGCGGCGCTGCGGGATGCGGCCAGCGCCGTGGGCGAGGCGGCCGGCGGCTACCGCGTGGCGCATCGCGGTGGCCATCGCCACCGGATCCGCGGCCCGGGTCACCGCGCTGGCCAGCAGCACGCCGTCGCAGCCCAGCTCCATGGCCAGGGCCGCGTCGGAGGCGGTGCCGATGCCGGCGTCCAGGATCACCGGCACGTCGACGCTCTGCCGGATGAGCCGGATGTGGTGCTGGTTGGACACGCCGAGCCCCGACCCGATCGGTGACCCGGCCGGCATCACCGCCGCGCAGCCGACATCGGCGAGCCGGCGGGCCAGGATCGGATCATCCGAGGTGTACGGCAACACGGTGAACCCCTCGGCGACCAGTTCCTCCGCCGCGCGCAGCAGCTCCACCCCGTCGGGCAGCAGGGTCCGCTCGTCGCCGATCACCTCCAGCTTGACCCAGTCGGTCTCGAACGCGTCCCGGGCCAGCCGGGCCACCTTCACCGCCTCGCCGGCCGTGTAGCAGCCGGCCGTGTTCGGCAGCAGGCGTACGCCGCACCGGTCGATCAGGTCCAGCAGACCGCCGGGGCGACCCGGGACGGTGTCCACCCGGCGCAGCGCCAGCGTGACCAACTCGGTGCCGGAAGCCCGGATCGCCTGCTCCAACACGTGCAGGTTGGCGGCCCCACCCGTGCCGAGGATCAGCCGGGATCCGAACCGCACTCCACCCACCTCGAAGCGGTCCACCCGGCTCACCCGCCCTGGGCGGCGCTGAGCACCTCGACCCGGTCGCCGCCGCGCAGCACCGTCGCCGGCCAGCCGGCACGCGGCACGACCTCGCCGTTCACCGCCACCGCCACGCCACGCTGCTGCGGGGTGACGTCCCGGACCAGCTCGGCGACCGTGACTCCGTCCGGCACGCTGCGCCGGACACCGTTCACCGTCAGTTCCATGGGGCATCCTCCGGGCACTTCTCGGACCTGGTGAAAGCGCCGGCCGCGCCGACGAAGCGGTCCGGGCGGAAGGGGGTGAGCAGCGGGTCGGGGGCGGCCCCGGCGAGCAGGTCGGTGATCAGATCCGCGGTGACCGGGGTGAGCACGATCCCGTGCCGGTGATGGCCGGTGGCCACCAGCACGTCGGGACGGCCGGGCAGCGGTCCCAGGATCGGGGCGTTGTCCGGCGTACCCGGGCGCAGTCCGGCCATCGTCTCCACCAGGTCGTACTCGGCCAGCTCGGGCACCAGGTCGACCGCGGCACGCAGCAGCCGCAGCACCGCTCCGGCGGAGACGTCCCGGTCGGAGCGTTCCTCGACGGTCGCGCCGACCACCACCTCACCGCTGTCCCGCGGGACCAGATAGACGTGCTCGCCGTCGGCGTACCCCCGGATGACGTGCCGGAAGCCCGGCGGGCCGCCGTCGGGCGCGCGCAGCCGGAGCACCTGGCCCTTCACCGGGCGGACCGGCAGCCCGGTGAGGGCAGCGGTCCCGCAGCCGGCGGCGACCACGGTGATCCCGGCGCTCACGTCGCGGAGCCGGCGCACCGGTTCGGCGACCAGCACCGCGCCGGCCCGCTCGGCGGCGATCCGCAGCGCCGGCACCAGCCGCCGCGGGTCGACCTGGTGGTCGGTGGCGGCGAACGCGCCGCCGCGCACCCGGGGTGCCAGCGCCGGCTCGCGGTCGCGCAGCTGCGAGGGGCGCAGCGCCGTCACCGGCAGCCCCAGCTCCCGCTGGTACGCCCAGAGCCGCCGCGCCTCGGCGAGGTCGTCGGCGGTGAGCCCGACCATCAGCGTGCCCTCGGTCCGGTAGCCGATGTCGACGCCGGCCGCCTCGATCAGCTCGGCGGCGAACCCCGGCCACCGCGCGGCCGACTCGGCGAGCAGCCCGGTCAGCTCCCGCTCACCGAAGTACGCCTCGGCCACCGGCGCCAGCATCCCGGCCGCGACGTGCGAGGCACCCGACCCGGGCGCGGGATCGTGCACCACGACCCGCAGTCCCCGCGCCGCACACCGCCAAGCGATCGCCAACCCGACCGGCCCCGCCCCCACCACCGCAAGGAAGGGCCCCCTCTTAACGCCTGCGGTAGTAGAAGGGCCCCCTCTTAACACGAGAGCCCCCGGAGCAGTTCGCCAGCGGCGCGGGCGGGGTCGGCGGCTCCGGACAGCGCGCCGACCACCGCCACCCCGTACGCGCCGGCGGCCCGCAGCGCGGGCACCTCCGCCGCCGTCACTCCCCCGATGGCGATCACCGGCACCCCGACCGCCTCGGCCACCGCCCGGACGCCGGCCGCGCCGATGGCCGCCGGCAGTGCCTCCTTTGTCGAGGTCGGGCGGTACGGCCCCACCCCGAGATAGGTCGCCCCGGCGGCGACCGCCTCGACGGCCGTCCCCGGTGCCCGGGCGGTGGCACCCAGCACGGCGGTCGGGCCGAGCACCCGCCGGGCCGCCCCGACCGGCAGGTCGTCCGCGCCGACGTGGCCGCCCGCCGCGCCCGCCGCCAGGGCCACGTGCAGCCGGTCGTTGACCAGGCAGGTCACCGCGTACGGCATGCAGAGCGTGACCACCCGCCGGGTCAGGTCGTACGCCTGGCGGTCGGTCGCGGTGTCCTCGACCCGGACCTGCACCACCAACTCGTCACGGGCCACCGGCAGCACGGCCCGGAGCACGGCGAGCGGATCCCGCCCGGGTCGGGTGTCGGTGATCAGATGCAGTCGCCCCAGGGACGGCACGGCAACACTCCTCCCTGCGCCGGCATTACCCGGATCAGGTTCGACGGTCGGGGGCTCGCAGCCCCCCTCTCAGCCCGGTCAACCGGGCTCCCGTGGGTCACTTGGGTGTCACCGTACGACAGATCCGCCGGGCTGCCAAGGCGCGCTCCCCGACGAGGGCTCCGCGGTGGAGTTGTTAAGAGGAGGCCCTTCCTATACCGGAGGCGTTAACAGGGGACCCCTCCTTACACCGATGCGAAAACGTTACCTATCGAGGGGTTGCCATGAATCGATTCAGTTACATTAATTTGTTCAACGATTCGACATAATGCCGCAACGGGCGCCCCCGGCAGGGCGTACCCGCTGGGCTCCATCTGGGACGGTCTTCGGCGAACCGGCCCCCGCGCCCCCTGTCCAGTAAGGACAAAGGAGACCGGAGTGTCCCGACCTCGCCGTGCCCGCGTACCGGTAACCGCCACCCTCCTCACCCTCGGCCTGGCCACGAGCATGCTCGTCGGCGTACCCGCCGCACAGGCCGCGCCCTTCCCCCAGACCGCCGCACCGGCCGCGTCCACCACCCAGGCCGCCACACCGGCCAGCGCCAAGACCGCCACACCGGCCAGCGCCAAGACCGCCGCACCGGCCAGCGCCCAGGCCGCGCCCGCGCCGAAGGCCGCCGCCGACGAGCCGTTCTCGGTCCTGGTCTTCTCCAAGACCGCCGGATTCCGGCACGGCTCCATCCCGGCCGGCATCGCCGCGATCCGGCAGCTCGGCGCGGCCCACGGCTTCACCGTCGACAGCACCGAGGACGGCGCCGCCTTCACCGACGAGAACCTCGCCCGCTACCAGGCGGTGGTCTGGCTCTCCACCACCAGTGACGTGCTCAACGCCGACCAGCAGGCGGCGTTCGAGCGCTACATCCAGGCTGGCGGCGGCTACGCCGGCATCCACGCCGCCTCCGACACCGAGTACAGCTGGGCCTGGTACGGCGAGTTGGTCGGCGCGTACTTCGCCAGCCACCCGGCCAACCAGCAGGCCACGATCAAGGTGGAGGACCACGCGCACGAGTCCACCGCCCATCTGCCGGAGCGCTGGTCCCGGTTCGACGAGTGGTACAACTACCAGTCCAACCCGCGCGGCGACGTGCACGTGCTGGCCACGCTCGACGAGCGGAGCTACTCCCCCGGCACCGGAGCGATGGGGCACGACCACCCGATCGCCTGGTGCCAGGACTACGACGGCGGCCGGGCCTGGTACACCGGTGGTGGCCACACCGACGAGTCGTTCGCCGAGCCGGAGTTCCTCGCCCACCTGCTCGGCGGCATCCGGACCGCGGCCGGGGTGAGCGGTGCCGACTGTGGTGCCTCGCTGACCGCGAGCTTCGAGAAGGTGACGCTGGACAGCAACACCAGCAACCCGATGGAGCTGGACATCGCCGCCGACGGCCGGGTCTTCTACATCGAACGCGACGGCCGGGTGCAGATCGTCAAGCCGGACACCGGCACCACGGTCACCGCCGTCCAGCTCGACGTCTTCACCGGCAACGAGGACGGCCTGATCGGCATCCGCCTCGACCCGGACTTCGCCAGCAACGGCTGGGTATACCTCTACTACGCCCCGGTCAGCGGCGGCCCCCGCAACCACCTTTCCCGGTTCACCGTCACCGGTGACACCATCGACAAGGCCAGCGAGAAGGTCGTCCTCCCGGTCGAGACGCAGCGCAACACCTGCTGCCACGCGGGCGGCACGATGGTCTTCGACTCCGCCGGCAACCTCTACCTGGCCACCGGGGACAACACCAACCCGTTCTCGTCCGACGCGTTCACCCCGATCGACGAGCGGCCGGGGCGGCAGGACTACGACGCGCAGCGCACCTCCGGCAACACCAACGACCTGCGCGGCAAGGTGATCCGGATCCACCCGGAGGAGGACGGCACGTACACCGTCCCGTCCGGGAACCTCTTCCCGCCGGGCACCGAGAAGACCCGTCCGGAGATCTACGCGATGGGCTTCCGGAACCCGTTCCGGATGGGCATCGACCCGGCCACCGACGTGCTCTACGTGGCCGATTACGGGCCGGACGCCGCCTCGGCCAACCCGAACCGGGGCCCCGAGGGCCTGGTGGAGTGGAACATCGTCGACCAGCCCGGCAACTTCGGCTGGCCGTACTGCACCGGGGCGAACCGGGCGTACAACGACTACCAGTTCCCCTCCGGTCCGTCCGGCCCGAAGTTCGACTGCGCCGCCGTGGTGAACGACTCGCCGCACAACACCGGCCTGACCAATCTGCCGCCGGCGATCCCGGCCACCGTCGACTACGGCTACGCCGGCAACCCGCTCTTCCCGGAGATCGGTGGCGGCGGCGCGCCGATGGGCGGCCCGGTCTACCGGTACGACGCCGACCTCGCCTCGGAGCGCAAGTGGCCGGCGTACTACGACGGCAAGGCCATGTTCGGCGAGTGGAACCAGTCGCGGATGTACACCATGCAGGTCACCCGGGACGGCCGGTCCCTGGTGGACATCAACCGCCTGCTGGAGGGGATGACCTTCATCCGGCCGATGGACTTCGAGTTCGGCCCGGACGGCGCGCTGTACCTGATCGAGTGGGGCAGCGGCTTCGGCGGCAACAACGACAACTCCGGCATCTACCGGATCGACTACGTCGCCGGTGACCGGGCGCCGATCGCGGTGGCCAGCGCCGAGCCGACCTCCGGGCCGGCCCCGCTCACGGTGCGGTTCTCCAGCACCGGCTCCCGCGACCCCGACGGCGGGACCCTCACCTACGCCTGGACGTTCGGCGACGGGCAGACCTCCACCGAGGCCAGCCCGGCGCACACCTACGCCGAGGCGGGCAACTACAGCGCCCAGCTCACCGTGACCAACCCGAAGGGGCGGACCGCGGTGGCCAACGTCCGGGTCACCGTCGGCAACACCGCGCCGACCGTCACCATCGAGTTCCCGCCGGACGGCGGCTTCTTCAACTGGGGTGACCAGGTCAGGTACACGGTCACGGTGACCGACCCGGAGGACGGGGAGATCGACTGCGACCGGGTGCAGCTCCAGGTGCTGCTCGGCCACGACGAGCACGCCCACCCGCTGGAGCAGCACACCGGCTGCACCGGCGTGGTGCAGACCCAGCTCGCCGCCGGGCACGGCGCCGAGGCCAATGTCTTCACCGTCCTGGAGGCGACCTACACCGACGGGGGCGGGGCCGGCGGCGCCGAGCCGCTCACCGGCCGCGCGCTGGAGATCCTCCAGCCCAAGCGGAAGGAAGCCGAGTACCACTCGGCCACCGGCCGGGTGCCCGGCAGCACCGGCGGCGGCGACCCCGGGGTCGGCAAGGAGGAGACCGGTGACAGCACCGGCGGCGGCCAGAACATCGGTTGGATCGAGGACGGCGACTGGTGGTCGGTGGATCCGGCGAACCTGACCGGTATCGACGCGATCCGGTTCCGGGCCGCCTCCGCCACCTCCGGCGGCCGGTTGGAGGTCCGGGCCGGTGCCGCCGACGGACCGCTGATCACCTCCGTCGACGTGCCGGGCACCGGGGCGTGGCAGACGTACACCGACGTCACCGCCGAGGTGCCGGCGAACGCCGACGCCCGCGGCGCGCTGTACTTCGTGGCCCGGGATCCCGCGGGCGGGGCCGGCAACCTGTTCAACGTCAACTGGGTGGACTTCCTCGGCAGGGGCGTCACCGACAACGCGCCGCCGGTGGTGACCGCGACGGCCACCCCGACCACCGGCATCGCGCCGGTCACGGTGGCCTTCTCGGGTACGGCCACTGACGCCGAGGAGGACACCCCGTTCACGTACGCCTGGGACTTCGGCGACGGCGGTACGGCGGACACGCTGAACGCCAGCCACACGTACACCGTCCCGGGCACCTTCACCGCCACCCTGACGGTGACCGACAAGCGGGGCGCGAGGGCGTACGCCACCGTCCAGGTGAAGGTGGACGCGCCGAACACCTCCTGCTTCGGGGCCCGCTCGGACGACTTCACCGGCAACACCCTCGACCGTGACCGGTGGGGCGTGGTGCGGGAGAACCAGCTCCTGTCGGTCTCCGGCGGGGCGCTGCGCCTGCCCACCTCGGTCGGCGACCTCTACGGCAACCGCAACGACGCCACCAACCTGGTGCTCCAGCCGGCGCCCTCGGGAGCCTGGCAGGCCACCACCAAGGTCACGCTCCCGGTGACCGCCAACTACCAGCAGGCCGGCCTGCTGGTCTACGGCGACGACGACAACTACGCCAAGCTGGACCTGCTCTACAACGGCAGCCGGCGGGTGGAGTTCATCCGGGAGAGCGCCGGCACTCCCCGCAACGAGGGTGCCGACAGTGCCGCCGCGCCGACGGGCGACACCGTCCACCTGCGACTGGCCAGCGACGGGACGAGCCTGACCGCGGCGATGTCCGCCGACGGGCAGAACTTCACCCCGGTCGGCCGGTCGGCCGTGCTCGCCGGTATCACGAACCCGCGGATCGGCCTGTTCGCCCTCAACGGCGGCACCGACGCACCCATCGTCGAGGCGGCGTTCGACTGGTTCCAGGTGACGCCGGACACCCCGGCCGAGCCGGTCGGCCCGTCGGACGAGTTCACCGGTGACACGCTGGACAAGTGCCGGTGGAACGCGATCGTCCGGGAGGACCCGGCCGGCTACCGGGTGTCCGGTGGGTCGCTGCGGATCGACGTGCCGAACGGTGACATCTACGGCACCGGCAACTCCGGGCCGACGAACTTCATCCTGCAAACCGCGCCGAGCGGCGACTGGACCCTGGAGACGAAGGTCGACGGGAGCCTGCTGGACGAGCAGTACCAGCAGGCCGGCCTGATCGTGTACGCCGACGACGACAACTACCTGAAGTTCGACTACATCGTGGACAACCAGGCCGGTCAGCCGGTGACGCGACGGGTCGAGTTCCGCAGCGAGATCGGCGGGGCGGTGCAGGACCCGCAGCCGCAGGCGGCGGACCTGACCGCTTCGGTGTGGCACCTGCGGCTGGCCCGCAGCGGCAACGTCTACACCGCGTCGTACTCGGCGGACGGCGCGACCTGGACGGCGCTGCCGGCGCTGACCAACACGGCGGTCGGGGCGACGCCGAAGGTGGGTCTGTTCACCCTCGGCGCCAACCAGACCGCGTCGAAGGCGGCGTCGTTCGACTACTTCCGGCTCTCCATCGGCACGGTCGACGACACCGCACCGGTGACCACCGCCCAGGTCGCCGGCACGCCGGTCGAGGGCTGGCACACCGGCCCGACGACCGTCACGCTCACCGCCACCGACGAGCCTGGCGGTAGCGGGGTGGCCCGGACCGAGTACCAGCTCGGCAGCGCCACCACCTGGACCAGCTACGCCGGGCCGGTGCAGGTGACCGGGGACGGCTCACACGAGCTGCGGTTCCGTTCCGTCGACGAGGCCGGCAACGTGGAGGAGACGAAGACGGTCACCGTTAGGATCGACGCCACGGCACCGCTCAGCATCGCGGCGTTCGCCCCGGCCAACGACGAGGGCTGGCACAACGGCCGGGTCCCGGTGGTGCTCACCGCGACCGACGCCGGTTCCGGGGTGAAGCGGCTGGAGTGGGCGCTGGACGGCGGCGCCTGGACGCCGTACACCGAGCCGGTCGAGATCAGCGGTGACGGGGCCCACGAACTGCTCTACCGGGCCACCGACAACGCGGGCAACGCCGAGACGCTGAAGTCGGCGGTGGTCCGGATCGACGGCACCAAGCCGACCCTGCTCGTCTCCGGCCTCGCCGACGGCCAGCTCTACGGCGACAGCCAGGACGTCCGGGTGTCCTGGCAGGCGGTCGACCCGACCTCGGGCATCGCCGGGGTGGTCGGCCAGCTCAACGGCCGGCCGTACGCCAACGGCACGCTTCAGGCGATGTACGAGCTGCCGCTGGGCCTGCACGAGCTGACCGTGACCGCGACCGACAAGGCGGGCAACGCCACCACCACGAACGTGCGCTTCTTCGTCACCACCTCGTTCCGGGACATGCAGAACCTGCTGGACCGGTTCAAGGCGACCGGGCGGCTGTCGAACGGCGCGTACGACCGGATGTCGACCCGGCTCTCCAACGCCCGTACGGCGGAGGCGGCCGGTAACGACACCCGGGCGATCAACCAGCTCACCACGTTCCGCACCCTCGCCACCAACCCGTCCCTGGTGGCCGAGGCGGAGATCCGGGACGTGCTGGTCCGGGACGCCGACGCGATGATCGTCCGGCTCGGCGGCACGGCCAGCAGGGCGGGCGCACGGGCCAACGACGGTGCATCGGTGACCGGCGCCGGCCGGCTCGGTGGCGATCCCACCCGGCTCGCGCCCGGTCGTCGCCTGTGATCCCAGGGACCCCGTCCGGCAGCCGCCGGGCGGGGTCCCGCCGGGGCGACGCCAACGGCCCGGTACCCACCGTCACACCGTCGACGGGGTGCCGGGCCGTTCGGCTGCTACCGGTCGAGCACCGCGCGCAGGGCCTTGAGGTCCTCGGCGGTGGGCTGCCAGGCGCCGGCCTCGGCGTTGGCGCGCACCTGGTCGGGCGTGGTGGCGCCGGCGATCACCGAGGTCACCGACGGCTGGGCGGCCAGCCCGGCGATGGCCACGTGCAGCACCGACACCCCGCGCTCGGCGGCGTACGCCTCGATGGCCTCGATGGTGTCCCAGTCGGCGGCGGCGAGGCGCTGGGCGTACCGGCCGCCGCCGGCGAGCCGGCTGCCCGTGGGCGGCGCCTCGCCGCGCTTGTACTTGCCGGTGAGCAGGCCGTTGGCCAGCGGGAAGAACGGCAGCATGCCGAGGCCGAACCGCTCGCACGCGGGCAGCACCTCGATCTCGGCGTCCCGGTTGAGCAGGCTGTAGTGGTTCTGCGCGCTGATGAACCGGGTCAGGCCCCGGGTCTTCGCGGTCCACTCGGCGTCGGCGATCTGCCAGCCGGCGAAGTTGGAGTTGCCCAGGTAGCGCACCTTGCCGTCGCGGACCAGGTCGTCCAGGGCGGAGAGCGTCTCGTCGATCGGCGTGCCCGGGTCCGGCTCGTGGAGCTGATACAGGTCGATGTAGTCGGTGTCCAGGCGGCGCAGCGACGCCTCCACCGCCCGCACGACGTACCGCCGCGAGCCGCGTACCCCGAAGTCGCGCCCGTTGCCACCGCCCATCGACATGCCGAACTTGGTCGCCACCACCACGTCGTCCCGGCGCCCCTTGAGGGCCGCGCCGAGTTGTGCCTCCGACGCCCCGTGCGGCTCGCCGTAGATGTCGGCGGTGTCGAAGAAGTTGATCCCGGCGTCGAGGGCGGCGTCGACCACGGCCTGGGTGCCGTCCAGGTCGAGTTTGCGGCCGAAGTTGTTGCAGCCGATCCCCACGACGGACACCACGAGCCCGGAGTCGCCCAGCCGGCGATAGGTCATCTCAGTCACGAGATCAACTGTATGCCGACGGGCGGGGTGCCGGCCGCAGAGTCCGGCACGCCGGCCACTATCGGTAAACGGCCGATCACCCCACATCCCACACCGGCTCGGCCGTCTCCACCACCTCGCCGTCGCCGCCGAAGAGCAGGAACCGGTCGAAGGTCCGGGTGAACCAGCGGTCGTGGGTCACCGCCAGCACTGTCCCGGCGAACGCGGCGAGTCCCGCCTCCAACGCCTCGGCCGAGGCCAGGTCGAGGTTGTCGGTCGGCTCGTCGAGCAGCAGCAGGGTCGCGCCGGAGAGCTCCAGCAGCAGCACCAGGAAACGGGCCTGCTGCCCGCCGGAGAGGGTGCCGAACCGCTGGTCACCCTGCGCGGCCAGCTCGTACCGGCTCAGCGCGGCCATCGCCGCGTGCCGATCCATGCCGGCCCGGTGCTCGTCGCCCCGCCAGAGGATCTCGACCAGCGTCCTCGCCGTCAGCTCCGGCCGGTCATGGGTCTGCGAGAAGTGGCCGGGGCGGACCCGCGCCCCGAGCCGCGCCGTCCCGCCGTGCGCCACCGGCGCGAGCGCCGCCGCACCGTCGACCGGGCCGTTCGCCGGATCCGGATCCGTCCCGCCACGCGCCAGCAGGCGCAGGAAGTGCGACTTGCCGGTGCCGTTGGCCCCGAGCACGGCGACCCGGTCGCCGTACCACACCTCCAGGTCGAACGGGTAGGTCAGGCCGTCGAGCTCCAGCTGCTCGCAGATGAGCGCGCGCTTGCCGGTCCGCCCGCCGGTCAGCCGCATCCGGATGTCCTGCTCCTTCGGCGGTACGGGCGGCGGACCGGCCTCCTCGAACCGGCGCAGCCGGGTCTGCGCCGACTGGTACCGGGAGGCCATGTCGGAGTTGTACGCGGCCTTCTGCTTGTACATCAGCATCTGCTCGCGCAGCTTCTGGTGCTCCTCGTCCCACCGTTTCCGCAGCTCGTCGAGGCGGGCATGACGGGCCACCCGGGCCGCGTGCCAACTGGCGAAGCCGCCGGGGTGCACCCAGGCGCTGCCCCCCTCCACGGCGACCACCCGGTCGGCGGTGTGCGCCAGCAACTCCCGGTCGTGCGAGACGTAGAGCACCGACTTGGCCGACTCCCGCAGCCGCGACTCCAGCCAGCGCTTGCCGGGCACGTCGAGGAAGTTGTCCGGCTCGTCGAGCAGCAGCACCTCGTCGGTGCCGCGCAGCAGCAGTTCCAGTGCGAAACGCTTCTGCTGTCCACCGGAGAGGGTCCGCACCGGACGGTGCCGGGCGGTGTCCCAGGGCAGGTCGAGGACGATGGTGGCAACGGTGTCGAAGAGCACCTCGGCGTCGTATCCGCCGGTCTCGCCCCAGGCGGCGAGGGCGTCCGCGTACGCCAGCTGGGCCTTGCCGGCGGCGGTGCTGTACTTGCCGCGCACCTCGGCCGCCCGCATCGCCGCCTCGGTTTCGGCCAGCCGGCGGCCGGCGTCGCGCAACCCCGGCGGTGCCAGTGACAGCGCCAGGTCGGCGAGCGTCGACTCGTCGCCGATCATGCCGATGAACTGCCGCATCACGCCCAACCCGCCGGTCCGCGCGATGGCGCCGGTCGGCACCGGCAGGTCACCGGCGACCATCCGCAGCAGCGTCGTCTTGCCGGCGCCGTTCGGCCCGACCAGCGCCACCTTGGCACCCTCACCGACCCGGAACGACACGTCGGCGAAGAGTTCCCGCCCGTCCGGCAGGACGTACCCGACCGCCGCCACGTCCACGTATCCCACGCCGGCATCCTGCCGTAGCCCAGCTGGCGGGCCAACCAATTACCCGGGCCGAGCAGTCGCCGGGGGCGCGGAACCGCTCACCGGGTGACGCGGAGCACCCGGAAGCCCTTCTGGCTGGCGTGCCGCCCCACCTGCCAGCCCTGCTCGACCAGCCAGCGGTGCAGCGAGTCGCCGCCGAGGTGGCGGGCCACCACCAGCCAGGCCACCCCGTCCGGCGCGAGCCGGGGCAGCCAGCGCCGCAACAGCTCGTGCAGCTCGTCCTTGCCGACCCGGATCGGCGGGTTCGCCCAGATCTGGGCGAAGTCGAGGTCGGCCGGCACCTCTGCGGGTGCCGCCACCCGCACCCGGCCCTCGACGCCGAGCCGGGCCGCGTTGGCCGCGGTGAGTTCGCGCGCCCGCTCGTTGACGTCGATCGCCCAGACGGTCGCCGCGGGCGCGACGGTCGCCAGCACGCCGGCGATCGGACCGAAGCCGCAGCCGAGGTCGAGCAGCGCGCCGGTGCTGGCGGGCCCCGGCAACTCGGCCTTGCGCAGCAGCACGGCAGTGCCCGGGTCGAGGCGGGTCGCCGAGAAGACCCCGGCCGAGGAGGCCAGGGTGTAGTCGCGGCCAGCGACGGTGAACTGCACCTCGCGCGGCTGGGCGGGCGCGCTGGGCTCGGCGGTGAAGTAGTGGTCCCCGGTCACGCCGGCCATTCTCGCATCGGGGCGGGTCGACCCGGCGGGACGGGAGTCGCAGGACGGCGCGACACGACAGACGCCGGGTTTCCCCGAATTTACCTACTAAAGGGATAAACATCCCTACTCTGGACGGCATGGTGTATCGGTACGACTCCGATGAGGACGCATCCGTCCAGTACCGGCCGGACGAGCCCGAGGGACTCTCGCCCCGGCCCGGCCCGCCGCCCCCGGCCGGGCCGTCCCCGTCGCGCTTTCCCACGCCGTCGCTGCCGCGTCCCAACCAGCTCATGCTGCCCTCGGCGGCCCCGGCCCCGGCGACGCCTGCCGAAACGCCACAGGAGTCGGTACCGCCCGAGCCCGCGCCGCCGGCACCCGCATACGACCCGGCATCGCAATACGACCCGGCAGCGTCATACGAGCCGGGATCGCTGTACGGGCCGGCATCGGATGCCGCGCAGGAGTCGGCCACCACGACTCCGGCACCGCCGTCGCGTCGCGGCGGTGGCCGGGCCTGGCAGGTGATGATCGGTGCTGCCGCCGTGCTGGTACTGCTCGCCCTCTGCGGCCTCACCGCCGCCGCCCTGCTCGACGGGCGGCAGCTGATCGGCACGCAGGCGGCGCCCAGCGCCGCGCCGGAAACCACCCGCGGCGTCGCACCCGCCGACGCGAGCGACCTCGACTCCCGGGACACCGACCAGGCGCCGCTGACCGCCCGGGAGGTCTTCCCCGGCACCCGGCTGACGGTCGGCGACGGCCAGTCCGGGTACGAGGTGCTCCGCAGCCAGTCCAGCGCCAGTTGCGCGGTGGCCGCCACCGGTGAGGTCTCGGACCTGCTGGTACGGCTCGGCTGTAGCCAGGTCGTCCGGGCCACCCTGCGCACGCCCGACGGAGACCACCTGGTCACCGCGGGGCTGTTCAACCTGGCCGACCGCTCCAGCGCCGAGCGGGCCCGGGATCGGATCCGCCCGCTGCTCGACGAGCGGCAGGGCCGGTTCCGCGGCATGTCGGCGGGCGACGGAACCGAGGCCATCACCACCGCCCCTGCGAGGGTCGGCTGGCAGGTACGCGGCCACTACGTCGCGTACGCCGTGGTCGCCCGCGCCGACGGGGCGACGATCCGCTCCGGCGACACGGTCGTCCGCGAGATCCTCTTCGACCTGCTCGAACTGCACCTGAACCGGAGCGTGCTGGAGCGGCGGGCCGACGGCGGGACCGCCGGTCAGCCGACCGTGACGCCCACCGGCAGCACCGGCAGCCAGGACGAGTCCACCGGGGACTGACGCGGTCCGGGCACCGGCCGGCAACCCGACGGACCGCAGTCGGGCGTCGGCCGGCAAAGCCGGCGGAGCGCGGTCAGGCGTCGGCCGGCACCCGCAGCCGGCGCGTCGCCTCGGCCCGGCGGGCGTACTCGGCGGGATCGTCCGGGTAGCCGACCGCCACCAGGGTCAGCCCGTGCGCCGGCGCCACGGTCACCTCGCTGGACCGCTCGCGCCGGCTGAGCAGGCCGGCCGGCCAGTCCACCGGGCGGCGCCCGTCCCCGGCGACCAGCATCGCACCGACCAGGCTGCGCACCATCGCCTGGCAGAACGCATCGGCCTGCACGGTGGCGACCAGGATCCCGTCGGCGTCCCGCCGCCACTCCAGTCGGGTCACCTCCCGCAGCGTGGTGGCGTTCTCCTTGCGCCGGCAGTACGCGGCGAAGTCGTGCTCCCCCACCAGGCCGGCCGCGGCGGCACCGAGCCGGTCCGGGTCGAGCGGGCGGGGCCAGGCCAGGATCTCGTGCCGGCGCAGCGGCTCGGCACCCCAGGGCGCGTCGGTCACCCGGTACTCGTAGCGCCGGAAGGTGGCCGAGAAGCGGGCGTCGAAGGTGGCCGGCACCGCGCTCATCGTCCGGACCCGCACGTCCCCGGGAAGCAGCCGGGCCAGCCTGCGCAGCAGCCTGCCCTCCTGCGCCCGCCAGACCTCGGCCGGCAGATCAAGGTGGCAGACCTGCCCGGTGGCGTGCACGCCGGCGTCGGTGCGCCCGGCGACGGTCAGCCCGGTCGCGGTGCCGGCACCGAGCACCAGGTCCAGCGTCTCGACCAGCACCCCGGCGACCGTACGGCGGTCCGGCTGAGCCGCCCAGCCGGAAAAGTCCGTGCCGTCGTACGCGACGTCCAGCCGCAGCCGGGTCCGCTCGTCCACCTCGCACCTCCGTTGACGACGTCGGGCCCGGCACCCCGTGAGGGATGCCGGGCCCGACGATGACTGCCTCTGCTCAGGCCTTGTTCTCGGTGGCCTCGTCGCTGTCCTCGCGGGCGGCGGCGGTGTCACCGGACGCCGACACCGGCGCCTCGGAGTCCTGGTCGGCCGGGGCCGACGTCGGGGTCTCCTCGGCCGGGGCGAGCGCCTCGACCTTGTCCTGCTGGGTGGCCTTGCGAGCGGCGGTCTTCTTGTTCGCCTTCGGCTCGGCGACCTGAAGCTCCTCGACCAGCTCGATGATCGCCATCGGCGCGTTGTCACCCTTGCGCGGACCGGTCTTCACGATCCGGGTGTAGCCGCCCGGGCGGTTGGCGTACCGGGGCGCGATCTGGTCGAACAGGCCGTAGACCACGTCCTTGTCCTTCAGGACACCCGCCACCCGCCGACGCGAGGCGAGGTCGCCGCGCTTGGCCTTGGTGATGAGCTGCTCGGCGAGCGGACGCAGCCGCCGGGCCTTGGTCTCGGTGGTCTTGATCTTGCCGTGCTGGAACAGCGCGGTGGCCAGGTTGGCCAGCATCAGCCGCTCGTGCGCGGGGCTGCCGCCGAGGCGGGGGCCCTTGGTGGGCGTGGGCATGCTTGGTGCTCCTCAGGTGTGGCGGCAGCGCGGACTAGAGCTGCTCGGTCTCGCGGTAGTCGTCGGTGTCGTAGTCGGCCTCGCCGAAGGCGTCCACGACGTGCGCCGGGTCGAAGTTCGGAGCCGAGTCCTTCAGCCCCAGACCCATCCCGGCGAGCTTCATCTTGACCTCGTCGATCGACTTCTGGCCGAAGTTGCGGATGTCGAGGAGGTCGGCCTCGGTACGCCCGATGAGCTCACCAACGGAGTTGATGCCCTCGCGCTTGAGGCAGTTGTAGGAGCGGACGGTCAGGTCCAGCTCCTCGATCGGCAGGGCCAGGTCCGCCGCCAGCTGCGCGTCCTGCGGGGACGGGCCGATGTCGATGCCCTCCGCCGTCTCGTCCAGCTCCCGGGCCAGCCCGAAGAGTTCCACCAGCGTCGAACCGGCCGAGGCCAGCGCGGTGCGCGGGCCCATCGACGGCTTGGTCTCGACGTCGATGATCAGCCGGTCGAAGTCGGTCCGCTGCTCGACCCGGGTCGCCTCGACGCGGTACGTCACCTTGAGCACCGGCGAGTAGATCGAGTCGACCGGGATCCGGCCGATCTCCGCGCCCGCCTGCTTGTTCTGCGCCGCCGTGACGTAGCCCCGGCCCCGCTCGACGGTCAGCTCCATGTCGAGCCGGCCCTTGCCGTTGAGGGTGGCGAGCTTCAGGTCCGGGTTGTGCACCGAGACACCGGCCGGGGGCTGGATGTCACCGGCGGTCACGTCGCCGGGGCCCTGCTTGCGCAGGTACATGCTGACCGGCTCGTCGTGCTCGGAGCTGACGCAGAGCTCCTTGATGTTCATGACGAGCTCGACCACGTCCTCCTTGACCCCGGGGATGGTGGTGAACTCGTGCAGCACACCGTCGATCTTGATCGAGGTGACCGCCGCACCCGGGATGGAGGAGAGCAGCGTACGCCGTAGCGAGTTGCCCAGGGTGTAGCCGAAGCCCGGCTCCAGCGGCTCGATGGTGAACCGGGACCGGGTCTCGTTGATCGACTCCTCGGAGAGGGTCGGTCGCTGGCTGATGAGCATGTCTTCTCTTCTCTTCCGGGGCGCCCGCTATATGACGCCCACGACACAACGTGTTCCGGTGGCCCGCCCGTCGCCGGGCGGGCCACCGCAACGAGCCCTTACTTGGAGTAGAGCTCGACGATCAGCTGCTCCTGGACCTGGGTGTCGATCACCTGGCGGGCCGGGAGCGAGTGCACGAGGACCTTCATCTGGCTGGGGATGGCCTCCAGCCACGCCGGAACGCTCTTGGAGCCGGCCTCGGCCTGCGCCACGATGAACGGGGTGAGCTCCTTGCTCTTGCCCCGAACCTCGATGATGTCGTGCTCCTTGACGCGGTACGACGGGATGTCGACCTTCTTGCCGTTCACCGTGAAGTGACCGTGCTTGACCAGCTGACGGGCCATGTCCCGGGACTTGGCGTAGCCAGCCCGGTAGACCACGTTGTCCAGCCGCGACTCGAGGATCTGCAGGAGGACCTCGCCGGTCTTGGCCTGCTTGGCCACGGCCTCCTCGTAGTAACCGCGGAACTGCTTCTCCAGCACGCCGTAGACCCGGCGGGCCTTCTGCTTCTCGCGGAGCTGGAGCAGGTACTCCGTCTCCTTGGTGCGGCCGCGGCCGTGCTGCCCGGGCGGGAACGGCCGGGACTCGAACGGGCACTTCGGACCATCGCACTTGCTGCCCTTGAGGAACAGCTTCATCTTCTCCCGCCGGCAACGGCGGCAGTCAGCACCGGTGTAACGAGCCATCTCTCTCTAACCTCTCAGACCCGACGACGCTTCGGCGGACGGCACCCGTTGTGCGGCTGCGGGGTGACGTCGGAGATCTGCCCGACCTCCAGGCCCACCGCCTGCAGCGAACGGATGGCGGTCTCCCGGCCGGAGCCGGGACCCTTGACGAACACGTCGACCTTGCGCATGCCGTGCTCCATGGCCCGACGCGCGGCGGCCTCGGCGGCCAGCTGCGCGGCGAACGGAGTCGACTTGCGGGAGCCCTTGAAGCCCACCTGGCCCGCGGAGGCCCAGGAGATGACGGCACCGGTCGGGTCCGTGATGGACACGATGGTGTTGTTGAAGGTGCTCTTGATGTGCGCCTGCCCGTGGGCGACGTTCTTGCGTTCCTTGCGCCGGACCTTCTTGACAGCGGCTCCGGCACGAGCCTTCGGTGGCATAAGTCTGTGCGCTCCTGAATGGGTTCTGGCTTCTCGCCCCGTTGATTCCGTAGACACCGGTTCCGGTTGGAGTCCGGCCTACCTCGGCGGAGAACGACCAGAATTCCGGTTAAAGAATTACTTCTTGCCGGGCTTCTTCTTGCCGGCGACCGTCCGCTTCGGGCCCTTGCGGGTACGAGCGTTGGTACGGGTCCGCTGGCCACGGACGGGCAGGCCCCGGCGGTGCCGGATGCCCTCGTAGCAGCCGATCTCGACCTTGCGGCGGATGTCAGCGGCGACCTCGCGGCGCAGGTCACCTTCAACCTTGTAGTTGGCCTCGATGTGGTCACGGAGCTGAACCAGCTCCTCGTCCGTGAGGTCCCGAGCGCGCTTGTCCGGCGAGAGGCCGGTGGCAGCGAGCGTCTCCAGTGCGCGGGTGCGACCCACACCGAAGATGTAGGTGAGCGCGATCTCCAGCCGCTTCTCGCGGGGAAGATCCACGCCGACTAGACGTGCCATCTGCGGGCGTACTCCTTGTGGTGTTCGTGCGGAGGTGTGGGCCCGACCCACCCCGCTACCGACCGTCCCGTCTTTCCGGTGCGGTACCGCACCGGCGACCGGGATCGGCCGCTGCCCAAGCGGGCCCCGGCCTCCGACCGGGGGTCAACCACGAGAAAGTACGCGCTGCGCACCGCTCGCGGCTGGGACGAGCATGTGTGATGTGCTGTCGGGCTCTCAGCCCTGGCGCTGCTTGTGGCGCGGGTCGGTGCAGATGACCATGACCCGGCCGTGCCGGCGGATCACCCGGCACTTGTTGCAGATCCTCTTGACGCTCGGCTTGACCTTCACGGTTGCCTTACTTCCCATCTGGCCCGACGTCACGAGGCGTGACACCGGACGTCGAAGACGGACACGGGACGTTCCCGGCCGCCGTCAGGCTTACTTGTAGCGGTAGACGATGCGCCCGCGGGTCAGGTCGTACGGCGAGAGCTCGACGACGACCCGATCCTCCGGCAGGATGCGGATGTAGTGCTGCCGCATCTTGCCGCTGATGTGAGCCAGCACCTTGTGGCCGTTGGCGAGCTCCACCCGGAACATGGCGTTCGGCAGGGGCTCGATGACCCGACCTTCGATCTCGATGGCTCCGTCTTTTTTCGGCATGTCCTCCGCTGTCCTGACGTCGGTTGCTCCGGACGGCCCACAACGTCTTACACGGGTGACTGATCAAGATCAGATTTCCCGCGCCAGCCGCGGCCCCGCGTCCCACCGAAGCGCTTGGTGGGCATGGCGGAGTGGACGCTGTGCGCCGATCAGAAAGTGTACGCCCGCCTGCGGGCCGCCGCCAAACCGACCGGCGACTGCGGCCCGGCGAGCCGGACAAAAGGTACGTTCAGGCCAGATCGCGCCGGTCCGGGCTCCGCAACTGCTCGCCGCCACCCGTCTCGGTGGCCTCCGGCCCGTCGCCGGACGCCCCATCGGCGCCGTTCACGCCAGCGGCCCTCTCGGTGCCGTTCGCGGCGGCTGCCCCGTCGGCGGTCGAGCCGGCAGTCGCGGCGGGTTGCTGGCCGGGAAGGGCACCGCGCTCGCGCTTGAGCGCCCGTTTCTCCGCCCGCCGCTGCCGACGGCGCTCCCGGTCGGCCGCCCACCGCCGGGGCTCGCCGGTGGCCAGCCCGGTGACGGTACGGACCACCACCACCGCACCCCAGGGGCCGGCCACCCAGCCCGGCCAGAAGTACAGCGCCTCGCCGGCCGCCAACGAGGAGAAGCCCCAGATCGCCACCACGATGCCGACGACCTTGAGCCACGGCTCCCAGACCTCGACCAGCCAGCGAGCGGTCACCCCGCGCCCGCCGCCGGACGGCACCGGCGACCGCCCGTCGACCTCCGCCGGTGCCGGTACCACCGCCGACCCCGGCAGGTCGCCCACCAGCGCGTCCAACTCGGCGTACGTGCGGGCCGCATAGGTCCGCTGCAACCGGTCGTCGTACTCGTGCAGATCGAGCCGGCCCTCGTCGAGGGCGGACCGGAGTCGTTCGGCGATGGCCTGCCGGTCGGAATCCGCTGCCCGCATGCCGTCCCGCCCGTCCATGCCGGCAAGCATGCCATCGCGCCGCCAGTCCGGCTAACCGGCCTGCCGAGCACACCCGCCACCGGCCTCCTGCGCCGCGACGGCGCCCGGGGCTACGCGGTCGGGGTCTGGCTGGGCTGGCGGGCGGTGACCAGGTCACCGAGGCGGGCTCGCCCGCCGTCCGCCGCGGTCAGCACCCAGACCCCGTCGGGGAGCAGGGCCATGGTGTGCTCGACGTGCGCGGCCCGCGACCCGTCCCGGGTCACCACCGTCCAGCCGTCGGCGAGTTCCGTGGTACGCGGCGAACCCATGGTGATCATCGGCTCGATGGCCAGCGCCATGCCCGTTACCAGCTTCGGCCCCTTGCCGGGCCGCCCATGGTTGAGCACGTGCGGATCCTGGTGCATCTCGGTGCCGATGCCGTGGCCGCCGTAGCCGTCGACGATGCCGTACCGGCCGGCCTTGCGCACCGCGTGCTCGACCGCGTGGGAGATGTCCGTCAGCCGGCCCCGGCCGCTGGCCGCCCCACGGGCGGCGGCGGCGATGCCGGCCCACATCGCCTCCTCAGCCACCGTCGCCATCCGCAGCAGCGCCGGGTCGACCTCGCCCACGCCGACCGTGATCGCCGCGTCGCCGTGCCAGCCGTCGAGGACCGCGCCGCAGTCGATCGAGATCAGGTCGCCCTCGGCGAGGATCTGCTTCGGCGACGGGATGGCGTGCACGATCTGCTCGTTGACGGACGAGCAGATCGACGCCGGGAAACCGTGGTAGCCCTTGAACGAGGGGACCGCCCCGGCCGCACGGATGGTCGACTCGGCGATCGCATCGAGGTCGGCGGTGCTCACCCCGGGCGCCACCGCCTCCCGCATCCGGCGCAGCGCCTCCGCGACCACGAGGCCGGCGGCGCGCATCTTCTCGATCTGCTCGGGGGTCTTCAGCTGGATGTCCAGCTGGGGACGACGCATGGAGGCTTTACCTTTCGTTGCCGAAACAGCGGGGCACGCTGGGCGTACCCCGCTGTTCGCACTCTATCCGGCCGGCGGCTGCGCCGACGTCAGCCCCCGTACGACCGCAGGGCGTCGATCGCCCGGACCGTGACGTCCTCCACCGGGCCGGTGGCGTCGATGCCGACCAGCTTGCCCTGTGCACCGTAGTAGTCCACCAGCGGCGCGGTCTTCTCCGCGTACTCGCGCAGGCGGGCGGCGATGGTCTCGGGCTTGTCGTCGTCGCGCTGGAACAGCTCGGCGCCGCAGCGGTCGCAGATGCTGTCCCGGTTGGTCGGGTCGAACTCGACGTGCCAGATCTTGCCGCAGCCCCGGCAGGTACGCCGGCCGGAGAGCCGCCGGATCACCTCGTCGTCGTCGACGACCAGCTCCAGCACGATGTCCAGCGCGGTGCCGAGGTCGGCGAGGAGCTTGTCCAGCGCCGCGGCCTGCGGGGTGGTCCGGGGGAAACCGTCGAGCAGGAAGCCCTCGGCGGCGTCCGGCTCGGCGAGCCGGTCCCGCACCATGTTGATGGTGACCTCGTCCGGCACGAGCTTCCCGGCGTCCATGTAGCGCTTCGCCTCAACGCCGAGCGGGGTGCCCTGCGACACGTTCGCCCGGAAGATGTCTCCGGTCGAAATCTTCGGCACGGAGAGGTGCGCGGCGATGAACTCTGCCTGAGTGCCCTTGCCCGCCCCCGGCGGGCCAACCAGAACCAGTCTCATCTACCGCAGGAACCCTTCGTAGTTCCGCTGCATCAGTTGGCTCTCGATCTGCTTGCTGGTCTCAAGAGCCACGCCGACCATGATCAGCACAGCGGTGCCGCCGAACGGGAAGTTGAGGTACTGCTGCCGGTCCAGCCAGATGAAGAAGAAGTTCGGCAGGATCGAGATGGTCGCCAGGTAGAGCGCGCCCGGCAGGGTGATGCGGCTGAGGATGAAGTCCAGGTAGTCGGCGGTCGGCTTGCCGGGGCGGATGCCCGGCACGAAGCCGCCGTACTTCTTCATGTTGTCCGCGACCTCGGTCGGGTTGAACGTGATCGAGACGTAGAAGTACGTGAAGAAGATGATCAGCAGGAAGTAGACCGAGATGTAGATCGGGCTGGTCGGGTCGACCAGGTTGTTCTGGATCCACGCCTGGGTCTTGCCCGGGTCGTTCTGGTCGAAGAACTGCAACGCCAGCTGCGGCAGGTAGAGCAGCGAGGAGCCGAAGATGACCGGGATCACACCCGCCTGGTTGACCTTCAGCGGGATGTAGGTCGACGTGCCGCCGTACATCCGCCGGCCGATCATGCGCTTGGCGTACTGCACCGGGATGCGGCGCTGGGCCTGCTCGATGAAGGTGACCGCGGTGATGACCAGCAGCACCAGGGCGATGACCAGGAAGAACCGGCCCCAGCCCTGGCTCTCCCTGATCCGCCAGCCTTCGCTGGGCAGCCGGGCCGCGATCGAGGTGAAGATCAGGACGGACATGCCGTTGCCGACACCGCGGTCGGTGATCAGCTCGCCGAGCCACATGACCACGCCGGTGCCGGCGGTCATCGTCATCACCAGCACGGAGAGCGTCAGCCAGTCCGGGATGCCGGTGCCCACGGGGATGATCGGGAACTCGTCGCACTGGTTGTTGAAGAGCTGGCCGGAGCGGGCCAGCGCGACGAACGCCGAGGCCTGCAGGACACCCAGGCCGAGGGTCAGATAGCGGGTGTACTGGGTGATCTTCGCCTGGCCGGCCTGGCCCTCCTTGCGGAGCTGCTCCAGCCGCGGGATGACCACCGTCAGCAGCTGCAGGATGATCGACGCGGTGATGTAGGGCATGATGCCCAGCGCGAAGACCGAGAGCTGCAGTAGCGCGCCGCCCGAGAAGAGGTCGAGCAGGTTCAGCACACCGGTCGAGCCCTCGATGGTGTCGAGGCACTTCTGCACGTTGCCGTATGACACACCGGGGCTGGGCAGGGTCGCTCCGAGCCGGTAGATCGCGACAATGCCTACTGTGAACAGCAGCTTCTTGCGCAGGTCAGGCGTACGGAACGCACTGAGAAAGGCGGACAGCAACTTCTTCCTCCTGCGCGAGGCGGGCCGCCGGTCGTCCCTGGCGGTTCGGGGTGGGTGCCGGGCAGGTGCCCGATATCCGTGGCTGGGAAGGGACTCTAACAGCCCGATCCCGGTCCGGGCAGATGTGCCCGGCTACATAAACCGAATCCGATATTACCGGGCGCACACGCCCGACGTAGACCACGGCGCCCGCCAGCTGGGGTCAACTGGCGGGCGCCATGATTTCATGCAGCTTACAGCTCTGTGACCGATCCGCCGGCAGCGGTGATCTTCTCCTTGGCCGACGCGCTGAACGCGTGCGCCGAGACTTGGAGCGCCACACTGCCGAGATCCCCGGTGCCGAGGACCTTCACCGGCTGGCCCTTGCGGACCGCGCCGGCCTCGACCAGCTCGGCCGGGCCGACCTGGCCACCGTTGGGGAAGAGTTCAGCCAGTCGATCCAGGTTGACCACCTGGAAGACCACCTTGAACTTGTTCTTGAAGCCCTTCAGCTTCGGCAGGCGCATGTGGATGGGCATCTGCCCACCCTCGAAGGCCGGCGAGATGTTCTTCCGGGCCTTCGAACCCTTGGTACCGCGGCCGGCCGTCTTGCCCTTGGAACCCTCACCGCGACCCACCCGGGTCTTCGCGGTCTTGGCCCCCGGCGCCGGGCGCAGGTGATGGACCTTGATCGTCATTACTCGACCTCCTCGACCTTCACGAGGTGGTTCACCGTGAAGATCATGCCGCGAATCTCGGGCCGGTCCTCCTTGACCACCACGTCGTTGATCCGCTTGAGACCGAGCGAGCGCAGCGACTCACGCTGGTTGCGCTTGGTCCCGATCCCGGAGCGGACCTGGGTGACCTTGAGACGTGCCATCAGGAAGCCACCTCCGCCCGCGACGCGAGCATGGCGGCCGGCGCGACGTCCTCCACCGGCAGGCCCCGGCGCGCCGCCACGGCCTCGGGGGACTCAAGCCCCTTCAGCGCGGCGACGGTGGCGTGCACGATGTTGATCGGGTTCGACGAGCCGAGGCTCTTGGAGAGCACGTCATGGATGCCCGCGCACTCCAGCACGGCCCGGACCGGACCACCGGCGATGACGCCCGTACCGGCGGACGCCGGCTTGAGCAGCACCACGCCGGCGGCCTCCTCGCCCTGCACCGGGTGCGGGATCGAGGAACCGATCCGCGGCACCTTGAAGAAGTGCTTCTTGGCCTCCTCGACACCCTTGGCGATCGCCGCGGGCACCTCCTTGGCCTTTCCGTAGCCCACGCCCACCGTGCCGTCGCCGTCACCCACGATCACCAGGGCGGTGAAGCTGAAGCGACGACCGCCCTTCACGACCTTGGCGACGCGGTTGATCGCGACGACCCGCTCGAGGTGCGGGGTCTTCTCGGCGGGCGCGTTTCCGCGACCGCCCTCACGGCGGTTGTCGCGGCGACCACCCTCGTTGCCACCGGACCCGCCGCCACGGCGCTGTTGACCTGGCATCAGCAGCCTTCCTTTTCTCTCGTGACGGGGATTGTCAGAACTCGAGCCCGGCTTCGCGGGCGGCCTCGGCAAGCGCGGCTACCCGCCCCGCGTACCGGTTGCCACCGCGGTCGAAGACGACCTTGGAGATGCCGGCGGCCTTGGCCCGCTCGGCGAGCAGCGCGCCGACCTTGCCGGCCTGGGCGCTCTTGTCGCCCTCCGCGCCACGCACCGAGGCGTCCAGGGTCGAGGCCGACGCCAGGGTGTGCCCCTTGGTGTCGTCCACGATCTGGGCGACGATGTGCCGCAGCGAACGGGTGACGACCAGGCGGGGACGCTCGGCGGTGCCGCTGATGTGCTTGCGGACCCGGAAGTGCCGACGCGCACGCCCGACGGCACGCTTGGCGGCAACGCCGCGGCGGCGCTTGAGCAGCGTGGCGCTCACTTCTTACCTGCCTTTCCGGCCTTGCGGCGAATCACTTCACCCTGGTACTTCACGCCCTTGCCCTTGTAGGGCTCCGGCGGGCGGATCTTCCGGATGTTGGCGGCGATCTCGCCGACCAGCTGCTTGTCGATGCCGGCCACGTGGAACAGCGTCGGCTTCTCCACCGTGAAGGTGATGCCGTCCGGCGCCTGCACCAGCACCGGGTGCGAGAAACCGAGCGCGAACTCCAGGTCCTTGCCCTTGGCGGTGACCCGGTAACCGGTGCCGGCGATCTCCAGGCTCTTGCGGTAGCCCTCGGTGACCCCGACGATCATGTTGGCGACCAGGGTACGGCTCAGGCCGTGCAGTTCCTTGGCCTTGCGCTCGTCGTTCGGGCGGTTGACGGTCAGCTGCCCGTCCTCGGCCCGCTCGATGGTGATCGGCTGGGCCAGGGTGTGCGACAGCTCGCCCTTGGGGCCCTTGACCTTGACGGTCTGGCCGTCGATCGTCACGTCGACGCCGGAGGGCACCGGGATCGACTTACGTCCAATACGCGACATTATCGATCATTTCCTTCGTTCGCGACTGCGGGGCTCCGCTGCGCTGCGCTGCTCGCGCTCACCGCATGCCTCCGTTACCAGACGAAGGCGAGGACTTCCCCGCCAACGCTCCGCTTGCGGGCCTGCCGGTCGGTCAGCAGTCCCTGGGACGTCGAAATGATCGCCACGCCCAGCCCACCGAGCACCCGGGGGAGTTCGGCCGACTTGGCGTACACCCGGAGACCGGGCTTGGAGACGCGCTTGATGCCGGCCAGGCTCCGCTCCCGGTTCTGGCCGTACTTCAGCTCGACGACCAGTCGCTTGCCGACGGCGCCCTCCTCGGGCTCCTCGACCGACCAGGTGGCGATGTAACCCTCGGACTTGAGGACCTCGGCGAGGTTCGCCTTGATCTTCGAGTAGGGCATCGTCACCCGGTCGTGGTACGCCTGGTTGGCGTTACGCAGACGCGTGAGCATGTCTGCGATCGGGTCGGTCATCGTCATGAAAACTCGTCAACCTTTCTCGCCGGGGTTCCCGCGGCTTCCGCTCACAGGCCTACGGCGAAGAGACAGTCCAGCTAACGCGCGGAGCGCGCCGGGCTATTACCAGGAAGCCTTGGACACGCCGGGCAGCTCACCGCGATGGGCCATCTCCCGGATGCACACCCGGCAGAGCCCGAACTTGCGGTAGACCGCCTTGGGACGCCCGCACCGCTGGCAGCGGGTGTACGCGCGAACCGAGAACTTCGGCTTCGCGGCCGCCTTGAGGATCAGCGCCTTCTTGGCCATCTCAGTTCTCCTTGAACGGGAAGCCCAGGAGCTTGAGCAGCGCCCGGCCCTCGTCGTCGGTCGTGGCGGTGGTGACCACCGTGATGTCCATGCCCCGCTGGCGATCGATCTTGTCCTGGTCGATCTCGTGGAACACCGACTGCTCGGTCAGACCGAACGTGTAGTTGCCGTGCCCGTCGAGCTTGCGCCCGTCGAGGCCGCGGAAGTCACGGATACGCGGCAGCGCGATGGAGAGCAGCCGGTCCAGGAACTCCCACATCCGGTCGCCGCGCAGGGTCACCTTCGCGCCGATCGGCATGCCCTCGCGGAGCTTGAACTGCGCGATGGACTTCGTCGCCCGCCGGACCTGCGGCTTCTGGCCGGTGATGGTGGCCAGGTCGCGGACCGCGCCGTCGATGAGCTTGGCGTCCCGGGCAGCCTCGCCGACACCCATGTTCACGACGATCTTGACCAGTCGCGGCACCTGCATCGGGTTGCCGTAGTTGCCCTGCTCGCGCAGCTGCGCCACGATCTCGCTGCGGTACCGCTCCTTGAGGCGCGGCATGGTCTTGGTTTCGGTGGCCGTGGTCATCACAGGTCCTTACCAGTGCTACGCGCGATGCGGACCTTCTGGCCGTTCTCGTCGATCCGGTAGCCGACGCGGGTCGGCTTGCCGTCGGAGTCCACGACCATCACGTTCGAGACGTGGATCGCGGCTTCCTGGGTGACGATGCCACCGGTCTTGGCGCCACGCTGGGTGGTGCTGATGCGGGTGTGCTTCTTGACCCGGTTCACGCCCTCGACCAGGACCTTGTCCTGCCGCGGGTAGGCCGCGATGACCTTACCCTTGGCGCCCTTGTCCTTGCCGGCGATGACGACGACCGTGTCGCCCTTCTTGACCTTCATGCCCGCGCCTCCCTGCGGTCGGCGCGCGCCTGAGGCTTGCACCTACTGAGCTTGCCGGTTCGCTCACTCCGCTCGCTCACGGTCACAACACCTCCGGCGCGAGGGAAATGATCTTCATGAACCGCTTGTCCCGCAGCTCGCGACCGACCGGGCCGAAGATGCGGGTACCGCGCGGGTCCCCGCCGTCCTTGATGATGACGGCGGCGTTCTCGTCGAAGCGGATGTACGAGCCGTCCGGCCGCCGCCTCTCCTTCGCGGTGCGGACGACGACAGCCTTCACGACGTCGCCCTTCTTCACACCGGCACCGGGGATCGCGTCCTTGACGGTGGCCACGATGACGTCGCCGATGCTCGCGTAGCGCCGACCGGAGCCACCGAGAACCCGGATGCACAGGATCTCCCGGGCACCCGTGTTGTCGGCGACGCGCAGTCGCGACTCCTGCTGAATCACGTCTATCTCCTATGTCTGCCGGTTCTCCGGCCGCCCGGGGCGGCCGGAGCCTGGCGGAACCTGCGCCCGACCGATCTCGGCCGAGCTCGAGCCTTCGCTACTTGGCCTTCTCGAGGATCTCCACGAGCCGCCACCGCTTGGTGGCGGAGAGCGGCCGGGTCTCCATGATCAGGACCCGGTCGCCGATGCCGGCGGAGTTCTGCTCGTCGTGGACCTTGAGCTTGCTGGTCCGGCGCATGATCTTGCCGTACAGCGCGTGCTTGACCCGGTCCTCGACCTCGACGACGACGGTCTTCTCCATCTTGTCGCTGACGACGAGGCCCTCGCGGACCTTGCGGCGGCCACGCGTGGCCGTGCTGGTGTTCTCGCTCATCCTGCAGTCACCTCAGTCGGCGCGGCCGAGAGCCCCAGCTCACGCTCACGCATGATCGTGTAGATCCGGGCGATTTCCCGACGGATGACCTGCAGCCGCCGGTTGTTGTCCAGCTGCCCGGTCGCGGCCTGCACGCGGAGGTTGAACAGCTCCGCCTTGGCCTCACGCAGCTTCGTGACCAACTCCTCCTCGGAGAGCTCACGCAGCTCGGAGGCCTTAACGCCCGCTGCCATCAGGATTCACCCACTTCGCGCGTAACAATGCGGCACTTCATCGGGAGCTTGTGGATCGCGCGACGCATCGCCTCTCGCGCGATCTGCTCGTTGGGGAAGGACATCTCGAAGAGCACCCGCCCCGGCTTCACGTTGGCGACCCACCACTCGGGCGAGCCCTTACCGGAACCCATCCGGGTCTCCGCCGGCTTCTTGGTGAGGGCCTGGTCCGGGAAGATGGTGATCCAGACCTTGCCGCCACGCTTGATGTGGCGGGTCATCGCGATACGGGCCGACTCGATCTGACGGTTCGTCACGTACGCCGGCTCGAGAGCCTGGATCCCGAACTCGCCGAACACCACCCGGTTGCCGCCCTTGGACGCGCCGCTGCGGTCCGGGTGGTGCGGCTTGCGGAAGCCCTTCGGGGGCTTGCGCGGCATCAGCATCTGTCAGCCCTCCTGCTGCGTTTCTGCCGGCTGGGTGACGGCCGACGCGACAGCGCCAGCGTCCACCGGCTCGCCACTCGGCGTCTCGGCCTGCTGCGCGACGGTCGTCGCGGCAGCACGGCCAGCCTCGGTGCCACCGGAGGTCGTACCGGACGAGCCGGAGCGACCACGGCGCGGCCGCTCGGGGCGGTCGCCGCGCTCCCGGCGCGGGCGCGACGGAGCCTCGGTCGGGGCCTCCCGACCCGGTACCGCGTCGCCCTTGTAGATCCAGACCTTCACGCCGATCCGGCCGAAGGTGGTACGGGCCTCGAAGAAGCCGTACTCGATGTTGGCCCGCAGCGTGTGCAGCGGGACCCGACCCTCGCGGTAGAACTCCGTGCGGCTCATCTCGGCGCCACCGAGGCGGCCCGAGACCTGCACCCGGATGCCCTTGCACATCGGGTTCTTCATCGCCGACTGCATCGCCTTGCGCATCGCCCGACGGAAGCTGACCCGGCTGGAGAGCTGCTCGGCGACGCCCTGGGCGACCAGCTGCGCGTCCGACTCGGGGTTCTTCACCTCGATGATGTTCAGCTGCACCTGCTTGCCGGTGAGCTTCTCCAGCTCGCCGCGGATCCGGTCGGCCTCCGCACCCTTACGGCCGATGACGATGCCCGGCCGGGCGGTGTGGATGTCGACCCGGACCCGGTCGCGGGTGCGCTCGATGTCGACCTTGGAAATGCCGGCCCGCTCCAGGCCCTTGGACATCATCCGGCGGATCTTGACATCCTCGCCGATGTAGTCCTTGTAGAGCTTGTCCGCGAACCAGCGGGACTTCCAGTCGGTCGAGATGCCGAGCCGGAACCCGTGCGGGTGAACCTTCTGACCCATTACTCGGCGCCCTCCGTGTTGCTCTGCGTCTCAGCCGGCGCGGCCTGCTCCGCCGGAGCTGCCTTCTTCGCCGACTTCTTCGGCGCGGCCGGCGCGACCGCCTCGACTGCCACCGTGATGTGGCAGGTGCGCTTGCGGATCCGGTACGCCCGGCCCTGCGCCCGCGGCTGGAACCGCTTCATCGTCGGGCCCTCGTCCACGAACGCCTCGCTGACGAGCAGCGCGTCGGGGTCCAGCCGCTCGTTGTTCTCCGCGTTGGCAATCGCGCTCGCGAGCACCTTGTACACCTGCTCGCTCGCAGCCTGCGGCGCGAACTGCAGCACCGTGAGCGCCTCCTTCGCGGGCAGGCCGCGGACGAGGTTGACCACCCGGCGCGCCTTCATCGGCGAGATGCGCACGTGCCGCGCAACCGCCCGCGCGCCCGGAAGCACCGGAGCGTCGCCCTTTCCTGGCATCGCTGTAACCCCTTGATCCTCTATCCGTATGCCCGCGGCGTCAGCGCCGGCGGCTCTTCCGGTCGTCCTTCTCGTGACCCTTGAACGTGCGGGTCAGCGCGAACTCGCCGAGCTTGTGCCCGACCATCGCCTCGGTCACGAACACGGGGACGTGCTTGCGTCCGTCGTGCACCGCGATCGTGTGCCCGAGCATGTCCGGGGTGATCGTGGAACGGCGCGACCAGGTCTTGATGACGTTCTTGGAGCCCTTCTCGTTCTGCGTCTCCACCTTCTTGAGCAGGTGGTCGTCGACGAAGGGGCCCTTCTTCAGGCTGCGAGGCATGTCTTATCTCCCTCAGCCGCGCTTACGCGTGGCGTAGCGGCGGCGGACGATCAGCCGGTCACTCGGCTGGCCCTTACGACGGGTGCGGCCCTCGGGCTTACCCTGCGGGTTGACCGGGTGGCGACCACCGGAGGTCTTGCCCTCGCCACCACCGTGCGGGTGGTCGACCGGGTTCATCGCGACGCCACGGACGGTCGGGCGCTTGCCCTTCCACCGCATCCGACCGGCCTTGCCCCAGTTGATGTTCGACTGGTCGGCGTTGCCGATCTCACCGATGCTGGCCCGGCAGCGCACGTCGACGCGCCGGATCTCACCCGACGGCATGCGGAGGGTCGCGTAGGCGCCCTCCCGGCCGAGCAGCTGGATGCCGACGCCGGCCGAGCGGGCCAGCTTGGCGCCGCCACCCGGGCGCAGCTCCACGTTGTGGATCGTGGTACCGACCGGGATGTTGCGCAGCGGCAGGTTGTTGCCCGGCTTGATGTCCGCGCTCGGACCCGACTCCACCGCGTCGCCCTGCTTGAGGTCCTTCGGCGCGACGATGTAGCGCTTCTCGCCGTCGGCGTAGTGCAGCAGCGCGATGCGCGCGGTGCGGTTCGGGTCGTACTCGATGTGCGCGACCTTGGCCGGCACCCCGTCCTTGTCGACCCGCTTGAAGTCGATCAGCCGGTACTGACGCTTGTGGCCGCCGCCCTGGTGCCGGGCGGTGATCCGGCCGTGGACGTTCCGACCGCCCTTCTTCGGCAGCGGGACCAGCAGCGACTTCTCCGGCGTCGACCGGGTGATCTCGGCGAAGTCGGCGACGCTCGATCCACGCCGGCCCGGCGTCGTCGGCTTGTACTTACGGATAGCCATTGTCTACACCCCTCAGCTGACCGGGCCGCCGAAGGCCTCGATGCGGTCGCCCTCAGCCAGCTTCACCATCGCGCGCTTGGTGTCCTTGCGCTTGCCGAACCCGGTACGGGTCCGCTTGCGCTTGCCCTCGCGGTTGAGCGTGTTGACCGTCAGGACGCGGACGTTGAAGATCTGCTCGATGGCGATCTTGATCGCGGTCTTGTTCGCGTCCGGGTGCACCAGGAAGGTGTACCAGTTGCGGTTCAGCTCGCTGTAGCTCTTCTCCGAGACGACCGGCGCCACGATGATGTCGCGCGGGTCGGCGATCGTGCTCACTTGCCACCCTCCTCGGTGGTCTCGGCGGGGACGCCCAGGAACTCGTCCAGGGCCTCCTTGGTGAAGACCACGTCGTCGGCCACCAGCACGTCGTACGTGTTCAGCTGGCCGGCTTCGATCAGGTGCACCCGCGGCTCGTTGCGCAGCGACACCCAGTTCAGCTCGTCGGTGCTGCTCAGCACGACCAGCACCCGGCGGGCCTCGGTCAGCTTGGCGAGCGTGGCCAGCGCGGCCTTGGTCGACGGCTTCTCGCCCGAGACGAACTCCTCGACGACGTGCACCTGGCCGGCGCGCGCCCGGTCGGAGAGGGCGCCACGCAACGCGGCGGCCTTCATCTTCTTCGGGGTGCGCTGGCTGTAGTCGCGCGGCACCGGGCCGTGCACCACGCCACCGCCGGCGAACTGCGGCGCGCGGATCGAACCCTGCCGGGCCCGACCGGTGCCCTTCTGCTTGTACGGCTTCTTGCCGCCACCCGAGACCTCGCCACGGGTCTTGGTCTTGTGCGTGCCCTGCCGGGCCGCCGCCAGCTGCGCCACCACGACCTGGTGCATCAGCGGGACGTTGGCCTGCACGTCGAAGATGTCGGCGGGCAGCTCGACCGAGCCGGTCTTGGTGCCCTCGGAGCTCAGGACGTCAACGGTGGTCACTTGCCCGCACCGCCCTTCTTCGCCTTGGCCTTGGCCGCGGTGCGGACCAGGACCAGCGCGCCCTTGGGGCCGGGAATGGCGCCACGGACGAGCAGGAGGTTGTTCTCGGTGTCGACCGCCTGGACGGTCAGGTTCTGCACGGTGTAGCGCACGCCACCCATGCGGCCGGCCATCCGGGTGCCCTTGAAGACGCGACCCGGGGTGGCGCAGGCCCCGATGGAGCCCGGGGAGCGGTGCTTGCGCTCGACACCGTGGCTGGCGCGCAGACCGTGGAAGCCGTGCCGCTTCATCGGGCCGGCGTAGCCCTTGCCCTTGGTCTTGCCGGTCACGTCGATCGAGACGCCGGCCGGGAACTCCTCGACCGTGATCTCCTGGCCGAGCGAGTACTCCGCGGCGTCGGTGGTGCGCAGCTCGACGATGTGCCGGCGCGGCGCCACGTCAGCCTTGGCGTAGTGCCCGCGGAGCGGCTTCTTGGCCTTGCGCGGGTCGATCGTCCCGTACGCCAGCTGGACCGCGGAGTAACCGTCCTTGTCGGCGTCACGAACCTGGGTGATGACGCAGGGGCCGGCCTGAACCACGGTCACCGGGACAACGCGGTTGTTGTCCCAGACCTGGGTCATGCCGAGCTTCGCGCCCAGGATCCCCTTAACTTGCCTGTCCATGTGTCCGGTCCCTACAGCTTGATCTCGATGTCGACGCCAGCCGGCAGGTCGAGGCGCATGAGCGAGTCGACCGTCTTCGGGGTCGGGTCGATGATGTCGATCAGTCGCTTGTGCGTACGCATCTCGAAGTGCTCGCGCGAGTCCTTGTACTTGTGCGGCGAGCGGATGACGCAGAAACGGTTGATCTCCGTGGGCAGCGGCACCGGGCCCGCGACCTGCGCCCCGGTACGCGTCACCGTCTCGACGATCTTCCGAGCCGAGGAGTCGACGACCTCGTGGTCATAGGCCTTGAGCCGGATGCGGATCTTCTGTCCCGCCATGGTGGCTTCTGTTCCTTCTCTCGATGCCGCTGTGTTGCGGGTGCCTGTACCGGCTGGCACAGGCCCTCTTCGCCCACCCCCGCGGTCGGGCGTGTCGCGCCCTGTGGCCAGGCTCCGCCCCGGGCTTCCGGAGCGATCCTGACCGCGGTGGGTCCAGGCGCCGATCGCGCTACCGCGACCTGAACGCCGCGCGAGGGTGGTTGACGGACGGACCGCCAACCACCCCACGCCCGACTGCTCTGCCCACCCGGAGGTTCAGCGAAGGCCGAACACGGGAGGCGAACTGTCGTTACGCAACCTGACTAGTATGCCGCACGACCGGCGGCGGGTCTAATCGGGGTTACCCAGCTCACTTGATGATCTTGGTGACGCGACCAGCGCCGACCGTACGGCCACCCTCCCGGATCGCGAACTTGAGGTTGTCCTCCATCGCGATGGGCTGGATCAGCTTCACGGTCATCGTGGTGTTGTCGCCCGGCATGACCATCTCGGTGCCCTCGGGCAGCGTGACGACGCCGGTGACGTCCGTGGTCCGGAAGTAGAACTGCGGACGGTAGTTCTGGAAGAACGGGGTGTGCCGGCCACCCTCCTCCTTGGAGAGGATGTAGACGGTCGCCTCGAACTCCGTGTGCGGGGTGCTGGTGCCCGGCTTGACGACCACCATGCCGCGCTCGACGTCCTCGCGCTTGATGCCGCGCAGCAGCAGACCGACGTTCTCACCCGCGCGGGCCTCGTCGAGCAGCTTGCGGAACATCTCGATGCCGGTGCAGGTGGTCTTCATCGACTTCTCGCGGATACCGACGATCTCCACCTCCTCGTTCGGCTTGAGGATGCCGCGCTCCGCGCGACCGGTGACGACCGTGCCACGACCGGTGATCGTGAAGACGTCCTCGATCGGCATCAGGAACGGCTTCTCGGTCTCGCGCTCCGGCTGCGGGATCGCGGTGTCGACGGCGTTCATCAGCTCCAGGAGCCGGCCGGTCCACTCCGGGTCGCCCTCAAGGGCCTTGAGCGCCGAGACACGAACGACCGGCAGGTCGTCGCCCGGGTACTCCTGCGCCGAGAGCAGCTCACGGACCTCGAGCTCGACGAGCTCCAGCAGCTCCTCGTCGTCGACCATGTCGCTCTTGTTCAGCGCCACGACGATGTACGGCACACCGACCTGGCGGGCCAGCAGCACGTGCTCGCGGGTCTGCGGCATCGGGCCGTCGGTCGCCGCGACCACCAGGATCGCGCCGTCCATCTGGGCGGCACCGGTGATCATGTTCTTGATGTAGTCGGCGTGACCGGGGCAGTCGACGTGCGCGTAGTGCCGCGCCTCGGTCTGGTACTCGACGTGCGCGATCGAGATCGTGATGCCGCGGGCCTTCTCCTCCGGCGCCTTGTCGATCTCGTCGAACGGCGTGTACGGGTTCAGGTCCGGGTACTGGTCGTGCAGGACCTTGGTGATGGCCGCCGTCAGCGTCGTCTTACCGTGGTCGATGTGACCAATGGTGCCGATGTTGACGTGCGGCTTAGTCCGCTCGAACTTCGCCTTCGCCACTGGTGTCCTCCTGTGGACTTCTTGGTTCGTTCGCCCCGGCGCGCCAGGTCGGCGCTTAGGACTCTGTCGACAGCCTTTCCGGCCTGACGGCCGGAGAGCTTTGTGGGTTCTGCGGCGATGAAGCCTACAGGCCCGGAATTCACCCAATCCGACCGAGGTGGTCGCGGTCGGGGAAATCCTCCCGCGACCACCGTCGGATCATCCGATCAGCTCAGGTGAGCGTCACTCACCCGTCGCCTTTGCCAAGTTTCCGGCTCGACTCCGGGCTCGCTCCGCTCCTCGCTTCGCTCGATGCTCACTCACCCGTCGCCTTCGCGATGATCTCCTTCGCCACGCTCTGCGGAACCTCGGCGTAGGAGTCGAACTGCATGCTGTAGCTAGCCCGGCCCTGGGTCTTCGACCGCAGGTCGCCGACGTAGCCGAACATCTCCGACAGCGGCACCAGCGCCCGGACGATGCGAGCGCCGCTGCGCTCCTCCATCGCCTGGATGATGCCGCGGCGGGAGTTGAGGTCGCCGATGACGTCACCCATGTTCTCCTCCGGAGTGGTGACCTCAACGGCCATCATCGGCTCGAGCAGTGCGGGGTCGGCCTTGCGGGCCGCCTCCTTCATCACCATCGAACCGGCGATCTTGAATGCCATCTCGGACGAGTCGACCTCGTGGTACTGGCCGTCCAGCAGGGTCAGCTTGACACCCACCAGCGGGAAGCCGGCGAGAATGCCGTACTGCATGGCGTCCTGGGCGCCCGCGTCCACCGACGGGATGAACTCCCGGGGGATGCGGCCACCCGTGACGGCGTTCGCGAACTCGTAGGTCGGCGAGTCGTTGTCCAGCGGCAGCGGCTCCAGGCTCACGACTACCCGGGCGTACTGGCCGGAACCACCGGTCTGCTTCTTGTGGGTGTACTCGATCTTCTCCACCTTGCGGCGGATCGTCTCGCGGTACGCCACCTGCGGCTTACCGATGTTCGCCTCGACGTTGAACTCGCGGCGCATCCGGTCGACCAGGATGTCCAGGTGCAGCTCGCCCATGCCGGAGATGACCGTCTGGCCGGTCTCCTCGTCCAGCTTGACGCGGAAGGTCGGGTCCTCCTCGGCCAGCCGCTGGATGGCGGTGCTGAGCTTCTCCTGGTCGGCCTTGGTCTTCGGCTCGATGGCGACCTCGATGACCGGCTCCGGGAAGGTCATCGACTCCAGGATGACCGGGTTCGCCGGGTCGCACAGCGTGTCACCGGTGGTGGTCTGCTTGAGACCCTGCACCGCGATGATGTCGCCTGCCTTGGCGGAGCCGCGCTCCTCCCGCTTGTTGGCGTGCATCTGGTAGATCTTGCCGATCCGCTCCTTGCGGTCCTTGGTGGAGTTGACCACCTGGGACCCGGACTCGACCACGCCGGAATAGACCCGGACGTAGGTGAGCTTGCCGAGGTGCTTGTCGGTCTGGATCTTGAACGCCAGGCCGGAGAACGGCTCCGAGGTGGACGGCTTGCGCTGTAGCGGCGTCTCGCCGTCGGTCGCCGTGCCCTCGATCGCCGGAATGTCCAGCGGCGACGGCAGGAAGTCGACGACGGCGTCGAGCATGGGCTGGACGCCCTTGTTCTTGAACGCCGAGCCGCAGAGCACCGGGTTGGCCTTGCTGGCGATGGTGGCGCGCCGGATGGCGGCCTTGATCTCCTCGACGGAGATCTCCTCGCCCTCCAGGTACTTCTCCATCACCGCGTCGTCGACGTCGGCCAGGGTCTCCATCAGCTTCTCGCGCCACTCCGCGGCGGAGTCGGCCAGCTCGGCCGGGATCTCCTCGATCGCGTAGTCCTCACCCTTCTGGGTCTCGCCGCGCCAGGTGAGGGCACGCATGCCGATCAGGTCGACGACGCCGATGTGGTCGCCCTCGAGCCCGATCGGGATCTGGAGCACCAGCGGGGTGGCGTTGAGCCGGTCGATCATCATCTGCACGCAACGGAAGAAGTCGGCACCGGTCCGGTCGAGCTTGTTGACGAAGCACATCCGGGGGACGTTGTACTTGTCCGCCTGTCGCCAGACGTTCTCCGTCTGCGGCTCCACGCCGGCCACGCCGTCGTAGACCGCGACGGCGCCGTCCAGCACCCGCAGCGACCGCTCCACCTCGACCGTGAAGTCGACGTGGCCGGGCGTGTCGATGATCTGGATCGTGTGGCCCTTCCACTCGCACTTCGTGGCGGCGGAAGTGATGGTGATACCGCGCTCCTGCTCCTGCTCCATCCAGTCCATGACGGCGGCGCCCTCGTGGACCTCACCGATCTTGTACGTGATACCGGTGTAGAACAGGATTCGCTCGGTGGTAGTGGTCTTACCGGCATCGATGTGCGCCATGATGCCGATGTTGCGTACGTTGGCGAGCGCGTCTGCGGCGGCCACTTCAATCCCTACTTCTCGTCGTCTCGACTCAACTGGTGGCGGTCCCGGCACCGGATGGCGCCGGGACCCATGTGTTACCAGCGGTAGTGCGCGAAGGCCTTGTTGGACTCGGCCATCTTGTGCGTGTCCTCGCGCCGCTTGACGGCGGCGCCGAGGCCGTTGCTCGCGTCCAGCAGCTCGTTCATCAGCCGCTCGACCATGGTCTTCTCCCGGCGGGCCTTGGAGTAGGTCACCAGCCAGCGCAGGCCGAGGGTGGTGGCCCGGGCCGGACGGACCTCGACCGGCACCTGGTAGGTCGCGCCACCGACCCGGCGGCTGCGGACCTCAAGGGTCGGCTTGACGTTGTCCATCGCGCGCTTGAGCGTGACGACCGGGTCGGTGCCGGACTTCTCCCGGCAACCCTCCAGGGCCGCGTACACGATGCGCTCGGCCAGCTGGCGCTTGCCGCGCAGCAGGATCTTGTTCACCAGCTGGGTGACCAACGGCGAGTTGTACACCGGGTCAGCGACCAGCGGCTTCCGCGGAGCGGGTCCCTTACGCGGCATGTCAGCTCTTCTCCTTCTTCGCGCCGTAGCGGCTGCGCGCCTGCTTGCGGTTGCGGACACCCTGGGTGTCCAGCGAACCGCGAACGATCTTGTAACGCACGCCGGGGAGGTCCTTCACCCGGCCGCCACGGACGAGCACGATCGAGTGCTCCTGCAGGTTGTGACCGACGCCCGGGATGTAGGCGGTCACCTCGATCTGGCTGCTGAGCTTGACGCGAGCGACCTTGCGCAGCGCCGAGTTCGGCTTCTTGGGGGTGGTGGTGTACACGCGGGTGCACACGCCACGCCGCTGGGGGGAACCCTTCAACGCCGGGGTCTTGGTCTTACTCGTCTTCGCCTGGCGGCCCTTGCGGACCAGCTGCTGGATCGTGGGCACCGGGTTTCTCCGCTCCCTTCGGCCGCTCGCACGGCCGCGCCTTCTGCCTCAGCCGATCTGGTGACCGGCTCTCCTACATTCCAACCAGGGCGCCTCGCGGCGGTCCCGGCACCCGCGGTCGGGCGTGTCGCCCGACTCACGGTCCCGGTTCCGACGCTCGCGCGCGGGGCCGGGGGTTTGTCACCGGCGCGCGGATCGCCGCGTGCCGGGTCTTCTGGCTCAGTCGTGGTGCCGTCCCGGATACCGGATCCAGCGCACGCACGAGTTGCCCGGGCATGCCCGGGCACAAGGGGAAAGAGTACCTACCACAGCCGCGCAGGTCAAAACGGAAGACCCGGCCGACTTCGTGCTGCTGGCCGGCCCGGACCCGTCACACCACCCGCCCGTGATGGGCACCTACGTAGACAAGTGTACCGGCTCTGCCGGAGCCTGGCCCGATAGCCCTGGGCCGGGGCTCACCAGCCCAGGGATCCGGTCGGATCAGGTCAGCGCCAGCAGGAGGGCCAGCCCCAGACCCAGCAGGCCGAGCAGCAGCCCGGCCCCACCACAGCTGATCCCGGCGACCGCCAGGCCCCGGCCGGTGAACCGGACCGCCGGCGGAGGCGCCGGTCGCCGGATCTGCCTCAGGCCGAGCAGGCCGGCCACCACGGCACCGGCCCCGGTCAGACCGCTCAGCACGGTGAACGCGCCGGCGACCCAGGCGCCGTTCGCCCCCTCCCCCACCGCGCCGAAGCAGAAGACCAGAAACGACACCAGTATCGAGGTGATACCGACCACCAGCGAGCCGACCGCCAGGCCCGAGGTGACCGGCGGCACGTCGAGGTGCACCACGGCGAAGGGGGTACCGGCCACCGGCTCCACCCGCTTCGGCGGCCGGGGCTGCTCCCGGGTCGGGGCGGGCGCGGAGGCCGGCCCTCCCCAGCCCGGGGGGTGCCACCCCGCCGGCGGCCCATACGCCGCTGGCGCAGGCGGCGTGTTGAAGGCGGGGGAACCCGGTGGCGACCCGAAGGCCGGCGGCACCATCGGTGGCACCGGCGACGGGGCCTGCGGATAGCCGAAGGCCGCCGGCACCGGCGGCGGAACCTGCGGGTGGCCGAAGGCCGGCGGAACCGGCAGCGGGGCCTGCGGGTGGCCGTGGGGCGGCCAGCCGGGCGGTTGCCCGAGGCCCGGCGCACCCGGCGATCCGGCGGACGCCGGCAGCGGGTCGACAGGAACCGGCAGCGGGTCGGCGGACGCCGGCCCGGGAGGTGCGGAGGGCGATGGCGCGGAGCCGGTGGAGAGGACTGGTGGCCCGGTTCCCGGCAATGCCGAGGCGTCCGGCTCCGCCGCGTCGGCGTCCGGCCGCCCGGGGGTGGGCTGGGCGGACTCGCCGCCCTCGGGGCGCGCCGGTTCCGTCACAGAATCCTCCTCATCGGCCGCGTCCATCACCGCGCGACGGACAACGGTCAGGCTACCGTCGGCGGTCAGCCCCCGGCGCCCGGCGCGAGGGCCCGGCCCGCCCGGGTCAGTCGACGTGGGGTGCGAAGTCGTGCCCGTAGGGCGCCTCGGCGAGCCGGACCACACCGATCACCAGCAGCACCACCAGACTGACCGCGACCAGCGCCAGGCCCGTCCAGGCCAGTTGCTCGCCGCGACGCAGCCAGGCCGCGCCGGTCAGGAAACCCCCCGAGGCGTACGCCTCCCGGCGCGCCTGCCGGGCCAGTTGCAGCGCCAGCGTGGCGGGCACCACGCCACCGATCAACAGACCGGTCAACGCGGCCATCAGTCCCAGCGCGAAGACCGCCCTGGCCTTGGTCGCCCGGACCGGGTCCGGGTCGAGCGGGTGACGCGGCGCGGTCGCGGCGGGCGCCGATCCGGGTGCGATCGTCATAACCAACATGATGCCCCCACCGACGCCGGCACGTGCCGAACCCGCGGCCGGTCCGGGGCCCCACCGGCTGCCCCCGACACGAAGAGGTCCCCGGCGGATCGCCGGGGACCTCTCACGTCACTGCGCGGTCTAGCGGTACGACCCGAAGTCGAAGTCGTCCAGCGGAACCGCCTGGCCACTGGCCGGCCCGAAGCCGTAGTCGGTCTCCGGGTAGCCGGTCATCGAGTAGACCTTGGCCTTCGCCTCCTCGGTCGGCTCGACCCGGACGTTGCGGTACTTGCTGATGCCGGTACCGGCCGGGATGAGCTTACCGATGATCACGTTCTCCTTGAGACCGATCAGCGAGTCGCTGCGGGCGTGGATCGCCGCGTCGGTCAGCACCCGGGTGGTCTCCTGGAAGGAGGCCGCCGAGAGCCAGGAGTCGGTCGCCAGCGAGGCCTTGGTGATACCCATCAGGACCGGACGACCCGCCGCGGGCTCGCCACCCTCGGAGACGAGTCGGCGGTTCTCCGACTCGAAGAGCGCCCGGTCGACCAGCACACCCGGCAGGAACTCGGTCGAGCCGGAGTCGATGACCGTCACCCGCTTGAGCATCTGGCGAATGATGATCTCGATGTGCTTGTCGTGGATGAGCACACCCTGGGAGCGGTAGACCTCCTGGACCTCCTGGGTCAGGTGGACCTGGACCGCCCGCGGGCCGAGGATGCGCAGCAGCTCGTGCGGGTCGATGGTGCCCTCGGTGAGCTTCTCGCCGACCTCGACGTGGTCGCCGTCGTGCGCCCGCAGCCGGACCCGCTTGGAGATCTTGTCGTAGACGATCTCCTCGCTGCCGTCGTCCGGGATCACCACGATCTTGCGGGACCGCTCGCCGTCCTCGATCCGGATCCGGCCCGGGGTGTCGGCGATCGGCGCCTTGCCCTTCGGGATCCGGGCCTCGAAGATCTCCTGGACACGCGGCAGACCCTGGGTGATGTCCTCACCCGCGACGCCACCGGTGTGGAAGGTACGCATCGTCAGCTGCGTACCCGGCTCACCGATCGACTGGGCGGCGATGATGCCGACCGCCTCGCCGACGTCCACGATCTTGCCGGTCGGCAGCGAGCGGCCGTAGCACGCACCGCAGACGCCCAGCTTCGACTCGCAGGTGAGCACGCTGCGCACCCGGACGTTCTCGACCCCGGCCGCGACGATCCGGTCGACCATGATCGAGTTGAGGTCCACGCCCCGCTCGGCGACGACGGTGCCGTCCGGCCCCTTGATGTCGTCGGCCAGGGTACGGGCGTGCACGCTGGTCTCGGCGTGCTCGTGCACCACCAGCGGGCCGCCGTCGAGCTGCTGACCCACCTGCATCGGGATGGCCCGGTCGGTGCCGCAGTCCTCCTCGCGGATGATGACGTCCTGCGAGACGTCCACCAGACGACGGGTCAGGTAACCCGAGTCGGCGGTACGCAGGGCGGTGTCCGCGAGGCCCTTGCGGGCACCGTGCGTGGAGATGAAGTACTCCAGCACGGAGAGACCCTCCCGGTAGCTGGCCTTGATCGGCCGCGGGATGATCTCGCCCTTCGGGTTGGCCACCAGACCACGGATCGCCGCGATCTGCCGGAGCTGGAGCAGGTTACCGCGAGCACCCGAGTTGATCATCTTCCACAGCGGGTTCTCCTGCGGCAGCGCGGTGTCCATCTCCTTGGCGACCTCGTTGGTCGCGTTGGTCCAGATGGAGATCAGCTCGCTGCGCCGCTCCTCGGCGGTGATCAGACCGCGCTGGTACTGGCGGTCGATCTTGTCGGCTTCCTTCTCGTACCGCTCCAGGATCTCCCGCTTGCGCGGCGGAGCGATGACGTCCTCCATGCCGATGGTGACGCCGGACCAGGTGGCCCAGTGGAAACCGGCCTCCTTGAGCCCGTCGAGGGTGGCCGCCAGGGCCACCTTCGGGAACCGCTCGGCGAGGTCGTTGACGATCGCGGAGAGCTGGCCCTTACGGATCTCGTAGTTCACGAACCGGTAGCCCTGCGGCAGGGTCTCGTTGAACAGCACCCGGCCGAGCGTGGTCTCCACGGTCAGCGGCTCGCCCGGAAGCCAGCCCTCGGGCGCGATCCACGGCTGTCCGCCGGCACCGTTGTCGACCTCGACGACGTCCCGCAGCCGAATCTTGACCGGTGCCTGCAGGTGCAGCTCGCCGTTGTCGTACGCCATCCGCGCCTCGGCGTCCGAGCTGAACGCCCGGCCCTCCCCGTGCTCACCCGCGGTGAGGTGAGTCAGGTGGTAGAGGCCGATGACCATGTCCTGGGTGGGCATGGTGACCGGCTTGCCGTCCGCCGGCTTGAGGATGTTGTTCGACGACAGCATCAGGATCCGCGCCTCGGCCTGGGCCTCGGCGGAGAGCGGCACGTGCACCGCCATCTGGTCACCGTCGAAGTCGGCGTTGAACGCGGTGCAGACCAGCGGGTGGATCTGGATGGCCTTGCCCTCGACCAGCTGCGGCTCGAAGGCCTGGATGCCCAGCCGGTGCAGGGTCGGCGCCCGGTTGAGCAGCACCGGGTGCTCGCCGATGACCTCTTCCAGCACGTCCCAGACGACCGGCCGCTGCCGCTCGACCATCCGCTTGGCGGACTTGATGTTCTGCGCGTGGTTGAGGTCGACCAGCCGCTTCATCACGAACGGCTTGAACAGCTCCAGCGCCATCTGCTTGGGCAGGCCGCACTGGTGCAGCTTGAGCTTCGGGCCGACCACGATGACCGAACGGCCGGAGTAGTCGACGCGCTTGCCCAGCAGGTTCTGCCGGAACCGGCCCTGCTTGCCCTTGAGCATGTCGGAGAGCGACTTCAGCGGACGGTTACCCGGGCCGGTGACCGGCCGGCCGCGGCGGCCGTTGTCGAACAGCGCGTCGACGGCCTCCTGGAGCATCCGCTTCTCGTTGTTGACGATGATCTCGGGCGCGCCGAGGTCGATCAGCCGCTTGAGCCGGTTGTTCCGGTTAATCACCCGGCGGTACAGGTCGTTCAGGTCGCTGGTGGCGAAGCGGCCACCGTCGAGCTGCACCATCGGACGCAGGTCCGGCGGGATGACCGGTACGCAGTCCAGCACCATGCCGAGCGGCGAGTTGCGGGTGTTCTGGAACGCCGCGACGACCTTGAGCCGCTTGAGCGCCCGGATCTTCCGCTGCCCCTTGCCGGTACGGATGGTCTCGCGCAGGCTCTCCGCCTCGGCTTCGAGGTCCATGTTCTGCACCAGGGCCTTGATCGCCTCGGCGCCCATGCCACCGGTGAAGTACTCGCCGAACCGATCCCGCAGCTCGCGGTAGAGCAGCTCGTCGGTGACCAGCTGCTTCGAGTCCAGCTTGCGGAAGGTGTCCAGCACCTCGTCCAGGCGGTCGATCTCGCGCTGGGCCCGGTCGCGGATCTGGCGCATCTCGCGCTCTCCGCCCTCCTTGACCTTGCGCCGGACGTCCGCCTTCGCGCCCTCGGCCTCCAGCTCGGCCAGGTCGGCCTCGAGCTTGGCGGCCCGCTTCTCGATCTCCGAGTCGCGGCTGTTCTCCGACTGCCGCTTCTCGGCCAGGATCTCGTTCTCGATGGTCGAGAGGTCACGGTGACGCGCCTCGGCGTCAACGCTCGTCACGACGTACGAGGCGAAGTAGATGATCTTTTCGAGATCCTTCGGGGCGAGGTCCAGCAGGTAGCCCAGCCGGCTCGGCACGCCCTTGAAGTACCAGATGTGGGTCACCGGGGCGGCGAGCTCGATGTGGCCCATCCGCTCCCGGCGGACCTTCGAGCGGGTCACCTCGACGCCGCAGCGCTCGCAGATGATGCCCTTGAACCGGACCCGCTTGTACTTACCGCAGTAGCACTCCCAGTCCCGCTGCGGACCGAAGATCTTCTCGCAGAAGAGCCCGTCCTTCTCCGGCTTGAGGGTGCGGTAGTTGATGGTCTCGGGCTTCTTGACCTCGCCGTGCGACCACTGACGGATGTCGTCGGCGGTCGCCAGCCCAATTCGCAACTCGTCGAAAAAGTTGACGTCGAGCACGTTCAATTCCCTCACACGTCGCTTGTTGCGCTAGCAGCTGACCGGGTCTGGTGCCGGGACGGGACGACCCTCACGCGGGATGTCCCGCCCCGGAACCTCAACGTCACACTTCCTCGACCGAGCTCGGCTCGCGCCGGGACAGGTCAATGCCCAGTTCCTCCGCGGCCCGGAACACCTCGTCGTCGGTCTCGCGCATCTCCAGGGCCACACCGTCGCTGGAGAGCACCTCAACGTTGAGGCACAGCGACTGCAACTCCTTGAGCAGCACCTTGAACGACTCCGGGATGCCCGGCTCCGGGATGTTCTCGCCCTTGACGATGGCCTCGTAGACCTTCACCCGGCCGAGAACGTCGTCGGACTTGATCGTCAGTAGCTCCTGCAGGGCGTACGCGGCACCGTAGGCCTGCATCGCCCAGCACTCCATCTCACCGAAGCGCTGGCCACCGAACTGCGCCTTACCACCCAGCGGCTGCTGGGTGATCATCGAGTACGGGCCGGTCGACCGTGCGTGGATCTTGTCGTCGACCAGGTGGTTGAGCTTCAGGATGTAGATGTAGCCGACGGCGATCGGGTCGGGCAGCGGCTCGCCGGAACGACCGTCGAAGAGCTGCGCCTTGCCGCTTGCGCCGATCAGCTGCTTGCCGTCCCGGTTGGGCAGGGTCGACGCGAGCAGACCGGAGATCTCCTCCTCGCGGGCACCGTCGAAGACCGGGGTGGCCACGTTGGTGTCCGGCTCGGAGGAGTCCGCGCCGATCGCCTGGAGCTGACGCTTCCACTCCGCGTCGTCGCCCTCGACCTGCCAACCCGTCTTGGCCACCCAGCCCAGGTGAGTCTCCAGCACCTGGCCGATGTTCATCCGGCTCGGCACCCCCAGCGGGTTGAGCACGATGTCGACCGGGGTGCCGTCCTCCAGGAAGGGCATGTCCTCGACCGGCAGGATCTTGGAGATGACGCCCTTGTTGCCGTGCCGGCCGGCGAGCTTGTCGCCGTCCTGGATCTTCCGCTTCTGGGCGACGTAGACCCGGACCAGCTCGTTGACGCCCGGCGGCAGTTCGTCGCCGTCCTCCCGGGAGAAGGTACGCACGCCGATGACCGTGCCGGTCTCGCCGTGCGGCACCTTCAGCGAGGTGTCCCGGACCTCGCGCGCCTTCTCACCGAAGATCGCGCGGAGCAGCCGCTCCTCCGGGGTCAGCTCGGTCTCGCCCTTCGGCGTGACCTTGCCGACCAGGATGTCACCGGGGACGACCTCGGCGCCGATCCGGATGATGCCGCGCTCGTCGAGGTCGGCGAGCATTTCCTCGCTGACGTTCGGGATGTCGCGGGTGATCTCCTCCGGGCCGAGCTTGGTGTCCCGCGCGTCGACCTCGTGCTCCTCGATGTGGATCGAGGTGAGCACGTCCTGCTGCACGAGACGCTGCGACAGGATGATCGCGTCCTCGTAGTTGTGGCCCTCCCAGCACATGAACGCCACGAGCAGGTTGCGCCCGAGCGCCATCTCGCCGTCGTCGGTGCACGGACCGTCGGAGATGACCTGGCCGGCCTCGACCCGGTCGCCCTCGAAGACCACCGGCTTCTGGTTGACGCAGGAGCCGGCGTTGGAGCGGCGGAACTTGTGCAGCAGGTACGTCCGGCGGTGGCCGTCGTCCTGGTGCACGGTGATGTAGTCGGCGCAGAGATCCTCGACCACACCGCCGACCTCGGCCACCACCACGTCACCGGCGTCGACCGCGGCACGGTACTCCATACCGGTGCCGACCAGCGGAGACTCGGCCTTGACCAGCGGTACCGCCTGACGCTGCATGTTCGCGCCCATCAGGGCACGGTTCGCGTCGTCGTGCTCCAGGAACGGGATCATCGCGGTCGCGACCGAGGTCATCTGCCGCGGCGACACGTCCATGTAGTCCACGGCGGCCGGCGCGACGTCCTCGGTCTCGCCGCCCTTACGGCGGACCAGGACGCGGTCCTCGGCGAACGACCCGTCCGCCTTCAACGGCGCGTTGGCCTGCGCCTTGACGAACCGGTCCTCCTCGTCCGCGGTCAGGTAGTCGATCTGGTCGGTGACCCGACCGTCGATGACCTTCCGGTACGGCGTCTCGATGAAGCCGAACGGGTTGACCCGGGCGAAGGTGGACAGCGCGCCGATCAGACCGATGTTCGGGCCTTCCGGCGTCTCGATCGGGCACATCCGGCCGTAGTGGGACGGGTGCACGTCGCGGACCTCGAAGCCGGCCCGCTCCCGGGACAGACCACCCGGGCCGAGCGCGCTCAGCCGACGCCGGTGGGTCAGGCCCGCCAGCGGGTTGGTCTGGTCCATGAACTGGGACAGCTGCGAGGTGCCGAAGAACTCCCGGATCGCGGCCACCACCGGGCGGATGTTGATCAGGGTCTGCGGCGTGATCGCCTCGACGTCCTGGGTGGTCATCCGCTCGCGGACGACCCGCTCCATCCGGGACAGGCCGACCCGAACCTGGTTCTGGATCAGCTCGCCCACGGTACGCAGCCGCCGGTTGCCGAAGTGGTCGATGTCGTCGGCCTCGTAGCCCTCCTCACCGGCGTGCAGCCGGCAGAGGTACTCCACGGTGGCGACGATGTCGTCCTCGGTCAGCGTGCCCGTGGTGATCGGCACACCGACTTCGAGCTTCTTGTTGAACTTGTACCGCCCGACCTTGGCTACGTCGTACCGCTTCGGGTTGAAGAAGAGGTTGTCGAGCAGGGTCTGGGCGTTCTCGCGGGTCGGCGGCTCGCCAGGGCGCAACTTCCGGTAGATGTCGAGTAGCGCCTCGTCCTGGCCGGCGATGTGGTCCTTTTCGAGCGTGGTCATCATCAGCTCGGACCAGCCGAACTTCTCACGGATCCGCTCGGCCGACCATCCGATGGCCTTGAGCAGCACCGTGACGGCCTGCCGGCGCTTACGGTCGATGCGGACGCCGACCGTGTCGCGCTTGTCGATGTCGAACTCCAGCCAGGCACCCCGACTCGGGATGACCTTGACGCTGGAGAGGTCGCGGTCGGAGGTCTTGTCCGGCTGCTTGTCGAAGTAGACGCCCGGCGAGCGGACGAGCTGACTGACCACCACGCGCTCGGTGCCGTTGATGATGAAGGTGCCCTTCGGCGTCATCATCGGGAAGTCACCCATGAACACCGTCTGGCTCTTGATCTCGCCAGTGGTGTTGTTGGTGAACTCCGCGGTCACGAAGAGCGGGGCGCAGTAGGTGAGATCCTTCTCCTTGCACTCCTCGATCGAGGCCTTGACCTCGTCGAAGCGCGGCGCCGAGAAGGAAAGTGACATGGTGCCGGAAAAGTCCTCAATGGGACTGATCTCGTCGAGGATCTCCGCGAGACCCGAGCGTGCGTGTGGGTCGTCCGCCGACCGGCCCTGCCAAGCCTCGTTGCCGACGAGCCAGTCGAAGGACTCGTTCTGAATGGCAAGGAGGTTGGGGACCTCGAGGTGTTCGGTGATCCGACCGAAAGAAACTCGGCGGGGAGCGAATGCGCTCGACGTACGACTGGTCTTCGCAGGGCGGGAAGCTGCCAAGATGCGTCCTTCCGAGGACCGGTGCTGCAGAACGGCTGGTACGCGTGCACTCCAATGACCCCACCAGAAAATATCCACAAACGGACATTTCCGAGCAGGGGTCAAGTCGGAAGGCAGCGCAAACTAGCAGTGTAGCCGAGAGGCTAACCGCTGTCCAGCCCACCCCGCAGGTCATTGCGGAACGTGCCTCGGGACCCTCGAACGGGTCGCACCGGGCCGCTCGGAACGCAACGTCCCTACCGGGCCGCTCGGGTGGCTGCGGCGAGTGGTGCTGCCGCTTCACTACCCGCGCGGTGGCCGTCGCAAGCGCGGAAGGTCTTGCTGGTCTCAGCGTGCCTGTCGGGCCATGGCCGCGTCAAGGGCCGGTACCGCCATCCGGTGCTCTTTCCCACCGACGGGCGAGGCCGACAGGACCCGCGCCGGGCCGGACGCCGAACCTCTACGCCCTGCTCATGGCCGTTTGCGTACGGTGCCACGAACACGGCGGGCGGCGATCCGAGTCGGATCGCCGCCCGCCGCGACTTGATGTGCCCCGGCTCACGTAGGCCGGGACGGCCCGGTAGGGCTCAGGTCACTTGAGGGTGACCTTGGCGCCCTCGCCCTCGAGCTTGGCCTTGGCCTTCTCGGCGGTCTCCTTGTTGACCTTCTCCAGGATGGCCTTCGGCGCGGACTCGACCGCGTCCTTGGCCTCCTTGAGGCCCAGGCCGGTCAGCTCACGGACGACCTTGATGACCTGGATCTTCTTGCCACCGTCGGCGTCGAGAACGACGTCGAACTCGTCCTTCTCCGGCTCGGCCTCGGCCGCGGCGGCGGCCGGGGCACCCGCGGCCACGGCGACCGGGGCGGCGGCGGTGACCTCGAAGGTCTCCTCGAACTGCTTCACGAACTCGGAGAGCTCGATCAGCGTCATCTCCTTGAACGCGTCGAGCAGCTCGTCGGTGCTGAGCTTCGCCATGTCTGGCGTCCTTTCTGAATGGTTTACCTAAAGAACGTGGGTGCGCCGTGCGGGCCTCAGGCCGCCTCGGCGCCCTCCTTCTCGCGCTTGTCCTGCAGGGCAGCCGCCAGGCGGGCGGTCTTCGACAGCGGGGCCTGGAACAGGGCCGCGGCCTTGCTCAGGTTGCCCTTCATCGCGCCGGCCAGCTTGGCCAGCAGCACCTCACGGGACTCCAGGTCAGCGAGCTTCGTGACCTCGGCCGCGGAAATGGCCTTGCCCTCGAAGACGCCGCCCTTGATGACGAGCTTCGGGTTGGCCTTCGCGAAGTCGCGAAGCCCCTTCGCCGCCTCGACGACGTCGCCCGAAACGAAAGTCAGCGCGGTAGGACCGGTGAACAGCTCGTCGAGGCCGGAGATGCCCGCGTCCACCGCAGCACGCTTGGCCAGCGTGTTCTTGGCGACGGTGTAGCTGGTCTCCTTGCCGAGCGAGCGCCGCAGCTGGGTCAGCTGGGAAACCGTCAGACCGCGGTACTCGGTCAGCACGGTGGCACCAGCGGCGCGGAAGCTCTCGGTGAGCTCGGCGACGGCCGTGGCCTTGTCGGCCCGGATCGGCTTGTCCGCCATGTCCCTCCTCTCTCGTTGCTCGGAGGCTGGTCACCGTCGCAGGCGGGTGCCGGCGACGGGAGCGGAGGAAAACGCGGCAACAGAAAAGCCCCGGCGCAGGGCGCACGGGGCGAGGCCGGCGGAATCACCGCGGTCGGCGGACCACAGGATGCTGCCGATGTTCGCTTACCGCCCTGCGCGGGTCGCCCGTCATCGCGGAACCTTCGACCGTGCCGAGGCACGGTGACCAGCGGTCTCTGGGTGGAACTTCACGCACAACAAAGTGCGCGACCCCGGAAGCCTACCCGCCCCGCCCCCGCCCCACCAAGCCCACCCCCACCCCGCTTCGTTGATCGAGAAGTTGGCGGCAGTGTCTGGTCTTCAAAGCTGCCGCCAACCTCATGATCGACGGGAGAAGGAGGGGGTGGGGATGCGGCGAGGGGCCCCGCCGTGATCGTGGCGGGGCCCCTCGGGTGCGCTCGTGCTCAGCTGTCGGCGGAGCCCTCGGTGAGGTTCTTCACCACGTTCGGGTCGACCGGTACGCCCGGGCCCATGGTGGTGGTGAGGGTGACCTTCTTGAGGTACTTGCCCTTTGCCGCGGACGGCTTGGCCCGCAGCACCTCGTCGAGGACGGCCGCGTAGTTGTCCACCAGCTGGGTCTCCGAGAACGAGGCCTTGCCGATGATCAGGTGCAGGTTCGAGTGCTTGTCCACCCGGAAGGTGATCTTCCCGCCCTTGATGTCGGAGACCGCCTTGGTGACGTCCATGGTCACCGTGCCGGTCTTCGGGTTCGGCATGAGACCGCGCGGGCCCAGGATCCGCGCGATCCGGCCGATCTTGGCCATCTGGTCCGGCGTGGCGATCGCCGCGTCGAAGTCCAGCCAACCGCCCTGGATCCGGGCGACCAGCTCGTCCGTGCCCACCTCGTCCGCACCGGCGGCGACGGCCTCCTCGGCCTTCGCGCCGGCGGCGAAGACGATCACGCGGGCGGTCTTACCGGTGCCGTGCGGCAGGTTGACCGTGCCGCGGACCATCTGGTCCGCCTTGCGGGGGTCGACGCCGAGGCGCATCGCGACCTCGACCGTGGCGTCGAACTTGACGGTGGAGCTCTCCTTGGTCAGCTTGACGGCCTCGGAGGGGGTGTAGAGCTTCGACCGGTCGATGGCCTCGGCGGCCTTGCGGTAGCTCTTGCTGCGCTGCATTTCTGTCTACTCCTGTGGTCTCTGGCGGGCCGCGCCGAACGCGTGCCCTCCCACGATCCGTACGGGTCGGTAGCGGCCGTCGTCAGTCGGTGACGTTCAGACCCATCGACCGGGCGGTGCCGGCGATGATCTTCTCAGCCTGGTCGAGGTCGTTGGCGTTGAGGTCGGCCATCTTCTTCTCGGCGATCTCACGCAGCTGGGCGCGGGTCACCGAGCCGACCTTCTGGGTGTGCGGGACGCCCGAGCCCTTCTGCACACCGGCGGCCTTGATCAGCAGCCGGGCGGCGGGCGGGGTCTTCAGCACGAAGGTGAAGGAGCGGTCCTCGTACACGCTGATCTCGGCGGGGACGATGTCGCCCCGCTGCGACTCGGTCTGCGCGTTGTACGACTTGCAGAACTCCATGATGTTCACGCCGTGCTGACCGAGCGCGGGGCCGACCGGCGGCGCCGGGGTGGCCTGGCCCGCCGGCAGCTGAAGCGTGAACGTCTTGACGAGCTTCTTCTTCGGAGGCATGTCACTTCCTGGGGCTTGGAACTGGGAAAGGTTCGCACCGACATCGCCATCCGGGCGCGCACGGTCAGCGCGGGTGCGGCGGCGACGACGTTCTAGGGTAGCGCAGGCCGGGATGCACCCGCCCACGGAGGTTGGCCGGCCGGGCGAACCGGGCACCCGGTGGCGACCGCCGGCGGCGGATTCCCGCCGCCGCCAACGGTCGGCGGGTCAGATCTTGGCGACCTGGTTGAAGTTCAGCTCCACCGGCGTCTCCCGGCCGAAGATCGACACCAGCACCTTGAGCTTCTGCTGGTCGGCGTTGATCTCGCTGATCGTCGCCGGCAGCGAGGCAAAGGCACCGTCGGTGACGGTCACCGAGTCGCCGACCTCGAAGTCGAGGACCTTCACCTCGGGCTTGGCCTTCTTCTGCTCGGTCTCGACGGCCGGCGCCAGCCACTTCAGCACCTCGTCGAGGCTCAGCGGCGCCGGGCGGTCGGCCCGGTCCGTGGCACCCACGAAGCCGGTGACCCCCGGCGTGTTGCGCACACAGGAGTAGGACTCCGCGGTCAGCTCCATCCGGACCAGGATGTAGCCCGGGAAGACCTTGGCCTGCACCTGGGACCGCTTGCCGTTCTTGACCTCGACCTCTTCCCGGGTCGGCACCTCGACCTGGTAGATGTAGTCCTCCATGTCGAGGGACGTGATCCGGGTCTCGAGGTTGGTCTTGACCTTGTTCTCGTAGCCGGCGTACGAGTGCACCACGTACCAGTCGCCCGGCGCGTAGCGCAGCTTCTGCCGCAGCTCCGCGACCGGGTCGAAGTCCTCGTCGGGCGCGGGCTCCGTCATCGCGAACTCCGGCTCGCTGGCGGCCTCGACCGACTCGTCACCAGCCGCCGTCGCCACCGCGGACTGCTCGTCCGGGGTCTCGGCGGTCTCGTCGTACTCAGGCACGCTCGCTCACTTCCGTAACTATCGGCACAATCAGCCGGTCAGCTTGGGTTGCCGAAGACCCACAGCACGCCCTTGGCGAAGAAGAAGTCGAGGACGGCCACGATCGTCAGCATCACCGCGACGAACGCGATCACCACGGCCGTGTAGGTCAGCAGCTCCTTGCGGGTCGGCCAGATGACCTTACGCAGTTCGGCCACGACCTCGCGGACGAAACGCGCGATGCGACCGAAGAGACCCACCTTGCCGGCGGTCTCCGCCTTGGCCCGTTCCCGGGTGGCGGTGCCGCCCCGGGAGACCGGCTCGTCCGCGTCGGTGGCGTCGTCGCCGGCGCCGTCCTCGACGACCTCGTCGTTCCGGCGGTCGTCGTCGGCGTCCTCGCCGCGCCGCTTGTTGTCGGCCACTTCGCCCTCCGTCGCGGGATGTCGGTGTCGCACGCGGTGCGCGTGCGCGGCGTTTGGTCACGCCGGCCGGACCCAACCGTCCCGGGACGGGCCGCGGCCGGCGGATCAACCGGAAGGCCCGATGCCTCGGAACCCTCCCGCCGATGCCACCACCACGGGCCGGACGCCACCGAACGGCGGCGGGACCCACGGAACGGTCAGGCCTGAGGCGCAGGGGTGACAGGACTTGAACCTGCAGCCTGCGGTTTTGGAGACCGCTGCTCTGCCAATTGAGCTACACCCCTGTGCGGCAACGCTCGCCCCACCCGGCCACACGACCAGGCAGGAGTCACTTGCCCCACGGCGGACCAGTGTACGGGTACCGACCCGACTTTCCCAACCGGTCTACCCGCCGCGCCGCGCGGCGCAGGTCAGGCCCGCGTCCGCACGGTCGCCCGCGCCTGCGAGAGGACCTTCTCACCGAGGCAGGTGGCGGTGACGTCGAGCCTGGTCAGGCCGGCTTCGGTCACCTCGCGGACCACCGCGGTCACCACGATCTCGGTGCCCTCGTCGTCGTCGGGCACGACCACCGGGCGGGTGAACCGCACCCCGTACTCGACCACCGCGTCGGGTGCGCCGGCCCAGGCGGTGACGGCCCGGCCGACCAGCGCCATGGTGAACATGCCGTGGGCGATCACCCCGGGCAGGCCGACCTTCGCGGCGAACCGGTCGCTCCAGTGGATCGGGTTGAAGTCGCCCGAGGCACCGGCGTAACGGACCAGGTCCGCCCGGGTCACCCGGAACGTCTGGGTGGGCAGTTCCACGTCACGCCTCCCCGCGTACGACAATCTTGGACCAGACGGCGACCACCGGCTCGCCGGCGGTGGTGCGGACGTCGGTCCTGGTGGTCAGGAACTCGTGCCCGCCGCGGCTGGTGATGTCCTCGACGGTGTTGACACAGACCAGTTCGTCACCGGCGACCACCGGCCGGGTGTACGCGAACCGCTGGTCACCGTGGACGACCCGGCTGTAGTCGACGCCGAGGGCCGGATCCTCGATCAGCTGGCGACTGGCGGCCATGGTGAGCACCACCGGGAAGGTCGGCGGCGCGACCACGTCCGGGTGGCCAAGCGCGCGGGCGGTCTCCGGATCGTGGTGGGCGGGATCGGTGGCCCCGATCGCGGTCGCGAACTCGCGGATCTTCTCGCGGCCAACCTGGTAGGGCGCGGTCGGCGGATAGCTCCGGCCGACAAAGGAGTGGTCCAGGGACATGCCGCGAACCTACACGCAGAACACGACCGCCGGCCCGTGCGGTCGGCCGCGGCCCGGCAGGCCGCGCACCGTCCACAGAGACCGGCGATCGTCGTACGTACGGGAGCCGGGCCGATCGGCCCGGACCGGGTTCAGCGCGTCTCGCGGTGAACGGTGTGCCGTCCGTCCCGGGGGCAGAACTTCTTCAGCTCGATGCGGTCCGGGTCGTTACGGCGGTTCTTGCGCGTGATGTAGTTGCGCTCCTTGCACTCCACACACGCCAAAGTGATCTTCGGCCGGACATCGGTCGCCTTCGCCACGGCGGAGTGCCTTCCTCGCTAACGGATACAACTACGGCGCTACAGCCTACGCGCTGCCTGCGCGGACACGCAAAGCGGGCGCCTATGGCGCCCGTCTCACCCGACCACCAGGAGAAACCCGGCAGTTGAGAGTAGCGGTGGCCGGACTTGAACCGGCGACACAGCGATTATGAGCCGCTTGCTCTGCCATCTGAGCTACACCGCCGTGGTGGGCCCAGCCGGACCCTCTGAGCCCCCTTACGGAATCGAACCGTAGACCTTCTCCTTACCATGGAGACGCTCTGCCGACTGAGCTAAGGGGGCCTGCGCGATCACCCGGTGGCCGCGCAGAGGTAAGCGTACACGGCCCCGCGGCACTGGTGAAATCGGATCCCCCGGGACGCCTCAGGCCCAGCTCAGGGCACCACACGCAGGCGCGGAAGCTCACTTTCGGTGATCGACTCCGGGTCGACCTGGGCGCCGAACCAGGCCTCCAACCGCTCGTACGGCAGCGGGCGGCTGAACAGGAATCCCTGACCGATCTCGCAGCCGATGTCCTGGAGCAACTCCAGGGTCAACTCGCTCTCCACCCCCTCGGCCACCACGGTCAGACCGAACTGCTGGGAGAGGGTCACCACGGCGTTGACGATCGCCAGGTCTCCCGGGTCGGTCGCCATTCCCTGCACGAAGGAACGGTCGACCTTCACCTCGTGCACCGGCAGCCGGCGCAGGTGGGCCAGCGAGGAACTGCCGGTGCCGAAGTCGTCCACCGACAGGCGGACCCCGAGGTCACGCAGGCGACGCAGGGTCGGGATGGGCCGCTCGGTGCCGTCGAGCACCCCGGCCTCCGTGATCTCCAAGGTCAGCAGCTGCGCCGGGACGCCGTACTCGTCGAGCAGCTCGCGTACCCGCTCCGGAAAGCGCTGGTCGGTGAGCGTACGCGCGGAGAGGTTGACCGCGACGGCGAGTGACTGGCCGCCGTGCGCCCAGTCCCGGCTGTGCCGCAGCCCCTCCCGGAGCACGAACTCGGTGAGCCGGCCGAGCTGGCCGGTGTGCTCGGCCACCGCGACGAAGTCCTCCGGGGTGACCGTGCCGTGCGTCGGATGCTCCCAGCGGGCCAGGCACTCCACCCCGACCAGCCGGCGGTCGCGCAGCGTCACCTTGGGTTGGTAGTAGATCTCCAGCTCGCCGCCGTCGAGGGCGCTGCGCAGGTCCCCGGCGAGCCCGAGCCGACGCAGCGACCGGGACTCCAGCGCCGGGCTGTAGAGCTGCACGCTCCCCGGGACCGACTTCGCCGCGGTCGCCGCCACGTCCACCCGTTGCAGCAGGGTGGCGGGATCACTGCCGTGGTCCGGGTGCACGACGACCCCGACGGCGGTGTCCACGTCCAGCGTGAGGGCGTCGAAGACCATCTCGTCCCGGATCTGCTCGCGCAGCTGGCCGGCGAGTTCCACCGCCGCCTCGGCGCTCTCCAGCCGCAGGGTGACCAGGAACTCGTCGCCGCCGACCCGGCCGACCAGCGCGGCCGACGGCACGCACCCGCGCAGCCGGTCGGCCACCTCGATCAGCACCTTGTCACCCGCGGCGTGGCCGAGGGATTCGTTGACCTGGCGCAGCCGGTCGACGTCGAAGAGCAGCAGCGCGACCACCTCGCCCGGGGCCCGGATCCGGACCGCCTCGGTCAGCGCGCCGAGGATCCGGCGGCGGTTGGGCAGCTTGGTGAGCCCGTCGTGGTACGCGTCGTGGCGCAGTCGGTCGACCAGCCGGGAATTCTCCAGCGCCACCGCGGCATGCGCCGCGACCGTCTCGAAGACGGTGACATCCGCCGCCCGGAAAACGTTGGTGTCACCGAGCCGGTTGGCGACCTCCAGGGTGCCGATGACCGCCTTGCCCGAGCGCAGCGGCACCACGATCACGTCCTTGACCGCCGTCTGCCCGAGCGTCTCGCGCAGCTTCGGATCGCCGCCGAGCCGGTCGCTCACCGCCACCGTCTCCTGGCGGGCCATCGCGGCGTCGCGCAGCGCCGCCGGACTGAGCGTGGAGTCGAGCAGCCCCGGTTTGCCTTCCTGGGCGGTCAGCAGCACCTCCGGGTGGCGCCCCTGGGCAGGCAACCAGAGGGTGGCGGACTCGGCCTGCATGAGGCTGCGGATCCGGACCAGCAACGCGTCGATGAGATTTCCGGCCGGCCCGCTCTCGGTGATCGCCTTGGTGAGGTCGTACATCTCCGAGAGGGTGCGGTGCTGCCGGAGGAACTGCGCGTACGAGCTGTAGATCAACGCGAACGCCAGGGCCAGCCCCGCGAAGATCAGGATGGCCCACGGCGTGCTGTCCAGCGCGATGATGATCAGCAGGCCGATGGACAGGTTGATCGCGACCCCGAGCAGCATGGGTGGGGCCGCGGCCCGGATCAGCTCCCGCCCGGCCTGCCAGCCCTGCACCACGGTGAAGACCCCGGCCATGGCGGCGACCTGGACCAGGCTGTGGGTGCCGATGGCGGCGAGAAGGGCAACCCAGACAGCCGGCCCGACGCCCCCGGACTTCGGCAGCACGGTGTAGACCACCGTGGCCAGCGAGGTCGCCGCCGCCGCACCGGCCACGTTGAACCAGAGCTTCACCGGCAGCAGCTTGCGCCGCATCTGGATCACGAGCGAAGCCACGGTGTACGCCAGCACCACCGACAACGGCGGAAGCGCGAACAACGCGACGACGAGCGGGATCTCGGTCGGGAAGACCGTGAACGCCTGCCGTCGGATCACCACGGTGATGGTCGGCAAAGTGGCAACGACCATCGCCACGGTGAGCAGCAGGGTGACCGGCAGCTCACCCAGGGCAGGGTCAACCGTCAGCCCGAGCAGGAGGCAGACGACCACCGCACACAGCGCCAACGGCCCAGTGATGAGCCAGGCGTGTTCCGTGCGCCGATAAGCGGAACGCGGACGAGACGTCATGCTTCCCCTCGTCGGTTCAGCAGTGGCCGAGCGGGGGGCGATCGCCCGTCAGGGCAGCAACCCGCCCAGTGCGGGCATGACCCAGTCAATGCCGGAGGTACGGAATTCAGGCTCGGCGGCAGTGCCGGACACGAACACCAAGCCGAGAACCAACGCGAGGGAGCCGAACAGCCGGCCCAGACGTTGAGCAGACATCTGTGCTCCTGGGTGGGGTGATCACAAACGTAAAGGAGGTCTCCCGATGGTGCCACAGCCGATCCGCTCGTGGAAAGCTCACCGACCCGATGTTGGTCTGATCGTCGCCCTTCGCGGCACGTCCGGATCCAACCCGTGCACGTCTGGGCAGGCCAGAGCGGGCAAGCCGGCGACCAGGTTGGAAGAAGACACCAACCGCTCATTACTTTCTAAGGTGATGTAGCGGGTCTAGCGGACAGCGCCCCGACCTCGCCGGGCCGGGTCGCAGCCGTCCTCGGCTCGCCCTCCACCCGGGCGACATCCCCCGGTGGCCTCGACCGCAGATGCCTCTGTGAAACGTCTGTCGCAGATGGACCGGATCAAAGACCAGCCACGGATCAACGAGAACAGCCCCTGATCAGCATCTCTGCTGGTCAAGGGCTGTTGTCGCACCTGGTGGCGGGTAGAGGATTCGAACCTCTGTAGCTTTCGCGACGGATTTACAGTCCGCTCCCATTGGCCGCTCGGGCAACCCGCCAAGGCGTACCACCGCACCGTGGCGCGGCGGCGGAAGCAAGGATAGCGGCTCCACCCGCCGCCAGCGCAACCGGGTACCGTCAGGGGGTCGCACCGCTGGTCAGCGGAGGACGAAAGACTACAAACCAGCCGGACAGCAGGAGCATGAGTATGGCAGCGAACCCGTCGTTCGACATCGTGAGCAAGGTCGATCGCCAGGAGGTCGACAACGCCCTCCGCCAGGCGGAGAAGGAGCTCGGGACGCGGTTCGACTTCCGGGGCACCGGCGCGGAGATCTCCTGGTCGGGCGAGGAGGCGATCAGCCTCCAGGCGGAGACCGAGGAGCGCGTCCGGGCCGCGCTGGACGTCTTCCGGGAGAAGCTGATCAAGCGGAACATCTCGCTGAAGTCGTTGGACGCCGGCGACCCTCGCCCATCGGGCAAGATCTTCAAGATCGACGCCAAGGTGGTGCAGGGCATCAACCAGGACAAGGCCAAGGCGATCAGCAAGAAGATCCGCGACGAGGGCCCGAAGGGGGTCCAGGCGCAGATCCAGGGCGACCAGCTGCGCGTCACCGGCAAGAAGAAGGACGACCTCCAAGCCGTCATCGCGCTGCTGAAGAGCGAGGACTTCGGCGTCGCCCTTCAGTTCACCAACTACCGGTGAGCCTCGACCGACCCGAGCGGTAGCGCTGCCCGGCGTGTTGCTGGGCAGGCTCGCCGGATCGTCGCCTCGGTTGCTGCGGGCGGGAGCTTTCGTGGGGCCGGCATGTCCTTGTCTCTCACGGACGTGATTTCACACAGCCATAAATATTGCTCTGTGAAATCACGCTGCTGAGGACAACTGTCCCCCGGCCCGGCCCGGCCCGGTCCGGTCCGGCGCGGCGCGGATCGGGCGGAAGTGTGACGTTACCGGCCGAAGATCAGCAGCAGGACCACGGTCAGGATCGCGCTGACCAGGATCGACCCGAGGCAGCCCAAGCGGTTCGAAAAGAAGGCGAACACGCTGCCGGCATACCCGCGAAAAGCGCGGTCAGACGGTGACCGGGGCTTCGAGGCGTACCGTGGCGGCTTCCGCGCGGGCGATGGGGCCGGCGGGCAGGGCGGCGACCGCGGCCCCGACGGCGACCGCGGCCCCGGCGAAGAGGAAGGCCCAGGGCACTCCGCCGCCGTGGTCGACGATCAGGCCGGCGACGGCGCCACCCGCGGCGCTGGCGCCGACCGACATGGTCACCACCCAGGTGTACGCCTCGTTCAGCATGCTGGTCGGCGAGATCCGCCCGACCAGGGTGTTCTCCAGGATCAGTGCCGGCGCGATGGTGGCCCCACCGATGAGCAGGGCGACGCCCAGCGCGACCGGCGTGGACATCATGGCGAAGACGGCGAAGCTTCCCGCAACCCCGGCGAGCAGCCGGGAGAACTGGCGGGTCATGTTCCGGGCCGGGCGGCGGACGCCGAACCAGAACCCGCCGGCCGCGCTGCCGATCCCCCAGACGGCCAGCAGCAGGCCGGCGAGGCTGTCCGGGTCGGATGCGGTGTAGCCGGCGGCGAACGCCGGCACGGTCACCCCCGCCGCACCGAAGGCGATGCCGAGGCTGGCCACGCAGAGCAACAGCGCCGGGAAACCGGCGACCCGCAGCGGGCCGAGCCCCCGGGCGTGCTGCTCCCGGGAGTGCGGCTGCCAGCCGCGCATGGTCCGGCCGAGCGCCACCGCCACGGTGCCGGCCAGGGTCACCACCGCCGAGCCGATCAGCGCCGTCCCGGCGTCGGCGAAGAGGACGAACGCGGCCACGAGCAGCGGGCCGAGCACGAAGACGATCTCGAACAGGGTGGTCTCCGCGGCGAGCGCGGTGTTGCGCAGGTGGTATCGGCCGGAGGCGACGCTGGTCAGGTCGTTCCAGGCACCCCGGATCGCGGCGGTCATCGGTGGGAAGGACGCTCCGGCGATGGCCGCGGCGAGGAGGACCAGTGAGAAGGGCGCGGCGTCGGCGCGGGCCGACCAGAGCAGCCCGATCAGGGCCAGCGGGTGGGCGATCGCGGTGCCGAGCAGCACCGGGGTGGGGCCGATCCGGTCGGCGATCCGCCCGGCGACCGGGCTCAGCGCGGCCCCGGAGAGGGCGTAGCAGCCGCCGGCCACGGCGGCCAGCGAGTAGCGGCCGGTGACCTGCTCCACGACGAGCAGCAACGCCAGCGGCGTCATGCCGATCCCGAGCCGTCCGATGATGCCGGCGACCAGCAGCGTCGGTGCGCCCGGAAGCCGCCAGACGCCCAGATACCGGCGCAGCCCAGCCACGTACCCACCTCCACGGGAATGTAATGAGCGAGAGTCGTTTAGACCCTAACGCCCGGCACCCCGCCGGCAGAACGGTAAGCGCACTCACACCCGTACCCGGAAGACCGCCGCCCGCACCGGGCGGACCCGGCGCGGGCGGCGAAGGGGTTGGATGTCAGGTCAGCGCTGGTAACGAAGCGGGCCGGCGGACTGGGCAGCCATCTGCTCCAGCCGGGCCACCCGCTCCTCCATCCGCGGGTGGGTGGCGAAGAGCGCGGCGATCCCGCCGCCCTTGAACGGGTTGTCGATCATCAGGTGCGCGGTGCTGGTGAGCTGGCCCTCGGCCGGGAGGGGTCGGCGCTGGGTACCCATGTGGATCTTCCGCAGGGCGCTGGCCAGGGCCAGCGGGTCACGGGTCAGCTCGGCGCCCGAGGCGTCCGCCTGGAACTCGCGACTCCGGCTGATCGCCAGCTGGATGATGGTCGCGGCGATCGGCCCCAGGATGATGGTGAGCAGCAGCACGGCCGGGTTCGGCCCGTCCTCGTCGCTGTTGCCGCCGAGCGGGATGAACAGGGCGAGGTTGGCCAGCATGGTGATGATGCCGGCGAGACCGGCCGCCACGCTGGAGATGAGGATGTCCCGGTTGTAGACGTGCGACAGCTCGTGCCCGATGACTCCCCGCAACTCACGGTAGTCGAGGATCTCGACGATCCCCTGGGTCACGCAGACGGCGGCGTTCTGCGGGTTACGGCCGGTGGCGAACGCGTTGGGTTGGGCGGTCGGGCTCACGTAGAGCCGCGGCATCGGCTGCCGCGCCTCGGCGGCCAGCTCCCGCACCATGTGGTACAGCTCGGGGAACTGCGCCTCGCTGACCGGTTGCGCCCGCATCGAGCGCAGCGCCAGCTTGTCCGAGTAGAAGTACGTGATGCCGTTCATCACCAGCGACACCGCGACGGCGATGACCAGCCCGCCACTGCCGCCGAACCAGTAGCCCACCGCCAGGATCAGCGAGGTGAGCAGGCCGAGCAGCGCGGCGGTCTTCAGACGGTTGTGGTGCACGATCACTCCTTCGGTGCACGGATGTCGGGATCCGCTGACCGGTACAACACACCGGTACCCGTAAACCATCCGCCTCATGACTGAGAGTTACCTGAGTGACAGTCACGACCGGGAATTGCCGGTGGACGGGCGGGGTTCAGCCCCCGGCGAGATCGAGCACCAGCTGCGGCGCGAAACCGACGACCACGGCCACCGCGGTGGCCGCCGCCAGCGCGCCCGCCACCGCGCGGGCCGGCCGGGCCGTCGGCGCCATGGCGTCGGGGGCGTAGAGCAGCGCGGCGAATCGGAGGTAGTAGGCCAGGCCGATGACCGCGTTCACCGCCACCACCAACGCGAGCCAGCCCGCGTCGCCGCCGAGCAGCGACCGGACCACGGTCACCTTGGCGAACAGCCCGGCCAGCCCGGGCGGCAGGCCGGCCAGCCCGACCAGGGCGAACGCGAGGCCGGCACCGACCCACGGGTGCCGGCGGGCGGCGCCCCGCAGTTCGTCCAGCCGGCCGCCGTCCGCCCCGGCCGGGCGCAGGGCCACCACACCGGCGAAGGCCGCCAGCTCCAACAGCACGAAGAAGACGGCGTACGCGAGAGCCGCGGCGTACGCGGCGGCGCGGGCGTCGGCGTCGGCGGACAGGGCCAGCGCCCCGAGCGGGGCGAGGATGTAGCCGGCCTGGGCCACCGAGGACCAGGCCAGCAGCCGCACGGTACGCCGCTGGCGCAGCGCCACCAGGTTGCCCACGGTCATGGTCAGCGCGGCGACCAGGGCCAGCACCGGCCCGGTCACGTCCGGCGGCAGCGCGTGCTGCACCACCGCCAGCAGGGCCACCACGCCGCCGAGCTTCGACGCGGTCGACAGGTACGCGGCCACCGGCAGCGGTGCCCCGTCGTAGGTGGCCGGAGCCCAGGCGTGGAACGGGACCGCGGCCACCTTGAACGCCAGTCCCGCCACCACCAGCGTCACCGCGACCGTGGTCAGCGGCAGGTCGGGCAGTGCCGGGTCGGCGAGCAGCGTGCCCAGCCGCTCCAGGTGCAGCCCGCCGGTGACGGCGTAGAGCAGCGCGGCACCGAGCAGGGTCAGCGTGGTGGCCACCACGCTGACCACGAAGAAGGTCACCGCCGCCTCGGCGCTGGCCAGGCTGCCCCGGCGCAGGCCGACCAGGATGTACAGCGGCAGCGTAAGGGTCTCCACCGCCACGATCAGGGTGATCAGGTCGCCGGCCGCGCCGAGCACCACGCCGCCGGTCATCGAACAGGCGAGCAGGAAGCAGAACTCGCCCACCGGGGTCTGCCCGGCCCGCAGCAGCGGCCCGGAGAGCGCCAGCACGCCGAGGACGAGCAGCGGCACCACCGTGGCGACCAGGGCCGCCCGGCCGCCGAAGACGTACGAGCAGTCGGCGCCCACGCAGAACGTGCGGCGCTCACCGCCGGCACCGACCGCCGCCGCCCCGAGCGCGGTGGCGACCGCACCGACGGCCGCCGCGGCGACCGTCGCCGCCGGCCGGGCCAGCAGCAGGTCGACCAGGAGCACCAGCACGGCCGTCCCGGCGGCCAGGTACGCCGGCAGCAACGCCACACTGTCGACGCTCTGCACCACGCTCATGCCGGTACTCCGCTCCGCTGCGGGCCGGCATGGGACACCACCGCACCGCGCTGATGGTTCACTCGCTGACGCTCGTTCATGCCGGCACTCCGCTCCGCTGCGTGCCGTCATGAGACACCACCGCACCGCGCCGATGATTCACTCGCTGACGCTCGTTCATGGCAGCACCCCCACCAGGGCCGCGACCGGGGCCTCGGCAACGCCGAGCACCAGGGTCGGGGCCAGACCGACGGCCAACGCGAGCAGCACCAGCGGCACCCAGGCGGCCAGTTCGGCGCGGGCCAGCCCCGGGGCCAGCCCGGCGACCGTCGAAGTCGGCCGGCCGTGGGTCACCCGGCGCAGCAGCCGCAGCAGGTACGCCGCCGTCAGCGCACCGCCGATCGCGGCCAGCACGGCCAGCGTGGTCCAGAGCGCCCCGCCCACCTCGACGGCGGCGACCACGGCGAACGCCTCACCCCAGAAGCCGGCCAACCCGGGCAGCCCCAGCGAGGCGACCGCCGCGAACGCGAGCAACCCGGAGAGCCGCGGCGCGGTCTCCCGCAGCCCGGACAGCTCGCCGAGCGCGCCGGTGTGGGCACGGTCCTTGATCGCGCCGGCCAGGAAGAAGAGCAGCCCGGTGATGATGCCGTGCGCGACGTTGCCGATCAGCGCCGCCTGGATGCCGGTGGCGGTCAGCGTGGCGACCCCGAGCAGCACGAAGCCCATGTGCCCGACGCTGGAGTACGCGATCAGCCGCTTCAGCTCGGTCTGCGCCAGGCAGACCAGCGAGCCGACCAGGATGGCCGCGACGGCGAGCACGCCGAGCACCGGCGCCGCCCAGCGGGCGCCCTCCGGGGCCACCCCGACCGCGACCCGGATCAGGCCGTACGTGCCCATCTTGAGCAGCACCCCGGCGAGCAGCACGCTGCCCACGGTCGGCGCCTGGGTGTGCGCGTCGGGGAGCCAGGAGTGCAGCGGCCAGAGCGGACTCTTCACCGCGAAGGCGACCGCGAGCAGGGTGAACGCGGCGAGCTGGGTGCCCCGGGACAGGCCGGTGCCGCCGGTCAGCGCGACGATGTCGGCGGTGCCGGCGGCGGCCACCACGACGTAGACGCCGACCAGCAACAGCACCGAGCCGAAGAGGGTGTACAGGGCGAACTTCCGCCCCGCGCGGCGTCGCGCGTCGACCGCCGCCGGGTCGGTGCCGTCGCCGCCCCAGCCGACGATGATCGCGTACATCGGCAGCAGGACGACCTCGAAGAAGAGGAAGAAGAGCACCAGGTCGAGGGCGAGGAAGGTGCCCAGGATGCCGACCTCGACCACCAGCAGCAGCGCCACCAGCGCCCGCCCGCTGCCGCCGGCCGGCACCCGCCAGAGGCTGTAGCCGCAGCAGAGCAGGGTGAGCAGGGCGGTCAGCACCACCAGCGGCCAGGAGATGCCGTCCACCCCGAGGTGGAAACGCAGCTCCAGCCCCGGCACCCAGGGCAGGTCGACCGAGTGCCAGGGCAGCACCGCCGGTTGCGTCGGCCGGTAGGAGACCCAGCCGGCGTCCCGGCCCGCGAGCAGGGCGACCGCCGCGACCAGGGTCAGCGCGGCGGCGACCGTGCCCACCACCCGGGCCGCCCGGTCGCGGGGCGTGGCCGCCACCGCGAGCGCACCGAGGGCCGGCACCGCGAGCACCGCGACCAGCAGGAACTCCCCGAACGTCATGACGGCACTCCGATCAGGGCGGCGGCGAGGCTGATCAGCAGTGCGCCGGCGAGCACCGCGACGACGGCCCGGGGCAGCGCCGTCCGGTGCAGGTCACCCAGCCCGCCGCCGAGGGCGCGGGCGGCGCGGCCGGTGCCGAGCACCGCCCCGTCCACCACCCGCTCGTCGGCGGCGCGGGCCAGCCGGCCGAGCGCGGTCGTGGGGCGTACCACCAGGGTGTGTTGGAGGTCGTCGAGCCGGAACCCGCGGGCGAGGACCGGCCGCAGCGGACCGAGCGCCGCCGCCGGGTCGGCCGCGGTGTCGCGTCGCCAGCCCAGCCAGGCCAGCCCGGCACCGACGAGCAGCAACGCCATCGGCAGCAGCACGGTCGGGGCCAGGTGGATCAGCCCGTCCGCCGGCATCAGGTCCGACACCGCCTCCGGGTCGGCCGGCAGCGTGCGTTGCAGGTGGGTGGAGAACCAGCCCGGAAAGCCGGCGAGGCCGAGCAGGGCCGCCGGGACGGCCAGCGCCAGCATCGGCCAGCGCAGCACCGTGGGCGGGTCGTGCGGGTGGGGCAGCGGGGTGCGGGGGGCACCGAAGAAGGTTCGCAGCAGCAGCCGGGTGGCGTACCAGGCGGTGACGGCGACGCCGGCCAGCGCGGCGAGCCAGACCAGCCAGCCCACCCAGGCGGGGGCCGGGCCGTCGCCGTGCAGGGCGGCCCCCTCGGCGGCGGCGAGCACGCCCTCCTTGCTCCAGAAGCCGGAGAGCGGGGGTACGCCGGCCAGCGCGCCGAGCCCGAGCACCGTGCACCAGAAGGTCACCGGCATGGCGTGCCGCAGTCCGCCCATCCGGGACATCAGCGCCGTGCCGACGGAGTGGATCACCGCACCGGCGGCGAGGAACAGCAGCGCCTTGAAGGCGGCGTGGGTGAGCAGGTGGAACAGGGCGGCGGGTGGTGAGCCGACGGCGAGGGCGCCGGTCATGTAGCCGATCTGGGAGACCGTGGACCAGGCGAGCACCCGCTTGATGTCGTCCTGCGCGGTGGCCGCGAGCGCACCGAGCAGCAGGGTCACCGAGGCCATCACACCGAGCACGGCCAGCGTGACCGGAGTGGCCGCGAAGAGCGGGAAGAGCCGGCTGACCGCGTACACCCCGGCGGCCACCATGGTCGCGGCGTGGATCAGCGCGGAGATCGGGGTGGGACCGGCCATCGCGTCCGGCAACCAGGTGTGCAGCGGGAACTGGGCGCTCTTGCCGGCCACCCCGGCGAGCAGCAGCAGGCAGGCGGCGGTGAGCGTACCGGCGGAGTGGTCGTGGGCCAGCACGTCGGCGATCCGGAAGCTGCCCGCCGAGACGCCGAGCAGCGCGATGCCGAGCAGGAAGCCGACGTCGCCGACCCGGGTCACCAGGAACGCCTTCATCGCGGCGGCCGGCGCCTCCGGCAGCCGCCGGTCGTGGGCGATGAGCAGGTACGAGCAGAGCCCCATCACCTCCCAGCCGACCAGCAGCATGATCAGGTCCCCGGAGACCACCACCAGCAGCATGGCGGCGGTGAAGAGACTGATCTGCGCCGCGTACGGCGGGTAGCGGTGGTCGATGTCCCCGTCGTCGCGCGGGCCACCGGTCAGATAGCCGGTCGAGTAGACCTGCACGGCCAGGGCGACCGCGGCGACCGCGACGGCGACCAGCGCGGCGGCGCCGTCGAGGCGTACCCCGAGGGTGACGGTGAGCCCGCCGAGGTCGATCCAGGTGGTCGACGCCTCCGCCGGTCCGTCGAGGCTGACCAGCAGCGCCACCGCCAGGGCGAGGGCGCCGGCCGCGCCGGCCACCCCCAGGACGATGGCCGCCCGGCGGGCGGTATCCGGTGCGCTGGCCGCGCCGTGCCGCGCGGGCGGCAGCAACAGACCGAGCAGGCCGGCGACCAGCGGTACGCCCGGCAGCAGCGCGCCCAGCAGCGTCGTGGTGCTCACCGCTCCCCCTTCGGCCGACCGGTGCCCGACACGCCGACCGGCTCGACCGGGACCGCCTCGTCGTCGGGGCGCTCGGCCAGCGGGACCTCGTCGACGGCGACGCTGGCCCGCATCCGGTAGAGCTGGAGCACGATCGCCAGCCCCACCCCGATCTCGGCGGCGGCCAGCACGATCACGAAGAGCGCGAAGACCTGGCCGCCGTGCGGCAGCAGCGCCTTCGCCGTGGTGTCGGCGGTGACCAGGATCAGGTTCACCGCGTTGAGCATCAGCTCGACGGCCATCAGCACCAGCACCGCGTTGCGTCGGCGCAGCACGCCGTACACGCCGAGGCCAAAGAGCAGCGCGGCGGTGACGTACGGGATGACGGGCCTCACCGCGTCGCCCCCCGTTCCCGGCCGGTGTCGGCCGGTGTCCGCCGGCCGGCGCTGTCCGTGCTTCCCCGGCCGGCGCTGGACGAGCCGATGTCGGGGCGGGACAGCACGATCGCGCCGACCAGCGCCGACAGCAGCAGCACCGAGAGCACCTCGAAGGGCAGCACCCAGCTGCCGAAGACCTGCTCACCGATGCGTTCGGCGGTGCCCGCGTCGGGCAGCTCGACCCTTGTCCAGCGGTACGCGTCGACCAGCAGCGCCGACAGGCCCAGCCCCGCCCCGCCACCGATCAGCGCGGCCGGCCAGCCGGGACGGTCCAGATCGTCCGAGGCACCGATCGGCGCCCGGGTCAGCATCACCGCGAACAGCAGCAGCACCACCACCGCGCCGACGTAGATCAGCACCTGTACCCAGGCCACCAGCTCGGCGCCGAGCACGAGGTACATGCCGGCCAGGGCACCCAGGCAGACCACCAGGTAGAGGCCGGCGCGGACGAGGTGTCGGGTCGCCACCACCAGCACCGCCGAACCGACGGCCACCGCGCCGAGGGCGAGCAGCAGGACATCCACCCCGGTCACGCCGAAGCACCTTCGCCGTCAGTGCCTTCGCCGTCGCCGCCCGAGGGCTTGCCGCTGCCACGGTCCGACGGCTTGCCGCTGCCTTCGGCAGGCTTGCCGCTGCCTTCGGCGGGCGTACCGTCGCCGGTTGTGGAGCCGCCATCACCGGCGGCGGGCGTACCGACGCCGCCTTGAGGCGGGACGGGTGCGGGACCGGGCTCGGGGCGTACCGCCGGGGCTGGCTCGGGGCGTACCGCCGGGGCGGTCGGGCGGGCGGCGGGCGCGGCGGGAAGCGCGGCCTTGCGCGCGGCGGCGGTCTCCTCCTTGGCCGGCTCGCCGTTCGGGTCGTGCGCGGGCGGCGGCGGCACCGTGGCCATCCACTCGCCCAGGTGCTCCTTGTCGTGCAGCAGGTCCTTGATGTCGTACTCGGCGTACTCGAATTCGGGGGACCAGTAGAGCGCGTCGAAGGGGCAGACCTCGATGCAGATGCCGCAGTACATGCAGAGCGAGAAGTCGATGTCGAAGCGGTCGAGCACGTTGCGCTGGCGGGGGCGGGCGGCGCCGGGCACCGCCACCTCCTCCTTGTGCGAGTCGATGTAGATGCACCAGTCCGGACACTCGCGGGAGCAGAGCATGCAGACCGTGCAGTTCTCCTCCAGCAACGCGATCACCCCGCGGGAGCGAGGCGGCAGGTCGGGAGCGACGTCCGGGTACTGCTGGGTGGTCGAGCGCTTCGTCATCGTCCTGAGCGTGACGGCCAGCCCCTTGACCAGACCGCTGCCGGGCAGGCCGGCCGGCTCGCTTCGCTCGCTCATGCCGACCATCCTGCCCTGTGTCCCCGGCGCGCGCGACCACCACCCGGGGCTGGGCGGTAGTACCCCGGTCGCGGGGAGAACGACGCACCCGAAAGGACCCGTCAATGACCGCCGCGCTGCACGACGACAACCCGCCGTCTGGCGAGTGGACGACGGACGGCCTCGACCGCCTGCCCGACGACGGCCGTCGCCGCGAGATCCTGGACGGAAACCTGATCGTGTCGCCCTCCCCCACGCGACTGCACCAATCCATCGCACTGATGCTCGGTGCTGCCCTGCAAGAAAGCTGCCCCGCCGATCTCGACGCCGCATCCCGAATCCCTCGCGCTACCGGCCGAACGGGGCCGGATCAGCCCACGGAGCCGCTGACCGCCCGGCCGGAGCGCGGGCGTCCGACGTCGCCGGGCCGGCCGGCCGAAGATCCGCCATGATGGGACCGAGGACCACTCGGCACACCATTGGGGGCGGCATGGGCGAGGGCGGTACGAGCACCGGCGGCAAGTACGTCGAGCCGGGTAGCGAGTTCAACCGGGATCAGCGCTACATCACCACCCGGATCACCGCCGACGGGCGGGACGGCTACCCGGTCGAGCCGGGACGGTACCGGCTGGCGGTCAGCCGGGCCTGCCCCTGGGCGAACCGGCTGATCATCGTGCGCCGCCTGCTCGGGCTGGAGGAGGCGATCTCGATGGCCGTCGCCGGTCCGACGCACGATGCGCGGAGCTGGACCTTCGACCTCGACCCGGGCGGGCGGGACCCGGTGCTCGGCATCGAGCGCCTCCAGGAGGCGTACTTCGCCCGCTACCCCGACTATCCGCGGGGGATCACCGTGCCGGCCATCGTCGACGTGCCGACCGGGCAGGTGGTGACCAACGACTTCGCCCAGATGAGCCTGGACCTCTCCACCGAGTGGACCGCGTACCACCGTCCCGGCGCGCCGCAGCTGTACCCGGAGCGGCTGCGTGCCGAGATCGACGAGGTCAACGCGGTGGTCTTCAAGGATGTCAACAACGGCGTGTACCGGTGTGGGTTCGCCGGCAGCCAGGCGGCGTACGAGAAGGCGTACCAGCGGCTGTTCGACCGGCTGGACTGGCTGAGCGAGCGGCTCGCCGGGCAGCGTTACCTGGTCGGCGACGCCATCACCGAGGCCGACGTACGGCTCTTCACCACGCTGGTCCGCTTCGATCCGGTCTACCACGGCCACTTCAAGTGCAACCGGCAGAAGCTCTCCGAACTGCCGGTGCTGTGGGCGTACGCCCGGGATCTGTTCCAGACCCCCGGCTTCGGCGACACGATCGACTTCGACCACATCAAGCGGCACTACTACGAGGTGCACCGGGACATCAACCCCACCGGCGTGGTGCCGCTCGGCCCCGACCTGTCGAACTGGCTCACCCCGCACGACCGCGAAGCCCTGGGCGGTAGCCCCTTCGGTGCGGGCACTTCCCCATCACCCCCATCCGCCACCGAGCGCGTGGATCCCGCCCACACCCCACTGCGCTGAAGCCGCGCCCCCGGTGCGCGCCACTACGCCGGTGCGCGCCGCTACGCGCCGGTGCGCGGGTGCGCCGGTGCGCCGCTGGTGCGGCTGTTAAGAGGGGGCCCCTGCTATACACGAGGCGTTAATAGGGGGCCCTTCCTTACATCTCTATGTCGCGACGCGGACGGCGGCGGTTAGGACCAGTTGGGCGAGGGCGGTGGGGACGAGGACGAGCCAGCAGAGGCGCTGGAGCTGGTCTTCACGAAGCCGGGGATAGGCGACCCGGAACCAGATGATCACGAAGCTGACGGCGGCGACCTTGAGCAGGGTCCAGAGCCAGCCGAGCTGCGCGTCGGCGAACGGGCCCTGCCAGCCGCCGAGGAAGAGCACGGTGGTGAGCGCGGCGATCACCACGATGCCGACGTACTCGGCCAGCAGCAGGAACGCGAAGCGCAGGCCGGTGTACTCGGTCAGGTAGCCGAAGACCAGCTCCGAATCGGCCACCGGCATGTCGAACGGTGGCCGGCGGATCTCGGCGAGACCGGCCACGAAGAAGACCACCATCGCCGGGGCCTGCCAGAGCAGCCACCACGGCTGCCACGCCTCGACGATGCCGGAGAGGCTGAGGGTGCCGGCGGCCATCGCCACCGACGCGGCGGCCAGCACCAGCGGCAGCTCGTAGCCGAGCAGTTGGGCGGCGCCGCGCAGCCCGCCGAGCAGGCTGTACTTGTTGGCCGAGGCCCAAGCCGACATCAGCACGGCCAGCACCCCCACGCCGACCACCGCCAGCACGAAGAACAGACCGACGTCGAGCGGCTGGCCGACCAGGTCGTTCGGGCCGAGCGGGATCACCAGCAGGGCGAGCAGGTACGGCACCAGGGCCACCGCCGGAGCCAGCCGGAACACCGGCCGGTCCGCCGCGCCGGGAGTGACGTCCTCCTTCTGCACGAACTTCACCCCGTCGGCGACGAGCTGCGCCCAGCCGTGGAACGCGCCCGCGTACATCGGCCCGAGCCGGCCCTGCATGTGCGCCATCACCTTGTGCTCGGCCTGGCCCACCAGCAGCGGCAGGACGAGGAAGGCGACCAGCACTCCACCGACCCGGATCAGCAGTTCCAGCCACACTGGCATCAGCCCGTACCCTCCTCGTCGGACTCCGCGCGCCCACCAGCGGGACCGGCCGACGCCGGACCAGCCTCCGAGCCGGCAGACGGGCCAGCCTCCGAGCCGGCGGGCGGGCCGGGCTCGCGGCCGGCGGGCGGGCCGGGCTCGCGGCCGGCGGGCGGGCCAGCCTCCGGACCAGCGGATGGGCCGGGCTCGGCGCCGGCGGGCGGGCGGGCCGCCGGGGACGCGCCGGCAGCCCTGGGGGTACGGGGTGTGCGGGCGCCCGGGGCCGGCCGGGCGGGCCGCTCCCGGGCCGGCCGGGCCGGGGTGCCGCCGCGCGGGCCCTCGCCGACGCCACCGGCACCGGCCGGGGTGGGGATGATTCCCCACTCCCCCGACGCGGGTACGCCCGGCGGCCGGATCGGCCGTCGTCCGCCGCCGGCCTCCGACTCGCCCGGCTCCTTCGCCCCGGGCCAGGGCTTGGCCACCCGCGAGGCGAGCACGAACTCCTTGCGCAGTGGATGCCCCTCGAACTCCGGTGGCAGCAGCAACGGCCGCAGGTCGGCGTGCCCGGCAAAGTCGATGCCGAACATCTCGTGGGTCTCCCGCTCATGCCAGGCTGCACCCGGGTAGACCGCCACCACCGAGTCGACCGTCGGCGTCGCACGCGGTACCCGGGCGCGCAGCAGCACCCCGTGCCGGTGCACGGTGGACCAGAGGTGGGCCACCACGTCGAAGCCGTCGGCCAACTCGTCCACCGCGGAGAGCCAGTCGAAGTAGTCGCAGGCCAACGCGGCGTCGTCCCGGGCGGCCAGCAGCGCCGCGCGCCAGGACTCCGGGGGGACGTCGACGGTGGCGCGGGAGTGGGCCTGACCGCCGGAGACCGTCGCGGTGGCCTCGACGGGCGCGAGCAGCGCGACGAGCCGCCGGCCGACCTCTTCCGGTGTCATGTCGCTGATCCTAGGGCGTCCCCTGCCGATCTCGCCGAGCCGAGCCGAGGCCCCAGACCGGGACGAGGGGAGTCGCCGTCCCGGGACGGGGCGGGGTCGCCGGCCCGGGACGGGGCGGGGTCGCCGGCCCGGGACGACGGGAGGTCCCGGCGGCGGTCGGGCAAGCTGGAGGCCGTGGGCCCGGCACCGGGCCGCGCCGGTGTGCACGCGGCGGGGTGACGATCCGGGCTTTGCCGGCGGCGGCCCGCCGGTGGCCGCCACCATGGATCCGTGCGTGCTGTGACTGTCATACCCGGAGTGCCCGGCTCGCTGCGGCTGCTCGACGACTATCCGGAGCCGGCCACCGAGGAGGGGTCGATCCTGGTGGAGGCCCTCGCGGTGGGCATCTGCGGGACCGACATCGAGATCATCGAGGGGCAGTACGGCGAGGCGCCGCCCGGCACCGACCACCTGGTGCTCGGGCACGAGTCGCTGGGCCGGGTGCTGGAGGACCCGACCGGCACCCTGCAACCCGGTGACCTGGTGGCCGGGATCGTCCGGCACCCCGACCCGCTGCCCTGCCCGAACTGCGCAGTCGACGAGTGGGACATGTGCCGCAACGGCATGTTCACCGAGCACGGCATCAAGGCCCTGCCGGGCTTCGCCCGCCAACGGTGGCGGCTCCAGCCCCGCTTCGCCGTCGGGCTCGACCCGGAACTGGGCGAGGTGGGCGTCCTGCTCGAACCGACCAGCGTGGTGGTCAAGGCGTGGGACCACATAGACCGGATCGGCCGGCGGGCGGAGTGGCAACCACGTACCGCACTGATCACCGGCGCCGGGCCGATCGGCCTGCTGGCCGCGCTGCTGGCCAGCCAGCGGGGCCTTTCCGTACACGTGCTCGACCTGGCCACCGAGGGGCCGAAGCCGGCGCTGGCCGGCGCGCTCGGCGCGACGTACCACAGCGGCCCGCTCGACCAGCTCGACTTCGAGCCGGACGTGATCGTCGAGTGCACCGGGGCGCCGGTGGTCGTCCTCGAAGCGATGTTCAAGGTGGCCCCCACCGGGATCGTCTGCCTGGCCGGCGTCTCCACCGGAGGCCGGACGATCGACTTCGACGCGGGTGAACTCAACCGCACCCTGGTTCTGGAGAACAACGTCGTCTTCGGCTCGGTCAACGCCAACCGCCGGCACTGGAACACCGCCGCCGAGGCGTTGGCCCGGGCCGACCGCGACTGGCTCGGCTCGCTGATCACCCGCCGGGTGCCGCTCTCCGGGTACGCCGCCGCCTACACCCCCGGCGCGGAGGACATCAAAGTGATCATCGACTTCACGGCCTGACCCGGCCAGCCGGGCCAGAACCTGGCCGGCCGGGTGGGGCCGCTGGTCAGACGCCGGGAAGCCGGCCGTTGCGGAACAGGTCGACGAAGAGCTGGTGGTCCTCGCGCGCCCGCAACCCGTAGGCGTGGGCGAATTCCACCAGATGGGTGACGAAGCCCTCCGCCTCGGCCTGCACCGCCGCGACGATCGCCTCCTCGGTGGAGTAGTCGACCAGGTCGTGGCTGGACTCGTCGTCGGCCACGGAGTGCATCCGGGCCACCGAGCGGCCCAGGTCGGCCAGCACCCCGGCCAACTCCTCCGGCTCGTTCACGTCCGCCCAGTCGAGGTCGGCCGCGTACGGGGAGACCTCGGCGACGAGTTGGCCGACGCCGTCCAGTTCGGTGAAGCCCACCCAGGGATCGGCGTGCGCCTGCAACGCGCGCTGCGACTCGGCGGTGCGGTGGCCCTGGTGCCGGAAGTAGCCGCGGACGCGCTCGTCGTCGACGTGCCGGGCGACGGCCGGCACCTGCGCCTGCTTCATGTAGATGACGACGTCGTTCTCCAGCGCCTGGGTGTGCCCCTCCAACAGGAGGGTGTACGACGGCAGGCCGGCCGAGCCGATGCCCACGCCCTTGCGCAGCACCACGTCCTTGATCTGGGCCGCGATCGGCCGTCCCCGGGTGGTCGAGGCCGGCAGGGTGCCGAGATACGCCTCGAAGGCCGCGCAGACCCGGTCCCGGGTGTCGCCGTCGACCTCGTACACCCCGTCGCCGAGGGAGAACCGCCGCTCGTAGCTGTCGATGGTGGTCTGCGCGGAGAGCAGGCTGACCCGGGTGTTGAGCCGCGCCTGCTGGAGCACCCGGCGCAGCACCCCGTCGGCGTTCTCCAGGGTGATCGAACCGATCGCATCGTCGCCGCCCGCGGCGATGGCCCGCAGCTCGGTCAGGTACGAGTGGGCGAATCCGGCGACCAGGTCGCCGATCACCCGGTCGGAGAGCGCCTTGCCGTAGCCGATCAGCGCCACGCTGGCCACGAACCGCCGCAGGTCCCAGGTGAACGGCCCGACGTACGCCTCGTCGAAGTCGTTGACGTTGAAGACCAGCTGACCGGAGCCGTTCATGTAGGTGCCGAAGTTCTCCGCGTGCAGATCGCCGTGGATCCACACCCGACTGGTCCGGGCGTCCAGGAAACGGTCGTCGGCGAAGTCGCCCCGCTGGTCGGCGTAGAAGAGGCTGGCACTGCCACGGTAAAAGGCGAACGGGGAGGCGGCCATCTTGCGGAACTTGCGCCGGAAGGCGGCTGGGTCGAGCGCCATCAGGCTGCCGAACTCCTCGGTCAGCACCCTGACGATGAAGGCGGAACGCTGCTCCGCGGCATCGGTCATGGCCCGTACGCTAGCGAAGCTCCACGACCGCGACGACCAGCCGCACGACCGGCCGCGCCGCGAACCGTCAGGACGTCGGCGGGCGTACCGGCGGGGCGGTGAGGGAGGCGACGGGACGGGGTGCTGCGCCGTCACTCGGCGCGGCGTCGACCGGCGGGGCGAGCAGGTCGGGGCGGGGTACGCCGCCGATGCCGGACTGCTCGGCGGCGATCTTCTCCTGGAGCCGGAGGATGCCGTGCAGCAGGGCCTCCGGACGGGGCGGGCAGCCGGGCACGTAGACGTCGACCGGGATGAGCTGGTCGACGCCCTTGGTCACCGAGTAGGAGTCCCAGTACGGGCCGCCGCAGTTGGAGCAGGCGCCGAACGAGATGACGTACTTGGGCTCGGGCATCTGGTCGTAGAGCCGCTTGATGGCCGGAGCCATCTTGTCGGTGACCGTGCCGGAGACCACCATCAGATCGGCCTGCCGGGGGCCGTGCGCGAACGGGATCACGCCGAGCCGCATGAAGTCGTGCCGGGACATGCTGGTCGCGATGAACTCGATGGCGCAGCAGGCCAGCCCGAAGTTGAAGACCCAGAGTGAGTACCGCCGGCCCCAGTTGAGCACGAACCGGATCGGCTCGCCGAGCACCGCCGGCAGCTGCACGACCGCCCCCTTCCCCTCCCCCACAGTCAACCACAACCCCCACCCACCCCCAGCCCGGGTGAAAGGAGGGGCCCCCTATTAACGCCTGGCGTTGTACAGGGGCCCCCTCCTAACGTTCTGGAGCGCTTCGGTGGGTGCAGCGACCGGCTGGTGGGTGGGTGGTTTAGTGGGTCGGGCGTTGCAGCAGGCTGACGAACTCGACCAGCAGTCGTTCCCGCAGCGCCGGTGGCGCGGCGTCGAGCAGCGTGTTGACCGGTGCCATCCGCTCCGGCAGCCCACCGCCGCCACCGAGCCCCAGACCGGCGGCCAGACCGGCGACCAGGTCGGCGGTGAGAGCCTGCGGGGAGAGCGAGCCGGCCAGGGCGAGCAGTTCCGCCGGCAGCGCGATCGGCCCCGCCGCGCGGGCCGCGGCGACCGCCTCGGCCAGGTCGGGGGCGAACTCGGCGGCCCGGGGCGCCACCGCCGCGGTCACCGTGAGGTGCACGCTGCGCGGCAGACCGGCGTACGTCAGCTGCGGCTGGGTGTGCCAGCCGCGCGCGGCCAACTCGTCGACCAGCACGAACAGGTCCGGCCCGGAATCGGTGGTGGCGGTGGCGGTGGCGGTGGCGGTGGCGGTGAAGCAGACCACGGTCGACTCCGGCTCGGCGACCAACCGCAACCCGTCCACGCCGCGCACCGCATCGGCCAGCACCCGTACCGCCTCCCGGGTCCGGCGGGTCAGCTCCAGGTAGCCGTCGTCGCCGAGGTGCCGCAGGGTGGCGTACGCGGCGGCGATCGGACCACCGGAGCGGGTGGAGGAGATCACCGGGTTGATCATCGTGTACCCGGGCCAGTCGGCGTACGCGAAGTACTGCGGGGCACGCAGCGCCGGGTCGCGGTGCAGCAGCACCGAGACGCCCTTCGGGGCGTACGCGTACTTGTGCAGGTCCACCGAGATCGAGGTGACCCCGGGCACGGCGAAGTCGAACGCGGGCACCGGCGCGCCGAGGCGGCGCAGGTACGGCAGGGTCCAGCCGCCGAAGCAGGCGTCCACGTGGCAGCGCACCCCGGCCGCGGCGGCCACCTCGGCGATCCGCTCGACCGGGTCGACGACGCCGTGCGCGTACGACGGGGCGGAGCACGCCACCAGCACGGTCTCCGGCCGGATCGCGGCGGCCACGTCGGCGACTGCCGGCCGTAGGGTCGCCGGGTCGAGCGGCACCGTGTCGAGCTCCACCCGCAGGTAGTGGGCTGCCTTGGCGAACGCGGCGTGGGCGCTGGCGGGTACCACGATCCGGGGCGCGGCGACGCCCGTTCGGGCGTCCCGGGCCGCCTTCACGGCCAGGATGAGCGACTCGGTGCCGCCGCTGGTGACGCTGCCGACCGCCTCCGGCGCGCTCGTGCCGGGACCGCCGCCGAGCAGTCGCGCCGCCGCGCCGACCAGCGCGTTCTCCATCGTCAACAACGACGGGAAGGCGGTCGGGTCAAGCCCGTTGACATGCGCGCACTCCGCGTACGCCGCAGCGGCCAGCTCGTCCAACCCCGCCACCCCCGGGTCGTACACGTAGGCGAACAACCGCCCCCCGTGCGTAGGCCGGTCCCTCCCCCGCAGCTCCCGGATCTCCCCCAACACCCGCTCCGCGGGCACCCCGTGCGCCGGCAGCGCCGACCCGTTCTCGTCGATCATGGAATTGTGGTGCCCTTTCCGTGCGGCTCGGCGGCTTTCGTCCCCACCACAACTGCATGATCGACGGCGGAGGCGGGGGTGGGGGCGGCGAGGCGGGGGTTGGTGGGGATGCGGAGGAGGAGGGTGGGGAGGGCGATGAGGAGGGCGGGGAGGAGGGTGAAGCCGAGTAGGACGCCGAGGCGGGCGGTGTCGGACTGGGTGGCGGCGGTGCCGGTGCTGGAGGAGACGTAGCCGGTGAGGGCGAGCACCAGGCCGTAGATGCCGGGGCCGAGGGCAAGACCGAAGGTCTCGCCGGCCGTCCAGAGACCGGTGAAGACGCCGGCCTGCCGACGCCCGGTGCGGACCGTGTCGTACTCGATGCAGTCCGGGAGCATGGCCAGGGCGAACACCTGCTGACCGGCGTACCCGACGCCGAGCAGCGCGACCAGCAGGTAGATCACGACGGCGGGCAGGGCCGGCGCGGCGACCAGGGACAGCCCGCCGGCGGCCAGGATCAGCGAGGCGACGACCAGGCCGGCGAGCTTGCCCAGCCGGGCGCCCACCCGGGACCAGAGCGGCATCACCACCAGCGCCGGCCCGACGAAGCAGACGAACAGCACGGTCGGCCCGGTCGCCGGGTCGCGCAGGATCTGGCCCGCGAAGTACTGGACCCCGGCGAGGATCGTCGCCACCCCGGCGGACTGCACCACGAAGCAGAGCAGCAGCGCGCGGAACGGCCGGTTGCGTCCGGCGACGGCGAGTTGGGCGCGCAGGCTGGGCTCGCTCTCCCCGACCGTGCCCTGCGGTGCGGACCGGGTGCCGAGGAAGGCGCCGACCGCGCCCAACGCGATCAGCGCGGCCACGAACACGCCCATCCATCGGTGTCCCGGCACGCCCCCGCCGGCCGCGTCGCGGACCAGCGGGGCCACCGCCCCGGAGACCAGGATGGCCAGCGCCAGCACCGCGATCCGCCAGGTCATCATCCGGGTACGTTCGGCGTAGTCGCTGGTCAACTCGGCCGGCATGGCCACGTACGGCACCTGGAAGAAGGCGAACGCGGTCGCGGTGGCCAGGAAGGCGATCGCGACGTACGCCCCGGCGGCGGGACCGGCGCCGAACGGCGCGGCGAAGATGGCCCCGAAGAGCACGGCCAGCGCCAGCCCACCGACCAGCAGGTACGGGCGGCGGGCGCCCCAGCGCGACCGGGTGCGGTCGGAGATCCGCCCGACCACCGGGTTGACCAGCACGTCCCACGCCTTCGGCAGGAGCACCAGCAGGGCTGCCGCCCCGGCGGCCACGCCCAGCGTGTCGGTGAGGTACGGCAGCAGCAACAGGCCCGGCACGGTGCCGAACGCCCCGGTGGCGAGCGAGCCGAGCGAGTATCCGGCGTGCACCCGGCGCGGCAGCCCGGCCGACGCGGCCGAACCCACCGATGCGGCGGAAAGCGGCGATGCAGCGGCAGGCGGCGGCGCGATGGGAAGCTGCGGGGAGCCGGCAGCGGGCTGCGGCGGTGCAGCGGCAGCCGGCGGCGAGCCAACGACGGGGAGCGGCGGTCCAGCGGCAGGCGGCGGTGTAGCGGCAGGCGGCGGCGCGCCAACGACGGGGAGCGGTGCTGCGGGAAGCGGAGGGGAGCCGGCGGGTGGTGGTGGGCCGGATCCGCCCGGCGGCGCGCTCATGACGCCGAATGTTACTCACGTTATGGCGTCGGTCACATCCCCTCACCGGGCCACCAGGTGGCCGCCCGCATGTCCACCCGGTCCTGGCGCAGCGGTGTGCCCTCGGCCAGCCAGCGCGCCCGCGCCTCGGCCGCGAGTCGGGGCGGCATGCCGCCGGACGCGTTGACCACCCGGTGCCAGGGAGCGCCAGCACCGTGCCGGGCCATGATCGAGCCGACCAGTCGGGCCGACGCTCGGCCGGAGCGCTCGGCCAGCGCGTCGGCGACCGCCCCGTACGACATCACCCGGCCGGATGGGATCCGGTCGACAAGCCCCAGCACTGCCTCGACGTACTCGTCAGGTGTCACAAGCGGCCAGACTATGGGAACGCCCGCAGGCGGCGCGCGGGCGACCACGCAGAATAGGCGGGTGCGCGACGCAGTCACGGCGGCCCGGCGGGTCGTCGTCAAGATCGGATCATCCTCGTTGACCACCGCTACCGGTGGGCTGGACGACGGGCGGCTCGACGCGCTCGTCGACGCCCTCGGCGCCCGCACGGTCGACGGCCGCGAGGTGGTGCTCGTCTCCTCCGGCGCGATCGCGGCGGGGTTGGCACCGCTCGGGTTGACCCGGCGACCGCGCGACCTGGCCACCCAGCAGGCCGCCGCCAGCGTCGGCCAGGGCCTGCTGATCGGGCGGTACGCTGCCGCCTTCGCCCGGCACGGTCGTACCGTCGGGCAGGTGCTGCTCACCGTCGACGACGTGACCCGCCGGGCGCACTACCGCAACGCGTACCGCACCCTGCGCAAGCTGCTCGACCTGCGGGCGGTGCCGATCGTCAACGAGAACGACACGGTCGCCACCGAAGAGATCCGGTTCGGCGACAACGACCGGCTGGCCGCGCTGGTCGCCGCGCTGGTCGACGCCGACCTGCTGGTGCTCCTCTCCGACGTGGACGCGCTCTGGACGGGCGACCCGTCGCGTCCCGGCTCCCGCCGAATCCCCGAGGTGCGCGACGAGGCGGACCTCGCCGGCATCGACATCGGCGGCACCGGCCGGTCGGGGGTCGGCACCGGCGGCATGGTGACCAAGGTCGAGGCGGCGCGGATCGCCACCGGGTTCGGCATCCCGGTGGTCCTCACCTCCGCGCCGCAGGGCGACGCGGCGCTGGCCGGTGAGCCGGTCGGCACGTACTTCCACCCCAGCCTCCGCCGCCCGGCCGCCCGGCTGTTCTGGCTCGCCCACGCCACCGCGCCCCGGGGTCGGCTGCACCTCGACCCGGGTGCGGTCGCCGCGGTGGTGGGCCGGCGCAAGTCGCTGCTGCCGGCCGGGATCACCGCGGTGGACGGAGCGTTCACCGCCGGCGACCCGGTCGACCTGGTCGACACCTCCGGCGCGCCGGTCGCCCGGGGGTTGGTCAACTACGACGCGGTCGAGCTGCCCGGCCTGCTCGGGCGCTCCACCGCCGACCTTGCCGCGGCGCTCGGTCCGGCGTACGAAAGGGAGGTCGTCCACCGCGACGACCTGGTGCTGCTCTGAGCGGGCGATCCGCCGGGTGAAGTGATTGCAGGGGGCCCTTCCTATACACGAGGCGTTAAGAGGGGGCCCTTCCTTACACGAAGGAGCTTGGGATGAGCGTGAGCGAGCAGGCCCGTCGGGCGCGTACGGCGGCGGAGGCGCTGGCCGTGACGACGCGTACCGCGAAGGATGCCGCGTTGCACGCGATGGCCGACGCGCTGGTGGCGCGTACCCCGGAGATCCTGGCCGCGAACGGCGCGGACCTGGCGGCCGGGCGCGAGGCCGGGCTGAGCGCGGCCGTGCTGGACCGGCTCGCCCTCGACGATGCCCGGGTGGCCGGCATCGCCGACGCGCTGCGCCAGATGGCCTCGCTGCCCGACCCGGTGGGCGAGGTGGTCCGGGGCTCGACCCTGCCCAACGGGCTGGAGTTGCGGCAGATCCGGGTGCCGTTCGGCGTGGTCGGCATCATCTACGAGGCCCGGCCCAACGTCACCGTGGACGCCGCCGGCATCTGCCTGAAGTCCGGCAACGCGGCGCTGCTGCGCGGTTCCTCCTCGGCCGCGCACTCCAACGCGGCGCTGGTGGCGGTGCTGCGCGACGCGATCGCCGGCGCCGGCCTGCCGGCGGACGCGGTCCAGCTGCTCGACGCCGCCTCCCGCGACTCGGTCAAGGAGCTGATGCGCGCCCGCGGCCTGGTCGACGTGCTGATTCCGCGCGGCGGCGCATCGCTGATCCGGACGGTGGTCGAGGAGTCGACGGTGCCGGTGATCGAGACCGGGGTGGGCAACTGCCACGTGTACGTGGACGCCGGCGCCGACCTGGCGATGGCCGTCTCGATCGCGCTGAACGCCAAGACGCAGCGCCTCTCCACCTGCAACACCGCCGAGTCGCTGCTGGTGCACGCCTCGGTGGCCGACGCTTTCCTGCCGCCGATGCTGGCCGCCTTCGCCGAGGCCGGGGTCACCGTGCACGGCGACGCCCGCACGGCCGCGTATTCCGACGCGGTGGCCGTCGCCACCGACGAGGACTTCGCTACCGAATACCTCTCCGCAGACATCTCGGTCGCCGTCGTCGACTCGCTCGACGCGGCGGTGGCGCACATCCGGCGGTACGGCAGCGGCCACACCGAGGCGATCGTCACCGACTCGCAGTCCGCCGCTCGGGAGTTCGTGGCCCGGGTGGACTCGGCCGCGGTGATGGTCAACGCCTCGACCCGGTTCACCGACGGCGGCGAGTTCGGCTTCGGCGCCGAGATCGGCATCTCCACCCAGAAGCTGCACGCGCGCGGCCCGATGGGCCTGCCCGAGTTGACCAGCACGAAGTACGTGGTGACCGGCAACGGTCACCTCCGTTAGCGGGCCGCCTCGGCCGGCCCGCCACGCCGGTTCGGGCTACCGGTTCGACACCGAAAAATGATCAAATATATCTATGATCACCCCCACTCCCCTCATGCAGTTGGTGACCGGCTACTGGGCGTTCAAGACTCTCGCCGCCGCGGTCGACCTCGATCTGTTCGGTCGGCTCGCCGGCGGGCGGGTGGTGACCCGGCCGGAGGCCGAGAAGGAGTTCGGTCTCCCCGAGCGGCCGGCGGATCTGCTGCTCGCCGCCTGTGCCTCACTCGGCCTGCTGGAGCGGGCCGGCGAGGGCTACCGCAACACCGCCCTGGCCGAGGAGTTCCTCGTGCCGGGCCGTCCGCACTACTTCGGCGGCCAGGTGCGTTACTGCGACGAGCGCACCTACCTGCCCTGGCACCGGATCGGTGAGGCGCTGCGTACCGACCGGCCGCTGACCTGGGACCCGGACACCCAGGAGTCGATGTTCACCACCGCCGACCCGGTCATGCTCGCGTTGTTCTGGGAGGCGATGTACTCGACCTCCAGCTTCACCGCCCGCGCCCTCGGCGAGGCGTACGACTTCGGCGCGCACCGCCGGCTGCTGGACGTCGGCGGCGGGGCGGGGGCCTTCCCGATCGAGCTGTGCCGGCTCTACCCCGAACTGCGGGCGACCGTCTTCGACCTGCCGCACGTCGCGACCAAGGCGGAGGAGAAGATCGCCGCCGTCGGGCTCACCGACCGGATCGCCACGGCCAGTGGGAACTTCCTCACCGACCCGGCACTGCCGGCCGGACACGACGTCATCCTGCTCAGCATGATCCTGCACGACTGGGACGAGACGCAGAACCGCGCGATCCTGGCCCGCTGCCACGCCGCGCTCCCCTCCGGCGGGGCGATCGTGATCTCCGAACTGCTGCTCAACGACGAGCGGACCGGCCCACCGGCCGCCGCCCTGATGGGGATGAACATGCTGCTCGAAACGGAGGGCGGGAAGAACTACTCGGCCGCCGAGTACGCCACCTGGCTCGCCGACACCGGCTTCACCGACGTCCGAGCCATCACCTTCGACGCTCCCGGTGCCAACGGCGCCGTCCTGGCCCGCCGTCCCTGACCCCCGGCCCACACCCTTGTTGATCAAGAAGTTTGGGTCGCCGGCAGACGATTTCCAGAACCGAAACCTCTTGATCAGCAGGGCGGCGGCAGGCCGGGACGGGTTCAGCGGAAGGCGCGGATCACCGCGAGGGTGGCATGCACGTCGAACTGGTGGCCGTCGTCGCTGCTCCAGCCGCCGTCGCTGCGCTGGGTTTCGGTCAGCCGGCGGCGGGCGGCAACCATCGTCCACTCCTGCTCGTCCACGCCGACCCGGCGCAGCGTCGCGGCCAGCCAGGCGGCGTCGGTCGGTGACGCCTGCGGAAGCCGTTCGGCGAGCACCGCCTTGATCTGCGCCGACTCGTAGAACATTTGCTGGCGGTGCAGGACCGCCGCGCTCAGCCAGCCGGTGGCCAGGAAGGACGGCCAGCTGCCGTCCGGGCGCAGCTGGGCGGCGAGCGCCTGGCCGGCCGAGTGCACCACGCCCGCGTACGCCCCGCCGACCCGGTGGTCGAGCGGCCCGGCGGCCCGGGCGTCCAGGCCGGCCACGGTGAGCCAGAAGGCGGCGTTGGCGGTCAGGAAGAGGCGTGCCTCCGGATCGCCCGGCCGGGCCCACTCGGGCGCGGTGTCGGCGAGCGCCGCATCCTCCTCCCAGCAGCCGTCGCGCTGTTGCGCGGCGGCGAGCCAGTCCAGCGCCCGGCGGGCGGCCGGCCGGCCCAGCGCGCCGAGATCGTCCAGCTCGCCGAGGCGGAAGCAGGTCGCGTCGACCGAGGCGACCTCCGCACCCCAGGTCGCCGGCCAGCCGCCGCCGAGGGTCTGGCCGACCTCGGCGATGTCGAGCGCCTCCTCGGGCGGTGGCGTGCCGGTACGCAACCACGACAGACGGGCACGCTCCACCGCGTCCCCGTGAGCCACCACGAACCCGATCGCGGCGTCGATGTCGACCACGGCGGACACGCTACCGGCGCGAACGTGATCCCGCCTCGGAGAATCGGGCAGCCGAAACCGTCCCGACGGCAGGGCCGAGCAAGGCGTTGGGGCAGGTGTTAATAGGGGACCCCTCCTCTACCGGAGGCGTTAAGAAGGGGCCCTTCCTTACGTCAGTATGCGGGGAGGGAGGGGTCGATCTGCTTGATCCAGGAGAGCACGCCGCCCTGGACGTGGACGGCGTCGCGGAAGCCGGCCGCCTTCAACGCGGCGAGCGCCTCGGCGGAGCGGACCCCGGACTTGCAGTGCAGCACGATCTGCCGGTCCTGCGGCAGCTTGGACAGCGCCTCGCCGGAGAGGATCTCGCCCTTGGGGATCAGGGTCGCGCCGGGGATGCGGACGATCTCGTACTCGGCCGGCTCCCGCACGTCGACCAGGAAGATGTCCTTGCCGGCGTCCTGCCACTCCTTCAGCTCGGCCGCGGTGATGGTCGCGTCGACGACCGCCTCCTGGGCCTCGACCGAGACCGCGCCGCAGAAGTCCTCGTAGTCCTCCAGCAGGTCGGTGAGGGTCGGGTTCTCCCCGCAGAGCACGCAATCCGGGTCCTTACGGACCTTGATCTTGCGGTAGCTCATCTCCAGGGCGTCGTAGACCATCAGCCGGCCGACCAGCGGCTCACCGATGCCGGCGAGCAGCTTGATCGCCTCGTTGACCTGGATCGAACCGATCGACGCGCAGAGCACGCCGAGCACGCCACCCTCGGCGCAGGACGGGACCATGCCGGGCGGCGGCGGCTCCGGGTAGAGGCAGCGGTAGCAGGGGCCGTGCTCGGCCCAGAAGACCGACGCCTGGCCGTCGAAGCGGTAGATCGACCCCCAGACGTACGGCTTGCCGAGCAGCACCGCCGCGTCGTTGACCATGTAACGGGTGGCGAAGTTGTCCGTACCGTCGACGATCAGGTCGTACTGGGCGAAGATCTCGCGGACGTTCTCCCGGTCCAGCGCGGTGTTGTGGATCTCGACGTTGACCAGCGGGTTGATCTCGCGGATGCTCGCCGCGGCCGACTCGGCCTTGGAGCGGCCGACGTCGGAGACGCCATGGATGATCTGGCGCTGGAGGTTGGACTCGTCGACGGTGTCGAAGTCGATGATGCCGAGGGTGCCGACCCCGGCGGCGGCCAGGTACATCAGGGCGGGAGAACCGAGGCCACCGGCACCGACACAGAGCACCCGGGCGTTCTTCAGCCGCTTCTGCCCGGTGACCCCGACGTCCGGGATGATCAGGTGGCGCGAGTAGCGGCGGATCTCGTCAACGGTCAGCTCGGCGGCGGGTTCGACGAGCGGGGGCAACGACACGGTGGACTCCCCGGGGATCGATGTGGTGGACAACCGGGCCATTGTCGCTCGCCAACGCGCCCATCGACCATGAGCAGCGACACGTCGCCCGGCATGCGGGAGCGGGAATAGCCGGCCGCACGCCGAGCGCCGGTCAGGGCGGGTGGCGGCCTGGGCGGCGGCGGCCTGGGGTGCCGTGAAGCTCACCGCCGTTCAGTGCGGCGGTCTGGGCGGGTAGGCCGGCGGCGGACGGACGGCAGGCGGCGGGCGGCGGGCGGGCTCAGGGGATGAGGTCGCCGGCGTACCGGTGGCCGTCGAGGAATGGCCAGGCGTTCGGCAAGCAGCCGGCCAGGCCGTACGTCTGCTGCTGCATGACCGGCGCCGGCCGGCCCGGCGCGGGGCACGCCTCGTGCCCCGCGCCGAACTCGTGCCCGACCTCGTGGTTGATCACGTACGCCCGGTAGACCGCCAACGGCGCCCCGTAGTCCGGCACCGCCTCCAGCCAGCGCGCCAGGTTGATGATCACCTTTCCGGGCAGCCGGCAGGAGGTGTAGCCCTCCGTGCTCAGGCCCCCCTCGGCGCACATCGCCTCGGAGGTGACCGGGGTGGCCAAATAGACGGTGAAGTCCGCGTCGGCCACCTCGTTGATCCGTTGGACCCGCAGCTCACCGGAACCGATCCAACTGCGCGGATCGGCGAGCACCGCGTCGACGTCGGCCGCGAAGCCGTCCGGATCCTGGCCGGTGCCCTGCTCGACGGCCACCCGGTAACGGGCGATCGGCCCGTCCAGGCCGCGCACCGGGGATTCCTCACCGGCCAGCGCGAAGCTGCCGGCGCCGACCCTCGGGTACGCGCTGGGCCGGGCCTGCTCGTCCGCCCCCGCCCCGTACGCGATGCGGTTGCGGCCCGCCGGCTCCGGGTTGGCCCGGTCGCCGGGTCGGGCCAGCGACACGGTGGCGGTGGCCGAGAGTGCCAGCACCAGCCCGAGGGTCACGGCGAGCCGCCGTCGCCGTCGCCGCGCCGCCGGCCGAAGCCCAGTCGACCGATCCCGCCCCGCCAGCCTCGGCGGCCGATCCGGCCCCGCCGGGCGATCCGACCCGATCGGCCCCGGCGGGCGCTCTGGCACGGCCGGCCTCGCCCGCCGATCCGGCCCTACCGGACGATCCGGCCCTTCAGAGGGGCGATAGCGGGGTGAACGTGACATGGAACCATCGTCGCAGCCAATCGGTCATATACCCGCATTACGGCTACGGCCGCGCCGAGCCAGGCCGCGCCCTGCCAGGTCAGGTCAGGTCAGGCCGAGCAGCACCCTGCCGAGCCGAGCCGCGCCGAGCCCTGCCGGGCCGGGCCGGGCTGACAGTCAGAGTGGCGGACCGGCATAGCGCCGGCCGTCGAGGTACGGCCAGGGATTCGCCACGCACCCCTTCAGGAACAGCGTCTGCTGCATCATCACCGGGGCCGGCTCACCCGGCCCCGGGCAGCGCTCGTGCCGATGGCCCAACTGGTGCCCGACCTCGTGGTTGATCACGTATGTGCGGTAGACCGACAGCGGCACGCCGGCCTCGACGAAGTGCGGCACCGACAGCCGCCACCGGTCCAGATTGATGATCACCTTTCCCGGAGTCCGGCAGGAGGTGTAGGGCCGCCCGCCGACCCGGATGTCGACACCACCGGCGGCACAGAGTTGGCGCGCCGTCCCGGCGGTGACCAGGTAGACGGTGAAGTCGTACCGGGAGGTGGAGGCCACCTGCCGCAGTCGCAGCCGCCCGCTGTCCACCCAACTTCCCGGGCCGGCCAACGCGGTCCGCACGGCCAGCCCGAAATCGCCCGCGTCCACACCGGAGCCGGACTCCACCGCCACCCGGTAACGCCGCACCTCACCGGCCGTGCCGAGCACCGGGCCCGCCCGGTCGTCGTAGCCGTAACGGCCCTTTCCGGTCGCCGGAACCGGCCCCGGCTCCTGTAGCACCGGGGCCTCGGGCGGCAGGGCCTCGGGCGACGGGGCCTCGGGCGACGGGGTCACCGTGGTCGGCGCGGAGAACGGGGTCGCCGCGGGCGGCGGACCCACCAGCGTCGGGGAGGGCGCCGGGGCCACCTCGGCGCCGGCCGAACCCCTGAGTCCACCGGCGCCGCCGGCGACCAGCGCCACCGCAGCGCCCACCGCGGCCACCAGCACGACCGCCTTGACGACAGCCCCCGAGCGGCGCGGTCGGCGGTGCCCGCCGGTATGGCCCTCGGTGGCCGGTGCCGGAACAGCCGAGCGGACGTGCCGGCCGCCGCGGCGCTGGCTACGGGGACTGCGCATTCGGCTTATCCTGCCAGGTCAGCGCGGCGAACGGAGTCCCCCGTCTCGGTGAGCAGGCCGACCACGGCGCGGGCCACCAGGCGTGGCACCTCCAGTTGCGCCACGTGACCGACCCCGTCGAGCATCAGCAGCCGGCTGTCCGGGATCACCCGGGCGGTCTGCGGCGCCACGCGTACGTCGACCATCCGGTCCTGCCGGCCGCCGACGACCAGCGCGGGTGCCCGTACCGAGCGGGCCATCCGCCACAGCGAGCCGGACCCCGGCAGGTACGCCCGTACGAAGCTGGAGACCAGCCCGCGGAACGTCCGAACGTAGGCCGATGCGTAGTGCGCCGCCTCGTAGCGCACCCGGATCTCCTCCAGCGCCTCCTGCCGGCGCTGGTCGCAGATCCGGCTGAGGTCGGCCACACACGCCTCCATCACCTCCTGGGCCATCACCTCCGGCGACGTCTGGGCCAGCCGCCAGGCGGCCAGGCGTTCGCCGCGGGGGATCGCCAGCAGCGGCAGCATCCGACCCTGCAACGACCGGCGGAAGTCGAGGAACGGCAGGGCCGGCGAGACCAGGGTCAGCGTACGGACCAGGTCCGGCCGGAGGGCGGCCACCCGCACCGAGATCGCCCCACCGAGCGAGTTGCCGAAGAGGTGCACCGGGCCCCGACCGGAGTACTCGATCCAGCGGACCACCCGCTGCGCGAAGGCCGGCACGGTGTAGCGCTGACCCGGCTCGCTGCGTCCAAAGCCCGGCAGGTCGATCGCCTGGCCGTCGAGCCGGTCGGCGAGCAGCCCGGCCAGGTCGGTCCAGTTCTGCGACGAGCCGCCCAGCCCGTGCACGTACAGGGCCGGTTCCGCGTCCGGTCCGGTGGCCGGCGTCTCCCGAACGTAGGTGACCGTCCCGTCGAGGCGTACCTCGTGGCCCGGCCAGGGCGGCGGGACCGAGTGGGCGGGCAGCAGCCGGTCAGGCCAGAGGGTGGCAGGCTTCACCGTTCCAGTCTGCCCGGCCGGCTCAGGCGAGCAGTGCCTCCAGCCGCCGGTTCACCGCGGCCAGCGAGGCCCGCACCACCGCCTGCCGGGGGTCGCCGGCCACCAACGCCGAACCGGCGAGTTGCTCGACCCACCCGTCGCAGACCAGCAACACCACGACGGTGGCCACCTCGCAGTTGCCGAACGGCACCACGGCGGCGTGCTCCACGAAGCAGCGGCCCCGGTCGGCGGTGGTGCTGGCGCCGGCCAGCAACTCGTCGACCGCCGCCGCGGCGGCGACCGCGCAGAGCCGCAGCACGTACCCGTCCACGGCGGGACCGGTGGCGTAGCCGGCCGCGCTCTGCTCGCCGGCGATCAGCCGGACCTCGACGGTGGCGTCGAGCCCGAAGGTGCTCACCTGGACGTGGTCGAGCACGACGCGGGGACCGGGCGCACCGTCGGTGTTGATCGGCCGGGACGGAGCGGACTCCGTGGTGGTCAGCTGGCCACCGGAGTAGGAGGCGCCGAGCGTCGCCGGGCTGCCCGGCGGCCCGGTTTCCTCCACGGTGGCCCGGCCGCGATGCGGTACGGGTGCCGGGCGGCGCCGCCGTAAGGTGTCCGGCGCCGGTTCGGCCCGTGCCGTGCCGGCCTCCGCCCTGGCCCCCGCGGGGCGGGTGCCGGGACGGCGGGGCTCGGCGGACGGGCGGGACTCGTCGGCGTCGCCGCCCCGGGCCTCGGCGAGCCGGCGACGCACCAGTGCGGCGGGCAGCGCCGGCACACCGTGCGGCGCGGCGGCCAGCCCCATCCGCTCCTGGAGCAGGCGGGCGACCTGCCGGCTCACCTCGGCCGGGTCGGCGCCGTCGGCAAGATCGAGCCGCAGGCTGTGGGCGCCGGCCGGGGTACGGCGCAGGGCCGCGTCGCGTACGCCGTCGACCCCTCGGACGGCGTCGAGGATCGCGTTGACGTCGAAGCCCTCCGGCCGTTCGCGCAATGGCGCCGGCTCGTCGTCGCGACGGAGATGGGTGGCGATCCGGGCGAGTTCCGGAGTTTCGGCGGGTGGCTCCACGGCTGGCGGCTCCGGCACGACGGGCACGTCCGGCTCGGCGGGGACGCGCTGCGGCAACACCGCCGACGTGCTGTCCGGCGACCGGTCGCCGGCCGGCTCCGCCGGTTCGGGCGCGGATCGGCGTGCCGCGTAGGGGGCTGCGCTCGTCGGGGCGGGCGCGGTGGGGATGCGCTCACGGTAGCCGGGCACAGCGCCGGCCGGCCCGGTCAGCGGATCGCTCGCGGCCGGCGCCGTGCTCGGGCCGGGCGGGGCCGGAGCCGGCGCGGGCGGGCCGGGCGTCGGCTCGCTGGGGACCGGCCGGAGCCGGAACGGTCGATGGGCCGGCACGTCGGACGCCCCGGCCTGGGCGACCGGCGACGCCGGACCGGATTCGGGCAACGCCTCCCGCCCGGCCACCGAGCCACCGGCGGGCGGGGCAGCGGCCGGCGACGTGGCAGGGGGCGGGGCAGCGGCCGGTGGCGGGACAACGGGCGGCGCGCTGGCCGGGGACGGCGGCGGGTAGGGCGGGCCGCTGGCCGGGGGCGGAGTGAAGGGCGGCGCGCTGGCCGGGGGTGCGCTGGCCGGGCGGAGCGCCCAGGGCAGGCGCTCGTCGGCTGGCGGCTGGCTGGCGGCCCGGGAGCCCCAGGGCACCCCCTCCTCGGTCCGCGCGCCCCACGGCAGACCCTCGTCGCCCGGAGCCCCGCTCACCGGGCGCGATGCCCAGGCCGGGCGCTCGTCGGCCGGCGGCCCGCTGGCCGACCGGGCGGCCCAGGATGGGCGCTCCTCACCCGACGGCGCGCTGGTCGGCCCGGCCGCCCACGACGGGTGGTCGACCGGACCGGGTTCGACCGGCGGATCGTACGCCGGACCGGGGCGGTTCTCCGGCGGCGTCGCATCGTACGGACGGGGGCGCTCGGCGCGCACCGGCTCGTAGGGGCGGGTCGGCTCGGCGCGCACCGGCTCGTACGGCCGGTTGGGCTCGCTGGCCCAGCCGGGGGCGGTATCTCGCGCGCCTCGCGCGACCGACGGCCGGCCGGCTCGCCCTCGCCCCGGGCCCAGGACGGGGCCCAGTCGCTGGCCGGGCCGGAGCGGGCCCAGTTTGGCCGGTCGGCCTCGGTCGGTGGTGGCTCGGCCCGCGGCTGACCCGTCATCGGGTCGGGGCCGGACGCCGGCGGACGGGGGCCGACGGACGGTCGGTGGCCGCCGGAGCCGCGCTGCGGTCGCTGGCGGGCGGCGCGGGCCGAGGCTCGGGTGTCGGTTCCGGCGGGAACCCTTCGTCCCACCCGTACGGCTGGCCGTTCACCGGCTCCTCCCCGGGCCGCTCCGCACCGGGCGCGTGCAGGCCGGGCGGCATCTCGAAGCCGGAGGCGGCGGTGCCGACCGGCGGCACCTGCATCGCCGGCGGCGCGGAGGCCGGCAGGCCGGTGACCGGCGTCACAGGCTGTTCACCGGCCGGGGCGGGGCGGGGCGCCGGCACAACGAGCCGTTCGTTGCCGGTGTCGTGGTGGCCCGGCTCGCGCAGCCCGGGTGGGGCACTCACCGGGGCGTGTCGGCCGGCCGCCGGGTCGTCCGCGGGCTGAACGCCGTTGGCATGTTGAACGCCGTTGGCATGTTGAACGCCGTTGGCGTGGTGCACACCGTTGACGTGGTGGCCGTTGGCGCGTGCTGGTTGCTCGGGCTCCGCCGGCACACCGGCCGGCGCGGGCAGGTCGGCGTAGCGTGGGGAAGCGGTGGCCCAGCCGGAGGGCGGCTCGGGCCGACGCCAGGCCGGCACGGCGTCGCGGGAGTCCTCCGCACCCCAGGACCAGTCGGCCGCCGACGGGGCCCACCCGTTGCCGGAACGGGCCAGGTCATCCCATTGACCCGTACCGTCGCCGTGCTCTCCCGGGGTGGCGGCACCGGGTTGTCCTGTTTCACTCACCGCGCGCTCCTTGGTCGCCCCCGCTGAGGCTACCGTGTGGCGACAGTGGCGATAAGTTACAGCGGCGGGCCAATTCCGCGAGGGGCCGAGGGGTCCCGACCGGTTCGGGTGAAATGCCGGCCCGTACGACGAACTCGGAGGTTCCCATGACCGCTGTGGGGAACGGTGCCCAAACCGCCGGCCGGCCCACCCGCCTGCCCCGTTCGGCGCGCCGCAAGCAGCTTCTTGCCGCAGCTCAGGAGGTGTTCGTCGCGCAGGGTTACCACGCTGCGGCCATGGACGACATCGCCGAGCGGGCCGGGGTCTCCAAGCCCGTGCTGTACCAGCACTTCCCCGGCAAGATGGAGCTCTACCTCGCGCTGCTCGACACGCACTGTGACGCGATCGTCGCCAAGGTACGTGACGCCATGGCGAGCACCGCCGACAACAAGGAACGGGTCAGCGCCTCGGTACGGGCGTACTTCGACTTCGTCGACCACGAGAGCGAAGCCTTCCGCCTGGTCTTCGAGTCGGACCTGCGCAACGAACCGGCCGTACGGCAGCGCGTGGAGCGGGTCGAGCAGGGCTGCATCGCGGCGATCACCGACACCATCATCTCCGACACCGGGGTCAGCCGGGCGCACGCCGAACTGCTCGCCTCCGGCCTGGTGGGCGCCGCCGAGACGGCCGCGCAGTTCTGGCTGGCCGGCGGACGCCCGGTGCCCAAGGCCGAGGCCGAGGCGCTGGTCGCCGCGCTGTCCTGGCGGGGCATCGCCAGCTTCCCGCTGCAGGGTGAGTCAGCCTGAACTTCGGCCTCGCGATCGGATAGCCTTCGCACGGCGGCCATTTCGCCAGACGGAGGAGGCACAGTGGAGGTCAAGATCGGCGTGCAGTACGCGCCGCGCGAGCTGGTCCTGGAGAGCGCGCAGTCGCCGGCCGAGATCGAGCAGATTGTGACCGACGCCGTCGCCAGGGGCGAGGGCACCCTTTCCCTGACCGACGAGAAGGGCCGGCGGATCATCGTGCCGGTCGGCAAGGTCGCCTACGTCGAGATCGCCGAGGCGTCTCCCCGAGCGGTCGGTTTCACCGTCCGCTGACGGTCCGGTTTGTTGGGGCCGGCGGCGGCCAGCCGTGCGGTATGCGCGGCGGCCAGCCGCCGGAACAATCCCGCCACACCCACCACCTGCTCGCCCTGAATGATCAGGGTGGTGAGCGCCCCGCCGTCGGCGGCGGCCACCCATCCGGCCCGGGACAGGGCCTCACGGCACCGGCGTCGAGCCCACACCGACGGCAGGCCGGCCTCCTTCAGATTCGCCGGGATGGCGGCTTCGGACCCGCCGAGATGGCGAGCCGGATCTCGGCGGTGCCCATTTCACTCAGCGCCGCCCGACGACAAGCGTGCCAAAACCCCACTCTCAGAGTGAGCTAGGTCACATGGAAACGCGCCCGGCGATGCTTGCCCCCATGGAATCGGGACGACGTTTGGCCCGTTCAGGTAACATGGAGGAGTTGCCGTAGGTGCCGATCCCGGCCGGAGTCGCATCCGACCCCGGTCGAAGTCCGACCCGCGGCGCGCGTGCGGCCCGGTCCGCTCGGCTTTCTGCCGCCGACCGTGTGGCCCGCGCCATACCGAACGCGCCCTGAGGACATGATGGGGCGCACCCACGAGAGGGCACCCCCAAATCCACATGAGTGAGCCGATTCAAGACCTCACAGATGGCCAGGAACTGGCCCCGACCGCCCCGGTCCGACCGGAGGCACCGACCTTCGCCGAGCTCGGCGCGCGCGCCGAGACCGTCGACGCGCTGGCCGCGGCCGGCATCACCCGCGCCTTCGCCATCCAGGAGTACGCGCTCCCGATCGCGCTGCGTGGCGCCGACCTGATCGGGCAGGCCCCGACGGGCACCGGCAAGACGCTCGGCTTCGGCGTACCGCTGCTGGAGCGGGTCTTCGCACCCGGCGAGGGCGGCGACGGGCTGCCTCAGGCCCTGGTCGTCGTACCCACCCGTGAGCTGGGCATCCAGGTCGCCAAGGACATTGCCGCCGCCGGCCGCACCCGTGGCGTGCGCGTGCTGCCGATCTACGGCGGCGTGGCGTACGAGCCGCAGATCGAGGCGCTACGCAAGGGCGTGGAGATCCTCGTCGGCACCCCGGGCCGGCTGCTGGACCTCGCCAAGCAGAAGCACCTGCGCCTGCACGGCGTACGCGCGCTGGTGCTGGACGAGGCCGACCGCATGCTCGACCTGGGCTTCCTGGACGATGTCGAACGGATCCTGGCGATGCTGCCGGAGGAGCGGCAGACCATGCTGTTCTCCGCGACCATGCCGGACCCGATCGTGACGTTGTCCCGGCGGTTCCTCCGCCACCCGGTCACGATCCACGCCGGGCACACCGCCGAGACGGGTCCGTCGCCGCAGACCGAGCAACTGGTCTACCGTACCCACTCGATGAACAAGATCGAGATTGTGGCCCGGATCCTCCAGGCCGAGAACCGCGGCCTGACCATGATCTTCACGCGTACCAAGCGGGCCGCCGACCGGGTCGCCGAGGACCTGGACTTCCGCGGCTTCGCGGTCGCGGCGGTACACGGCGACCTCGGCCAGGGCGCCCGCGAGCGGGCCCTGCGGGCGTTCCGGGCCGGAAAGATCGACACCCTGGTCGCCACGGACGTCGCCGCCCGAGGCATCGACGTCAGTGGCGTCACCCACGTGATCAACTATGACTGCCCGGAAGACCAGGACACCTACACCCACCGGATCGGCCGCACCGGCCGGGCCGGAGCGAGCGGCGTCGCGGTGACCTTCGTCGACTGGGACGACATGCCCCGTTGGCGGATCATCGACAAGACGCTCGGGCTGGACATGCCCGAGCCGCCGGAGACGTACCACACCTCCGCGCACCTCTACACCGACCTGCACATCTCGACGGAGGTGACCGGCACCCTGCCGACGGCCGAGCGCACCCGCGCCGGCCTGGCTGCCGAGGTCGAGGAGGACCTGGGCGGCGGCCGTTTCCGCCGGGGCGGCGAGCCCCGCGGATCCCGTCGCCGGGGCCGCAACGAAGGCGGCCGCAGTGAAGGCGGTCGCGGTGAGGGTGGACGTGGTGAGGGCGGTCGCGGACGTGGTGACGGTGGTCGCGGCCAGGGCGGCGACGCCGCGCCGGACGCTGCCGGAGCCGCCACCGACGGCGAAGGTGCCCGTACCTCACGCCGCCGCCGGCGCCGCCGGGCCGGCGAGGTGGTGACCGGCACCGACGGTGCCTCGACCGCCGACGACGGCACGCCCACCGAGGCCGCCGCCACCGGCAGCGAGAGCGCCATGGGTGAAACCGCACCCCGTCCGCGCCGCCGGCGGCGCCGCCGTGGCGCCGGTTCCACCGCCGGTACGCCGGCCGAGGCGACCAACGACTGATCACGCGCCGCCCGGCCGCGTCCGCCCAATGCTCCGCCGGACCAGCTGATCGTGCGCTGCTCGGCCGGCTGGTCACGCTCCGTCCGGCCAACCGCCGAGCGGTGTCCACGACGACGACAGCTCCCGCCGCCCGGTCCGGTGCGGCGGGGAGCTTGTCGCGCCCGGCCGACCCCCGCCCGCTTCGGCGCCAAAGGCGAGAAGACGCGCCCGTGCCGCTGAGCACGCAGAATCGCTGAGCACGCAGGGCCGCTGAGCACGCAGGGCCGCTGGCGAGTCGCGGCACGTTGCTGGCCTTGGCCCAGTGTGGGTACAACAGACCCGGGGGCACGCCAAGAGGCCGGGGCCTCGGTGGAAGGCCGTGCGCCGCGTCACCGTCGCCGAGCCGATGTCGGTGCGGCCGGGCGAGACCTGGAAGATGGAACGATGCCCGAACCGTTGGACTCCGCCCTCGCCGAGGTCCGCTCGATGCTGCTCGGACCCGCGCTGACCAGGGCCGTGGCCGCGGGTCGGCGGCGCGGCCAACGCCCCTCGGTGGTCCGCGCCGAGCTGCGGCCGGTCGCTCTCAAGGCCGGTGCCCGGCTACAGATCGCCACCTCCGACGGCGCCCGCCCCTACACCCGCAACGTGGCACCGGGACCGGAGGCGGACGCGGCGGTCGAGGAGCTGCTGGCCGAGCCGTTCGGCAACTGGCACGTGGAGACCGCCGACCGCACGTTGCAGCTGCGGGTCACCAAGTCGGGCGAGGCGCAGGTGCACCGCACGGCGGCGGCGCGGCCGGCCACCGCGCCGAGCGGGCACGACCGGGCCAAGGAGTACCTCCTCGATCCCGGCGACCCGATCTTCACCGAGATCGGTGGCTCGGCGGCCAAGCGGCGGCAGGTGGACGCGTTCCTGCGGGCGTTGGTGGCCACGCTGCCCACCGAGCCCGCCCGGGAGCTGACCGGCCCGCTGCGCGTGGTCGACCTGGGCTGCGGCAACGCGTACCTGACCTTTGCCGCGTACCGATACCTCTCCCGGCTTGGCCTGGACGTCGAGTTGGTCGGCGTGGACGTACGCGAGGACCAGCGCCGCCGCAACACCGAGCTGGCCGAGCGACTCGGCTGGGCCGAGCGGGTGCGCTTCGTGGCCGGCACCATCGCCGACGCGGTCGTCGAACCGGCCCCCGATCTGGTGCTCGCGCTGCACGCCTGCGACACCGCCACCGACGAGGCGCTGGCCCGGGCGGTGCGCTGGGAGGCCCGCTGGGTGCTCGCCGCGCCGTGCTGCCACCACGACATCGCGGCGCAGTTGCGGGCCCGGCCGGCCCCGGCGCCGTACGAGTTGCTGACCCGGCAGGGCATCCTGCGGGAGCGCTTCGCGGACGTCCTCACCGACGCGCTGCGGGCCGGCCTGCTGCGGCTGCACGGCTACCGGGCCGAGGTGGTCGAGTTCGTCGACTCCGCGCACACCCCGCGCAACCTGCTGATCCGGGCCCGGCGTACAGATTCCGTACCGACCGCCGACCAGCGTACGGAGTATCGGGAGCTGGTCGCCCAGTGGCAGGTCACGCCGCGGCTGGAGATGCTGCTCACGCAGCTGCCGCCGGACCGGTCGCCGAATCCGGTCCCGCCACTGGGACCGGCTGGTCGGTCAGTCAATTGATTCGCACCCCTCCCGTACTACTCTCGAAGAACGCACCGTCGGGTGCCGGTCGGGAGGGAAGACCCACCGGATGGGTTCGGCAGAGGTTTCGCCACAGATGGCGTTCGCGCGCTTCGTGCGCCGGGCTATCGACGAGGCTCGCGAGGAACGCGGGTGGACGGTCACCGACCTGGCCACACACACCGGCGTCGGTCGCTCCACAGTCTTCCGCTGGTTGGCCGGCGACTGGCAGGACTACCCCGAGTTGGCCAAGGTCCGCGGCTTCTGTGCCGCGCTGGATCTACCGGTGGCGGCGGCGTTCCGGGCGCTCGGCCTGCCCGATGCCGGCGCGCCCCCGCGGCGGCGCGGGGACGACAGCCAGGTCGAGTCCGACGTGCGGGTGATCCTGCAACGGCTGGCGGACCCCAGCGTGCCGGTCGAGGAGAAGCACCACATCCGCGACCTGCTGCGCTACCTCGCCCGCCGGCCGATCCGCCGGGCCGGCTGACCCCCCGCCGGGTCTACTCGACGATCACCGTGAACTCGGCGGTCCGCACCTCGCCGCCGGTGGCGAAGTCCAGGTAGAGGCGGTACCGCCCCGGTCCCGGCGTGGTCAGCCAGAACCGGATCGTGCCGTCGATCAACTCCGGCTCCGGGTGCACGTGCAGGTAGCCGAGGTCACCGTCGCGCAACGCGACGAGGTGGCCGTACGCGCCGAGGTAGCGCTCCAGGGTCGGAGCCGCGCCGTCCGGACCGGTGACCCGGAAGGCGAGCGGCACCGTCAACCCGGGTTCCGGCGTGCCCTCGTAGCCGACGGTGAATCCGTCGACGGTGGTCGTGGTCGTCGGGGCGGGCAGCGGGCGCGGGGTGTAGTCGCCGGGGGCGACCAGGTCCACGCCGAGCGTGGTGGCCGTCTGTCGGCCGTCGTCGGCGAGCGCCGTGAAGTCGGCGTACGCCCGCCAGATGCCCGGCTGCGGCAGGGTGAGCGGCACCGACCAGGTGCCGTCCGGCGCCATGGTGGGGTGCAGGTGCTGGTAGCCGGTCAGGTCCCGGCGTACCACGATCACGTGCATCGGCTTGTCGTGCACGACCGCGAAGCGGGTGACCGTCCGGCGCTGCCCGTCGTCGATCCGGAACCGCAGCTCACCGGTGCGGCCGGCGGTGAACCCGGCGGTCAGCGGGGTGAGCGTGTAACCGTCCCGGCTGACCGCCAGACCACCGGCGTCGGCCGCCGCGGCCTGGTCCGCGCCGTGCGAGTGTGCCCCGACGCCGGGAGCGTGGCTGTGGTCGGCCAGCGCGCTCTCCGCCCCGCCCACCGCGGCCCCGCCGCCGTTCAGCCGGCCGAGCCCGAACCCGAGCAGCACGGCCAGCACCAGCCCGCCGACCACCAGGGCCAGCCGCAGCGTGGCCCGGTCCGGCACCGCGGAAACCGCAGCGGGGTCGCTGCCCGCCGCCGGCCGCTCGGCGACCCGCACCGACCCGAGCGCGGGCGCGGCGGGTTCCTGGTCAGCCATGCACCCACCGTAACCGCCCTGCCGGCCCCTGCCCGCCGGGGGTCAGCCGGTGAGGGCCAGGGCCAGTGGTAGGACGTCGGGAGCACCGGCGCGGCGGAGTTCGCGGGCCGCCATGGTCATGGTCCAGCCGGTGTCGATCAGGTCGTCGACGAGAAGGATCGGGGCGGCCAGGTCGGCGAGGGCGTCGGACAGGGCGTCCGGGACGGTGAGGGCGCCGTGCAGGGCGCGTACCCGCTGGGCGCTGTTGCCGCGCGGGCCGCCGCCGGCCGGCGGCCCGGCCGCGGTCACCCGGCCCAGCAGGGGCAGCCGCCCGACGGCGGCGATCCGTTCGGCCAGCGAGCCGACCAGCAGCGGGTGGGTACGCGAGTCGACCGCGACCACCCCCGCCGGGCGGCTCGGCCACGGGTCGTCGCCGTGCGCCCACGACTTGAGCACCTCGATCACCGCGGCGGCCACGTCGTCGGGCACGGTGCCGTCCGGCGCATCCGGCCCGACCAGGCCCCGCAGCCGCCCACCCCAGCCGAGGTCGGAGAGCCGCCCGACGGCCCGGCCGGGCAGCGCCTGCTCCGCCGGAGCGATGCGCCCCTTCAGCGGTACGCCGACCGCCGACAACCCGGTCGGCCAGAGCTTCTTTGGCGCGATCTGGACGCCGGGACGTCCGAGGAAGTTCTGCGCGGCGGTCAGCGCGGCCGGCGACACCTCGGGTGGGAACAGTGCCACCGCGCAGCGGTCACACCGGCCACAGTCGACGGCCTCCGCGTCGTCCAGGCATTCCCGCAGGTACCGCATCCGGCAACCGGTCGTCGACGCGTACCCGAGCATGGCCTGCTGCTCGGCGGTGCGAGCGGCGGCGACGCGGCGCAACCGGGCCGCGTCGTAGACCCAGGGCTCGCCGGTGGCGAGCCAGCCACCGCGCACCCGGCGGACCGCGCCGTCCACGTCGAGCACCTTGAGCATCAGCTCCAGCCGGGCCCGACGCAGGTCGACCAGGGGTTCCAGGGCCTGGGTGGAGAGCGGCCGGTCGGTGTGCAGGGCGGCGAGCACCGTGCGGACCTGCTCCTCGGGCGGGAAGGCGAGCGAGGCGAAGTAGCGCCAGATGGCCGCGTCCTCGGTGCCGGGCAGCAGCAGCACCTCGGCGTGCTCGACGGCCCGGCCGGCCCGGCCGACCTGCTGGTAGTACGCGATCGGCGACGGTGGCGCGCCCAGGTGCACCACGAAACCGAGGTCCGGCTTGTCGAAGCCCATGCCGAGCGCGCTGGTCGCGACCAGCGCCTTGATCTTGTTGTCGAGCAGGTCCTGCTCGGCGGCGCGGCGGTCGGCGTCCTCGGCCTGCCCGGTGTACGCGGCCACCGGCCAGCCCCGCGACCGCAGGAACTCGGTGGTCTCGGTCGCCGAGGCGACGGTCAGCGTGTAGACGATGCCCGAGCCGGGGAGCCGGTCCAGGTGGTCGGCGAGCCAGCCGAGCCGGTGTGCCGGGCTCGGCAGGTCGAGTACGCCCAGCCGTAGCGATTCCCGGTCCAGGCTGCCCCGCAGCACCAGGACGTCCGGCCGCGGCCCGGCCGGCGCGGCCAGCTCGGTGCCGAGCTGCTCGGCCACGTCCTGGGTGACCCGGGCGTTGGCGGTGGCGGTGGTCGCCAGCACCGGCGTCTGCTCTGGCAGGTTGCCGAGGAAGGTCCGCAGCCGGCGGTAGTCCGGCCGGAAGTCGTGCCCCCAGTCCGACACGCAGTGCGCCTCGTCGACCACCAGCAGGCCGGTGGTGGCCGCCAGCCTCGGCAGTACACCGTCCCGGAAGTCCGGATTGTTGAGCCGTTCCGGGCTGATCAGCAGCACGTCCACCACACCCGCGTGGATCTCGCCGGTGATCTCGTCCCACTCGTCGAGGTTGGCCGAGTTGATGGTCCGGGCCCGGATGCCGGCGCGCGCCGCGGCGTCGACCTGGTTGCGCATCAGCGCCAGCAGCGGCGACACGATCACCGTCGGGCCGGCCGGGCGGGTTTCGCCGCCCTGGCGCAGCAGCGCGGTGGCCACGAAGTAGACCGCGGACTTGCCCCACCCGGTGCGTTGCACGCAGAGCACCCGCCGCCGGTCCACCACCAGCGCCTCGATCGCCCGCCACTGGTCCTCGCGGAGCCGGGCGTCCGCGCCGGCCAGCCGCCGCAGCACCGCCTCGGCCCGCTGCCGGACCGCCGTCCGTTCCTGGCTCATCCGGCCTTTCTACCAGCGCCCGCCCCGTCCCGGCGGCCCTGTCATACGATGCCCGTTCGAGCCGCGAGAGAGAGACGAGATGACTCAGCGAACCGGCACCACCACGATCATCCGGCGCTCCGCGGTCACGGCGGTCGCCCTGCTGGCTGCGACCCTGGTGGCCGGCTGCGACGTCAAGTTCGGCCGGGAGGCGGCGCCGCCGGACCCGAAGCAGCAGCTGCTGGCGGCGGTGCCGAACGAGCAGGATCTGCCCTTCCGCTTCACCACCAGCGACGCCTCGGGCGACGTCTCCGGTGTGGTCGACCCGGCAAACCGCGGCATGGACATCGACACCGTCACCGAGGACAAGGACTTCACCCTGGAGATGTCCTTCCGGATGGTCGAGTCACGCACCTGGATGAAGGTCAACTTCAAGGGTGCCCAGGACATCCAGAAACTGATGAAGCTGCCCACCAAGTGGATGGAGCTGGACCCGACAAAGATCGAGGGCCCGGATTCCCTGCCCACCTACGAGGGCACCGACCCGGGCAACGCGGAGGCGATCATCCGCGCGGCCACCGACGTCCAGGCCGGCGAGGGTGGCACGTACAGCGGTCTGATCGATCTCGCCACCGCGCCGGAGCTGGCGGATGCCCTGGAGGGTGTGGTCACCCTCGGCGACGACGCCGCGCAGATCCCGCTCAGCGCGGTCGTGGGCGCGGACGGCAACCTCTCCTCGCTCACGCTGGAGATCCCGGCGGCCGGCAAGCAGAAGGAGTCGACGTACGTCGTCGAGTACTTCGACTTCGGCAGCGCCCCCGAGATCGTCGCCTTCACCGAGGACGAGGCACAGAAGGCACCCACCGCCGCCTACGACCTCCTGAACGGCTGACCCCGGTCCCCGAGGCGCAGGGAGTTGCGGAGCAGGGCGAGGCGGGGGGCGAGGCTGGCCAGGCCGCCGGGGAAGAAGTAGACGGCCAGGATGAAGACGGTGCCGAGGACGAAGAGCGGCTGGGAGAGCGGCCGGCTGAGAAAGGCCGGCAGCGCGTTCACCGCGTCGGAGGTGCCGAAGGACACCAGGCGGTGGTCCAGGTACATGTAGAGGATGCCGCCCAGCACCGGGCCCCAGCGCGTGCCCGGCCCGCCGAGCACCACCATCACCAGCAGCGACAGGGTGAGTTCGCTGCTGGTGATGTGCGGCGAGGCGCCGCCGACGATCAGGCAGTAGACCACCCCGCCGGCCGCCGCGAGGCCGCCGGCCAGGGTGAAGGCGACCAGCTTGTAGCGGTACGGATCCAGCCCGAGCACGCCGATCCGCCGCTCGTCGTCCCGCACCCCGGCCAGCACCCGTCCGGTCGGCGAGCCGGTCACCCGGTGCACCACGAAGACCACCACGACCAGGTACGCCAGCGCCAGCCAGTACAGGTTGACCGTGTTGGCGACCCCGACCAGCCCGGCCGGCAGCCCGGCGACATCCAGCGGCAGCCCCTCCTCGCCGCCGGTGAGCCCGCCGAAGTCCCGGGCCACCAGGATCGCCCCGACCTGGGCGAAGGCCAGCGTCACCATGGCGAAGGCGATGCCGACGGTACGCAACGCCACCGCGCCGACCAGGCCGGCGAGAGTGGTCCCACCGACGATCGCCAGTGGCGCGGCCTGCCAGAGTGGCAGCCCGGCCCGGGTGATCAGGATGTCGGTGCCGTACACCCCGGCGGCGAAGTAGAGGGCGTGCCCGAAGGAGAGCATCCCGGTCCGCCCGAAGAGGAGGTCGTACCCGGCCGCCAGGCCGCCGAAGACCAGGCAGACGGCGAGCAGTTGCAGGGTGCCCGGCGAGTTCAGCGCGCCCTCCAGGATGCCCGGCAGGTGCAGCGTCGAGTACGGCAGGAACAGCGCCACGGCCAGCACGGCCAGCGGCAGGAACGGGCGGATCCGGGCCCACCGGGTCGACGCGGCGGTCGGCTCCGGCGGTGCCGCGGCAGGCGTCGACACTTCGGGACTCTTGACCTCGGTCATGCCGTAGCCACCTTTCCGGCAATGCCCTGCGGGCGCAGGAGCAGCACCACGGCCAGCAGCGCGACTACGCAGATGTCGCCCAGCCCGGAGGTGCCGTAGTAGTTCACGAACTGTTGCAGCAGCCCGACCGCGACCGCCGCGTACGCGGACCCGACCACCGAGCCCATGCCGCCGATGACCACCACGATGAACGCGAAGATCAGCAATGAGCCGCCCTGCTGGGGCGAGACGGTGCCGAAGTAGACGCTGCCCAGCGCCCCGGCCAGCGCCGCGGCCGCCCCGCCGATGGCGAAGACCAGGGTGAACGCCTTGCGTACGTCGATGCCCAGCGCGGTGACCATCTCCCGGTTCTCCACTCCGGCCCGGATGATCAGGCCGTAGCGGGTCCAGCGGAGGAAGGCCAGGATCGCGCCGAGCACCAGCGCCGCGGCGACGATGAGCAGCAGCCCCCCGTTGGGCACCTGCGCACCGAGGATCGACGTCACCTGCCGGGTCCACTCCGGGCGGGGGAACGGCCGGGCGTCCGCCCCCCAGGTGGCCTGCAACAGCGCCACCCCGGCCAGCGAGAGGCCCACGGTGACCAGCACCTGCTCGATGGTGCGGGAGTAGAGCGGCCGGATCAGCACCAGCTCCACCAGCACCGCCATCAGCGTGCCGGCGGCCACCCCGAAGGCGACCGCCACCACGAAACCGAAGCCTTCCGGCCCGGCGCCGGGCAGGTTCCCGGCCGCCCACCAGGTGGCGTACGCGCCGACGCCGAGGAAGAGCCCGTGCGCGAAGTTGAGCACGTCGGCCAGGCCGAAGACCAGCGACAGGCCGGAGGCGACGAGGAAGTAGAGCGCCGCCAGGCCGAGCCCGGTCAACGTCAACAGGATGATCGTGTCCATCAGTGGTGCACCTCCGCCGAGCCGACGCCGAGCAGCGACCTGGTCAGCGCGGTCTCCCGCAGCAACTCCTGGGCGTCACCGGTCCAGGCCACCCGGCCGGCGGCGAGCACCACCGCGTCGCGGGCCAGCCGCCGGACCACGGCCAGGTTCTGTTCGACCAGCAGCACCGGTACGGATTCCGCCACCCGTTCCAGCACCTCGGCCACCTCGGTCACCACCTTCGGCGCCAACCCCTTGGTCGGCTCGTCGACCAGCAGCAGCCGGTTGTCGTTGAGCAGCACCCGGCCGATGGCGAGCATCTGCTGCTGCCCGCCCGACAGCGAGCCGGCCCGTTGCCGGGCCCGCCGCTCCAGCTCGGGGAAGAGCGCGAACACCCGGTCGTACGCCGGGGTGGTGCCGCGCCGCTCGGCGAGCCGCAGATTTTCCGCGACGGTGAGCCCGGCGAAGACGCACCGGTCCTCCGGCACGTAGCCGAGCCCGCCGCGGACCAGGCGGTGGGTCGGTTGGGAGAGCAGGGTCTGCCCGCCCATCCGGACCGTGCCCTGCGCCTCGCCGTTGCGGGGGGTCAGCCCGACGACGGCACGCAGGGTGGTGGTCTTGCCGACGCCGTTGCGGCCGAGCAGCACGGTCACCCCGGTGGGCCCGACCGTGAACGACACCCCCTGGAGGATGTGCAGCCCGGCGATCCGGACCGACAGCGCCTCCACCGTCAAGATCGGCTCCATCAGAGCGACTCCCCCAGGTACGCCTCTTGCACGGTCGGGTTGGCCATCACCGTCTCCGGGGTGTCGCAGGCCAGCAGCGCGCCGTGGTGCATCACGGCGATCCGGTCGGCCAGCTCCAGGATCACGTCCATGTGGTGCTCGACCATCAGCACCGCTCGCCCGCTGTCCCCGGTCAGCGACCGGATCACCCGGACCAGTTCCGGCACGTCCTCGGCGCTGACCCCGGCCATCGGCTCGTCCAGCAGCATCACCCGTGGTTCGCCGGCCAGCAGCAGGGCGATCTCCAGCTTGCGCTTCTCGCCGTGGGCGAGGGTGCCGGCAAGCGCCGTACCCCGGTGGGTCAGGCCGACCCGGTCGAGCGCCGCGTCGGCGGCGGCGGCCACCTCCCGGTCGGCCGCCGCCCGCCGCCACAGCTTCATCGAGCCCCCGCGGTGCGCCTGTACGGCGAGCCGGACGTTCTCCCGCACGCTGAGCGAGCCGAAGACCGAGGACGCCTGGAAGGTACGACCCAGCCCGAGGCGGGCCCGCCGGTGCGGCGGGAGGGCGGAGATGTCCCGCCCGTCCAGGGTGACCCGACCTTCGGTGGCCCGGCGCAGGCCGGTGATCAGGTTGAACAGTGAGGTCTTGCCGGCGCCGTTGGGCCCGATCACGCCGAGGAACTCCCCGGGCGCCAGGTCGAGGTGGACGGAGTCGACGATGGCGACCTCACCGATCCGCCAGGTCAGACCGCGGGTGGCGAGCATCCTTTCGTCAGCCCTTCATCGCCTGGACCGGCGGGGCGGTCTCGTCACCGGCGAGCGCCTTCTGGGCGCTGGCGGTGAAGGTGTCGCCGCTGCCGGTGAGGCTGGCCTGGTACATCGGCTGGAGCAGGGCGTGGTCCTCGGCCCGGATGGTCATGGTGCCCTTCACGCCCTCGAAGCTCCACCCCTCCAACGCGGTGATCATCTTGTCGACGTCGTCGCCCCCCTCCTGCACGGCCCGGACCACCATCTGCGCGGCGGCGAAGCCGTCCGGGTGGAACAGGTCGAGCGTGCCGCCGGGAATCTTCGCCTTCGCGGCCTTGGCCGCCTCGGTGTCGCTGGCCCCGTCGAAGTAGTGCGAGAGGAAGGAGATCTTGCTGCCGGCCGCGCCGAAGGTGGGCCACGAGGCGCGGATGTCCAGCCCGGTGACGACCGTGGTGGCGGTGAGTACGCCCTGCTGGTCGAGGGTCTGCCACATGGCCGGGGCGGTGGTGCCGGCCCAGGCGACGAAGAGCAGGTCCGGCTTGGCGGACTTGATCTGGCTGGCGAACGGGGTGAACTCGGTCGCGCTGGCCGGGGCCCGCACGGCGCTGACGGTCGCGCCGGCACCACCGATGACGGCCTTGACGGCCGCCTCGTTGGCGTCGCCGAACGCACCGTCCTGGGCGAAGACCACGACCTTCTTGCCGGCCGGGTCACCGATGAACGACCTGGCGGTCACCACGTCCTGGTACGACTGCCGGCCGGAACGGAACGTGTACCTGTTCGCGCCGGTCACCGCGTCGGTGGCGGCCGGCCCGGAGATGAACAGGACCTGGTTCTGGGCGGCGATCGGGGCCACCTGGAGCGCCACGCCGGACGCCGTCGAACCGGCGATGATCTTGTGCCCCTTGCCGATCAGGTCCTTGGCCGCAGAGACCGCCTTCGCCGGGTCACCCGCGTCGTCGACCTCGGTGATCTCGATCGCCCGGTCGCCCACCTTGTTGCTGCCGTTGGTGGCGAAGTCCAGGCCGGCCCGGAACCCCTCGATGTACTGCTTTCCGTAACTGGCCAGCGCTCCCGACTGGGAGTAGACCAGACCGACCTTCACCGGGGCGGCGCTGTCGCCGCCGCCGTTGGCGGTGTCCTGCGGGCTGCCACAGGCCGTGGCGGCGATCGCCGCGGCCATCATCGTTGCGGCGGACAGCAACACCCGCCGCGTCGTCCGGACCGTCATTGCGACTCCAGGTGAGAATTCAGGGGGAGGAAACCTTATGTGTCGGCTCACGCTAGAAGTGACGTCACCCACGGGCCATGTGGCGGAAACACACAAGTAACAGGGGTGGGGTGGCCCTCGGTTACAACCGCGATGACCAGACGGTGACGGCCCAGCAGGACGATGGTCCACGGTCCCACGGCGACGGGCGGCCGTGTGTCGCCCCCCGCCACTACCGTCGCCGAACCGCACGGGCCCGGGTGACCGTGCTGAAGTCACGTCAGGCCCCGGGCGATCGACAGGGCCCGTCGTGGTCGGCCAGGCGGCAGCATCGGCCCCCGCCGTCGGGCGGACGGTCGCAGAACACCCAGTGGCCCGACCGCGCCCGTGTGGGGCTTCCGGGCCCGCCCCTGCCGCAGCGGCAACTTCCCTGATGTTGCTGGGTCAACTCAAGTCGAGACAGCAACATCAGGGAAGTTGCGGTGCCGAGCGGCGCGAGCGGGCCGTCGTCCGGGTGGGGCGGGGTGGGGTGGGATGGCGAGGCGGGGCGGGGGGCGGGGTGAGAAGCGGGTTAGCGGCGGGGTAGGGCGGCGCGGGCGGCCACGGCGGTGTCGGGGTGATCGGTGAAGACGCCGTCCAGGCCGAGGCGGTAGAAGAGTTCGTATTCGGCCTGGATGTCGCCGCGGGCGTTCGGGTCGGCGCCGATGCGGAAGTCGACCGGAAGGAACTGATTCTCCGCCCGGAAGGTCCAGGCGTGCACGATCAGCTTCTCCTTGTGCGCGTCGCGGACCAGCGTGGTCGGGGCGAGCAGCTTGCCGGCGGCGTCGCGCGGCACGATCAGGTTCTTGTGCGCACCGATCCCGTCGGCGTACCGGGCGATCCACTTCAGGCCGGCGGGGGTGGCCAGGTCACGGTACGTGCGGGGGTCGCCGGAGACGGTGAAGTCGTACGGGCGGCCGGCGGCGTCGAGCAGCTGGGCCAGGCGTACGTCGATGATCCGATCCAACCGCCGCAGGTTGGCCGTCTCGAAGGACTGGATGATGACCGGCGCGGACCGTTTCGTCCAGCCGGCCCGGCGGAGCACCTCGACCAGCGGCTCCTCCAGGGGCAGCCCGATCGAGGCGAAGTACGTCGGGTGCTTGGTCTCCGGGTAGACGCCGATCACCCGGCCCCGGGCCTTCCCCTCGGCCCTGGCCAGGTCGATCACCTCCTGGAAGGTGGGCACCTGGAACTGGCCGTCGAAGGCGGTGTTGGTCACCCGCACCTGTGGCAGCCGCTCCTTGGCGCGCAGCGTCCGCAGCTCGGCGAGGGTGAAGTCCTCGGTGAACCAGCCGGTCACCGACACGCCGTCGATGGTCCGGCTGGTCCGGCGATCGGCGAACTCGGGCCGGGTCGCCACGTCGGTCGTACCGCTGATCTCGTTTTCGTGCCGGGCGACCAGCACGCCGTCGGCGGTCGCGACCAGGTCCGGTTCGATGTAGTCGGCGCCCATCCGGATCGCCAGCCGGTACGCCTCCAGGGTGTGCTCCGGCCGGTAGCCGCTGGCACCCCGGTGGCCGATCACGACCGGCTGGTCGCCGGCCCGCGCCGGGTCCGCGTCGCCCGGCGGCCTTGCCGAGGCGACCATCGTGGGCGTGGCCACCGCGCCGGCCAGCAGGGCCACCGACACACCGAGGACGGAAAGGGTACGTCGCAAAGCGGTCTCCTCTCATCGATGGAACCCGCTCAGCAGACCCTTCCGTCCTGACCGAAGGTTGGTGCTTACCTGACCATCCGGTGAATCCTCGGGATTTCGGTTTCCGCACCCTGATATCGGGTGGAGTCAGAAGATTGTCTGGTGCGCCGGCAACTTCGTCACCCCGTACGGCTGGTGCCGCTCGGGTTCCTGGTGGCGATCATGCTCGGCACCGTCGCGCTGATGCTGCCCCTGGCCACGGTCGAGGGGAAGAACGCACCATTCGTCACGGCGTTGTTCACCTCCACCTCGGCGACCTCGGTCACCGGCATGGCGATCACCGACACCCCGCACTACTGGTCCGGCTTCGGGCTGGCACTGATCACCATCCTCACCCAGCTGGGTGGCCTCGGCATCCTGACCGGCGCGGCGCTGGTGATCCTCACCGTGTCGCGGCAGCTCGGCCTGCGCAACCGGCTGCTCGTGCAGGCCGAGTCCGCGGAGTACCGTCCCGGCGACGTACGTCGCCTCCTGGCACACATCGCCGCGACGGTGCTGGCCTGCGAGGCGGTGATGACGGCCATCGTCACCGCCCGACTCTGGCTCGCCTACGACTACCCGCCGTGGCGCGCGCTCTGGTCGGCCACCTTCCATTCGGTCCAGGCTTTCAACAGCGGCGGCTTCTCGCTCTACTCGCACGGCCTCCTGGGCTTCTCCGGCGACCCGTGGATCCTCCTGCCGCTCACCTTCGGCGGCATCATCGGCGGGCTCGGCTTCCCCGCGCTCTTCGAGGCGGCCCGCGGGTGGCGTCGGCCGGTCCACTGGGGAGTCGCCACCAAGTTGACCATCTGGGGCACGGTCGTCCTCCTCGTCTTCGGCTCCCTGATCCTGCTGATCGCCGAGTGGACCAACCCGCAGAGCATCGGCCGGCACGGCGTTCCCGGCAAGGTCATGGACGCCTTCAGTCAGCTGGCCCTCGGCCGGTCCGCCGGTTTCGAGGTCATCCCGATCGATGCGCTCCGGGAGGAGAGCTACCCCCTGCTGATCGCCCTGATGTTCATCGGCGGCGGCAGCGCGAGCACCACCGGCGGGATCAAGGTGACCACCTTCTTCCTCCTCGCCTTCGTCATCTGGGCCGAACTGCGCGGCGAGCCGGACGTCACGGTCGGGCAGCGCCGGGTCGCCACGTCCAGCCAGCGGCAGGCGCTCACCGTCGCCCTGCTCAGCGTCGCCGTGGTGGTGCTCGGCACATTCCTGCTGATTCTGATCACCCAACACGTCGCCTTCTACCGGGCGCTGTTCGAGGTCACCTCGGCATTCAGCACCGCCGGCCTGTCGGTCGGACTCGCACCGTCGCTGCCCGCCGAAGGGCAACTGCTGCTGACCACACTGATGTACATCGGCCGGGTCGGGCCACTCACCCTGGGATCCGCGATCGCCCTGAACACCCGACGACGGCTGTACCGCTACCCAGAGGAGCAACCCATTGTTGGCTAAGGGCAAGGAACGGGAAGGCATAGTGGTGATCGGGTTGGGGCGCTTCGGCTGGCACCTCACCGACTCGCTGGTCAAGCTCGGCCACGACGTGCTGGCCGTCGATCGCAACGCCGAGCAGGTGCAGAAGTGGTCGAGCCAGCTCGACCGGGTCGCCCAGGCCGACGGCACCGAGGAGCAGGCGCTACGGCAACTCGGGGTAGCGGATCTCCGCCGCGCGGTGGTCGCCATCGGCGCTTCGGTGGAGGCCAGCGTGCTGACCGTGCTCGCGCTGGTCGAACTCGGCGTGCCGGAGATCTGGGCCCGGGCGACCTCCGGGCAGCACGCGAAGATCCTTTCCTCGGTCGGCGCCCACCACGTGATCTTTCCCGAGCGGGAGACCGGAGAACGGGTGGCCCACCTGATCGTCAGCAACCTGCTCGACTTCATGGAGTTCGGCGACGCCTTCGCCATCGCCAAGATGCGGGTGCCCCGAGCGCTGGTCGGTCAGGTACTGACCGAGTTGCAGCTGTTGGACCGGTACGGGATACGGGTCATCGGGATCAAACCGCCGGACGAGGGCCGGTTCCGCTACGTCTCCGACGGTCTGGCACTCGACCAGGACAGCACGCTCATCGTCGAGGGGACCATCGACCAGATCCAGCGCTTCTCCGCGCTTCACTGACCGCCTGCCGGCCCGGCGTTCGGCCTATCCGCCCTCGCCGGGGCTCGCCGGCTTCGGCTGCTCCTTGCCCGGCTCGGCCTCCTTCCCGGCCCCCGTCTCCTTCCCCGGCTTGGCTGCGGCCCCCTCCGACTTCGCCTTGGCGCCGTCCGGCTTCGCCTTGGGCCCCTCCGACTTCGCCTTGGCGCCCTCCGGCTTCGCCTTGGAGGCTGGCTTGGCCTTGGCGGAGGCTGGCTTGGCTTTGGCGGAGGCCGGCTTGGCCTTGGTGCCACCGGCGCCGCCGGACCCGGCCGCGGCCTTGACCGACTTGGCGGGCGTCGGCTTCGGGCTCGGGGCGGTGCCGGCGATGCCGGAGACCTGCACCCCGCAGAGCGCGTCACCGATCCGGAACTCCACCGGGAGCGGATTTACCCCGGTGTACGTCCCGGTCAGGGTCACCTTCTCGGTGGCGCCCGGCGCCAACGCCGGCCGTTTCGGGGCGGCCTGCACGGCGACCGCCCGCCCCTGCTGGCGTACCGACGCGGGTTTCGCCCCGGTCACCTGCTGCTGGCTGGGGAAGGCGAACCGCATGGTCCAGTCACGCAGCTCCCGGTCGCCGGTGTTGGTCAGGCTCAACTCGGCGGTGAAGTCCTTGCCGGAGTCCTTGCGCAGCGCGTACGCGACCTGGCAGGGAATCCGCTGCTCGCCACCCATCCGGGCCTGGGTCGGCCGGTCGATGCCCCCGCTGGCCGGGCGGTACGAGGTGACGCCCCAGACCGTCACCGTCACCGCCATCAGCGCGGCGGCGGCCAACACCGACTCGACCCGACGGCGACGGTCCAGCGTGCGGCGGGTGCGCAGGCCGACGAAGGGCAGCGCGCCGGTCGCCGCCGACCAGGGCAGGATCGTGGTCCCGGCACCGGCCAGCAGCATCGGGTCGGCCTCGCGGTCGGCGGCGGGCACCGGCACGATCGGCGCCTTTCCGGCCGCCTCGCCGAGGGTCCGGGCCAGCTCGGCGGAGGCCGGCCGGTCCGTCGGCCGCTTCGCCAGGCAACGGTGGACCAGGTCGGCGACCAGGTCGGGCAGGTCCGGCACCGGCGGCATCGGCTCGGGCTTGCGGTACATGTGCGCCCGCAGCATCTGCGTGGTGGTCTCGGCCTGCCAGGGCAGCCGGCCGGTGAGCATCCGGTACAGCAGCAGCCCGACCGCGTAGACGTCGGTGGCCGGGCTGACCTGGCCGTCGTCGAGCCGTTCCGGCGCGAGGTAGGCCGGGGTGCCGAGCAGGGTGCCGTCCGGACCCTTCTCGCTCTCCCCGACCAGCGCCGAGATGCCGAAGTCGACCATCTTCACCCCGGTGGCGGTGAGCATCACGTTGCCGGGTGTGACGTCCCGGTGCACCACACCGCGGGCGTGCGCGGTGGCCAGCGCGGAGGCGACCTCCGCGGCCACCGTCACCGCCTCCCGCCAGGGCAGGCGGCGGTCGCGGCCGAGCCGCGCGGTGAGCGGGCCGCCGTCGATCAGCTCCATCACCACGTACGGCACGGCCAGCCCGGCCTGCTCGGACTCGCCGTAGTCGTACACGTTGGTGATGTTGGGGTGGCAGAGTCGGGCGGCGGCCTGGGCCTCGATCCGGATCCGGTGCCGGAACGCCCGGTCGCTGGCCAGCCGCGACGCGAGCACCTTGACCGCCACCTGGCGGCCGAGCACCTCGTCGTAGCCGCGCCAGACCACCGACATCCCGCCCGCGCCGAGTTGCTCGATGAGCCGGTACCGCTCACCGAGCAGCTGCGCGCCCCTGCCTGTCCCGCCACCCATGGTCGGCGTTGTTGCCCGACGCGAACCCGGCTACACCTTTCTGGGCGGATTCGGTCGGCGATATCACCCGATCAGGCGGTCGCGAGCAGTTGGTCCACCGGGGCGTAGTCGTCGGTCAGCACCATCGCGTCACCGACGAAGTCCGCCAGATCACCGCCGGAGAGGAGGCTGACCGGCTCGTTGCCGGCGTCCAGCCGGGCCCGCACCGCCGCCAGCGGCAGCGGCGAGTCGGAGGCCATGATGACGAAATTGGCGCCCCGTTCACCGGCCAGCGCCTCCGGCGGCGCGACCAGCGCGACGTGCCGGAACTCGGCGGCGACGGTCGCCACCTCGCTGCGGATGAACCGCAGCGGCGGGTAGTCGATGACGTTCTGCACGTACACCCCGGTGGGCCGGGTGACCCGCCGGATCTCCGCGGCCATCTCCCGGGTGGCCAGGTGCCAGGGCACCACCAGGTGCCCGAAGGCGTCGCCGACCACCAGGTCACGGCTGCCGGTCGGCTCCGCGGCCACCAGCAGCCGGGCGTCGCCCACCACCGCCCGCAGGTCCGGCCCCTGGCGTACGCCGAGCCGCCGCTCGCCCAACTCGACCAGCCCGCCGTCGATCTCGAAGACCAGGTTGTCGGTGCCGGGCCGGGTGGCGGTCAGGTAGCGCGGCACGGTGAACCCGCCCCCGCCCAGGTGCAGCGCGTCGAGCCGCTGGCCCGAGGGGGCGACCACGTCGGCCACCGCCCCGATCCACCGGGTGTACGCGTACTCCAGGTGGGTCGGATCGGCCAGGTCCACGTACGAGTGCTGGGCCGAGTTGAGCAGCAGCGTCCGCCCGCTGGCCCGGCCGGGGTCGGCCTCGACCCGGGCGCAGTGGTAGGCCGTCTCGACGTCGCACGGGTTCGGCGCGACCATGGTCAGCCCGGCCCCGGCCAGGCCGAGCACCGCCAGGGCGGCCTTGAGCCGGGCCGGGCCGGGCAGCGCCGCCTTGTCCTGCCGGTGCAGGTACACGCCGAGCGCGATCCCGGTGATGCCGAGCGAGGCGGCCAGCCCGAACAGGATGACCGTGCTGGGCAGGGCGGCCACCAGCACGAAGCCGGTGACCAGGGTGGCCGTGACGGCGCCCAGCGTGCCGATGCCGGAGAGCCGGCCGACCACCTGACCGGTCCGCCGCAGATCGGCGAGCTGGAGCTTGACCACCAGCGGGCTGACCGCGGAGAGCAGCATCGCGGGCGCGAAGACGGCCACCGCGACCAGCAGCAGCACGCCGCTGACCGCACCGCCGCGCAGCACCTCGCCGGCGTACCGCACCGCGGGCAGGGTGATCGCGGTGGCGATGCCGGAGAGCACCAGCGCCGGCGCCAGCAGGGTGCGCGGGTTACGCCGGTCGGCCAGCCAGCCGCCGGCCCACGCCCCGTACGCGATGGCGGCCAGCGCGATGCCGATGACCGAGCTGGTCACCTGGAGGGTGACCCCCACGTACGGCCCGACCAGGCGCAACGCGGCGGTCTCCAGGACCAGGACGGCACCGCTGGAGTAGAAGACCAGGAACGCGGCGAGCCCGTTGGGCAGGGCCCGCGGCGCCGTCGGTTCGGAGGGCGCGGACGGGACCGCGAGGTCCGGCGATCGAGAGTTCACCGTGGCGATGGTACGCAGCGACCGGCGGGGCACGGGTCAGTACATCGAGAGATGAACATGGTTCGTGTGGTCGGCGGCGGGGCTGCCGCTGCCGCCGTACGCCCGCCACCCGGTGCCCGGGTGCCAGATCTGCCGGTACCAGATCACGTAGAGCACGCCGAGCCGGTCGGCGTTGCGGACGTGCCAGGCCGCCAGGCTGTCCCCGTACGACTTGTCCCCGCCGGTGGCCGACCGGTTCTCGAACCCGTTGGTGGCGGCGGCGAAGTCGCAGGCCCGGCCCTTGGGGTGCTCACCCGAGCCGCCGCTGCGGTAGCAGGAGACGTGCCGCTTGTAGCCGGCGGCCTGGGTCTGCTGGAGCGCGTGCAGGGTGCGCGGCGTGATGCAGCCGGAGGTGGTCGGGTCGTTCACCGAACAGGACTCGCTCGGCCAGGAGCCGTCGGAGTTGCGCGGGGCCGGCTTCGCCGACGTGGAGCTGCCGCCGCTGAAGCCGCCGCTGCTGCCCGAGCTGACCGCCGCCAGGGCCGACTCGGCCTCTTTCTTCTTCTTCGCCATCACGGCGAGCTGCTTGGTCTGCTCGCGCACCTCGGCGTTGATCGCGAGCTTGGCCTGCCGGGCCTCCTCGCGCGCCTCGGACAGCTCGCGTACCCGGCGTCCGTCCCGCTGGGCCATCATGTCGAGGCTGGCGGCCCGCTGCACGAACGCCTCCGGGCTGGCGCTGTCCAGCAGCACGGCCGCCGCGCTCAGCCGGCCGACCCGGTAGGACTGCGCCGCCACCTCACCGACCTGGACGTTCAGCTCGACCAGCCGGCCCTCCACGTCGGCCAGCTCGGTCGCCAGCTGCTTCTGCTTGCGCTTGGATCCGTCGAGCTTGCGCTTGGCCTCGATGTGCGCCTTGGCGGTGGCCTCCAGGGCGTCCCGCAGCTTCTTGCTGCCCCCCTCGTTGGGCTCGGCGTACGCCGGCACGGCACCGACCCCGACCAGCAGCGCCACGGCGGCGAGCAGGGTGATCAGCGGCCGATGAGCACGCCGCCAGATAGGCATGGACCTGCGCACGAAAGCATCCTTCCGTCGGCCGCCGGCCCCCGGTGAGATCACTGCGCGGCGGCGGCCCTCGCCGGCGCCGGTCGGCGGCCTGCTGGCGAAGACCGCCGGTCAGGATACCGGACCCACCCCCCACCACCAGCCCCCCGACCCCGGCGCCCCGCCAACTATCGACCCACCGCAACCCCGCCCCCACCCTCCGGGGTCAGCTGGCGAGGAGGGCGGCGTGGACCTCGGTCCAGATCTGGTCGTCGACGGCCACCAGGAGACCGTGGTCGGTGCCGGTGGGGTGGTAGTCGGTGCCGTCGAACCGGCGGGCCACCCCGCCCGCGGCCCGGACCAGGAAGGTGCCCGGGCCGTGGTCCCAGGGCAGGGTGCGCCAGAAGAGCACGAACTGCTGCCGACCGGTGAGCAGGTCGAGGTACTCGCGGCCGGCGCAGTGCTGGCCCGGCAGCAACTCGCCGATCCGCGCGCCGCCCGCCTCGACCCTGCGCCGGATGGGCTCCGGGAGGAACCTGGTCATCGCGGCACCCCGCAACGCGCCGACCGGCGGCGCGGTGGGCAGCCGCAGCGGGCGTCCGTCCAGGTACGTCCCGGCACCGCTGCGCGCGGTGGCCAGCGTCCCGGCCAGCGGGTCGAGCACCCAGCCGGCGACCGGTTCGCCGTCGGTGATCAGGGAGACCATCAGCACGAACGGGCACCGGCCCGCGGCGAAGTTGGCGGTGCCGTCGATCGGGTCGACCAGCCAGACGTCGCCCGCGGACCGCACCTGACCCAGCAGGCCGGGGTCGTCCGCCACCGCCTCCTCACCGACCACGACCGAGCCCGGCCGCAGCCGGCGCAACCCGGCGGTGATCATCTCCTCGGCCCGGCGATCGGCGACGGTGACCAGCTCACCGGGGGCCTTTTCGGTCACGTCGGCCGCGCCGAGGTGACGGAACAACGGCAGTACGACTCGGTCAGCGGTCTCCCGCAACAGCCCGGCGACGTCGTCGAGCAGGGTGTCAGCCACGCGGCGGCAGCTTCACCACGCTGACGAAGAACTCGTCGATCTGCCGGACCACCGCGATGAACCGCTCGAAGTCGACCGGCTTGGTCACGTAGGCGTTGGCGTGCAGCTGGTAGCTACGCAGGATGTCCTGGTCGGCCGCCGAGGTGGTCAGCACCACCACCGGGATCCGGCAGAGCTGCTCGTCCTTCTTGATCTCCTTCAGCACCTCCCGGCCGTCCCGGCGGGGCAGGTTCAGGTCGAGCAGGATCAGGTCGGGCAGTACCGCGTCGGCGTACTGGCCCTCGCGGCGCAGGTAGGCCAGCGCCTCGGCGCCGTCGGAGACGACGTTCAGCCGGTTGCGCAGCTTGTGCTCCTCGAACGCCTCCCGGGTCATCAGCACGTCACCCGGGTCGTCCTCGACCAGCAGCACCTCGATCGGGCTGTTGCCGTCCGCCGGCGCGGTCATCCCACCGCCTCCTTCACGCCACCTGTTCCGCCACTGTCCGACGCGCCGCCGCGCTCCGTCGCATCGCCGCGCTCCGTCGCATCGCCGCGCTCCGGCACATCGCCGGGGCGCGGCACGTCGGCGGGTGCCGTCCCGCCCGCGTCGGCCGAGGGCCGTTCCGCCGGCTGGCCAGCGGCCTCCCCACCGACCGTACCGTCACCGGCGGACGGCGCTGCGCCGGCTCCGGCGTCGGCCTGCTCGGCCTCGACGTCGGCCGGCAGCGCGGGCAGCGTGAACCGGATCGCCGCGCCCTCGGGGACATCGGTTTCCACCCAGACCCGGCCGCCGTGGTATTCCACGATCTTCTTGACGATCGCCAGCCCGATCCCGGTGCCCGGGTACGCGTCCTTGGCGTGCAGCCGCTGGAAGATCACGAAGATCTTGTCGGCGAACTCCGGCTCGATCCCGATGCCGTTGTCCTGGCAGGTGATCTCCCACTCCGCGCCGACCAGCCGGGCCGAGACGTGCACCGCCGGCGACACGTCGGGCCGGCGGAACTTGACCGAGTTGCTGATCAGGTTGACCAGCAGATTGGTCAGCAGCGGCTCCTCGCCACGGATCACCGGCAGCTCACCCCAGGTCAGCTCGGCGTCAGCGTACTGCCGGGCCGGCTCGGTCTGGGCGGCCACGTCCTCCATCAGGCGGTTCAGGTCGACGTCGGTGAAGCCGGTGGTGAGCCGACCGATCCGGGAGAAGGCCAGCAGGTCGTTGATCAAACGCTGCATCCGCTGCGCACCGTCCACCGCGAACGCGATGTACTGGTCGGCCCGCTCGTCGAGCCGGCCCGCGTACCGCCGCTGCAACAGCTGGCAGAAGCTGGCCACCTTGCGCAGCGGCTCCTGCAGGTCGTGCGAGGCGACGTAGGCGAACTGCTCCAGGTCACGGTTGGACCGGGTCAGCTCCTCGGCCTGCTTCTGCAACTGCGTGTTGACCCACTCGATCCGCTCCCGGGCCTCGCGCACCTCGGAGAGGTCCGCCGCGATCTTCTGGCGCATCGCATCGACGTCATCGCCGAGTTGCCGGAACTCCGGCGGCCCGCTGCCGGCGATGTGGTGACGGTAGTCGCCGGTGGCGACCAGCCGGACCTGCCCGGCCAGGTTGGTCAGTGGGCGCAGCACCATCCGGTCCAGCGAGAGCAGCAGCGCGATGGCGGCCAGGGCGACCACCAGGGCGGCGACGATGAGGAGTACGACCAGAAGGTTGCCGGTCCGCTCCACGTCCCGGGCGGTCTCCTCCCGGGCGGCGAAGATCTCGTCCTGGAGCGCGGCGACCGCGTTGCGCAGCTCGTCGAAACGCTGCCGGCTGTCGTCGTTCAGGAGCGCCTGAGCCGCGGCGGTGCCACCCGTGTTGGTGGTGTCGATGACCGGCTGGGCGACGGTCCGCCGCCACTCGTCCGCCTGCCGCTCGACCACCAGCAGGTCCGCCTCGATGCCGGGATAGCTGGTGGCCAGTTCCCGGATCTGCGCCGCGGTCGCCCGCTCCTGCGCCAGGCCCTGCTCGTACGGGGTGAGGTCTTCGGGGTCGGCGGTCACCGCGAACCCGCGGACCCCGGTTTCCTGGTCGAGCAGGGCGTTGAGCATCTCCTGGCCCTGCACCCGCAGCGGCCCGACCCGCGTCAGCAGCACGTCGGTGTACTCGCGGTTCTTGGTGGCGACGTACGCCTCGGCCCCCGCGACGCTGAGCAGCATCGCGCCGACCATGCCGAGCAGCACCAGCACCCGGCGCCGCAGGGTCCACGTGCCGGCCCGGATGCTCATCGGCCGCCACCCCGGGTGACCAGCAGCATCGCCACGTCGTCGGCGAACGGTCCGCCGTTGAGCTGCTCGGCCCGCCCGACCAGCCACGGCGGCAGCTCGGGCAGCGGGACCGTCCGGCTGGCCGGCTCGGCGAGCAGCGCGGTCAGGCCGGGTACGTCGAGGCGCTCGTCGCCCTCGCCCACCCGGCCCTCGATCAGGCCGTCGGTGTACATCAGCAGGGACCAGTCGTCGGTGTCGAATTGCAGGTCGAAGGCGACCGGCCGGCGTGGGCGTACGCCCAGCAGCAGGCCACCCGGCGCCGGCACCGGCGTCACCCGGCCCCCGGCGAGCAGCACCGGCGGCGGATGGCCGGCCAGCCGGACCGTCGCCCGGTTGGCGGCGAGGTCCAGCCGGACCGTCGCGACGGTCGCGAAGATCTCCTGGAGTCGGCGCTCGCTCATCAGCACCTGTTCGAGCGCGGGCAGCACCTCGTCGTCCGGCACCCCGGCGAGGATCAACGCCCGCCAGGCCACCCGCAGCTCGACGCCGAGCGCCGCCTCGTCCACCCCGTGCCCGCAGACGTCGCCGACGATCAGGTCGACCCGGTCGGGACGGGTCTGCACCACGTCGAAGAAGTCCCCGCCGATCAGGGCGGCGTGCCGGCCCGGCCGGTAGAAGGTGTGCACCGCGATCTGGTCGGTCGACATCAGCGGCTGGGGCAACAGGCCGCGTTCCAACCGCGCCGACTCGGCCTGCCGCAGCTCCACCTCGCGCAGCCGGCGGGCGTTCTCGTCGGCCCGCTTGCGCTCCACCGCGTAGCGCAGCGCCCGGGTCAGCAGCACCCCGTCCACCTGGCCCTTGACCAGGTAGTCCTGCGCCCCCTCGGCGACCGCGACGGTGCCCAGGTGCTCGTCGGAGCGGCCGGTCAGCACGCAGACCGCCGCGCTGCCGGACATCTCCAGCACCCGCCGCAGGCCGTCCAGCCCCTGCGCGTCGGGCAGGCCGAGGTCGAGCAGGACGCAGTCCACGCCGGCGATCCGCTGGCGGGCCTCGCTCAGGCTGGTGGCGACCAGCAGCTCGATCGCCGAGTTCGTCTCGGCCAGCAGCTCACCGACGAGGAACGCGTCGCCCTCGTCGTCCTCGACCAGCAGCACCCGCAGCCGCTCGCCGGGCGGCAGGTTCGGATTGCTGCCCAGACCTCCCTGCGGGTACGGCCACGACACGACGGAGGGACCGGTTGTACCGGTCCCCCGGTGCGGCCGGGTCGCCGCCGCGACGGGCGGGAGATCGCTGGTGATGTCGGGCTCCTTCCGAGTGCCCTGCTGATCCTGTATTAGACAACGTTCGCACACAACACACCGGAGCGCCCCGGGGCGGCATGGAGGATGATGTGCACCCCAGGTCCCACCCCCGAGGAGCCACCGTGGGCGCACCCCCCAGCCCCGCCGCCGGCCGCGTCTTCGCCCGGCCCGCCCGCCGCCCGCTCGCCGCGTTGGCAGCGCTCGTCGCGCTCCTCGCCGTCGGCGCGGGCGTTCTCTCCGGCCTCCGCCCACCGGCGCCGGTGCCGGCCGACGCGCCGGCCGAGGAGTTCAGCGCCGGCCGCGCGTACACCCATCTGCCGGTCGTCGCCGGCCGGACGCACGTCGCCGGCAGCCCGGCCAACGACGCGGTCCGCGCCCACCTGGAGACCGTCCTGCGCGGCCTCGGGTTGGAGACCGAGGTGCAGGACACCGTCGCCGAGGAGGCCGGCCAGCTCAGCGGCGCGGCCGGCGGGGCCACCCTGGCCCGGGTCCGCAACGTGATCGCCCGGCTGCCCGGCACCGGGCCCACCGGCACGGTGTTCCTGGTCGCCCACTACGACGCGGTGCAGACCGGCCCCGGCGGCAACGACGACGGCGCGGGGGTCGCCACCATCCTGGAGGTGGCCCGTGCGCTGACCAGCGGCCCCCGCCCCCGCAACGACGTCGTCCTGGTGCTCACCGATGCCGAGGAGGCGTGCCTCTGCGGAGCTTCCGCGTTCGCCGCCGACCATCCGCTGGCCGCCGGCAAGGGAGTGGTGCTCAACCTGGAGGCGCGCGGCCGTACCGGCCCGGTGATCATGTTCGAGACCTCGCCGCGGAACGCCGCCCTGGTCGACGTCTTCGGCCGCGCCGCGCCGCACCCGGTGGGCACCTCGTTCGCGGTGGAGGTCTACCGCGCGCTGCCCAACGACACCGACTTCACCGCCTTCCTGGACCACGGGTTCGTGGGGCTGAACTCGGCGTACCTCGACGGCGGCGCGATCTACCACACCCCGCTGGACACCCCGGCCTCGATCGACCGGGCCAGCCTCCAGCACCACGGCGACAACGCGCTGGGCCTCGCCCGCGAGTTCGGCCGGATCGACCTGGGCGCCCTGCGCTCGGGCCACGACGCCACCTACTTCCCGGTCCCCGGCGGACTGGCCCGCTACCCGGGCTGGCTGGTGCTGCCGTTGGCGCTGCTGGCACTGGCCGGTGTGCTGGCGCTCGGCTGGCTGGCCCGGCGGCGGGGGCGGGTCACCGTCGGCCGGCTGGCCGCCGGGTTCGGGCTGGCCCTGGTGCCGATCGTGGTCGCGCCGGTCGGCGCCCAGTTGCTCTGGGCGGCGGTCACCGCCGTCCGGCCGGGCTACGCCGAGCTGCTCGACCCGTACCGGCCGATCTGGTACCGGTCGGCCGTGCTGGCGCTCGCCGCCGCGGTCCTGTTCGCCTGGTACGCGCTGACCCGCCGCCGGGTCGGCCCGGCCGCGCTGGCCATCGGCGGGCTGGGCTGGCTGGCGCTGCTCGGCGTCCTGCTCGCCGTCCTGGCCCCCGGCGGGGCGTACCTGGCGACCGTGCCGGCGCTGGCCGGCGTCCTCGCCGGCCTGCTGGCGGTGGCCACCCGCGTCGACGGTCCGGTACCGGTCATCGCGGTGACCGTCGGTGCCGCGGTGGCGGTGGTCGTCCTGCTGCCGACCGTGGTGCTGCTCTTCCCGGCGCTGGGCATGGAGATGGGCGGCGTCGCCGCCCTCTTCGCGGTGCTGCTCGGCCTCGCCGCGCTGCCGGTGGTGGACCTGCTGCACCCGGAGGCCGGCGGCCAGCGGGGGCTGGTGGCGCTGCGGGCCCGCCGGCTCGGCGCGCTGCCGGCCGGCGCCGCCGCGCTGGCGGCGGTGGTGTTCGCCGGGGTCGGGCTCGCCGTCGACCGGTTCGACGCCGCACACCCCACGCCCACCCACCTGATGTACGCGCTGGACGCCGGCACCGGCCAGGCCCGCTGGCTCAGCCACGAGTCCGCGCCACAGCCCTGGACCGACGGATACGTCGACGGGCCGGTCTCCGTCGCCGACGACTTCCCCGGCCTCGGCGGTGGCGACCTGCTCGGCGGCCCGGCGCAGGCCGCCACCCTGCCCGCCCCCCGACTCGACGTGCTGGCCGACACCACCACGGCCGGCGAGCGCACCCTGCGGCTGCGGCTCACCCCGCAACGCCAGGTACGCCTGGTCACCCTGCACGTCGACACGTCCACCGCCGAGGTGCGGCGCGCCGAGGTCGCGGGCCGGCCGGTGCCGGTGGAGCAGCGTGCCGGCCGGTGGGGTTTCGGCGTGGTCTTCCACGCCCCGCCAGCCGAGGGAGTCGAGATCACCCTGACGGTCACGCCGCGCGACGGGCAGGTCCGGCTGCGGGCGATGGACGCCAGCGACGGCCTGGAAGACGTGCCCGGCTTCCGGCCCCGCCCACCCGGCGTCGGCATCGCCGGCTCCCACACCTCCGAAATGCTCGCCGTGGCCCGCACCTACCCCCTGTAGCTCGCCGCCGGGCCCGGCGGGCTCCCGGGCGGTCAGGCGTCCTGGGGTTGGCCGGCACCGTCGCGCCGCCAGCGGTTGCCATCATGATCCGTGAAGGTCAGCTCCACGGCGACCTGGTCGGCGGTCTCCAGCCGATGCTCGGCGCCGAGGTCGATGAACACCTCGTGGCTGGACCGTCCGTGGATCCGGGGCACGAATCGAGCCGTTCCGGAAACGGCGACGTCGGGTTGACCGATCGTGTGCCATGTCAATTTGGGCATTACGGAGACATCCAGCACGGGCGCGTCACTTTCGTTGGAAATGACCACCCGCACGATGGAACTTCCACGCTTCTCGACAACCGCCGAGACCAGCCGGGCATGACTCGCCCGCGCTCTCTGCTCGTCGGCCCGACGCGCCCTGATCTCCCGGCGCAGTCCCACATACACGAAGAGCACGCTCCCCACCGAGCCGACGGCACCGAACCAGTCCGGCACGGTGCCCCAATCGATCACGCTCTGAAAATTCGACCAGCCCATAGCCACATGGTCGTCGGCACGGACAAGTGCGGCTTCGGTCGCGCTTCGATCGCGCTTCGATCGCCTCCGGTCGTTCACAGCGACAATTTCTTTCAATGGGAATCCCGCAAGTTCGCGCCGTCCGAACAGAGGGATCGGATTTGGGCACCGCAGACCGGATCGATATCCTGAGCAACGAGGCAGCGACTGGCATCCCGACACCACCCCGAAGTCGATATCCCGTCGTCCGCCGTACCATTCCGGCGAATTCGGCACCGAAGGGGGAGCGCATTGCATGCGGTAATTCCGCCCGAGGATCCGCTCGCTCCGGCACACCTTCCCATGTACGACCGCCCGAGCCGGGTGTCGGTGGACCCGCCGTTCGGCCGGATCGACAGCACCCTGCACGGCCGGCAGGACCTGATCGATGCCATTCTCACGCCGGCTGCCGGGCCACGCAGCGCGGTGCACGTCCTGTGGGGCATGGGCGGGTCCGGCAAGAGCCACCTGGCGCTGGAGATCGCCCGCCGCATGAAGCAGACCGGGCGCACCGTCTGGTGGGTCCAGGCCACCCGCCTCAACTCCGGCATGCGCGAGGTGGTCAGCCGGCTGGGCGCCTCGGAGAGCCAGGTCGGCCAGGCCTGGGCCGGGTTGATCAGCGCCACCGACCTGGTCTGGAGATTCCTCAACGAGACGGAGCAACCATGGCTGCTCGTCTTCGACGGCGTCGACGAGCCGGCGAGCCTGGGGCCGACCGGCGGCACGCTCGTGGACGGCACCGGTTGGCTCCGCCGGCCCGACACGGACCATGGCACCGTCCTGGTCACCACCCGCGACGGCAATCGCAGCACCTGGGGCAACTGGTCCACCCTGCACGCGGTCCGGCCGCTGGACGTGCGGTCGGCGGCCCAGGTGCTGATGGATCGCGCCGGCACCGCGGCCGGCAGCGTCTCCGACGCCGAGGATCTGGCCCGGGACCTCGGCGGCCTACCCCTCGCGCTGCGGGCCGCCGGCACCCTGCTGGGCTCGGTGAACACCGACCGGGTCCGGCATGGTTCCACCACCGTGACCACGTTCGCCGGCTACCGGGCCGCATTGCGGCGTCAGGTCTCCGCGCCACTCGGCCAGACCGGCGGTGACCTTGACGAGTCGCTCGGGCTGGAGATCGTCCGCGAGGTCAACGACCTGTCACTTGACCTGCTGGTCCGCCGTGGACTGAGCCAGTGCCGCCCCCTACTGGGCGTCCTGGCCCGACTCGACGCCTCGCCCGTGCCCTACCTGGCGGTCCTCAAGCCGGCCGTGCTGAGTTCGTCCCCACTGTTCCGCGGGCTCACCGTCCAGCAGCGCAACAGGCTGCTGGAGGGCCTGGGCGACCTGGCCCTTGCGGACTTCGACGTCCGCCCCGACGTGGCGGTGCCCGCCTTCGCCGGTGTGCTCTCCCTGCACCCGCTGGTCCACGCGACCTTCCGAGATCACCCGGGCCAGCCGACCGACGACGGCGGGTACCACCGTCTGATCATGCAACTGCTGCTCGCCGCGACCACCGGGCAGGATCCGGACGACTCCGCGGCCTGGCCCAACTGGGACGTCCTGGTTCCGCACCTGGTCGCCGCGGTCCGCGAATACCTGCTACCACGGGAGCAGAAGCACGACCGGGAGGTGGTCCGGACCGCCCTGGAACTGACCCGACTCATCGCCCGTTACCTGATCGCGGTCGGCCTTCCGGCGTCCGCCTTCGACATCCTCGATCCGATCGTGCGGGACTGCGGGACGTACGACCACGAGCCGGCCAGTCCGGAGATCCTCGCGCTGCGTCACGAGTTGGGTCGGACCTGGCTCGAACGGGACCAACCGGAAATGGCCGAGCGGGTACTGCACGTGGTCATCGCCGACCGCACCCGCGTACTCGGCCCGGACGACGCCAACACCCTGGCCAGTCGGCACAAGCTCGCACGAGCGATCATGGCGCAACGCCGCTGGCCGGAGGCCGAGGCCGAGTTGCGGCAGATCCTGTCGGCGGAGGACCAGGTCCGCGGTCCCGAGCACTCCGACACGATGGTGGTCCGACACAGCCTGGCCAGCACGATCTTCTCGCAGGGCCGGGCGGCGGAGGCCGAGCAGATGCTGCTCACGATCCTTGAGATCCGGTACCGCCGCTGGCCCCACAACCACCCCGAGACCTGGGTCGCCCGGCACACCCTCGCCCGCTGCATGCAGGAGCAGGGCCGGTTGGCGGAGGCGGAGCAGGAACTGCGCGACACCCTGGCGACGGTGGAGCCCCGCTACACCGACCGCAGCGAGGTTCTGGACATCCGGCGGGACCTGGCCGCCCTGCACCTGCTACAGGGCGAGATAGACGAGGCGCTGGCCGCCTACGAGGGCCTGCTCGCCGATCTACGCCGGCTGCTCGGGGACGCCCACGACAAGACCGTCCAGGTGGAGCAGGTGCTGCACAAGCTCCGCACGACCGCCCCTCAGTGAGCGCGCGGTGGGCCCAGATCACTCGGATCGGTGTTCCCGCCACAAACCACCACGACCACCCGCTCCCCCGACTGCGGCACGTACGCGCCGGTCAACAGCGCCGCCAGCGCGGTGGCCCCACCGAGTTCGGCCGCGACACGCAGCTCCGACCAGAGCAGCTGCCGGGCCCTGATCAGGTCGTCGTCGCCCACCAGCACGGACCGCACGCCGGTCCGGGTGGCCACGTCGAAGGCGAGTCCGCCGATGCGCCGGGCACCCAACGAGTCGGCCGCGATGCCACCGACCTCGATGTCCACCGGACGCCCGGCGGCCAGGCCGGCGTGCAGCGTGGGTATCCGCGCCGGCTCGACCGCGACGACCCGCGGCCCGCCGTCGAACCAGGTGGCGATGCCGCCGATCAGCCCGCCACCACCCACCGCCACCAGGACCGTGTCGATCCGGTCCAACTGCTGCTCCAACTCCCGGGCGAGGGTGCCCTGCCCCGCCACCACCTCGGGCTGGTCGTACGCGTGCACCACGAGCGCGCCGGTCTCCTCGGCCCGGCGGGAGCTGGCCTCCAGCGCGTCCGCGTAGTGCTCGCCCACCTGCCGCACCTGGGCGCCCAGCCTGGACAGCCGCTGCACCTTCACCGGCGAGGCGGTGACCGGCACGAATATCTCGGCGGGCACGCCCAGCTCCCGCGCCGCGTAGGCGACCGCCAGCCCGTGATTGCCACCGGAGGCCGCCAGCACGCCGGCCCCGGGCAGCGCGCCCTGAAGCAGCCGGTTGAACGCGCCTCGCGGCTTGAAGGAGCCGGTGTGCTGGTGCAGCTCCAACTTCAGGCTCAGCTCGCCCGGCAGGCCGAGATCCCTGCCTCGCACGGTGATCACCGGCGTACGCCGTACCCGCTCCCCGACGAGCTTCGCCGCCGCCTCGACGTCGTTCCGGTCAACCATCTGCGGGACTCCCTCAGGACCAGAGGATCATTTGGTCGTCGGCGTCCAGACCGACGAAGCAGCCGATCGACACCCGCCGGCCGCCGTGCGCGCGCCGGACGGTGTGATAGTTGCGGGGGTCGAAGAGGAGCCCCTCGCCCACGGCGGGACGTACCACGACCTGGCTGGCCCCGGCGGTCACCACCTCGTCGTAGCCGTACCCGCCCGGGATGCCCGTGGCATCGTCTCCGGGCAGCCACCGTCGCTGCCAGACAACCGTTTCGCCGCCGCTCGGCGGCACGGTCAGGTAGACGTTGAAGGCGAATTGTGCGGTCAGGGCCAGCCCGACGAGGTTGTCCCGGTACTCCCGGGACACGTCGTCGACGTGCACCTGGAGCCCACCGTTGATCTCGCGCACGACCCCGACGTGCAGTTCCTCGAAGCCCCGACGGGCCGGCCGGACCTCGGGCCAGTCATCTTGGAAGGCGGCCAGGCAGACCTTCCGAGGGCTCGCCGGCACACCCAGGCGTGACCACGCCTTCTCCGCCGCGCGGGCCGCCTCCCAGTAGGCCGGATCGAGGACGCCCGCCCGGCGGTGGTCGTTCACCGCCGGCCCGAACTTGGCCACGACCGGGAAGACCCGCGCCCGGTCGTAGTGGTCCATCGGCACCGCCGCCAGGGCCATCAGCAACGCCTGGCACTCTTCGGGCGTCAACAGCCCGGGTACGCGCACTGCGGCCACCCCGCCGGCAGCGAGATCGACGATATCCGCTCGGCGGAATCGGTCCGCCACACGGATGCCGGGCGGCGGGTCCGGCTTATCCGTCTTGACCACGGCGCCCCCCGGAAGAGAAACGCAGCTCGCATCCGGACAGTGAATACGGGCTGACCCTGAGCAAATGTACCGAGCCCCGGCCACGGACGCCATCATCGTGCGGTCATGTCGCGCCGAGTGCACGATCTTGAACAGTTCCGGACGAATGCTGTGACGTACCGATACCATCGCCAGACGTGACAGATCCACGACCGCCATGTGATCGCGAAAGGGACCGCGACCGTCACGAATGGCGGACGGGATCAGGGCGTACACCCGAGGAGTGCGACATGACCGGCGGCCCCACGAACGTCAACGATTCCGTTGACCGCCTCGAACTGGCACGACGGATAGCCGAGGAAATGCTGGCCAGCGACCGCCATGCGCTCGACATCGCACTTCGGCGACCACAGTGCTGGTCGCGGCGTTCGGTCGGCGGCAGCGCCGGAGGCGAGTCGGCCGGGCAGTGACTTCTCACTTCCAGCGGAAGTGGACGAAGAGACGACCGAAGTTCTTGGAGTCCTTCTCGACGCGGTGGTAGAGCTGCTTGACGTCCTTCTGGTCCAGAAAGCGCAGCACCCGCTTCTTGAGCTGACCGGAGCCCTTGCCGGGGATGATCTCGACCAGGGTGGCCTTCTTCGCCACCGCCTCATCCATGATCCCGCGCAGCGCCCGGTCGATGTCGTGGCCCTTGTTGAAGATGTCGTGCAGGTCGAGCTTCAGCTTCATGCCGCGTCCACCGTCCGGTCGGCTCCCATGCCGCCATCGTAGGCACGCCGACTGGCGGCTCCGGAGACGGCGAGAGGGCAGCTGGTCAGGGCTGCCCTCTCGCGGCATGTCACGTCGCTTGTCACCAACACCGCCTCAGCGACCGCCGCCGACCCTGCTCTCGACCCGGCGCAGGGCGGACGTGTAGTCGTCGTTGGCGGAGTGCATGGCCGCCGCGATGCGCAGGTGGCGCAGGGCGTCGGTGTACCGGTTCAGCCGCTCCAGCGTACGGCCCAGCACATGGTGTGCGTAGTGGTCGCTGGGGTTGCGGTCGACCAGTTCCCGCAGCTGCTCCTCGGCCCGGGTGAGCTGGGCCGACTGGAAGTACGCCCGGGCCAGCAGCTGCCGGACCGCGGCATTGTCGGGCTCGGCCGCGACGATCGGTTCGAGCAGCCGGGCCGCGCCGCTCGGGTCCCCGGATTCGAAGAACAGGTTCGCCCGCCGGTACTCGGCCAGAAGATCCATTCCGCCATCCCCTCCGTGTCGTGCCACTGCTCCGACGCTGGCACAACGCCGGCCGTACCGCGACTGTTCCCGGGCGCTGTTTCCCGCCACCCCCGCCGCCGCCCCCGCTCGCCCTGCGGCAGGGCTGTTAATAGGGGGCCCTTCCTCTACCTGAGGCGTTAATAAGGTGCCCTTCCTTACACGGTGGCGAGGGACCAGGCGCGGACGCCGCCTACTATGCCGGCGCTGTTGGGGACGACCACCACGTCGTCGCCCATCCGGGCGAGTTGCTCGGGGCGGATCAGGCGGGAGTTGCCGCCGCCGAGGTAGAGCCGGTCCCAGCGGAAGACCGGGCGCAGCCCCTCCACCACCTGCCGGATCCGGCGGGACCAGAAGGCGTCGCCCAGCCGTCGACGTTCCGGTTCGCCGACGTAGGTGTCGTAGGTGGTGCCCCAGCGCACCGGGGCGTGCGACAGCTCCAGGTGTGGGGCGAGCACCCCGCCGTCGAAGAGCGCGCTGCCCAGCCCGGTGCCGAGGGTCAGCACCAGCTCGCAGCCGGTGCCCGCGACCACCCCGGCACCGTGCACCTCGGCGTCGTTGAGCACCAGTGCCGGCCGCCCGAAGGCCGCGGCGAGGGCGCTGCGGGCGTCGAATCCGGACCACTGGGCGAGCAACGCCGGATCGACCCGGCTGCGCGGGCCCGAGCGGGTCACGTAGTGCGGGGTGGCCACCACCACACCGTGCCGGATCATGCCGGGCATCCCCACCGTCATCCGGTCCGCCGCCGGCAGCCGGCCGCCGAGGTCGAGCAGGGTCTGGACGAAGAGGTCCGGCGGCAGGGGATACGGAGTGGGTACCCGCAGCGGTCGGACCCGCATCGTGCCCGCGGCGTCGAGGACGGACGCCTTGATCCCGCCGCCCCCACAGTCAATCGCCAGAGTCGTCAGCACGACCGTGAGTCTGCCTCGTGTCCCGGCTCCGGGCATGGCGGGCCGCACCAACCACTCCGCCAGGGGCCCGGGGCGGCGATAACGAGCGGCCCGACCGGACACCGACGGGTAGGCTCGGCTGCTTGTGAGCGCCACGATGATCGCCAAGGACCTCGCCGCCGGGCATGGGGACCGGACCCTGTTCGCCGGGCTGGACCTGGTGGTCGCCCCCGGAGACGTGGTCGGCCTGGTCGGGGTGAACGGGGCGGGCAAGTCGACGCTGCTGCGTACCCTCGCCGGGTTGCTCCCGGTCGAGGCGGGCAGCGTCACGGTCAGCCCGCCCGGCGCGAGCGTCGGGCACCTGCCACAGGAGCCGGACCGGCGCCCCGGCGAGACGATCCGGGCGTTCCTGGCCCGGCGCACCGGCGTGGCCGGCGCGCAGGCCGCCCTCGACGCGGCCACCGTGGCCCTGACCGCGGGCGCGGCCGGCGCGGACGACGCCTACGCCACCGCGCTGGAGAGCTGGCTCGGGCTGGGCGGGGCGGATCTGGACGAGCGGGCCGAGGAGGTGGCCGCCGAGCTGGGCCTCGCCGTCGATCTCGACCAGGAGATGACCGGGCTCTCCGGTGGCCAGGCGGCCCGGGCCGGGCTGGCCTCGCTGTTGCTCAGCCGGTACGACGTCTTCCTGCTCGACGAGCCCACCAACGACCTGGATCTGGCCGGCCTGGACCGGCTGGAACGCTTCGTCACCGGGCTGCGGGCCGGCACGGTGCTGGTCAGCCACGACCGGGAGTTCCTGGCCCGCACGGTGACCCGGGTGCTGGAGCTGGACCTGCACCAGCAGCAGGTCAACCAGTTCGGCGGCGGCTACGGCGCGTACCTGGAGGAGCGGGAGGTGGCGCGCCGCCAGGCGCGCGCCGACTTCGAGGAGTACGCCGACACCAAGGCCGGATTGGAGGCGCGGGCCCGGACGCAGCGGGCCTGGATGGAGAAGGGCGTCCGCAACGCCCGGCGCAAGGCCACCGACAACGACAAGGTGGGCCGCAAGTTCCGCTCCGAGTCGACCGAGAAGCAGGCGGCGAAGGCCCGGCAGACCGAGCGGCTGATCGAGCGGCTGGAGGTGGTCGAGGAGCCACGCAAGGAGTGGGAACTGCGGATGGAGATCGCCGCCGCGCCCCGCGCCGGCACCGTCGTGGCCACCCTCCGCAACGCCGTGGTACGCCGTGGCGACTTCACTCTCGGCCCGGTGAACCTCCAGATCGACTGGGCCGACCGGGTGGCGGTGACCGGGGCGAACGGTTCGGGCAAGTCGACTCTGCTGGCCGCCCTGCTCGGCCGGCTGCCGCTGGACGCCGGCCAGACGGCGCTCGGTCCCGGGGTGGTGGTTGGCGAGGTGGACCAGGCCCGCGGGTTGTTCCTCGGGGACGTACCACTGCTGGACGCCTTCCGGGCCGCCGTACCGGAGCTGTCGCCGGCGGACGCGCGGACGCTGCTGGCCAAGTTCGGCCTGCGCGCGCAGCACGTGCTGCGGCCGGCCGCGACGCTGTCTCCGGGTGAGCGGACCCGGGCCGCGCTGGCGCTGCTGCAGGGGCGTGGGGTGAACCTGTTGGTGCTGGACGAGCCGACCAACCACCTGGATCTGCCGGCCATCGAGCAGCTGGAGTCGGCGCTGGCCAGCTATCCGGGCACCCTGCTGCTGGTGACCCACGACCGGCGGATGCTGGACGCGGTGCACGTCGACCGGCGGCTACGGGTGGACGCCGGCCGGATCGTCGAGTCCTGATCCCGGCGGTTGTCGCGCCGCTTTCCTTTCCGGCCTGCCGGCATCCGAGCGGTCGCCGGGTGCGATCGGGGGCAAACTTCCGGGACAACAGACGCATACCGGGCACGGATCCGGGTAACGGGCCGGCCGGAGGTGGTCGAATGGTCGCGTTGGCACACACACCGCCCTCGGCCGAGCGACTGCGCGCGGTGGACGGGTTCCTCACCGAGGCATGGGCGGATCAGGTCCGCCACGACGACCGGCTGCGCTCGCTGGCGGTCGAGGTCCGCTTCGACCGGGGCGTCGCCCACCTCACCGGCGAGGTCGGCGAGCCGGCTCAGCTCCGGCTGGCACGCGAGCGGGTGGGCCGGTTGGCGGGCGTCTACGGCGTCTGGTGCCGGGTACGGGTCGGCGGGCGCGACCCGGTCGTGGTGGACCTCGGCTGCGGCGCCACCAAGCAGTGGCCGGGCAATCTCGGCCTGGACATCTTCCCGGCGCCGGGGGTGGACGCGGTGGCCGATCTCTCCGGCTCGCTGCCGCTGGCCGACGACTCGGTCGACGTGCTCTTCGCGGTGCACATCCTGGAGCACCTGATCGACTTCCTGCCGCTGCTCGACGAGTGCCACCGGGTGCTCCGCCCGGGCGGCGTGCTGCACGTGATGAGCCCCTGGTGGGGTCACGTGAACGCGGTCGCCGACCCGACCCACGTCCGGCTGCTGGACGTGCAGACCATCAAGGGCATCTGCCTGATGCGCCCGCCCGGCACGCCACGCTGGCATCCGCTGCACGCCGGCACCGACGGCGCGTCGATCTTTGCCGATCTCACTCCGCTCGGGCCCAACGACGCCGGCTCCTCCCCCGCCCACCTGGCCCGCTTCTTCGACTGAGCGGGGGCGAATGCCCCGGACGACCTGGTCGTTCGGGGCATTCGTCTGTTTCAGCACTGGTCACCAATATTTCTCATTGGTTACACCCATCGGCCGAAGCATTGATCGACACTGATGGCACTCCGGTGACTCGCCGGTAACCCCCGTCCACCGCACACTCAGCGGAGGTATCACCGTGCCCAAACGCCTCGCCACCTTCCTCGCCTCGGGCGTGGTCGCGCTGTTCACCGTCCTCGCCGTCGCCTCCCCCGCCGCGGCGGCCGTCACCCCGGCACAGAAGCTGTCGGTGCTGTCGAGTTGGACCCAGACCAGCGCCAGCAGCTACAACGCCTGGAACTCGGCGCGACAGAACCGGGCACCATGGGCGGAGTACAACTTCGACTGGTCCACCGACTACTGCTCGTCCAGCCCGGACAATCCACTCGGGTTCAACTTCACCCTCCCCTGCGCCCGCCACGACTTCGGCTACCGCAACTACAAGGCGGTCGGCCAGTTCAGCGCCAACAAGTCGCGCCTGGACAGCGCCTTCTACGAGGACCTGAAGCGGGTCTGTGCCACGTACAACGCCGTCGTCCGGCCGGCCTGCTCCAGCCTGGCCTGGACCTACTACCAGGCGGTCAGCATCTTCGGATCGGCCGCCGCCGTCCAGCAGTCCGACATCGACCGGGCCGCCCGGATCAAGGCCGACGCCCTCGCCCGCGCCTGACCGGCGCACCTCGCCGGACGTTCGGCCGGGCACTCCGGCCGGGCGTCCGGCAGCACCGGTCCGCCCGGCACGACCGCATTCCGCGGCGCCGGCGGGTATCGGCCGCAGAGGCGGGCAATCCCCGTCAGGCGGGCTCGGTGTGCCAGTCGGCGGCGGCGGTCGACTGCCGGGGAGCGGCACGGCCGGCCTGAGCCGCGAACCGGGCGGAGTCGGCCGCCAGGTCGGGATGCTCGACGCCGAGCGCCAGCGCGACGGCCTCGTCCAGGCCCAGGTCGGCGCCTTCCCCGTACGCCTCGTCAAAGGCAGCGTCGCCCAGCGTCCGGCGCAACGCCGTCTGCTGCTCCGTCCAGTACGCGTCGTAGATGCCGGGGGTCGACCGCAGGCCGGCCTGGGTCGCCTCGGCCGCGCCGAAGAGTCGGGCGGCGGTCAGCGGCTCGTCCCCGGCGGCACAGCGCACCGCGATCGCGGTCAGCGTGTCACAGGCCCGCCGGTGGAAGCCGTGGTTCATCCGCGACCGCAACGCCACGAGCAGGTGCTCGTGCGCCGCCACCAGGTCACCCCGAGCCAGCGCGACCATGCCGAGCAGCATGTCCACCGACCGGCGGCCCCGGTCGACCGGCCGGGACGCCTCGACCGGCCGCGCCGCGCCGAGCAACTCCGCGGCCTCGTCCAACGCGCCCCGCCGCCACAGCAGTTCGGCCAGGCGGAACACGGCGAACAACGCATCGGCGTCGACCCCCTGCTCGTGCGCCCAGTCGATGACTTCCTGGCAGACCCGCTCGGCCTCGGTGAACTGCCCCATGTCGGCCAGGGGGGCCGCCCGCCCGGCGAGCACCCGGGCCAGCAGTCCGGCGTCACCGGCCTGCCGGGCCGCCGCCTCGGCCCGCTGCGAGTACCGCAGCTCCTCGGCGAACTCACCATCCGCCCCGGCGTGCAGCGAATGCATGTGGTACGCCGCCGCCAGCTCGCCCTCCGGGATGGTCTCGCTGGTCTCGGCGATCCGCCCGTACAGCCGGAACAGCCAGAGCCGCCCCTCCCGGGCCAGCCCGCGCTCCCGCCACCACTGGTCCAGGCCACCGGCCAGTCGCAGGCCGGCCCGGGCGCTGCCCCCCGTGGCGCACCAGCGCAGCGCGGCGCGCAGCTCGCCGGCGAGCGGATCCAGCGCGTACAGCGAGAGGGTCACCGGCTGCCCGTCCGGCCCCAGGTGCGCCCGCTCCAGGGCGTGCGCCGACCAGGCCACGTGCCGGTTCCGGGCGGCCTGCTCCTCACCGGCCTCCGCGAGGCGACGGGCCGCGTACGCCCGGATCGGGTCGAGCATCCGGTACGTGCAGCCCGAGGCGTGCGGCTCCGCCAGCACCAGGGACTTGTCCACCAGCACGGAGAGCGGGTCGAGCGGGTCGTCGACGAGCAACCACTGCACGGTCGGCAGATCGACCGGACCGGCGAAGACCGCCAGCCAGCGCAGCAGCCGGGCGGCACGCGGCCCGAGCGTCCGGTACGACCAGGTCACCGTCGCCTGCATGGTCAGGTGCCGCTCGGTCGCCGAGCGCGCCACCGCACGGCTGGCCGGGGTCGGCGGGCTGGCCCCGGTCGCCGCCGCGACCAGGTCCACGGTGTCCTGCTGGTTGCCGGCGTAGCCCCGGTCGGCCGGTGGCGGCTCCGGATCCTCCCGGCCGGCGTCGAGGGTGCCGAGCACGTCGTCGAGCCGCTCGGCGAGTTGCCCGACCGAGAGCACCCGCAGCCGCGCGGCAGCCAGCTCGATGGCGAGCGGCAGGCCGTCCAGCCGCCGTACCACCCGACGCAGGTCCGCCGACTCGGCCGGATCGGGCTGACGACCGCCCCGGGCCGCCGCGGTGCGGTCGAGCAGCAGCGCGACCGCGTCACTCTCGGTGCCGTCCGGTGGCGGGTCGACCGACAGCGGTGGGATCCGCCACACCACCTCGCCGGGCAGCGCCAACGGCTCCCGGGTGGTCGCCAGCACCCGCACCCCACCCCCGCCGGCGAGCAACCGGGAGATCGCGTCGGCGCAGGCCGCCGGCTGAGCGTCGCAGGTGTCGAGCACGATCAGCATCCGGCGGCCGGCGGCGTACTCCACCAGGGTCTCGACCATCGGACGGCCCGGCTCGGGACGCAGCCCGAGCACCGCGGCGATCGCGAAGGCCACCAGGCCCGGGTCGGTGACCGCGGCGATGTCGACGAACCAGACCCCGTCCGGATGCTCCTCGACCAGGTCGGTGGCGAGTTCCACGGCGAGTCGGGTCTTGCCGCCCCCGCCCGCGCCGAGCACGGTGACCAGCCGGTGCCCGGCCACCAACTGCCTCAGCTCGGCCCGCTCGGCCTGCCGGCCGACGAACGAGGTGACCTGGATCGGCAGGTTGTGCGCCACCGCGTCGGCGGTACGCGGGCGCGGGAACTGCCGTTCCAGCCCGGGTGCGACGAGTTGGAAGAGCCGTTCCCGGTCGTCGAAGCCACGCAACCGGTGCAGCCCGAGGTCGAGCAGGGACGAGCCGGCCGGCAGCGGGTCGGCGTGCCGTGCCGTGGCAGCCGTGCAGAGCACCTGCCCACCGTGCGCGGCGGCGGCCACCCGGGCCGCCCGGTGTACCTCGGGGCTGGCGTACTCGCCGTCACGCGGCTCGGCCCAGCCGGTGTGCAGGCCCATCCGCACCCGGGGCACCGCCTCCGGGTTGGGCCACTCGTGGTCGACGAGCGCGCGCTGGGCGGTCAGGCAGGCGGTCAGCGCGGCGCCAGCGTCGCCGAAGGCGAGAAAGAACGAGTCGCCCTCGGTGAGCAGCTCCGCCCCCTCGGTCGCCGCGATCGTCCGGCGCAGCAGCCGGCGGTGCTCCGCCAGCACCGGCCGGTAGCCGGGGCCGAGCAGTTGAGCCAGTCGGGTGGAGCCCTCGATGTCGGTGAAGACGAAGGTCACCCAGCCGGTCGGGAGGTGGATCCGTGGCGACATGCGTGGAACCTCCCCCCTGGCCTCGACGTCATGCTTCCCGAAATCAGGCCATCACACATCGTGAGAACGGTCGGCCGAGGATCCGACCCAAGGTGCCATCGGACCCGGCGTCCGGGCAAGGCCGACCCGGCCCGTCCCACCACCTGCGACAGTGGCCCGGTCGCCGGGACGACATTCTGGGACCTCAGCAGCCGCAGCCACCGCCGCAGCAGCCACCGCCGGAGGGTGCGGGCGCACTGCCGGTCACGCCGCCACCGCGACCGGTGACCGCGACGGTGGAGAGCAGTTTCACCGTGTCGACGTGCCCCTGGGGGCAGGAAGCCGGCTCGCCGGCCTGGGCCATCGGGCGGTTGACCTCGAAGGTGTCGCCGCAGGCGCGGCAACGGAACTCGTACCGGGGCATGGCATCAGGGTACGGCCGGAACTGACGCCTGCGGGAACATGGGTGATACTCGACTGGTGGCAGACGGCGAAGAGAGCAAGACCCTTCGGCCCCTCCGGCCGGCCACACCGCGGGCCGGCTCCGCCCCGGACGGGCCGACCATCGGGCTGCCCCGGCCCCGCCGGCCCTGGCTGGGATCCGCCGAGTCGCCGGACGACTCGGGCAACACGGCACCCGCCGACGAACCCGCCACCGGGACCGACGGCGGACCGGTCACCCGGACCGGCAGCGAACCGGCCACGAAGATCGACCCGGACACCCCGCCCAGCGAGTCCACACCGGACGCCGGGCCGCCGGAAGCCCCGCGCCGCCGGGCGCGCTTCGCGCACGCCGTACGGCTGCCGGGGCCGCGTGCCGCGGCGCGGGCGACCCGGGCCTGGTCCCGGCGGCCCAGCGGCCGGCTGACCCTGCCCGGGGTCTTCCTGCTCGCGCTGGTGGCGGCGACCGCCACGGCCGGAGCGCTGCTGGTGCCGGCGACCCTCGGCGCACCGCGGCCGGTCGCGGCCGACGCCACCGACGGCGGGCCCGAGGCCCCCGGCGACCTCCCGCCCTCCGGCGAGGCGCCGCCGCCCGGCGCCGTCCCACCGCCCACCGCGACGCTGCCGCCGGGCGCGCCGGATGGCGCTCCGCCGGTCAGCGGGCGGCCGTCCGACGCCCTCGCCGGCTGGGCCCGCGAGGTCGGCGCCAAGGTCGGCATCGATCCGACCGCCATGCAGGCGTACGGCTACGCCGAGATGGTGCTCGCCGAGACCAACCGCAGTTGCGGCCTGAGCTGGACCACGCTCGCCGCGATCGGCTTCGTCGAGTCCCGCCACGGGCAGGCCAACAACGCCCGGCTCGGTGCGGACGGCCGGGCGACCCCGGAGATCATCGGTTTGCCGCTGGACGGCCAGGGTGGCCGGATGCGGATCGCCGACACCGACCGGGGCGAGCTGGACCGGGACACCACCTACGACCGGGCGATCGGGCCGATGCAGTTCATCCCGACCACCTGGCAGGAGATCGGGGCGGACGCGGACAACGACGGCCGCAAGGATCCGCACAACATTCACGACGCCGCCCTGGCCGCCGGCATGTACCTGTGCAAGGGGGGCCGCAACCTCACCATTCCGGGTGACTGGTGGAACGCCATCCTGTCGTACAACGACGTCCGCCGGTACGCCCAGGAGGTCTTCGACACCGCCAACCGGTACGGACAGGCCAGTCGCACATGAAGTGATCGTCCGCGTACATTGGAGAACTGGACACTTCCCCCAGGCTGCCGTTAACGGCAAGCTAGACGGGTGATGGTGCGCGAGTGGGACCCCAGGACCGCGTCGTCCGACGAGATCGCGTCGCTGCTGGACACGCTGAACGCGGTCCTGGCGGTCGATCTTCCGCAGGATCCGCCTTGGCGGAACAGTTCGCTGCGGGAATATCTCGGCGAGGTGATGCCGGGCGAACGGCGGATCGCCTGGGTGGCCCAGGCCGAGCCGACCCCCGACGGCGCGCCCGGCCCGCTTGTCGGCCAGGTGAACGTCCTGCTGCTCGGCAACATCGGCGTGCTGGACGTGCTCGTGCACCCCGCCGTCCGGCGCAGCCGGCTCGGCCGGGATCTCGTCCTGCGCGCCGCCCGCCGGGTCTACCAGGAGGGCTTCGAGTCGATCGGGGTGGAGGTGGTGGGAGACACCCCCGCCGTCGCCTTCTACGAGTCGCTCGGCTTCAGCCGGGAGTACGTCGAGACCCGCAGCGTGCTCGACCTCGCCGCGGTCGACTGGGCCGAGTTGGCAGAGATGTCCACCGCGGTCGGCGCGGGCTACCACGTCCAGTTCCACCCGGGCGGGCCGCCCGACGACCTGATCGAGGCGTACGCGCGGGCCAAGGCCGAGATCCGTGACGTCGAGGACGGCGAGTTGCGACCCAGCTCGTACGACCCGCAGCGGCTCCGGGACAGCCTGGACTGCCTGCACCGGCGGGGGATGAAGCCGTACATCGTGCTCGCCCTGCACGAGCAGACCGGCGAGGTGGCCGGCCTGACCGAGGTGGTGGTGCCGGCGCAGCACCCGACCCGCGCCGACCAGTACGACACCATCGTCGTGCAGGATCACCGCGGCTACGGGATCGATCGCGCGATCAAGGCCCGGATGCTGCTGGAGCTACGCTCGGCCGAGCCGCAGCTGACCGAGGTGCAGACCTGGAACGCCCAGGCCAACGAGGCGATGCTCAAGGTCAACGCGGAGTTGGGCTACCGCCCGGACCGCGACTGGTGCGAATACAGCATCGACGTCGCCGAGTTGGTCCACCGCCTCGACAGCACACGCTGAGCCGGGCAGAGTTGACAGGGTCAGGCGTGGGAGGGGCGGGCGGTCAGTAGCGCTGGCGGAGCAGTTGGGCGGCCTCGACGGCCCAGTAGGTGAGAATGATCTGGGCGCCGGCGCGGCGGATCGAGGTGAGCGTCTCCAGCATCACCCGCTCCCGGTCGATCCAGCCGTTCGCGGCAGCCGCCTCGACCATCGCGTACTCGCCGGAGACCTGGTAGGCGGCGACCGGGACGTCCACCGCGGCCCGGATCGCGGCGACCACGTCGAGGTAGGGCAGGGCGGGCTTGACCATCACCATGTCGGCGCCCTCGGCGACGTCCAGCTCAACCTCGCGCAGCGACTCGCGCAGGTTCGCCGGGTCCTGCTGGTAGGTGCGCCGGTCCCCCTCCAGCGCCGACTCCACCGCGTCGCGGAACGGACCGAAGAACGCGGAGGCGTACTTGACGGCGTACGCCAGCACCGCCACGTCGGTGTGACCGGCCGCGTCGAGCGCCCGGCGTACCACGCCGACCTGCCCGTCCATCATCCCCGACGGCCCGACCACCGCGACCCCGGCGGCGGCCTGGGCCACCGCCATCTCGGCGTACGCGGCGAGGGTGGCGTCGTTGTCCACCAAACCGTCGGGGGTCAGCAGCCCGCAGTGCCCGTGCGAGGTGAACTCGTCCAGGCAGAGATCGCTCATCACCACGGTGGCGTCGCCCACCTCGGAGACCACGTCACGGATCGCGACGTTGAGGATCCCGTTCGGGTCTAGGCCACCGGCGCCGCGCTCGTCACGCGACGCCGGCACGCCGAACAGCATGATCCCGCCGATGCCGGCCTGCACCGCCTCCACCGCGGCCTTACGCAGCGAATCCCGCGAGTGCTGGAGCACCCCGGGCATCGAGGCGATCGCCCTCGGCTCGGTCAGCCCCTCCTTGACGAACATCGGCACGACCAGCTCGGCCGGGTCGACGCGGGTCTCGGACACCAGGCGCCGGATGGCCGCGGTACGGCGCAGCCGGCGGGGCCGGATCTCGGGGTACGGCATGTGATGCTCCTTAGCGACTACCGGAACCTCAGCGCGGTCGGCCCCTGCACCTTCGAACCGCGGCGCTGCTTCGCCGGCATCGCGGCGAGCTTCTCCCGCAGCTCGACGGCGTAGCCGGCGAGCGCCTCCACCAGATCGGGCACCGACGCGTGCGGCGGCTGGACGTCGACCCGCAGGCCGAACTCCGTCGCGGTCTCCGCCGTCTTCGGTCCGATGACTGCGACAACGGTACGCGCGTGCGGCTTGCCGGCGATGCCGACCAGGTTCCGGACCGTGGAGGACGAGGTGAACAGCACCGCGTCGAACCCGCCCGACTTGATCGCGTCCCGGATCTCGGCGGGCGGCGGGGCCGCCCGGACCGTCCGGTACGCGGTCACGTCGTCGACCTCCCAGCCGCGCTCGGTGAGCCCGGCGGCGAGCGTCTCGGTGGCGATGTCGGCACGCGGCAGCAGCACCCGGCCGACCGGGTCGAGCACCTCGTCGTGCGGCGAGAACTCGGCCAGCAGCCCCTCGGAGGACTGCTCCCCGGCGGGGATCAGCTCCGGCTGGATGCCGAAGGCGCGCACCGCGTCGGCGGTGGCCTCGCCGATACAGGCGATCTTGACGCCGCCGAAGTGCCGGGCGTCCAGACCGTGCTCGGCGAACTTCTCCCAGACCGCCCGCACCGCGTTGACCGAGGTGAAGATCACCCAGGCGTACCTGCCGTCGACCAGGCCCTTGACCGCGCGCTCCATCTGGGCCGGGGTGCGCGGCGGCTCCACCGCGATGGTCGGCACCTCGCACGGGATCGCCCCATACGCGCGCAGCCGGGCGCTCATCGCGCCGGCCTGCTCCTTGGTCCGGGGGACCAGCACCTTCCAGCCGTACAGCGGGCGGTTCTCCCACCAGCTGAGCTTGTCCCGCTGGCCCACGCCCTCGCCGACGGTCAGCACGACCCGGCCGGTGAAGCCGAGTGCCGCCGCGACGAAGGAGTCCACGCTCGACGTGGTGGTGTACTGCGTCTCCCCGGTGCCGTCGCCGGTCACGCCGACGCCGGTGACGCCGTCCACCCCGGCGGCGAGCAGTCCGTCCCGGATCGCGGCGAGATCACCGGCGTCCACCGCGAGCGCCAGTGAACCGCGGTGCACGGCCGCAGCCAGCGCGTCGAAGTCCAGGGTGCCGACATCCTCGACGTCGGCGGCGGTGCGTACCCCCGGCAGCGGCACACCCGCATAGGTGGCCACCCCCTCGGCCTGACCGACCCCCGGCACCACCTCGAAGTGCGCGGCGGTACGCGCCACCGCCTGCACCTCCTTGACCACCGAGTCGTGGCCGAACGGGTCGCCGGCCACCAGGTGTACCGCGTTCTGCCCGGAGCGGGCGGCCGAGATCAGCACCTTCGCCACGTCGCCCGGCGCGCCTTCGGCCGGGCTGAACTGGGCGTCTTCCTTGGCCTCGGCCCGGACGGCGTCGAGCAGCGACTCGGGGACTCCCCGGTCGTATACCACCTGGTCGGCGTCGACCAGGGCGTCGTGCGCCCGGCGGGTCAGCAGGCCCGGGTCGCCGGGGCCGGCCCCGACGAACGCGATCCGGCCTACGGGCTTACGGGTGCGGGTCATTCTGTGCTCCCAAATTGCTGGGTCCCCGGGCCGTCGTGTCCTTGCGGGCCGAGGATCGAGTCGGCGCCGAGGTCGAGGAGTTCGGCGGCGAGTGCCTTGCCGATCTCCGCCGCGTCGGCGGGCGTTCCGGTGCGGGACAGCCGGATCTCGCGGGTGCCGTCCGGGCTGATCACCGCCCCGCGCAGGTAGATCTCCTGGACAACATCGTCTTCGGCGCCGGAGCCGGTTGGCTCGCCTTCGGCGACGACGGCGTAGGCGGCGACCGGTGCGGAGCATCCGGCCTCCAGGGTGGCCAGCATCGCCCGCTCCGCGGTGACCGCGGCGCGCGACGGTGCGTGGTCGAGCGTGGCGAGCAGTTCGAGCAGCTCCGGGTCGTCGATCCGGCACTCCACCGCCAGCGCGCCCTGGGCGGGCGCGGGCAGCATCAGCATCGGGTCGAGCGTCTCGGTGATCGCGTCGGTCTGGCCGATGCGGGCCAGGCCCGCCCGGGCCAGGACGACGGCGTCCAGGTCGGCCTCCGGGCCGCGCACCCGGCCCAGCCGGGTGTCGATGTTGCCCCGGATCGGGGTGACCGACAGTTGCAGACCCAGCGCGTGCAGCTGGGCGATCCGGCGCAGCGCGCCGGTGCCGACGTTCGCTCCCGGCGGGAGTTCGGCCAACGTCTTCCCGTCCCGCGCGACGAGCGCGTCGCGCGGGTCCTGCCGTGGCGGCACCGCGGCGATGTGCAGCCCCGGCGCGGTGGCGGTGGGCAGGTCCTTGTACGAGTGGACGGCGAAGTCGATCGTCCCGGCGACCAGCGCGTCGCGCAGCGCGGAGACGAAGACGCCGACCCCGAGGCGGTGCACCGGCGCACTGGACCGGTCACCGGCGGTGACCACCTCGACCAGCTCGACCGGGCGCCCGGTGTGGGCGGTCAGCGCGTCGGCGACCTGCCCGGACTGGGCCATCGCCAGCTTGCTGCCCCGGGTACCGAGGCGCAGCGGGGCACTCGCGCTCATGCCGCCACCTCGCTGCGCTCGGCGTCGATCTGAGCGTTTTCCGCGCTGCGCTGCTGATTCGCTCGCTGCCGCTCGCTCATCGCTCGCCTCCGGTTGACGGGTTGATGTCGGGGATGGTGTCCACCGGGGAGGTCTGTGGCACCTGGAGGTCGAACAGCTCGCGGAGCAGGGCCGCGTACTGGTCGCCGCCGGGTTCCGCGGCGAGCCTGCGGACCCGCACGGTCGGCTGGTGCAGCAGCCGCTGGACCACCCGGTGCACGGTGCGGGCCACCTCGGCGCGCTGCTCGTCGGTGAGGTCGGGACGGCGCTGTGCGAGCCGGCTCAGCTCGGCGGTGACCACGTCGTCGGCCCGGCCGCGCAGGGCGGCGACGGTCGGCGCCACGTCGGCGCCGCGCAGCCAGGTGAGGAAGGACTCCACCTCGCCGGCCACGATCCGCTCGACGGCGGCGGCGTCCGCGGCGGCCGGACCGTCGGCGAGCAGCGCCGCCATCCGGTCGATGTCGATCACCTCGACGCCGGGCAGCTCGGCCACGCCGGGCCCGACGTCGCGCGGTACGGCCAGGTCGAGCAGGACCAGCGGCCCGCGCCCCGGGTCGCGGCGGGCCACCGCCTCGGCGACGACTGCCCGGTTCAGGACCGGCTCGGCGGACGCGGTGGCGGCCACTACGATGTCCACTGTGGATACCGTGGCGGCCAGCTCGGCCATCGGCCGCGCGCCGGCACCGTACGACTCGGCCAGCCGGACGGCCCGGTCGGCGCTGCGGTTGCTCACGGTCAGCGGCCCGGCGCCGAGCCGGGAGAGCGTCGCCACGCCCAGCGAGCCCATCGCCCCGGCCCCGACGACCAGCGCGGGGCGGCCGGTGAGATCGTCATCGAGGTGGCCGGCGGCCAGCCCCAACGCGGCGGTGACCACGCTCTGGCCGGCGCGGTCGATGCCGGTCTCGGAGTGGGCCCGCTTGCCGACCCGCAGCGCCTGCTGCATCAGCTCGTGCAGCAGCCGCCCGGTGGTGTCCGCACCGCTGGCCCAGTGATAGGCGTCGCGGAGTTGACCGAGGATCTGCGCCTCGCCGATCACCATCGAGTCCAGGCCGGCGGCGACCCGGAAGACGTGGCCCACCGCGGCGGAGTCGAAGTGCACGTAGAGGTTGTTGGCCAGCGCGGCCGGCTGGCAGCCGGCCCGCTCGGCGAGGACGGCGCAGATGTCACCGAGGCCGCCGTGAAAGCCGGACACCGCCGCGTAGACCTCCACCCGGTTGCAGGTGGAGACCAGCACGGCCTCGCTCAGGTACGGCTGGGCAACCAGGCGGTCCAGGGTGCGGGTGAGCTCGGCCGGGGGCACCGCGAGCCGTTCCAGGGTGGCGACCGGCGCGGTGCGGTAGGACGCGCCCACGACGAGGAGTTTCACGTGCCGATCGCCTCCTGGCTATCGGTGATCGCGAGACCGCCCGGCAGGGCGGTGAGCCCGGACCCACCGGCGGCGGGGAGCCCGGTCAGGGATGCCTTGCGGTGCTCGTGGAACGACAGGATCTGCAGCTCGATGGCGAGGTCGACCTTGCGCACGTCGACCCCGTCGGGAACCGAGAGTACGCACGGCGCGAAGTTGAGGATGCTCGTTACGCCGACGGCCACCAACTGGTCGGCGACCCGCTGGGCCGCCGCTGCGGGGGTGGCGATGACGCCGATCGCGATCGACTCCTCGGCCGCCACCCGGGGCAGCTCGTCGACGTGCTGCACGACCAGGCCGTTGATCTCCTCGCCGACCCGCGCAGGGTCGGCGTCGAGCAGGGCGGCGATCCGGAAGCCACGGCTGGCGAAGCCGTCGTAGCCGGCCAGGGCGTGACCGAGGTTACCCACGCCGACCAGGGCGACCGCCCGACGATGGGTGAGGCCGAGCACGTACTCGATCTGCTCGATCAGCAGCGCCACGTCGTATCCGACGCCCCGGGTGCCGTACGAGCCGAGCTGGGACAGGTCCTTGCGGAGCTTGGCCGAGTTCACCCCGGCGGCGTTGGCCAGCCCTTCGCTGGAAATCGTCTCGTTGCCGGTTTCGGCGACATCGTGCAGGGCACGGAGGTATTCGGGGAGCCGGGCCACCGTCGCCTCGGGCAGGTCCGGGAGCGCCGGTACGGCACCGGCGCGGCCGGGCGCGCCAGGGTGACGGTGCTGACTCATGAGACTCCGTGCGGTGCGATCCTCGACCAACTCCACCGGTCGGCCGTTTCGGGACTCCCGCTGGCGACCGAAATTGCCGGCTGTGCTAGCGGGGCGCGTCGGAATTACAGAGTAGGCGCTTGTGAAGACGTGCACAAATCGCGATCTTGTCGGCACCCCCCGCGCCTCCACCAGCCGCTCCACTCCTCAAGATCCCAAAACACCCCGCACCAGGCCCCGCCCACATCCCACGCGCGATTATCCCCAATCCCGACCTCTCCGACCAATCACACACAGCCCCACAGCCATTGCAAATCGTTGATCACTAGTTATTGCCTCCGCCCCGCCGATTCGGAGCGCAACAACTTCATGATCGAAAAGAGGGGCGGTCAGCGGAGGGTGGTGGCCCGGGTCACGGCTTCGAGGAGGGTGCCGGCCACCGGGTGGCCGGAGGCGTGCAGGCGGGCCTGATCGGTGAAGCCGCCGGTGTAGAGGACGGCGCGACCGCCCACGGCGAGCGCCGCCTCCGCGTCGTCGATCGAGTCGCCGATCAGCACCACCGACCGGCCGTCGATGCCGAGTCCGTCGAGGTGACGGGCGAGCGACTCGGCCTTGCGGTCGCCGCCGACCTCCGCCCGCAGCCCGTCGACCCGGGTGAAGCGCCCGGTCAGGCCGTACGTCTGCACCGCGGGCACCAGCTCATCGTGGAACCACATGGAGAGCAGCGACTGGCTACCCGGCCAGGCCGCCATCGCGTCCACGGCGTCGAGGGCCAGCTCACAGCTGGTCAGGCCGAGGCGGTACGCATCGTGGAAGATCTTGTCCAGCCGGCCGAACGCCTCGTCGTCGACCGCCCGCCCGAGCACCTCGGCGTAGTAGTCGGCGATCGGCCGACGGAACCGCACCCGGTGCTGCGCCGCGGTGACGCTCGGTCCCCCCTCGCTGGCGAACACCGCGTTGGTGCAGGCCACCACCAGATCGAGATCGTTGAGCAGGGTGCCGTTCCAATCCCACACCAGGTGGGGGCGTACAGGGGTCATCGCCGCACCCTATCCGGGGACGCCGAGCGCCCACAGGGGCTAGAGCTGCGGGGAGGTCAGGTCGCGCAGCAGGCGCTCCTCCTCGACCCGCCAGTAGCCGTGCTCCTTGCCGTCCAGCAGCACCACCGGCAGCCGGTCGCCGTACTCGCGTTCCAGCTCGACATCGGCGCTGACGTCCCACTCGGTCCACCGGTCGCCGGTGACCGCGACCACCCGTTCGAGCGCCGCCTTGGCGTCCTCGCACAGGTGGCAGCCGGGTCGGGTGATCAGGGTCAGGCGGGGCTCACGCATCGTTCTCCTCCATCGCGCCGAGCAGGGTCTTGCGTACTTTTCCGATCACCGAGCGGGGCAGCACGTCGACGAACTCGACATCGGTCGGGCACTTGAACCGGGCCAGGTTACGGGCGCAGTGGGCAATCAGCTCCGCACCGGTCGCCCGGTGCCCCGACGCCGGCACCACGTACGCCCGGACAGTCTCCCCGGTCCTCGGGTGCGGCACCCCGACTACCGCCGACTCCGCCACCGCCACGTGCTCCGAGAGCACCAGCTCCACCTCGTGCGGGTACACGTTGAAGCCGTTGACCAGGATCAGCTCGCCGAGCCGGTCCACCAGGAAGAGGTCGCCGTCGGCGTCGGCGTACGCGATGTCGCCGGTGGCCCACCAGCCGGTCGCGTCCGCTCCGCCCGCGCCGTCCGGCCAGTACCCGGAGAAGAGGTTCGGCCCGCGCACCACGATCTGACCCGGGTCGGTGCCGGTGGCCGGGTCGGAGAGGTCCAGCTCGTCCGAGTCGTCGTCGGGCACGGCGCGGCCGTCGTGCCACAGGTCGACGCCGTCCGCCCCGACCAGCCGCAGCTCGACCCCGGGCAGCGGACGGCCGATCGAGCCGGCCCGGGGCACCCCGCCGACCAGGGTGGAGGTGAGCACCGGCGCGGTCTCGGTCAGGCCGTACCCGATGTGCACCGGGCGACCGGTGGCCTCGGTGAAGCGGGCCGCGTCCGCCGGTTCCAGGGGCGCCGCGCCGCAGACCACGACCCGCACCGCGGCCATCGCCGCGGCGAGCGTTCCGGCGTCCGCCCGGGACCATGCCTGCACCATCGACGGTACGCCGACCAGCACGCTGACCCGGTGCCGGGCGATCTCGCCGAGCGCCGCGTCGGGACCCGGGTCGTCGACGAGCACCCCGGTCGCGCCATGGTGGAGCACCGCACCGAGCCCGGTGTTCAGCCCGTACGCGTGGAAGAGCGGCAGCGCCAGCAGGATGGTGTCCTCCGGACCGACCACCGGCGGATCGATGCGGCCGACCTGATCGTGGTTGGCCGCCAGGGCACCGTGCGTGAGCATGGCGCCCTTGGGCCAGCCCTCGGTGCCGGAGGTGTAGATCAGCACCGCCAAATCGTCGGCGTCCCGGGCGGGAAAGCCCGCCCCGCCGACGTCGGTCGTCGGCGGGGTGGTGTGCACCGCACCGAGCGTGGGCAGGGCGGCCGTGGCCGCCAGATCACGGATCCGCTCGGTGCCGATCAGCACCGACGCGCCCGAATCGACCAGGACGTGCCGTAGTTCCCGGCCGGCGAGGCCGGGGTTGACCGGCACCGCGATCAGCCCGGCGCGCAGCGTGCCGAGCAGGCTGACCACGAACTCCGGCGAGTTGGGCAGCGCCACGGCGACCCGCGCCGGTCGACGTGGCGGGTCGGTGGCCGGCGCGGCGTGGGCCAGCGACCGGGCGACCCGGGTCACCGTCTCGTCCAGTTCGGACCAGGTGATCGCCCCGCCCTGCCAGCGCAGCGCGGGTTTGTCGGGGTGGGTCACCGCCGCCCGGCGGAGGCGGTCGGCGAGGTTCGGCCCGATGCCGTCGGCTGCGTACTGCACGGTGGCTGAGTCTGGCACAGCACGACCGGACCGGCCATGCCTCGCGTCCACCCGGCCAGCTTCGGCGGCGCGTAGACTCGGCCGGCGGCCGATCGATCCCGGAGCACGGCCGCGGTCCCGTGCATGGAACTCGCCCGGCGTCACCGAGGGTACCGGGACAATGCCGTCGCAGCGGCCCGGCCGAGGCCGGCCAGCTGCCCCGCGGGCGGCGCCGGCACCGGTACGCGCGCCCGGTGGCACCCGCCACCACCAGCCTGAACAGCCATTCCACGACGGACCAGCCAAAAGGCCGGTTGTCAACCACACCCGACGGACAACCGGTCCGCCAGGTGTGCGACCTGTCGGTAAATACTTTGGCCCTGTGTAACGGACTTGCCACGCGCGGGTGACGTTGGCCCTATCATCACTCGGGTCGGCTCACCCCATTTGCCGTGAGTCGACACCCCTCAGCCCGAGGAGGCCCCCGTGCCCGTCAGCGCATTGGACCAGCACCTCAAGGGGATCTGCCGCCCGCCGGCACACCCCAGAGCCGCCCTGCCCGGCCGCGCCCCGACCGGCCGACCGGCCATTGCCAGCGCGGCGGACGGCGGAACGGAGGCGGCACGATGAGCACCTTTGGCTTCGCACACCGCCCGATGGGCCTCTCCGGTCCGGCGGCCCGCATCCCGGTCAACGAACGCGGCAGCACACCCGGCCCCCAGGACGCGACGGGCAACCTCACCGTCCGGGGCGAGGGCACCGCCCGGCGGGTCGGCAGCCGACCGCACCAGAACGAGCCACCACACCGAACACCGGTGCCGGGCGGCAACACGATGCCGACCGGCGGGCGGGTCGCCTCTCCGAGCCGGCCGACGATGCCGGCACAGGCCCGACGCAGCGGCGACGCGCCGGTCACCGAGCTGTCGACCGAGACCGCGGTGCTCCCCGCGGTGACCACCTCAACCGGCACGTCGAGCGGGTACCCGAGCCGGCCCGACCCGTCCGATCCGGCCACCGAGGTCTGGGGCCTCGTCGAGCGCGCCCAGGCCGGTGAGGCCGAGGCGTTCGGGCTGATCTACGACCGCTACGTCGACACCGTCTTTCGCTTCGTCTACTTCCGGGTCGGCAACCGCCAACTCGCCGAGGACCTCACCTCCGACACGTTCCTGCGGGCCCTCAAGCGGATCGGCAGCGTCACCTGGCAGGGCCGCGACCTCGGGGCCTGGTTGGTCACCATCGCGCGCAACCTCGTCGCCGACCACTTCAAGTCCGGCCGCTACCGGCTGGAGGTGACCACCGGCGACGTGCTCGACGCCGACCGCGAGGATCGTGGCCCGGAGGGCAGTCCGGAGGCGGCGGTGGTGGAACACATCACCAACGTCGCATTGCTGACCGCCGTCAAGCGCCTCAACCCCGAGCAGCAGGAGTGCATCGTGCTCCGCTTTCTCCAGGGCTTCTCGGTGGCCGAGACGGCCCGGGCGATGGGCAAGAACGAGGGCGCGATCAAAGCGCTCCAGTATCGGGCGGTCCGGGCCCTGGCGCGACTCCTCCCCGACGGTTTCCAGCCGTAGCGCCGGCAACGCGTCGGAGTCGCCACCGCCGGTGTCCGACCAGCTCAGCACCATCTCGCGGCATGACAGTCATCACTTTGCGTAATTTCGCCCTCCTCCGGCCCGTAACCCGCCGCCGGTTCGCTGCGTTTTTCCGGGTGCGACCGGTGACAGCCCGGGAACCCGGGCCCGCCGGATGACGGGCGGTGGCGCCAACGGCGGCCTCCGCCGTGCTGCCAAGCGGTCATCGGTCGCTGGCGGTGACCGCGGCCGACCGGCCGCGACCAGCGAGAGGAGGTGCCGCGGTGGACAACGCCCTCTTCGCCCGTCGGCGCGCCGAGCGCTTCGCGCAGCTTCTCGACGAAGCCAACGGCGCCCGACGCCATCATCTCCGGTCCCGGGTCGACGACCAGCTCACGCCGCTCGTCGCGCTCGGCCGGCAGCTCAACACCAGGCCGCCCGCGGCCGAGGTGGACCAGGAGTTCCGCGCCAGCCTGCGGGCGATGCTGCTGGCCACCGCCGCCCGGGAGGGCATCGGCGCGCCCGCCGCACAGCCGGCCGAGAGAACCAGCACTGGCCGGGGTTCGCTGTTGCCGGCCGTCACCGCCCGCCGGGCCCGCGCCCGGGGCGCGATCCTGGTCGGCATCGCGGCCGGCGCCATCGCCGTCTCCGGCATCTCGGCCGCGAGCGAGAACGCCGTACCGGGTGACGCGCTCTACAGCATGAAACGCGGCACCGAGCGGGCCCAACTCGCGCTCACCAGCTCCGACATCAGCCGCGGCCAACTCTTCCTCGAATTCTCCCGTACCCGTCTGGCCGAGGCGAACTCGCTGCGCGGCAACCGGGCCGGTTACCGCGCGGTGCTGGACGACATGGACGCGGACACCCGGCAGGGCGTACGCCTGCTGACCGGGGCCGCGGCGCAGCGCTCGGACCCGGCGGCGCTGGACGCGGTCGACGCCTTCGTCAGCCGGCAGCGGCGGGCCCTCGACCCGCTGACGGAGCGCGGGAGCCGGGCGGACCAGGAGCGCACCTCGAAGTCGCTGGCCCTGCTGGCGTCGGTCGCCGAACGCGCCGATGCGCTGCGCGCCGCGATCGCCTGCGGCCGACCGGCCACCACCGCCAGCGACGACCTCGGCCCCATCCCCGGCAGCTGCCCCTGACCCGGTGAGCAGCGCACGCCACACCCGCGCCGGCGGTCGGGTGTGTCCGTGCCGGCTACCCTCGCTGGGGGCGGAGTTCGACGTCCCGGCGGGCGACGTGAGGGGGGAACGGTGGCGCGCAGCCGCAAGGTGACCGTCAGCACCGACGTGCACGGGCACACCGCCGGTTGGGCGCAGACCGATCCGGCTCCCCCGGCAGCCCCCGACCCGAGCGCCGCGGCCTTCTTCGACGTGGACAACACGATGATGCAGGGCGCCTCGATCTACTGGTTCGCCCGCGGCCTGGCCGCCCGCAACTACTTCACCACCGCCGACCTGGCCCGGTTCGCCTGGCAACAGCTGCGGTTCCGGCTGCTCGCCCGGGAGCACGCCGGGGACATGTCGCAGGCCCGGGAGGTCGCCCTCGCGTTCGTCGAGGGCTGGCGGGTGGAGGACGTCGAACGGCTCGCCGAGGAGATCTTCGACGAGCTGATGGCACCGCGGATCTGGGCCGGGACCCGCCGGCTGGCCCAGGGCCACCTCGACGCCGGTGAGCGGGTCTGGCTGGTCAGCGCCGCTCCGGTGGAGATCGGCCGGGTGATCGCCACCCGGCTCGGGTTGACCGGCGCGATCGGCACGGTCGCCGAGGTGGTCGACGGCGCATACACCGGCCGGCTGGTCGGCGAGCTGATGCACGGGCCGGCCAAGGCCGAGGCGATCACCCAGCTGGCTGCCGTGGAGGGTCTGGACCTATCCCGGTGCGCCGCCTACAGCGACTCCGCCAACGACCTGCCGATGCTGTCCATGGTGGGCCGGGCGGTGGCGGTCAACCCCGACACCGCCCTGCTGCGCCAGGCTCGCCAGCGCGGCTGGGAGGTACGCGACTTCCGCACCGGCCGCCGGGCCGTCAAGATCGCGGTCCCGTCGACCGCCGCCGCCGGACTGGTGGCCGGCGCGGTCACCGCCGGTGTGGCGTTGCAGCGCCGCCGCCGTAGCAGCAGCGACTGAGGCAGCCCATGCCGGCCGGGGCCCGAACGGGCCCGGCCTGGTCACGGGCCGAGCGAGCCCGGCCTGGTCACGGGCCGAACGGGTCCGGGCGCCGGGCCAGCAGCTCGTGCAGGGTCTGCTGGATGGTCTCCCGGACCTGGTCGGCGAGGTTGAACACGACCAGCGGGTCGTCGGCGGCGTCGACCAGGTGAGCCGTCGGGATCGGCGGGCAGAATTCGATCAGCCACTTGCTCGGCAGCGGCACCATGCCCAGCGGCCCGAGCCAGGGAAAGGTCGGCGTGACCGGGAAATACGGAAGCTTGAGCAGCCGGGCCAGGGGCTTGATGTCGGCGAGCATCGGATAGATCTCCTCGCCGCCGACGATCGCGACCGGGATGATCGGCGTGCCGGTACGCAGCGCCGCCGAAACGAAGCCGCCCCGGCCGAAGCGTTGCAGCTTGTAACGCTCCGCGTACAGCTTGCCGACGCCCTTGAAGCCCTCCGGGAAGACGCCGACCAACTCGCCGCCGCTCAGCAGCCGCTCGGCATCCGGGTTGCAGGCCACCGTGCCCCCGGTCTTGCGGGCTATCTCGGAGACCAGCGGCATCCGGAAGACCAGGTCCGCGCCGAGCAACCGCAGATAGCGATGAGCCGGATGCTCGTGATGCAGGGCGGTGGAGAGGATCAGGGCGTCCAGCGCCACCGTGCCCGAGTGGTTGCCCACCACCAGCCCCGCCCCGTCGGCGGAGACATGCTCCAGGCCGCTGACCTCGGTACGGAACCAGTCCCGGTAGAGCCTCCGCAGCAGCGGGTGGAAGACCGCCTCGGTCAACTCCGGGTCGAAGCCGAACTCGTCCACTTCGTAGTCGCCGGCCAGCCGCCGACGCAGGAACGCCAGACCGTCGGCGACCCGCCGGTCCCAGACGTCGCCGGGCTGGTCCGCCACCGCCGGGGCGGAAGGCCGGGGCGGGTGGTGTCCGTTGCGCCGGGCGAGGGCCGGGTCGGGGGTGACCGGTGACGGCTCGACGTACCGGTCGACGTGCGCCTCGTCGGGCTGCTCGGCGGGCCCGGTCACGGCTGCTCCCGTACCGCGGCCCGGACCTGCCGGATGCGGTCGAGCACGAGTTGCTCGGCGGCGGCCAACTGTTCCCGGGTCACCACGGCACCACCGCGGTGCGCGCGGATGAAGTCGTCGAAGGCGTCGGCGGTCGAGCGGGGGGTGAATCCGTACTCGCGCTTCAGCCGGGAGATGTCCACCACCCGACCGTGCACGAAGAGGTCGACCTGGTCGAGACCGTAGCGGCCGAAGCCCATGGTCCGGGCGAGCCCGACGGCACCGGACAGGCCCGGCTCCAGCACCGGCACGGCGAGCCGACCGGCCCGGCGGATCGCCTGGGACAGCGCGAGCACCCCCGGGCCAGCAACGTTGTAGGTGCCCGGATGGTCCTCGACGACCGACCGGTGCAGCACCTCCAGGGCGTCGTCGAAGTGCAGGAACTGCAACCGGGCGTCGCGGCCGAAGATGGTGGGCACCACCGGCTGCGCGAAGTAGCGGGTCAGCGTGGTGTCGGCCGTCGAGCCGATGAAGGGCGCGAAGCGCAGCACGGTGGCGGTGACGTCGGAGCGCCGGCGGCGGAAACCGCGGACGTACCCCTCGATGTCGAGGATGTCCCGGCCGAAACCGCCGCGCGGCACCTCACGCGGCTCGGTCTCCTCGGTGAAGACGGCCGGGTCCCGGAACGACGCCCCGTATGCCGCGGTCGAGGAGCGGACCACGATCTTGCGTAACCGGGGTGCCCGCTGGCAGGCCGCGAGCAACTGCATGGTGCCGATGACGTTCTGTTCCTTCATCGCCGCCCGGCCCCCGTGCTGCGGGTCCGGCGCGCTGGCCAGGGCCAGGTGCACCACGGCGTCCACGTCGAGGTCGGCGAGGAGACCACCGACCGCACCGGGGTCGACGCGGATCCGCTCGACCTGGTCGAGTAGCCCGCCGACCTCCGGCCCCGGCTCCAGCAGATCGACGCCGATGACCCGGTCGATCCGCAGGTCGGCGGCGAGCCGGGCAGCGACGTGCGCGGCGAGATAGCGACTGACCCCGGTCACGACGACGACCCCCGGAGGGCTCACGGAGCCACCGGGGGTCATGTCTCGCACCTCCCCCGGCAGGTGGGACCGAGCCGGGGCAGCCACGGCCTGGTCACCTGAGCCTCCGAGGGTCGACTGTTGGCAAGCAACGGATGCCGGGCCGCGGCCCGGCACCGGTCACTTGCCGAGACGGCGACGCTGGACGCGGGTCTTGCGCAGCAGCTTGCGGTGCTTCTTCTTAGCCATGCGCTTGCGGCGCTTCTTGACCACCGAGCCCATACGACAGCCTTTCGATGCAATGTGCGGCGCGACCGGGAAGACGCCATGAACCATCGACGTCGGCGACCGCTTGCGGACAACGGACCGGACCGGCGGCATGGGCGGCAGAGCGCACCAGCGGTCACGATCGGAGTCCAGCGTAGCGGGGATGCGTCAGCAGGACCAACGCGCCCCCGGTCGATGCCCGTTCACCGGGCCGGCCGCGGCCGGGCTCACGCGCCGGTCAGGCGGTTTCCTGGAAGGCGCCGCGAAGATATTCGTGCACCGCGTGCTCGGGCACCCGGAACGACCTGCCGACCCGCACAGCGGTCAGCTCACCGCTGTGCACAAGACGGTAGACCGTCATCTTGGAGACCCGCATCACCGTCGCCACCTCGGCGACGGTCAGGAACTTGACATCCGACAGTCGCCCGTCGGACTGCGACCCGGCCATGGCTCACCCGACCCATCCCATGCCCGGCGCGTGCCGCCGCACGGGTGATCCCGCGCGACCGGCGACGCGCGTGTTACCAGTACGGTAGCGGGACGGCTGTGACCGGCGCGATCCCTTCCTGCAACTGATCATGAAACTGATCCCGACCTTCCGGGAAAAACCCCTGGTCGGGGGCGTTGTGCCGGAAGTGCCGACACCGATCATCTTCGGCCACTGGTCATCGCTCCACCGATCTCACTCGGCGCGTAGGGCGACCACCGGGTCGAGCCGACCGGCCCGCTGCGCGGGCACCACCCCGAAGAGGATCCCGACCGCCGCCGAGACACCGAAGGCCAACGCCAGTGACCACCAGGTCACCGCCGCCGGGATGGGCGACACGGCGGCCACCAGCAGCGCCCCGCCCACGCCGAGCGCCATCCCGGTCAGCCCACCGATCGAGGTCAGCAGCACCGCCTCCAGCAGGAACTGCACCCCGATGTCCCGGGGGCGGGCCCCGACCGCCTTGCGCAGCCCGATCTCGCGGGTCCGCTCGCGTACCGAGACGAGCATGATGTTGGAGACGCCGACCCCGCCGACCAGCAGCGAGATGCCCGCGATGGCGGCCAGTACGCCGGTCAGGATGCCGAGGATGTCACCCAGCACGCCGAGGATCTGCTCCTGGGTGACCGCGCTGAACTCGGTGCCCGGGTGCCGGCCGTTCAGCTCCGCCACGATCCGCTCGCCCAGTTCGTCGATGCGTTCCCGGTCCGGCGCCTTGACCGCGATGGCGTCCACCCGCTGGGTGCCGTACAGCCGCTGGGCCGCCGTCACCGGGACGTGCACCTCGTCGTCCCGGTCGACGCCGAGGCTCTGCCCCAGCGGCACGAAGACGCCGATCACCCGGAACCGGACGCCGGCGACATTGACCTGCTGGCCGACCGCATCCCGGTCCGGGAAGAGGGCGCGCGCGACCGCATCGCCGAGCACCGCGACCCGCCGGCCGGTGTCCACATCGGATCGGGTCAGGTAACGCCCGCGGGCCAGCTCCCGGGCGAAGACCGACGGGGTGGTCTCCAGCACCCCCTGCACGGTGGTGAAGTCCTGCCGGGTGCCGGCCCGCACCGTCGCGCCGGAGGCGACCGTCACCGCGACCCGGCTCGGATCGCCGACCACCCGGCCGACGACCTCCACGTCCTGCAACGTGAGCGGGGAGACCGCCGGTGCGGAACCCACGTCGAGCCGCCCCGGCACGACCAGCAGAAGGTTGGAGCCGAGCCCCTCGACCTGCTGTTCGACCTGCCGCTTGGTGCCGGTGCCGATGGCCACCAGAAGCACCACGGAGGCCACCCCGATGACCACCCCGAGCATGGTCAGCAGGCTGCGCATCCGGTTGGCCCGCAGCGCGTCCGACGCCACCCGCCACGCCTCGGCCAGCCTCACGAGCCGCCCCCGTTGTCGGCCGGGCCAGCCCCGCCGCCGACCAAGCCAGCCCCGCCGCCGACCGGGCCGGTGCCGCTGTCGGCCGGGCGGGTGCCGCTGTCGGCCGGGCGGGTGCCGCTGTCGGCCGGGCCGGCCTCGCCGGCCGGGCCGGGCCCGCTGAACGCGTCGGCCGCGCTGTCGGCGACGATCACGCCGTCGCGCATCGCGATGCGGCGGCGGGCCCGCGCGGCCACCTCCGCGTCGTGGGTGACCATCACCAGCGCCACCCCCGACTCGGCGTTGAGCCGCTCCAGCAGCTCCAGCACGGCGGCGCCGGTGGCGCTGTCCAGGTTTCCGGTCGGCTCGTCGGCCAGCAGCACGGTCGGATCGGTGACCAGCGCGCGGGCGATCGCCACCCGCTGCTGCTCGCCGCCGGAGAGCTGGTTGGGCCGGTGGTCCAACCGGTGCCCCAGGCCGACCCGCCCGAGCATCGCGGCGGCGCGCTCGCGCCGCTGGCGGGCACCCACCCCCCGATAGACCAGGGGCAGCGCCACGTTGTCCACCGCCGAGGTGCGCGGCAGTAGGTGGAACGCCTGGAACACGAAGCCGATGGTCTCGTTGCGCAGCCGGGCCAGCTCGGGCGCGGAGAGCGTGCCCACCTCCCGACCACCAATCACCAGCCGGCCACCGGTCGGGCGGTCGAGGCCGCCGAGCAGGTGCATGAGCGTGGACTTGCCCGACCCGGAGGGCCCGATCAGGGCCACGTGGTCGCCGGCCGCCACGGTCAGCGACACGCCCCGCAGGGCGGGTACGGAGAACCCGTCCAGCTGGTACGTCCGGGACACGTCGACCGCCTCGATCGCCGCGGTCACCCGATCTGCGGTCACCCGATCTCCTGGCCGTCGCGGACCTGGTCGGTGCCGCGGATCACCACCCGGTCGCCGGGCTGTACCCCGTCGACGATCTGCACCAGGTCCTGGCCCTGCACGCCGACAATGACCACCGCCCGGCCGGCCCGACCGTCGCGGACCAGCCAGACCGCGTCCCGCCCGTCCGCCGAGAAGACCGCCGACGCGGGCACGGTCACCGCGTCCGCCGCCTCCCGGACCCGCAGCCGCAGCACCGCGTTCATCCCGGGTCGCGGGGTCGGTGCCGGTTCCGCCTCGCCGAACCGGCCGGCCCCGAGCGAAAGCCGGATCCGGTAACTGACCCCGCCCCGGGCCGAGGTGCCGGGCAGCACGTCGATCGACCGGACGGTGGCCTCGTACGTCGCGCCGGGGACCGCGTCCAGCTCGACCGTGCCGGTGAGGCCGGCCCGGACCAGCAGCACGTCGGTCTCGTCGACCTCGGCCAGCAGGCCCAGCTCACCGGTGTCCACCACGGTCAGCACGGGAGTGCCGGCGGTGACCCGGCCACCGACCGGAACGGCGGTGTCCACCCCCGGTGGCGGTCCGGCCGAACCGCCACCGAGCGCGTCCGAGCCGATCCCGGCCGGCATCCCGCCCGCCGCGTCGAGCAGCCCGGCGAGCGCACCGGCCGAACCTCCGCCGGTGCTCACCCCGCCCGGTTGCACCACGCCCGGGATCGGGGCGCGCAGGGTCAGCGCGTCCACCGTCGCCTTGGCCAGGTCGTACGCCTGCTGGGCCTGAAGTCGTTGGGCGGTGGCCAGCGCGTTGACGGCGGAGTTCAGGTTGCGTACCCCACGCTGCACCTCACGGACCGCCCGGTCGGCGGCGCGCGCGGCGGCGTCGTACTGGCGCGCCGCGGACTCGACCTGCGCGAGCAGCGCCTTCCGCAGCTCCGGGTCGCTGATCTTCGCGGCTGCCGCGCGGGCGGCGGCGTGCGCCTCCCCGGCCGCCCGGTCGGTGCCCCGCAACGAGCCGGCCAGATTTCCACCGCCACCACCGCCGGCCCGCTTGGCGGCGTCGAGCGCGGCACGGGCCTGGCGGAGCCGCTCCCGGGCCGAGGGCGAGTCGACCACGGCGAGTAGCTGACCGCGCTTGACCCGCTGGCCCGGCTCGACCCGCAGGCTGGCCAAGGTGCCGTCGGCCGGCGCGGTGAGGGTGGCCGCGGCCCGGGCGGTGACCGTGGCAGGGGCGTCGATCTCCTCGGCCACCTCGGCGCGCGCCGCCGAGGCGAGGGCGATCGACGGGTCGTCGGCACCGCACGAGGCAGCACCGGTGAGGGTCAGGACGGCGACGGCGAGCAGGGCGGTGAGCAGGCGGGGCCGCGTGGCTGCGGGCAGCCGCGGCGAGTCGGGGCGGCGCACCCGACCCATGCTACGAGCCGGCGGCGCGCCGTCCAGGTCGGCCCGGGCCGGCGCGCCGCCGCCTCGCCACGTGGGCCGGCGGGCCGCCGCCCCGGCGCATTTGCCGGCTCGCCGGATGGCCGGCGCGCCGCCGGTCAGCGCACGGTGGAGCGGATGTGTGCGACGCACTCGCGGTGGAGGGTGGACCAGGACTCGTCGAAGATTTCCTCCGCGGTCTGGGCCGGTACGCGAAGGTCGTGCACCACCGCCTTGACGAAGGCGAGCACCCGCTCCTCACCGAACCTGTCGATGAGGTATCGGACGGCGAGGTAGGCGATCCCGTAGGCGCCCGCCACCTGGTCGTCCGGGGCGTCGTCGGCCGGCAGAAGGTTGTCGAGCTTGCCGTCCCAGTCGCCCTTGACCAACTTCCGGGTCTGCGCCAACCCGGCGTACCGGCCGGCCGGCGCACCGTCTGCGCCCGCGTGATCGGCCAGCCCTTCGATCAGCCACCAGGCAGAGTTGTCCCAGTAGTCGTTCTCGGGCAGCGAAGCGGCATGGGCCAGTTCGTGCCGGAGCAACTCGTCCAGGCCGGCGCCGTAGTCGAGGCTCTCCGGCCCGAGCACGATCTCGTGGTGACCGCCGCCGACGTTGACCGCGTACCCTCCGCTCCACTCGGCCTGGTCGCCGCCGTACCACCGCTTCCACTCCTTCGTGCCGGCGTAGAAGACCCGGTACCGGTCGGGGGCCGGTTGACCGACGACGTACTGGTCGGCCACCTTCGCCGCCGCCTCGGCCCGCTTCAACAGGCTTGGCAGCCGAGCGCGGAACGCCGGCGTGGCCGCCACGATCGTCCGCTTCCCCACCGCCACGACCAGCTCGCTGACCTCCCATGGCAGGTTGCCGGGCTGGCCGCTCATCCGGCCGTTCACGTACGGCGAGGACTTCGACTTGGCCAGCGCGAGCAGGCGCGGCTGCGCACCGTCGCGCCACCGGGTGTCGACCAGCATCGGGCTGGTCTGGCAGTCCGGCACCACGAAGCAGTACCGGAACTCGATCATCAACCGCCACTCGCCCGCTCGGCCGGCGGGCATGGGCAGGCCGCTCGGACGCCCCTCCCAGCGGGTCACCCGCAGTGCCCGCAGTCCGGCGTAGCGGCGGCGCAGGTCACTGTGGACCGAGCCGGCCGCGATCGACAGGAACCCGGCCCGGTCCCCGCCGAGCAGCGCCGCGGCCTGCCGGTCCAGCTGGGCGGTGATCCGCTCGGCGACCTCCCGGGCGGCGACGGTGGTCGCGTTCTCGGTGGGCGAGGCGGACGGATCGGGCGTCACGGAGGTGCCGAGGTAGCCGTGCCGGAGCGCAACGGTCAGCAACGCCGCAGGCAGGCCACAGGTCAACACCAGCACCACTGCGACGAGCGCCGCCCAGAGCGGCCAGCGGCGGCGCGGCACGGCAGCCGGCCTTGGATCAGTGGGTACTGGATAATCGTCGCCCGTGGGCCCCCCGTGATTCACCGAGGCAGGGTACGGCCCCGCCGGTACCGGCGGAAGAGGGCCTATGCCGGGGCGGCCCGTCGGCGGCCGGCCGTCAGCCCGCGTCGCTTTCCTCGGTCGATGGCCAGGCGTGGAACGCGACGCCGAGAGCGGCGACCATCTGGTCGAAGGAGTGGTCGACCTCACGTGGCAGACCGAAGTCACCGGCCGCCTCCAGGGAGACGAAGCCGTGCACGGCGGCACGGAACATCCGTACCGCGTCAACGGCGGCATCACCGCTGATCCCGTAGCCCAGCAGGATGGCGTACACGACACCGACCGCGCGGGCGCCGGCGGCGACGTGCGCCGGGTCGGCCGGATCCGGCACCCGCTGGGTGGCCGGGTATCGGCCGGGATGCCGGCGGGCGTACGACCGGTAGGCGGCGGCGACGGCTCGGAGCGCATCCTCGCCGCTGCGGCCCGCGGCGGCCGTGGTCATCTCGTCGGCGATCTCGGCGGTGGCCAGCGCGGCGAGCTGCTGCCCGAGCGCGTCGACCCCCTTGACGTGCTTATAGAGGCTGGGCAGCGCGACGCCGAGCCGGTTCGCCAGCGCGGCGAGGGTGAGCTTGTCGTACCCGACCTCGTCGGCGAGCCGGGCCGCCTCACGCACCACGACCTGCGGGTTGAGCCCGGCCCTAGGCACGGTTGGTCACCGCCAGGAAGTCGGTCAGCTCGGCGGCCATCGCCTCGGGCCGGTCGGCGTGCGGGTAGTGCCCGGAGTCGGTGAGCATCCGCGCCTCGGCGACCGGGAAGAGCCGCCGGGCCGCCCGCGCCTCGCCGGCCGGGTCGGCAAAGTCCGGGTCCTTCGTACCCATCAGCACCAGCACCGGCTGGCCGACCTGCGGGGCGCGGGCGGTCCAGTGCGGCTCGACCGGGACGATCACACCGCGCACCGGGGCCATCCGGCCGGGTCGGCGCAGCGCGGTCACCATCGCCCTGCGGTACGCCGCGTCGTCGGCCGGCCGGCGCACCGGGAAGAGGGTGCGGTGGAACAGGCCGAACAGCCGTGGGCTGTGCAGCACGGCTGCCTGAGCGAGGCGCATGAACGGGTTGAGCTTCGGCTGCCCGACGAAGGCGCCGACCAGCACGATGCCGTTGACCAGCTCCGGCGCGTCGGTGGCGGCGAAGACCACGGCGGCGGCGCTCGACGAGTTGCCGACCAGGGTGGCCGGGCCGCCGCCGAGGTCGCGGACCACCGCCAGCAGGTCACCGCCCACCTCCGCCGGGGCGTACGTCGGCCAGCCGGCGCTGGAGTCGCCGTGCCCCCGGACGTCGACCGAGGCCGCCCGGTAGCCCGCCTGGACCAGCAGCGGGATCAGGTGCCGGTACGAGCCCCGGTTCTCCCCCATGCCGTGGGCGAGGACCACCAGCGGCCCCCGCCCGTGCACCTCGTAGGCGATCCGGCCGCCGCCCCGCTCGACAAAGCTAGCATCCATAGCCAGGAGGCTAATCAGATTAGCCAAAGGGGTCAAGGCCGCCGCGGAGGGACGTGCTACTTCCGGGAGGCGAGCGCGCGCCCGAAGAAGGCGAGGTTGGCGGGGCGCTCGGCAAGGCGGCGCATCAGGTAGCCGTACCAGTCGTCGCCGTACGGGACGTAGGTGCGTACCGTGTAGCCCTCGCCGACCAGGCGGGCCTGCTCCTCGGGCCGGATGCCGTAGAGCATCTGGAACTCGAAGCCGTCCGGGCCGCGGTCGAACCAGCGGGCCCGGTCCTCACCGATGGCGATCAACCGGGGGTCATGGGTGGCCAGCATCGGATAACCGTCGCCGGACATCAGGATGTTGAGGCAGCGGACGTAGGACTTGTCCACCTCGCGGGCCGACTGGTGGGCCACCGACTCCGGTTCCTTGTAGGCCCCCTTGCACAGCCGCACCCGCGACCCGGCCGAGGCCAGCTCGCGGCAGTCGGATTCGGTACGCCGCAGGTACGCCTGGAGCACCGCCCCGGTCGACGGGAAGTCCTTCCGCAGCTTGGCCAGGATGTCCAGGGTCGAGTCGGTGGTGGTGTGGTCCTCCATGTCCAGCGTGACGGTGGTGCCCGCGGCGTCGGCCGCGGCGCAGATGGCCCGGGCGTTGTCGCAGGCCAGTTGCTCGTCGAACGCCTGACCGAGCGCGGACAGCTTGACGCTCACCTCGGCGGCCGGCGTCAGCCCCGCGTCGGCGAGCATCCGCAGCAGCGTCAGATACTCGTCGCGGGTGGCGCTGGCCTGATCGGGGGTGACGGTGTCCTCGCCGAGGTGGTCGAGGGTCACCGCGAGACCGTCGTCGACGAGTTCGCGGGTCGCGCGCAACGCGTCGTCGGTCTTGGCGCCGGCAACGAACCGGCGCACGACGTCCCGGGAGAACGGGGCCGTCGCGACGAGCCGCTCGACCCGGGATGACCGGGAGGCGGCGAGGATGACGGAACGGAGCATGAGCCGAGCGTAACGCCCACCCATCCCCGCCCGACGTGCAAGGAGGGGCCCCCTTTTAACACCTGAGGGTGAGAGGGGAACCCTTCTATACCTGAGGCGTTAATAGGGGGCCCTTCCTTACACCCCCTTCCTTACACCCCGGCGGTGGCGGTTATCCGTTACAACAATGGCGTGGAACAACGCCCCCGCCGCCGGCTCCGGTCGGCCTCCGTGCAGCTCGGCGCGCTCACCGCCTTGGCGCTCACCCTCTCCGGCTGCAACATGACCTCCGACGACGATGACGACTGCGCGCTCGGCCCGAGCGGCGGTGGTGACACCGTGGCCCTGGCCATGCGGGTCCCGGCAGTCGCCACCGGGCCGGCGTCCGGTCGCGGTGCACCGGAGCCGGCCGGCGCGGCCGTGCCCGAGCGGGGCGGCTTCGGCAGTCATCTTGCCGCCTGCGGTGGCTGAGGGTGCGCCGCGAGCGGGTCGAGCCGCGCCCCGACTGGGATGCCACCATCCGCGCCCAGGGTCTGGTGTACGTCGACACCGAGCTGCCCGACGGCGGGATGATGTCGTACTGGGACGAGACCGGGGCGTACGCCTTCGAGCTGGCCGAGGTGCTGCGGCTGGAGGAGGCGACCGAGGAGTTGCACCGGATGTCGGTGGCCGCCGCCGCGCACGTGGTGGCGCGCAACCGGTACGCCGAGTTCGGGATCCCCGGCTGGGCGGCCGAGGCGGTCGCCCGGTCGCTGCGGGAGACGCCGCCCACCCTCTACGGCCGCTTCGATCTCTGGTACGACGGGAGTTGGCCGCCGAAGCTGATCGAGTACAACGCGGACACCCCGACCGCGCTGGTCGAGGCGAGCATCGTCCAGTGGTACTGGCTGGAGCAGAGCCGGCCGGAGCTGGACCAGTGGAACAGCCTGCACGAGCGGCTCGTCGCCGGCTGGGCGAAGATCGGCACCGGCCTGCACGACCGGCGGGTGCACGTGGCCTGGTCGAACGAGGAGCAGACCGGCGAGGACCAGATGACCGCCGGGTACCTGGCCGAGACCGCCCGCCAGGCCGGGTTGGATGTCGAGCTGCTGCCGATCCAGGACATCGGCTGGGACGGCCGCCGCTTCGTCGACGCCGCCGACGCTCCGGTCACCACCTGCTTCAAGCTCTATCCCTGGGAGTGGATGCTCGCCGAGCCGTACGGGCCGCTGGCGCTGGAGCCGGGCACGCCGACCACCTGGATCGAGCCGGCCTGGAAGCTGCTGCTCTCCAACAAGGCGTTGCTGGCGGTGCTCTGGGAGCTGTATCCGGGGCACGAGTTGTTGCTGCCGGCGTATCTCGACTCGCCGCGCGGGATGTCCGAGTACGTGGCAAAGCCGCTGCTCGGCCGGGAAGGCGCCGCGGTGCGGATCGTCACCGCCGGTGGCGAGATCGCGAACCCGGGCGACTACGGCGGTGAGGGCTTCTGCTATCAGGAGTTCCGGGCGCTGCCCGAATTCGCCGGCAACCGGATGGTGCTGGGCAGCTGGATCGTCGACGGCGAGTCAGCGGGCGCCGGGGTACGGGAGAGCGCGAGCCTGATCACCGACGGGTACGCCCGGTTCCTGCCGCACTACATCGACACACCGCGTACCGAATGAGTCGTCTACCTTTGGAGGCGTGAACTTCGACGCGTACGCCCGGACCGGAGTTGACCTCGTCAACGCCCGCCTGGACGACCTCGACGACCTGAAGGCCATCTTCCCCGACGACAACGCGTGGATGCGCGACGAGGTCGCGGAGCGTGACCTGGCGACCTTCCGGCGCGCACAGAAGCGGTTGCGCGGCGTCTTCGAGTACGGCACCTCCGGGCGCGACGCCCAGGCGGTGGCCGAGCTGAACACGCTGCTGGAGGCGTACCCGGTGCAGCCACGCATCTCGGGGCACGACTCCAGCGACTGGCACATGCACGTCACCAGCCGGGGTGCCTCGGTCAGCTCCGAATACCTGGCCGGCGCGGTCTGGGGCCTGTCGGTCTGGCTCTGCGAGTACGGCAGCGCCCGGTTCGGCGTCTGCGCGGACGACCGCTGCGGCAACGTCTACCTGGACACCTCGTCCAACTGCTGCCGGCGGTTCTGCTCGGAGCGCTGCGCCACCCGCTCGCACGTGGCCGCGCACCGCGCCCGCAAGCGGGCCGCCGTCCCGGCCCAGACCGATCCGCTGACGCCCGTCCCCTGATCTTCCGCCCCGGCCGCGCGCCGGTCAGGCGTCGACCGGGGACGGGGTGTTGAGGTGTTGCCGGGCGAAGGCCAGCGCCTCCCGCAGATCCGCCTCGCGGACCTGTCGGCTCTTCGCGCCCCGGGTGGTCACCTCCACCGCAACCGAACCGGTGAAGCCCCGGCCGGCCAGCGAGCGCAGCAGCTCGGCGCAGGGCTGGGCGCCACGCCCGGGCACCAGGTGTTCGTCGCGCCCCTCACCGGTGCCGTCGCCGAGATGCACATGCGCCAGACCGGCTCCCATCCGGTCGGCCATCTCCTGCGCGTCGGTGTGCGAGGCGGCGCAGTGCGACAGGTCGAGTGTGTACGAGGAGTAACCGGCCTCGGTCGGATCCCAGCCGGGCAGATACGGGACGAACTGCCGACCGGCCATCCGCACCGGGTACATGTTCTCCACCGCGAACCGCACCCCGCCGAACTGGCCGGCCACCCGATCCAGCCCCTCGGCGAAGTTGCGGGCGTAGTCCCGCTGCCAGGTGAACGGCGGGTGCACCACCACGGTCGGCGCCTCCAGCGTCTCGGCCAGCACGGCCGCCCGGCGTAGCCGCTCCCAGGGGTCGGGGCTCCAGACCCGCTGGGTCACCAGCAGGCAGGGCGCGTGCACGGAGAGCACCGGTACGCCGTAGTGGTCGGCCAGCCCGCGCAACGCACCGCCGTCCTGGCTGACCGCGTCGGTCCACACCATCACCTCGACCCCGTCGTAGCCGAGCGCGGCGGCCATCTGGAACGCCGCCGCGGTCCGCTCAGGGAAGACCGAGGAACTGGAGAGAAGCACCGGGACGCGGGAAGTCACAACACCGAGGGTAACCCGCGTCGATTGAGGCAGCCCGACGGGAACCGGCGAAACGGATGATGGAGACAGTAGCCATCACACCGGTGCCAACCGATCCAACCGGCTGAGGATCACGCCCTCCCGCAGCGCCCACGGGCAGACGTCCAGCGAGTCCACGGAGAGCCGCCGCATCACCGATTCGGCGACGACGGCGCCGGCCAGCACCTGGTGGGCCCGGCCGGCGCTGACCCCTTCCAGCTCGACCAGTTGCGCCGGCGGGATGTGCCGGATGAAGCCAAGCACCTGCCGCAGCCCGGAACGGGTGAGCTTGCGACGGGCCCAGAGCCCGGCCCCGCTGGGGGCCGCCCCGGCGAGCCGGGCCAGGGTGCGGAAGGTCTTGGAGGTGGCCACCGGGCGGTCCCAGCCCACCCCGGCCATCCGGTCCACCACCGGGTCGAGCAGGCTGTCCACGTACTCGCGCAGCTCGTCGACGGCCTCCGGCGACGGCGGGACCAGGCTCTCCGGGTCGGTGCCGAGCCGATCCCGGGTCAGCCGTCCGGCGCCGAGCGGCAGCGACACCGCGACGTCGGGGTCCTCGTCGACGCCCGCCGCGATCTCCAGTGAGCCGCCACCGATGTCCAGCACCAGCAGCCGCCCGGCGGACCAGCCGAACCACCGCCGGACCGCGAGGAAGGTCATCCGCGCCTCGTCCGCACCGGGGAGCACCTCCAGCCGTACGCCGGTGGCCTCCCGCACCCGGGCCAGCACCTCGGCCGCGTTGGTGGCGTCGCGTACCGCGGAGGTGGCGAAGGCGAGCAGGTCGTCGACCTCCAGGTCGGTGGCGGATGTCCGGGCCGCGCCGACCGCCTTGACCAGGGCGTCCGCGCCGGCATCCCGGAGAGCGCCGTCCGGGCTGATCTGCTCGGCGAGCCGCAGCACCGTCTTCTCCGAGTGCGCCGGCCACGGATGCGCCCCGCGATGGGCATCGACCACCAGCAGGTGCACCGTATTGGAACCGACGTCGAGGACACCCAGTCGCATGGGGAGAACCCTAGGCCAACCGGTTCGCGTCACTCACCGACCTGCCCGGCACACCGCGCGTACGCTGGCCGGGTGACAGGTCAGATCGAACTCCGCGTACTCGTGGACGACCCGGCGGATCCGCGCAGCCGTGAGGTGCCGCTGGATTTCCCGCGGGAGTGGATCGAATTCGTCGATCCGGCGGACGAGCGGCACCTGGTCCGGGCCGACCTCACCTGGCTGCTGTCCCGGTGGACCTGCGTGTTCGGCCGGGGCTGCCACGGCATCATCGCCGGCCGGGCCGCCGACGGCTGCTGCTCGCACGGCGCGTTCTTCACCGACTCCGACGACGAGAAGCGGGTCCGTACCGCGGTGAAGCGGCTGACCCCGGAAAACTGGCAGCACTTCCGTCGCGGTTTCAAGAGCTGGACCGAGAACGACACCGTGGACGGCAAGAACCCGGCGCGGCGTACCGCCACCCGGGACGCCGACGGCCCATGCGTCTTCCTCAACGACGCGGACTTCGCCGGCGGGGGCGGATGCGCGCTGCACGCCCAGGCGCTGCGCGACGGGGCGCACCCGCTGGAATACAAGCCCGACGTGTGCTGGCAGTTGCCGATCCGGCGGGACCAGGAGTGGGTGAAGCGGCCGGACAACACGAAGGTGCTGGTCTCCACGCTGGCCGAGTTCGACCGGCGGGGCTGGGGCGCGGGCGGGCACGACCTCGACTGGTGGTGCACCTCCTCGACCGACGCGCACGTCGGCACCGAGCCGATGTACCTGTCGTACCGCCCCGAGCTGACCGCGCTGGTCGGCGAGCCCGCGTACGCCAGGCTGGCCGAGCTCTGCGCGGCGCGGCTCCGGCAGGGCCAGGTCGCCCCCCACCCCGCCAGCGAAAACTGATCCGGATCAGCCGGCGAGTTGGCGCAGGCGTTTGACGATCTCGTGCACGCCACGCCGGGATCAGGGCTCGAACTTGTAGCCGAGGCCGCGCACGGTCACGATGTGGCGCGGGGTGGAGGGCTCCGGCTCGATCTTCGACCGCAGGCGCTTGACGTGCACGTCCAGGGTCTTGGTGTCGCCCACGTAGTCGGCGCCCCAGACCCGGTCGATCAGCTGCCCCCGGGTGAGCACCCGGCCGGCGTTCCGCAGCAGCAGCTCCAGCAGCTCGAACTCCTTGAGCGGCAACTGCACCGCGCCCCCGTCGACGGTCACCACATGCCGCTCGATGTCCATCCGGACCGGGCCGGCGGCCAGCGTCGGCACCCCCGACTCGGTCGTCTCGGGGCTCTGCCGGCGCAGCACGGCCCGGATCCGGGCCACCAGCTCACGGGGCGAGTACGGCTTGGTGACATAGTCGTCGGCGCCGATCTCCAGGCCGACCACCTTGTCGATCTCACTGTCCCGCGCGGTGACCATGATGATCGGCACGTGCGAGCGCTGCCGCAGTTGCCGGCACACCTCGGTGCCGGACATCTCCGGCAGCATCAGGTCGAGCAGGACGATGTCGGCGCCGGTCCGGTCGAACTCGGTGAGCGCCGACGTGCCCGTGGCGGCCACGGAGACCTCGAAGCCCTCCTTGCGGAGCATGTAGGACAGGGCGTCGGAGAACGATTCCTCGTCCTCGACCACCAGAACGCGACTCAACGGCGTTTCCTTTCATTCGGGTCGGGCCGGGCGGCGCCCGGCCTGATCCATTCGGTCAGACCTGCCGAAGCTCGGCCGGACCGGCCTCGATCCCAGCAGACGGCAATGTCGCCAGGAGGTCGTCCGGCGGGCTGGCGGGCAGCCGGAGAGTGAACGTCGACCCACCACCAAGAGTGCTCGTCACATCCACCCGGCCGCCATGGTTGCTCGCGATGTGCTTGACGATCGCCAGGCCGAGGCCGGTGCCGCCGGTCGCGCGGGACCGGGCCTGGTCGGCCCGGTAGAACCGCTCGAAGATCCGGTCCACGTCGGTGGGGGCGATGCCGATGCCCTGGTCCGTGACGGCGATCTCGACCTGGTCGTCGGTCGCGCGGGCGTCGATGCGTACCGTCGTGTCCTCGCCGGAGTAGTTGACGGCGTTCTCCACCAGGTTCGCCACCGCCGTGGCCAGTTGGCTGTCGCTGCCGTAGACGGTCAGCCCCCGCTCGGCCTCGACGGTCACCTCGATCCGGCGGGCGGTGGCGGCGGTCCGGGTACGGTCGACCACCTCGGAGATCACCCAGTCCACCGCGACCGGCTCCGGGGCCGGTTGCGGCTCGGCGCCCTGGAGCCGGGTCAGCTCCAGCAACTCCTGCACCAGCCGCCCCAGCCGGGTCGACTCGTGCTGGATGCGCTCGGCGAAACGGCGGGCCGCGACCACGTCCTCGGAGAGGTCGGGCTGCCCCTCGCCGGCGTGCTCGGTGGCGTCCAGCAGCGCCTCGGCGAGCAGTTGCAGCGCGCCGATCGGGGTCTTCAGCTCGTGGCTGACGTTGGCCACGAAGTCGCGGCGCACCCGGGCCAGCCGGTGCGACTCGGTCACGTCGGCCGCCTCCACCGCGATGTAGCCGTTGCCGAGCCCCATCGCCCGCAGGTGCACGCCGAGCGGATTCTCTCCGGCGTTGTCGCGGCCCCGGGGCAGGTCCAGCTCGATCTCGCGGCGCACGCCGGTGCGGCGCACCTGGCCGGCCAGGGTACGGATCAACGGATGCGCGGTGATCGAGCCCGGCCGGCCGCCGGTGCGCAGCAGCCCCATCGCCCGGGCCGCCGGGTTGACGAGCACGGGCACGTCCTCGGGGTCGAGCACGACCACCCCAGCGCGGAGCGAGTCGATCGCGCGGCGGCCGATCCCGACCTGCTGTTCCTCGGCGATCGTGAGCCTCCCCTTACCGATCCCGAAGCCGGCCCGCCGACGCGCCGCCGGCACGATCCGGGGCAGCCACAGGCCGACGACCAGCCCGGCCACCAGGGCCGCGGCCACACCCACCGTCACCGCCCACGTCACCCGGCGATCGTAGGGTCATTGTTCACCGGGCTACCGCCCAGACCGGGACGAAGCACTCTCACTTTCGGGAAAGTTCACCTGCGAGTCCGGCGCAGTTCACCGGCGTTCACCTCCGGTCCGCCCGCTGGCCCTAGTTTGTGCGGCGTACCTGCGCACAGCCTCGCCGGCCCGGTCGCCGGCGCCGACCCACAGGACGTGAGAATGCGCGACGAGTTCCGGGCCGAACTTGAGGCCGTCAGCCAACTGCTGGTCGAGATGGCCGAGAGCGTGCGGGCGGCGCTGCGGCAGGCAACCCGGGCCCTGCTCACCGCCGACCGCCGGGCGGCGGAGACGGTGATCGAGCGGGACACCGAGATCGACGGACTCTACCGGCAGGTGGAGGAGCGGGTCTGCGACCTGCTGGCCCGCCAGGCCCCGGTCGCCTCCGACCTGCGCGCCATGATCACCGCGCTGCACGTCGCCGCCGACCTGGAGCGCATGGGCGACCTGGCCGACCACGTCGCCAAGACCGCGCTGCGCCGGCACCCGTCGCCCGCCGTGCCGGCGGAGCTGCGGCCGGTCTTCACCGACATGGCGAACATCGCCGACCGGATGGCCGAGAAGATCGCCTCGGTGCTGGCCCGCCCCGACGCCGACCTCGCGGCCGAGCTGGACAGCGACGACGACGCGATGGACGAGCTGCACAAGGGCCTCTTCGGGGTGCTGCTCGGCGCGGACTGGCCGTACGGGGTGGAGACCGCCATCGACGCCACCCTGCTCGGCCGCTTCTACGAACGCTTCGCCGACCACGCGGTGAACAGCGCCGAGCACGTCGTCTACCTGATCACCGGCGAAATGTAAGGAAGGGCCCCCTGTTAACGCCTGGCGTATAGCAGGGGGCCCCTATTAACAAAAGCTGGATCAGCGGCCCTGGTTGGCCACCGCGGCGGCGGCCGTCTTGGCGGCTTCCGGGTCGAGGTAGGTGCCGCCGAGGGTCTGCGGGCGCAGCTGCGGGTCGAGGTCGTAGCGCAGCGGGATCCCGGTGGGGATGTTCAGCTTCGCGATCGCCTCGTCGCTGGTCTGGTCCAGGTGCTTGACCAGGGCGCGCAGCGAGTTGCCGTGCGCGGCCACCAGCACCGTCCGGCCGGCCAGGATGTCCGGCACGATCGAGTCGTACCAGTACGGCAGCATCCGCTCGACGACGTCCTTGAGGCACTCCGTACGCGGCATCAGCTCGGTGGGCAGCAGTGCGTACCGGGGGTCGCCCACCTGCGACCACTCGTCGTCGTCGGCGATAGGTGGAGGCGGCGTGTCGTACGAGCGACGCCAGAGCATGAACTGCTCCTCGCCGTACTCCTCCAGGGTCTGCTTCTTGTCCTTGCCCTGCAGGGCGCCGTAGTGGCGCTCGTTGAGCCGCCACGACCGGCGCACCGCGATCCAGTGCCGGTCGGCGGCGTTCAGCGCCAGCTCCGCGGTGCGGATGGCGCGACGCATCACGCTGGTGTGCACCACGTCCGGCAGGAGGCTGTGCTCGCGCAGCAGCTCGCCGCCGCGGCGCGCCTCGCTCTCCCCCTTCTCGGTCAGGTCGACATCGACCCAGCCGGTGAAGAGGTTCTTGGCGTTCCAGTCGCTCTCGCCGTGCCGCAGCAGGACCAGCGTCCCGACGGTGGGCCCCTCGCTAGCTGTCATGCCGATCATCCTGCCGCAACCCGCGCGGGCACGCGCGGGAAGGGTCGTGACGACCACCACGTGGAAATCGGCGTGACCCTGATTCCGGCGCGGCACTAGGTTGTAAGGATCATCAGGAAAATCAGTCATTACTGATAAGTCATCACCGAAACGGGGGCGCCGGCGTGCGCGCGATGCGGGGTTGGTTCCGGGACACCACCGGCGGGCTACCGAAGACCTTCTGGTATCTCTGGACCGGCACGCTGATCAACCGGCTCGGCTCGTTCGTCCTCGTCTTCCTCGCCATCTACCTGACCCAGGAACGCGGTTTCTCCGCCTCACAGGCCGGCCTGGTGCTCGGCATGTGGGGGGTGGGCGGCGCGATCGGCACCACCGCCGGCGGCACCCTCGCCGACCGCTGGGGTCGACGCCCCACCCTGCTCACCGCCCATCTCGGCGGAGCGGCCATGATGCTCGCCCTGGGCTTCGCCCGTGACCTGTGGGCGGTCGCGGCGGGCGCGCTGCTGCTCGGCCTCTTCGCCGAGGCGGCCCGCCCGGCGTTCGGCGCCATGATGATCGACGTCGTGCCGGAGCGGGACCGGTTGCGCGCCTTCTCGCTCAACTACTGGGCGATCAACCTCGGCTTCGCCTGCGCCGCGGTGCTCGCCGGCTTCGCCGCCCAGTCCGGCTACCTGCTGCTGTTCCTGGTCAACGCCGCGACCACAGTGGTCACCGCACTGATCATCTTCGCCAAGGTGCAGGAGACTCGCACGATCACCATCACCGCGGCGTCGACCAGCACCCCGACCGGAGCGCTGCGGACCATCCTGAACGACCGGGTGTACCTGGGTTTCGTGACGCTGAACCTGCTCGGTGCGCTGGTCTTCCTCCAGCACATCTCGATGCTGCCGATCGCGATGGCCGACTCGGGCCTGAGCCCCGCCACGTACGGGTCGGTGATCGCTCTCAACGGGGTCCTGATCGTGGTCGGGCAGCTGTTCGTACCCCGGTTGATCCGGGGTCGTAGCCGGTCGCACGTGCTCGCCCTGGCCTCGGTGGTGATGGGTGTCGGCTTTGGCCTGACCGCCTTCGCCGATGTCGCCTGGTTCTACGGGCTCACCGTGCTGATCTGGACGCTCGGCGAGATGCTCAACTCGCCATCCAACGCCACCCTCATCGCCGAGCTCTCCCCCGGCGAGTTGCGTGGCCGCTACCAGGGTGTCTTCTCGCTCTCCTGGCAGTTGGCCGGGGCGATCGCGCCGATCCTCGGCGGGCTGGTCCGCGAGCAGGCCGGCAACGTCACCCTCTGGCTCGGCTGCGCCGTGGTCGGCGCGGTGATGGCTGTGGGCCACCTGCTCTCCGGGCCGGCCCGGGAGCGGCGCGCGCTCCAACTGCGTACCGCCGGGGTCGGGCCGGTCGCGACGGCCCAGCCGACCGGGTCGGTCGCGGCCACCCAAGGGTGACCCCCGTCCCCGGGCGTCGCGGGGTTCCTCCGCTCCGGCAAGATCTGTTAGGTAACCGAACAGATCAAGGGGGGTTGGGTGCAGGCCGCAGAGCAGCACCAACGCCGGGTGACCGGCACTCCGCGTCGCTGGCTGGCCGATACCGCTGGCGGGCTGCCCGCCACCTTCTGGTACCTCTGGACCGGCCTGCTGATCAACCGGGCCGGGGCGTTCGCGATGCTCTTCCTGTCGCTCTACCTGACCGCCGCCCGAGGCGCCAGCGAATCGCTGGCCGGGGTGGTCGTCGGCGCCTACGGCGCGGGTGGCGCCGTCGGGGTGCTACTCGGCGGAGTGCTGGCCGACCGGTGGGGACGCCGGTCGACTCTGATCGCCGCACACCTGGCCACCGCCGTGCTGATGGTCGCGCTCGCCGTCAGCCAACGGCTGGGCGTGATCGCGGCGCTCGCCCTGCTGGTCGGCGTCACGCACTCGATGCCCAGCCCGGCCTTTGTCGCGGCGATCGTCGACGTGGTGCCCGAGCAACGCCGGTCCCGCGCGTTCAACCTGCAATTCTGGGCGTTCAACCTCGGCATGGCGGTGGCCTCGCTGCTGGCCGGCCTGCTGGCCGAGGCGAGCTACGTCGCGCTCTTCCTGGTGGACGCCGCCGCCACGCTGGCCACCGCCGTGCTCATCGCGTGGAAGGTGCCCGAGACCCTCGCCCAAAAGTCACCGCGAAATCCGGTACGACCGACGCCGGCCAGCCCCGGACACCGACCGCGCGGGCCCGGGCTGCACACCGCGTTGACCGACCGCCACTTCCTGGCCTTCGTCGGGCTGACCTTCGTCCTGGCCGTGCTGACCATGCAGGCTTCGACGATCATGCCACTGGCGATGCGCGCGGACGGGCTGGGACCTTCGGCGTACGGCACGGTGGTCGCGCTGGGCGGGGTGCTGATCGTGCTGGGGCAGCTCTTCGTACCGCGACTGATCGACCGCCACCGCAAGGCTCACGTGCTCGCCTTCTCCACGGCGTTGCTCGCCATCGGCTTCGGTGCCCTCGCCGTCGCCGACGACCTCGCGTTCTACCTGGGCGCCTGCGTGGTCTGGACGGTCGGCTCCATGCTGGCCGCGCCACCCAACGCGCAGATCAACGCGGACCTGGCGCCACCCGCGCTGCGGGCCCGCTACCAGTCGGTGTTCTACCTGGCCTTTCCGGCCGCGTCGTTCGTGGCACCCACGCTCGGCGGGTTCAGCCTCCAGCACTGGGGTGACGGGCACTGGCTGCTGGTCGGCGCGCTGGGACTACTGGCGGCCGGCGGCCACCTGCTCGCCGGGCCGTCCCGGGAGCGGCGCGTGACCGCACTGCGCCAGGCCACGGCGGGCCCGGCCGAGCCGGCGCTGCACCGGTGACGAGATACGCCGCGATGTGCCCGGCACGAGAGACCCCGTGTCGGGCACATCGCGGCGTACGACCGGCGGCGGCGGGCGACACTCACCCCCGTAAGCGACGCCCGCTCACGCCGCCGGTCCAAACAGGTGGGCACCGTCCCCCAACGGTGTCGATCCACCCGTCCCCCACACCCCACCCGGTGCACAGATCTGATCGATCCGCCGCTCCCCCGAACGGTTCCGAGCGTGGTGCGGTGCAATAAAGTTAGTTCGGGCCGTCGTGCCGATTCAACCTGGATCGGCTGTCTCGCCGGTCACAGCGGCTGTGTCCGGTCCCCCGGACGGCGCTTCGGGCCTCGCTCTTGGCCAACAGCGGGTACCCGTCGGGCATTCCCGCAAACATCTCAGGCATCGTCCCGATCGGGTGACTCGGTCCGGAAGAAGTTGCTCTGCCGGCCGTCCCGCAACTGCTCCTGGTAGATCAGGTTCAACCGCCGCAGATCGAAGGTGTGGAACCACTCGTCCCAGGTGATCTCGCGGATCCGGCTGCTCTCCCGGTAGCCCGGAATGTTGAACGTGAGCACTCCGGCCCGGCCTTCCCGCTCGGTGCCGCTGATCGTCGCCGGCCTGGCCCCCCGCTCGCGGGCCCACCGCCGGATGACGTCGTGGTTGGTGGTGACCAGGCTCCGCCCGGGACGCTCCGGCCGGTCCTCGATCGAGGCGATCATCTGCGACGAACGGGTCGACCGCGCAGTTCCCGGCCCGGTCCGCACCGCTGAGCCGCCGCCCGACGCCGCCGGGGCAGCGCCCCGGGCCGGTGCCGGCCGGGGCGCTCCGCGCGCCCCGGTCGCCCGACCCGCCGCCGTGGACTTTCGCGCCGCCGTACCGGACCTGCCTGCGGTCGTACCCCCAGCCGTGGACTTGCGCGCGGCGGTGGACTTGCGTGCGGCGGTGGACTTGCGTGCGGTCGTGGCCTTCGCCGCGGGCGCTGACTTCCGGGGTGCGGCCTTCCGTGCCCCGGTACCCGCCGCGGCCTTCCTCGCGGCACCCGCCGTCGTCTTGCGCACCGCGCCGGTCGCCGACTTCCGCGTGCTGGCCGCCGCCGTCTTCCGCGCGGTGCCACCGGCAGCCTTCCGGGCGGTGCCGCCGGTCGCCTTGCGTACGGTGCCGCCGGTCGCCTTCCGTGCCGACCCGGCCCGGCTCGCCGGCGCCGCCTTGGCCCGGCCCGGAGCCGTACGGCCGGCCGCCGCCTGCCTCGTACCGGCCGCCTTCGTGGCGCTGGCACGGCCGGCCGGCCCGGTGCTCCGTCGTGCGGCACCACCCGACCGGAGCGTCTTCACCAGCGTCTTCACCAGTTCCGGCTTGCGCAGGGCAGAGATGCCGGAGACGCCGTACCGGCGCAACTGCCCACGGATGTCGTCCACCCGCATCCGGGAGATCTCCGACTCGGAGATCCCCGGGGTGTTCGGGCTCTTGTTGCCGGCCTGCCGCTTGGTCCTGGTCGCGGTCCCGCCGCGACCCGAGCTGTTTCGCTGAGCCATGGACGCTCACGCTCCTCGACACTCAGTCTCGGCACGCGGCGGGTCCCAACGCCGCACCGCGTGGTGCGGCTTACCCAGCAGGACCGGTCTGAACCGCCCCGCCACGATCGGACCGAAACCGCCCGCGCCCACGATCGGACCGGATCCCGCGACCGGGCTGGAACGGCTTCCGGTTCAGCTGCGGTCGGAACCGTCCGCGCCCGCCGGGGACTCGAAGAGGTGCGCGAAGGCAGCGAGGTTCGCGGTGGACTCGCCCCGCTTGACCCGCCACTCCCACTCCCGCCGGATCGAGCTGCCGAAGCCGATCTCCAGCATCGTGTCGAAGGACTCGTCGGCGTAGGTCAGCACCGCGCCGAGCAGCCGGTCCAGTTCGTCGGCGTCCACCCCGGCCGGGTTGACCCGGCCGGTGAGGTAGATGTCGCCGACCGCGTCGATGGAGAACGACACGGCATACATCCGGGAGTTGCGCTGCAACAGCCAGGCCCAGAGTTCCTCACGCCGCTCGTCCGGCTGGCGCATCACGAACGCCTCGATGCGCAACGCGTGCTCGCCGACGATCAGGTTGCAGATCGTCTTGAGCTTGTGGGTGCCGGGCAGGGTCACCGCGTACGACCCCGGTCCGGTGGGCTCGCAGGCGAGCTCCCGCTCGGCGCAGACCGACTCGATCAGGGCCCCAAGGTCACTCATCGGGCCAACTCTACGGCCGCCGCTCCCCGCACCGCCCGGCCAGCGTTAAAAGGGGGCCCCTGCTATACACCAGGCGTTAACAGGGGGCCCTTCCTTACAAGCCTCGCCAGCTAGTTCGGAGGTTAGGCGGGCGCGGTGGGCGGCGATCGCCTCGCCGTAGACGGCTAGCAGCCGGTCGGCGGTGCGGTGCCAGGAGAAGTGGCGGGCGTGGCGGGCGGCGCCGACGGAGAGTTCGGCCCGGCGACCCCGGTCGGGCAGCAGGCGGGCGAGCGTACCCGCCCAGTCGACCGGGTCGTGGCCGTGCACCAGCACGCCGCTGACCTGGTCGCGTACCGCGGTCACCAGGCCGCCGACGGCGGCGGCCACCACGGGCGTACCGCAGGCCTGGGCCTCCAGCGCCACCAGGCCGAAGGACTCGTTGTACGACGGCACCGCCACCAGGTCGGCCGCCTGGTACAGCAGGGGCAGGTCGGCGCCGGTCTGCGGCGGCAGGAAGTGCACCCGGTCGGCGACGCCGAGCGAGGCGGCCAGCTCGATCAGGGCGGTGGGCCGGTCCAGCCCGCTGCCGCTGGGGCCGCCGCAGATCACCACCGCGATCTCCCCGGCGAGGGCCGGATCCCGCTCGGACAGCGCCGCGATCGCGCGGATCAGCACGTCCGGGGCCTTCAGCGGCTGGATCCGCCCGACGAAGGCCACCAGGTGACCACGGACGGGCAGCCCGAGTCGGGCACGGGCGGCGGTGGTGCCGGCGTCCCGGTCACCGAGGGCCGGGCGGAAACGGTCCAGGTCCACCCCGGGCTCCACCACGGCGACCTGGGTCGGGTCGGCGTCGTACCGTCCGACCAGGTCCCGGGCCTCGACCCGGGTGTTCGCGACCAGCCGGTCGGCCTCGGCGACCACCTGCTCCTCGCCGATCACCCGGGCCTTGGGTTCCGGCCGGTCGCCGGCGGCGAGCTGCGCGTTCTTCACCTTGGCCAGGGTGTGCGCGCTGTGCACCAGGGGCACTCCCCAGCGCTCCTTGGCCAGCCAGCCGACCTGCCCGGAGAGCCAGTAGTGGGAGTGGATGAGGTCGTAGTGGCCCGGCGGCCGGGCCGCCTCGGCACGCAGCACCCCGGCGGTGAACGCGCAGAGCTGGCCGGGCAGCTCTTCCTTGGTCAGCCCCTCCAGCGGGCCGGCCATCACGTGCCGGACGTGCACCCCCGGTACCACCTCCACCACCGGCGGCAGATCGCCGGAGGTGGCCCGGGTGAAGATCTCCACCTCGACGTCCGCCTCGGCCAGCCGGCGGGCGACCTCCAGGATGTAAACGTTCATTCCGCCCGCGTCGCCGGTGCCCGGCTGGTGCAGGGGCGAGGTGTGCACCGAGAGCGTCGCGATCCGCCGGGGCCGCGGCCACGGCAGGGCACCTCGCTGACGACCGACACCGGTGTGCATTTCCGCCACGTCCGCTCCCTTTGCCACGGTTGATGCCGTCCCGCACGCGACCGGCCGCTCCTGCGTCAACCTCCACGCCGGATGTCATCTTCCCGATCGGCAGCGGGAAATACGTCGGCCAGGGCCACCAGCGTGACCGACCTCATCGTGCGGGTGCCGCCCGGTTGACCATGGGCGGGGGCGAGAATGGCCGGATGAGTCGTGTCGCCATCGTCACCGGAGCGTCCAGCGGGATCGGCGCCGCCACCGCCCGGCGGCTCGCCAGCGAGGGTTTCCACGTCGTGGCCGCCGCACGGCGTACCGACCGGTTGGCCGGCCTGGTCACGGAGATAACCGCCGCCGGCGGCGCCGCCACCGCGGTGGCCTGCGACGTCACCTCGGACGAGTCGGTGGCGGCCCTCGCGCAGGCCGCCCAGCAGGCCCCCGGCCCGGTGACCCTGCTGGTCAACAACGCCGGCGGGGCGCGCGGGCTGGACCCGGTGGAATCCGGCGCCATCGGCGACTGGCAGTGGATGTACGACGTGAACGTGCTCGGCACGTTGCGGGTCACCCAGGCGCTGCTGCCGGCCCTGGAGTCCTCCGGCGCCGGCACCATCGTGATCGTCTCGTCGACCGCGGGCTTCACCGTGTACGAGGGCGGGGGCGGCTACGCCGCCTCGAAGCACGCGCAGACCGCGATCGCCGGCACGTTGCGGCTGGAGTTGTGCGGCCGGCCGCTCCGGGTGATCGAGATCGACCCGGGGATGGTGAGGACCGACGAGTTCTCGCTGACCCGGTTCGGCGGCGACGCCGACCGGGCCGCGGCCGTCTACGCCGGGGTCGCCGAACCGCTGGTCGCCGAGGACGTCGCCGACTGCATCGCCTGGTGCGCGACCCGCCCGCAGCATGTCAACGTGGACCGACTCGTCGTCCGTCCGCTGGCCCAGGCCGCCCAGCACAAGGTGCACCGGGCGAGCTGAGCGCCGATGGTGACGCGGGCGTCCCGGCCACTGGGCGTGGTGACCCGGGGCACCACCAACCCGAACCGGCTGCGCCGGGTGGACAACTGGATCGTGGCGACCTGCGCCGACGCGCTGCGGGCCGCGCCGGATCCGCTGGTGGTCGATCTCGGCTACGGCGCGACGCCGGTGACCGCGGTGGAGCTGCGTGCCCGGCTCGCCGCGGGGGTCCGCGCCGACGTGCGGGTGGTCGGGCTGGAGATCGATCCGGTACGCGTCGCCGACGCCCAGCCTGCCGCCGACCCGCCCGCGCTCACCTTCGCCCGCGGCGGCTTCGAGCTGGCCGGCCTGCGTCCCGTCCTGGTCCGCGCGTTCAATGTGCTTCGCCAGTACGACGAGAGCGAGGTGGCCGACGCCTGGGCCACGATCATCGGTCGGCTGGCGCCCGGCGGGCTGCTGGTCGAGGGCACCTGCGACGAGTTGGGCCGCCTCGGCGCCTGGCTGCTGCTCGACGCCGACGGACCGCGTTCGCTGACCCTGGCCGCCCGGCTGGCGACCCTGGACCGCCCGGCCGAGCTGGCCGAGCGGCTGCCGAAGGCGCTGATCCATCGCAACGTTCCCGGCGAGCCGATCCACGCCCTGATCCGAGCCCTGGACGACGCCTGGCGTGCCGCCGCCGGCTACGCCCCCTTCGGCCCCCGCCAGCGCTGGCTGCACACCGTCGCCGCAGTCCGCGCCGAGGGCTGGCCCATCCTCAACCACCCCCGCCGCTGGCGCCAAGGCGAACTAACCCTCCCCTGGCCCACCCCCACCCCTACCTGACGGCACCCCGTCCCGCCCCGCAGAGTTGGCGGGCGGGTGCTACCAGTCCGGGTGGGATGGGGTGGTCACAGGGTGCAGTTGATCAGGACGGGTTCGGGGTGGAGGGTCACCGCGAAGCGGGACTGGACGGTGTCGCGGATCTCGCGGGCCAGGGTGATCAGGGCCCGGGTGCTGGCGGTGCCGGTGGGGTTGGTGAGGGCGAGGGTGTGTTTGGTGGAGATGGCCGTGCCCTCGGGGCCGGGGTGTCCCTTGCCGAAGCCCGCCTTGTCGATCAGCCAGGCCGCGCTGACCTTGACCATGCCATCGGTGCCGGGCCAGGCCGGCGGCTCGCCCACGTCCGCGGCCCGCTGGCGCAGCAGCTCGAAGCCGGCGCGGTCCAGGACCGGATTGGTGAAGAAGGAGCCGACCGAGCGGGTGTCCGGGTCGGCCGGGTCGAGCACCATGCCCTTGCCGGCGCGCAGCCGCAGCACGGTGGCGCGCGCCTGCGCCAGCGGCACCCGGTCACCGACCTCCACGCCGAGCGCCCCGCCCAGCTCCGCGTAGCGGACCGGGCCGGAGAGCGGCGAGCGGGCCAGCCGGAAGTCGACCGAGAGCACCACCCAGCGCTCGCTGCCCTTGAAGATGCTGGACCGGTAGGCGAAGCCGCAGTCCACCGCGGCGACCCGGCCGACCGCTCCGGCGACCCGGTCGTAGACCTGCACGCCGGTGATGGTCTCGGCGACCTCCTGCCCGTACGCCCCGACGTTCTGGATCGGGGTGGCCCCGGTCGAGCCCGGGATGCCGGAGAGGCACTCCAGCCCGGACCAGCCGTTCGCCACGGTCGCGGCGACCAGGTCGTCCCACGGCTCGCCGGCCTCGACGCGTATCGTCACGGTCTGCTCGTCCTCGGCCAGCACCCGCAGTCCTCGGGAGCGGACGAGAAGCACGGTGCCCGGGAAGCCGACGTCGCCGATCACCACATTGCTGCCCCCGGCGAGCAGGAGGATCTCCTCCCCCGCCTCGCGTACCCGGGCGACGATCTCTTCGGCGCTGACGGCGGTGACAATCCGCGCAGCCGGTCCACCGAGGCGTAATGTGGTGTATTGCGACAGATCACCCGTGGTGGCGGATTGGGCGGCGGCTGCCGGCTGGGCGTAGACGTCAGACACGCCTTTCACCTTAGGCTGAGGGGTAGCCGCGGCACCCACTGGTGGCCCGGTCACCCCCGGGAGGATGGCGATGAGCAGATTGCACGGCACCAAGGACTTCTGGATCGGGGCACTCCGGGCAGAGGGTCCGGCCTTCGCCGCCGCAGTGACCGAGGCTCCGCCCGAGACCCCGGTGCTCTCCTGCCCCGGCTGGACGGTGACCGACCTGGCCCTGCACCTCACCGGCGTCTACCAGTGGGTACGCACCATCGCCGGCTCGGGCGGGACCACCGCCCCGCAGGGACGGGCGCAGCGCGCCGAGCCCGCGCCGGGGGTCACTGCGGCGCAGCAGTGGCAGCAGGCGTACGACGGGTTGATGGCCCTCTTCGACACCCTCGACCCGGAGGCGCCGGCGTGGAACTGGGCACCGCAGCCGAAGAAGGCGGCCTTCTGGCCACGCCGGATGGCGCACGAGACGGCGGTGCACCGCTGGGACGCCCAACTCGCCATCGCCGCCGGTGAGCCGATCGAGACCAAGCTCGCGGTCGACGGGGTGAGCGAGGTGCTCGACACCTGGCTGCCGGCCGGCCGGCGGAAGGCGGCCGGGCAGTGGAGTGGGGTGGTCCGGCTGAGCGCGACCGACGCCGCGCAGGAGTGGTTCCTGCGGCTACGCGGGGAGGGCGTCGCCCTGCTGGACACCGGCACCATCCTCGACCACGACGACCACCATGCCCGGGTGCACGTCAGCGGCACGGCGAGCGACCTGCTGCTGGCGCTGTGGGGCCGGGTCAGCTTCGACACCCTCACCGTCGCCGGTGACCCTGCCCTGCTCGACGGGGTGCGTACCGGCTGACCCGCCCGGCGATCCCGGCCGCACTCCTGGGTCGGGCGGGGCCGTGGCCATTCTGTGACCCCTCGCGAGAGAGCGCTCTCTTGACACCGGTCCCGGGCAAACCGCAGGCTACGTGAGAGCGCTCTCAGACTCACCCCACCACCACCCGACCTGAGAGGGGTCACCAGACAATGGGCACTTTTCCGCGCCACCGCCTCGCGGCGGTCGCCCTGGCCGCCGCTGGCGCGCTGCTCGTCACCAGCGGCTGCGGTGGCGGCGACGACGCGGCGGACGGCAACATAACGCTCACCGTCGACGTCTTCGGACAGTTCGGCTACGACGAGCTCTACCGGCAGTACGAGAACGACAACCCCGGCGTGAAGATCGTCGAGCGGGGCACCGGCGGCAACCTCGACGAGTACTCGCCGAAGCTGACGCAGTGGCTCGCCGCCGGCAAGGGCGCCGGTGACGTCGTGGCCATCGAAGAGGGTCTGATGGTCGAGTACAAGGCCAACCCGGACAACTTCGTCAACCTGCTCGACCACGGCGCCGCCGAACTCAAGGGCAACTTCCTGGAGTGGAAGTGGAACCAGGGGCTCACCGCCGACGGCTCGAAGCTGATCGGGCTCGGCACCGACGTCGGCGGCATGGCGATGTGCTACCGCACGGACCTGTTCGCCAAGGCGGGGCTGCCCACCGACCGCGAGGAGGTCTCCAAGCTCTGGCCGACCTGGCAGGACTACATCGCCACCGGCGAGAAGTTCAAGGCGGCGAACACCGGGGCGGCGTTCCTGGACGCCGCCACCAACACCTTCAACACGATCGTGCTCCAGACCGCCGGCAACGCGCAGGGCTACCACTACTACGACACCAGCGACAGCCTGGTGGTGGAGAGCAACCCGGCGGTCAAGCAGGCCTGGGACACCACCATAGCGATCATCAACGCCGGGCTCTCCGGCAAGTACGGCTCCTGGTCGGAGGAGTGGGTCTCGGCCTTCAAGCAGGCCAAGTTCGCCACCATCGCCTGCCCGGCCTGGATGACCGGCGTGATCGAGGGCAACGCCGGGCCGGAGGCCAACGGCAAGTGGGACATCGCCCGGGTGCCGGGCGACGGCGGTAACTGGGGCGGCTCGCACCTGGCCGTGCCGGCGCAGAGCAAGCACCAGGAAGAGGCGATCAAGCTGGCCAAGTTCCTGACCAGCCCGCAGGGCCACATCGGCGCCTTCAAGGCCAAGGGCCCGCTGCCCTCCTCGCCGCAGGCGCTGGACGACCCGGCGATCGCCGAGGCCACCAACGCGTACTTCTCCGGCGCACCGGTGGGCAAGATCTTCGGTGAGGGCGCGAAGACCCTGAAGCCGGTCTACATGGGCCCGAAGAACCAGGCCGTGCGCACCGAGGTCGAGAACGCCGTCCGCACCGTCGAGCTGGGACAGCGCAACCCCGACCAGGGCTGGCAGGACGCCATCGCGAACGCCAAGAAGGCCGCCGCCAAGTAACGGCCCGACGGCCCCGCCACCCCGCCGCCGATCCAGGACCCGCCGCGTACGCAGGACGCGTGCGGCGACCAGCCCTGGGTCGGCGCGGGGCGGGGGCCTGGAAAGGAGTTCACGGGTCATGGCGTTGCAGCTCGACGCGCGACCGCCGGCCACACCGGCATCGGGCAACACCCGCCAGTGGCGGGCCGGCCGGCTGAGCCGGATCGACGCGAAGTACTCGCCCTACCTCTACATCGCCCCGTTCTTCCTGGTCTTCGCGGTCTTCGGGGCATGGCCGCTGGCGTACACCTTCTGGGTCTCGCTGCACGACTGGGACCTGCTCGGTACCGACCATCCCTTCGTCGGCGCGGAGAACTACACCCGGCTGCTGGCCGACGGCGACTTCTGGCACTCGGTGGTCAACACCCTCGGCATCTTCGTCATCAGCACGGTGCCGCAGCTGCTCCTCGCGCTCTGGCTGGCCAACCTGCTCAACCGCCAGCTGCGGTTCCGTACCGGCTGGCGGATGGCGGTGCTGGTCCCCAACGTCACCTCCACAGCCGCGGTGGCGATCGTCTTCGGCGTGCTGTTCGGCCGCGAGTTCGGCATGGTCAACTGGCTGCTCGACATGGTCGGCATCGACGCGATCGGGTGGAAGTCCAACCGGTTCGCCTCCTGGGTGGCCATCTCGACCATGGTCGACTGGCGGTGGACCGGCTACAACGCGCTGATCTTCCTGGCCGCCATGCAGGCCATCCCGCGCGACCTCTACGAGGCGGCGGCCATCGACGGCGCGAACCGGGCCCGGCAGTTCTGGTCCGTCACCGTGCCGCTGCTCAAGCCGACAATCATCTTCTGCGTCATCATCTCCACCATCGGTGGGCTCCAGCTCTTCACCGAACCCCGGATGTTCCACTCCGGCACCAACCCGATCCGGGGCGGAACGCTCCGCGAGTCACAGACGATGACCATGTACATGTTCGAGAACGCCTTCGCGCCCTATTACAACTTCGGCTACGGCTCGGCGGTGGCGTGGCTGCTCTTTGCCCTGATCGCCATCGTGGCGGCGATCAACGTACTGATCATCCGCCGGCTCGGCACCGGCGGGCGGGCGGAGAGCGGCAAGCGGAAGGGAGGCTCCCGATGAGCGAGCGCAGCGAGCGAGTCCTTCGGCTCAGCGCGTTGGGGCCTCGTCGTGACGCCGAGCGAAGCGAGGTGGCGCGATGAGCCGGCTGTGGCGGGCCAGCCCGCTGACGTACGGTGCGCTGATCGCCGCCACGGTCCTGTCGGTCTTCCCGATCTACTGGATGTTCGTGGTGGCCAGCCGGTCCAGCGACGCGATGGGACAGCTGCCGCCGCCGGTCACCCCCGGCGGCAACCTCGGTGCCAACATCTCCCGGCTCTTCGCCAACACCGACGCGTACTTCCTGGCCGGTCTGATCAACTCGGCGATCGTGGCGACCACGGTCACCGTCTCGGTGGTGTTCTTCTCCACCCTCGCCGGGTTCGCCTTCGCCAAACTGCGGTTCCGGGGCAGCAACGCGCTGCTGATGGTGATCATCGCGACGATGATGGTGCCCACCCAGCTCGGCATCATCCCGTTGTACATGCTGATGACGAAGTTCAACCTCAGCGACCGGCTGCCCGCGGTGATCCTGCCCGCGCTGGTCACCGGATTCGGGGTGTTCATGATGCGGCAGTACGCCGGCCAGGCGGTCAGCACCGAGCTGATCGAGGCGGCCCGGGTGGATGGCTGCGGCACCGCCCGGATCTACTGGAACGTGGTGGTGCCGGCCCTGCGTCCGGCCGCCGCCGTGCTCGGCCTGCTCACCTTCATGACCACCTGGAACGACTTCCTGTGGCCGTACGCGGTGCTCAACGACCCGGAGAATCCCACCGTGCAGCTGTCGTTGCGGGCCCTGTCCGACGGCTACTACCAGGACATGTCCCAGGTGTTCACGGGTACGGCCATCGCCACGCTGCCGTTGCTGCTGGTGTTCGTCCTGTTCGGCCGCCAGATCATCGGCGGGATCATGGAAGGTGCGGTGAAGGCGTGACTGAACTACGGTTCCCCGACAACTTTCTCTGGGGCGCGGCGACCGCCGCGTACCAGATCGAGGGCGCGGCCCGCGACGACGGGCGCGGCGAGTCGATCTGGGACACCTTCAGCCGTACCCCCGGCAAGGTCCACGCCGGGCACACCGGCGACGTCGCCTGCGACCACTACCACCGGTACGCCGACGACGTCGCGATGATGGCCGAGCTGGGCCTCCAGGCGTACCGGTTCTCGGTGTCCTGGCCGCGGATCCAGCCGGACGGCACCGGCCCGGTCAACCCGCGCGGCCTGGACTTCTACGACCGGCTGACCGACGCGCTGCTGGGCCGGGGCATCGACCCGATCGTCACCCTCTACCACTGGGACCTGCCGCAGACGTTGCAGGACCGGGGCGGCTGGACCGCCCGGGACACCGCCGAGCACTTCGCCACCTACGCCTCCGCCGTGCACACCCGGCTCGGCGACCGGATCGGCACCTGGACGACGCTCAACGAGCCGTGGTGCGCGGCGTACCTCGGCTACGGCAACGGGGTGCACGCACCCGGGGTGCAGGATCCGGGCGCGGCCTTCACCGCCGTACACCATCTGCTGCTCGCGCACGGCCTGGCCACGCAGGCGCTTCGGGCGGGCGGCGCCAGCCGGGTCGGCATCACCCTCAACCCGGCCGACGTCCGCCCCGCCGACCCGAACAGCGCGGCCGACGCCGACGCGGTACGCCTGGTCGACGGCCTGCACAACCGGATCTTCCTCGACCCGCTGCTGGTCGGCGGGTACCCGGACGACGTCCGCGAGCACGTCGCCCGGATCGTCGAACCGGCGTTCGTCCAGGACGGCGACGAGAAGATCATCGCCGCGCCGATCGACCTGCTCGGAATCAACTACTACGCACCGACCTACGTGGCCGGGCGGCCGGGCGGCGCCGGTGGTGGCGGCGCGTACCCGGGCACCAAGGGAGCGGTGGAGTTCCTGCCGCCGGTCGGGCCGCTGACCGACATGGGCTGGATGATCGAGCCGGCCGGGCTGACCCGGCTGCTGGAGCGGATCGCCACCGACTACCCGGCGGTGCCGCTGCTGATCACCGAGAACGGCGCGGCCTTCCCGGACAAGGCCGCCGCGGACGCGACGAGCCCGACGCTGGACACCGACCGGATCGCCTACCTCGACGGCCACCTGCGCGCCGCGCACGAGGCGATCGCCCGGGGCGTCGACCTGCGCGGCTATCTCGTATGGTCATTGCTGGACAACTTCGAGTGGGCCGAGGGGTACCGGAAGCGATTCGGCATCGTGCACGTCGACTACCTCACCCAGCGGCGTACACCGAAGTCCAGCGCCCGGTGGTACCAGGAGGTGATCTCCCGGAACGGGCTTTGACGACGAGGTGGTATCTCCGATGACGGGGGCGCAGCGGCCCACTCTGGAAGCGGTGGCACGACGGGCCGGAGTGTCCCGGGCCACCGTCTCCCGGGTGGTCAACGGCTCGACCACGGTCGCCGAGCCGATCCGGGAGGCGGTCCGCCAGGCGGTGGCCGAGTTGGGGTACGTGCCGAACCTGGCCGCGCGCACCCTCGTCACCCAGCGGACCGACTCGATCGCGCTGGTCATGCCGGAGGAGGCCACCCGGGTCTTCTCCGACGACCAGGTCTTTCCCGGCATCATCCGGGGCGCCGCACAGGAGCTGGAGGCCGCCGACAAGCAGTTGGTGCTGATGCTGGCCGGCTCGCCGGCCGGGCACGAACGGGTCGAGCGGTACACCACCGGCCGGCACGTCGACGGCGTGTTGTTCGCCTCGCTGCACGGTGCCGACCCGCTCCCCGCCAAGCTGGCCGCGCTGGGCATTCCCGTGGTGTGCAGCGGCCGGCCGCTCGACGGGGCGGACGTCCCGTACATCGACGTCGACCAGGTCGGTGGGGTGACCCGGGCGGTGCGGCACCTGATCGAGAGCGGACGACGCCGGATCGCCACCATCGCCGGGCCGCAGGACATGGTCGCCGGGATCGAACGGCTGGCCGGCTACCGGGACACGGTGGCCGCCGCCGGGCTGCCCGAGATGGTGGCGGTCGGCGACTTCACCCGGGAATCCGGGGCGGCGGCGATGCGCCAACTACTCGCCGCCCATCCCGACCTGGACGCCGTCTTCGCCGCCTCCGACCTGATGGCGCACGCCGCCCTGCGTACGCTGCGCGAGGCGGGACGGCGGGTACCGGAGGACGTCGCGATGATCGGCTTCGACGACATCGAGACCGCCGCGTACACCGACCCCCCGCTGACCACCGTCCGGCAGCCGATACTGGAACTCGGCCGGCAGGGCACCCGGCTGCTGCTCCGCCTAGCCGCCGGCGAGCCCGTCGAGCCGGCCCTCATCCTCCCCACCGAACTAATCCTCCGCGACTCCGCCTGAGGTGTAAGGAGGGGCCCCCTATTAACGCCTCCGGTAGAGGAGGGGCCCCCTATTAACAGCTGTGGTGGGCGGCGGCCGGTGTGGCTACGCTTCGGCGGACATCCGATCCGGTTGGGCACCGCCCGGCCGAGGTCGCGGCGCAGCTCCGCGCGGCGCTCGAAGCCGCCGGCTGGCGAGGGTGACCCGGGAGGCGGGCGTGTCCCCGTCAGTCCTCGGTGATCGGTTGGCCGAGCGAGCGGCGGGCCAGCAGGGTGGCACCGGCGATCGCGGCCGGCATGAGCAGTACCGCGCCGAGCGGGATCAGGAAGCAGACGAAGACCGCCACCCCGAAGCCGAGGGCGGTAGCACGATCGGCCTTCAACGCGGCCCGGCGGTCCGGCAGCCGCTTGCCCCGACGGTAGAAGGGCGCGCCCACCAGTTCCACGGCGAGTAGCCAGCCACCCACCGCCGCACCGATCACCGGCACCACGGTCTGGCCGACGAGCGGGATGAAGCCGGCGGCGAAGAGTGGGATGCCGAACAGGGCGGCCAGGGCCACCAGGCGCAGCGAATCGACGGTGCTGCGGCGCAGCGAGGGCCAGAACGGCACCTCGATCGCGTCGGCGGCGCCGCCGTACCGCTCCTCCACCCGCTCGGAGATCTTCTCGTAGAACGGGTCGCCGATGACCAGCGTGACGGCGGTGAAGGTGAGGACCGTGAGCAGGCCGCCGAGGCCGAGGAAGGCGAGCGCGGCGATCAGCCGGACCAGGCTCCGGGCCAGCGCCGGCCAGTCGTCGGCGAACGGGGTCACCACGGCGGCCAGGTCGCCGACGAAGAACAGCAGGGTGGCGTACGCGGCGAGGAAGACCGCCCCGGAGATCAGCGCCGGCACCACGCCGAGCAGCATCAGACCGGGACTGCGTACGTACAGACCGATGCCGCGCAGCAGCAGCGCGGCGCCGCCGGCGAAGCGACGTGCGGCGCTCGCGGCGGTGCCGGGGATCCCGGATGCGTCCACGTGCACGAGGGTACGGCCGCATCAACCGATTGATGGATCGCCCGGGTCAACCGGAGCTGCTCAAGATCACCTCCGGCTGGTCGATTCGCCGCCGGGCCGGCGTCGCGACCCTGGACGGGTACGCGAAACACCGACGGCGGAAGGGCGGCGTCATGCCGGTCATCGAGGTGACCAACCTGCACAAGCGGTACGGCCGAACGGTGGCCGTGGACGACGTCTCGTTCACCGTCGAGACCGGGGAGATCTTCGGCGTGCTCGGGCCGAACGGCGCCGGCAAGACCACCACTGTGGAGTGTGTCGCCGGGCTCCGCGCCCCGGACAGGGGCGGGGTGTCGGTGCTCGGGCTCGATCCCCGCCGGGACGCCACCCGGCTCCGCCAGCTGGTCGGCGTGCAGCTTCAGGAGAGCCAGCTGCCCGACCGGCTCCGGGTCGCGGAGGCGCTGGAACTGTACGCGTCCTTCTACCGCGACCCGGCCGACCCGGCCCGGCTGATCGACGAGCTGGGCCTGGGTGAGAAGCGGAACACGCCGTACGACAAGCTCTCCGGCGGCCAGAAGCAGCGGCTCTCCATCGCGCTGGCGCTGGTCGGCAACCCGAAGATCGCCATCCTGGACGAGTTGACGACCGGGCTGGACCCGCAGGCCCGCCGGGACACCTGGAGTCTCATCGAGCGGGTACGCGACGGCGGGGTGACGATCGTGCTGGTCACCCACTTCATGGAGGAGGCCGAGCGGCTCTGCGACCGGTTGGCGCTGATCAACCAGGGACGGGTGGTGGCGCTGGACAGCCCGGCCGGGCTGGTCACCTCCGTGGCGCCGGAGCAGCGGATCCGGTTCCGCCCGTCGACGCCGTTGGACGACCGGCTCCTCACCGACCTGCCCCAGGTGAGCGCGGTGACCCGCAGCGGCCGCCAGGTGGTGGTGACCGGCACCGGTGACGTGCTGCACGCGGTCACCTCGGTACTCGCCCGCAACCAGATCATCGCCGCCGACCTACGGCTGGAGCAGGCCACGCTGGACGACGCGTTCGTCGAGCTGACCGGGCACCGGCTCAGCGACTGAGGGGAACACGATGCACGCCTTCGGCCAGATCCTCAAGACTGAGGCAAAGCTCCACCTGCGGGACATCCCGACGCTGGTGCTCACCATCGGACTGCCCACCCTGATCCTGGTGGTGCTCGGGCTCATCCCCGCGCTCCGCGAGCCCGACCCGAACTTCGGCGGGCAGTCCTTCGTCACGTACTTCACGCCGTCGCTGCTGGTGCTGACGCTGGCGATGGTCGGCGTGAATGCCCTGCCCACGGTGCTGGCCACGTATCGGGAACGCGGCATCCTGCGGCGGCTGGCCACCACCCCGGCCAGCCCGCTGGCGCTGCTGGCCGCTCAGCTCGTGCTTGCCCTCGTCGCCATCCTGACCAGCGCGGTGCTGCTCGCCCTGGTGGCCCGGCTCGCGTTCGGCTCCCCGCTGCCGCAGCATCCACTCGGATTCGCGGCGGCCCTCGTCCTCGGCACGGCGGCCCTGCTCGCGCTGGGGCTGGTGGTCGCTGCGGTCGCCCGGACCGCCAAGTCGGCCCAGGCACTTGCCGTACCACTGTTCATGGTGATCATGTTCTTCGGCGGGGTCTACCTGCCGCGGTTCCTGCTGCCCGACTTCCTGGCCGAGATCGGCGCCTACACCCCGCCCGGGGTGCAGGCGCTGCTCGACGCCTGGACCGGCACCGCGCCGCACCCGCTGCACCTGGGGATAATGGCGGTGATCGCCGTGGCGGCCAGCGCCGGCGCGGCGAAACTGTTCCGCTGGGAGTGAACGGAGAGTGAGCGGGGCCGGGATGACCAGCAGCAGCAACGAGGCCGACCGGCTGGACAGCTGGCTGGCGCGGGAGGCGGGCCTGTACCGGTTGCTGCCCTACGCCGGGCTGGCCGTCGGCGCGCTGCTGGCCACCGTCGCGCCGGCACCCGGCGGCCTCCCGGTGACGGTCACCCTGGCCATGGCCGCGGCGGCCGGGTGCTGGGTCGCCTGGTTCCTCACCCTGCACCCGGCTTGGCAGAGTCGGCGCGGGCTGATGGTGGTCTACTACGTCGGGCTGCTCGCGTTCGCTGCCGCCCTGGTGTTCGCCAACCCGTGGTACGCCTTCTTCGCCTGGGTGGGTTTCCTGCACGCCTTCCTCGCGCTGCCCGGCAAGTGGGCGTTCGCCGGGGTGGTCGCCACCGCCGTCCTGGTCGCCACCGCACAGGCCGGCGGCCTGGTCAGCGCCGCGACGAACTGGCCACTCTGGCTGGTGCTGGTGCTCTTCAACGTGCTGGTGGCCAGCGGCGTGAGCTGGTTCCGCCTGGTCGCCGAGCGGCAGAGCACGCACCGCAAGCTGCTGGTGGAGGAGCTCGCCGCGGCCAACCGCCAGCTCGCCGAGACGGTACGCGAGAACGAGGGGCTGCACGCCCAGCTGATCACCCAGGCCCGGGAGGCCGGTGTGCTGGACGAGCGCCAGCGGATGGCCCGGGAGATCCACGACACCCTGGCCCAGGGGCTGACCGGCATCATCACTCAGTTGGAGGCGGCCGAGCAGACCCGGGACCGGTCCGCCGACTGGCGGCGGCACGTGGACAACGCGCTGAGCCTGGCCCGGGAGAGCCTCACCGAGGCACGCCGCTCGGTACGGGCCGTGCGCCCCGAGCCGCTGGAGACCGCCCGGCTGCCGGACGTGCTCAGCGAGTTGGGCGGGCGTTGGTCGGCCCTGCACGGGGTACCGGCCAGCGTCAGCACCACCGGCACGCCCCGTCCGCTGCACCCGGAGATCGAGGTGACGTTGCTCCGGGCCGCCCAGGAGGCGCTGGCCAACGTGGCCCGGCACGCGGCGGCGTCCCGGGTCGGGCTGACCCTGTCGTACATGTCGGACGTGGTGACCCTGGACGTCCGCGACGACGGGACGGGCTTCGACGTCACCGACGTGCCGGCGGCGCGGGAACCGGACGGCGGCTACGGCCTGACCGCCATGCGGCAGCGGGTGACCCGGGTCGGCGGCCGGCTGGACGTCGAGTCCGAGCCGGGCGGCGGCACCGCCGTCTCGGCCTCCGTGCCGGCGCTCCCCGGGAGTGCCGGATGACCGATCCGGTACGCCTGCTGATCGTCGACGACCATCCGGTGGTGCGGGACGGTCTGCGGGGCATGTTCACCGGCGACCCCGGCTTCGAGGTGGTCGGCGAGGCGGCGGACGGGGTCGAGGCGCTGGCCCTGACCGCGACGCTGCGCCCGGACGTGGTGCTGATGGACCTGCGGATGCCCGGGATGGACGGGGTGACCGCGATCGGTCGACTGGTCGGCTCGGGCAGTCCGGCGAAGGTGCTGGTGCTGACCACGTACGACACGGACGAGGACGTGCTGCCGGCGATCGAGGCCGGCGCCACCGGTTACCTGTTGAAGGACGCGCCCCGCGGCGAACTGGTCCGGGCGGTGCGGGCCGCCGCCCGGGGTGATTCGGTGCTCTCGCCCAGCGTGGCCGGGCGGCTGATGGGCCGCCTGCGCGCCCCCCGGCAGCCGGCCGAGGAGCCGCTCAGCCAGCGCGAACTGGAGGTGCTCACGCTGGTGGCGCGCGGCTCGTCGAACCGGGAGACCGCTGCCCGGCTCTTCATCAGCGAGGCCACGGTCAAGACCCACCTGCTGCACGTCTACGCCAAGCTCGGGGTCAACGACCGGGCGGCGGCGGTGGCCGCCGCGTACGACCGGGGCCTGCTCACTCCCGGCGGCCGGTGAGCGGATGCGGGCCGCGCGGTTGATCTCGCTGCTGCTGTTGTTGCAGGCACGGGAGGTGATGACGGCGGCGGAGCTGGCCCGGGAGCTGGAGGTCTCCGAGCGGACGGTGTACCGGGACGTGCTGGCGCTCTCCGCCGCCGGGGTGCCGGTCTACGCCGACCGGGGACGGGCCGGCGGCTACCGGCTGCTCGGCGGTTACCGGACCCGGCTGACCGGGATGACGCGGGACGAGGCGGAGGCGCTCTTCCTCGCCGGGCTGCCCGGCCCGGCCGGCGACATGGGGTTGGCCGACGCGGTCGCGACCGCGCAGCTGAAGGTCCTCGCCGCGCTGCCGCCCAGCCTGCGGGATGCCGCGGCGCGTACCGGGCAGCGCTTCCACCTGGACGTGCCCGGCTGGTACCAGCAGACCGCGCCGCCGCCATGGCTGGCCGAGCTGGCCGGCGCGGTCTGGCGGGACCAGGTGGTCACGCTCCACTACCGGCGCGGGGAGCGGGAGGTGACCCGGCGGCTCCGCCCGTACGGCCTGGTGCTCAAGAGCGGGATCTGGTATCTGATCGGCCAGGTCGGCGCGGACCTGCGCACCTACCGGGTGGAGCGGGTCACCGGGGTCGAGCCGCACCCGGAGAGCTTCGACCGGGATCCGGGCTTCGACCTCTCCGGATACTGGCAGGCGCAGGCCGAGTCGTTCCTCCGGGGCATGCTGCGGGCCGAGGTGACGCTCCGGCTGAGCCCCGCCGGCCTGCGTTGGCTCCGGCAGCTGACCGACATCCCGTTCGGGTACGAGGAGGCAGTCGCCGCCGCGTCCGGGCCCGACGGGCAGGGCTGGGTCACCACCCGGCTGCCCGTCGAGTCCGTCGACGTGGCGTACGCCCAGCTGCTCGGGTTGGGGCCGGAGGCGGAGGTGCTCGACCCACCCGAGCTGCGTGCGCGGCTGGCCGGGGCGGCCACCCGCACCGCCGCGCTCTACGCCCCCGCCGAGGCCGGACTTCCCCCCGCCGAGGCCGGACTCTCCCCCGCCGGAGCCGGCCGCTCCCCCGGCGGGGCCGGCACCGGTACCCGCGACTTCCCCGGCGGGGCCGGCACCGCGAGTGACCGCGACACCGGCTCCGGCCGGAGCGGCAGTGACCGCCGGGACGGTCAGCGGTAGCCGGTGACGTCGGCGGGCTTGCCGGCGTCGACCACCTCGACGATGTAGCGGAAGGCGTCGGGCTGGCTGCCGTCGACGTCGGTGAAGCCGTACACCGTGGAAAGCTCACCGGCGGAGACCGACCGGCCGCTCCACCGGTTCCGGTCCTCGTCGGCGGCGAGGGCGGCGACCGCCCGCCCGACGAACGCCGGAGTCTCCGAGATGAGGAAGTGCGGGTCCGTGGCCGCGCCGTCGCGCCAGTTCTCCTCGGTGACGCCGAAGTGTTCCAGCATCGCCTCGGACCGCAGCCATCCCGGGCTGAGCGCGACGGCGGTGCCGCCGTACGGCTTCAGCTCGTGCGCCCAGCTGAAGGCGAGCCGGTTGACCGAGGTCTTGGCCAGGTCGTAGAAGACCGAGAGCCGATAGTTGTCGTCGTTGTACGCCTTCGTGCCGTCACCGATCTCCACCACCAGCCCGCCGGGGCGGCGGATCAGCAGGGGCAGGGCGAAGTGGCTGGTGATCACGTGGGTGTCGACCGCCAGCCGGAGCGTACGGAAGCCGGCGTCCAGCGGCTGTTCCCAGACCGGCTTCTCCCAGGTGATCAGCGGGTCGGCGCCCCACACGTCGTTGACCAGCACATCCAGCCGGCCCTGCTCCGCGTCGATGCGGGCGACGAGGGCCCGCACCTCGTCGGGCACCAGGTGGTCGACCCGCGCCGCGATCCCGGTGCCGCCGGCCGCAGTCACCAGTTCGGCGGTCTCCTCGATGGTCTCCGGCCGGTCCAGTTCGGAGCGGCCGGCGCGGCTGCTGCGGCCGGTCGCGTAGACAGTGGCACCCGCGGCGCCGAGTTGGACCGCGATCTGCCGGCCGGCGCCCCGGGTCGCCCCGGCGACCAGCGCCACCTTTCCGGTCAGCGATTTCGTCATGGACAGCACGCTGCCAGAGATACCTGACAACCGAAGTCAGGTTTCGCTGGTTCCCGCTCCGCGTGGCCGCTCAGTCGAGGCAGAACTCGTTGCCCTCGACGTCCTGCATCACGAGGCACGACTCGTTGACACCGTCGGCACGCAGCAGTCGCACGCGTACCGCGCCGAGCGGGAGGAGGCGGGCGCACTCGGCCTCAAGGGCGGCCAAGCGCTGCTCGCCCACAAGCCCGGTGCCGACCCGAACGTCGAGATGCACCCGATTCTTTACGACCTTGCCTTCGGGTACGCGCTGGAAGAACAGTCGCGGGCCCACGCCCGAGGGGTCGACGCAGGCAAATGCCGAGCCCTGCCGCTCCGGCGGCAGCGCGCGGTCGAACTCGTCCCAGCTGGCGAACCCCTCCGGTGGCGGCGGCACGACGTAGCCCAACACCTCGCACCAGAAACGCGCGACCCGCTCCGGCTCCGCGCAGTCGAAGGTGACCTGGAACTGCTTGACTGACACCATCGGACCACCATAGAGACTCTCCTCCGTCGCCTCCACGAGGTAACCGGCGGTACGGGGCGCCAGCTAGTCCACCAGGCGGATACGGACCCGGCGGTTGGCGCGGCCCTTGCTCTCCACCTTGACCACCCGCACCTTGCCGATCTGCGCGGTGGACGCGACGTGTGTCCCCCCGTCGGCCTGCACGTCCAGCCCGACGATGTCGACGATGCGGACCTCCACCTCGTCGGGTGGGATCAGGTTCGACTGGGTACGGATGATGTCCGGCAGGGCCAGCGCCTCGGCACGCGGCAGCACCCGCGTGGCGACCGACCGGTCGGCGGCCACCTCGGCGTTGACCAGATCCTCGATGCGGGTCTTGAAGTCGGCCGGCACCTCGGGCAGGTTGAAGTCCATCCGGGCCTCGCCGGGTTCCATGTTGCCGCCGGTGACCAGCGCGCCGAAGTCGCGGAACACCACCCCGCAGAGCACGTGCAACCCCGAATGGGTACGCATCAGCCGGCTCCGCCGCTCGTCCTGCACCGCACCGGTGACCGTGCTGCCGGCCGGCGGCAGCGGGTCGTCCTCGGCCGGGATCAGCCACAGGTCGTCGGCCTTGCGGGTGCCGACGATCCGGGTCTGCACCCCCTGCCACAGCAGCACGCCGTGATCCGGTGGCTGCCCGCCACCGCCCGGGTAGAACGCCGAGCGGTCCAGCACGATGCCCTGCTCGGGGTCGCTGTGCAGGACCGTGCACCGCCACTCGCGCAGGGTCGGGTCGGCCAGGTCGAGGCGGTGCGTACGGCCGTGATGTGTGACGCCCATGACAGCGCAGGCTACCCGTTGAGGAACTCGGAGATCCGTCCGCGCAGGTCGGCGCGATCCGTCCAGAGCACGCCGGGGCGGGCGTACCGGTGCAGGGTCGCCCCGGGCAGGGCGGCGGCGAGTTGCTCGGCGACCTCCACCGGGTGCAGGTCGTCGCCCTCGGCGGCGATGACCAGGGCCGGCGCGGTCACCGCGGCGAGCACTCCCGCGTCGGCCAGCGGCGCCTGCTCCGGCAGGTCGGCCAAGCCGGCGGCGAGCCCGTCGCGCAGCAGGTGATCCAGCCGCTGGCGAAGGTACGCCCAGCCGGCCGGCGTGTTGCGTACGGCCGGCGGCAGCTCGGCCGCGACGACCTCGGCCACGGCCGAGGCGTCCCCGCTCTCCACCGCCGCCAGCAGCTCGGTCAACCGGGCCCGGGCGACCGGCCCCCGCGGCCGGTCGAGGGCGGCGGGCAGGAAGAAGACGAGCCGCTCGAAGCGCTCCGGGCTCTCGACCAGCAGCCGGCACAGCGCGCCCGCGCCGAGGCTGACCCCGAAGGCCCGGGTCGCGCCGGCCAGGTCGGCGATCGCCCGCAGATCCCGGGCCAGGTCCAGATAGCTCCACGGCCCGTCGGGCGCGTCGGAGCGGCCGTGGCCACGGAACTGGAAGAAGACCTTGCGGCCGGTGACGCCGCTGCCGAAGGGGCGGGTGGTGGCGATACCGTTGCCCAGCCCGTGGGCGAACACGGTGACCGGGTCACCGACCCCGGTGACCAGCCGCTCCAGGCGTACCTCGTGCGGCGTGGCGACCATCTCGGTCTCCGGTTCGGGCAGCGGCGGGCGGCCGCTGCGCGGCCCGCCCGGACCGGGCCCCCAGGTGCGAGGTCCGCCGTCCGGTGGTGGTGGCCAGCGGAAGGCCCTCACCAGGACCCTCTACCGTCGCCCAGTTCGCGTAGCCCGACCCGGACGTCGAGCAGGTAGATGAGTGCCGCCGCGACGCCGATCAGCCCGAAGATGCTGAGCGTCGTGCGGGTGAGCAGGGTCAGCAGCAGGGTGACCGCAAGAATCGCGATCCAGCCGCCCTTCGGCAGCGTGCCGATCGCGGGGAACGCGTCGGAGCGCTGCGTGACGGCGTGCACGAGCGCGATCCCCTGCACGACGAGAGCGAAGACGAACAGGACCAGATCGATCACGTAGGTAACGTCGAAAACAAAGATCGGCGCGGCGTTGGCCATGACGGCTAGCTTATGCCGGCGATCCCGGATCCGTCCGACAGGACGGTAGCCGGGATCGCCGGCATCGGTCACTCGGCCGCCGGACGGCTCCGCTTGCTGCCTCGCGGCAGCTTCGCCGACGGGGTGGCGTCCCGCTTGGCGGCGGACTGCCGAGGGGTCGTCTTGGCCCGGGCGGCCTTCTTCGCGCCCGCCGGCTTCGCCTCGGCAACCTCGGCCACCTTGGCCGGGCTCGGCGCCTCGACCGGCTTGCTTTCTGCGGCGGGCTTGGTCTCCGCAGCGGGCTTGGTCTCCGCGACCGTTGCGGTGGCCTCGGTCGGCTTGGTCTCCACAGCCGACGCGGTGGCCTCGGTCGGCTTGGTCTCCACAGCCGACGCGGTCGCCTCGGTGGCCTCGGTGGCCTCGATGTCGGCGTTCACCGTGTCGGCGGCCTCCAGCACGCCCGCGCCGACGACCCGCTCGCCCCGCGCGACCAGCGCACCGTACGCGGCCAGCGCCCGCTCCTGCGCGACCTGGGCCCCGGCGACGACCGCGGCGGCATTGCGGGTCGCCACCTCGCGCAGCCGGTCCAGGTCCGCCGCCTCACGCAGCTTCCCCAGGTCCGCCGCCTCGCGCAGCTTTGCCAGGTCGGCGGAGTCGCGCAGCCGGTTGAAGTCCGCTGCCTCACGCAGCTTCCCCAGGTCGGCGGCCTCGCGTAGCCGGGTCAGGTCGGCGGCCGGGGCGGCGGCCTTCTGCCGCAGCGACTCGGCGGTCAGGTTGGCGTTGCGCAGCGTGTCGTTGGCCTTCTGGCGCAGCTCGAAACCGGCGACGACGGCCTTGCCGCCCAGGTCGCCGACGACCCGGCCGCCGTCGGCGACGACGCGGTCGCGCAGCTCACCGACCACGGCGGGCAGTTTGCGCAACTGCTCCAGGGCCAGCTCACCGGCGCCGGCAGCGGCATAGATCGGAGCGGGAATGCGGTTGGTCCTCGGCTCGGTCATGGCTTCTCCTCCTGGGCCGCCGCGGCGGCCTTGCGGACCACCTTGCGGGCGGCCTTCTTGGCAGGCGTACGGGTCGGCGCGGCTGCCGCACCCGCCTCGGTCACGGCCACCGATTCGAGAACGGCCTCGGTCGGTGAACCTTCAACGGTGGTGGGTCCGGTCGCGGCCAGGTTCGCCACGTCGGGTGCGGTGACATCAGGCGCGGCCAGGTCGGCCGCGTCCGGCGACGCGAAGCCGGCGGCGGATGCATTGCCGGCGGCGGATGCGTGACCGGCGGCGGTGCCCTGACCGGCGGCGGCCTCGCTCGCGGCGGCACCGGCAGCGGCGGTCGCCTCGGCGAGCCGGGCGTTCTCCCGGCGGAACGTCTCGTAGATCTGGGTGAGGGACTGCTTCTGGGCCATCGTCAGGTCCGGATCGACCGCGATGGCCGCCAGCACCCCCTGCCCCTCCTTGTCGTCGAGCAGCCCGGCCCGCAGGTACATCGCCGGGGTGGAGACCCGCAGCGCGCTGGCGAGTTGCTGGAGCACCTCGGCGCTGGGCCGGCGCAGGCCGCGCTCGATCTGGCTGAGGTAGGGATTGCTGACTCCGGCCTGGTCGGCGAGCTGCCGCAGGGAAATCTTCGCGTTCCGCCGCAGATCACGAATGAACCCGCCGACGTCGGGAAGGTCCTTGGATGTGGCCATGACTCAACGCTAGCTCGGCCTGCTAGCAACTGCAAGCGAAGCGCTAGCCGAAGTTAGCAGGGTCTCACTGTCCGGTTGCGCGCCACTCGTACCTGGTCGTACCGTCCTGCGGTGACCAAGATCGAAGTAAATGGCGCCCGGTTGGCGTACGACGAGGTCGGCAGCGGATCCCCGGTCGTCCTGCTCCATGCCGGCATCGCCGACCGCCGGATGTGGCGCGAGCAGGTCGGCGCGCTCGCCACCCGGCACCGGGTGATCGCCCTGGATCTGCGCGGCTACGGCGACTCCGAGCTGCCGCCCACCCCCTTCGCCCACCACCACGACGTGGCCGGCCTGCTCGACGCGCTCGGCCTGGCCCGCGCCGCCCTGGTCGGCTCCTCGTTCGGTGGAGCGGTGGCGATCGACACCGCACTCGCCCACCCGGAGCGGGTCAGCGCGCTCGCCCTGCTCGGCACCGCCGTCTCCGGACACGACTGGTCCGAGGAGACCAACGACCTCTGGGAGACGCTGGTCGGCGAGGTGGACCCGGAGGACTTCGCCGCCACCGCCGCGGGCGAGGTGCGGTTCTGGGTGGTCGGCCCGGAGCGCAGCCCGGAGGACGTGGACCCGCAGCTGATCGCCTTCGCCACCGCGATGGACGAACGCGCGCTCGCCGCCGAGTTGGCGCTCAGCGCGGTGGACATCGCCGAGCTGGACCCGCCGGCCGTCGACCGGCTCGGCGAGCTGGGCGTACCCGTGCTGGTCGGTGCCGGCGCGGCGGATGTGCCCGACATCCGGCAGCTGGCCGACCGCATCGCCGCCGACGCGCCGCAGGCCGTGCGGCTGCCCGACGTGCCGGACGCCGCCCACCTGCTGCCGCTGGAGCGGCCGGCTCCGGTCAACGCCGCCCTGCTCGACTTCCTTCCCTGAGCTGAGCGGCTGTCGGATGACCCCGCGGGACTTCACGGCAGCGGCTGTCCGACCCCTCTGGTGCCCGGCGCCGGGCACCGGAGGGCGGTGGGCCGCTACCAGAGCGGGCGTACCCCGCCGACCGGGAGGCCGCCGCCGAAGAGCGGCACCTCCGCGAACTCCGCCAGCACCGGCGCGTCGACCGCGAGCCGGCGCAGCGCGGAGACCAGCACCGGCATCCGGGCCCGACCCGCGCCGTCGTCGATCTTCAGGGCCACGGCACCGACCTCCGGCAGCGCCGCGGCGATGACACCCTCCGCGCCCACCTTCACCAACAGCCCGGGTACGCCGCGCATCAGCCGGGTGTCGTCGGCCTGCGTACCGCCGACGATCTCCGGATGCGCCCGCATCGCGTCGGCCACCGTGCGCGGCACCGTCCCCGGATCGGCCGCGACCAGCCGGAGGTACGCGCCGGCCAGTCCGGTCAACGACGCGGAGAGCACCGGGGCACCGCAGCCGTCGACGCCGACCGCCACCGCCTCCTCGCCGGTGAACTCCTCGACCGCGTACCGCAGTCGCTGCTGGAGGGGATGCTCCGCCCGCCAGTAGCCGTCCACCGGCCAGCCGGCCCGGCGGCAGGTCAGCAGCATTCCGGCATGCTTGCCGGAGCAGTTCATCTGGATCCGGGTGGGGCCGCCGCCGGCCCGCAGCACCGCCTCCCGCGCCTGTTCGCCGACCGGCAGCTCCGGCGGGCAGCGCAGGTCCTCCTCGCCGAGCCCGACGGTGGCGAGCAGCGCGCCGACCCGGGCGAGGTGAAACTCCTCACCCGCGTGGCTGGCCGCCACCAGGGCAAGATCGGCGGGATCGGTCAGCGGCAGGCCGTCGCGGATCATCCCGACCGCCTGCATCGGCTTGTTCGAGGAGCGGGGGAAGACCGGCGCGGTCACGTCACCCGCCGCGGCCACCACCGCGCCGGTGGCGTCGAGCACCACCACCGACCCTCGGTGCACACCCTCGACGAAGCCGGACCGGACCACCTCGGCGAGCGGCGCGCCGCCCCCGTACGTCTTTCCCACGACGTGGACGGTACCGGCGTACCGGACCCGCCCGCCGCCGGGGTGAGCAGGGAATCAACCTCCGGGCGTACAGGTGCGTCGGCCAGGGGCGACCTTACCGGCCGAGCAGTTGGCGGGCCTCGTCGGTGTTCAGCGGCGGGCGCTGGGCGAGTTGGGCGAAGCCGACCGCCCGGGCCACCAACTGCATGTTGGACTCCACCGGACGGCCCTTGGCGTACGTCACCGTGTCCTCCATCCCGACCCGCAGGTGACCGCCGGCGGAGAGCGCGGCGAGCATCACCGGAATGCTGGTACGGCCGATGCCGGTCGCCGAGAAGGTGGTGCCCTCCGGCAGGTCGCGGAGCATCTGCTGGGCCGCGACGAGCGTCGCCGTGGTGCCCGGCATGCCACCGGGCACCCCCATGACGAAGTCGACGTGAACGTGGCCGCCGTGCGGCAGGCCGTACCTGCCGAGCAGGCGCTGCAACGCGCTCAGGTGGCCGAGATCGAAGATCTCGTACTCCGGCAGGATGCCGCGTTCCTGCATCCGGGCGTGCAGGTCGACGATGAACTCCCAGCGGTTGAGGAAGACCTCGTCACCGAAGTTGACCGTGCCCATGGTGCAGGAGGCCATGTCCGGCCCCGCGTCCAGCACGGCGAGCCGGTCGGCCTCCGGGTCGGTGACCGCGCCGCCGGTGGAGAGCTGCACGATCAGGTCGGTGCTCTCGCGCAACGCCGCCACGGTCGCCCGGAGCCGGCCCTGGTCGAGGGTCGGCCGCGCCTCGTCGTCCCGAATGTGGACGTGGATCACGGAGGCGCCCAGCGCCTCGCACTCCTTCGCGGTGAGCAGCAGCTCATCGAGGGTCACCGGCAGCGCCGGCACCTCCGCCTTGGCCGACTCCGCGCCGGTCGGGGCAACCGTGATCAACGTCCCTGTTGTCATGCCGGCGATCCTAGAACGCCCACTGCGGGCACCGGCGTTGACCGGCCTCGGTGTGTTAACAGGGGGCCCGTCCTCTACCGCAGGCGTTAACAGGGGGCCCTTCCTTACATCTGGTCGATGGCGGCGGTGCTGTCGGCGATGCGGAGGGGGGCGGTGTCGGGGACGGATCGCTTGACCACGGCGAGCGCGATCTGACCCAGCTCGTAGTGGTGCACGGCGGTGCCGACGAAGCCGACCGTCCGGCCGTCGAGGGTGACCGGGGTGCCGGCGGCCGGCAGTTGGTCGGTGGTCACGCCGTCCAGGTGCAGCAGGACCAGCCGGCGCGGCGGGCGGCCCATGTTGTGTACCCGGGCGACCGTCTCCTGCCCCCGGTAGCAGCCCTTGTCCAGGTGCACGGCCGGGGCGATCAGATCCACTTCGGCGGGGATCGTCCGGTGGTCGGTGTCGACACCGACCCGGGCCCGTCGGGCGGCCACCCGCACCGCCTCGTACGCCCACAGCCCGACCGGCGGCACTCCGTTGCCGCGCAGCTGCGTGACCACCTGGTCCATCGCCGGGCGAGGCACCAGCAGGTCCACGCCCAACGGCCCGCGCCGGGCCCACCCGCCGATCGGCAGCGGCTTGACGTCGTAGCGGACGGTGGGTCGTGCGGACAGCTCGCCGGAGCGGAACTTGGGACCGGGCACGCCGGTCATCTCCGGTGCGGCGAGCGCAGGCACGTCGAGCACCGAGACGGCGTCGGTCGCCTGCGGCCCGACCAGCGACAGCAGGGCGTGGTCGGCGGTGGCGTCGCGGGGCTCGACCCGGCTGAAGAAGCGCATCTTCTCCAGGTAGGTCAGCAGGCCCCCGGTGGCCCCCGGCTCGGTGTCCAGCCAGGTGGTGACGCCGTCCTCGGCGACCATGGCGTGCTGCTCGACGTGGCCGTGCGGGCTGAGCACGAGCAGTTCGGTGCCCTGCCAGGCGGCCAACTCGGCCAGGTGCTGGGTGGTGAGGGTGTGCAGCCAGGAGATCCGCTCCTCGCCCGGTACCGCGATGATGCCCCGGTGGGACCGGTCGACCAGGCCGACCTCGGTCTCCAGCAGGCGCTGCTCCCGCATCGGGTCGCCGTAGTGCGCGGCCACCGACCGCACCCCGGCCGCCGCGTGGGCCGGCTCCGGCTGGTCCCGGCTGGCCTCGTCGATGCTCTCCATGGCCACCGCACCCGCGATGTCGATCATGCTTGCTCCCCGTTCCCGCACCGCTCGCAGACGCCGAAGAAGGAGACGTGGCCGATGTCCATCCGGAAACCCCGCCCGGCCGCCAACCGGTCGGCCAGCGGGCGCAGCAGCTCCGGATCCATCTCGTCGATGGCGCCGCACTCCCGGCAGACGAGGTGGACGTGCTGGTCCTCGCCGGCCGCGTGGTAGGTCGGTGAACCGTGCGACAGGTGGGTGTGGGTGACCAGGCCGAGCCGCTCCAGCAACTCCAGCGTGCGGTAGATGGTGGTGATGTTGACGCCCGCGGCGACCTCGCGTACCGCCGTGTGCACCTGCTCCGGGGTGGCGTGCCCCAGGTCCAGCACCGCCTGGAGGATCAGCTGTCGCTGCGCCGTCAGCCGCAGCCCACGGGAGCGGAGCAGTTCCGCGAGGGAGGATTCGGACATCCTCCGATCATAGTTCGGCAATCCGCGCACCTCCCGGCGCGGCCGGTCGGCACTATGCTCGTCCCCCATGGTGGCGTCGCGGATCGGCGTGCTGGGCCGGGGACTGTTGCCGGCCGGGGAGCCGGTGCTGCGCGCGGACGACCTCGGTGTGCTGCGCGGCGACGGGCTCTTCGAGACCATGCATCTGCGCGGCGGGCGGCCCTGGCTACGCCGCGAGCACCTGGCCCGGCTGCGGGCCGGCGCGGCGGCCGTGGAGCTGACCCTGCCGGCCGACGCGGCCCTGGTCGAGCTGCTGGACATCGTCGCCGCCGGGTGGCCGGCCGAGGTCGAGGGCGCGCTGCGGCTGGTCTGCACCCGGGGGCCGGAGGCCGGTGGGCCACCCACCGTCTACGCCACCCTGTCGGAGGTCACCCCGGCGGCCCGGCAGGCCCGGCACGACGGGGTACGCGTCGCCACCCTCTCCCTGGGCGTGCCCGCCGAGGCCCGCCCCGAGCTGGACTGGCTCCCGGCCGGCATCAAGTCGACGTCGTACGGGGCGAGCACGGCCGCCCGCCGCTGGGCCGCCCGGGCCGGCGTGGACGACGTGCTCTGGGTCTCCTCCGACGGGTACGCGCTGGAGGGGCCGACCGCCAACGTGGTGTGGCTGGCCGGCGACACGCTCTGCACCGTGCCGGCCCGGCGCACCGGCATCCTGCCCGGCACCACCGTCGCCTGGCTGCTCGACCACGCCGCCGAGGTGGGCTGCCGGGCCGCCGAACGCATGGTCACCCCGGCCGGGCTGCGCGCCGCCGACGGCGTCTGGCTCAGCTCGTCCATCCGTGGCCTGGTGGAGGTGCTCGCCCTCGACGGCGAGCGGCTGTCCCGCAGCCCGCGTACCCGCGCGCTACAGGAACTGGTCGGTTTCCCGCTGCCCTGACGGTGGGCCAGCGGATCGCGTCAGCCGGCGACCCGGATCAGCCGGGCGGAGAGGTGCGGGGAGAGCGGCTGGCCGACGGCGGCCATGTCCTGGGCGTAGAGCAGGGCGCCCTCGACGATGCCGAAGAGCCGGTGCCCGGCGGTGACCTCCTTGGCGGTGGCCGTCCGCACCACGGCGTCGGTGACGAACTCGATCTGGGTGCCCTTGCGCCGGCCGACGTGCAGCTCCATCACCCCGGTCGGGACGGTCAGCAGGGCCTCCAGCTCGTCGGTGGCCCGGTCACCGTCCAGCACCGGCCGCCACCAGCCGACCTCCCGGCCCGCCGGGCGCACCGGACGGCTCTGCTCGTCGAGGATCCAGGCCCGCGACTCGTAGTGCAGGAAGGGCCGGCCGTCGTGGCTGATCCGGATCTCCTGGGCGAAGTCGAAGTCCTCGATGGTGGGAAAACCACCCCGGCCCCGACCCCGCCACACCCCGATGTACGGCAGCAGGCCGTCCAGCGTGGGGTGCAGCTTCGGGCCGACCCGCAGGTCGTGACTCTCCTCGAAGGGGTACGGGTCGACCGGCGGCGCGTTCAGCCACGGCGGCGGCGCCAGCGGGTTGTCGTCACTCACGGTGCCATTTGCCTCTCGAAATGCGGACAGCCAGGTAGACCAGGCCGCCGGCGAGCGCGCCCAGGCCGGCGACCAGCAGGCTGACGAACCCGATCTCGGTGACCATCCGGGTCATCCTATGCTGGGCGGTATGGCCCGCACTCTCGTCGTCAAGGCCACCGCCGGCACCGACGCGCCCGAGCGTTGCGCCCAGGCATTCACCGTGGCGGCCACGGCGGCCGCCGCCGGGGTGCACGTCTCGCTCTGGTTGACCGGCGAGTCGACCTGGTTCGCCCTGCCCGGCCGGGCCCAGGATTTCGAGTTGCCGCACTCGGCGCCGCTGGCCGAGTTGCTGCACGTGATCCTGGCCACCGGCACGGTGACCGCGTGCACGCAGTGCGCCGCCCGCCGGGACATCGGCCCCGGCGACGTGCTGCCCGGCGTCCGGATCGCGGGCGCTGCGGTCTTCGTCGAGGAGACGATGGCGGAGGGCGCGCAGGCGCTCGTCTACTGAGGCGTCCAGGCAGGACGCGGCAAGGCGGCCGAACCCGCCCGGCAAGTCGGACCAATGCCTACGATTCGGGTGTGACCGAGGCGACCGAGCAGTTCTTCGCGACCTTGCCGGCTCGCGCCCCGGCGATTCTGCGCGCCCCGGTCGACGGCACGCTGCGCATCGACCTCTCCGACGGCCAACGCACCGTGCACTGGCTGGTCCGGATGCGGCCGGGGGCCGCCGAGGTCAGCCAGGGACCGGAACCGGCCGACGCCATCTGGTACAGCGGCGAGGACCTCTTCGACCGGCTGGTCACCGGCCGGGCGCAGGCGTTGGCCGCGCTGTTCCGCAACGAGAGCACGTACACCGGGAACGTGGTGCTGTTTCTCGCCTTCCGCCTGTTCTTCCCGGCCGCGCCCGGCACCCGGGACCCGCGCGAGGTGGCCCGCGAGCACGTCCGGCGGGGGCGGTGACGGATTTGGTCAGCATCCTGGACGGCAACACGTTCCTGGTCAGTGACCACCGTGGGGACATCGAACCATCGCTGGACTTCCCCACCGGCCTCTTCGCCTTCGACACCCGCTTTCTCTCCACCTGGCTGCTGCTGCTCGACGGCGAGCGGCTACAGGCGCTCTCCGTCGACGACGCGGAGTCCTACCGGACCCGCTACTTCCTGGTGCCCGGCGAACCCAGCCACTTCCTGGACACCAAGGTCTCGGTGATCAGGAGTCGGGCCATCGGCGGCAGCTTCGACGAGGAGCTGACCGTGCTCAACCACTCCGGGCAGGAGATGACGTTCACCGTCCGGGTCGAGATGGCCGCGGACTTCGCCGACCTGTTCGAGATCAAGAACACCCGGGGCAAGCGCGGCCACCTCACCGCCAAGGTCGCGGAGGACACGCTGCGCCTGACGTACCGCCGGGATGCCTTCCACCGCGAGACGGTGGTCAACACCAGCGCCCCCGCGGAGATCGACAAGACCGGGATGACCTTTCGGATCCAGATCGAGCCGCACGGCGAGTGGACCACCCGGTTGACGGTCACCACCGTGATCTACGGTGCCCGCGGCGAGGACGTCCGCACCCGCCTGCCGCTCTCCGGCAGCCGGACCACGGCGGACATCCAGGCCGAGCACGCCGACTTCGTCGCCAAGGCACCGAAGCTGGGCTGCGACTGCGAACCGCTGGCCGGGGCGTACCGGCGCAGCCTCAACGACCTGGGCGCGCTGCGGTACGAGTCGATCGCGCTCGGCGTCCGGCTGATGGCCGCCGGGCTGCCCTGGTTCATGACGCTGTTCGGCCGGGACAGCATCATCACCTCGCTCCAGGTGCTGCCCTTCCTGCCGGAGCTGATCCCGCCGACGTTGACGATGCTGGCCGGCCTCCAGGGCCACCGGCTGGACGACTTCCGCGACGAGGAGCCGGGCAAGATCCTGCACGAGCTGCGCTACGGCGAGACCGCCGGCTTCGAGGAGCAGCCGCACTCGCCCTACTACGGTTCGGCCGACTCCACGGCGCTGTTCGTGATCCTGCTCGACGAGTACGAGCGGTGGACCGGTGACGTCGAGTTGGTCAAGCGGCTGGAGTTCTCCGCCCGGGCCGCCCTGACCTGGATCGACACCTACGGCGACCTGCTCGGCACCGGGTACGTCTGGTACCAGACGCGCAACCCGCAGACCGGCCTGGAGAACCAGTGCTGGAAGGACTCGTGGGACGCCATCAGCTACTCCGACGGACGCCTGCCGAGTTTTCCCCGGGCCACCTGCGAGTTGCAGGGCTACGCGTACGACGCCAAGCTGCGCGGCGCCCGGATGGCCCGGCTGTTCTGGAACGACCCGCAGTACGCCGACCAGCTGGAGCGCGAGGCCGCCGAGCTGAAGGAGCGGTTCAACCGGGACTTCTGGCTGCCGGGGAAGGGGTACTACGCGCTCGCGCTGGACGCCGACGGCAGCCCGGTGGACGCGCTCAGCTCCAACATCGGGCACCTGCTCTGGAGCGGCATCGTGGAGGAGTCACGGGCCGCGCGGATCGCCGAGCACCTGCTGAGCCCCCGGCTCTTCTCCGGCTGGGGCATCCGGACCCTCGCCGACGACCAGGGACGCTACAACCCGATCGGCTACCACGTGGGCACGGTCTGGCCGTTCGACAACTCGATCATCGCCTGGGGACTCTGGAAGTACGGATTCCGGGCGGAGGCCGGGCAGATCTGCGAGTCGATGCTGGCGGCGTCGCGCTACTTCGCCGGCCGGCTGCCGGAGGCGTTCGCCGGCTACGAGCGTGAACTCACCGAGTACCCGGTGCAGTACCCGACCGCGTGCAGCCCGCAGGCCTGGTCGGCGGGGACGCCGCTGCTGTTGCTGCGGGTCATGCTCGGGCTCGAACCGGAGGGCGAGCACCTGATCATCGACCCGTACGTGCCGTCCGGGATGGGGCGGGTGGAGCTGCTGGACATCCCCGGCCGGTGGGGCCGGGTGGACGCGCTGGGCCGCAGCCGCACCCGCGACGACGAGTCGAACCGGTGACTCGACCAGCCGGTCAGCCGGCGCAGCCGGTGGTGGCGGAGAGCAGCATCTCGTCGGGGTAGAGGTCGACCAGCACCGCCACGCGGTCGCGCCGGTAGGCGTACAGCTCGGGGGTTTCGACCACCGGTGTGCCGCCGGCCAGCGACGCGAGCGCGGCCTGCGGTGAGGCCGACGCCGGGCCGGCGGTGGACCGGACGGTACGCGCCACGCCGCCGCCGGGGCAGGGGGCGGTCACCAGCGCCTCGGGCTCCGCCGCCGGGACACCGAGGGCCCGCAGCGCCTCGGTCAGCGCACCGACCTCGGCGCCCGTGGCGCCCAGCGCGGCAGCGGCGTAACCGTTGCCGACCCGACGGCAGCCGGTGTCGACGGTCAACCGGAGCCGGCCGTCGGCGACCTGCCGCCCCTGCACGGCGACGAACTCGCCCGCGTCGGCGCGCAACCGGGGACCGTCGGGGGTGACCCGGACGCCGGCCCGCCACGCCGGGGGCAGCCGGTCGGCGATCCGTTCCAGCACGGAGCGCTCCTCGCCCCCGGGCACGGCCAGCTCGACCTGGCGCCTCAGCGTCGCGCCCTCGGCGAACGGGGCCACCCGGCAGCCCCGGTCGACCTCGGGTGGCAGCAGGGCGGGCACCGCGCCGGTGGCCGCCGCGACCAGCTCGCCAATCGCGCCGTCGACCACCGGGGCGGCCTGGGTCAGGCTGCGCTGCTCGCGGACGGTCGGCGGGTCGTTGCGGGTCGAAACCCAGGTGAGACCGGCGAGCAGCACCGCCCAGGCCACGGTCAGCGCCACCAACCAGCGCGGCCACCGGTCGCCGGACTCCGGTGGTGGGGGACCTGCGGGTGGGGCGTACCCCGTCTGGACTGCACCGCTCACCGGGCCATGGTGTCACGCGCGGTACACGCCGGTGCCGCCACCGCCCGGCGTCAGCCCTGACCGTCGGCGCGCTGCGGCGGGCCGGGGCCGTCGCGGTGCCCCTCGACGGTCTCCGGCGGCGTGGCCAGCCGGTAGCCCACGCCACGGACGGTCTGCACCTGCGGCCCGTCGGGCAGCACCCGCAGCTTGCGCCGCAGGCGCTTGACCGCCGAGTGCAGGATCGCGGTGTCGCCGAGGTAGGCGCCGCCCCAGACGGAGGCGAAGAGCCGCTCGTAGCTCCACAGCCCGATCGGCGGGCTGACCAACCGGGCCAGCAGTTCCCGCTCGGTACGGGTCAGCCCGAGCGGTGCGCCCCGCCAGGTGACCAGGTGCCCGGCCCGGTCGACGACAAGGTCACCCCAGTTGGCCGCCCGGTCCGCCGGGCGACCCGCCGGCCCCTCGCCCGCATCGCCGCCCGGGATGGCGGCCTCCACCGCCGGGGCCGGAAACATCGCGCGCAGTTGGGCGAGATCGGCGCAGACAACCACGGGCCCCACATCGTCCAGCCGCTGCACCACCCGTTGCCGGACGGCGACGTCGGAGCTGACGCAGACCAGAATCGGGATCTCTCCACCGGACACACTTCCTCCCCGCCGGTGCCACGCTGACCTGCGACTTCCCAGCAATCGACAACGACGGCCACCGATAGCACCCGGTTCAGCCTATCGGTCAGGATCGCGCCTCGTCACTGACCGAGTACTGACTGACGCCATCCATTGATCACCGCCTGTCCCGGCCAGAGCATGACTCTCAGCGGGCGGGCGACGGCCACCCACATCGCCCGACCGCTCCGCGACGTCGCAGCCCGGCGCGCGGGTGTCCGGGCCCCGAACGGATCGGGACCGACGACGTGGGGAGGAACATTGTTCACACGACCATCCGCTCGATCGCCACGTTGGCGGGCGGTGGCGGTGCTGACCGCCGCCGTGCTGGGCTTCACCGCCCAACCCGCGGTCGCCGCGCCGGCCCCACCGCCGACCTCGGAGCGGGCCACCGTCGACCAGGAAGTGCTCGACCGGCTCAGCGCCACGCCGACCACGACGTTCCTGGTCTACCTGCGGGAGACCGCGCCGCTCGCCCAGGCCGCCAAGCTGCGCGACCCGGACGGCCGCGCCCGTGAGGTGCACAAACTGCTCACCAGCACGGCCGACCGCACCCAGCGCGACCTGCGGACGCTGCTCGACGATCGGAAGGTGCCGCACACGGCGTACTGGATCGCCAACGCGGTGCGGGTGGAGGGCGATCACGCCCTGCTGGACCAGATCGCCCAGCGGCCCGAGGTGGCCCGGATCGCGCCGAGTCGCAGCTATCCCCTGGTCCGGCCGACCGCCAGCGATGCTGCGCGGGCCCGTACCGCCGCCGTCGAGTGGGGGCTGAGCAACATCGGCGCACCCCAGGTGTGGGACGAGTTCGGCGACCGCGGCGAGGGCATCGTGGTGGCCAACATCGACAGCGGCGTGCGGTACGACCACCCCGCCCTGGTCGGCTCCTACCGCGGCAACCTCGGCGGCGGTTTCGACCACGCGTACAACTGGTTCGACCCGGCCGGCATCTGTGCCGGCACCGCGCCCTGCGACAACAACGACCACGGCACCCACACGATGGGCACGATGGTCGGCGACGACGGCGCCGGCAACCAGATCGGCGTCGCTCCGGGCGCCAGGTGGATCGCCGCCAAGGGCTGCGAGTCGAACAGCTGCTCCGACGCGTCCCTGCTCGCCTCCGGCCAGTGGGTACTCGCCCCGACCGACGCCAACGGCCAGAACCCCCGGCCGGACCTGCGCCCCGACATCGTCAACAACTCCTGGGGCGGCGACGGGGGCGACCCCTGGTACCAGCAGACCATCAGCGCCTGGCGGGCCGCCGGCATGTTCCCGGTCTTCTCCGCCGGCAACGACGGCCCGGCCTGCGGCAGCGCCGGCTCGCCCGGCGACAACGCGAACGCGTACGCGGTCGGGGCGTACGACGTGAACAACAACATCGCCAGCTTCTCCGGCCGCGGCTCCGGCACCGACCTGATCAAGCCGAACATCGCCGCGCCCGGCAGCAGCGTCCGCTCCAGCGTCCGCAACGGCGGGTACGCCTCGTTCAGCGGCACCTCGATGGCCGCCCCGCACGTCGCCGGCACGGTGGCGCTGGTCTGGGCGGCGGCGCCGAGCCTGCGCGGGGACGTGGCCGCCACCGAGGAGCTGTTGGACCGTACCGCCCGTGATGTCGACGCCACCACCTGCGGCGGCACCCCGGCCGACAACAACGTGTTCGGCGAGGGACGGCTCGACGCGTACGCGGCGGTGCGGGACGCGCCCCGGGGTCCGGTCGGCCGGATCACCGGCCTGGTCACCGACGCGGGCAACGGCGACCCGGTCGCCGGCGCGACGGTGACCGACGGCACCCGCAGCGCGACCACCGCCGCCGACGGGCGGTACGCGCTGAGCGTGCCGGCCGGCGAGAGCACCCTCACGGTCAGCGCCTACGGCTACGTCGGCCAGTCGGCGACCGTCACCGTGGCCGAGGGCGGCGCGGTCACCAGGAACTTCGCCCTGGTGGCGAACCCGACGGTCACCGTCAGCGGAAAGGTCACCGACGGCTCGGGCCACGGCTGGCCGCTGTACGCGAAGATCGAGGTGGCCGGGCGGCCCGGCACACCGGTCTTCACCGACCCGGTCACCGGCCGCTACTCCTTCACCGTGCCGGGTAACGCCTCCTACCGGCTCACCGTCACCGCCCAGTACCCGGGCTACCGCACCGTCACCCGGGACGTGCCGGTGGCCGGCGCCGCCGCCACGGTCAACGTGGCGGTACCCGTCGACGCCGCCTGCACCGCCGCCGGCTACAGCGGCCGGTTCGGCACGCCACTGCTCACCCAGAGCTTCGACGGCACCAGCGCGCCCTCGGGCTGGACGGTGACCAACCGCACCGCCTCCGGCGGCTGGGCCTTCACCGACCTCCGCTCGCGCGGCAACCTCACCGGCGGCACCGGCGGGTTTGCCATCATCGACAGCGACGCCCTCGGCTCCGGCAACACCCAGGACACCGACCTGGTCACCCCGCCGCTCGACCTGACCGGGGCCGCCGCCCCGGTGTTGCGGTTCCGCAGTGACTGGCGGGCCGTCGGGATCACCGACACCGCCGACATCGACGTCTCCACCGACGCCGGCGCCAACTGGACCAACGTCTGGCACCAGACGTCCAGCCGGCGCGGCCCACGGGTCGAGGAGGTGCCGCTGACCCCGGCGGGGAACGCCTCGGTCGCGCTGGTCCGCTTCCGCTTCAAGGGCACCTTCGCCTGGTGGTGGCAGGTGGACGACGTGGAGGTGGTCAACCGCGACTGCTCGCCGGTGCCCGGTGGACTGGTGGTCGGCACCACCACCGACCGCAACACCGGTGCCCCGGTCAACGGGGTGACGGTGGTCAGCGACGACCGGCCGGAGGACCGGGCCGTCTCGGCGGCCACCCCGGAGGACCCCAACCAGCCGGACGGCTTCTACTGGCTCTTCTCCGGCCTGACCGGCAGCCACCCGTTCACCGCCAGCCGGACGCCCTACCAGCCGGCCACGAAGAACGTCGCGGTCGCCGCCGACGGGGTGAAACGGGCCGACTTCGCCCTCGGCGCCGGCCGGTTGACCGTCAGCCCGACCACCATCGAGTCGCACCAGCCGTACGGCAGCACCCGCACCACCCGGCTGACCGTGACCAACACCGGCAGCGCGCCGGCCGCCGTGGAACTGCTCGAACGCTCCGGCCAGTTCCAGCTGCTCAACCAGGGTGGCGCAGCGCTGCGCGAGCAGAAGATGAAGGGCATCAGCAAGGAGTGGACCGGAACCGCGTACGGCGGGGCGGCGCCGGAGGGCAGCACGCCCGCGGCCGACGAGGCGTGGAGCGAGATCGCCAGACTGCCGGCCTCGATCTACGACAACGCCGCGGCCTGGCTGGACGGGAAGATCTACTCGGTCGGTGGTGGCGGTAGCACCGGCAACGAGCGCAAGGCCTGGGCGTACGACCCGGGGGCCAACGCCTGGACGGCCCTGCCCGACCTGCCGACGGTCCGCTCCAAGCCGGCCGCGGCGGCGATCGACGGCAAGCTCTACGTGATCGGCGGTTGGGGCACGGCCAGCGGCACCAACGCCACGGTCGACGTCTTCGACCCGGCGGCCGGGACGTGGAGCACCCTGGCCGGGGTGACCAACCCGGCACCGGTCGCGGCGGCCGGCGCGGCCGTGGTCGGCGGCAAGGTGTACCTGGTGGGCGGCTGCGCCGACGCCGCCTGCACCGACACCGACCGGCTGGTGGTGTTCGATCCGAAGACGGGCACCTTCGGCACCGGCGCGGCCTACCCGCACCGGGTGGCGTGGCTGGCCTGCGGCGGCATCGGGGCCGGGGTCTACTGCGCCGGTGGCACCGGCAGCACCGAGTACACCGACGCCTACCGCTACGACCCGGCGAGTGACAGCTGGAGTCCACTGCCGGCGATGCCGCTGGAGCTGTGGGGCTCCCAGTACGCGGCGGCCGGCGGGCTGCTCGTGCTGGCCGGCGGCGTGACCGCGGGCTCGACGGCGGTCACCAACCGCACGATCGGCTTCGATCCGGCCACCGGAGCCTGGCGTGACCTGCCCAACGCCCGGTTCAACCGCTACCGGGGCGCCGCCGCCTGCGGCGCGTACAAGATCGGGGGCTCGCCCAGTTCCTTTGTGGGCAGCGCGGACAGCGAGCGGCTCGGTGGTCTGGAACTCTGCGCGGCCGAGGCGGACCTGCCCTGGCTGAGCGGATCCCCGACCACCTTCACCCTCGCTCCGGGCGCCTCGCGGACGGTGACCGTCACGCTCACCGCCACGGCGGAGGCCGGCGTCGCCCAACCCGGCCGGTTCAGCGGCGAACTTGCCGTGGCCTCGGACACCCCGTACCCGGTCACTCCGGTGTCGGTGGAGATGAACGTGTCGCCACCGGCCAGTTGGGGCAAGATCCAGGGCACCGTGACCGGCACGACCTGCGGCGGCGTCACCGTGGGCATACCGGCGACCGTCCGGGTGAACCTGATCTCGGCCGGCACCGGCACCACCCTGACGGCCGAACCCAACGGCCGGTACGCGTGGTGGCTGCCGAGGGGCCGCTACGAGGTGATCGTGGCCAAGGACGGCTGGGTGCCGCAGGTCAAGCGCCACCAGATCGAGGCGGGCATCGTCGGCACCCTCGACTTCGCCCTCGACCCGGCATCGAACTGCACCAGAGCCACCGGCATCTGACAACCGCACACAGAGCGGTGGCCGCCGCCCCTTCCCGGGCCGGCGGCCACCGCCTCTTGCCGCCGCGCATCTGCTCGCCGGTGCGCTCACCCGCTCGCCCGGATTCCTGCCCGAGTTGGCGCTCGGTGAGACAACGATCTCCGTAAAGGGTGCGCCGGACGTACATCGTCAGCCTTCTGCGACCGGTTGACGAGCTACGGCCGGCGCTGCCTGCTGCGCCCCAACCGGGACCGGCCACCGCCCATGATCGCGCTCGATCCGGGATCGAGTGGCGTCAGAGCGGCCTGGTGACCACTCGATCCCGGATCGAGCACGTACTCGGCGAGGCAGGGTGAGGCGGGGCGAGGGCGAGGCGGACGCCGCACCGACGACTCGTGGCCCGTGTCCCCCACGGAAACTGGGGGTACGGGCCACGAATCGATCAGAGCGTGGGTCAGTCGACGACCGTCACGGTCGCCTCGTTGATGCCCCGGCCGGCGGTCACGGCAGCGTCCCCGTTGCCGTAACGGGAGAGCGCCCGCAGGGTCCAGCTGCCCGGCGCGGCGAAGAACCGGAACTGGCCGGCGGGCGAGGTCACCACCTCGGCGGTGAACTCACCGGTCGAGTCGAGCAGGCGGACGTACGCGCCGGGCACCGCCTCACCCTCGGCGGAGCGGACGACGCCGGTGATGACGGTTTCCTTCTCCAGGTCGAGGCTGGCGGGCAGCGGAGCGGACTGGTCCGGTGCCGCGCAACCGGCGGTGGTGGGTGCGGTCATCTCAGGCCTCCCCCGGCTCATCGCCGAGCGCCACCGGCACGCCGACCAGCGAGCCGTACTCGGTCCAGGATCCGTCGTAGTTCTTCACGTTGCTGTGGCCGAGCAGCTCCTGGAGCACGAACCAGGTGTGCGAGGAGCGCTCGCCGATCCGGCAGTACGCGATGGTCTCCTTGCCGTCGTCCAGCCCGGCCTCGGCGTAGATCCTGCGCAGGTCGTCGTCGGACTTGAAGGTGCCGTCCTCGTTGGCCGCCTTGGACCACGGCACGCTGATCGCGGTCGGGATGTGGCCTCCGCGCTGCGCCTGCTCCTGCGGCAGGTGGGCGGGGGCGAGCAGGCGGCCGGCGTACTCGTCGGGGCTGCGCACGTCGACCAGGTTCTTGGTGCCGATCGCGGCGACGACCTCGTCGCGGAAGGCCCGGATGCTGGCGTCCGGCTCGCTGGCGACATACTGCGTGGCCGGGCGGGTCACCGCGTCGGCGACCAGCGGGCGGGCGTCCAGTTCCCACTTCTTGCGGCCACCGTCGAGCAGCTTGACGTCGCCGTGGCCGTAGAGCTTGAAGTACCAGTACGCGTACGCGGCGAACCAGTTGTTGTTGCCGCCGTAGAGGATGACGGTGTCGTCGTTGCTGATGCCCCGCTCGGAGAGCAGCGCCTCGAACTGGGTCTTGTTGACGAAGTCCCGGCGGACCGGATCCTGGAGGTCGTTCTTCCAGTCGAGCTTGATCGCACCGGCGATGTGGCCGGTGTCGTAGGCCGAGGTGTCCTCGTCGACCTCGACGAAGACGACGCCCGCGGCGTCGAGGTTCTTCTCGGCCCAGTCGGCCGAGACGAGTGCGGTGTCGCGACTCATCAGATCACTCCCTGGTGAGGATGGATGGTGAGCCAGCGCGCGGAGGTCGATGGGTGTGGATGTGTCGCACCACGCGCGGGACCCATAGCTAGGAACGGATCACGGGTTCGTGCGACGGCGCCGCTGCCGGGCGTCCGGTGGGGTGCACCGGGATTAGGTACGCGTACCCCGAGTGCCGATGGCCGCTAGGCGGCCCGTTGCAGCCCCGCCGTCAGATGACGGAGCGACACAGGCAGGTGGCCACGCGGCACAGGTCGACCGCGCGCCGTTTGGTGAGGAGCGTCCCCATGGTCAGCGAGCGTACCAGCCATCCCAGCTAGCGCCACCGGGCCGACCAGCATCCGGGACACCCGGGCCGGGGTCAGCCGGCCGAGTTGATCGGTACGTCCCGGGCGTCGGCGGTCACCGTCAGGCCCCCGGGCTGCGGCCGGACCTCGCGGACGGTGAGCTGGAAGGGCAGCTCCGGCAGGGGCACCTCGACCGAGATGCTGCGCGCGAAATTGTTCACCAGGGTGCGGGCCAGTGGCGCGTTGGGCAGCCCTTCGGCGTCCAGGTTGTCGAAGCGCAGCGAGATCTGCCCCTGATCCCCGATGACGATGTCGGCGGTGCCGGTGACCGTGAGCCGTTGGCCGAGGATGTCCACCGGCGCGCTGACGGCGAGCTTCCCGTCGCGCTCGCCGAGGGTCAGGCCCTCCCGGTTGAGCAGCGCCGCCAGGCTCTGGTAGCTGATGGTGCCGGTGCCGTTGACCGTCTCGGCCACGACCTCACCCCGGCCCGAGCGGAGCGTGTCCAGCGAGGCCCGCACGTTGCGGGCGTCCACGTCCAGGCTGGGCAGTGCCACCGCGTCCCCCTGCACCGAGCCCTGAACATCACGCAGCCTGATCGAGATGCGCTCGTACCGGCCATCGAGCACCTGGGTGAGGAACGGGAAACCACCCACCTCGACCTCCGGCGGCGAGGACTGCGCGCCCTGCTCGGCCACCTGCTTGCGGACCTCGTCGGCGATGGTGCGCTCGGCCACGGTGGCCGCCACCCGGTCGGCGATGGCGAGCAGCCCGGCGAGGACCAGCAGCAGAACGGCGAACCCGATCAGGACCTTGCGTCCCCGTCGCCTCGGTCGCTCTTCGTGGGTGTACTCGTGGCTCACGCCGTCTCCTGTCCTGTCGTACGTCGTTGCCGTCCGGGGCGCACCGGTGTTACCCGGAGTCCGGATTCCTCAATCGCCGCCCCCGGACCAGCCGGTCACCGCAGCGGCCGGTCACAGCAACAGCCGGCACATCAGGTACGCGGCCGGCGCCGCCATCGCGAAGGCGCCGAGTGGACCCTGCACGTGCCGGGCCGCCCACACCGAGGGCAGCTCGCCGGCCATCATCCGGCTCGCCTCGGCGTACCCCACGGCCAGATCGGCCAGGACGGCCACGACCGCCGCGACCAGGCCGATGATCGCGGCCCTGGTGGGCGTGAAGGGGGTGACCAGATAGCTGCCGAGCAGCGCGCCGACCAGGGTGCCGACCATCGCTCCACCGACCACGCCGGCGGCTCCCCGGGGCACCTGCGGGGCGAGCCGCGGCCAGGCGGCGGCGGCGTCGGCAAACCGGGCGACGGTGAGCGCGACCGCGCTCGCGGTGAGGCAGACGGCGATCGCCTGGGTGCCGGCGGGGATCCGGGTGAGCACGACGAGCGTGGCCAGGGCGACCACGCCGAACACGATGGTGGCGGTGGTGCGCAGCGAGTCGGTCACCCGGACCCGGTCCACCCGGCGGACCAGCTGACCGAGCACCGCGACGACCACCCCGCCGATCGCGATATAGACCAGCGGGCCGAGGCGGGCCTCGGCGGAGCGCACGGCCACGGCGTCGGCTGCCACCGCGGTCACCACGCCGGCTCCGAGCACGACCGCGAGCGCTGGCGGGCGGGTCACCATCGTCCAGGCCAGCACGAACATGACCTGTACGCCGAAGACCACGATGGTGAACGGCACCCGGTGCCCAGGCCCGGAGGTCTGCGCCGCGAGGACCAGGCCGAGGCCGAGCAGCGCGGCGAAGCCGCCGATGGCGAGCGAGAGCTTCCGGCGCACCTCGACGGGCGGCTCATCCTCCTCGTCGTCGTCGGCGTCCGGCCCGTCATCGGCGCGCCGGGGAGAGCCGCCGCGGCGCAGGCGTCGGGGGCCGCTGGAGCGTCGCCCCTCGTCGGCCTCGGCCGTCGGGCCGGTACGCGGCGCCGAACCGCTGGCCGGGGGCGCGCCGTCGGCCCACGGCTCGCGGTCGGTCTCGGGCGAGTTGGAGGGAAACACCCACCGATCGTGCCAGACCAATCGGCCACGGCGGGGGTCACGGTTTCGGCGACGTTAAAACCTGAGCCGCGATCAGGGGCAGAAGGGATATACAGGAAAGCTCGCCCAGGCGCGGCCCGGGCAATCAGTTACGCTCAAGCCGAAACCCGCCCGTCAGCGACGCCGGGACCCACGGAGATTCCCAGCGCCACATTCGAAAGTGTGCCGCTGGTCGCGTGCGGCCGTACGAGGCCGCCGGGACGGAGGTGATCGTGGAGATCCTCTTGTTGGTGACCGCACGGGCCGGCGAACCATCCGCGGTGTTGCCCGCACTGGACCTGCTGCCGCATTCGGTGCGTACCGCACCGCGCGACGTTCGCACGCTGGTCGCCGGCCCGAGCCCAGACGCCGTCATGGTCGACGCCCGCTCCGAACTGAGCGAGGCCCGGGCCACCTGCCGGATGCTGCACGCCACCGGGCTCGGCGTACCGCTGGTGGCGGTGGTCACCGAGGCCGGTCTGATCGCGCTGAACGCCGACTGGGGCGTCGACGATGTGATCCTCGCCTCCGCCGGCCCGGCCGAGGTGGAAGCCCGGCTGCGGCTCGCGGTCGGCCGGCTGAGCAACGCGACGGCCGGTGCCGGCGGCTCGATCCGGGCCGGCGAGTTGATGATCGACCCGGACACCTACGCCGCGAAGCTCAAGGGCCGCCCGCTCGACCTGACCTACAAGGAGTTCGAGCTGCTGAAGTTCCTCGCCCAGCACCCAGGCCGGGTGTTCACCCGCGACCAGTTGCTGCGCGAGGTCTGGGGGTACGACTACTTCGGCGGCACCCGCACGGTCGATGTGCACGTGCGACGACTGCGGGCCAAGCTCGGCTCGGAGTACGAGTCGATGATCGGCACCGTCCGCCAGGTGGGCTACAAGTTCGTCGTACCGCCGTCGCGGACGGCCCTGGCCGAGGCCGCCGAGCACGCTCCGCTGCCGGTGCGGTCCCTCACCGTCGAGGGGTAACCTGACCGATATGCCCCTTTTGGGCGACTCGCGAGTCTTATGGTGACTTGCGGGTTGGCCAGGAGGGGGCAGCGGTGGGCGGTAACCACGGGGGACCAGGACGGACGCTCGGGATCATCACGCTGGTGGTGTCGGCGGTGCTCGGCGCGACGTTCCTGATCGGCCGTAACCTGGTGCCCGATCCGCCACGGCACGGCTCCAACGTCACCGCGACCGGCGCCGACCACCCGGAGTACGCCGACCAGTCCGCACCCTCCACAGAGGAGTCCGGGGCCGACGCAAGCCCGACGCCCCGCCCGGCCGAGCCGACCCCACCCGACGCGCCGGGCGACGATCCGGACGTCGGGCCGATGGGCACCCGGGTGAGCACCGGCGGCGCCGAGGTCGCGCTCACCTTCGACGACGGCCCCAACCCGGACTACACCCCCCAGATCCTCGCGATCCTGCGGGAGTTCCACGTCACGGCGACGTTCTGCGTGGTCGGCCAGAACGCCGAGGCGTACCCGTGGCTCGTCCAGCAGATCGTCGCCGAGGGGCACACGCTCTGCAACCACAGCTGGGATCATGACGTGACCCTGGGCTCACGGTCGCCGCAACGGATCCAGTCGGACCTGCTGCGGACCAACGCGGCGATCCGGGCGGCGGCGCCGGAGGCGCCCATCGCGTGGTACCGGCAACCCGGCGGCGCCTGGACCTACCCGGTGATCAATGTCGCCCGGGAACTCGGCATGACGCCCCTGCACTGGACGCTGGACACCTCCGACTGGCAGCTGCCCGGGGCGACCAACATCACCGCGTCGGTGCTGGCCGGCGTACGACCCGGGTCGATCGTCCTGATGCACGACGCGGGCGGCAACCGGCAGGGCACGGTGAACGCGGTGTACCGCATGTTGCCGAAGCTGACCGGCAGGTTCGACGTCCGGGCGTTGCCGAAGCGGGGGATGTGAGGGGTATCCCGCCCACCTGCCCCGCCGACGGCCCGGTCATCCGGATACCGTGATCGCGTGAGCAGCACCGAGCCGACCAGCGACCAGGTGAGCCGCACCGACCGGCTCGGCCCGGCGGAGATCACCGAAGTGCTGGCGCTGGCCCGGGTCGCCGGCGACACGGACGGCGCGGATCCGCTGGACGAGCACGTCCTGCTCCGCCTCCGCGACGAGCGGGCCCCCGCCGTCCACCTGCTCGCCCGTGCCGACGACGGGACTCTCACCGGGTACGCCCACCTGGACACCACCGACCCGGGCCTCGGCGTCGGGGTGGAGCTGGTGGTGCACCCGGCCTACCGGCGCAGGGGCACCGGCCGGACGCTGGCCCGAGGGGTACTGGCAGCCGCCACCGGGCCGCTGCGGGCCTGGGCACACGGCGACCACCCCTCGGCCGCGGCGATCGCCGTTGACCTCGGCTTCCTCCGCGCCCGCGTGCTCTGGCAGCTGCGCCGGCCGCTCGCCGCACCGTTGCCCGATCCGCGACTGCCCGACGGGGTCACCCTGCGTGCCTTCCGGCCCGGAGCCGACGACGCGGCGTGGCTGGCGCTGAACGCGCGGGCCTTCGCCGACCATCCCGAGCAGGGCCGGTGGACCACCGACGACCTGCGGGTACGCCTCACCGAGCCGTGGTTCGATCCGGCCGGCTTCCTGCTCGCCGTCGAGTCGGCGACCGGCCGGCTGCTCGGCTTCCACTGGACCAAGGTGCACGAGCGGCCCGGCTCGGCCCGGATCGGCGAGGTGTACGTGCTCGGGGTGGAGCCCTCCGCGCACGGCGGTGGCCTCGGCCGGGCGTTGACCTCGGCAGGGCTGGCGTACCTGCGCGACCGGCGCGGGCTGGACCGGGTGATGCTCTACGTGGACGAGTCGAACACCGCCGCGGTGGCGCTCTACGAGCGGCTCGGTTTCGCCCGCTGGTCCGCCCACGTCAACTACCAGCTCGGCTGAGTCCCGCGCGCGGCCGGTCAGCCCGCGGCCGGTGCCGCCCGCCGGGCTCAGGGCCGGCGCGGCCGGTCAGGTGGGGTCGGTCGGTGCAGGTGGAACCGGGGCTCGCCGTCCACCGGCAGCTCCAGGTGGGGCGTGATCGGGGTGGCCGCGTCCCGGGTCGCCGCCGTCCGAGCCACCGCCGCGAGATCGTCGCAGGCGGCGATCTCGCCGAGGGTGACCAGGGTCGGCGGCAGCATGGTCAGCTCGCCCGCCGCGGCGCGGTCGCAGGCGTCGGCGGGCCGGACCCAGAGGGTGTGGTCGGCCTCGCCGGAGACGTCACGGGTCCGCTGCCCCTCCGGCAGCAGCGCCACGAAGAAGTACGTGTCGAACCGGCGCGGCTCGAACTCCGGGGTCACCCACCGGCTCCAGGGCAGCAGCAGGTCCGACCGGAGGGTGAGCCCACGTCGGGCGAGCAGCTCGACGAAGCCGGTACGCCGCTGCTCCAGGTCGATCCGGGCGGACTCCCAGCCGTCGTCGCTGACGTCGCCGACGACCCGATTCCCGTCCGGGCCGGCGAGCAGCACCCCGGCCTCCTCGAACACCTCGCGGGCCGCGGCGCACACCACCGCCTGCGCGGCGGCCGGTGGCACTCCGAGCCGTACGCCCCAGCCCGCTGGATCCGGCCCCGCCCAGTCGAGGTGGGCGGTGGAGTCCGAGGGATCGACCCCGCCGCCGGGAAAGGCGTACATGCCGCCGAAGGCCATCGCCGCGACCCGGCGGATCAGGTAGACCTCGAAGCCCTCGCCGGCCGGGCGGAGCAGCAGCACGGTGGCCGCCACCCGGGGCACCGCCGGTACGCCACCGGAGGCCCGAAACCGGCGGGCGTGCTCCACCAGCGCGGGTGGCGCCGGGAAGCCACGGTCGATCGTCATGCGCCGAGCGTAGGCCATCCGTGGCCGGGTTCCCGCCCCGTGGATCACCAGTACAGGCCGCCGGTGATCTTCGGTAGCGTCACGCGCATGACTCGATGGGGCATCCTGGCCACCGGCAACATCGCCGCCCGCTTCGCCGAGGACCTCCGGCTGGTGCCGGGGGCCGAACTGGTCGCGGTCGGCTCGCGTACCGCCGAGACCGCGCAGCGCTTCGCAGAGCGGCACGGCGCGTCCCGGGCGTACGCCTCCTGGGCCGACCTGGCCGCGGACACCGACGTGGAGGTCATCTACGTCGCCACCCCGCACGCCGCCCATCACCAGGCGGCGCTGACCTGCCTCACCGCCGGCAAGCCGGTGCTGCTGGAGAAGCCGTTCACCCTCGACCTGGCGACCAGCACCGAGGTGATCGAGACCGCCCGCGCCGCCGACGTCTTTTTGATGGAGGCGATGTGGATGCGGTGCAACCCGCTCGTGCGGCGGGTCTGCGAGCTGATCGCCGACGGCGCGATCGGCACGGTGACCAGCGTCCGGGCCGACTTCGGCGTCGCCGGGCCGTTCCCGCCCGAACACCGGATGCGGGCCCGCGCGCTGGGCGGCGGCGCGCTGCTCGACCTCGGCGTGTACCCGGTGAGCCTGGCCCACCTGGTGCTCGGCGTGCCGCAGCACGTCCGGTCCTGGGCAAAGCTCGGCCCGGAGGGCACGGACGAGAACACCGGCCTGGTCTTCGGGTACGACTCGGGGGCGGTCGCCACACTGAGCTGCGGCATGGTGGGGGCGACCGGGCTCACCGCCGCGATCACCGGCACGGCCGGTCGGATCGAGCTACCGGAGCCGTTCTTCCGGCCGGGCGGGTTCACCCTGCACTGCTCCGGCGCGGAGCCGGAGACGGTCACCGCGGAGCTGGCCGGCTCGGGCTACCAGTACGAGGCCGTCGAGGTACAGCGCTGCCTGGCCGAGGGGCTGACCGAGAGCCCCCTGGTGCCGCACTCGGTAACCCTGGAGGTCATGGCCCTGCTCGACGACATCCGCGCCCAGATCGGCGTCTCCTACATCTGACAGCCGGCCGAAGTGTTAGGAGGGGCCCCCTATACAACGCCAGGCGTTAACAGGGGGCCCCTCCTTTCAGCTCAGCTGAAGAGGGGGCGGGCGAGGAAGTACATCAGGGCGCCGATCGAGCCGGCGGCCGGGAAGGTCAGGATCCAGGCGCCCACGATGTTGCCGGCCACACCCCAACGCACGGCGGAGAGCCGCTTGGTGGCGCCGACCCCCATGATCGCCGAGGTGATCGTGTGGGTGGTCGAGATCGGGGCGCCGAGCACCAGCGCGTTGAAGTAGAGCACGCCGCTGGCCACGGTCTCGGCCGCGAAGCCCTCCGGCGGGCGCAGGTCGATGATCTTCCGACCCAGGGTCCGGATGATCCGCCAGCCACCGGCGTACGTGCCGGCCGCCAGCACGGCCGCCGAGGTCCAGAACGCCCACTCGGGGATGTAGGTGGCGTCCTCCTGGTAGCCACCGACGAAGAGGGCGAGCACCACGATGCCGATGGTCTTGGCCGCGTCCTGCATGCCGTGGCCGACGGACATGGCGGCGGCCGAGACGGTCTGGGCCCAGCGGAAGCCGCGGTTCAGCTTGCCCGGCTGCCCCTTCCGGAAGATCCACTGGACGGCGATCATCACGATGTAGCCGAGGACGAAGCCGACCATCGGCGACAGGATCATCGGAATGATCACGTTCTCGCCGATGCCCGTCCAGAGCACGGTGCCGGAGGCCGCGACGGTCGAGCCGACCAGGCCGCCGATCAGGGCGTGCGAGGAGGACGAGGGCAGACCGAAGTACCAGGTGATGAGGTTCCAGGTGATCGCGCCGATCACGCCGGCGAAGACGATGCCGAGGCTGGACACACCGGCGGGCAGCTTCACCAGGCCGCTACCGACGGTCTTGGCGACCTCGGCGCCGAAGTGGGCGCCGATGAAGTTGCCGACCGCCGCCATGGCCAGGGCGACCCGGGGTGTCAGGGCCCGGGTGGAGATGCTGGTCGCGATCGCGTTTGCGGCGTCGTGGAAGCCGTTGGTGTAGTCGAACACCAGGGCTACCCCGATCACCGCCAACACGGCGATGAGCTCGGGACTCACAGGATCAGGACTCCTTGACCGCGATGGTCTCGACGGTGTTGGCCACGTGCTCGAAGGCGTCGCAGGCAGCCTCCAGCTCGTCGGCGACCTCCTTCATCTTGAGCACGGTCAACGCGTCGTACTCGCCGGAGAAGAGGCGGACCAGCAGCATCCGGTACGCCTGGTCGCCGTCGTTCTCCAGCCGGTTGCACTCGATCCAGTAGTCCTCAAGATCCTTCATCGACTTCAGCCGGGGCATCGCGTCGGCGGTCAGCTTCGCCTGCTGGTCGAGGACGTGCACCAGCTCGTGCATCTCCCGGGGCAGCGACGGCAGCTTGGTCAGCCCGTAGAGGTAGAGCAGGTTGCCCACCGCCTCCAGGTGGTCCATCACGTCGTCCAGCTGCGAGCCCAGGCGGTAGATGTCCTCCCGGTCGAAGGGGGTGACGAAGGTCGAGTTGATCTTCTTGAACAGGTCGTGGGTGATCTGGTCGCTGTCGTGCTCGACCTCGGTGAGCCGCTCGCTCACCGACTGCACCTCGACGTCGGGCAGGGCGAGCTCGTTGAGCAGCTCGGTACCCCGGACCAGGTTCTGCGCGGCCCTGGTGAAGAGCTCGTAGAAAGCGCCCTCGTTCGGGCGAAATGAAAACCTCACAGCACGGACCTCGTCGTGTCGGTGGAAGGGGTGGCAGCCGCCGCTCCGGCGCCCTGCTGAGGGAATGCTAGGGAACCCTCCGACGGACGATTCGCCGGCCCACCCCTGGCCAGGTGCCATTCACCGTTCGTTCAACTTCTGTTCACCTTGATCGGACCCGTGGTTCCCAGTAGTCGCTCCCGTTCCCGCTTGATGTCGAAATCGGCTGGCGGATACCCGAGCGCGAGGGTGTCGAACGTCTCACGCAGCAGGTGTGCCACCGCCCAGTCCCGGTACCACTTGCGGTCCGCCGGCACCACGTACCACGGCGCGACGTCCGTGCCGCACCGGCCGAGCAGGTCGGCGTACGCGCTCTGGTAGTCGTCCCAGCGGGTCCGGGCGTCGACATCCGAGGGGTGGTACTTCCAGTGTCGGGTCGGGTCGTCGAGGCGGGCCAGCAGCCGGCGCGCCTGCTCGGCGTTGGAGATGTGCAGGAAGATCTTGATCACGGCCACCCCGGCGGCGGTCAACTCCCGCTCGAAGTCCTCGATCTCGGCGTACCTCGGTCGCCAGACCTCCTCCGCCGCCCCCGCCTGCACCCGGGGCACCAGGATGTCCTCGTAGTGCGAGCGGTTGAAGACGCCCAGGTACCCGGCCGGGGGCAGGACCCGGCGGATCCGCCACAGGAAGTGGTGACGTAGCTCCTCGTCGGTGGGCGGGCCGAAGGCCCGGATGTGCACGCCGAGCGGGTTCATCGCGCCGACCACCCGCTTGATCGTGCCGTCCTTGCCGCCGCAGTCCATCGCCTGGAGCACCAGCAGGACGCTCCGGCCGGCACGGGGGTCGGCCTTCGCGCCGGCAAATAGCATCTCCTGCTGGCGGGCCAGCCCCGCACCCACCAACCTGACCTGCCGCCGGGCCCAACCCTTGCGGTCCGCTCCGGTCACCTGCGGGCCGGGCAGCCCGGGGGTCGAGCGGGGACCGATCGCCCCGAGCTCCACCGGCCCACCGGGCACCGCCCGGAGCAGGTCACGCATCAGGCCGCCGGCCGGCGCCGCCACGTCGAATGCACCGTCGTCCACCATCGGAGCATCATCACCCGCCAACCGGCCGGCCGCCCAACGGCGGCGACACCACCGCAAGCCGGGCGAGGCCGGGCCCCGACCGGACGACCCTTCCGGCACGGGAGCGGAGCGACCTCAGACCACCAGGGCCAGCCACTTGCGGTACGAGGTGGCGAACGGCTCGGTGCCGTCGCCGAGCGCGCCGAGCAGCCACCGGGCCGCCGCCTCGGCCTCCACCACCAGGTCGTCGGGGTAGCCGAAGCGGGCCCGGTGCTCGGCGAACTCGTCCTCGTCGCGCAGTTCGACCAGGCCGGTCTCCCGGCGACGGACCACGTCCAGGTCGAGGTCGATCAGGTGTACGGTGTCCTCGCCCTCCCACCGGGCCGGGCTGGCGATGTCGCAGTAGACCTCGCTGGTCCGCGGCGGCGGGTTGAACATGCCGGTCCACCAGGCGTGGTGCGGCACCAGCAGCACGAACGGGATCTGCTCGACCGAGGGGCGGCCGTGGTAGACCGAGCTGGTGCCGGCCGGCACTCCGAGCCAGACGCCGAGGTCGTCCTCGGCCAGGCGACGGGCCGGGTAGTCGCGGTGCGCGCTGCCGTCGTACTTGCGGTAGATCACACGGACCACATCGCTCGGCATGTGTCGCACCCTAGCCGATTCCGCCCACCGGTCGCCGTCAGGAAACTACCGGACGGCGGGGACGTATTCCGTTCCGTGACGCCGCAACACGGCCGATCGGTACGGCCCGGGTCGGAGCCGACGGGTACCGTGCCACGGTGACCCCGCCCCGCACCGCCACCGGCTCCGGCTCGACCCGCGACAAGGCCCGCCGCCGGGGAGACCGGCCGGGCGGTGCCGAGCTGTTGGCCGCCGCGGTCGGCGCGGTGCCCAGCGGTGCGGCGCGCCCCGGTCAGCAGCAGATGGCCACGGCGATCGAGGAGTGCGTGGCCGCCGGAGACCACCTGCTGGTGCAGGCCGGCACCGGCACCGGCAAGTCCCTGGCCTACCTCGCGCCGGCGCTGACCGTCGACGGGCCGGTGGTGGTCTCCACCGCCACCCTGGCGTTGCAGTCCCAGCTGGTCGAGCACGACCTGCCCCGGCTGGCCGACGCCGTCGAGCCGCTGCTCGGACGACGCCCGAGCTTCGCGGTGCTCAAGGGCCGGCACCACTATCTCTGCCTGGCCCGGCTGGAGAACTCGTCCGAGGACGAGCCGGAGGACACCCTCTTCGACGCCCCGGTCGAGCGGCCCGGCGGCGGCACCCGCTGGCTCGGCGAGGCGGGCCGGCTCGGCAAGCAGGTCCAGCGGCTGCGGGACTGGGCCCAGGAGACCGAGACCGGCGACCGGGACGAGCTTGATCCGGGCGTCGACGACCAGGCGTGGCGGCTGGTCTCCATGCCGGCCCGAGAGTGCGTCGGCGCGGCCCGCTGCCCGTACGGCCCGGAGTGCTTCGCGGAGGCGTCCCGGGCCCGGGCGCGGGAGGCCGACATCGTCGTCACCAACCACAGCCTGCTCGCGGTCGACATGCTCGCCGGGCGGCACATCGTCCCGCCGCACAAGCTGCTCGTCGTCGACGAGGCCCATGAGCTGGCCGACCGGGTCTCCTCGGCGGCGCAGGCGGAGCTGACCCCGGAGCTGATCGACCGCTCCACCCGGCGCGCCCGCCCGCTGCTGCGTCCGGAGACGGCCGAGGCGCTGACCGCGTCCGGTGACGCCCTCGCGGTCGGGCTTGCCGAGGCACCGGTCGGGCGGCTCACCAGCGGCCTGCCGGACCCGCTGCGCGAAGCCTGCACGCTGCTGGACGCCGCCACCCGCGCCGCCCTGGACGCCATCGGCGACATCAAGGCCGACGATCCCGACCCGGTACGCAAGCAGCAGGCCAAGTCCGTCCTCGACGAGCTTTCCACCACCGCCCAGCGGCTGCTGGAGGAGGCGGAGCACGACGTGACCTGGGTGGAGCGCAACGACGGCTCCGGCCGGCGGGCGCTGGTGGTGGCGCCGCTCTCGGTTGCCGGCACGCTCGCCAGCCACCTCTACGACGAGCGGACCGTGGTGGCCACCTCGGCCACGCTGGCCCTGGGCGGCCGGTTCGACACGGTGGCCCGGGCCCTCGGCCTCGACGCGCCGCCACCCGCCCCGCCGTCGCCGGCCGCCGCCGCGCTCGCCGACGCCACCCGCCGGCCGGCGATCGCCGGCCGCGGTCCCGACGGAGGCGCCCCCCACGGAGGCGGCCAGGTTACGGACTCCGGTGCGGGGTGGCGGTCGCTGGACGTCGGCTCGCCGTTCGACTACGCCCGCCAGGGCATCCTGTACGTCGCCGCGCACCTGCCCCGCCCCGGGGCTTCCGGGTTGCCCGACGCCGCCGGAGAGGAACTGCTCTCGCTGATCACCGCGCTGGGTGGCCGTACGCTCGGGCTCTTCTCCTCCCGGCGGGCCGCGCAGCAGGCCGCGGAGCTGGTCCGGGCGCGGACCGACCTGCCGGTGCTGCTACAGGGCGAGGAGGCGCTGCCGCTGCTGGTCCGCCGGTTCCGCGAGGAGCGGTCGAGCTGCCTGTTCGGGGTGATGTCCCTCTGGCAGGGGGTGGACGTGCCGGGTGACGCCTGCCAGTTGGTCGTGATCGACCGGCTGCCCTTCCCCCGGCCCGACGAGCCACTGGCCGCCGCGCGGGCCGCCGCGGTGGACGCGCAGGGCGGTTCCGGTTTCGCGGCGGTCAGCGTCCCGATCGCGGCGGTGCGGCTGGCCCAGGGAGTGGGCCGGCTGATCCGGGCCACCGCCGACCGGGGCGTGGTGGCGGTGCTCGACTCCCGGCTGGAGACCGCCCGTGGCTACGGCGCGTTCCTGCGCCGCTCGCTGCCGCCGTTCTGGTACACCACCCGCCCCGAGGTGGTCCGGGGCGCCCTCACCCGGCTCGCCGACAGCTGACCTCGCCGCCGGCCGGGCTCTCAGCGGGCCCGGGAGGCGACGACGACCGCGTCGGGCGGAGTCTCCGGGACGCGACGGGCGGCGAGCCGCCGTACCGCCGTGTTGAACACCGCGATCAGCGGCACCGCGACCAGCGCGCCGGTGATCCCGGCCAGCACCACACCGGCGGCCAGACCGATGATCACCGCGAGCGGGTGGATGGCCACCGCGCGGCCCATGATCAACGGCTGGAGGATGTGCCCCTCGACCTGCTGCACGCCGATCACCACGCCGAGGATGATCAAGGCGGTAACCGGGCCGCTGTCGACCAGGGCGACGAGGACCGCCACCCCGCCGGAAAGCGTCGCGCCGACGATCGGGATGAACGCCCCCAGGAAGACCAGGGCGGCCAGCGGGAAGGCGAACGGGATGTCGAAGATGACCAGGAAGATGCCGATGCCGACGGCGTCGATGAAGGCGACCAGCACGGTCGCCCGGACGTAGGCGACCAGGGTGGCCCAGGAGGCCCGGCCGGCGTCGTCGACCCGCCACCGTGCGGCGACCGGCAGCAGCCGGACCAGGAAGCGCCAGATGATGTTGCCGTCGCGCAGGAAGAAGAAGGTCGCGAAGAGCACCAGCACCGTGCCGGTCAGCACCTCGGCCAGGGTCGTGGCGGTGGAGAGCGCACCGCTGGTGAACCGCTCGGTGTTGTTGTTGACCCACTGCTGGGCCTCTTCGAGGTACCGGTTGAGGTCGTTGTCGGAGAGGTGCAGCGGCCCGGTCTGGAGCCAGTCCTGGATCTGTTGCAGACCCTGGGTCGACTTCTCGGCCAGCTCCGGTACGCCCCGGATGAACTCGTTGACCACCAGCGTCAGCGTGCCGATCACCGCAGCCAGGCCGGCGACCAGCACCACGGCGGTCGCCAGTGACCTCGGCAGCCGGCCGCGCAGCAGCCAGCCCACCGCGGGCGCCAGCAGCGCCGACAGCAGCAGCGCCACGGCGAGCGGGATGATCACGATGCTGATGGTGCTGACGACCTTCAGCGTCGCCCAGAACACGATGCCGACGGCGATCAGCCGCCACGACCAGGCGGCGGCGATCCGCAACGCGTGGGGCACGTCCGCGTCGTCGCGGCTGGCGGTGGAGTTGTGCAGGGCGGCGGGCGGCTCGGCACCGACCACGGTGGCGGAGGGTGGTGCCGCCGGCCCGGGAGCGGCCGGCGAGGCCACCCGGGCCGGCTCGGGCACGTCGGGTGGCGTGTTGCGGGCCGCGCGAACCGATTCCCGTCCTGACTCGTACGCGCGACGCAGGCGCCCGCGTATCCGCTCGAATCGGCTCAAGTGCACCTCCTGGCGAGATTCGGCCCGCGTACGGCGTCAGGTCGGACAGGATACGCCCGACGGAACCACCGTAGGCCAGTTCCGCCACCCGTCGTGCCCGGCGCACGGTCCCCGGCAACGGTGACCACCGGCGGCGGGGCGGGGCGGACACGGTAGCGTCTGCGGCGTGACAGCCGACCCGAATCTCGACTCCGGCCTGCCCATCCGGCTGCTGCACGACCGCGTGCTGGTCCGGATGGAGGGCAGCGAGGGTGAACGCCGATCCACCGCCGGCATCGTGATCCCGGCCACCGCGGCCGTGGGTAAGCGCCTGGCATGGGCCACCGCGGTGGGAGTCGGGCCGAACGTACGCTCCATCGTCTCCGGCGACCGGGTGCTCTTCGACCCCGACGACCGTTCGGAGGTCGAGCTGCACGGCCGCGGCTACGTGCTGCTGCGCGAACGCGACGTGCACGCGGTGGCCGCCGAGCGGGTGGAGGAGAACGCCACCGGGCTCTACCTCTGAGTGGACGTTTGGGAACGCCGGTTGCCGGTTGCCGGTTGCCGGACACGCCTACCACCGCGGCGGCAGTCACTGCCGGTGGTGGACCGCCGGACCGTGATATTGCCTTCCCGCGTCCTTTGCTCTGCCCCAACCGGGCCCGGCCCATCGGGCCGGCTGACCCGGCACGCATCGTTTGCCGCGCTCCCCGGCGGGAAGCCAGCCGCACCACCGGCCCTGGGGAGGGACGATGCCGGTATTCGTGAAGAAGGTGCTGGCCTGGGGAAGCCTCGCGTTCCTGATCTACTTCATGGCGTTCCGGCCGGAGGGCGCCGCGCAGATGTTCAAGGCGATCGGAGCGACCCTGATGATGATGGCCCAGGGGCTCGGCGACTTCCTCACCAGCCTGATGACCTGAGCGCCGCGAGGGCCGGCCCGGTCAGTGGTGCGGTGGCCAGGGCGCGGCGGGGCGGGGCCCGTACCAGCCGGGCGGGCCGTAGCCGCCGTGGAAGGCCGGCGGCGGTGGCGGCGGGGCGAGCACCACCGGAATCGGGACGACCGGTTCCTCGGGTGCCTCCACCGACCGCTGCGACCCGTCCGGGAACCGCAGGTGGTACCGGCGCCCGTCCCAGACACCGACCGGGGCCTGCGGGTCCCGGCCCACGAAGAACGACCGGTACGCGCTGATCGCGTGCAGCAGCTCCTGTTCCTCCCGGGCCGTCCGCTCCCGGTCCACCGGCCGGCGGTCCAGGCCCCGGAGCGCGCCGTCGCGCAGCAACGCCAGCCGGGTCGCCGCGAACTGGTAGCCGCGCATCGCGCGCAGCCCGGCATCGCCGGCCACCCGCCGGGCCCAGGCCCGGGCCGCGTGCCGCCGGCCGAGGCTGCTCAGCGCCGCCACCTCCGGCGGGGTGAGCCAGCCGGCCCGCACGTAGTCCGGCAGGATCCGCTCGGTGAGCCGCCCCTCCCAGGCCCGCAGCCACACCGCGAGGCCGACCATGCCGAAGAAGATCGGCACCATCACCCCGACGAAGCCCGAGACGAAGATCAGCACCTCACCGGTGGCCTCGGTCAGAGTCGGCAGCAGGTTCCACGTCCCGTGCAGCATCATCGCCACCAGCAGACCGGCGACCGGGGCGAAGAACCGGACCCGGCGGCTCGCCGATCGCGCGGCGATGCCGAGACCCACACCGGTCATCGCGGTGAAGAGCGGATGGGCGAACCCGAACAGCAGGATGCGACCGATGAACAGGAGGATCACCATCTGCGCCCCGGTGGCCGGGCCGTACTGCTCGACGCCCGAGGCGTACCCGTATCCGCCCAGGTAGAGGATGTTCTCCACCATCGCGAAGCCGATCGCGGACAACCCGCAGTAGACCAGCCCGTCGGTGATGCCCGACCACTCCCGCCGCCGGAAGACCAGCAGCAGGATCGGACCGAGCGCCTTGGTCAACTCCTCGATGAACGGCGCGACCAGCACTGCGGTGAGCGACTCCGGCAGCCCTCGATGCTCGAACCAGTCGGCGCCGGCCTCGTTGACCTTGAGTGACGCCGCGGTGGAGACGAAGGCACCCCAGACGAAGCAGAAGATCAAGTACTTCAGCGGCTCGGGTTCGTACCGGTCCAGCCAGAGGAAGCAGGCCACCAGCACCGGCACCGGCAGGATCGCGGCGGCGGTCCCGACCAGCAGCGCCTCGGGGCCGAGGCTGGTGCCGAGCGTAAAGAGCATGAAGATCGCGCAGCCGGCGATCAGCAGGATCACCCCGGTCAGTACCAGGGCCCGCTGCCAGCTGAGCCGGCGTCGCGGCATTCCGGGCACGCCGGTCTCCGCGGGTGGCCCGGCGGGCACGGACGGCGACGGCGGCAGGGATCCGCCGGACGGGGTGTCGGCCATGCGGTCAGCGTAGTCACCCCCGGCCCGCCCAGCCGGGCGCATCGGTCTCGCCGACGGTGAGCAGGAACGGCGTCCGCCGAGGCGAACTCAACCCACCGGCGGCGCGGTGGGCGACTTCGCCGCCGGCTCCGGCCCGGCCGGCGCACCCGGCCGCTCCATCTCGCCGAAGGACTGCCGCACCAGCCGGTTCGCCTCCTCCTGACTGATGCCCGAGGCCACCAGCAGATCGCTGGCGGTGGTACGCACCTGGGCGACCACCACGCTGCCGGAGAACCCGACCCCCTCGGCGTACGCCCGACCCGCCTCGCTGACCGCGCGCAGGCACCGCTCCCGGGCCTGCTCGGGCTCCTCGCCGTGGGCGAACTCCCGTTTCAGCAGGCGTACCGCCTCGGCGAGGTGGCCGACCGCGTCCGTCATCGGCTCCGGGATCGGCTCCTCGTCCTCGATCATGGTGACGGCGCGCCGGATCAGCGTGCCGGTGTTACGCATCGCCCGGTCGATCGGATCGGCCGCCTCGGCGTAGTGGGTGAGTTCGCCGCGCCGGTGCCACCTCGCCGGGGAGAGCAGCGCGGTCTCCTTGGCCCCCTCGATCGCCTCGGTGAGGGTGGCCAGTTCCGGTTTGTTGTTCCGCAGCCGGTCCAGCGCCTTCTGGGTCCTTTCCCGGTCCCGTTCGCGCAGTGCGTCGGCCGCGGTGTCGAGCTGCCCGGCGAGCAGGTCCAACGCGGGCCGGGCGGCCCGGTTGAGCACCCGCAGCGGGTTGAGCGGTAGCAGGACCGCGGTGACCAGCAGCGCGATACCGCCGCCGACCAGCGCGTCGATGAACCGGGGTAGCTCCAGGTTCGCGACCGACGGGCTGAGGGTCACGATCAGCACCGCGGTCGCGGCAGCCTGGATGACGATGGCGACGCTGCCCCCGGCGAAGATGGTCAGCAGGATGGCGGCGGTGACGACCAGCCCGAGCTGCCACGGCCCGGTACCCAGGAAATAGACCAGCAGGTCCCCCACCGCGACCCCGACCGCCACGCCGATGATCAGCTCCGCGGTCCGGCGGAACCGTTGGCCCACCGAGACGGCGAGGGTGCCGACGGCGGAGATCGGGGCGAAGACCGGCTGAGGGTTGCCCAACAGATCGTGTGAGGCGAACCAGGACAGCCCGGCCGCGAGGCCCGCCTGCACGGCCAGGGCAAGCGCCATCCGTACCCGGTGCAGGCGGTCGTGCAGGGTGGCCTTGCTCCGGCGGTGCAGTTGCGCCACCGTGTCGGCGATCCGCGCCGTGTCCACATCGGCCAGTTTCTCGCGCATCCCGTCGCGCCGCAGCAGCCGAAATCGTCGGTCCGCCATACCCGCTACTACCCGCCGCACGCCCGGACATTCCTCGCCGAAGCGGCACGACATCCCCGTCCGGTCACGGGGTCTCACCCAGGGCGGCAATGCCCACACCGGCAGGCCGGTGCGGACGAAGCCGCACCGGCTAGGGCAGACTCGGCCGCGTGGCGGGGCTCATCGAACGATGGCGAAGGGCGGCCCGGTCCGCCGGGGCGACCGACCCGGCGGCGGTGGACGCCGCCGGGACCGAGCTGGTCGAGCGGTGGCGGGAGCCGCACCGGCACTACCACGACCTCGAACACCTGACCGCCGTGCTCGATGTCGTCGACCGGTACGCGTCGGCGGCGGCGCGTCCGGAGCTGGTCCGGCTCGCCGCCTGGTGCCACGACGCGGTGTACGACCCCCGGGCACCGGGCGACCGCAACGAACACGACAGCGCGGCGCTCGGCGACCTGCTGCTCACCCGGGCCGGGCTGCCCGCCGCCGAGGTGGCCGAGGTGCACCGGCTGGTCCTGCTCACCGCCGGGCACGCGGTGGATCCGGCGGACGCCGACGGCGCGCTGCTCTGCGACGCCGATCTCGCCATCCTGGCCGCGCCACCACCGGAGTACGACCGGTACGCGGCCGCGATCCGCCGGGAGTACGCCCACGTCCCCGAGCCGGACTACCGAACCGGTCGGGCCCGGGTCCTCACCGCCCTGCTCACCCTGCCCGCGCTCTACCGCACCCCTGCCCTCGCCACCCGCTGGGAACCCCCCGCCCGCACCAACCTCACCCACGAACTCACATTGCTGAAAGGAAGGGCCCCTTCTTAACGCCTGCGGTAGTAAAGGGGCCCCCTGCTAACAGTCGGGTTGGCAGTCGGCGCGGTCGGGCCGAGGGGAACTCGTGGGGCGGGTCAGGTGTTTGGGGCGGCGGAGGTTGGCGGCACGCAGGAGGCGGACCAGGTCGCGGCTGGGGACGACACGGGCGCCGAGCCAGACCGCGGTGACGAACCGCTCGGCGGGAATGTCGTAGTGGTCACGGTCGAAGCCGCGCCGGGGCGCCCCCAGCGCCTCGGCGAAGACGTGCAGCTCGGCGAAGGAGACGTCGCTGATCAGATGCGACCAGAGACGACCCCGTGCGGGCCAGGCCGGCCGGTCGACATAGATCACGGCAGCCACGGTACCGGGCAACAGCCGCAGGTTGATGATCAGCGGCGAGCGGTCGTAGCCTCGGCGACATGTCCGCCCTCCCTCTCCTCGACGACCTGCGCGCCGCCCTCGGGCCGGACGCGGTCCTCACCGACCCCGATCTGCTGCGCGGGCACGAGCGGGACGAGGCCGACCTCTGCGCCGCCGGCACGCCGCTGGTGGTCACCCGGCCGCGCAGCACCGGGGAGGTGGCCGCGGTGGTCCGGGCGGCCGGCCGGTACGGCGTACCCGTGGTGCCGCAGGGGGCGCGGACCGGGCTGGCCGGCGCGGCGAACGCCGTCGACGGCGCGGTGGTGCTCAGCACCGTGGCGATGGACGCGATCCTGGAGATCGACCCGGTGAGCCGGATCGCGGTGGTCCAGCCGGGCGTGGTCAACGCGGCGCTCACCGCGGCGGTCGCCGAGCGGGGCCTGTGGTACCCGCCGGACCCCGGCTCGTGGGAGTCGTCCACCATCGGCGGCAACGTGGCCACCAACGCGGGCGGCATGTGCTGCGTCAAGTACGGCGTGACCACCGAGTACGTCCTCGGCCTGGAGGTGGTGCTCGCCTCCGGCGAGGTGCTGCGCACCGGCCGGCGTACCGCGAAGGGGGTCGCCGGGTACGACCTCACCCGGCTCTTCGTCGGCTCCGAGGGCACCCTCGGCGTGATCACCGAGGTGACCGTGGCGCTGCGGCCGGCCCCGGCGGAGTCGTTGACCCTGGTGGCCGTCTTCGGGTCCACCGCCGGGGCGGGCGAGGCGGTGGCCCGGATCGCCGCCCGGGGCCTCTCCCCCAGCCTGCTCGAACTGCTCGACCGCACCCACCTGCGGGCGATCGAGGCGTACCGGCCGATGGGGTTGCGCACCGACGCCGAGGCGCTGCTGCTGGCCGCCGCGGACACCGGTCCCCGGGCGGCCGAGGACCTCGCCGAGCTGGCCGCCGTCTGCGAGGCGGCCGGTGCCGAGGAGGTGTACGCGGCAACCGACGCGGTGGAGGCGGCGGCCCTGTTGCAGGCCCGGCGGCTGGCCCACCCGGCGATGGAGAAGTACGCCGCCGAGGCGTACCCGGGCGGTAACGGCGGCCTGGTCATCGACGACGTGGCGGTGCCCCGGGGCGCGCTGGCCGCGCTGCTCGACGGGGTGGCCCGGGTCGCGGCCGAGTGCCAGGTGCCGATCGGCGTGGTCGGTCACGCCGGTGACGGCAACATGCACCCCAACATCGTGGTCGACCGCGCCGACCCGGCCAGCCTGGAGCGCGGCCGGCGGGCCTTCGACGAGATCATGCGGCTCGGTCTGGAACTCGGCGGCACCTGCACCGGCGAGCACGGCGTCGGCCTGCTCAAGCGGGACTGGCTCGCCCGTGAGATCGGGCCGGTGGGCGTCCGGGTGCACCAGGCGATCAAGGCGGCGCTCGACCCGACCGGCCTGCTCAACCCCGGCAAGGTGCTCTGACCCGGCCCGCCGTCCCAACCGGCCCGCCGTCCCAACCGGCCCGCCGTCCCAACCGGCCCGCCGTCCCAACCGGCCCGCCGTCCCGACAAGGTCAGCCGTTACGACAGGGTCAGCCGTTACGACAGGGTCAGCCGTTACGACAGGGTCAGCTCGGCGGGCGTGTTCTGGGTGAGCAGCAGCAGGATCTCCTCGGCCACCGGCGGGCGTACCTCCCCGGGACAGTCCTGCGAGCTGATCAGACCGGCCACGGTCAGCAGGCTGGAGGTGAGGGCGCCGATGCAGGCGGTCCGGTACCCTCGGGCCTCGTCGGTCTCCTTCGCCAACGCCGGATCGACGAGCAGCTGCTGCAACCGTTCGCGATGCTCGTCGCTCAGCGTGCCGGTCGAGGTGACCCCGTCACCCGCGCAGTCGATGCACTCCCACCGGCCGTCGGGTGCCACGTTCAGGGTGCGCAGGGGTCCGTCCGTCCCCACCTTCTGCAACAGGCTGACCCGCTCGCTCCCGGTGGTCACGGCGCCGCCGGCACCGGGCAACCCGTCCGGCGGTGTGTTCGGTTCCGCCGATCCGGCCTGGTCGCCGAAGGGGGCGCACCCGCTCAGCGCAACCGCCAGCAGGGTGGTGATGGACAGGGAAGCCAGCCGTGACCAGGAAAGCGCAATCACGCGCGAAACTTACCCCACCGTAGGTAGCGCACGTAACCGGCCGGATGGATATCCATCGTTGCCGGCCATGAAATGCCTGGTCAGCGGGGCAGTCCGGCGTCGTCGGCTCCCCGGTCCGCGGCGTAGCCGCGCACGTCCGGCGCGCCCAGCCGCGCCGCGTCGGCGGTCGCGTCGTCCGGCATCAGCTGGGACTGCCGTTCCGCCTCCACCCGGGCCCGGTAGTGGGCCACCTCGCGGGCCCGCCGCGCCGCGTCCCAACCCAGTACCGCGCCCATCAGCTCGGCAGTGTGCTCGGCCGACTCCAGGCCCCGGTGCGTCGTCTCGATGGAGATCCGGGTACGCCGGGTGAGCACGTCCTCCAGGTGCAGCGCCCCCTCGGCCCGGGCCGCGTAGGTCACCTCGGCGGCGAGGTATTCCGGCGCGCCGGCCAGCGGGGAGGCCAGCAGCGGATCGGCGTCGATCAGCGCCAGCAGGTCGAGGGTGAGGCTGCCGTAGCGCTCCAGCAGGTGCTCCACCACGCCGACCGGCACCCCGTGCCGGCGGGCCAGATCGGCCCGGTCACGCCACATCGCCGCGTACCCGTCGGCACCGAGCAACGGCAGGTCGGCGGTGCGCGACGGCCGCTGCCCACCGAGTCGGCGGGCCGCCCGGTCGACCACGTCGGCGGCCATCACCCGGTACGTCGTGTACTTGCCGCCGGCGACCAGCAGCAGCCCGAGCATCGGCTCGATGACGGCGTGTTCCCGGGAGAGCTTGGAGGTGGAATCCGCCTCGCCGGCCAGCAGCGGGCGCAGCCCGGCGTAGACGCCCTCGATGTCGGCGGTGGTCAGCGGGCGGTCCAGCACGGTGTTGACCTGCCGGAGCAGGTAGTCGATGTCGCTGGCGGAGGCGGCCGGGTGGGAACGGTCCAGGCGCCAGTCGGTGTCCGTGGTGCCGATGATCCAGTGCCCGCCCCAGGGGATGACGAAGAGCACGCTGGTCGCCGTACGCAGGATCAGCCCGGTCTCGCCGGTGATCGCCGAGCGCGGCACCACCAGGTGCACGCCCTTGGAGGCGCGGACCCGGATGCCGGGACGCAGCCCGACGTCGTCGAGCATCCGGGACATGTCGTCGGTCCACACGCCGGTCGCGGCGATCACGGTGCGGGCGCGTACCTCGAACTCGGCGTCCGGCGAGCCGGCCGGCGCCTCCAGGTCGCGGACCCGGACCCCGGTCACCTCCCGGGCCTGCCGGATCAGCCCGACCGCCCGGGCGCTGCTCACCACGGTCGCCCCCAGGCTGGCGGCGGTGCGGGCCAGGGTGACCACCAGGCGGGCGTCGTCCACCTGCCCGTCGTAGTAGCGGATCGCGCCGGCCAGCCCATCGGTGCGCAGGCTCGGGAAGACCCGGCGCGCCCCCTCCCGGCTCAGGTGCCGGTGCAGCGGCATGCCCCGACCTCCACCGAAGAGGCCGGCGAAGGCGTCGTACGCGGCCACTCCGGCGCCGTAGTAGGCACGCCGGAACAGCCGGCCGGGCAGGTCGCGTACGCCCTGCCCGGCGGGGAGCGGCACCAGGATCGGCACCGGGCGCACCAGGTGCGGCGCGAGCCGGGTGGCCAGCAGCCCCCGCTCGGTGAGCGCCTCGTGCACCAGGTGGAACTCCAACTGCTCCAGGTAGCGCAGGCCACCGTGGATCAGCTTGCTGGACCGGCTGGAGGTGCCGGCCGCGAGGTCGCGCGCCTCCACCAGGGCCACCTTCAGCCCCCGGGACGCGGCGTCGACCGCCGCACCGGCGCCGGTCACGCCACCCCCGATGACCAGTACGTCGAAGCGCTCGGCCCGCAGCCGGCGCAGATCGGCGGCGCGGCGGTCGGGCGAGAGTTGGCCGGCAACGGATCGCAGAACGTGTGGATCGCGCACCCGTCCACGGTAGCCCCACCACCACCGTCAGCCGGGGCCCGGCCCGTCGCCGGTGTGCGTCGTACTGTGTGCGGATGCGGGCGGACTACTCCACATCCGGCGACGCCGGCAGCCCCTGGGCGGTCGTCGCGGCGGCGCTGGCCGGTTGCTGGGCGGTCGCGGTCACCGTGCTGTCGCAGGGCAGCGGCTGGTTGGTCGACCAGGTGGTGCTGGTCATCGGGCTGGACCGGCTGGTGCCGCTCTGGCCGATACTCGGCCTGCTGGTCGTACTCCTGATCAGCACCGCCACCGTGCCGCTGGCCCTGCTCCCCCGTTCACCGGCGATCCGCGCCACCGGCAGAACGTGGCTGGCCGGGGCGATCGCGCTGGGCGTTCTCGGGCTGCTGCGGGCGATCCCACCGGTGCACCACGAGGCGTACCTCGCCGCGCTGGCCGCCACGGCCGCCCTGCTGGCGCTTGTCACGAACCGGATGTCGCGGCACGTCCGGTGGGCCGGCCCGCACCGGACTGGCGGGACGCACCGAACTGCCGGGCCGGTCGCCGACGCCGCCGATCACCGCTCGGCGGATGGCGGCGGGCCGGGTCCGGCCGCGCCCGAGCGTGCCGCACGCCCGGCGGTGGTGGGACTCCTTGCCGTGGCCGCGGGGCTGGCCCTACTGCTGCCCTGGGTCTGGCTCGGCGCGCTCGGCGGGCTGCTGGAGACCCTCCTCGCGGTGCCGGCGGCAGCGGCCGTCGGGATGCTGGCCGCAGTGCTGCTGGACGCCCGGTTCTGGCACCACTTCGAGGCCGGCGAGCCACCCCGACCGGCCCGGCTGGTGCTGGTGGGCGGCCTGGTCGCCGGAGTGGTGCTGCTGCTGGTCGGTGCCGGCGCCGGTCAGTCCGGCGCCCAGTTGCCGCTGCTGGTGACGCTGCCGCCGACAGGCTTCGCGCTGGCCGCGCTGCGCGCGGTGAGCCGCCGGTCGACCCGACCGGCCGGCCGGACGCCCACCGCCGGGCTGGTCGGGCTCGGCGTGTTCGGCCCGCTGGCGTTCACCGATCCGGAGGAGATCAGCCTGCTCCTGGTCGGCACCCGGGACGTGCCGTTCTGGGTGGCGGTCGCCGCCGGTGCCGGGCTCGTCGTCGCGGTCCTGCTGGCCATCGCGTACGGTCTGCTGCTGGCCCGGCCCTCGGCGCGCCCGCCCCGCCGGGTGACGGCCGCGGCGACCGCCCTGGCCCTGCTGGTCGCGGTCGGCGCGGTCGGCGTCGTGGCCGGTCAGCCGGGCCTGCACGGCGAGCGGCTCTTCGTGGTGCTGCGGGAACAGGCCGATCTCACCGGCCTGCCGGCCGGGACGGGGAAGGCCGGTCGGGACGCCCGTGCCGCAGAGGTCTACCGGCGACTGGTCGACACCGCCGAGCGCAGCCAGGCCGACCTGCGCCGGGAGCTGCGCCGGCTGCGTCTGGGCCACACCCCGTACTACCTGGTCAACGCCGTCGAGGTGGCCGGCGGGCCGGTGGTGCGGGCCTGGCTCGACCGTCGCCCGGAAGTGGCCCGGGTCCTGGTCAGCCAACGGCTGCGACCGCTGCCGGCACCCGCCGACGCCACCGGCGGCGACACCACCGGCCCGACCGGCCCACCGTGGAACATCACGATGATCGGCGCGGACCGGGTCTGGTCCGAACTCGGGATCACCGGTATCGGGGTGACCGTGGGCAGTTCCGACTCCGGGGCGGACGGCCGGCATCCGGCCCTGGCCGGGGGCTTCCGGGGCGATGACGACTCGTGGTTCGACCCGTGGAACGGCACCCGGACGCCGAACGACCGCAGCGGGCACGGCACCCACACCGTGGGCAGCGCGGTCGGGCGGGGCGGCATCGGCGTGGCCCCCGGCGCGGAGTGGGTCGGCTGCGTCAACCTCGACCGCAACCTGGGCAACCCTGCCTCCTACCTGGACTGCCTCCAGTTCATGCTGGCGCCCTTCCCGCCCGGCGGCGATCCGTTCACCGAGGGCCGGCCGGCGAGGGCACCGGAGATCCTGACCAACTCGTGGGGCTGTCCGCCGATCGAGGGTTGCGATCCGCGGGCGCTGCTGCCGGCCACGGAGGCGCTGGAGGCCGCCGGCATCCTCGTCGTCGCGGCGGCTGGGAACACCGGCCCGTACTGCGACTCGGTGCAGGATCCCCCCGCGCCCTACCCGGACGTGCTGACCATCGGCGCGGTGGACGAACAGCGCCAGGTGACCGACTTCTCCTCCCGCGGCCCGACCCCGGCCGGGGTGGCCAAGCCGGATCTGATGGCACCGGGAACGGACGTGCTCTCCGCGATGCCCGGCGGCGGGTACGCCAGGCTCGACGGCACGTCCATGGCCGCCCCACAGGTGGCGGGCGTGGTGGCGCTGATGTGGTCGGCCCGCCCGGAACTCGTCGGCGACCTGGACCGGACCCGGCGGATCCTGCGCGAGACCGCCACCCGGGTCCCGGCCGGTCAGAGCCGGGCCGACGACTGCGGTGGCGCGCAGAACGTCGTCGGTGCCGGGCTGGTCGACGCGTACGCCGCCGTCGGCGCCGCTCACGGCTGATCTCTGCGGCGTCCGGGACGTTCGAGGGCAACCATGCGGTCGTCCGGTAGCGGTGACGCAGGTATCCGCCCCACCGAGTTCCGGGACACCCACCCACAACGCGAGCAGGGCTCGCCGAGGGTTCACCAAACCGACATCGACCTGCTACCTTCCGGCCTCATGCACGGTCATTCACCCGGGGCGGCGGCTCCCCTCCCATCGCCCGCGACAGCCCGGTGGCGTGGCATGGCGCTGCTGATCCTGCTGGGCGTGCCGGCGCTCGTCGTGGCGCTCTGCTGCGGAGTCATCCACGTCGTCACCAAATCCACCGTCGACGACCCGTTCGGCGGCCGGGGCGGCATCACCACCCAGCCCTGAGCGTCGGCAGTTAGCCCTCGGCACGGCAAAAGCGGGTGAATAGCGCATAAGACCTGATAGCGCCATTCACCCGCCCGAGCCATCGACGCCCCCTACCGTTTGGTTAAGGAGGCAGCCATGACCACGGACGACGATCAGATCCAGGACGTCCCACCCGTCACCTGGGCCCCGGTCCACGACTTCCCGGGCCAACTGCCGATCGACCGCCTCGACTACGGTGACGCCGAACAGCTGGCGGAGATGACCGGAGCGGCGGAACCGCCCGAGGAGCCGCTGATCCTGGTGGACGAGCCGGTGCCGCACCGCCCGCCGTACAACCGGGCGCAGAAACGGCGCAACCAGCGTCCCCTGCCAAGATAGGAAAAGGGCGGGCCGCTGACGCGACCCGCCCTTTCGGTGTTTGGTGCTGGACTCAGAAGTCCATCTCCCCGCCACCCGGACCAGCCGGGGCGGCCGGGGTCTTCTCCGGCTTGTCCGCCACGACGGCCTCGGTGGTGAGGAAGAGCGCGGCGATCGACGACGCGTTCTGCAGCGCCGAACGGGTCACCTTGGCCGGGTCGATGATGCCCGCGGCCAGCAGGTCCACGTACTCGCCGGTCGCGGCGTTGAGGCCGTGACCCGAGTCGAGGTTGCGGACCCGCTCGACGACGACGCCACCTTCGAGGCCGGCGTTGACGGCGATCTGCCGCAGCGGGGCGTCCAGCGCGATCTTGACGATCTGCGCGCCGGTCGCCTCGTCACCGGCCAGGTCGAGCTTGTCGAAGGCGGTCTTGCCGGCCTGCACCAGCGCGACACCACCACCCGGGACGATGCCCTCCTCGACGGCCGCCTTGGCGTTGCGGACGGCGTCCTCGATGCGGTGCTTGCGCTCCTTCAGCTCGACCTCGGTGGCCGCGCCGACCTTGATCACCGCAACACCGCCGGCCAGCTTGGCCAGACGCTCCTGCAGCTTCTCCCGGTCGTAGTCGGAGTCGCTCTTGTCGATCTCGGCCCGGATCTGGTTGACCCGGCCCTGGATCTGCTCGGCGTCGCCGGCACCATCGACGATGGTGGTCTCGTCCTTGGTCACCACGACCTTGCGGGCGCGGCCCAGCATGTCGAGGCTGACGGCGTCCAGCTTGAGGCCGACCTCCTCGCTGATGACCTGACCACCGGCGAGGATGGCGATGTCGGTCAGCATGGCCTTGCGGCGGTCACCGAAGCCCGGCGCCTTGACGGCGACCGACTTGAAGGTGCCCCGGACCTTGTTGACCACCAGGGTGGCCAGGGCCTCGCCCTCCAGGTCCTCGGCGATGATCAGCAGCGGCTTGCCCGACTGCATGACCTTCTCCAGGATCGGGAGCAGGTCCTTGACCGACGAGATCTTGCTGTTGGCGATCAGGATGTACGGGTCGTCGAAGACGGCCTCCATACGCTCCGGGTCGGTCATGAAGTAGGCCGAGATGTAGCCCTTGTCGAAGCGCATACCCTCGGTGAGCTCCAGCTCCAGACCGAAGGTGTTGCTCTCCTCGACGGTGATGACGCCTTCCTTGCCGACCTTGTCCATCGCCTCGGCGATGATCTCGCCGACGCTGGTGTCACCAGCGGAGATGGAGGCGGTGGAGGCGATCTGCTCCTTGGTCTCGACGTCCTTGGCGAGCTTCAGCAGCTCCTCCGAGACGTTCGCGACCGCGGCCTCGATGCCCCGCTTCAGGGCCATCGGGTTGGCACCGGCAGCCACGTTGCGCAGACCCTCGCGAACGAGAGCCTGGGCCAGGACGGTCGCCGTCGTCGTGCCGTCACCGGCGACGTCGTCGGTCTTCTTGGCGACCTCCTTGACCAGCTCGGCGCCGATCTTCTCGTACGGGTCCTCGAGCTCGATCTCCTTGGCGATGCTCACACCATCGTTGGTGATGGTGGGGGCACCCCACTTCTTCTCGAGCACGACGTTGCGGCCCTTGGGGCCGAGGGTCACCTTCACGGCATCGGCGAGCTGGTTCATGCCCCGCTCGAGGCCGCGGCGCGCCTCTTCGTCGAACGCGATCATCTTGGCCATACGGCGTTGTCCTCCTGGACACTCACGGGCCACCCGAGTGTGTGCCCCGGATGGGCCGTCTGGTGTACGCACCTTGGGACGTCGCCACCTGGCGACGGCGACGTCTCCTCGGCCGGGCCGGATAGCCCGCGACGACCGGCCATGTGCCCCACTCGTGGTTGTGCCACGAGTGCGGCCGTGGCCCCACCGTCCCGACCATCTGGCACTCACGCTATGCGAGTGCCAATGACTTGTTTAGCACTCTGCCCTGCCGAGTGCAAGCGCGACCGCCCGGGTCAGCCGAGTTCGGCAGCCAGTTGCGCGCTGTTCACCGGAGCCTCGTGGGCCCGCTGCTCGGCGTAGGTGACGACCAGCCCGACCAGCTGGGCGAGATGGGCCGGCAGCGCCAGCAGCGCTCCCACCCCGATCACGATCGTCACGCCCGCCGCCGCACCCGGGGAGTCCAACGGCACGGCGCCGAACGGCATCCTCGCCACCGACTCCAGCACACCGGCGACCAGCGACACCACGATCGCGGTCACGAACACCAGGGCCAGCCGACCGAGCAGCATGCCGAACCGGGCCAGCAGCATCCGGTGGGACCGACTGATCGGATCACGCCGCTCGAACAGGTACACCGGGCCGACCATGGCCAGGGCGAATGCCGCGTAGATGCCGGGCAGAAGGCAGAAGCAGGCACCGAGGGTCACGATCAACGCAATGATCAACGTCCAGGCCCAGAGGCCGAGCGCCCGGCGCAGGCCGTAGCGCAGAGCGGCACCGAGGCTGACCGCCTCGCCGGCTGCCTGCCGGGCGATCACCCAGGTCCCGGCGGCCCAGCCGGCACACTGCACCAAGCCGATGATCAGGCCCCCGCCGACCAGCACACCCAGCATCACACCGAGATCGGTCCAGAAGGTCGCGGGCAGTTCGGCGGTGTCGCCGACGACCTCGACCTCCCAGCGCCCCGCGGGCTCCACCGCCAGCGCGAGGATCGAGAGCGCCGCAGCCGGCAGCACCTGGGTCAGTACGAGGATCGGCAGCAGCAGCTGCCAGCTCCGGCGGACCGCGCCCACGCAGCGGGCGAGCCAGCCGCCCAGACCGGCGCCGGGCGGGGTGACCAGGACATCGGACGGATCAAGACCGTATCCGGCCGGGTGGTACCAGCCGTAGGGCGGCTGGCCGGGATAAGACTGACCCGGGTAAGGCTGGCCCGGATACGGCTGACCCGGGTAAGGCTGGCCCGGGTGAGGCGGCTGGCCGGGATAGGCCGCCGGCATACCGGGCGGGTCCGGCTCGCCGAGGGAAGGCCGGGACGGATCTGCCGGGGGTGGCTGGTCGGACATGAACCCTCCTCAGCGATGGCTGAACGGCTCATGATCTTCCCTTGTGAGGTGCCCGCACCGCAGCCCCCACCGGCCACGATCACGCCACACCTGCCGGCGGTCGGCCGGCGCGGTGGGCGGCATGCAGTCAGGCGATGAGGCGTACCCGCTCGGCCTGGGGGCCCTTCTGACCCTGGGCGATCTCGAACTCCACCCGCTGGCCGTCGTCCAGTGCCTTGTAGCCGTCCATCTCGATCGCGGAGAAGTGGACGAAGACATCCTGCCCGCCGTCGACGGCGATGAAGCCGTAGCCCTTTTCGGCGTTGAACCACTTCACGGTGCCCTGTGCCACGGTGTTGTCCTCACTCTGCACGGCGTTCCACTACCCCGGGACTGCCGGCGCGCCGGCACCCGGAACCCACCGGTTTCCGGGTCGAAGACGACCACTGAAACGGTGACCGAAATCGCACGGTACACGAGGCGTGACGGCGGCGCACGACCACAAATCGGGCATATTCCGGCCGAGGGCATCGTCGTACGTCATTGTGATAAGCATGCGGGCATGACGAGCGTCGCGGACGACACGGGCCGACGGCTCGCCGAGATCCGTCGGGTCCGGCCCACGGATGCCAGCCGGATGCGCGCGCTGCGCCTGGAGATGCTCGCCGATGCCCCGTTGGCCTTCCTGGAGACCGTCGCCGAGGCAGCCGCCCGCCCGCACGCCGAGTACGCCGCCCGGATCGCCCAAGTCTCGGCCGGCGTCAATACCGCACAGTTCGTGGCGGACCCCGGCGGTCGGCTGGTCGGGCACGCGGGCGGGCTCGCCCACCCCGCCGAGCCGGGCGTCACCCTCCTCTACGCGATCTACATCACGCCCGCCTGGCGCGGCAGTGGCCTGCTCGCCGACCTGGTGGCCGCGGTGGCAACCTGGTCCCGGGCCTGCCGGCGGGACGAGCTGATGCTCGAAGTGGTGGTGGGCAACGACCGCGCCTACCGGGCATACCGGAGATTGGGCTTCGTCGACACCGGCGTCCGCGTCCCGCACCCGAGGATCCCCACCCTCCGCGAACTCGAGATGCGCCGCCCCGCGTAGCTTTCCGGGCTCCGGAATCAGGGTGAGACGGAGGGTTCCGGGGCAGCCCCGGAACCCCGCCCCGTGACTAGATGTGCCGGCGACTCTGCACGATGCGGAACCGGTTGGCGACGTACGCGCCGTCGGTCAGCGCCGAGTTGGCCGCCGCGTTCGCCCCGCTGCCGTGGAAGTCGGAGAAGGCCGCCGACTGGTTCACGAAGACCCCGCCGGTGAGGTTGCCGGAGAGGTGCACGCCGACCTCGATCGCGGCGGTCTCGGTGGCGTCCAGCACCGACTCGTCGGTGGAGTAGACCGCGGCGGTCAGCGCGCCCTTCTCCCCCACCGTCGCGCGCAGGATTTCCAGGCTGTGCGCGGTGGAGTCGGTGGCGATGGCGAAGGAGATCGGCCCGAACCACTCCCGCGAGTAGGTCGCGGTGTCGCCGGCGTCCAGCTTGACGATGGTCGGCGTACGCACGACCGCGCCGGGGAACGACGGGTGCTCGACGGCACGCGACTCCAGCACCGGCTCACCGACCTTGGTCACCTCGTCGAGGCGCTCCAGCACGCCGTCGTTGACGATCGCACCGGTCAGCTCGACGCCCCGGGCCGGGTCGGCGGTGAGCTTGCCGACCGTCGCGGCGATCCCGGCAGCCACCTCGTCGAAGCTCTTGTGCCCCTGGTCGGTGGCGATCCCGTCACGCGGGATGAGGATGTTCTGCGAGGTGGTGCACATCTGGCCGCTGTAGAGCGTGAGCGTGAAGCCCAGGTTGCGGCACATGCCGGCGAAGTCGTCGGTGGAGTCGACCACCACCGTGTTGAGCCCGGCCTTCTCCGTGTAGACGGCCGCCTGCCGGGCGTTTGCCTCCAGCCAGTCGCCGTACTCGGTGGAACCGGTGAAGTCGACGATCTTGACAGCCGGGTGCAGAGCCAGCGTCGAGGCGAGCTTCTCGCCGGGGGCCTCCGGGGCGAGCAGCACCAGGTTCGGGTCGAAGCCGGCCTCGGCGAGCACCTCGCGGGCGTAGCGCACGGTGATGGCGAGCGGGAGCACGGCGCGCGGGTGCGGCTTGACCACCACCGGGTTGCCGGTGACCAGCGAGGCGAACAGGCCCGGGTACGAGTTCCAGGTCGGGAAGGTGTTGCAGCCGATGACCAGGGCGACACCCCGGGGCACCACGTGGAAGGTCTTGGTCATCCGCAGCGGGTCGCCCTTGCCGGCGGCCTTCTCCCAGCCGGCCGTGCCGGGGTGCCGGGTCATCTCCGCGTACGCGTAGGCGATCGCCTCCAGGGCGCGGTCCAGCGCGTGCGCACCACCGGCCTGGAAGGCCATCACGAACGCCTGGCCGCTGGTGAACTGCACCGCGTTGGCCAGCTCGAACACGTGCTTGTGCAGCCGGTCGAGGATCTCCAGGCAGACGCCCACCCGGGCCTGCGGGCCGGCGTCACGCCAGCCGGGCAGCCCGGCGGAGGCGGCGGCGACGAGCTGGTCGGCGCTGGCGTGCGGGTAGCGCACGTTCAGCTCGACGCCGAACGGGCTGGCCTCGGTGGCGACCCGGTCGCCGTCGCCCGGCTGGTCGAGCGGGAAGTCTCCGCCCAGGTACGCCTCGAAGGCGGCCTTGCCGTCGGCGGCCGCGTTCTCGCCGTACACCCGGGGGCTGGGCGATTCCGGGTAGGCCGACCAGTACCCCCGCTCCGTGATCGCGGTCAGCGCCCGGTTGAGGGTTTCGGCGTGCCTGTCGTACAGGGGGTGCGGGGTGTCCGTCATGCCCGCCATCATGCAACAGAAACCCCCGCCATCAGTAGGGGCGTGTCACAACTCAGATGGTCAGCTGCCAGTTGCTCCACCGGTCCACCAGCCGGAAGCCGAGTTGCTCGTTGATGGCGATCATGTGGTCGTTACTCTCCGCGTTGAAGGTGTCGATCGCCCGGACGGCGGGCTCGTGGGCGAGCAGGTGGCGCAAGTTCTCGATCTTGGTGAGCAGGCCGAGTCGATGCCCGCGGTGTTCCGGATCCACGATGGTGATCTGCTGGAACGCGTGCCAGTCCGCGGACGCCCCGACCTCCAGCAGGGTCCACGCGACCAGCCGGCCGGACGCCTCGTGGCGGACACCGAGGTGGTAGCGACGCCGGCCGCGCGCCTCCAGCGCCAGGTCGGTGCCGCGCAACCGCTCCGCGTCGACCTGCTCCGGCTCCCAGGCCAGGTCGCCCATTGGCGCGTCGGCCAGCAGCCGCCCGTCGAGGTACGCGACGTCGGCGGCAAGGTCGTCCGGGGTGTGGCCCCGCCAGTGCAGCACGCGATAGCCCGACGCCCTGGCCCGGGCCTCGGCCAGCAGCGCGTCCAGCCCCGCCTGGTCGAGATCGGCGACATCCAGCCGTCGCCGCACGTCCACCAGGGCGTTGACCGCGCCGGTGGCCGCGGCGAACGCGGTCGCGGGCGCCGGGCGGTCGGGCTCGCCGGGCAGGTGGGCCCGGCTCATCGCGGTCACCCTTTTGCGTCCCCGCTCGCGGAGCAGGCCGAGGCCGTGCTCGTGGAGCGCCCGACCGACGCCCCGCCGGCGGTACGCCGGGTGCACGACCAGGCTGGCCGAGGCGTTCTCGGTGTTCTCCAGCTGCGGCAGGTCGAGCGCGAGGTGACCGGCGGGCTCGCCGTCGAGCCGGGCCAGCAGGTTCACCGGCGCGTTGCCCGGCATCGGATGGCGGACCGTGGCGGTGAACCGCTGCCGGCAGGAGGGCGGGAAGTCTGGTGTGTCCACGGCCGTGGCCGCCACACCGACCTGGTACGCCTGCTCGATGGCTGCCTCGTCGGCGGGCCCGAAGGTGGTGATGGTGACGGTCATCCCCGCAGCGTGCGCCACGAAAAACGAGCGGGCCAGCGAATTTCCCGCTGGCCCGCTCGGAGGTTGGTCGGGAGGGACGATCGCACAACGCCTCCGGCGCTGGGTCGTAAAGACTGAAAGTCTACGGCGAAACGCCCTCCCGCACGGAGCATCTTGCGCCGTCCGGTTCCTGCCCGTCAAGTCCCCAACGGCGTGTTTTTCATACTCACAGCTAAAAGCCAGTTACCCGGCGAATCCTCCCGAGCCGTCCAGGCGGCCCATCGTGCTCCACTCGGGCCCCGGCCAGCTGCGACGCCGGGCGCTGTCAGCCGAGGAGACCGGCGTCGCGGGCGGCCCGCAGCGACGGCTTGATCCGGTGGGTCGGGCCTGCCTGGCCGGCGACCGCGTCGAGCGTCTTGAGCCCCTCGCCGGTGTTGAAGACCACGGTCTCCGCGGCCGGGTCGAGCCGCCCGGACTCGACCAGCTTGCGCAGGACCGCGACGGTCACCCCGCCGGCGGTCTCCGCGAAGACCCCGGTGGTACGCGCCAGCAGCCGTACGCCGGCCCGGATCTCGTCGTCGTCGACGTACTCCATCCACCCGCCGGTGCGGCGTACCGCTTCGAGGGCGTACAGGCCGGCCGCCGGGTCACCGATGTTGAGCGACTTGGCGATACCGGTGGGCTTGACCGGGGTGATGGTGTCGCTCCCCGCGTGCAGGGCGGTGGCGATCGGGTTGCAGCCGGCCGACTGCGCCCCGAAGACCTTCCAGCCGCCGGCCGGCGGCTCGACCAGCCCGATCTCGACCAGCTCGCTGAACGCCTTGTCAATCTTGGTGAGCAGCTCGCCGGAGGCCATCGGGATGACCACCTGGGCGGGAATCCGCCAGCCGAGTTGCTCGGCGACCTCGTAGCCGAGCGTCTTCGAGCCCTCCGCGTAGTACGGCCGGACGTTCACGTTGACGAACGCCGTGTCCTCGAACTCGTCGGTCTCCACCAGTTCGCCGCAGAGCCGGTTCACGTCGTCGTACGACCCGTCGATGGCGACCAGCTCACCGCCGTAGACCGCGGTGGTCACCACCTTGCCCTGCTCCAGGTCGCTGGGGATGAAAACCACTGACGGGGCGCCCACCCGGGCGGCGTGCGCGGCGACCGAGTTGGCCAGGTTGCCGGTGGAGGCGCAGGCGTACCGCGAAAAGCCCAGCGCTCGGGCCGCGCTGAGCGCCACGGACACCACCCGGTCCTTGAACGAGTGGGTGGGGTTGGCGCTGTCGTCCTTCACCCATAGCGGCGCGGTGATGCCCAACTCGGCGGCGAGCCGGTCGGCGGCCACCAACGGGGTCAGCCCGGGATCCAGGGTGACCCGGGTGGCCGGGTCCTGGCCGGCGGGCAGCAGGGCGGCGTACCGCCAGAGGTTGCGCGGGCCGGCCTCGATCTGCTCCCGGGTGACGGCGGCGAGGGCGGCCGGGTCGTAGTCGACCTCCAGCGGGCCGAAACACTCGTAACAGGCGTGCTGGGCGGCGAGCGGATAGCGGGCCGAACAGGCACGACAGACCAGGGCGCGGGCGGGGCTGGCGGTGGTGTCGATGCCGGAAGGGACGAGCGTCGACGTCATGTCGAGAGTCCTCTCATCTTTCCCCGCATCGCACCCTGCGGCGGGGACGGAATTGGCACCTGCCCCGCCGGACGCTCAACGATGAGCGCGGGGGGTGGTTGCCGGGGCGTCGTCGGGCCGTATCCCTCAGCCCCTCTGGATGAGGTATGCAGTTGTAGCGCCGAGTCTAGGCATTCCCGCCGCGCTCGTCCCCCGCCAATCTCAGCCTGTGAGCCATTCCTCACCCGCCTTGACGTGTCCCGATGGGCTCGTCAGGCGGTGCTGGCCGGGCTCGCCGGCCGTGACGCGGGCGGCCCGGTGACCGGGCCGCCACCGTCAGGCCGACACCGGCCGGCGCTCACCCGCGCCGAGGTCGACCCGCGCGTCGCCGCGCCGCCGCAGGTTGTCGAGTGCCCAGACACCCGGGCCGAGCGCCGCGACCAGGAGGAACGACCAGCAGAAGAGCACGGCCAGCTCGCCGTGGTTGCGCAGCGGCAGCAGCGCCTCGGGCTGGTGGACCACGAAGTACGCGTAGGCCATCGAGCCCGACGCCAGCAGCGCGGCGGGCCGGGTGAAGAGGCCGACGAGCACCAGGGCACCGCAGATCGCCTGGATCAGGGCGGCCCACCAGCCGGGCCACTGCCCGAGCGGGACGGGCTCGCCGCTGCCCCGGTTGCCGCCGAAGACGCCGAACAGCGACGCCAGGCCGTGGAAGAGAAACAGCAGGCCGATCACCATGCGGAACAGGGACAGGGCCGGCCCGCCGAACCGGTCAGTTCGCATTCCGATACCTCCGTTGCAGATGGACGGTGCCATCAGAATGCCCAGAGTCATCGATTAATGTCGATTAATTCTCCCACTGTGGGAACGCTCCCAAGACCACTCTACCGGCCGAAACTTCCGAAGCGCCCAACCACACACGGCAGGGCGGCGACAATCCGACCACCAGCCGGCGCCGGGCCGGCTGGTGGTCGACGTCAGCTGGTGATGTCCTTGCGGGTGAAGCGCCAGAACGCCAGACCCCAGAAGAGGGTGGCGTAGCAGATCGCGGAGACCGCGCCCCGGACGATGTCGTCGGTCTGCACCGGCGTGGAGAGCAGCCCCAGCCAGGCGTTGCTGTAATGGGTCGGCAGGAAGGAGCGGATCGCGCCGAGGGCGGTGATCTGGTCCAGGATGCTGGAGAGGATCCAGAGCAGCACCGCGCCGCCCACCGCGCCGAGCGCGGCGTCCGTGGTCACCGAGAGCAGGAACGCCAGCCCGGCGACCACCAGCAGGACGACCGCCAGGTAGCCGAGCACAGCGAGCAGGCGCAGCAGCCCCTCGCCCGGCTCCAACTGCGCGGCGACCGTGCTGCGCAGCGGCGACCAGCCGTACCGCAGGGTCCCGATCAACAACGCCGTGCCGGCGAGCAGCACCAGGGCCAACGCCGAGTAGGTGAGCGCGACCAGCAGCTTCACCGCCAGCAGCCGGGCCCGGGGCACCGGCACCGCCAGCAGGTAGCGCAGGCTACCCCAGCTCGCCTCGCTGGCCACCGTGTCGCCGCAGAACAGCGCCACCACCACGACCAGCAGGAACGAGGCGGAGACGAAGATGCTGAACAGGGTGAAGTTCAGCCCACCGGAGGTGGCGAAGGAGACCAGGCTGCCGAACTCGCCCCCTCCGTTGTCGTCGTCGCCGGAGTCGAACTGGAACGCGATCAGGATGATCAGCGGCAGCAGCACCATGAAGCCGAGCGCCAGTTGGGTACGCCGCCGCGACGCCTGCCGGCGGAACTCCGCGACGAACGGCAGCGTCCTGGACGGCCGGTAGCCGGCCGCCGCACCCGAGGGCGCCACTGCTGCCGCGCTCCGCTTCGGCTCGACAGTCGATCCCGCCATCACCGGTCCCCACTTCCCCGAGAAGTCTCGCCCACCAGGGCGAGGAAGGCGTCCTCCAGGCGGCGCCGCGGCACCACCCGGTCCACTCCGATCCCGGCCCGCACCAGCTCGGCGACGACCTCGCTGCGGGCGGTGCCGTTGGTGTCGACCACCAGATTCCCGTCGGAGTCGTCCAGCACCCGCACGCCACCGAGCGTGTCCAGCACGGTCCGGGCCGCCGCCGGGTCGCTCACCTCGAACAGCACGCTGGGCGACTCGCCGACGATCTCCTCGACCAGCCCGGAGGCGACGATCCGCCCCTTGTTGACCACCACCGCGTGGGTGCAGGTCTGCTCCACCTCGGCGAGCAGGTGGCTGGAGACCAGCACCGCCCGGCCGTCGGTGGCGTACCGCTGGAGCACCCGGCGCATCTCGGCGATCTGCGGCGGGTCCAGCCCGTCGGTCGGTTCGTCGAGCACCAGCAGCTCCGGCAGGCCGAGCATGGCCTGGGCGATGGCCAACCGCTGCTTCATGCCGTGGCTGTACTTGCGCACCCGCCGGTGCACCGACGAACCCAGCCCGGCGATCTCCAGCGCCTGCTCGAAGTGGGCGTCCGTCGCCGGCCGCCCGGTCGCCTGCCAGTACGCCCTGAGGTTCTCCAGCCCGGACAGGTGCGGCAGGAAGCCGGGGCCCTCGACCAGCGCGCCGATCCGCGACAGCGCGGGCGAGCCGGGCACCAGCCGGTGCCCGAAGACGTAGATCTCGCCGGCGGTCGGCTGGGTCAGCCCCATCAGCACCCGAAGCGTGGTGGTCTTGCCGGCGCCGTTGGGCCCGAGCAGACCGACCACCTGACCGGGATGCACCTCGAAGTCCACCTCGGAGACCGCGACGAAGCCGTCCGCGTACTCCTTGCGCAGATGGCGCACGGCCAGCGGGGTGTCCGCGTACTCCGGGTGGACGGAGGTGTCCTGGCGGCGGTGCCGCAGGCGGAGCACGGCCACGAGCACGACGAGCCCGACCACGATCGCGGCGAGCAGGCCGACCAGCACCCAGCGCCAGAGCACCGCCTCGGTCGGGATGGGGCTGGCGCTGACGGTCGGCAGGCTCAGCGGCGCGTCCCCGGCCGCCACCGTGTAGACGGTCGGCTCGATCGGCGTGGTGTACGCCTGATCCGAGGTGGCGACGACCAGCCGGAGCCGGTGGCCGGCCTCGACCCGGTGGACGATCGCCGGCAGGGTGACGGTCACCGGCTGGGCGGCGTCGATGCTCGCCGGCAGGCCGGTCAGCCGGATCGGGGCGATCAGTCCGCTCGGCAGGGTGGCCGCACCCTCCGGGTCGACGTCGTAGAGCTTGGCGAAGAGGACGGCCTCACCGGTGGCCGAGGCGGCGCGGATCTGCACGGTCGGCGTCCCGACCACGTCCAACGCCTCGGCCAGCGGCTCGGACTCGAACCGGGCGTGCTGCCCGGGAATGTCGCCGGCCACGCCGCTGAGCAGGGAACTCAGCGAGCCGGCGAAGGGCACCGAGGAGATGGCGGCCGGATTTCCGCCCGGTGGGTTCGCCACCCGCTGGGCCGGCCCGGCCACCGTAACCTCCTGCCGGGAATCCCCGTTCAGGCCGGGGTAGTCGGCCGTGCGGTACCCGGTCGCCACCAGCCCACGGTCCATCGCGTCGAACCCGGCGATCCGGGAGAACGTGAAGGTGTCGTCCGGGGCTGCCCCGAGCCCCGCGACGTAGTGGTCGAGCCACTGCGCGGTCAGGAACTTCACCCGGTCGGAGTCGGTACGCGGCCCCGACCCGCCGTCGTGGCCACCGGTGAACCAGGCGACCCGGACCGGGGTGCCGCCCGCGGCAATGCCCCGGGCGTTGGCGTCCGCCTCGCCGAGCGGGAAGAGGGTGTCCGCCGCGCCCTGCACCAGCAGGGTGGGAGCCTTGATCCGGTCCAGCACGCCGGCCGGGCTGGAGCGCCGCAGCAGGTCGACGGCGGCCTGGTCGGCCCGGCCGGTGGCGGCGATGCGCAGGTACGCGGCGCAGATGTCGGCGGCAAACCGGCCGCAGGCGGGATCGGCAACGCTGCCGTTGGTCGGGGCGCCCGGGGCGGTGCCCGGTGCCGGGCTCGGCGGGCCGGCGGAGGCGGGCGCGCCCTCCGGCGCCTCCGAGGTGTTGCCGGAGATCCCGGCCGGACCGGAGCCGGTGTTTCCGCCACCGCCGAAGAAGATGCCGGCCCAGCCGGACTTGAAGACTCCCGTGGTCGGCTCGCCGCCGGTGCTCTCCGGCAGGAAGGCCCGGGACAGGTCGTTCCAGGTGATCATCGGGACGATGGCGTCCACCCGTTGGTCCTGGGCAGCGAGCAGGAGCGCCAGGGCGCCGCCGTAGGAGCCGCCGACCACGCCAACCCGGGGGTCGCCCGCCGCGTCGGTACGGATCTCCGGCCGCTCCGCCAGCCAGTCCAGCAGCCGCTGGGCGTCGCGTACCTCGTAGTCGGGATGGTCCAGGTGGATCTGCCCGCCGCTGCGGCCGAAGCCCCGGGCGGTCCAGGTCAGCACGGCGTACCCCCGGTCGGTCAGCTCCTCGGCATCGGTGCGGACCGAGTCCTTGGTGCCGCCGAAGCCGTGGGCGAGCAACACCGCGGGAACCTTCCGATCGGTGGACGCGTCACGCGGGAGGTACAGCGTGGTGTCCAGGTCGACCGGCTCGTCACCGCCGGGTCCGGACCGGACGGTGAGCGTCGCGGGCTCGGTGCGGAAGCCCGGTCGGTCCGGCCAGACCGCCCAGACCACCACCGCCGCCAGCAGGGCGACAGCCACCGATGCGGCGACGGCTCGGCGGCCGGTGGGCAGGGCACGGCGGATCCGCGCGACCGGGAACGGCGATCTCATTCGCCACACGGTACGGCCCGAAACCTGAGTATTAGCTGAGATCCACCGTACGTCCGTTCTGACCAGCCGATCGTCACCCGGCAAGAGGTCGACCGCCCAACGTCCACCGGGCGAACCCGGGCCTGAGTTCGCATCGTGGAAATTAATGCCTTTCACCGGATTCTATCGCCAAGCATGCCTTTCACCTCTCGGAAAAGCACCCACCGTGACCGGAGCGCCGGCCGTGCGTCACACCGCTCGAAGTGACGCAAACCTGACCCTCTCTGACTGATCACAGGCCGCTCAGCTTCGATTAATTTTCCGGTCCGGCGCACGGGACCGGCTCGTCGACGCCGTCCCGCGAACCTGCGCCACCGCCGGAGGAGACAACCATGACCGTTCCCGCTCCGCGGGTCCGTCGCCGGCCTCGGACACCGGGCCGCCTTTTTCCGCTGCTTCTCGCCACCGCGCTGCTGCTGCCGGTGGCGTTCCTCGTCATACAGGCCCATCGAGGCATCGACGCCGACCGCGAGCTGCTCGAACGGGAACGACTCGGCGTCGAGTACATCCGCGCCCTCAGCCCGGTCACCGAGGCGCTGGTGAACGCGCAGAGCGGCGCCGTCACCGGCCGGCCACTGCCCAGGGAGCCGCTCGACCAGGCGATCGAGCAGGCCGCGGCGGTCGACGCCCGGATCGGCGGCGAGTTGAGCACCAGTGAGCGCTGGGCCGGGCTGCGCGCCAAGCTGGAGGCGCTGCCCGAGCGGTCGCTGACCGACCCGGAGGCCGCCTTCAGCGCGTACAGCGAGGTGACCGACCTGCTGTTGTCCCTGCACGGGAAGGTGCGAGAGACCTCGGGTCTGATCCGGGACTCCGGCGCCGACTCGTACTTCCTCCAGGACGGCGTCGGGGAGGAGATGCCGGAGGCGATGGTCGCCGCCGGCCGACTCAACGACCTGGCGGTGCTGATCGAGCAGCGGCCCGCCGCCGACCGGCTCCAGTCCCTCAGCGAGCTGTCCACCCTCCGGTTCGCCGCGCTCCAACCCGCTGGCGACCTGGTCAACAACCTCAAGGCGGCGGTGGACACCTCGGCAAGCGCCGACCTGGGCGGGAGCGTGCTCACCCCCTTCGACGCCTACCAGCGGGCGGTCGAGGCGATGGGCGCCGCCGCCCAGCCGGTCGGCCGGACGGCCACGGTGGACACGGCCCGGCTCAGCACGGCCCGGGGCCAGGCGCAGCAGGCCGCCAAGCAGCTCCAGCCGGTCATCCTCGACGAGATCGACCGGCTGCTGGTGGAGCGGATCGACCAGATGGACCGCGACGGCCGGCGGGTCCTCGGCGCGGGCGGCGTCGCCGGACTGCTCCTGATCGTGCTCGCGGCATTCGGCTGGGCGTACCCCCACGGCGGGCAGGGCACCACGCCCCGGAGCACGACGCCGGGTGCCGGCGGCCAGCCGGGCGAGCCGGAGTCCACCGGCCCGGTCGGCGCACGGGGCGAGCCGGCGACGGACCGCCCGGCGAACGAGCAGCCACCGGCGCTCCAGCCGGCGGGACAGGGGCGCGAGCCCGACCGGTGGAGGCCCTTCGATGCTGCTCGATAGGCTCCGGATCCGGGGCAAGCTCACCGTACTGGTGATCATTCCCCTGCTCTGCATGTTCGGGCTGACCATCCCGGTGGTCTGGGAGCAGACCGGGGTGGCGCAGCGGGCCGCCAGCATCGAGAGCACCGTCAAGGTCGCCAGCCGGGTCGGCACCCTGCTCCAGCACCTCCAGCAGGAACGCATGGTCGCCATCGGTCTGCTGCTCGGGCAGACCTCGCGCAGCGACCTGGTGCAGGAGATCGCGGAGGTGGACGACCGGATCGTCGACCTCCGCGGTGAGTTCGGCGACGAGCTGCCGGCCGAGGTGGGCGCGGCCCTCGACGGGGTCAGGCAGCTGGCCGAGGTACGGGCGGCCGCGCTGACCGGGCAGGCCGACCCGCTGGACGTCCTCGGCGCGTACGGGCCGGTGCACCTCGCCCTGATCGACTCGCTGCGCCTGCCCTACGACGTGGACACCCGCTCCACGGCCGGTCGGCAGGTGCTGGCGCTGAGCGGGATCCTGCGGATGGGCGAAGGGCTCACCGCCGGCGGCGCGCTGACCGTGCTGCTCGCGGCCGACCCGAACCCGCGGCTGGTCAACATGTTCGTGGCCAACAACGCCACCCTGGTGGCGCAGAGCGTAGAGGTGAGCGGCCTGATCACCCCTGATCAGCTCGCCCTGGTGGCCCTTGAGCAGGCTGCGGTGGATGCCCGGACCGGCCCGGAGTTCCTCGCCCAGAGCTCCCTGGATCCGGTAGAGGCGCTCGCCGGGATGACGGTGGATGACCTCTTCCCCGCCATGTCGTCGATGATCACGCTCGGCCAGTTCGTGGAGAAGAAGCTGGTTGCCGACGTCACCGCCGAGGTACGCGCCGAACAGCAGGCGGCGCTCTTCGGCGCGTCCTGGGTGACCGCCCTGGTCCTGCTCATCCTGTTCGGCGTCGTCGGGCTCGCCGTGGCGATCGGCCGGACGGTGGCCCGGCCGCTGACCCGGCTCACCCGCTCCGCCGACCGGGTCGCCCGGGTCGCCGAATCCGAACTGGTCCGGGTCGCCGACGACGAGACGGACAACGCCCAACCGATCCGCCTCGACCCGGTCGACGTACGGGCCCGGGACGAGATCGGCGACCTGGCCCGAGCCTTCGAACGGGTGCAGCGCACGGCCGCCCGGCTGGTGGAACGGCAGGTGGCGAGCCGGCGCAACGTGGCCCAGATGTTCGGCCACGTCGGCCGGCGTACCCAGAACCTGGTCGGCCGGCAGCTCGCCCTGATCGACCGGTTGGAACGCCAGGAGACCGAACCGGGTCGGCTGGAGAACCTGTACCGGCTGGACCACATCTCCAGCCGGCTGCGGCGTAACGCGGGCAGCCTGGTGGTGCTCTCCGGCGCGACCGGCGACGACCCGCACGTCGCGCCGATCCAGCTGCCCGACGTGGTCCGCCTGGCCCTCGGTGAGATCGAGGACTACACCCGGGTGGACGTGCAGTTCCCCGCCGGGATCGCGGCCGCGCCGGCGATCATCGGCGACCTGACGCTGGTGCTGGCCGAGCTGATGGAGAACGCCACCGTCTTCTCCCCGCCGCACACCCGGGTGACGGTCAGCGGCGAACTCACCGAGGAGGGCGTCCGCCTGACCGTGGTGGACCACGGGATCGGCATGACCGAGGCCCGGCTGGCCGACGAGAACGCCCGGCTCACCCGGCGGGAACGGCTGGACCTCGCCCCGACCGAGGTGCTCGGGCTCTTCGTGGTGGGCCGGCTGGCCCGCCGGCACGGCTGGACGGTCTCGCTCTCCGCGACCCCCGGCGGTGGCGTCTCCGCCGCCCTGCGGCTACCCATGTCGTCGCTGGTGATCGGGACGCCCGAGCCGGCCGGTGCCGCGGTGGTGCCGTTCTCCAGGGCCGGACGGGGCAGTGGCCGGGAGCTGCCGGTCGGTAGCCGGCAGCCGGGCGCCGACACCCCACCCTCCGCCGGACGCGCGCTGGCCGTGGTCGCCGGTCCGACCCGGCCGGTGATCGACTCCACGGCCCTCCCCGGGTTCGACCCGAGGTTGCTGACCCGGGCCACCGAGAGCCTGGAGGTCTCCGACTCCTGGGACGCCTTTGCCACCGGGCCGGGCACCGCACCGGCCCCGGCCAATGCGGTACCGGTCACCGCACCGGCCGAGGTTGCCCCGGCCGAGACCAGCATCGAGGCCACCCGGGTCGATACCGACCCGGCGCGGGCCGAAGTGTGGCAGATCGCGCCGACACCGACCCGACCCGGCGCGGCGCCCGGCATCCGGCAGCGGGTCCCCGGTGCCAGCCTGCCGAGGACCGGTCCGCGGGTGGGGCCGGTGGACGCCACCAGCGCCGATCCGACTGCCGCCCGCGCTCTGGTCGAGCAGTTCGAGTCGGGCGTACGCCGGGCCGAGCAGACCCGGGCGGAGACCACCGCACGGCCGATCGGGACAGCACCCCTGGGCAGCAGGACGCAGCTGACCCGGCGCGTCCCGGGCGCCAATCTGGTCGTCCCGCCGCCCCGGCAACCGCCCGCCCAGAACCTCGGCGACCCGGCCGAGGTCCGCGATCTCCTCAACGCGTTCGAGACGGGCGTCGCCCGGGCTCTACGCGATGTCCGTCCCGACCGCAGCAACGAAGAAGGAACGTCACGGTGACAAGCTCGAACGTGCACGAGAATCTCGACCACCAGAGCCATCCGGCCGGTGACCTCAGCCCCGAGGCTCGCACCTTCAACTGGCTCCTGGATTCCTTCACCTCCGGCACGGCCGGGGTGAAGGAGGCAATCGCCGTCTCGTCGGACGGACTGCTGATGGCCATGTCCGCGATCAAGGACCGGTCCAACGCGGAGCGACTCGCCGCGGTCGTGTCGGGGATGACCAGCCTGGCCGGCGGCGTCGCCAGTTGGTACGCGCTCGGCGGCCTGAACCGGGTGGTGGTGGACATGGCCGAGGGCTATCTGTTGATCACTGCGATCAGCAGCGGCTCGGTGCTCGGCGTGGTCGCCGACCGGTCGGCCAACCTGGGCACCGTCGCCTACGAGATGACCCTCTTCGCCGGGCGGGCCGGTAGCGCGCTCACCCCGCGCCTGATCGCCGAGCTCAAGAACGCCGTACAGCAATGAACCCCGACGCCGCCTGGTCGGAGCCGGAGCCGGTGTTCCGGATCCGGCCCTACCTGCGCGGGCCCGTCCCGGCCGGCGACGCCGGGCCGGCGGGCGCGTCGGCGGCGCCGGAACCGGAAGCGGAGGAGCCCACCGGGCTCCGCCCCTTCGTGCTCACCGCCGGCCGGGTGGCCGGCGCCGACCCCGCGATCGGCCTGGAAACCCAGGTGACCGCCCGGCCGGCCATCGAGACCTGGGGCGGTTCGGCGGTCAGCCGGCTCGCCCCGGAACTCCAGGCGATCGTGGCACTCTGCGCCGAGCCGATCTCGGTCGCCGAGATCTCCGCCAAGACCCGTCTGCACCTCGGCGTGACCCGGGTCCTGGTGGGCGACCTGCGGGCCGCCGGCCACCTGGACGTGCACGTCGCCGATGCCGACGACGCCCTCAACCCCGATGTCATCCTGCGAGTGATTGATGGACTCCGTGCGATCTCCTGACTGGCCGGTCACCCCACCGGGCGCGCCCGCCCCCAACAGCGCCGCCGCCCGCTACAGCGGCTCGGCACCGACCCCGACACACGTGGGTCGGGCCACGCCCCCGCCGGCCGGCGCGCCGGTGGCCCCACCGGCGTACCCGCCGTCGGCCGTGCCGTCCGGCGCGGCCGACGCACCACGCACCGCGCCACCGATCCCGGTCAAGATCGTGATTGCCGGCGGATTCGGGGTCGGCAAGACGACCGCCGTCGGCTCGATCTCGGAGATCGTCCCGCTGACCACCGAGGCGGAGATGACCAGCGCCGGGATCGGCGTCGACGATCCGGGGCAGAACTCGACGAAGACCACCACCACGGTGGCGATGGACTTCGGCTGCGTCACCATCGATCGCAGCCTGAAGCTCTACCTGTTCGGCACGCCCGGCCAGGCCCGCTTCGGGTTCATGTGGGACGACCTGGCACAGGGCGCGCTCGGCGCACTGGTGGTGGTCGACAGCGCCCGCCTCGACGACTGCTATCCGGCGGTCGACTACTTCGAGCAGACCGGCCTACCCTTCGTAGTGGGGGTGAACGCCTTCGACGGGCAGTTGGCGCATGACCTCGACGCGATCCGGTGGGCACTGGCAATCGGTGAACACGTACCTCTGGTGCAGTTCGATGCCCGGGACCGGCTCTCGGTCCGGGACGCCCTACTGGTCGTCCTGGACCGCGCGCTGGACCGGGCCACCCGGGAACAGCGGGCCTGAGCCGACCGGCTCGTGGCCCCTCGTGGGAAGGGGTGAGGCGGATGAGGGGTGATCTGGACGAAACCCTGGCCCGGATGCGCCGGCGCGAGGAGGCGCTGCGCCGGCGGGCCACGGACCCGATCGGGACGGCCGACGACCAGCCCGGGTCACCGCCCGACCCGGGCCGTGCGCCCGGCTCCGGCGTGAGCCGGACCGGCGGTCACAACGCGGGACCCGGCTGGGGCGGGGCCCGCGAGCCGGTCCGCGAGGGATCCTCGCGCCGGGTGGTGGAGGACGTGGTCGAGGCGCTGCGGGCGCTGGTCGCGGTACACCCGGGGACCTCCATCGCCGCCCGGATCGACCACGGCGGGCAGGCGTACGACCTGCTGGTGACCGGCAACGGCCAGGACGTCACGGTCAGCGGGCAGCCCGCCACGCCCCCACCGGCCTGGCCGATGCCGATCAGCACCCTGCCCGACCGGCCCGCCGGCCCGGACGGGTCGGGCGTCGACCCGGCGGCCCGGCTGGCCGAGCTGATCCGCCGTGATCCGTCCCTGCTCACCGGCGAGGAGCCACCGGGCTGACCGGAGCCGGGGTGCCCGGGCCGTTTAAGGTCGGGCGGTGGGCGAACCCGAGTTGACCCTGACCGCGAGCCTGCGGCCGGCCGCACTGGACGCCCGGCGAGGCATCGTCCGGGTGCACCCCGAGGCGCTCACCGCGCTCGCGCTGCGGCCGGGCGATCCGGTCCAACTGACCGGCCGGCGGGTGACCGCCGGCATCGTCGTCGCGGCCGAGCAGACCGCGAGCGCCGCGCTGCTGCACGCCGACGACCTGATGCTGGGCAACCTCGGCGTACGCGACGGCGGGCAGGTGCGGGTCAGCCGGGCGCCGGGCACTGCGGCTCGCCGGGTGCTGATCGCCGGGCCGGCGGAGATCGTCGCGGTGGTCTCCCCGGAGATGTTGCGGCTGGCGCTGCTCGGCAAGGTGGTCACCGCCGGGGACGACGTGTCGCTGCTGCCACAGGACGTCCTGCCGGACGCCTCGACGCGCACCCTGGTCGAGGCGGCCCGGCGCAGCCTCTCCACCCGCGTCGGCTACGCCTGGACCAGCACCCTGCTCCGGGTCGTCGCCGTCGAGCCCGACCCGGGCGCACTGGTCACCATGGACACCCACGTCGGCTGGGAACACGGCCCCGCCACCCACGGCGACGCCGCCCCGGGCGCGGCCGGCAGCGCAGGCCCCGGCGGGTGGCCCGCCGACACGGGCGTCACCACAGGCTGGCCCGCCGCCGGTAGAGGCGGGTGGCCCGCGCCCGGGGCGGGCGGCAGCGCCACCCGCGCCGCCGGGCCCGGCGCGCCGGCCGACGGCACCGGCGAGACAGCCGGCGGCGGCTCGGCGGCCGGGAACATCGGTGGGATCGTGGACGCCCCGTCGGTGGACGAGCTGCCCGGACTGCGGCCCCAGGCCGAGGAGCTGACCGAGCTGCTCGACCTCGGCTTCCACCATCAGGAGGTGCTCGGCCGGCTGGGCACCACGGTCGCGCTCGGGGTCTTCGTCGCCGGGCCGGCCGGCTCGGGCAAGTCGGCGCTGGTCCGGGCGGTGGCCGCCCAGGTCGGCGCCCGGGTGCATGCGCTCTGGGCGCCCGAGGTCGCCGCGCTGAACAACTCCTCGGCCGCCGGGCGGCTCCGAGCGGTGACCGCCGAGGTGGTCGCCGGCGGTCCGGCCGTGCTGCTGGTCACCGACGTGGAGGCGCTGGCCCCGGCGGACCCGCCAGGGCCGGTGGCGACCGTGTTCCGGCAGTGCCTGGCGCAGGTCGTCCGGGCCGGTGCGGCGGTGGTCTGCACCACCAGCCGGCCGGAGGCCGTCGACCCGGCACTGCGCGCCCCGGACCTGCTCTCGCTGCGGCTCGACGTCCCGCTGCCGGACGCCGCCCTGCGCCGGGAACAGTTGACCGTGCTGACCCGGCCGGTGCCGCTCGCCGACGACGTCCGGCTGGACGAGGTCGCCGCGCGTACCCCCGGTTTCGTCGCCGCCGACCTGGCCGCCCTGGTCCGCGAGGCCGGGGTGCGCGCGGCCCGCCGGCAGAAGTCGGCGGAGAACCCGACCGTCGGGATGGCGGACTTCACCGCCGCGCTGGAGGTGGTGCGACCCACCACCATGGCCGCCTCGACCCTGGAACTCGCCCGGGTCACGCTCGACGACGTGGGCGACCTGGTGGAGGTCAAGCAGACGCTGACCGAGTCGGTGCTGTGGCCGCTGACCTACCCGGACACCTTCGCCCGGCTCGGCGTGCAGCCGCCGCGCGGGGTGCTGCTCTACGGCCCGCCGGGCTGCGGCAAGACCTACCTGGTGACCGCGCTGGCCGGGTCCGGCCGGGCCAACGTGCTCTCGGTCAAGGGGGCCGAGCTGCTGTCGAAGTGGGTCGGCGAGAGCGAGCGCGCGGTGCGGGAGCTCTTCCGGCGGGCCCGGGAGGCGGCACCGACGCTGGTCTTCCTGGACGAGGTGGACGCCCTGGCCCCGGTACGCGGCCAGGCCACCGACGGCGGCACCACCGACCGGGTGGTCGCCGCCCTGCTGACCGAGCTGGACGGGGTGGAGCCGCTGCGCAACGTCGTGGTGATCGGCGCGACCAACCGTCCCGACCTGGTCGACCCGGCGCTGCTGCGCCCCGGGCGGCTGGAGCGGCTGGTCTACGTGCCGCCCCCGGACGCCGAGGCACGCGCGGAGATCCTGCGCGCCGCGGCCCGGAACGTGCCGCTCGCCGAGGACGTCGACCTTCCCGCGCTCGGCGCGGAGCTGGACGGCTTCTCGGCGGCCGACTGTGCGGCGCTGGTCCGGGAGGCGGCGCTGGCCGCGATGCGCGAGTCGCTGACCGCCTCCACGGTCACCGCCGGGCACGTGGCGACGGCCCGATCCCGGGTCCGCCCATCCCTTGACCCCACCCAGGTCGCCTGGCTGGCCGCGTACGCGGAGCAGCGCAGCTGACCGCGCGTGCCGGTGGTGTCGACTGGTACGTGAGCGTCGGGAACGCCTGAGCCTCCCAGCGGGCGGCACAGCGGCTACGCGTCCAGGGAGATTTCGGCGTACACCCGGTCGCCGTCCTCGCGTAGCTTCGCGCCGCACTTTTCGAGCACGGACAATGCGCCGCGGTTCTCCGGCACGGTCTCCGCCACCACGACCCGCATGCCGGCCGCCGCCGCCAGGTTCAACAGCTCGCGCAGCGCCGCCGCGCCGATGCCCTGACCACGGGCCGAACGGCCGAGCCACATGCCCACCTCGACGGCGTCCGGCTCGTCCCGCCGGCTCATCCGGATCATTCCGACCACCTCGCCACCGGCCTGGATCGCGTACATGGCGGTGCGGTTGGGCGCGTCGAGGCCGCCGAAGCTGGCCCGGTGGAACTCCCGGAACGCCTCCCGCCGGGCGTGCGACCACCCGGCCGGAGCCGCCACGGGCGGCATCACGTCGGCCGGTTCCGCCTCGGCAACCGCTACCGAGAGCAACGGTTCGAGGTTCTTGTCGTCCACCGGCGCCAGCCGGACCGCACCCGTCACGTGCCGCAGTCTTCCGGCCCCCGCAGCGCGCGTCCACCCGGTTGGCGACGACCGGAACCTATGGCGGGAGGGATCGGCCGGTCGGGCCGAAAACGCGCACTGCCTCACGCTCCGTTGTCATCCGCCTGGGTGAATTCGCAGAAGATCGCGGAGGCGTCGTCGGTCGGCTTGTGCCGACGCCGCCGGTCGGGATGCTCCCGTTCGGCGACCCGGACGCGATCGATCAGTCCGCCCGGCCCCTCGGCGGTCACCACCGCCAGCAGGCCGGCCCAGTCGAACAGCCCGAACTCCTCGACGGCGGCGGAGGCCCCGTCGGTGAGCAGCACCGCGCGGCGCACCGCGTCCGGGCCGCGCAGCGGCAGCGTGCCGACCACCGCGTGGTACGCCGCGTCCGGATCGGCGGCGGCGACCCAGTATCCGTGCGTACGGTTCATCCGTTCCCGTTGCAGCGTGACGGCGTGCTGGAACCGGGTGGCCCGGTCGGCCGACTCGGGCAGCCCGGTGGCGGTGTCGCGCAGGCCCGCCACCGAGGCGGCCAACCGCTGGTCGGCGACCACCTCGACCCGGCCGCCGACGTCGAGCACCAGCGGGCTGTCGCAGAGGACCAGGTAGTCGACCTGGTCCCCACCGTCGCGCAACAGGCACACCGTGCTCGACGGGGTACCGGGATGATCGAGGTCGCACTGCCCACCGTGGTCGGCCCGGACCGCCAGGATCGCCGCCGCCAGGTTGCTCACCAGCGTCGCCGCCGGGCGGGCGGCCTCGGCCAGGCCCAGCCGGGCGGCGAGGTGCCGGACGAACCACTGCGTCCCGTGTACGCAGCCGGTGTCGAAACCCTCCGGTACGGTCGCGCCGTCGAGCACCCCGACCAGCGGGCCGAACCGGAACGCCACGTCCTCGTTGACCGGGCGGCCGGGCGGCGGGGCGGACGCGGATCGTACCCGCATGCTCGGTGACACCCCGACCGCCGCGCCCCGCCGGCGCTCGGCGGAGGCCGCCTCGGGCAGCACGGTGCTCCCCGTCGCCGGGGTCGTGGGCCTCGCCTCCCGGGGGCCGTCTCCGGACATCGCCGCCACCTCCCCGCCCCGGCTACCCACCTGGTGGGCCGACATTCGCCCAGGTTCAGCGACGCCGGTCACGGGTACGGGCGGCACGCAGCCGGATCAGCCGGCCGACCAGCACCGGGTCGGCGGCGAGCGCCGCCGGGTTGTCCAGCAACGCGTTCAACAGTTGGTAGTAGCGGGTGGCGGAGAGCCCGAAGCGGTCCCGGATGGCCTGCTCCTTCGCCCCGGCGTGCCGCCACCACTGCCCCTCGAAGGCGAGAATCTCCCGCTCCCGCTCGCCGAGGCCGTCCGCCCGCGTCCCGGCGGGATGATCGGCGCTGTCCGGCCTGGCGTCGCCGGGGTGATCGGCGTCATCCGGCGTGGCGTCGGCGGGCTGCGACGCCGACTCCGCCTCCGGCGCGGACCTCGGCGGCGGGACGATGATCGCGTCCGGGCCGGTCTGCGCTGCCTGAGTGGCGTCGGCGGGCTGCATGGGGCTCCTCACGGGGGCGGCCGGCACGGGCGACGCCAACCGGACCCCCAGCCTAGCCAGGGGCCGCACGGGACGCATCCGACGCGCTCGGCCACCCGTCACCCCGCCCCCGCCCACGGGAGCGAGGCTGGCTGACGCCGTGGGCGCGACCGCCCCGGCGGTCGACACGGCCGCCCGGCGTCGTGGGCGCGACCCGGTGTCTGGTCGCGCCCACGGCTGCCTCAGGTGATGTCCCGCCGGCGCATCGCCCACATCGCCGCGCCGAGGATGACCGCGACCCCGACCGTGAACAGCACCGACGACTGCTGCCAGGTGATGTCCAGGGTGGCCGGATTGCACTCACCGGTGTAGGTGGCGCTACAGGACCGCCAGTCCTGGAGCGTCACGGTCTTGGCCATCCAGGCGTACGCGTACGTGGGTAGCAGCCATGCCTCGGCAAAGCGCACCCCCGCGACATCCAGCAGGATGCCCAGCCCGACCTGGCCGACCACCATCACCGCGATCGCCCCGCCGAGCGCCATCGCGGTGTGCCGGCCGAGCGAGGCCAGCGCGAAGCCCACCGTTGCCGCCACCATCGCCAGCACGATGCCGCGCAGCCCGGTGAGCAGGAACGACTGCCAGACCCCGGAGGTCACCTTCTCGGTGCTCCCGCGCCAGGTGGCGACCAGCCAGAGACTGCCGAACCAGGCCACCGAGGCGGGCAGGGCCAGCGCGAGCAGCCCGGTGAGCAGCGCACCCAGCTTGGTCAGCAGGACGGTCAACCGTTTCGGCCGCCAGAGCAGCAGGTTCATCATCCCGCCGGTGTTCCACTCGGCGCCGACGAACGAGGCCCCGACCACGAAGCCGACCATGGCCAGGATTCCCGCGAGCGGGATCAGCAGGTCGCCGAAGCTCTCCCGGAAGTCGAAGGTCGAGGGCAGGTACCACTCCGCCTCGAACGCATCCCGGGGCGGCGGGGTGATGCTGGCGCAGTCGGTCGTCCAGAACTCGGCGCCCGAGGTCTTCGCCTGTTCGCAGAGGGCACGTTCCTGCTCGCTCGAACTGACCGCGTCCCGATATTGCTGTTCGGCGGTTCGCTCGGCCTCGGCCCACTGCTCGGGGCCGATCTTCTGGTTGCTGAGGAACATGCCCGCCACGATGAGGACCAGCACCAGCAGGCCGGCCGCCGTCATCCAGCGGGCGAAGCGCCGCTTGGCCAGCCGGCGCAGCTCGGTACGGAAGAGACTCACGCGCCCCAACCTCCCCCGGTGGGCGCGGACGACGCCACCCCATCGATTCGTACGGACTGGTCGACCTGCCGGTGTTGACCGGGGACCGGCGCGGTGGCGGTCAGTTCGAGGAAGACGCTCTCCAGGTCGACCGCGACCGGGGTGAGTTCGCTGACGTAGAGGCCCTGCTCGGCGAGGAGCCGGGTGACCGTGGCCGGCTTGTCCACTCCGGCGAGCATCAGGTGGTCCGGGTGCGCGGTCACGCGTACCCCCGCCTGGGTCAGTGCGGTGGCGGCGGCCGAGAGGTCGGTGACCGCCTCCAGCCGGACCCGTACCGCGCCGGAGGAGTGCTGCGCCAGCACCTCGTCGACCGGGCCGAAGGCAACCCGCCGGCCCAGCGAGATGATGGTGACCGAGTCACAGATCAGCTGGATCTCGCCGAGGATGTGGCTGGACAGCACCACGGTCATGCCCGATTCGGCAAGGTTGCGCATCAGCGTGCGCATCTCCCGGATGCCGCCCGGGTCGAGGCCGTTGGCCGGCTCGTCCAGGATCAGCAGCCGCGGGTTCTTCAACAGGGCCGAGGCGACGGCGAGTCGCTGCTTCATGCCGAGCGAGTACGTCTTGACCCGCTCGCCGGCCCGGTCGCGCAGCCCGACCAGCTCCAGCACCTCGTCGACCCGCTGTGCGGGCACGTCACCCGCGCTGGCCAGCAGCGACAGGGTGTCGCGGGCGCTGAAGTGCGGGAAGAACTGCGGGCTCTCCACGATCGCACCGACCTGCCCGGCGACCTCGGACAGCGTCTCGGGCACCTCGTGCCCGAGGATCGCCATCCGGCCGCCGTCCGGCCGGATGAGGCCGAGCAGCGTACGCAGTGTGGTGGTCTTCCCCGAGCCGTTGGGGCCGAGGAAGCCGTGCACCTGCCCCGCCTCGACCCGCATGTCGAAGCCGTCCAGGGCGTTGCGGGTGCCGCGCCGTCGACTCCGGTACGTCTTTCGTAGACCTTCGATCTCCAGGACAGCTGGCAAGCTGCACCTCCCCCGATGATGTGTGACTGACGACCGACACCATACGCGGTATGCAGAAGAAGGCAATACCCGGTATGCATCGCCACGCCGATCGAAGCTGTTAAAAGGGGGCCCTTCCTATACCGGAGGCGTTAACAGGGGGCCCTTCCTTGCACTTCAGGCGGAGATTACGTGGACGCCGGCGGCGCGGAAGGCGTCCACCACCTCGGGCGCGGCACCGGAGTCGGTGACCAGGGTCTCGACCCGGTCGACGGGGCAGATCCGGGCGAAGGCGTGACCGCCCAGCTTGGACGAGTCAGCGATGATCACCACCCGCTTGGCCCGGGCCACCATCAGGTTGTTCATCGCCGCCTCGCCCTCGTGATGGGCGGCGGCGCCGAGCTGCGGGTCGATCGCGTCCACGCCGAGCAGGGCCACGTCCAGGGTGACCTCGCGCAGCAGCGCCCCGCCCAGCGGCCCGACCAACTCGAAGGACTTCGGTCGCACCACCCCGCCGGCCACCACGACCTTCATCCGGGACCGGACCAGCAGTTCGTTGGCGATGTTCAACGCGTTGGTGACCACGGTCAGCTGGGCGCCCTCGGCGTTGGTGTTGAGATCCGGGCGGACGGCCAGCGCCCGAGCCACCTCGGTGCTGGTGGTGCCGCCGTTGAGACCGACCACGGTGCCCGGCGAGACCAGCGCCGCGGCGGCCGCACCGATGCGCTGCTTCTCCGCCGAGTGCTTGGCCGTCTTGTAGCGCAGCGGGAGGTCGTACGAGACCCCGTTGGCGACCGCGCCACCCCGGGTACGCGTGATCATCTGCTGCTGGGCGAGCTGGTCGAAGTCCCGGCGGATGGTGGCCTGCGAGACATCCAGCCGCCCGGCGGCCTCCTCGACGGTGACCCGGCCGGAGTCGGTCAGCATTTCGAGCAGGGCGTTCCATCTCGCGTAACGGTCCACCCCGGAGCCTCCGTGTCTGAACGATCCGTGATTGGTTGCGTGCACACTAGTGCGCGAAACTACGATGAGGCAAAACCTCGACCTGCTCGATCGCCCCTGCGGTTGCCATTACCACCAGGTTTCGAGCAGAATGGCGCTCGAAAGATGCGGTTAACGAGCCGTATTGCGCAGCGGCCCGCCCTGCGAGGAGTTCTCATGGCGTACGTGCACGCGGAGATCGCGAGTCAGCCGGACTGCTGGCGTCAGGCGGCCGAGCTGGCCCCCACGGTGCTCGACCGGCTCCCCCGCCCCGGCGAACGGGTCGCCGTCGTCGGCTGCGGCACATCGTGGTTCATGGCGATGTCGTACGCCGCCCGCCGCGAGGCCGCCGGCCACGGCGAGACAGACGCCTTCCAGGCCAGCGAGTTCCCCGCCAACCGGCACTACGACCGGCTGCTGGCGATCACCCGCTCCGGCACCACCACCGAAGTGCTGGACCTGCTCACCGCGCTGCGCGGCCGGATCCCGACCACGGTGCTGGTCGGCGACCCCGGCTCCCCGGCGGTCGACACCGCGGACGCCGCCGTCCCCATGCCGTTCGCCGACGAGCGCTCGGTGGTGCAGACCCGCTTCGCCACCACCGCGCTGGCCCTGCTCCGGGCGCAGCTCGACGACAACATCACCGCGCTGGTCGCCGACGCCGAGGTGGCCGTCCGCGCCCCGCTGCCGATCGACCCGAGCCTGATCGAGCAGGTCACTTTCCTCGGTCGGGGCTGGACGATCGGGTTGGCCCAGGAAGCGGCGCTGAAGTGCCGCGAGGCGGCCACCTTCTGGGCCGAGGCGTACCCGGCGATGGACTACCGGCACGGCCCGATCTCGGTGGCCGCCCCGGGCCGGCTGGTTTGGGCCTTCGGTGAGCTGCCCGATGGGCTGCCCGAGGACGTCGCCGCCACCGGTGCCGCGTTCGTACACAGCCGCACCCACGGCTGCCGTACGGTGCTCGGCCGCTGGGCCGCCGGGCGTACCCCGGTCGACCCGATGGCCGACCTGATCCTGGCCCAGCGCTTCGCCGTGGCCCTGGCCACCAGTCGCGGCCTCGACCCCGACGCGCCCCGGCACCTGAGCCGGTCGGTGGTGCTCACGTGAGCCGGCGCGACGACGCCTCCCGTCGCCGCGGGCCGGCTGCCGGGGCACAGGCGTGACCGACGACGACGTCGTCGTCGCGCTGGACGTGGGCGGCACCGGCATGAAGTGCGCCCTGATCCGACCCGACGGCACCGTGGCGCACGCCGAACGGCATCCCACCGACGCCGGTCGCGGTGCGGACGCCGTGATCGGCACGATCCTGGCGGTGGCCGACGGGCTGACCGGCACGGCACGCGCGCAGGGGCTCACCCCGACCGCGCTCGGCATCGTGGTGCCGGGCGTCGTCGACGAGGCGCGCGGCATCGCGGTCTGGTCGGCGAACGTCGGCTTCCGGGACGTACCGCTGCGCGAACTGGCGTCCGCCCGGCTCGGCCTGCCCACGGCGCTCGGCCACGACGTGCGTGCCGGCGGCCTCGCCGAGGCGCGGATCGGTGCCGGCCGCGACGCCCGGCACGTCCTCTTCCTGGCGATCGGCACCGGCATCGCCGCCGCGCACGTGGTCGCCGGATCGGCCACCACCGGCGCGCACGGCGCGGCCGGAGAACTCGGCCACATCCTGGTCCGCCCCGACGGGCCGCGCTGCGGCTGCGGGCGGCCGGGCTGCCTGGAGGCGATCGCCTCCGCCTCGGCCGTCGCACGCCGCTACGCCGAACTCGCTCCTCAGAAGACGGTGCCGGCCGCCGAGACCGCCACGCAGGCGACGGTGACCGCCGCCGAAGTCGCCGCCCCGACGACGGTTACCGCCGCCGAGGTGGCCGCGCGGGCGGCGGCCGGCGAGGAGTTGGCCACCCGGGTCTGGCGGGAGGCCGTCGAGGCGCTCGCCGACGGGCTCGCCACCGGCCAGGCCCTCTTCGACGTGGAGACCATCGTCCTCGGCGGTGGGCTCGCCCAGGCCGGCGCCGGGCTCTTCGACCCGCTGCGTGGGGCGCTGCGGGAGAGACTGACCTTCCACCGGGAACCGCGACTGGTCCCGGCCGCCCTCGGCGACGAGGCGGGCTGCCTCGGCGCCGCCCTGCTCGCTATCGACCAGCTGGAGAAGGAATGACCCTACGGGTGAACGGCAAGGTGGTGACCCCGAGCGGGGTGGTCTGGCAGGGCTGCGTCGAGGTCAAAGGCGACCGGATCAGCGCGGTCGCGGAGTACCCGTCGGTGCGGGACGGGCACTGGATCGTGCCCGGCTTCGTGGACATCCACACCCACGGCGGGGGTGGGCACACCTTCACCACCGGCGATGCCGGGCAGGCCCGGGCCGCCGCCGCGTTCCACCTGCGGCACGGCACCACCAGCCTACTGGCCAGCCTGGTCAGCGCGCCCTTCGAGCTGATGCGCGCGGCCACCACGGCCTTCGCCCCGCTGGTCCGCGAGGACGTGCTGGCGGGCATCCACTTCGAGGGGCCCTACCTCTCCGCCGCCCGCTGCGGCGCGCAGAACCCGGAGTTCCTCCGCGACCCGTCCATGGACGAGCTGGCCGAGCTGATCAAGCTCGGCGACGGAGCGGTGCGGATGGTCACCCTCGCCCCCGAGCGGGCCGGCGCGCTGGAGGCCATCGGGCTGCTCACCGGGCACGGCGTGGTGGCCGCGGTCGGTCACACCGATGCGACGTACGAGCAGACGGTCGCCGCGGTCGCGGCGGGCGCGAGCGTCGGCACCCACCTGTTCAACGGGATGCGTTCGGTCCACCACCGGGAGCCGGGGCCGGTGGTGGCGCTGCTGACCGCGCCGAACGTGGTCTGCGAGCTGGTCGCCGACGGGGTGCACCTGCACGAGGGGACGCTCACCTTCGCCGCCTCGAACGCCGGTCCCGAACGATGCGCGCTGGTCACCGACGCGATGGCCGCCGCCGGCATGCCGGACGGCGAGTACGAGTTGGGCGGCCAGGCCGTGACGGTGGCCGACGGGGTGGCCCGGCTGGCCCGCGACGGCGCGATCGCCGGCAGCACCCTCACCATGGATGTGGCGCTGCGCAACACGGTGGCCGCCGGCATCCCGGTGCCCGACGCGGTACGCATGGTCTCCACCACTCCGGCCCTGGCCGTCGGCCTCGGCGACCAGGTCGGCGCCCTCCAGGCCGGTCTCCGTGCCGACCTGGTGGTGCTCGACGACGACCTCCAGATCGTCCAAGTGATGCGCGGCGGCTCCTGGGTGGAGTGACCGGGTGCGGTGGCCGCCCGCCGCGCTCTGGGGCCGCGGCGGCGCGGCGGACCGCGCCGGTCAGCCGGTCGTCGGGATCTCCACGCCGAGGACGGCCTGCTCGTCGGGGCGGTGCACCAGCACGTCGGCCAGGAACGACTGCACCGCATGCCGCATCCCGACGTCCCGGCCGGCGCGCTCGGAGAGCAGCCACTTGTGCTCGATGATCTGCGCGAAGAGCTCCTGCGGCTCCAGCTTGCGCCGTAGGTGCGTGGGCACCGCCCGGACCACCGGCTCGAACACCTCGGTCAGCCAGCGGTGGGCGGCCTGCTGCTCGTCGATCAGGTCGCTCTCCGCCCGGTACGCGTCGAGGTCGTTGAGCAGCTTGCGGGCCTGGTTCTCCTCGGCGTCCAGCCCGGTCAGCCGGAGCAGCCGCCGGTGGTGGTAACCGGCGTCGACCACCTTCGGCCGGATCAGGTACCGCCCGTTGCCGATGGTCGACATGGCCACCTCGGCCACGTCGAAGCCCAGCTCGTTGAGCCGGCGGATGCGGCCCTCGATGTCGTGCCGGGCCGCCCGCTCGACCTGCTGCTCGTAGGTGATCTCGTGCCAGAGCCGCTCGTAGCGCTGCACGACCTCCTCGCAGACCACCTCGGGGTCGATCGACTCGTGCAGCAGGCCGGCGGCCTGGAGGTCGAGCGCCTCGCCGAAGATGTTGACCCGGGCGATCTCCAGGTCCTCGCCACGCTGGCCGTTGGAGAGCGCGGTGCGCAGCGCGCCGGTCTCGGCATCGACCAGGTACGCGGCGAAAGCGCCCGCGTCCCGCCGGAACAGCGTGTTCGACAGCGAGCAGTCGCCCCAGAAGAACCCGGTCAGGTGCATCCGGACCAGCAGCGCAGCGAGCGCGTCGAGCAGCCGGCCCATCGTCTCCGGTCGCAGCGTGTGCGAGAAGAGCGCCCGGTACGGCAGGGAGAACTGCAAGTGCCGGGTGATCAGCACCGGATCCAGCGGCTCCCCCGCCTCGGACTCCCGGTCGGCGACGATCGCCACCGCCTGCACCGACGGGAAGTCGATCCGCTCCAGGGCGCGCAGCAGGTCGTACTCCCGCTCGGCAACCCGCTCGCCGGTCTCCTTGACCGCGTAGACGTACCCACCGAGGCGCACGAAGCGCACCACGTGCCGGGAGATGCCCTGCGGCAGCGCGACCAGGTGTTCGGCCGGCCACTGCTCCAACGGGGTCGACCAGGGCAGGTCGAGCAGCGCCGGGTCGACGAGGGCCGAGGTGATCCGCACGGCGTCAAGTCTGACGCCTGGGCCGCCGGAACGCTTCCCCGCGTGGCTCGGCACACAGTCGCCCGCACCGCGCCAGGCGATCATGCCGAGCCGAGGCGAGGTCCCGGCGGCGATCCGCAGCACCCGCCCCGACCCGGCCGCCGCGCCGGGCCGGTAGCGTGATCGGGGTGCAGGGGACCACGACGGTACGCCGGAAGCTGCGCCTGAGGCCGGTCCGCCCGGCCGGCTGGTGGTTCGACGCGCTGCTGCTGGCCGCCCTCGTCGGGCTGACCGGGGCGCTCGCCGCCGGGTGGTTCTTCGGAATCGACCGCGCGGTGGCCGACTGGGCCGACGCCCACCGGCCCACCGCCGCCTGGTGGATCGCGGCCGTCCTCAACTATCTCGGTCAGGGCACCCCGCTGACGCTGATCGCGGCCGGCCTGGGGGTGCTGCTGGCGATCCGGCTGCGCTCGGCGCGCCCCCTGCTGGTGCCGGTGACCGCCTTCGTGCTGACCTACCTGACCATCGGCCCGCTGAAGGTGTGGACCGCCCGGCCGGCGCCGAGCGCCAGCGTCAAGGAACCGTTCCTGCCGCCGGAGCAGACCCTCCCGCTCTTCCAGGACGGCCTGCCGGTGCGGTTCGCCCAGTCATACCCGTCCGGGCACGTGGCCAACGCGATCCTCTGGTACGGGGTGATCGCGCTGCTGCTCGCTCCCCTGCTGGCCGGCCTCGGCCGGGCCATGCCGCGCCCGCTGGTGCTCGTGGTCCGGGTCGTCCCGCCGGCCGTGGTGCTCTGCACCACCACCTACCTGGGCTGGCACTGGTTGACCGACTCCATGGCCGGGCTGCTGCTGGGGCTGCTGCTGGACCGGATACTGCACCGGGCGCCCTGGGACGACCTGCCGCTACCCGGCCCGTTACGGCGATGGGACCGCCCGTTCACCCAGCCCTCCTCCTAGGGTGCCGCCGTGGACCAACTCGAACGCCGGCTCGGCGTGCCGGATGCCGTGGTCATCGGTCTGGGGTCGATGCTCGGCGCGGGCGTCTTCGTGGTCCTCGCCCCGGCCGCCGCGGCGGCCGGCGGGACCGGCCTGCTGGTGGCACTGGCCCTGGCCGGCTTCGTCGCATACTGCAACGCGACCAGTTCGGCCCGGCTCGCGGCCCGCTACCCCGAGTCCGGTGGCACCTACGTGTACGGCCGGGAACGCCTCGGCCCGTTCGCCGGCTTCCTCGCCGGGTGGGGTTTCGTGGTCGGCAAGACCGCCAGCTGTGCGGCAATGGCGCTGACCATCGGGGCGTACCTCTGGCCGGGGCAGGCCCGGGTCGTCGCGGTCGCCGTCGTCATCGCGGTGACCGGGGTGAACCTGCGCGGCGTGACCAAGACCGCGACCGCCACCCGGGTCCTGGTGCTGGTCGTGCTGGCGGTGCTGGCCCTGGTCGCGGTGGCCGGCGCGACCGGCGTCTCGATCGGCCGGATCGACCAGCCCGGCGGCTCCGCCCGGGGCGTGCTCACCGCCGCCGGCCTGCTCTTCTTCGCCTTCGCCGGGTACGCCCGGATCGCCACCCTGGGCGAGGAGGTCCGCGAGCCGGAACGGGCCATCCCCCGGGCGGTGCCGCTGGCGCTCGGCCTGGTGCTGGCGATCTACCTGGTGCTGGCCGTGGTCACGCTCGGGGTGCTCGGGCCGGCCCGGCTCGCCGTTTCCGCCGCGCCCCTGGCCGACGTGGTGACCGCCGCCGGGCTGCCCGGCCTGGCCTGGGTGGTCCGCGCCGGGGCGACCGTCGCGGTGACCGGGGTGCTGCTCTCCCTGGTGGCCGGGGTCGGCCGTACCACCCTGGCGATGGCCCGCCGCCGTGACCTGCCCGCCGTGCTGGCGGCCGTGCACCCCGTGCACCGGGTGCCGCACCGGGCCGAACTGGCGGTGGCCGCCGTGGTGATCCTGGTGGTCACGCTGGCCGACGTGCGGAGCGCGATCGGCTTCTCCAGCGTCACCGTGCTGGTCTACTACGCCATCACCAACGCGGCGGCGCTGACCCTCGGCCGGGCGCCGGAGCGGAAGCTGCCGGTGCAGGCGCTCGCCGTGGCGGGGCTGGTCGGCTGCGTGCTGCTGGCGGTCAACCTGCCGCTGCCCACCGTGCTCGCCGGCTTCGGCATCCTCGCCCTCGGCGCAACCTGGTACGCCGTCCGCCCAGCCCGCCACTGACCCACCGCGACCCCCAGGGTCAGTGCGTTTGGGTTTCTGCAGGTCACGGCGGTGAGGTCTTGCCAGCCGGTGTGTGGGCCCCGATGTGTTGGACGGTGTGGGAGCCGGCGCGGACAGCGGTGGTGATGGCGTCGTGTAGTGGGATGTTGCGGGCGAGGTCGAGGGCGAGGCTACCGAGAAAGGCGTCGCCGGCTCCGGTGGTGTCGATGGCCTGGACGGTGGGCGCGGGTGCGGTGCCGGATCCGTGGGGATGGGTGTAGACGGCGCCGTGCTCGCCTGCGGTGACGATGACGGCGCGGGGGCCGAGGCGTCGCAATGCGACTGCGGCGTTCACGGGATCATCAGTGGTGCTTCGGAGGATTGCGGCAGCTTCGTGCTGATTGACCACGAGGATGTCGAGGCGCTGTAGCAGATTGGGGTCAAGGTGGGGGTGGGGAACGAGGTTGCCGATGACGATCGGTGCGCGGCGGTGGCTCAGCAACGTGGTTGTGGGTTCGGGCGGCAGGTCGAGTTGCACGACCACTGCTTGGGTGGTGAGGCCAGCGGCGGCGTGGTCGATGTCCTCGCTGGTGAGTTCGGTGGCGGGTGAGAGGGCGAGGGTGATGTAGCTTTCGCCGTCGGGGGTGACCTCGATGATGGCCGCGCCGGTGGTGGCGTCGGGAATCAGGTGGACGTGACGGGTGTCGACGCCAGCGTCGGTCAAGGTCGTGGTGATGTGGTGGCCCCAGGCGTCGGCACCGACGTTGGCGATCAGCGCGGTGCGTGCGCCACGGCGGGCGGCGGCGATGGCCTGGTTGAGGCTCTTGCCGCCGGCGCTGACGGTCAAGGGAGAGCCTTTGGCGGTGCGGCCCGGGCGGGCACGGTGAGGGACCTGCATGGTCAGGTCGATGTTGGCCCGGCCGATGAAAGTGACGTCGAGGCCGTGAGCGGGATTACGGCTGCCGGTCATGCCATCGGCGGGGATGTGGCCAGCGCGGTCTGGAAGCGCTGCACGGCGGGCTCGGCGGAGAACGCCGTGAGCTGATGGCTGACGGCGTTGATCTGACGGTGAATTCGTGTCGACCTGGTGAGGCGGGCAAGGTTAAGCGCGGCGAGGGCAGCGTCGGCGGCTTGCTCGGGTTCGTTGGCGGCGGCGTGGGCGGCGGCGGCCCGTGCCAGGTAGCGCCCCCGCTCGCGTTGGTACGGCTCCGGCCACTCTTTCAGGGCTCGGTCAAAGCAGCCGATGGCGGTACGAGGGCGGCCGAGCCGAAGCCAGCCTTCGCCTTCCTGCGCGCTGACGTATGCGGTGGTGCAAAAGGAGCCGAGGCCATGGTCATCCTCACCTGTCGTGGCAGCGAGGTGCTGAGCGTCGTCGACGGCGGCTCGGAACGCGGCGATATCGCCGTCGACAGTGTGACCATGTGCGCGTTGCACCGCCGCAAAAGCCTGAACCTGCTTCCGGCTGCCGCCAGCGCGTTCGGCGGCGCGCGCGAGGCCGAGTACCCGGTCCTGGTCAGCGGCGTCGGTGGCTCGTTGCGCCATACGGGCGAATACGTAGGCGCTGAACTCGACGTCTCCGGCTTCCTGGGCCATGGTCAACGCTTGGGCGAGCCACCAGGCGCCGGCGTCACGATCGCCCAGGTCGTCGCTGAGCCAACCAGCGAACTCCGCCCACCGCGCTTCGGTGCTCAACAGCGCGTCATGTAGAACGCCTCGGGCAGTTCGGCGGTAGGCGGCAATGTGGCCAAGCTGTTGCCGGGCAGTCGGTAAGACGGCTGCCCCTCCCACCCGGTTGTCCGACTCCACGAGCACTGACCGCAGCGCCGCGAAATGCTCCACGATGGCCGGATTTACCTCAGCCGTTCGCGCAGCCACCCGATCTGCGCCGGTCAGTGACGCCACCACACCGGTGGGCAGCACCTGTAGGAGGGCGCGGCGGCTGACGTGGCCATCCCGCTTATGCCGGTCCACCTCAGCCATTACGACATCCGCCTCGTTTGCCACTCTGGCGCGCCTATCGGGATCCAGCGCAGCAGTACTCCCTGCGGCGAACGAGGTGATGCGCGCTGGCGTGCTTCCGGCTCGCCGATATCGCCGCTCATCGTAGGTGGGGCGGTCATCGGTGCGTCGTGGGTTGTAGAGACCGAGCTCGCCGTCGGTGTCGGCGCCGAGAACGTTCCGCAGGCCGGCTCGGCGTTGCTCGCTGGGCCAACGGTGCTGTAGGGTGGGCCGCCCGGCGAGGTGCCTGCTCATCGAGCAGGTCCTTTTCCGTGCGGCCTCCCTCCGAACCGGGCGGACCCGTTTCCGAGTACCCGGCTCTCCAGTGATCATGGCGTGAGTTCGGTTGGCGTTGCATGGATGAGGTCATGGCAGTGGTCGCAGACCACGAGGGTCTTGCGGCGCTTGTTTGTCATGATCTTTTCCCATGCGGGCTGTGCCGGTCCGGCCGGTGTGAGATCAGCCAACCCTCGGATATGGTGCACTTGGATGTTTTCCGATTGTTGGCATAGCTCGCATCTGCCCTTACGGAGTCTCTGGATGAGTTCCTTGTGGGCGTAGATCGGCCGGGTCGGCTGACGGTCGACGAGGGTCGCCGTCTTCTGTCGTTTGAGCGGGATCCCGCCGAACCGTGCGACCAGTGAACTCCTGCTGTCGCGGTCGAGGCGGGCCTCGAAGCACGTGCGCGGCCCGTACGGTGTGACGGTCTTGGCCTTGTGTCTGGCGGCCATTCTCGACACCGTCGATTTGTGCTTACGGGCCAGGGTCTTGAGCATGGATGTCTCCATGACCCAGCGCAGCCGGTGTAGCCGCATGACGTCACCGGCCAGCAGGTAGTACTGGACGATGCCCCGGTACTCGGCCCCGTACTTCGCCACGATGGTGAAGTCACCCTCGTTGACGAGTGGGCAGCGGCAGGCGGGTGTGCCGCGGGCCATGTAGTGGGCACTTTTGGCGGTGATCACGTCTCTGGGCACGTGCAGGGCGACGACACCGTTGACCGACCGGCGGTTACGCCGATCGGTTGCCGACGGTCGTCGGGTCCTGCGGTCGCTGGCAGCGACGCGGATCTCGTAGCCGAGGAACCTGGCCCGCTGGCTACGGGCATGGGTGATTAGCGTCTTGTCCTGCGAGAGGGTGAGCTTGAGCTCGTCTCGCAGGAACGCCGCCAGACGCTGTTTGATCTCCTCGGCTTCGGCCTTCGGTCCGACGAACCCGAGCAAGGTGTCGTCCGCGTAACGGCAATACTTCAGCCTGCGGTAGCCGGGGTCCCGAGGGTCCTGGCTGGGCAGGCTGTGCAACCGCCGGTAAAGATCACGCGCGTGTGCGCGGTCACCCCGCCGGCGGGCCGTCACGAGCGCGTACTCCACCTGACGGTAGGCCGGGTTACGTTCCCGGCGTTTCCCTCGGGTGTATTGCGGGATCAGCACCGTCTCCACGAACTGATCGAGGCGGTGCAGGTAGATGTTCGACAAGATCGGCGAAGCGACGCCGCCTTGCGGGGCGCCCGACAGCGTCTCATGCCAGACCCAGTCCTGCAGGTACCCGGCGGTGAGCATGGCGCGCACCAGCCGCAGGAACCGGTTGTCGTGGATCTTCTCCGCCAGCGTGTCGATCATGACCGTGTGGTCGAGCGACCCGAAACAGTCGGAGACGTCTCCCTCGATGAACCAGGTTGTTCCGCTCCAGGTGTTGGCGATCTCCCGCAAAGCGGTGTGACAGCCGCGCCGTGGGCGGAACCCGTGGGAGCGGTCGGAGAACTGGACGTCGTAATACGCCTCCAACAGCAGGCGCACGACCTCACCGACCAGCTTGTCCGACCACGTCGGCAGGCCAAGCGGGCGCGTCTTGCCCTTCCCCGACTTCTTCGGGATAGGCACCCGCCGCACCGGGCGGAACCGGTACCGCTCGAAGCGCATCGCCTCGATGATCCGGTCGATCTTGCCCAGCGACATGCCGTCCACGGTTTCCTGTGTGACCCCGGCCGTCATCGCACCCTTGTTGGCGTAGACGCGGCCGTAAGCCAACAGATACAACTGCGGGTTGAACATCTGCCGATACAGTTGCTCCAGCGGCAGGCCACGCCTACCGCGCTCACGCAGGACATCCAGCACCGTTTCGGCGTTCTGCATTACGCATACCTCCCGGCATCAAGACACCCGATCACCTGGCCCACTTCGCCCTGCGGACGGCTTTCCCGTCCTCCTCGGCCGGGCGTAACTCCGGCGACTACTACTGGGCCTCCGTCGCCATAGGACTCGCGTCCCGTAGGCGATCCCACGTTCGTCCTGGTCATACGTACGAGCACGACGTAGGCGTCCCACTCATCTCCTTGAATGCCCTCACTGGACATCGCTCCATGGCCCCGAAGGTTGCGGCGTACTGAGGCGAACTTGGCCGCAGGGCTGGCACCGGTTTCAGACGTCTTTCCGGCGGAGGGGAACTTTCCTCTTCTGGAGATTGGGATTCAGGCCATCCAGCCTTCGCCATATCGTGCGGGTCCCTCAACGCACCGTCCCCAACGTCTGGACCCGGCCGCTGATTTCCTGGCATGCTGCGGTCCCCTTCACCTTTCGGATCCAGGTAAGCCATCGGACCCAGGAACCTCCCTCCGAGTTCCTCCCGGCTGCGCCGGGGATACAACCAGGCGCCTCGTGGCGCACCCCCTCGTTCCAGTTTGCCGACCCATCGGTGGTCGACGTAGTGAGCGGCGAGGTTCCGGCCCGGGTAGAGCTGGTACAGGGCGGCGTTGACGGCGTCGGCTAGCTCGGCGCGAGACATGCGCTGCCCGGGCCGCCGAGGCGACGGCAGCCCAGCACGCCTGTCGGCGAGGACATTGTTCGGCACGATCATGGTCTCGGGATGACGAGGCACGGGCACCCCCTCCCAGCCGACCAGATAGGACTCAGTGCGGGGTGCCGGCCGCGTCGGCGGCGCCAGCCGAGACGCAACCTCGTTGTGTCGTCCATTGCTGTCATGGTGGCGGCGGGCAATCCGAAGGTCAAGATATTCCGGTGCAGTGCGAAGCAGCTACCCGTTCGACATCCCTCGACCATTCTCGCCAGGCGGTGACGCATGAGGGGCCTGTTCCGCCCCTTCGCGGCGAACCGGCCAAAGGCTCGCCATTTCTACGACGAATCTGTTTCAGGATAGCGCGTCATGGCAAGGAAGGGTCCGCCAGCGTCGCCACGATTTACCAGGTCAGGTGCCGGTCGGACCGTAAGTCGGTGCGTAATGCCGGACCGGATGTCGACATTCCTCGATTCACGCCTGTGGCGTGATCGTTGATTCGCCGCAGGTTATTTTCTTCAGGCTGCCGAGGCCCCAGTGCCCGATCGGGTCGGTGACGGTCAGCGGGTTTGCGTCGCCGTACTGGTAACGGTTGGCGTTGATCGAGTCCGGCACCGGGCTGTTGCTCGCCGTGTCCCGGGTATCGAACTGACCGGTGTCGGTGTTGTACCAGCGATTCCGGGCGGCGAACCTCACTCCTCGGCCTCTCTCGGGACCGGTGGTGTTCCGGCTGGCGGCGGGGGCTCCGGCTCGGGCGGACCGGCCGCGCGGAGCAGGGCGTTCAGGCCCGCGCGCCGGGCCAGCACGGTGAGCCGGTCACCCGCGACGATCACCATGCGCGGGTCCGGAGACCAGTCGAGGCGCTGCCCGGCGGCGCGTACGTGGGCGAGCAGCCGGACGCTGCCGGGTCGTCCGACGGTGGCGAGCGTACGGCCGTCCAGCTCCGAGCCGGCCGCCACCGAGACCTCGGTGACCAGCAGTGCGTGCCGGCCGACCGGGATGGTGGCGATCACCGCCCGGTCCAGCAGCGCGGCGGCGAACGACGGGGCGGCCAGGTAGGAGACGCTGCGCGAGGTGCCGATGTCGAAGGCCCGCTGCACCCGCTCGGCGAAATCGCCGTCGAAGAGCCGCAGCACCACGCGGAGCTGGTCGTTGATGGTGCGACCGTTCAGCGCCGCCCGCAGGTTGGCCCCGTCGTCGGTGGAGACCACCACCAGCGCCTGGCAGCTGGCCACCGAGGCGGCCCGCAACGTCTCCTCCTGCGCCGCATCCCCCACCACCACCGGTACGCCCAGCCGCCGGGCCAGCCCCGCGCCACGGGCGTCCCCGCTCTTGTCGATCGCCACCACCTCGATGCCGAGGTCGTTCAGCTGGGCCATCACCCGGGTGCCGATGTTGCCCAGCCCCACCACCACGACGTGCCCGGACCGCTCGGGCAGGATCCGCCCGGTGTGCAGGGCCAGCCGGGCCCGGACCACGCCGTCCACGACCACCGCCGTGATCAGCGGGATCAACGCCAGCCCGGCGAGGTTGAGCACCACCTGCATGATCTGCTCGGCGGCCGACTTGGCGGTGTCCGGATCCTGACCGGTGAGGGTGGTGACCAGGGTCAGGTAGAGCGCGTCGGCCCAGGGGACGTGCGCCGCGTTGGCGTACAGCCCGCCCAGGGCCCCGACCACGGCGAGCAGCACGATCACCGCAATCCCGATCTTGCGGGTGGCGAAGCCCCGGATCGCCCGGAGCACCATCGCCACCGGCCGGCGCCGCCGCCGCGCCCGGACCAGCCGGCGCGCGGCCAGCTCGGTGCCGGCCGGCCGGCCGAGCGCCTCGGCGAGCACCACGTCGGCCCGCCGGTCGTCGCCCGGGAGCACCATCTCCTGCTGGGGATCGCGGATGTCGGCCACGCCGCAGAGGATCTCGCTCGGGCGCACGTCGCCCCGGCGCGCCACGTAGAGGGTGCGCCCACCGTGCCGGAAGTACGTGGGCGCGACCTCGCCGAGCGCGGCGGCCACGAAGGCCGGGGCGGCCATCGAGGCGTCCGAGAGCACCGTCGAGTCAGGAAAGATCTGCCGTACGCCGTTGGCCAGGCCGGTGTTGAACATCCGCACCACCAGGCGCAACCCGGGCTCGACCTCCTGCGCGCAGAGCGCGGCGTGCATGTTGCCCACGTCGTCCTGGTGCAGCAGGGCCAGCCCCGCCGCGCCGGCCAGCCCCGCCCGACGGAAGGTGCCCTCGTCCAGCCGGTCGGCCCGGATCACCTCGACGCCGGACAGGTCACGGCCGTCCGGCCCCGGCGAGCGCCGGCGTTCGGGCACGATGAGGGTGATCCGCAGCCGGCCGGCTTGCGTCTCGGTGGCGCGCATCGCCCGCACCACCCAGTAGGCCAGGGGATCCTGACCACAAATCACGTAGTGCGCCCGTGGTTCCCCGTTGACCCGCAACCGGCGGCCGGCCCGTCGGGCCCGATCGAGCAACGGCTCCGCCATGCCCCGAATCGTAGCCACCTCCCGCAGCCCCCACCTGCCCGGAAAGGAAGGGCCCCCTATTAACGCCTCGTGAGGTAAAGGGGACCCTTGTTAACACCGGCCTGTTAATAGGGGGCCCTTCCTTGCGGGCGGGGCAGACTGAGGGGGACGGGTGGGGGTGGGGGGTGGGGGTGTCGAAGGTGGTCGGCCGGCTCCTCGGCGTACGGGCGTATGAGGTGGACCCGGGCGGCGGTGGCCTTGCCCGGGTGCCGCAGCCGGTCGCCGCGGTGGTCGTGGGCGGTGGGATCGCGGGCATCTCCGCAGCGGTGGTGCTCGCCGAGCGCGGCGTCGCGGTGACCGTGCTGGAGGCCGCGCCGACCCTCGGCGGGCGGCTCGGCGCCTGGCCGGAGACCCTCGCCGACGGCAGTCAGCAGGTCAACGAGCACGGCTTCCACGCCTTCTTCCGGCAGTACTACAACTGGCGCAACATCCTGCGTCGGATCGACCCGGCGCTGAGCTTCCTCCGACCGGTCCCCGGCTACCCGGTGCTGAGCGCCGAATGGCCGGCCGAGGAGTTCGGCCGGCTGCCACCCGCCCCGCCGGTGAACCTGCTCGCCCTGCTGGCCCGCAGTCCCAGCCTGCGCCTGCGCGACCTGCGCGGGATGGACCGGGACGCCGCCCTGCCGTTGCTGGCCTACGACCCGGCGCGCACCTACGCCGAGTTCGACCACGTCACCGCCGATCAGCTGCTCACCTCGCTGCGGCTGCCGGACCGGGCCCGGGCCATGCTCTTCGAGGTCTTCTCCCACTCGTTCTTCAACCACGAGGCGGAGATGTCGGCCGCTGAGATGATCGCCCAGTTCCACTTCTATCTGCTGGGCAACCCGGAAGGGCTGGCCTTCGACTGCCCCGACGAGGACTACGCCACGGCGATCTGGCGACCGCTGGCCCGGCACGTGGAGTTCCACGGTGGTCGGGTGCTCACCGGCGTCGCGGCGACCGCGCTGCATCGGGAGGCCACCGGATGGCGGGTGGACACCACCGAGGGCGCGTACCGGGCCGGGCACGTGGTGCTCGCCGTCGACCCGCCGGCCCTCGCCACACTGGTCGCGGGCTCCCCGATGCTGGCCGAGGCCGCCCCGGAACTGGTGGCGGCGCTGCCCGCCTATGGTCGGCCCGGTCCGCCGTACGCGGTCGCGCGCTACTGGTGCGACGGGGATGTCGACGCTGGGCGGGCGATCTTCAGCGGCGTCTCCCGCCAGTCCACCCTGGACTCGGTGACCCTGTACCACCGGCTGGAGCACGAGTCGCGACGCTGGGCGGAGCGCACCGGCGGCTCGGTGATCGAACTGCACGCGTACGCCTGCGAACCGGGCGTGCTCGCCGCGGAGCTGGCCGAACGGATGCGCGCCGAGTTGACCGGGCTCTGGCCGGAGGCGGCCCGGCTGCGGGCCCGGGTCGGGGCGAAGGCGCCGGCCTTCGCCCCGGGCAGCCACGGCCGGCGGCCCGGGGTACGCACCGACGCCGATCGTCTCTACCTGGCCGGTGACGGCATCCGCACCGACTTTCCCAGCGCGCTGATGGAACGCGCGGCGGCCACCGGCATCATCGCGGCGAACCACATCCTGCGGGCGGAGGGTGCCGCGGCCGAACCGGTCCGCTCGGTCCGCCCCCGGGGCCTGCTCGCTCGGCGCCATCCAACAGCCACCACTCCACGCTGATCCACCGGGCAGCCGCCGCCCGTCACCTGACCACCGCCCACCGCCCGCCACGCGCCGCCCGACGACCGCCTGCCACCCGGCGTCGAGCCATCGCCACCCGTCCCGCCAGCCGCCGGCCGCTGCCGGTTGCTCGCCGGCGCAGGCGCTCGGCGCTCGCCGGGCTTCGATTCCGCGCGGGTCAGTGGCCGGCGGGTGGTGTCCATCCGAAGCGCGGCGGCCGGCGCTCGTGGTACGCCGCGACACCCTCCCGCGCCTCGCCGCTGGCCCGCACCTGCCCGTGCCACCAGGCGACCCGGTCGTCGTCCGCGCGCCCGTCGATGATCTCCTTCGTGGCGGTGACGCTGAGCTGCGAGCGCTCCACGATCGCGGCGGTGAGCCGGTCGACCCGGGCGGCCAGGTCGGCACCGGGCAGCACCTCGTCGGCGAGGCCGATCCGCAGCGCCCGCCCGGCGTCGATCAGCTCGCTGGTGAAGAGCAGGTGCTTGGCCGCCGACGGGCCGACCAGCCGGGTCAGCCGGCGGGTGGTGGGCGCCGGGTAGACCAGGCCGAGCCGGGCCGGCGGTACGCCGAACCGCGCGTCGTCGGCGGCGATCCGCAGGTCGCAGGCGACCGCGAGTTGGCAGCCACCGCCGACACAGGCGCCCCGCACGGCGGCCACGGTCGGCTTGGCGAAACCGGCCAGCCGCTCCTCCGCCGTGACCGCGATGCTGCCGTCGCCGGCCTCCAGCAGCTCGTCGAGGTCGCTCAGGTCAGCGCCGGCGCAGAAGGTGCCGTCGGCGCCGGTGAGCACCAGCGCGCGGACCGCCGGATCGGCCTCCAGGCCGTCGAGCAGCACCGGCAGCTGGCGCCACATGGCCGGCGTCATCGCGTTGCGTCGGCCCGGGTTACGGATGACCACCGTGGCCACCGCACCCGCCACCTCGACGACCAGTTCCGCGTCCGACACCGCGCACCACCCCTCTGACCGGCCGACGTACCGACCCTTGCGCCCAGGAGCCGGCCCTGGTCCGGCGACCATAGCGGCGCGGGCGGCCGGGCCGACCGGGCGGGGTCACCGGCGGCGACCGCCGCTGTACGCCTGACCGCTGCCCGGCATTCACCGGCGGGCCGCCCGGGACCCCTAGCGTCGCTCTGCGCACATGTCGTTTCCGGCGCGAGTGAGCAGGTGGTCATGCCTTCCACACCCGAGGTCAGCGTGGTCGTACCCACCCTCGCCCGGCCCGCGCTGGTTACCCGGGCGGTGCGCAGCGCCCTCGCCCAGACCGTGACCGACATCGAGGTCATCGTCGTGGTCGACGGGCCGGACGAGGAGACCGGCAAGGCCCTCGCCGAGATCGGCGACCCCCGGCTGCGGGTGGTGGAGCTACCCGCCAAGGGAGGTGCCCCCAACGCCCGCAACATGGGCGTACGCGAGGCCCGTGCCCGCTGGACGGCGCTGCTGGACGACGACGACGAGTGGCTGCCCGGCAAGCTGGCCGTCCAGCTGGACGTGGCCCGCGAAGCGTCGATACCGAGCCCGATCGTCGCCAGCCGCCTGGTCAACAAGACGCCGCGCGCGGAGTTCGTGATGCCCCGTCGGCTACCCGAGCCGGGCGAGCCGATCTGCGAGTACCTGACGCTGCGGCGCGGACTCTTCCACGGCGACGGCTTCATCCAGACCTCGACCATCATGGCGCCGACCGAGCTGCTGCGCCGGGTGCCGTTCACCGTCGGCCTGCGCCGGCAGCAGGAACTCGACTGGACCGTACGCGCCACCAGCCACCCGGACGTCGACCTGGTCATCGCCGCCGAGCCGCTGGTGCTCTGGCACCAGGACGAGGATCGCCCGCGGATCAGTCTCAGCTCGCCATGGCAGGCGCAGCTGGAGTGGCTGCGCGGGATCCGGCCGCTGATCACTCCCCGGGCGTACGCCGCGATCACGATGAGCATCATCAGCTCGATGGCCGCGCCGACCCGCAGCTTCCGGGTCTTCCGCCTGCTGCTCGCCGAGGCGCGCCGGCACGGCCGACCAAGTTTCCTCGACTACCTGACGTTCCTACAGATCTGGCTGATCCCTCCGCAGTTGCGGCACCGGATACGCGACCGGATCCTCGGCCGCCGCACCGACCCGGCGGCGCGGGCCGGGTCGACGGAAACCGGGGCCGATGTCCGGCGATAGGGTCGCCGTGATCTGGCGGAGCTGCCTGTTACCCGGCTCCGAGACGTTCATCCGCAACCAGGCCGACGCGCTGCCCACCTGGCGTCCGGTCTACCTGGGTGCCGTCCGGGTCGCCTCGCCGCTGGCCCGGGACACCGACGTGGTGCTCTGCCCGGACACCCCGCGTGGTCGCCGCGAGTGGCTACAACTGCGGCTGACCGGTGGTACGCCCCGGCTGCGCCGGTTGCTGGCCCGACTGCGGCCCGACGTGGTGCACGCCCATTTCGGCGGCGACGGTTGGCTGGTCAGCCGCACCGCCACGCAGCTCGGCATTCCGCTGGTCATCACCCTGCACGGCCTCGACGTCACCCGGCAGCCGGCCGCCCCCGGGCCGCGTGGCGTCCGGCACCGGCGCAACCTGCGGACCGCGTTCGACCGGGCCGCGCTGATCCTCGCCGTTTCCGGGCCGATCCGGGACCGGGCGGTGGAACTCGGCGCGGATCCGGCGAAGGTCCGCGTGCATCACATCGGGGTGCCCGTCCCGGCGGAGCCGGCGTCCGGCCCGAAGAGCTGGGACGTGATCTTCGTCGGCCGCTTCGTCGAGAAGAAGGGGGTCGACGATCTTGTCGAGGCGGTCGGGCTGCTGCCGGACCTGCGCCCCCGGGTCCTGCTGATCGGCACCGGGCCGCTGCACGAGCGGGTACGCGCCCGCGCCGAGCGGCTGGGCGTGGACGCGACGTTCCTCGGCGCGCTGCCGCCAGCCGAGGTGCTGCGACACGTGGCCGAGTCCCGAGTCCTTGCGGCACCGTCGCGTACCGCCCCGGACGGCGACACCGAGGGCCTGCCGACCACGATCCTGGAGGCCGGGAGCCTCGGTGTGCCGGTCGTCTCGACGTACCACAGCGGCATCCCCGAGGCGATCATCCACGAGGCGAACGGCCTGCTCGGCCCCGAGGGCGACCGGCCGGCCCTGGCGGCCAACATCCGCCGCCTGCTGACCGACCACGCCCTCCGCGACCGCCTGGGCCACGAGGCCCACCACCGCGTGCAAGCCCACTTCGACCTCCCCAAACAAACCCGCACCCTCGAATCCCTCTACACCTCCCTCCCCCTCCCCCACCCCCTCCGGTGATCATGCAGTTATGGTGGGTGTTGAGACCCTTAAATACCTTTTGCGAGGCACCACAACTGCATGATCAGCGACGAGCCGGCCGGCACGGCGCGATCTGGACCGTGACGGGTGACGGGCGCGGCGGGGCGGTCATGTGTCGGTCGGGGGGCGGAGGCGGCGGAGGGTGGAGCGGGCGGTGCGGCGGGCGGTGCGGGCGGTGGCGAGCAGCAGGCGGCCGGCTCGTGCGGTCGGCGTGCCGCTGAGCAGGGACACGATCCGGCGCAGCCGCCTCAGCTCCTCGTCGCGTTCGGTGAGCGTCCGGTCGTACCACCGGTGCAGAGCATGGGCCTCGGCCAGCTCGCGGGCCAGCCGGTCCCGGTCCAGCAGCAGCTCCCGCCAGCCCTGACGCCCGGCCGTCCCGGCCTCGCGGGCAGGCGGCACCGGCTCGCGCCCGGCCGTCCCGGCCTCGCGGGCGGGCGGCACGGGATTACGCCCGGCCATCGTGGCGAGGGTCGCCGCCAGTTCGTCGGCCGGCACCGGCCAGAGGTGGGCCAGCCCGGCGTCGACCAGCCGGGACGCCAGCCGCCGCAGCGCCGCCACCGGCTCGGCCGGGCCCGCCAACCCGTGCCAGGCACCGGCGGGGTGACCACCACCTGGTCCGCCGGGACCCCGGCCTCCGCGCCGGCCTGCCACCCGCCGAGCAGCGCCCGCACCGCCGGCAGGTCCCGCCGCAGCGTGGCGGCCACCACCAGATCCTCGACGGTACGCCCCGGCGGAACCGGGCCACCGTCGGCGAACCACCACCCGCCGGCCGGGTCACGGTGGACCTCCCGGAGCCGGCCGTCCCGGACCAGCACCGCCGCCGGCAGTGCCCCACCCTCCGGCGCGGTGACCTGGCCCGCCGCGGCATGGATGGCCGGAACGCGTTCGGCCAGCAGGACCCATCCGGGCGCCAGCTCCGCAGCGACGCCGTGCCGGACGGCTGCCCCGGCCGAGCGGGCCGGATCCGCCAGCATCGGCGAGTCGGACCCGGTGCCGCCCAGCGTGGCCTGGAGGAAGCCGGTGACGTCGCCGTCGGCGAGTAGTTCCGGGCCCAGCAGGGCGGTCGGCGCGAGCGGCGACGGGTACGCGGCCCAGGTGCCGGCGATCCACAGCCCGGCCGCCGTCACCCGGTTTCGTACCCGGGTCAGCCCCGCCGGACGCGTCTCGTCGTGCTCGCCGAGCGTCGACCAGTCGGAGTCGGTGCTCTCCGGCGGCAGCGCCAGCAGCCGGTGCAGCCCGAGGAAGTTCTCCACGCCGAGCAGCAGCCGGCCACCCGGCCGCAGCACCGACACGATCAGGTCGAAGGCTTCCCCCCAGGCCAGTTCCGGTCCTTCGACCGAACTGAGCCGGGCCAGCCCGTCCAGGGCGACCACGGTGTCGTACGGCCCCAGTGCGGCGAGCTTCTCCGGGCTGCCGCAGCACACCTGGACGGCCGGCCGGTCGGCGTACCGCGCGGCCAGGTTCTCGGCGTCCCGCACCCCTCGCACCAGCACGGTCAGCTCCGTCGCGGGCAGCGCGTCGAGCAGGTCCGGATCGTGCGGGCCGACCACCAGGGTGTGCCCCTGCCCGGTGGAGAGCAGTGCGGCCAGGGCCGCTCCGCCGACCGGGCCGGGGCCGTGCTTTCCGTCAAGATCCGACCAGGCGAGCATCTCGCCGCCGAGCAACTGGACGCCGGCACTTCGCTCGGTCATCGGACCACCTCCGTGCCGTACCGGTCCGGCATCTCGTCGTCGCGGGTCCCGCTCTCCGGCGCGTCCGTTGCGGGGTCGGGCCAGCGGAAAAGCCGGCGCAACTCGGCCGGCGGGAGCAGGCGGTCGGCGCCCAGCTCGGCCACGGCCAGGGCGCGGGCGTCGCCCGGGTCGACCCGTGGGCCGTGCAGTGCCGCCCACTGCCGCCGGATCCGCGGCTGGCCGCCCCAGACCGGGGCCTCACCGGCCAGCTGCATCGGGTCGCCGTAGACGGCCGGCTCGCAGCCGGCCAGGATGCCGTAGAAGATCGCACTGCACAACCGGTTCGAGGCGACCCGCCGGTGCTGGCGCAGCTCGGCCAGCTGCCGGTGGAGGAACCCCGGGTCGAGGTCGGTCCACCGGCCGCCCCGGTAGCCGTGACAGACGACCCGGAAACCGGCCCGCTCGTAGTGCTGCCGCACCCGCGTCGACCGGTACTCCTGCCAGTAGAGGCAGACCGTCACCGGGCCCGGCTCCACGGCCCGGATCTCGTCGATCAGCCGGCCGTGGTCACCCACCACGTGCTGCCCCTCCCAGCCGTGGAAGGGGTACCAGATGGTCCCCTCCCGCCGCTGCGGGCCGTCCGGCGCCATCGCCAGCAGGTACGCCCACGGCGAGCCGACCACGTACGTCTGCCGACGCCCGAGCGACCAGGCCCGCCGCCGGGTCCGCTCGGACCAGAGGAACAGCGGCACCCCCGGCACGAACTCGTGGTCCGGCGCCATCCCGTCGCCGATGTTCCAGCCGTGCTGGAGGTGGCCGTGGATGCGCGGAGGCTCCCGATCGTCGAGCCCGCAGTAGCGGGCCAGCACGTGGGAGTGCCCGTAGTAGTGATTGGCGTGGTGCACGGCGGCGGGCGTCCCTGGTCGTGACGACGGGTGGAGGCGGAGCCTAACGAGCCCGCCTGAACACCCGGCCACACCGAGGTGTCGCCCCGGTGTTCCGTACGCGATACGGATGGAGCCCCCGGCCGGGATCGAACCGGCGACATCCCGCTTACAAGGCGGGTGCTCTGGCCAGCTGAGCTACAGGGGCGCTGTGTCGTGGTCAGCATAGCGACCGACGTCCGGTTTTCCCGCCCGGCAGGGGTCCCGAGCACGGGAAACGTCAACAACCCGACGGGCAGGCGTCGATTCGTGTCCGACCGTGCCCGAGTGACCGGAATGCGAATGCCGCTGGTCCCATCAAGAGTCCTGGACCTTGGCAGTGCGGCGAAAGCCGTTTACCGTGCAGTGACACGGACGACACCGGGGTTAACCCAACGACGCCCGTGGCGCCGGCACGGACGCCCGTGCCGGTCGCTCCTTCACTCGGATCGTCCGGCACGTTCCTGCCGGTGAAAGGAAGCGTCCCCTCATGGCTACGGTCACCTACGCCAAGGCGTCCCGGATCTACCCGGGCACCGAACGCCCGGCGGTCAACCAGCTCGAACTCGAGATCGGCGACGGCGAGTTCCTCGTCCTGGTCGGCCCCTCCGGTTGCGGCAAGTCCACCAGCCTGCGCATGCTCGCCGGCCTGGAGGACGTCGACGACGGCGCGATCTACATCGACGACCGGGACGTCACGCACCTGCCGCCGAAGGCCCGCGACATCGCGATGGTCTTCCAGAACTACGCCCTCTACCCGCACATGACGGTGTACGAAAACATGGCGTTCGCGCTCAAGCTGCGCAAGACCCCGAAGGCCGAGATCGACCGGCGGGTCAAGGAGGCGGCGGCGCTGCTCCAGCTGGAGGAGTACCTCAGCCGCAAGCCCAAGGCGCTCTCCGGCGGTCAGCGCCAGCGGGTCGCGATGGGCCGGGCCATCGTCCGGGAGCCGCAGGTCTTCCTGATGGACGAGCCGCTGTCGAACCTCGACGCCAAGCTCCGGGTGCAGACCCGTACCCAGATCGCCTCGCTCCAGGCGAAGCTCGGCATCACCACCGTCTACGTGACCCACGACCAGGTCGAGGCCATGACCATGGGCCACCGGGTGGCGGTCATGCTCGACGGCGAGCTCCAGCAGGTGGACACCCCGCGGGCGCTCTACGACACCCCGGCCAACGTCTTCGTCGCCGGCTTCATCGGCTCGCCCGCCATGAACATCAAGACCGTTGCGCTCAGCGAGCAGGGTGCGGCGTTCGCCGAGATGTTCGTCCCGTTGACCCGCGAGCAGACCGAGGCGGCTCGCGCCGAGGGTAGCGACGGCAAGGTCACCGTCGGCTTCCGTCCGGAGGACTGCGACATCGTCAGCCCGACCGAGGGCGGCATGCCGGTCGTGGTCGAGCTGGTCGAGGACCTCGGCTCGGACGCCAACGTCTACGGCCACGCCGCGCTTGACGGCGCCTCCGAGCGCTTCGTGGTGCGTACCGACCGGCGGCACATGCCGAACATGGGCGACACCATCTTCGTGAAGCCGCGTACCGGTCAGAGCCACGTCTTCCACGCCACCACCGGCAAGCGGATCTGACCCGGCGACGACCCCACGCGACTGCGAAGGGGCGGCCCGCTGCTGGCGGGCCGCCCCTTTCTGCGTACTCGCTGGGCTTTTCAGCCCTCGACGGCCCGGCGGCGGGCCACCTCGGCCAGGGTGACCGCGGCGGCCACGCTGGCGTTGAGCGACTCCACCTCGGAGATCATCGGGATGCTGACGGTCAGGTCGCAGGTCTGCCCGACCAGCCGGGAGAGCCCCCGCCCCTCCGAGCCGACCACCACGACCAACGGGCCGACCGCGGCCTCCAGGTGGTAGAGGTCGGTCTCGCCGTCGGCGTCCAGGCCCACCACCACGAAGCCGGCGTTCTGGCAGGCCTTCAGCGACCGGGTCAGGTTGGTCACCTGGGCCACCGGCACCCGGGCCGCCGCACCGGCGCTGGTCCGCCAGGCGGTCGCGGTGATCCCGGCCGCCCGCCGCTCCGGTACGAAGACCCCCTGCGCGCCGAACGCGGCGGCCGAACGGATCACCGCGCCGAGGTTCCGCGGGTCGGTGACCCCGTCCAGCGCCACCAGCAGCGGAGCCGGCTGCTCCAGCGCGGCGGCGACCAGATCCTCGAACGGCTCGTACGCGAACGGCGGCACCTGAAGGCCGACGCCCTGGTGCAGCACGCCCCCGGTCATCCGGTCCAGCTCGGCCCGGCTGACCTCCAGGATGGCGATGCCCCGGTCGGCCGCGGTACGGACGATCTCCTTCACCCGGTCGTCCATGTCGATGCCCTGCGCGGTGTAGAGCGCGGTCGCCGGCACGTGGGTACGTAGCGCCTCCAGCACCGGGTTACGGCCGACCAGCAGCTCCGGCGCGTCCTTCGCGGGATTGGACTTGCGCCCCGGCGCGACCCGTGGGCCGCCGCGCCCGACTGGCTGCTTGCCGCGTGCCGGCTTCGGGCTCGGGGTGGCCGTGCCCCGACCGCCACCCCTACCCCAGGTGGTGTCCTTGGTGCCCGGTTTGCCGATCTTCGGAGACCGGCCCTCGTCGGCCGCCGCCCGACGTTCCTTCTCCTGCTTCCAGGCGGTGCGCTGGGGCAGCTTCTCGGTGCCCGAGTACGCCTTGTGCCAGGGTCGCTCGTCGGCCGGCAAGGTCCGTCCGCGCCCGGCGAGGGCGTCCCGGTTCTTGCCGCCGGAGCCCTTCGAGGCGGTTGCCTTCGACGTCACCCGCCGGCCACGGCGTTGCGAATTGCCGGCCATCAGTCATGCTCTCCAATTGTCCAACGGGGGCCCTGGGGGGTGTCCTCGACCACCACGCCGGCCCGCTTGAGCTGGTCCCGCAGCGCGTCCGCGGCCGCCCAGTCCTTCCGGACCCGGGCCTGTGCGCGCTGTTCGAGGGCCAGGGCGACCAGGGAGTCCACCACGCCACGGAGGTCACTCGCCCGGGCTCCACCGGTCCACGCCGGGTCGAGGGGGTCGGTGCCGAGGATATCCAGCATCGCGCGCACGCTGCCGAGCGCCGTGCGGACGGTCACATCGTCCCCGCCGGCCAGCGCGTTGTTGCCGGCACGCAGCACCTCGTGCAGCACGGCCAGCGCGACCGAGGTGTTCAGGTCGTCGTCCATCGCCGCGGTGAACGCGGCCGGCAGCTCGCCGAGCTGGCCGGCGCCGACCCGCTCGACGGCCCGCTGCACGAAACCCTCGATCCGCCGGTACGCGACGGCCGCCTCGCGCAGCGCCTCCTCCGAGTAGTCGATCCGCGAACGGTAGTGCGCGGCGACGTAGTAGTAGCGCAGCTCGACCGGGCGCACCCCGAGCGAGGCGACGTACGCCAGGTCGAGGGTGTTGCCCAGCGACTTGCCCATCTTGGTCCCGCCGATGCCGAGCAGGCCGTGGTGCACCCAGAAGCGGGCGAAGGGCAGGTCGGCGGCGTGGGACTGGGCCAGCTCGTTCTCGTGGTGCGGGAAGATCAGGTCGAGCCCGCCGCCGTGGATGTCGAACTCCGCGCCCAGATACCGCCAGCACATCGCCGAGCACTCGATGTGCCAACCGGGACGGCCCCGCCCCCACGGCGACGGCCAGTAGGCGTCCGCCGGCTCGTCCGGTTTCGCGCCCTTCCAGAGCGCGAAGTCACGCGGGTCGCGCTTGCCGCGCTCCGGGGCGCAGTCGGCGGACTGCATGTCCTCCGGCGACTGGTTGGAGAGCGCGCCGTACGACGGCCACGACCGCACGTCGAAGTACACGTCGCCGGAGTCGTCGTCGGCCGGGTACGCGTGCCCCCGGTCGATCAACTGGGCGATCAGCTCGTGCATTTCCGGGATGTGCCCGGTGGCCCGCGGCTCGTAGGTCGGCGGCAGCACGTTCAACGCCCGGTACGCCGCGGCGAGCTTCAACTCGTTGGCGTACGCGATCGACCAGAACGGCTGCCCCTGCTCCTGCGCCTTGACGAGGATCTTGTCGTCGATGTCGGTCAGGTTGCGGACGAAGGTGACCTGGTAACCTGCGGCCAGCAGCCAGCGACGCAACACGTCGTAGTTGACGCCGGACCGAAGGTGACCGATGTGCGGGGGTGCCTGAAGGGTGAGACCACACAGGTAGACCCCCACCTTGCCGGCTTCCCGCGGGACGAAGTCCCGCACCGATCGGGTGGCGGTGTCATACAGGCGTAGCGTCACCGTACAAGGGTAGCCGTCCGTCGTTTTGCCGGTCTGCCGGAGCCGGGTCGTACGCTGCTGGTCGTGAATTCCCCAGCGACCCCGCCGCCGGCCGCGCCCGGCGGCGAGACGGCGCAGACGTTGGACCGGGGCCTGCGGCTGCTGCACCTGGTCGCGGAGGCGCCCGGCGGGCTGACCGTCACCGAGGCGGCGAACCGGTTGGGCATCGGCCGGGCCGCGGTCTACCGGCTGGTCGGGCCGCTGGCCGGGCACGGCATGCTGCGCCGCGACGCCACCGGCCGGCTGCGCCTCGGCGCCGGAGTGCTGCACCTGGCGCGGCGGGCCCAACCGCTGCTCGCCGAGGGAGCGCTGCCCGCGCTGCGCCGGCTCGCCGAGCAGGCCGGGGCGACCGCCCACCTGACCGTGGTCGAGTCCGGCGAGGGGGTCGCGCTGGCGGTGGTCGAGCCGAGCTGGACGTCGTTCCACGTGGCGTACCGGACCGGGGCCCGGCACCCGCTGGAGCGCGGGGCGGCCGGGCAGGCCATTCTCGCCGGCCGGTCCGGCGCCGTCGGCCCGGTGAGCACCGCCGGCGAGCTGCAACCCGGCGCGTACGGCGTGGCCGCCCCGGTGCTCGGGGTGCCCGGCCTGGAGGCGAGCGTCGGCGTGGTCGCCCTGGCCCCACTGGACGCCGAGACGGTCGGTGCCCAGGTGCTCGCCGCCGCCACCGCCATCGCCGCCGCGCTGAGCTGAGCCGGGTCGAGCCGAGCTGGATTGGGTCGAGCCCGGCTGGGCCGCGTTGAGCTGGGCTGGACCGCACTGGGCCGGGCGTTGCCATACCACATGTCACGCTGGTCGCCGGCGCTGTCCACAGGCGGTGGTGGCGGTCCCGGCCGTGGTTGTCCACAGGGGTCGCCGGGGCGGTGGCCCGCCCCGCAGGCTGCTGTCATGCCCGTTCACCCACACCTACCGGACGCCCTGGCCTGGCAGGTTTTTCGCGGCTCGGATGTCGTCCGCCGGGGCCTGCTCACCCGCTATCAGCTCCGCAGTTCCGCCTGGATGCGGCTGCGGCACGACATCTACGCCGACGCCCGGCTCGACCGGGACCACGCCCTGGCCTGCCGCGCGGCCGCCCTGCAACTGCCCGCCGGGGCGGCCGTCGCCGGTCCGTCGGCGGCCTACCTGCACGGCGTCGAGCACGCCGCCCGCTTCGACCAGCCGGTCCACGTCCTGGTGCCGGCCGCGGCCGGGCCGCGCAGCCAGCGTGGCCTGCGGGTGCACACGGTGGCCCCCGAGATCCTGGCCCGGCTGACCGTCAAGGGCGCCCCGCCGCACACCGACACCGCCCGCGCGGCCTGGGAGAGCGCCGTGTGGCTGGCGCCGGTCCGCTCGGTCGGCATCGTCGACACCCTGCTCGGCCGGGGTCTGACCACCCGGGCCGCGCTGGCCGAGGTGGCCGCCGCCAACGACGACCGCCCCGGCGGACGCCGGGCCCGCTGGGTGTTCGACCTGGCCGACCCGGCCGCCCGGTCGCCGGCCGAGTCGCAGCTGCGGGTCCGGCTGGTGTTGGCCGGGCTGCCCCGCCCGGTCGCGCACCACCCGGTGCGGGTGCCCGGCGGCCCGCTGCTGCATCCCGGCCTCGCCTGGCCGGAGCATCGGGTCGCGTTGGAGTTCGACGGCCAGCGGCTCTACCCGCTGGCCGGGGCGGGCTGGCTGGTGCTGCACGTGAGCGGCCGCCGCCTGCACCAGGATTTTCCGACCGTCGTCCGTGAGCTCCGCGCCGCGCTCATGAGCCATGGTCGACGCCGATGAAGGGGGCAGAACGGGCCACGGCCCGACCGGGAAACTCCCGGCCGGGCCGCGCGTTCGCCCGTCACGGGCGAGAGTCGTGCGTCGTTACCGGCGCAGCGGAGCGGTCACCGCCGCGTAGGCGTCGATGATGCCGTGCCCGTAGAAGCCGTTGAAGTCGACCGATCCGGCGCAGTAGGCGTCGAACTCGGCCGGCCGGCCCTCGTTGGTGTAGGTCTGCAACCTCGGCTCGGGGCAGGCTCGCTCGGCGGCCGTCCGGAGCAGGTGCTTCTCGACCTGGTCCGGTGCCAGGCCGAAGCCGCCCCGGCCCTGCGGCTTGCCGTACCGGCTCACGATCAACGCGGCCACCCCGGAGGCGTGCGGCGCCGCCATCGAGGTGCCCTGGAGGTACGTGTAGTAGCCGCACTTCCCGTTGGCCTTGCACTCCTTGAAGACGAAGGTCTCGGCGCCCGGCACGATGTTGCCGTCCTCGTCGACCACGCCCTCCTCCTGGAGGACCTTCTTCGGGTACGTGGAGAGGATCATGTTGGCGTCGGTGCGGAACGTGTCGGTGCCGAAGCCGTCCCGGAACCAGCCGCCCGGCGCGGCCACGGCGGTCTGCTCGGTGCCGTAGTTCGAGTAGTCGGCCTTCTTCCCGGACGGTCCGACCGAGGAGACGCTGATCACGTGCGGCCCCTCGGTGGGCAGATCCCAGCAGCTGTTGTTGTCGATCTCCCGCGGATACGGCGCGACGGCGCCGTAGTTCGGGCTGGAGGTGTCGGTGCGCGGATCGCCCAGATCCTCGTGGTTGTTGCCGAGCGCACCGACCAGCGTGACGCCGTGGTTGTGGGCGAAGGTCAGTGCCCGCTTCATGGCCCGGATGGTGGCCCGCTGCGCCGCCTGCGCCTCGGGCGAGTCGGCCGGGTTCGCCGTGCAGTTGTAGAGCCACGGGTCGACGTAGAAGGACATGTTGACCACGTCCAGGCCCGACCGGCCGGCGTGCAGCAGGGCGTTGACCACGGAGTTGAGGAAGAAGTAGCCGGAGTCCTGGCCGCCCTTGAGGTTGACCAGCGAAACCCCGGGCGCGACGCCGGAGACACCGAAGCCGTTGGCGGCGGCGCCGATGGTGCCGGCGACGTGCGTGCCGTGCCCGCCGTCGTCGGTGCCGACCGGGTCGAGGCAGCTCGCCACCTCGCACGGCCCGTCGATCTCCGGGATGTCGGGCGCGAAGTTGCGCGACAGTGCCCAGTTGAAGTTCGGGGCGATGTCGGGGTGGCTCGCGTCCACGCCCGTGTCGAGCACACCGACGGTCACCCGGCGATCGCCGGGCTCGATCTTGCGCGCCTTGTCGGCCCGGATCATCTCCAGGCCCCAGAGCTTGTCATCCAGCGGGTCCAGCTTCTTACCCCGCTGCTTGCCGCTGCCCTTGGCAGCGGCAACGGCCAGCAGGTGCTCCTGCTCGACCCGGTCCAGCTTGGGTTTGCGGCCGATCGCCTTCTGCTCGGCGGCGCCGATCAGCGCCGCGGCGGCGGTCGCCTTCGTCGCGAAGTCGGCCCGGTCGCTGGTCACCTGGTACAGGCCGACCTCGTCGGTCCGGGACACCACGGTCCCGCCGGCCGACCGGATCGCGGCGAGGGCCGCGTCGGCGGAGAAGCCGTCCTCCGCGACCACGGTGAAGGTCCGGACGGTCGCCGGCTCGGCGCTGGCCGGCACGCCCATACCCGTAACCGCGAGTGCCAGGGTCGCCGCGGTCGCGACGACGCCGGCGGTGAAGCGCTTGCTCACCACATCGAATCCTCTCGTTGAGGGACGTGGCGTCATCAGACATCAACGCATGCCGTTCCGCCAGTCCGGCGTCGGATACGCGGAGGAAGATCCTCTTCGCCGGATTGGTCGACCAGGACGGCGGATGTAGGCAAGCGTCACGTCAGGGCCGGCTCCGCCGCCTTCGCCGGCTCGCCGGGCGCGCGCAGCTCGTCGAGGCGGACCAGCGCCACCCCGGCAACGATCAGACCGCCGCCGAGCAGCTGCACGACCGTCGGCAGCTCACCCAGCACCAACCAGGCGATCAGCACCGCGAACATCACCTCGGTCAGCCCGACGAAGGAGGCCAGCCGGGCGCCGAGGATGCGCGCCGCGGCGATCCCGGCAAGGTACGCGACCACCGCCGCCACCAGCGCGAGGCCGACGATCGGGACGAGCCAGCTGGTGTGCTGCCCGGCGAACTGCACCGCGCCGAAGGTGGCCCGTAGCGGCAGCGCGCCGACCAGCCCGAGCAGCAGCAGCGCGCCGGCGCCGACCGCCATCCCGCCACTGGCCATGACCACCGACGGCAGTGCGGAGTCGACCCGGCCGGCGAGCACGAAGTACCCGGCCAGCCCCACGGCCGCGCCCAGCCCCCAGAGCACGCCGACCGGGTCGAGCCGGCCGGCTCCGGTCAGGTCGAGCACGAGGACCAGGCCGGCGAGGGCCGCCGCCGACCCGGCCACGGTCAGCCGGCGCGGCCGCTGCCCCTGGACCAGCCAGGTCCACCCGACGACGAGGATGATGCCGAGATACTCCAGCAGCAGCGCGACACCGACCGGCAGGTAGCGCACGGCGTTGAAGAAGCACACCTGGGCGAGCGCGACCCCGAGCAGCCCGAAGACGCCGATCGAGCCGAGGTTGCGGCGCAGCACCGGCCACCGCCCCCGCAGGACGAGCACCGCCGGCAGCGCCAGCACAAGGGCCGCGATGCCGACCCGGGCCGCCACGACCGCCTCGGCCGACCAGCCCGCACCGATGAGCGAACGGGCGAAGGTGCCCGAGGTGGCGAAGGTGACCGCGGAGAGCAGCGCCAGGGCGAGACCGGCACCGGCGGCGGGGGGTTGGCGCATCGACGCTCCTTGGCACGATTGCCCGCCATGGGCAAAATAGGTTATGCCGATGACGCTAGAGCGGGGCCAGGACAGGAGTCAAGTTGCTTTTCGCCCATGACACCGAATGTTCGCTGATCGCGGCCACCGCGCTGGTCAACACCGATGGGCGGGACGGCGACACGCTGCCCGATGTCGCCGCCCTGGACGCCTTCTACGTCACCCATTCCTACACCGGCCGGCACGAGCACACCGAGGCCGAACTCCGCGCGGTACGCGCCCTGCGCCCCCGGCTACGCCGGATCTGGTACGCCGACATCCACGAGATCGTCTCGATCGTCAACGGGCTGCTCCGCGAACACCGCGCCCTGCCCCAACTCATCACCCACGACGACGAGCCGTACCACCTGCACGCCGCACCCCGGGACGCCCCGCTGGCCACCAGAATCGCGGTCGAGGCGGGGATGGCCATCGCCGACGTGGTACGCGGCGGCGAGCTGCGCCGGCTGCGCACCTGCGACCACCCCGACTGCGACAACGTGCTGGTCGACCTGTCGAAGAACCGTTCCCGCCGGTTCTGCGACGCCGGCTGCGGCAACCGGGCCGCGGTCAGCGCCTACCGCGCCCGCAAGGCCGCCGCCCGCCCCTGACCTCAGGTGCCGAGGCGCGCCACCACCTCACCCGACGACGAGCGGGGCCAAGTCCACGCCCGCCCCCGGACGACCCGACGCGGCAGGCCAAGATCACGCTCGACCCTGGATCGAGTGGCATCGAGGACGCCAAATAGCCACTGGATCCCGGATCGAGCATGATCTTGCGTGCTCCGCACGGAGGGCAGGCGTTTCAACCGGTGGGTACGTTTGTGGTTGCTGGGGCGACAACAGATGCTTAGCTGTCCCGCACCCGCCGCAACGAGCGGCCGATCCCCCTCGCGCCCCGGCACCGTCGGGTCTGGCGCGGGGTGCGCGCGCATGCGCTGGCGCACCTGCCCGGACCGGTACGCGGCGGTGCCGACCGAGCCGGCCACGACGCCGAACCGTCCCCCGAGGGCTCAGGCCACTGTGGCGAACCCGCAGGTCGGCGGGGGCCGGATGGCTCACGCTCGCGCAGTCCTGGCGGGCCAACGGTGGCCGGTGGTGACCGGCCCTGCCGCGCAGGCCCGGCCGCACCTGCCGCTGCGCCCGCTCTGGCTCTGCCGGGTCTGCGCCGTTGCTGGGTCCGGGCCGGATTGAGACAGCAACATCCCCGGAGTTGTCCGGACGGCATCGGCGGATCGGTGACGTGTCCTGCTCAGGGGTGGGTCATGCGGAGCAGGTCGAGCGCCTCCTCCAGTTGGGTCTCGCTGAGCTTGCCGGAGTCGACGTGGCCACGGGCGATCACCACCTCCTTGATGGAGAGCTGCTTGGCCAGCGCCTCCTTGGCGATCGACGCGGCCTCGTCGTACCCGAGGTAGCGGTTGAGCGGGGTGACGATCGACGGCGAACCCTCGGCGTACGATAGGCAGACCTCGGCGTCCGCGACCAGGCCGACCACGCAGCGGTCGGCGAGCAGGCGGCTCGACGCGGCGAGCAGCCGGATCGACTCCAGCACGTTGCGCGCCATCACCGGGAGCATCACGTTCAGTTCGAAGTCGCCCTGCGAGCCGGCGAAGGCCACCGTCGCGTCGTTCCCGATCACCTGCGCACAGACCTGCCGGACGGCCTCGCAGACCACCGGGTTGACCTTGCCCGGCATGATCGAGGAGCCCGGCTGGAGGTCGGGGATCCGCAGCTCGCGCAGGCCGGCCCGGGGGCCGGATCCCATCCAGCGGATGTCGTTGGCGATCTTGTAGAGACCGACGGCCACGGTGCGCAGCTGTCCCGAGGCTTCCACCAGCGCATCCCGCGCGCCCTGCGCCTCGAAGTGGTTGCGCGCCTCGGTCAGCGGCAGTCCGGTCGAGGCGCGCAGCTTCTCGACCACCCGGGCGGCGAAGCCGAGCGGGGTGTTGATCCCGGTGCCCACCGCCGTCCCGCCCAGCGGCAGCTCGGCCAGCCGGGGCAGCACCCCCTCCAGCCGTTCGATGCCATACCGGACCTGGGCGGCGTACCCGCCGAACTCCTGACCGAGGGTCACCGGAGTGGCGTCCATCAGGTGGGTACGCCCGGCCTTGACCACGGTGTCGAACTCCCCGGCCTTCGCCTCCAGCGCGCCGGCCAGGTGGGCGAACGCCGGGAGCAGGTCCCGCGCAACGGCCTCGGTGGCAGCCAGGTGGATCGAGGACGGAAAGACGTCGTTGCTGGACTGCGAGGCGTTGACGTCGTCGTTGGGATGCACGGCCCGGCCCAGCTCCCGGCCGGCCAGGGTGGCGATCACCTCGTTGCTGTTCATGTTGGACGATGTGCCGGAGCCGGTCTGGAAGACGTCGACCGGGAACTGGTCGTCGTACCCGCCGTCGGCCACGTGCGCGGCGGCGGCGGCGATCGCCGCGGCCACGTTCGGGTCGATCACGCCCAGGTCGCCGTTGACCTCGGCCGCCGCCCCCTTGATCTGGGCCAGTGCCCGGATCTGGGCCGGCTCGATCCCCCGGCCCGAGATCGGGAAGTTCTGCACCGCCCGCTGCGTCTGGGCCCGCCAGAGCGCCTCGGCGGGCACCTCCACCTCACCCATCGAGTCACGTTCGATCCGGTAGCCCGTCGTCTCCGTAGTCGTCACGTATACCATCCTGCCCCGCCCGACGCACCCGTGCAGATGATCGCGCCAGCCGGCTCACCCCAGCTCGGCGAGGAGCCGCCGGACCTCGGCGGCGTCGGGTGACTCGACCTGTTCGAGCAGGGACAGCGAGCGGACCCAGTGCGACCTGGCCGCCGCCGGGTCGGTGGCGACCAGACAGCGGGCGATGCCGTCCAGCGCCCGGGCCTGCTCGTACCGGTGGTTGATCCGTGTGGCGTCGAGCAGCACCCGGCCGAACAGGTCCTGTGCGCTGCGTACGTCCCCCTGGTCGAGCAGGGCTCGGGCCAGCAGGTTCCGCGAGCCGCACTGGCCGACCAGGTCGCCAGCCTCGCTGATCGCAACGAACGCCTGTCGGTGCAGCGCCGCCGCCTCGTCCGCCCGGCCCGCCTCGCGTTCCATCACACCGAGTTCGTTGAGCAGCTCGCCCTCGTCGTACCGGTTGCTCCCGCGGCGTTGAAGCATCAACGCCGTTCGCAGCAGCCGGCGCGCGGCCCTCGTGTGGCCCATCCGGTGCCGGATGGTGCCGATATGTCCGACCGCGTTGGCCAACTGCCGGCGGTCGCCGACCACCCGGGCCACGTACAGGTGCGTGCGGCTGATTCGCAACGCCTCGTCGTAGTGGCCCCAGATGCAGAGCGCGTAGCTGACGTTGTTGAGCAGAGCGATGCGCCCGGGCAACTCGTCGAGACCGGGTATGGCCGCCGCCTCGCGGAAGAACGCGATCCCCTGGCGGTGGTCGCCGTTGCTGTGGCTGCTGATCCCGATGTTCCACAGCAGGTTCTTCAGCAGGCTGGGTGGACCGGTGCGACGGCACAGCTCGACGGCCCGTTGCAGCAGGACGATCGCCTCGGCGAAGCGGGCCCGCCGGAAGTGGGTCGAAGCGAGATAGTTCAGCATCATCGCCTGCGTCTGCTCGTCACCGAGCGACTCGGCCGCCCGAAGTCCCACCCGATGCGTCTCGACCAACTCGTCCAGGTGGCCGCCGTTGTAGAGCAGCCGCCAGCTGGCTCGGGCCAGTTGCCAGGCACGCTCGGGAAAGTCCTGCTCCGCCAGTGCCGGCATGGCCACCAACGCGGAACGGTTCTCGTCGAACCAGGCCAGCCCCCGGTCGGCGCAGATCGCCACCAGATCCGGCCGGGGCGCCGGAGGCAGGCTGAAGGCGAGGCGGGTGGCCGGCGCCTCGGTCTCGCGGCCGAGCGTTGCCGACACATGCAGGTAGTGATCCAGCAGCCGTTCCAGCGCGGTGTGGCGCTCGGTGGCCCTGGCCGGATCGGAGAGCAGCGTCCAGGCGTACTCGCGGACCAGGTCGTGCAGCCGGTACCGGCCCGGCTCCGGCTCGTCCATCAGGTGCGCGTCAACCAGTTCGTCCAGCGCTTCCTGGGCCTCGACCAACGCCGCCCCGGCGACCGCAGCCGCGGTGGCGGTGTCGACCCGCACCCCGGGATGCAGCCCGAGCAGCCGGAAGGTGCGCTGCGCCGCCGGCGACACCTGGGCGTACGACAGGGCGAACGCCTCCCCGACGGAGCGCTGCCCGGCGGCAAGCTCGGCCAGTGCGTCCCGAGCCCCGCCGAGCCGGTCGGCCAGGTCGGCGATCCGCCACCGGGGACGGTGGACCAGCCGGCCGCCGGCCAGCCGGATCGCCAACGGCAGGTAACCGCAGCGGCGGACCACCTCGCTGGCGGCGGCCGGCTCCGCGCTGACCCGCTCCTCGCCAGCCACCCGCCCGAGCAGTTCGACCGCCTCGCCCGGGTCGAGCAGGCGCAGCGACGAGGGCCGCCCCTCGTCGAGACCGACCAGCCGGCGTCGGCTGGTGATCAAGGTGAGGCAGCCGGCACCGCTGGGCAGCAGCGGCACCACCTGCGCGGCGGTCGCCGCGTTGTCCAGCAGCACCAGGGCGCGCCGGTCGGCCAGCTCGGTGCGCCAGATGGCCAGCCGATCATCGACGTCGACCGGGATTCGTTCGGGCGCAACCCCGAGTTGCCGGAGCAGGGTGGCCAGCGCGGCCGACGGACTCAGCGGTGCCCGCTCGCTGTGCCCGTGCAGATCGATGAAGAGCTGAGCGTCCGGGTAGCACTCGGCCAGCCGGGTGGCCACGTGCACGGCCAGGGTGGTCTTCCCGCTGCCTGCCATGCCGTCGATCAGATGGATCCGGGTCTCGCCCTCCTCGATCTCCTTGACCAGCCGGGCCACGGTCTCCGATCGCCCGGTGAAGTCGCTGATCGCCCGGGGCAGCCCGCGGACCGGGGCGGTGGCGCGGCGCTCCGATCCGGCGATGGCGAGATCCCCGGCCAGCACCCGCTGGTGCAGTTCCTGTAGCGCCGCGCCCGGCTCGATGCCGAGTTCCTCGGCGTACAGCCGCCGGCCCTCCCGGTACAGGCCGAGCGCGTCGGCCTGCCGCCCGACGGCGGAGAGCGCCAGCATGAGCTGGCCGCGCAGCCGTTCCCGCAGCGGATGCCGTTCCAGGTACTCGGTCAGCTCGTCGAGCAGGCCCGCCGCGTGGCCGAGCCGCAGCTCGATGTCCACGCACTCCTCCAGCACGGCCAGGCGCTGCTCGTCGAGCACCTGCGCCCGCCGACGTACGGTGCGGTTCGGGATGCCGCCCAGCGCCGAACCGCGCCACAGCTGCAACGCGGCGCGGAACTGGCGGCGCGCCTCGGCCAGCTGTCCCGCGGCGAGCGTGGCCCGTGCGGCGTCGACGCCCTGGGTGAAGACCTCGGTGTCCAGCTCTCCCGGCCCGGTCCGGACCGCGTATCCGACGGGGTCGGTGACGATGGTCTCCGGCGGCAGACCGAGCCCGGCGAACCGGTGTCGCAATCGCGACACACAGGTCTGCAACTGGGCCCGGGCGGTGGCCGGCGGGCGCTCCTCCCAGATCGCGTCGACCAGTTCCTCCACCGGCACGATGCGGTTCGCCCTCAGCAGCAGGACGGCGAGTACGACCCGGTCCCGACCTGCGGTGACGGTGGCTTCGCCGCCACCGACCCGCAGAGGTCCCAGGATCTGAAACCGCATCCGTTCTCCCGCCCCCCGATGGTGGCAACTTTCAGCAGCGTAGCCCGACGGTCACAGTTGCCCCCATCAGCCTGATAGCGATCTGAGAGTGGATCGACAGTGCCAGGCCGGAGACTCGGGCCGGTTGCCTTGTTGCAATCGACGGGGGCGGTGCGCCCGCCCCGAAAGGCGGGCGCACCGATGTCGAACGGCTGACGCCTCTCCCGGTCAGCGGCTGCCGATGGTGAGAACCGGCTTGGTCACCTCGGCGAAGAAGTCGTTGCCCTTGTCGTCGACGACGATGAAGGCGGGGAAGTCCTCCACCTCGATCTTCCAGACCGCCTCCATGCCGAGTTCCGCGTATTCGAGGACCTCGACGTGCTTGATGCAGTCCTGGGCGAGCCGGGCCGCGGGGCCGCCGATCGAGCCGAGGTAGAAGCCGCCGTGCTGATCGCAGGAGCGGGTCACCTGGGCCGACCGGTTGCCCTTGGCCAGCATCACCATCGAGCCGCCCGCAGCCTGGAACTTCTCCACGTACGCGTCCATCCGGCCGGCCGTGGTCGGGCCGAACGAGCCGGAGGCGTAGCCCTCCGGGGTCTTCGCCGGGCCGGCGTAGTAGACGGCGTGGTCGCGCAGGTACTGCGGCATCGGCTCGCCCGCGTCCAGCCGCTCGGCAATCTTGGCGTGCGCGATGTCCCGGGCGACCACCAGCGGGCCGGTCAGGGAGAGGCGGGTCTTCACCGGGTACTTGGAGAGTTCGGCGCGGATCTCGTCCATCGGCCGGTTGAGATCGACGCGGACCGCCTCGGTCGCGTCCAGCTGCGCCTCGGTGACCTCGGGCAGGTAGCGGGCCGGGTCGGTTTCGAGTCGCTCCAACCACACCCCCGACGGGGTGATCTTCGCAACCGCCTGCCGGTCCGCCGAGCAGGACACCGCGATCGCCACCGGGCACGACGCGCCGTGCCGGGGCAGCCGCACCACCCGCACGTCGTGGCAGAAGTAGCGCCCGCCGAACTGCGCGCCGATGCCGAAGTTGCGGGTCAACTCCAGCACCTCGGCCTCCAGCTCCAGGTCGCGGAAGCCGTGTGCGGTCATCGAGCCGGAGGTGGGCAGCCCGTCGAGATACTTCGCGGAGGCGTACTTGGCGGTCTTGAGGGCGTACTCGGCGCTGGTGCCGCCGATCACCACGGCCAGGTGGTACGGCGGGCAGGCCGCGGTGCCGATCAGCCGCAGCTTCTCCTCCAGGAACTGCATCATCCGGGTCGGATTGAGCAGCGCCTTGGTCTCCTGGTAGAGGTACGACTTGTTGGCCGAGCCGCCGCCCTTGGCCATGAAGAGGAACTTGTACGCGTCCGGATGGCCGTCCGGATCCTCCGCGTAGAGCTCCACCTGGGCGGGCAGGTTGCTGCCGGTGTTGCGCTCCTCCCACATGGTGAGCGGGGCGAGCTGCGAGTAGCGCAGGTTCAACCGGGTGTACGCCTGCCACACGCCGCGCGAGATCGCCTCGGCGTCACCGCCATCGGTGAGCACGTGTCGACCCCGCTTGCCCATCACGATCGCGGTGCCGGTGTCCTGGCACATCGGCAGGACGCCACCAGCGGCGATGTTGGCGTTGCGGAGCAGGTCGAGCGCGACGAAGCGGTCGTTCGGCGAGGCCGCCGGGTCATCGATGATCGACCTCAGCTGGGCAAGGTGCGCGGGGCGCAGGAAATGCGCGATGTCATGCATCGCTTCGGCGGTCAGCGCGGTCAGCGCGGCCTGATCCACGGTGAGAAACCGGCGTCCACCAGGACCGTTGACGACGTCGACGCCCTCGTCGGTGACCAGGCGGTACTCCGTCTGGTCGGGACCGGTCGGCAGCAGGGGGGCGTACGAGAAGTCAGCACTGCTCGCTCGCTGGCGCTCGCTCATGACGGCAAAGCCTAGGGCAGAAGGGTCGATCATTCCCACTCGCCGGGTGGGGCACTGGGACGCTGCTCTCATCCGCCCCGGTCGGCGGTCACTTGCCCGGGTCGGATCCCGGGCACTGCTCGTTCTTCGGACCGCAACTGTCCTGCGGCTGCGGGGCCCCTCCGGTACCGGCCGGCCCCGGTACGCCCCGGTCGCCGTTGCCCGCCGGGTCGCCCGCCGCCGCGCCGAACCGGACGTATCCGATCTCGCGACCCTCCCCGATGATCATGCCGGCCGGGCCGACCGCGAGCGCGTTCGCTGAGGTCCGTAGCGCGGCGAGTTCCCGCCCGGTGCGCGGGTCCAGCGCCACCAGACGATTGGGCTTCTCGTCGGCGAGCAGGGCCGCGTACGGGGTCAGCGCGGCACCCGCCTTCTCACCGGCCGGGCGGTTCCAGCGGACCTGGCCGGAGCTGAGTTCGCGGGCCGAGACCGTGCCACGGTCAGCGGTACGCACCACCGCGTACCGGTCGTCGACGGCGAGCACCCGCTCCCCGTCCTTGGTGACCAGCAGCAACCGCCCGTCGTACCCGTCGATGACCGCCTCACGTCCGTCCGGCGCGACCCCGACCAGCACGCTGCGGGCGCCGTACGGGTCCTCCCGCTGCACGCACCCGGCGCTGTCGGCGGTGCGCAGGTTGATCCCGGCCCGCTGCCAGGTCTCCTGACCGGTGGCCGGATCCTGACCGGAGATCGCAAAGTAACAGCTGCCGTCCTGCGATCGGGCGGCGATACGCAGCAGCCGGCCACCGATCACCGTGAGCCGCTCGTCCCGACCGGGCTCGACGTTCTGGAGCACCCGACCGGTGGCGGTGTCCACCACGTGCACCCGGCCGTCGACGGGGAACCCGAGCAACGCCGGTGCCGTCTCCGGGCCGGCCACCTCACCGTCGATCCGGGCCGTGCTGAGCCGGCGGGTGTCGAGCAGGTTCGGGTTGTCGGCGAAGAGGCCGGTGCTGACCCCGGGCAGGAAGGCGGTCCACAGCGGAGCGGTCCCGCGCGGATCCCAGGCGCTCAGGGTGCAGTCGGTCGCGCCGACGCAGTGCGCGTCGAGCAACAGGTTGCGGTAGGTCCAGACGGCTACCGCGTCGTCGTCGCGCCGCCGGGTCAGGCCGCTGGTCGGGTCGACCACCTCGTACCCCTTGACCAGCAGCCGGCCCACGACGACCACGGCCTCCGCGCCGGCGCCGGCCACCGCGCTCCAGTCGGCCTTGCGTTCCCAGAGCTGGGTGCCGGCGGCCAGGCTGCGGGCCTCGACCCGGGTGCGCTGCTCGACCACCACGGTCTCACCGGCGATGGTGACGCTGCGCGGGGTGCCGCCGATGCGCTCCTGCCAGACCACGTCCGGCTCGGAGATCGGCGCGCGCCGGTTGACCCAGTCCCACATTCCAGGAAACGGGTTCCACACTCCGGTGGCGGCGAGCACCACCACGGTGATGAGGCCGAGCAGCAGCCAGCCACGTACGCCGAGGCCGCTCCCCTTCGCCACCGGAACACGGTAGCCACCCACCCCTCCCACCACGCGCAACCTCCCGCGTGTCGCGCAAGGAAGGGTCCCTTATTAACGCCTCCGGTAGTAAAAGGGCCCCCTGTTAACTCAGCGGTCAGGCGCTGCGCCGACCGCATCGGGGTGGATGGGTCGGTGCGCGGCGGCTGGCCTGAGGACCGGCCACAGGGTCAGCGTCGCGGCCACCGACGCGGCACCGGCGACCGCCATCACCACGCCCGGCGCGAACACCTCGCTCAACGCGCCACCACCGGCCGCAGCCAGCCCCTGCGTCGCCATCAGGCCGGTACTGAGCAGTCCGAACGCCTGACCCCGGCGCGCCTCGGGAACCGCGTCGAGAAACCGCCGCGCCAGCCCGAGCTGATAGGCGAAGCCCCCGGTGGCGACCGCGAAGAGGGCCGCGGCGGGCACCAGCGCCGGCTGGGCCACAAACGCCAGCATGGGTACGCCGAGCAGCAGCGCGAGCCACGGCGTCCAGCGTTCTCGGGTGGCCGGGGCCACGAACCGTCCCACCAGCAGGTCGCCGACCAGCATCCCGCCCGCGCCGGCCATCAGCAGCACGCCCGCGCTGCCCCCGGGGCCCAGGTCGGCCGCGTACGGCACGGCCACCCCCTCGGCACCGACCAACAGCGAGCCGGGCAGCCACTGGGCGAGCAGCAACCCCCGGATCCGGCGGTCGGCGAGCAGCTGCCGGTTCACCCGCAGGGTCTCCCGGACCGCTCCGCCCGACGCGCGCCCGTCTGTCACCGGGCCGGCGGTCGGCCCGGCCGCCGGGCGACTGGCCGCCGCAGGACCGGCCACCGAGAGTCCGGCCGCGACCGGTTCGCCCGCTGCCGGACCGGTCGCCGCCGTGGTGGGCCGCGAGCGCGTGAGCCAGGGCCGCGCAGGGCGGATGCGGACCGGGCGGACGCGAGACGGGCGGGCGCGGGCCGGGCGGCGGGCGAGGCCGATGCGTACCACCAGCGCGGAGAGGCCGCAGGTCGCGGCGGTCAGCCAGAGCGCGCCGTACGGGCCGACCAGCCCGAGCAGGAGGCCACCGAGGGCGAACCCGGCCACCTGCGTACCACCGGAGGCCACGGTGAGCAGCGACCGCCCCAGCACATACCTGTCGCCATGCAGCACCTCGGGCAGCAGCGCGGACCGCGACGCGCTGCTGACCGGGCCGAACAGTCCGACGACCGCGACCAGGCCGAGCATCGCGCCCGGCGGGAGCACGCCGGTGGCGAGCACCGCGACCATGGCGAGCCGCACCAGGTCGTAGCCGGCGATCAGCGCGCGGGCCGGCCAGCGGTCCGCCAACGCCAGCAGGAACACCCCGCCCAGGGCGTGCGGCAGGAAACCGGTCACGTACGCCAGCGCGGCGAGCAGCCCGGATCCGGTGCGTTCGTACACCAGGACGGAGAGGGCGAGCATCTTCACCGTCTCGCCGATCATGAAGACCCCGAAGCTGGCGAAGAGGACACGGAACTCGGCGACGGCAAAGACGTCGCGGAACGTGGCCGGCCGGTCGGCCACCGCGGCCGGTGCGTTCGTGCTGGTGTTGTTCACGATGGTCAGCCTGGCGGCACGCCCCGGGGCGACCTATCCTTTCGCCCCAGGACGAAAGGTCACGCGATGCGGATCGAGGTCACCCCGGCCGACCTGGCGGCCAGCCGGTACGCCATCTCGCCACTGGGCGAGGCGGTGTGGGCGCTACGGATCTACGCCGGCCAGCATTCCGTACCGGGGCTGGGACCATGGGTGGCTCGGGGCCGTCCGGCGTTCGAGCAGTTGCGCCGGCAGATGCCGGAGGTGGGTGCGTTGCTGGCGCTGCTGCGCCGGGGCGGCTACAACGCCGACTTCATCCAGCCCGCGCCCGCCGGCACCGGCCAGGACTTCGCCGACGAACTGGCCGTGGTCCGCGCCACCCCGCTGGCCCAGGCCCGCGCCGAACTGGCCCGCAACCTCGCCGGGCTCCGGACCCCGCCGGCGTACGCCCGCCAGATCTACGACTCGCCGCAGGTGGTGGAGCGGATCGCCGACGCGATCGAGGCGTCCTGGACGACGCTGGTCGAACCGGACTGGCCCCGGCTGCGGGCGGTGCTGGAACGGGACCTGGTGCACCGTGCCGGCCGGCTGCTCGCGTACGGCTGGGGGGCTGCCATCGCGGACCTGGACCCCCGGCTGCGGTGGGTGTCCGGCGGCGGGCTCGGCGCGATCGAGGTGGCCGACCGCGATCCGCGCAGCTACTCGCTCGACGGCCAGGGTCTGCTCTTCATCCCCACGGTCTTCGGCACGATGATCAACTATGTCGAGCCGCCGTGGCCGTTCGCCATCGTCTACCGGGCCTCGGGCGTCGCCGGGCTGCTCGGCCCCCCGGACCCGGCCCGCCCCGACGACGCGCTGGACCGGCTGGTCGGGCGGTCCCGGGCGACGGTGCTGCGGGCACTCGCCCTGCCCGCCACCACCAGCCAGCTCGTCGTGCAGCTCGGGCTCAGCCTGGGCGGCGTGGGCGACCACCTGGCCGTGCTGCACGATGCCGGCCTGGTGACCCGGGTCCGCTCCGGTCGGGCCGTCCGCTACCGGCGCACCCCGCTCGGCGACGCCCTCGCTGGCGGCTGAGCCGTCGATCCGAGCAAGCCACAGTGTTAAAAGGGGGCCCTTCCTCTACCGGAGGCGTTAATAGGGGGCCCTTCCTTCAACGCAGGGCGGAGCGGGTGAGGGGGAGGGTGCGGTAGGGGATCTGCTCGGCGAGGGCGATGATCGTGGAGGCGCGGGCGATCCCCTCGTACGCCACGATCTGGTCGATCACCCGCTGTAGGTCGGTGTTGGAGCGGGCCACGATGCGGCAGAGCAGGTCGCTGGAGCCGGTGATGGTGTGCGCCTCCAGCACCTCGGGGATCGCCGCCAGGTGGCGGGTGACCGGATCGTGCCCGTGCCGCTGGCTGATCTCCAATGTGACGAAGCTGGTCACCGAGAACCCGATCGCGGCAGGCGAGACATCCGGCCCGAACCCGCTGATCACGCCACGGCCGACCAGCTTGTCGAGCCGGGCCTGGACGGTGCCCCGGGCCACCTGCAAGCGGCGGGAACACTCCAGCACCCCGATCCGGGGCTCCTCGGCGAGCAGTTCGATCAGACTGACGTCCAGGGCATCGAGCTGTACATCCTGACCAGGGTTCACGACCTCAGACCCTACTCCTTGCACAACCTGACCAGCAGAAACTGTGACAGTTGCCCAGTGAGCCCGCTCACCCTGATAGTCCCGGGAAGAGCACAGCGTCGGCCCACAAGGCCGGCCGGTACGCAAGGGAGACCATCATGACCCAGGCGATCGACCGACCCCAGTCGACCGAGGAGGTCGACGTCGACGCCCTCGTCGGCGCCGTCGACCACGACACCAGCGGTGACCCGTTCCCGGTCAAGGGCCTCGACCACGTCCGCTTCCTGGTGGGCAACGCCAAGCAGGCCGCGCACTACTACTCCACCGCGTTCGGCATGACCTGCGTGGCGTACCGGGGGCCGGAGCAGGGCCATCGGGACCACGCCGAGTACGTGCTGACCAGCGGCTCGGCCCGGTTCGTGCTCACCGGCACGGTCCGCCCCGACGCCACCGGCGCCGACCACGTCGCCCGGCACAGCGACGGTGTCTCGGACATCGCCCTGGAGGTGCCGGACGTCGACGCCGCGTACGCGCACGCCACCGGGCAGGGCGCCACCGGCCTGGTCGAGCCGCACGACGTCACCGACGAGCACGGCACCGTCCGGCTGGCGGCCGTCGCCACCTACGGCGACACCCGGCACACCCTGGTCGACCGGTCCCGTTACCGCGGCCCGTTCCTGCCCGGCTTCGTCGCCCGCAAGCCGATCGTGGACCGGCAGCCGATGATCGACGCCGGGGTGCAGCCGAAGCGCTTCTTCCAGGCCGTCGACCACGTCGTCGGCAACGTGGAGCTGGGCCGGATGGACGAGTGGGTCGAGTTCTACAAGCGGGTCATGGGCTTCACCAACATGGCGGAGTTCGTCGGCGACGACATCGCCACCGACTACTCGGCGCTGATGAGCAAGGTCGTCGCGAACGGCACCCGCAAGGTGAAGTTCCCGCTCAACGAGCCGGCGATCGCCAAGAAGAAGTCGCAGATCGACGAGTACCTGGAGTTCTACCAGGGGCCGGGCGCCCAGCACATCGCGGTGGCCACCAACGACATCCTGGCCAGCGTCGACGCCATGCGGGCCGCCGGTGTCGACTTCCTCGACACCCCGGACTCGTACTACGACGACCCGGAGTTGCGCGCCCGCATCGGCGAGGTCCGGGTACCGATCGAGGAGCTGAAGGCCCGCAAGATCCTCGTCGACCGGGACGAGGACGGCTACCTGCTGCAGATCTTCACCAAGCCCGTGCAGGACCGACCGACCGTCTTCTTCGAGCTGATCGAGCGGCACGGCTCGCTCGGCTTCGGCAAGGGCAACTTCAAGGCGCTCTTCGAGGCGATCGAGCGGGAGCAGGAAAAGCGCGGCAACCTGTAACACTGTCGAGCGTGACCCAACCTTCGCCGCACCCGACGTCGCCGGCCGGTGGGCCCCCGCCCGCGGCCGGCGGCGTCGCGCCGCCGCCCATCAGCCAGCCATCCCCGATACCGCCACAGTTCGCGCCGACCGGACAGGCGCCACCGCCCTGGGCGGGCCCACCCGCAGCGGTCCCCCCGCCGGGATGGGCGGGCCCACCCGGACAGGCGCCACCGCCGGGCTGGCCAACCGGGCCACCACCGCCGGGCTGGCCAACCGGGCCGGCGTTGCCGCCGGTGCTGGCACCGGGCGGGCAGCCGCTGGCGAGCTTCGGCGACCGGCTGCTGGCGTACCTGATCGACACGGCGATCGTGAGCGGCGTCCTGCTGGTGCTGTTCCTGCCGGCCTTCCTGTTCTTCTGGTTCCGGCTCTTCAGCGCGATGGCCGAGACCAACCCGGACGGCACGCTCGTCGAGCCGGACCCGGGGGTGGTGTTCACGGAACTCCTGCTGCCGATACTGCTGCTCCAGGCCGGGCTGTTCGTGCTGATGTTCGGGGTCTACTGGCTCTACCACGTCGAATACCTCAAGCGGGACGGGCAGACCTTCGGCAAGAAGGCGATGAACCTGCGGGTGGTTCCGCTGGACCCGACCCACTCGCTGGACCGGCGGATGGCCGGGAAGCGGTACCTCGTGCAGTTCGTCGGCGGGTCGCTGGTGCCCGGCGGCAGCTACGTCGACGGGCTCTGGCAGCTGTGGGACAAGCCCTGGCAGCAGTGCCTCCACGACAAGTTCGCCGGCACCGTCGTCGTTAAGGTGTCGAGGTGAACGAGCGCAGCGAGGCCGCGACGTGAGCGTGGCACCCGGTTGGTACGTCGACCCCGCCGACCCGCAGACCCGCAGGTACTGGGATGGCGAGGGCTGGATCGGCGCGGCCATCCCCGTCGACGCCACCCCGCCCGAGGGCCCACCCCCGCCCGAGCCCGAGACCACGACCGAACCGACGCCCGAACCCGAGCCGGCGACCCCGGCCGCGCCGGACACCCCACCCGGCCCGCCGCCGGCCTGGCAGCAGGGTCCGCCGCCGGGCTGGCCGACCGGTGAACCGGGGCAGGGGCCGCCGCCGGGCTGGCCGTACCCGACCTGGCCGGGGCGCCCGCCGGAACCCCGGCCGCACGGGTTGCCGCTGGCCTCGTACGGTGCCCGGCTGACCGCCCGGCTGATCGACTTCGGCGTCGTCCTCGCGCTCAACGTGCTGGTCAACGGCTGGTTCGTCTGGCGCTACGCCCAGGAGATCTCGCCCTTCCTGAACGAGGCGGGACGCCGGGTCCAAGCGCAGGACCGCACGACCGAGCCGCTGCCCCAGTGGGGCGAGCAGGCCGGATCGTTGCTGGTGGTGATCCTGCTGATCGCCACCATGCTCTGGCTGGCGTACGAGGTGCCGTCGATGGCGGCCAACGGGCAGACCTTCGGCAAGCGGGTGCTGCGGATCAAGGCGGTGCCGGTCGAGGCGGACGCGCCGCTCGGCTTCGGCCGGGCGCTGCGCCGGTGGAACACCCTCGGCCTGCCCACCCTGCTCTGGTACTGCTGCGGCCTCGGCCTGCTGCTCCAGCTGATCGACGCGCTCTCCCCGCTCTTCGACCACCCGTTGCGGCAGGCGCTGCACGACAAGCGCGCGCAGACCCTGGTGGTCCAGCTTTCCCGTACCCCCGAAGACCGCGCCGACCCCCCGGGAGAAACCCCATGACCGACACCGGACGCCAGCAGCCAAAGCTCCGGCTGACCCGCGCCGACCTGGACACGCTGCCCAACTACGTGCCCGGCCGCAGCCCGGCCGACCTGGCTCGCGAGCTGGGCCTGCCGGAGGCCATCAAGCTGGCCAGCAACGAGGTGCCGTACGGCCCGCTGCCCGGCGTCGTGGAGGCGGTCGCCGAGGCCGCGGCCGGGGTGCACCGCTACCCGGACATGGGCGTCGTCGCGCTCCGCCAGGCGCTCGCCGAGCGGTACGCGGTGGACCCCGATCGGGTCGCCACCGGCTGCGGCTCGGTGGCGTTGGCCGAACACCTGGTGCGGGCCACCTGCCTGCCCGGCGACGAGCTGGTCTACTCGTGGCGCTCCTTCGAGGCGTACCCGATCATCGCAGCGACCAGCGGCGCGACCAGCGTGCAGGTGCCCAACGAGGCCGGGCACGGGCACGACCTGACCGCGATGGCCGCGGCGGTGACCGACCGCACGCGGATGATCCTGGTCTGCAACCCCAACAACCCGACCGGCACCGCGGTACGCCGCGCCGAGCTGGACCGCTTCCTCGACGCCGTGCCGGACGACGTGCTGGTGGTGATCGACGAGGCGTACCGGGAGTTCGTCACCGACCCCGAGGTGCCGGACGGCCTGAGCTACGCCGACCGACCCAATGTGGCGGTGCTGCGCACGCTTTCCAAGGCGTGGGGCCTGGCCGGCCTGCGGATCGGCTTCCTGGTCGCGCAGCCACAGGTGGCGGCGGCGGTACGCAAGGTCGTCACGCCGTTCTCCACCAGCATGGCCGCGCAGGCCGGGGCGCTGGCCGCGCTGGCCCAGGCGGACGAGGTGCGGCGGCGATGCGCGCTGGTGGTGGCCGAGCGGGAGCGGGTCACCGAGGCGCTGCGCAAGCTCGTCCCGGACGTGCCCGGGAGCCAGGCGAACTTCGTCTGGCTGCCGCTGGGCGACCGGGCGGTGGAGTTCGGCAAGGCGTGCGAGGCGCGGGGCGTGATCGTCCGGCCGTTCGCTGGCGACGGGGTCCGGGTCACCATCGGCACACCGGCCGAGAACGACGCCTTCCTGGCCGCGGCCGAGCCGGCGCTGAGCTGAACGCGGCCGAGCCGGCGCTGAGCTGAACGCGAGGAGCTGAGCCGGGTCGGTCCGCCATCCCCCAGCGGACCGACCCGGAAGCCAGCAAGCGACAGCATACGCACCTTTTGCCCGTTTTGCGGTCATCTCTGCCTAGGAAGCATTCTTCCGTGCCTCCTTGCACCATTTTATGCCGCATCGAGCCTTACGTCACTAACGTCCCTTTTAGCTCGTGGGCCCCTCCGCACGAGGATCCACATCTTCCGAGCAAGGGATGACAGCATGCGTACTCGCACGATCCTGGTGTCGGCGGTTGCGGCCGTGGCCGCAACCGCCCTGGCCGCCTCCCCGGCCCTGGCGGATCCCACCGACACCACCGACACCACCTTCGAGGTCGAAGCCGGAACGCTCGACGTCACCACCCCGGCCACGGCCGACCTCGGCACCGGCGCTCCGGGAGACACGATCAGCGGCCAGCTCGGCGTGGTGACCGTGTCGGACACCCGGGCCGCGGACGACGCCTCGTGGGAAGCCACGGTCACCTCCACCGACTTCACCACCGGCGGCGCCACCGCCAGCGAGACCGTCCCCGCCACCGCGATCGACTACTGGTCCGGCCCGGCGACGGCGACCACCGGCAACGGCACCTTCACGCCCGGCCAGGCGACCGCCGGGGCCGCCGAGCCGCTGGACAACACCACGGGCGTCGTGGCGTTCACCCACACCGGCGGCACCGGCAACAACACGGCCGCCTGGAACCCGACCCTCGATGTCAACGTGCCGCTGGCCAACCAGGCCGGCACCTACACGGGCACGGTGACACATTCGGTCGCCTAGGCTGCGCCGCCTGGCGGTCTGGTCGGCCACCGTACTGCTCTTCGCCACCGGCCCGGGCACCCTCGCCCGGGCCGGTGCGCCGGCCGGCGACCGGGACGAGGGCGGCGTCGGGATCCAACTGCTGGAAGCGCCGGTCGCCCGACGGGACGACCCGCGAGCGCAGCGCTACATCGTCGACCACCTGCCGCCCGGCCGGACGGTCGAACGGAAGATCGGCGTCGTCAACCGGTCGACCGAGCGCCGCCACCTCGACCTGTACGCCGCGGGCGCCGAGGTCACCGAGGGACGGTTCCGGTTCGCCGAGGGGCGCACCGCCAACGAGTTGAGCGAGTGGATCACCCTCGACCGGGACTCGGTGATGCTCGACCCGCAGGAGGAGGCCCAGTTCACCGCCACCATCCAGGTCCCTCCGGACGCGTCAGCCGGCGAGCAGTACGCGGTCATCTGGGCGGCCACGGTGCCCGCCCCCGACTCCACCGCGAGCGTGAACATCGTGCAGCGGGTCGGCATCCGCGTCTACCTGGACGTGGGTCCGGGCGGCGAGCCGCCGTCCGACTTCGCGATCGGCGAGGTCGTCCCGGCCCGAGACGAGCAGGGACGCCCCTCGGCCGCGGTCACGGTCCGGAACACCGGCGGGCGGGCGCTGGACATGACCGGCAGCGCCACCCTCTCCGACGGGCCCGGTGGCGTCCGGGCCGGACCGTTCGACGTCGTGCAGGGCACCACGCTGGCTGCGGGCGAGACCGGTACGGTCCGGGTGCTCTTCCCCACCGAGCTGGCGAACGGACCCTGGCGGATCACCCTCGACCTGGCCAGCGGCAAGGTCAGGCGCAGCGCCAGCGGCACGATCACCTTTCCCGAACCGGGCCGCACCGGTCGGCGCGCGCTGCTCGACCAGAGTTGGTGGCTGCGGGGCGTCGGGTTCGCCACCGTGGTGGTGGCCGGCGTCGGGCTCGTGCTGATGCTCCGCCGGCGGCGCGGACCGGCCGCTCAGGTCACGGCGAGCAGCACCGGCTCGGCGGTCAGGAAGTAGCGCTGGTCGTCGGCGTCCGGGGCGACCGGTTCGCGGAGCCGCTCCAGCGCCAGGTAGCCGTCGCCCGCGTACACCGAGCCAGGTGCCCAGCCGACGCCGTCACTGCCCACGTCGAGGGGGAAGCGGGAGCGTTCCACTCCGGTGCCCGTGTCGAGAGTGATCAGGTCGTTGGTCTCGGTGAGCAGGTGCGCCCGGCCCGGCTGGACCGCGACGATCCGGACGGATCCGAGGTCGGTGCGCCGCCACAGCTCCTCGCCGGTTCGGACGGCCCGCCCGGTCACCGCGCCGTCGGCCGCCCGGATGGCCCGTTGCCCGTCCAGTTCCGTGCCGGCCGGATCGAGGGTCGGCGCAGGCACCGGTGCACCCGTGCCGACCAGCCAGCCCTCTCCCCCGTCGTCGGCGGAACCGGTGACGCGCAGGCCACCGCACTCGACACGGTGGGTCGCGCAGCCGACCGGGATGGCGGTCCAGCCGGCGGTCCTGCCGGGTGGCTGCCAGCGGGTGACCAGCACACCCGTCGTCAGATCGCGGAACTCCACAGCGGCGGCGTCGGCACACCGGTCCACCACGGCGAACTGCCCGGCCTCGGTGGTGCCCACATCGGTGCGGCAGTCGCCGTCCACCTCGGCCGACCAGAGCTGTCGGCCGTCGGCGAGCCCGAAGCCGGCGATCCGGTGCGGGCCGGAGACCACCAGCACCGCACGGCCGTCGGCGGCCCGCGCGAGGAAGAGGCCCGGCGGGCTCCAGACCGCCCCGGCACCGGTGCGGCGGGCGGTCCAGCCCCCGGCGGGCGTCGGGCCGTCGGCCCGCCAGGCCACCCGTCCGGTACGCGCCTCCAGCGCCACCAGCTTCCCGTCCGACCAGCGCCCGACCACCCGGGTTCCGTCCGCCACCACCCCGCTGACCTGGGCCGGCCACCGCCGGTACGACCAGTACGGGGTGCTCCGGTGCCGGCCGTCCGCCGGCCCGTCGGCGTAGACCTGGCGCTGTGCCGCGTACACCCGCAGCCGGCCGTCCACGAGCAGCGGTGCCACCGGCAACCGGCCCACCACGCCGGCCTCCGAGGCGGCGGGATCCGGGTAGTCACCTCGGGCGGCCGTGCTCACCTCGGCCGGAGCGAGGACGCGGTACGCGGTGACCGCGGTGACCGCGACCACGACGGTGACGGAAACCATCGTCACGATCCGCCGCCAGCCCGTCGCCAACCCCATGCCGCACCTCCGACCGGCACCCTATCCAGCCGGGCTGGGTGCTCCGGGTTGCGGCCCCGCAGGATCGCGGTCAGGCCACCTCGGCGGGCCGGTCGGCGGCGGCGGCCAGCGCGGCGATGTCCTGCCGTAACACCCGCTCCGCCGCGCGCACGGCCAGCCCGCCGAGCAGCAGCGCCACCGCCCGCCCGGAGGGCGCGGCGGGCACCGCCCGGACGGTCACCCGCACCGCGGCGTACCGACGTCTCCGGCGGCGGACGTCGCGTAGCGTCCAGGTGATCCGGTAGTCGACCCCGTCGCCGGGCGAGCCGAGCACCAGCCGCCGGGGCGGCTCGGCCGCCAGCACGACGAACTCCTCGGCCAGTTCGCCGCCGTCCGGCCGGCGACGCGTCTCACGCCAGGCCGTACCCGGCCCGAACCCACCCGGGGTGAGCAGCTCGACCGGGCCGTCGGTGGGAAAGCGCCGGGAAGGGTCGATGAGCAGCCGCCACAGGTCGGCTGCGGGCACCGCCACCAACCCGCTGACCGCAACAGTCGACATGCCACCTCCCGTGGCGTCGACGGTACGCGGAGTGCATGGCCCGTGGGGTGCCCGGGTGGATAATCCGCCAGCCCGAGGCCGTGTTTCACAAGAGCTGCCCAGCCGCCCTTGTGAAACACGGCCCGGGGTGTCAGCCGGCGAACTGCCCCGACCGGATCGCGTCGACGAACGCGCTCCAACCGAGCGGATTGATCGCCAGCACCGGCCCGGTCTGGTCCTTGGAGTCGCGTACGCCCACCACGCCGTGGACACGGGCAAGGTTGTCGGCCACCTCCACACAGAGGCCCTGGTCGTTCGAGCGGCTGCTGGTACGCCAGACCGCGCCCACGAGATCGTGCATCGTCCTTCATCTCCTCGGTTCTTGACGTGTCGCCAGCCGGGGCCGGGCCGACCGGAAGCGGGGGGCACCGGTCGGCCCGGCGCGGCGTGGCGACGGAATTCCGAGGCGATCAACGAAGCGGGTGACGGTTCTTGATCGCACATCGGGTGCGATCAACGGCCACTGTCGGGTAGGGGTCAGTCGGCGGGCAGCACGGTGCCCGTAACCTCGCCCAGTTCGATGGTGGTGCCGTCCGGCCCGGGGGCGGTCGCGGTGATCGTCACCGTGTCACCGTCGGCGAGGAAGGCGCGTTCCGTCCCGCCCACGGCGACCGGCTCGGTGCCGCCCCAGCTCAGTTCCAGGAACGAGCCGACCTGGTCGCGCCCGGGGCCGGAGACGGTACCGGAGGCGTAGAGGTCCCCGGTGCGCAGCGAGGCGCCGTTGACGGTCAGGTGGGCCAGTTGCTGGGCCGGCGTCCAGTACATGCCGGCGAACGGTGGCCGGCTCACCGGCTCGCCGTTCCAGTTCACCGTCAGCCGCAGGTCCAGCCCGAGGTGGGGCTCGTCGCGCAGATAGTCGGCCACCGGCGGGTCCTGCTCCGGCGCCGGCACGAAGGCGTGCCGCAACGCGTCCAGCGGTGTCACCCAGGCGGCCACCGAGGTGGCGAACGACTTGCCCAGGAACGGGCCGAGGGGTTGGTACTCCCAGGCCTGGATGTCCCGGGCCGACCAGTCGTTGACCAGCACCACGCCGAAGACGTGGTCGGCGAAACCGGCGGCGGCCACCCGGGTGCCGAGCGCGCTCGGTACGCCGACCACGAACCCGACCTCGGCCTCGATGTCGAGGCGCGCCGACGGGCCGAAGGTCGGCCCCTCGCGGCTGGGCCGCTGGCCGTGCGGGCGGACCACCGGGGTGCCGGAGACCACCACCGTGCCGGCCCGGCCGTGGTAGCCGATCGGCAGGTGCTTCCAGTTGGGCAGCAACGGCGGCTGGCCAGGGCGGAAGATCAGGCCGACGTTGGAGGCGTGCTGCTCCGAGGAGTAGAAGTCGACGTAGTCGGCCACCTCGAAGGGCAGCTCCATCCGTACCTCGGCCACCGGCGCCAGCAGCGGTTCCACCGCCGCCCGGTGGGCCGGGTCGGTGAGCAGCTCGGTGATCCGCTGCCGCACGGCCGTCCACTGCGGGCGGCCCAGCGCCAGGAACGCGTTGAGGGTCGGCCGGCGCAGCGCACCGCCGGCCAGCACCAACTCGGCCGCCTCCGCGCCGGCCAGATCCAGCACGAGGTCGCCGACGCGTACGCCGATGCGCGGCTCCCCGCCGTCCACCCGGAACACCCCGTACGGCAGGTGGTGCGCCCCGAAGCCGGAGCCGTCCGCACCCGCCACCCAACTCACGCTCATGCTTTTCCGTCCCCGTTCACCAGGCCCAGCCGGATCAGATCGGTCAGTGGTTCGGTGATGCTGCACGAGCCGAAGCCCACCCAGAGCGGACGCGCCTGGTCGCGCCGGCCGTCGGTCCACTCCACCAGCGGTCGCTCGTCACGCACGGTGAGCAGTTCGGCGATGCTCTCCACAGCGGCTCCCCCGGCGGCGGCCAGGGTGGCGGCGAGCACGTTGCCGAATCCGTGGTGGGTGAAGCCGGTCTCCGGGTCCACCTGCCGCACCGCGTGGTGCAGCCCGGCGGTCAGCTTGAACGGCACCCGCCGGTCCCGGCAGGCCCCGATCACGGCGGCCAGCTCCGCGGGGCTCGGGAAGAGCTCCGCGGCCAGCCCGCCGGTGCGGAACTTGGCCGCCACGGGGACCCCGTCGGCTCGGGCGGCGGCCAACACGTCCAGCGCCGCCATCAGCCCGAAGGTCAGCGGAATCTCGGCGTAGACGGGGCGGTCGCCGGCGCGGGCCAGCGCGACCAGCTCGGCCGTGCCGGGCAGCGGGTCCTCGCCGCGCTTGGCCACGGCCGCCTCGATCTGGCGGATCTCGACGCGCGGATCGGCTTCCGCGCACGCCTTGCCCAGCTCGCCCAGCGGGACGTCGCCGATCACGCCCACCGCGCTCCGTTCCGCGTCGCCGAGCAGGGCGGTCAGTCCGGTCAGCCGGGAGGCGGGCAGCAGCAGCGGGCCGACCAGGTCGGCGTACCAGGCGGCGCGGTGCCGCCGGTGGGCGGCGACGGCGTCGGGCAGCGAGGCGTTGCCCGGCGGGAAGACGGCGGCGTCGTCGACCAGACCGGCGACGAGCGCGGGCAGCTGCGTTGACACGAGACAAGAATGTACGGGACGCTTTGAGAAGCGGACAACAGCGTCCGATTATCGGACGCGCCAGGCTGGTGACCGGGAGGCGAGATGCCGTACTACCGCAGCGTCGGCGAGGTGCCACGCAAGCGCCACACCCAGTTCCGGCAGCCCGACGGCAGCCTCTACACCGAGGAGCTGATGGGTCAGGAGGGCTTCTCCTCCGACTCGTCCCTGCTCTACCACCGGTACGCCCCGACCGCGATCGTCGCCGCGGAGGAGTTCACCCCGCCGGCCGTGACCCGGGTGCCCAACCTGCCGCTCATGCCCCGGCACCTGCGCACCCACAAGCTCGACGGCAGCGGAGCCGACCCGGTCCTCGGCCGGCGGTACCTGCTCGCCAACGACGACGTACGGATCGCGTACGTGCTGGCCGACCGGCCCTCCCCGCTGTTCCGTGACGCCACCGGCGACCACTGCCTCTACGTCGAGGCCGGCACGCTGCGGGTCGAGTCGACCTTCGGCGTGCTGGACGCGGTGGCCGGCGACTACGTGATCATTCCGACCTCGACCGTGCACCGCCTGGTGCCCACCGGCGACGCCCCGACCCGGCTGCTCGCCATCGAGGCGTCCGGGCACATCGGCCCGCCCAAGCGCTACCTGTCGGTACGAGGTCAGCTCCTGGAGCACTCGCCGTACTGCGAGCGGGACGTCCGGGGGCCGGACGCGCCGCTACTGGTCGACGGCACCGAGGTCGAGGTGCTGGTCCGGCACCGTCGCGGTTGGACCCGCCACGTGTACGCCAACCACCCGTTCGACGTGGTCGGCTGGGACGGGCACATGTACCCGTGGGCGTTCTCCATCCACGACTTCGAGCCGATCACCGGCCGGATCCACCAGCCGCCGCCGGTGCACCAGACCTTCCAGGGCCCGAACTTCGTGATCTGCTCGTTCGTGCCGCGCAAGGTCGACTACCACCCGGACGCCATCCCGGTGCCCTACCACCACCACAACGTCGACTCCGACGAGATGCTCTTCTACACCGGCGGCAACTACGAGGCCCGGCGCGGCTCCGGCATCGAGCAGGGCTCCATCTCGCTACACCCGTCCGGCTTCACCCACGGCCCGCAGCCCGGCGCCGCGGAACGCTCCATCGGAGTGGACTACTTCGACGAACTGGCCGTCATGGTCGACACCTTCCGCCCCCTGGACCTCTGCGAAGCCGCCCCCGAATCCGAAGACCCCGCCTACCCCTACACCTGGTCCCGCCGGTAAGGAAGGGCCCCCTATTAACGCCTGGTGAGGTAAAGGGGCCCCTTCTTAACGCCAGGGGGCGGCGCTCGACGCAGGGCGGTGCGGCGCTGGGTGCGCTGCTCAATCTGCGCGGTGCGGCGCCGGGGCCTCACGCCGCCGGGCGGGAGACGATCGCGAACTGGGCGGCGGTAGCGATCGCGATGGTCAGGACCAACGGCCACGCGGTGCCGAGCAGGGCGTAGACCAGGATCAGGGCGGGCCCGGCGAGCGCCGCGTAGACGGCGAAGGCGAGCATGCCGTCCGTCCGGCGCAGGACGGGCAGGATGGTCCGGGTGAGCCCGGGCAGCCGCGACGCGTGTCGCCAGAGCAGGATGCCGCCGCCCCCCGCGGCCAGCACCGCCACCAGCCGGGAGACTCCGGGTCCGGTCGCGGCCGAGCAGGCGACCACCACGGCGGAGACCACCGACCAGCCGGCGCCCCAGATCACCAGCTGCCGCAGCCCCGCCGGCACCGGCCGACGGGCGGCGACGACCGGCCCGGCGTCAGGGTGATTCGCGCCCACCGGCCCAATGTCGGGTCGGTTCGTACCGACCGGCCCGGCACCGCCCAGGCCCGCCCCGAAGGCATCGGCACCACCGCGACCCGTGACCGGGTCGGCCTCGGCCCGCCGTTCGTCGGCGGGTCGGCCCTCTGCCGGCCGGCTCGGGCGCTCGTCCCGCCCCTCGGCCGGCCAACCCGCCCCGGTCCGCCCTTCACCAGGCCGACCCGGCCCGGCCTCGGCTTCATCAGGTTGACTCGACCCGGGACCTTCGCCGCGCGGGCCCGCCCCGGGGCCTTCGCCGGACGAAGCCGACCCGGTCTCGCCCTCGCCGGGCCGGCTCGGCCCACTCTGACCCGTCGTCGGCCAGCTTGGCCCGTTTTGCCCACCGGCAGGCCAGTTCGGCTCGTCCCGAGCATTTCCGGGCTGACGTGGGTCGGGCCGATTGTCATCGAGCCCGCTCAGGTCGTCCGGTACGCCGTCCGGCCGGCTCGGGTCGTCTCGGGTCCCGCCGCGGCGGCGCGGGTCGACCGGCGGCAAGTTCGCCACCGCGGCCTCCGCCAGCTGCTCCAGTGTCGCGGCCCACCGGCGCTGCTCCAGCCGCAGCACCCCGACGTCATCGCCCACCTCGGCCAGGCGAGGGTCCAGCCGGAGCGCCTCCCGATAGGCCCGCTCGGCCAGGTCGTACAGCTGCATGTTGGCCGCCACCAGGCCGAGCACCAGGTGCGCCTGCGGCTCCTCGGGGGCCAGTTCCACCCCGTGCCAGGCCGCGTTCAACGCCGGCTGGCCGTTGCGCGAGCCGGCCAGGATCGCCGCGGCGTTGCGCTGGGCGTACGCGTCCTCGGGGCCGAGCGCGAGAATCTCGTCGGCGGTACGGGCGGCCTCGCCGTACCGTTCCAGGTCGCCGAGCGCCAAGCCCCGGACGACGAGCGGAGCGACCTGCCCCGGCGCGGCGGCGACGGCGGACTCGGCGGCGGCCAGCGCCTCGGCGGGCCGTCCGGCGGCCAGGTGCACCCGGGTAAGCATGATCAACGGTTCGACGTCGGCCGGGTCGAGGGCGAGCGCGAAACCGAGTTCACTGGCGGCTTCGTCGTAGCGGCCCAGCTCGGCGAGGAGCGTGGCGCGCTGGAGGAGGTAGCCGTCGGCGGGGGACGGATCGGCGGGGACATCGGCGGACATCGCGCGAGCCTAGGCGCTCGGCTGCTCGTACACCAGCGCCACCGCTATCCCGGCGAGCCCCTCGCCACGGCCGGTGAACCCCAGGCCGTCGGTGGTGGCGGCGGAGAGGGTGACCGGCGCGCCGACCGCGTCCGAGAGGACCCGCTGGGCCTCCTCGCGCCGCGGGCCGATCTTGGGCCGGACGCCCACGACCTGGACCGACACGTTGCCGACGGCGAAGCCGGCGGCGCGCACCCGGCGAGCCGACTCGGCGAGCAGGGCCACCCCGCTCGCCCCGGCCCACTCGGGCTGGCCCACCCCGAAGTTGGCGCCGAGGTCACCCAGGCCGGCAGCGGAGAGCAGCGCGTTGCAGGCGGCGTGGGCGGCCACGTCGGCGTCGGAGTGCCCGGCCAGGCCGTCCTGGTCCGGCCAGTGCAGGCCGGCCACCCAACATGGCCGCCCGGCCTCGAAGGCGTGCACGTCGGTCCCGATGGCCACCCGAGGAACGATCACGAAACGAGGGTACGCGTCATCGGCCGGTCGCCAGCAGGTGCTCGGCCAGGGCCAGGTCGAAGGGCCGGGTGATCTTCAAGGCGTGGTCCGATCCGGGTACGCAGTACACCGGCACGCCCTGCTTCTCCACCAGCCCGGCGTCGTCGGTGAGCGCGTCGGCAGCGGCGGCGTGCGCGGCGGCCAGCACCGCCCGGCGGAAGCCCTGGGGGGTCTGCACGGTGCGCAGCGCGGAACGGTCGACGGTGCCGAGCACCACCCCGCCCGCGTCGACCTCCTTGATCGTGTCGACGACCGGCAGCACGGGGATCACCGCGTCGTGGCCCGCCCGGACCGCGGCGGCCACCGACTCCACCAGCGCGGGCGGGGTCAGGGCGCGGGCCGCGTCGTGCACCAGGACGATGTCGGGACCGGGCGGCACAGCGGCGAGGGCGGCGGCCACCGATGCCTGCCGCTCCGCCCCGCCTGGCACCACCGTCACCGGGGCGATCGGGGTGAGCAGGTCTCGCACGGCCGGCACGTCCGCGGCCGGGGCGGCCACCACGATGGTGTGCACCGACCCGGCGGCCGCCAGCCGGCGGACCGTGTGCAGCAGCAGCGGCTCCCCCGCCAGCAGCCGCAGCGCCTTCGGGAGGCCGGGACCCAGGCGTACGCCGGCACCGGCCGCAGGCACGAGGACCGCGACGTCACCGCGCGGATTGAGCTGCGCGGTCACGTCGCGGTCCTCGACGGTTTCTTCGCTACGAAGTGGGTACGACGATGCTGTGCGGACTAGGCCTCGGTCAGCACCTTGTCGAGCAGCATCTCCGCCTCGTCCTTGGTGCTCTTCTCAGCCAGCGCCACCTCGCCGACGAGAATGTCACGGGCCTTGGCGAGCATGCGCTTCTCGCCCGCGGACAGCCCCCGCTCCCGCTCGCGGCGCCACAGGTCGCGGACGACCTCGGCCACCTTCAGCGGGTTGCCGGAAGCCAGCTTCTCCAGATTCGCCTTGTAACGCCGCGACCAGTTGGTCGGCTCCTCGGTGTGCGGAGCCCGGAGAACGTCGAAGACCTTGCCGAGGCCCTCTTCGCCGACCACTTCGCGCACACCCACGATCTCGGCGTTCTCAGCTGGTACCCGGACCGTCAGGTCACCCTGCGCGACCCTCAGGACGAGGTACTGCTTGGGCTCGCCCTTGATGACCCGAGTCTCGATTGCCTCGATGAGTGCGGCCCCGTGGTGGGGGTAAACAACGGTCTCGCCGACACTGAAAACCATAGGTTCGAAACCCCTTTCGCTGTGTCTAGGGTAACACGCTCAGGCACCGATGTCTCATCGCTGTCCTGACCGTTGGCGCAGCTCAGGGGCCCTGTGAGAGGCATTTCTTCGGCTTGACAGACCGCCAGGTCGATGATTTGAACACGTTCTGTAATCCCGGGATGACCCCCGGACACCGACGGCGAGGAACGCCGAAGATCAAGGACTGACGCCGGGGATCAGAAGCTACGCACCCACCCCATGATATCCCGCCGTACCCGAGTCTGGGCAGCGGTAGCGGGACCGGGCCCGGTGCGGGACGCTGGAAGGGCGCCGCTGTCCGCACACCCGCGAGGTCCCAGGGGGTCGTAATGGGCAAGGCTGACGCCGATGGTCCCGGGCTGCCCGACCTGCCCCCCGAGTGGGGCCGGGTGGTCGTCCCGGACGACGCCTCCGCGCTGTCCGTCGAGGCCGAACAGGTCCGCCGTGAGCTGCGGCGGCGGGTCGCCGCCCGGCCCCGCCGATGGCGCCCGCGCGCCCTACCCGTGCTCGTGCTGCTGGTCGCGGTCGTGGCCACGGTCGCCGGCCTGGCCGCCGCCACCTGGCCCCGGCCCGGCACCGGGACAGCTGACCGGTCGCGCGCTGCCCGCGCTGGACCTGGTCGACGCCGGGCAGTCGCCGGTAGCCCTGCGCGGGCTGTTGCCGGCGGTGGTGCTGCTCGTCGACGGCTGCGCCTGCCCGGAGCGGGTCGCCGAGGCAGCAACGGCAGCCCCCGCCGAGGTAACCGTGGTAACCGTGGCCGCCGACCGCCCCCGGGCCGCCCCCACCGGTACGGCGGTACGCGCGCTGGCCGATCCCGCCGGTGGTTTACGCGCCCACCTGCACCTGCCGGCCCGCCCGGACACCGTTACCGCCCTGCTGGCCGACCGGAGCGGCCGGATCGTCCTGGTGGTCCCCGAGGTCGCCTCGATCGCCGACTACCACGCCGAGCTGGCCGGGCTGGCCGGCTGAGAGGTGCCGGCAGCCGGCGCTCCCCACCGGCCACGGGCGGCTCTCACGGTAGGTCGAGCAGCCCGGCCTCAAGGTGGATCGGCTCCGCTCCGGCGGGCGAGAACGACACCCGCACCGGACCGCCGGTGCCGCTGATCTCCGTCATGGTCACCGTCCCGTCGCAACCGGCCGTCATCGGATCGGCCGCCCGACCCCCGGCGACCACGACCAGCAGCTCACCGGGGCCGGTGCAGCTGAAGCGCAGCAGGTGCGGCACGTCCCGGTCGATCACTGCCTGCCGGACGGCCGATTCGCCCGCGCGCAGCGTCGCGCGTTCGGTCCACACCACGTCGCGACCACCCCCACGCCGCGCGCCGGGGTAGCCGTAGCCCGGCTCGATGGCACCGCCCTCGGTGTCACCGTCCAACCGGAACACGATGTCCGTGCCGGGTTCCGTCCGGAAGCGGTCGCCGGTGCCCGGATCCACCTGTACGGCGGCCCCCGTGGCGGCATCCAAGAGCCACGTCGTGGCCAGCGCTGCTCCGTCCGGCGCGATCCTGTCGCCGGCCCGCTCAACGGGCGACCCGCCCGCCGCTGGCGCCGCCCCCTGCCACCACCAGCCACCCACGACCAGCGCGGCCACGCCGACGGCGGCCAGCAGTGCCCCCCGGAGCCGGTAGGCGGGATCGACGTCCATGCCAATGAGCGTAACCGCTCGGATCGTCGCGCGTGCCGCTCCGGCGACGCCGCGTAGCGCCTCAGGCGCAGCAGCAGCGCAACGCCAAACCTCAGGCGTGCCGCTCCAGCAACGCGGCGTAGAGCGTCAGCCCGGGCCCGAAGGCCAGCATGACCACCCGCCGCGGCGACGGCGCGGCCCGGAACAGGCGGTCGAGGATCAGCAGCACCGTCGGGGACGAACAGTTGCCGTGCTGGTCCAGGGTCTCCCGCGACGCGGCCAGCGCCGACCTCGCCAGGCCCAGCTCGCGCTCCACCACGTTGAGGATGCGCGGACCGCCCGGGTGCACGGCCCAGCCGTCCACCCCCGACATGCTGGTGCCGTGCCGGGCCAGCAGGTCGTCGACCAGCCCCCGGACGTGCGCCGACAGCACCTGCGGCACCTTCGGCGACAGCCCCATCCGGAACCCGGTGTCGGTCACGTCCCAGGTCATGTGGTCGGCGGTGGAGGTGTCGGTCACCGAGGCGACCTCGCGCAACGCGTACCCCCGGCCACCGGGCAGCACCACGGCGGCGACCGCGGCGTCCGAGAAGAGCGCGTGGGAGACGATCTGCTGGGTGTCCACCCGGGCCGACGACGGCTGCAAGTGCAAGCTGGTCAGCTCGGCACAGAGCAGCAGCGCCGGCCGTCCCCGCGCGGTGACGAAGTCACCCACCGCGCCCAGCCCCGGCAGGGCCGCGTAGCAGCCCATGTGGCCGACGAACATCCGCTGGGTCGACGGCGCCATGCCCAGATCCCGGGCCAGCAGGATGTCCAGCCCCGGCGTCGCGTACCCGGTACACGAACAGACGACGAACAACCCGATGTCACCGGCGGCCAGCCCGGCCGCGGTCAGCGCCCGGCCGACCGCCTCCTTGCCCAACGGCAGCGCCTCGACCTGGTACCGGCGCATCCGGCGCTCGGTCGGCCAGTCGGAGACGTCCTCGATCAACGGATTGACCGCTGCCTGCCGCCGGCTGACACCGGAGTTCGCGAAGATCCGCTGGGCGAGCGCACGGGTGGTGCCGGAGAAGTGCCGGGAAAAGAACTTTTCCCACAGCTCGGGCTGGTCGGCGGAGGGCGGATGAGCCGTGCCCAGGCCCGCAATCACCGGTACGGACACGGTCCCACCTTCCTCTCACTCGGGGCCCGCAAGCCCGGGGCCGGCAAGCCCGGGGCTCGCAAGCTCACTCCTCACGCTCACCAACGAGGAGCCGAGGTGTCTCGGTCCGGGTCACCGCCGAGCGCAGCGATACCGAGCCAGTCGGCGCAGACGTCGGAGGTGGCCGGATGCAGCGAACCGCACCGGGCATCCCGGTACAGGCGTTCCAGCGGGTGGCCGCGCCGGGTGGCGGAGGTGCCCGCCGCCTCCAGCATGGACGCCGCCACCTCCGCCGCGGTGGTGCCGGCCAGCAGCTTCGCCCGCCACACCCAGCGGTTGGTCTCGGCGTCGCCCGGGGCCTCGTCCACCCGGCGGGCCGCCTCGGCCACCACCAGCTGCGCTGCGGCCACCGCGGCGTCGGCCCGGCCGAGCCGGGCGCGTACGGCCGGCAGGTGGGCCAGGCCACGGGCGTTCAGGTGCTCCGCCGCCGCGTCGATCGAGGCGCGGGCCACCCCCACGTAGACGGCGGCGTAGCTGGCCACCAGCCAGTGCGGCATGAGTTGGGCGACCACCAGGGCCAGGCCCTCCACTCCGCCGAGGAGCCGGTCGGCCGGGATGGTGACGTCGAGATGCAGATCGTGCGAGGCGGTGGCCCGCATGCCGAGCGAGTCCCAGGTCGGCTCGACGGTGAGCCCGTCGCCGGCCGGGACGAGGAACTGCGAGACCACCGACGGGTCGGCGGCGCTGCGGGCGGCCACCAGGTAGCCGTCGGCGTGACCGGCACCCGAGCAGAAGGTCTTGCTGCCCTTGATCCGCCAGCCTCCCCCGACCGGCTGGTAGACCGTGCTGAGCTGGGAAAGTCGGGCACCGGCGCCGCGCTCGCTCATCGCGACGGCGTACCACGCGCCCCCGGCCGCCGCCCGCAGCAACCGGTCGCGGGCGACCAGCGCCTCCTCCGGTACGCCGAGCGCCTCGGCCAGTTCCTCGGTGACCGCGCCGAGTGCACCGGTGACCGAGGCGTGCATGTTGAACACGAGCGCCGTGGCGCCGTTGCCCTGGGCCAACTCGGTGGCGACGGCCGTGTACCCGGCGAACGTCGCGCCGACGCCGCCCAGTTCACCCGGGACCATCAGCCCGAACAGCCCGGCCTCGCGCAGGTCGACGAAGTCGTCGACCGGGAACGAACCGTCCCGGTCGTGCCCGGCGGCCCGGGCCGCCAGCCGGGGTGCCAGCCGACGGGCGGCGTCCAACGCATGCTCGCTTGGCTCGGTCATGGGACCCCCTTCTCAGCATTTCCCCTACCCTCACCGGGATTCGCTACCCGCGGCGTACCCCACGACCCTGGTAGAGCACGGCGGTCGACCGGGTCGGCACGATGCGCGGCGCCCGGCCGGCCGGCGTCCCGGCGCCACCGGCCTGCCGGAGCAGCCAGCGGAGCAGTCCGGGCACGCCGGGGCGGATGCCCTGCACGCGCAGCTCCACGCCGTGCCGGGCGCACTCGGCCACCAACTCCCGGTCGTCCACGAAGAACCGTGGATCGTGGATGCCGCGCGGCACGGTCGGCAGCCGCTCGGCGATGCGCACGGCGACCAGCCGGCACAGCGCGGTGTCGTTGAGGGTGTCCAGCACCAGTACTCCGCCCGGGCGCAGCAGGCGGCTGGCCTCGGCCACCACGGCCCGCCACTGCGGAACGTGTTCCAGCAGCTCACCGGCGGCGACCACATCGGCGCAGCCGTCGGCCAGGGGCACCGCGGTGGCATCGCCGTTGACCACCGTCACGCCGTGCGCGACCGCCTGGGCCAGGGCCGACCGGGTGAGGTCCACCCCCACGTGCCGGTAGCCCTTGCCGGCCAGGTGCGGTGCGAGCAGCCCGGCCCCGCAACCGACGTCGACCAGGAGCGCACCGGGTCGCGCCGCCGGGGGCACCAGCGCCGCCCGGGCCTGCGCCAGCCAGTGCAGCATGGCGAAGGCACCGTCCGGCCGCCACCACTCGCCGGCCAGTTCGTCGTACTGGCGCGGATCGTTGCGGGGCAGGCTGAGGCCGGCATCACGCATGGCACGAGCGTGGCACGACTCCCCGGTAACGACCAGACTTCCGTTATGTCGTGGACGGTGTTAGGGCTGGTCAGGGCGAGCCATCCGGAGCCGACCGCCGCGGTCACCACAGTGGCCGGCCTACTCGCGGTCGGCGTCGGGCACCCACCCGGCGGGATCGCCACGGTGGCGCTCACCGTCGCGGCGAGCCAGTTCGCGGTCGGGTGGACCAACGACCTGCTCGATGCCGACCGGGACGCCACGGTGGGGCGTACCGACAAACCGGTGGCGACCGGCGCGGTCGGCCGGCGCCCGGTGGCGGTGGCCGCGTTGCTGGCCGCCGCCGTCACCGTGGGGCTGGCCCTGAGCACGAACCCGACGGCGGCGCTCTGGGCCACCATCGGCCTGGCCTCGGCGCTGCTCTACGACTGGCCGCTGAAGTCGACGCCGGTCTCGGTGCTGCCGTACGCGGTCTCCTTCGGCGCGCTGCCCGCCTTCGTGGTGCTGGCCCTGCCCGGCGCTCCGGCACCGCCGGTCTGGCTGCTCGCCGCCGCGGCCCTGCTCGGCGCGGGCGCGCACTTCGCCAACGTGCTGCCCGACCTCGCCGACGACGCCCGGACCGGGGTGCGCGGGCTGCCACACCGGCTCGGCCCGGCGGGCAGCCAGGCCGCGGCCGTCGGGCTGCTGCTCGTGGCGACCGGCACGCTGGTGTTGGGGCCACCCGGGCCGCCGTCGGGCCTGGGCCTCGCGGCGGTCGCGGCTGCCGTGGTCATCCCGGCCCTGGCCTGGTACGCCGGCCGCACCGCCGACCGGGCCGGGGCACGACCGGCGACCGCCTTTCGAGCGGTGATGCTGGTGGCCCTGATCGATGTCGTCCTGCTGGTCACGAGCGGCCGGCTGGTCTGAACCTCTCACCCCGCCAGGTGGCCGCACCGGGTCGGCGTGCGGCCCACGATCAGCCCCAACTACCCTGGAGCGCGGTCTGCGCGGGCATGGCCAATCCGGTCCGGCGGCGTGGCCGGGGTGTGATCGTGACGAGGAGGACCGACGTGACGCGCTCGATCAGGGGTTCCCGGCGGGCTGCCGTGCTGCTGCCCGGGATCGCGGCGGCAGCCGGGCTGCTGCTCTCCGGGTGCGGCGCCGGCCAGATCTCCGAGACGGCCAACAAGGTGCCGTCGATCCAGGGCGTCAACCTCCAGGCCGGCAACGGCGCGTACGGCGTGCGGAGCGTCCTGGTCGGCTACCCCGGCGTCGAGGGCTACCGCGCCGGCGACGACGCCGTGCTCAACGCGGTCTTCTACAACGACTCGCCGAACCCGGTCACGGTGACCGTCACCTCGTCGGACGCCGCTGAGGTGGTGCTCACCACGGTCCGCGCCGCGACCAGCCCGTCGCCCACCGGATCGCCCTCGCCGACGGCCTCCCCGTCGCCGGAGGAGTCCCCGGAAGGCTCGCCGTCCCCCGAGGGGTCGCCGTCGCCCAGCCCGACCGGATCTCCGGCCACCGAGCCGGCCCGGATCGTGATCCCGCCGCTGAGCTACGTGCAGCTGAACACCGAGGGTGAGCGGGTGCTCCAGCTGCTCGGCCTGAACAAGACCCGGCACGCGGGCGAGAACATCACGCTGACCTTCGACTTCGGCGGCGGCGACACGATCACCAGCCTGGCGCCGATCGCCGTGCCGCTCACCCCGGCCCCGCCGCCGTCACCGATCGTCGAGCGCCACACCGAGTACGAGGGCGAGGGCTCGCACTAGCACGCTTCCCGACGGCGTCGTCGGCGTGGTGGACACCATGCCGGCGACGCCGTCGTCGTACCCGGGGGTTAGCGTCCCTCGGGTGAGCATCTCCCGATCGACCCCGGCCCGGGGGGCGGCCGGTGGGCGCGGCAAGGCCGCCGCCCGCGAGCCCCGTCCCGCGTACGAGTGCGACGCCTGCGGGCACCAGCCGCCGAAGTGGGTGGGACGATGCCCGGAATGCGGCGAATGGGGATCGGTGGTCGAATGCACCGTCACCGGTCCGACCGTCGCCGGCCGCGTGGTCAGCTCCCGGATGCCCGCCGAGCCGGCCCGGCCCATCGCCACCATCAGCGCGGCGCCGGCCCGCGCCCGGCCCACCGGGGTCAGCGAGCTGGACCGCGTACTCGGCGGCGGCCTGGTGCCCGGGGCGGTGGTGCTGCTCGCCGGGGAGCCGGGGGTCGGCAAGTCCACCCTGCTGCTCGACGTCGCCCAGCAGTGGGCCGCCGGGGCCGGCAGCCCTTCGCTGGTGGTCAGCGGCGAGGAGTCGGTCAGCCAGGTGCGGCTGCGCGCCGAGCGGATGGGCACCCTGCACGACCAGCTCTACCTGGCCGCCGAGAGCGACCTGGCGGCGGTGCTCGGTCACCTCGACGCGGTCAAACCCGGCCTGCTGGTGCTCGACTCGGTGCAGACCATCTCCACCACCGGCACCGAGGGGGTGCCCGGCGGGGTGACCCAGGTCCGGGCGGTCACCGCCGCCCTGGTCGCGGTCGCCAAGGAGCGTGGGGTGGCGACCGTGCTGGTCGGCCACGTCACCAAGGACGGCCAGGTGGCCGGGCCTCGGGTGCTGGAGCACCTGGTCGACGTGGTGTTGCACTTCGAGGGCGACAAGCACTCCTCGCTGCGGATGGTGCGGGGTGTCAAGAACCGGTTCGGCGCCGCCGACGAGGTGGGCTGCTTCGAGATGCACGAGGGGGGCATCAGCAGCCTCGCCGACCCGTCCGGGCTGTTCCTGACCCGCTACTCCGAGCCGGTGCCGGGCACCTGCGTGACCGTGGCGATGGAGGGACGCCGGGCACTGGTCACGGAGGTGCAGGCGCTGATCGGCGCGACGGTGGCCGGTTCGCCCCGGCGTACCGTCTCCGGCCTCGACTCGGCCCGGTTGGCCATGGTGCTGGCGGTGCTCCAACGCCGCACCGAACGGCTCACCCTGCACGATCGGGAGGTCTTTGCGGCCACCGTCGGCGGCATCCGGGTGGTGGAGCCCGCGGCCGACCTGGCGGTCGCCCTGGCCGTCGCCTCCGGCGGGCTCAACCTGGCGATCGCGCCGCACCTGGTGGCGATCGGCGAGGTCGGCCTGACCGGCGAGGTACGCCGGGTGGGCGCGGTGCCGCGCCGGCTGGCCGAGGCGGCCCGGCTCGGCTTCCGACTGGCCCTGGTGCCGCCCGGCTGCGGGCCGACCAGCACCGGTGCCGGCCCCGAGCAGATGCGGGTGGTCGAGGTCGCCGACGTCCGTTCGGCGTTGCAGGCCGCGGCCCGGGCATCGGCGGAGTAGAGCCGCGCCGGCACCGGCCGGTCGGTGCCGGATCGTGACACATCACAGTAACCGCGGGAGCACCCACCGCAGGGCAGTCCGTAGACTGTGCCCGTGCCAGTCGACCGCGACACCACCAAGCCTGCCGGCGCGACACCCCACGCCCGCACCGGTGCCGTCGGCGCGCCCGCCCGTGCGATCAGTGTCAGCGTGACCGGAGGAAGCAGCACCGGCGACCCGCTGCGCGCCAATCTGGCCCTGATGGCACCCGGCACCGCGCTGCGCGACGGTCTGGAGCGCATCCTGCGCGGTCGGACCGGCGCGCTGATCGTGCTCGGCTACGACAAGGTGGTCGAGGGGTTGTGCACCGGCGGTTTCCCGCTGGACGTCGAGTTCTCCGCGACCCGGGTCCGCGAGCTGTGCAAGATGGACGGCGCGGTGGTGCTCTCCAGCGACGGCACCCGGATCGTCCGGGCGGCGGTGCACCTGATGCCTGACCCGACCATCCCGACCGAGGAGTCCGGCACCCGGCACCGCACCGCCGAGCGGGTCGCCCGGCAGACCGGCTATCCGGTGATCTCGGTCAGCCAGTCGATGCGGATCATCAGCCTCTACGTGAACGGCCAGCGGCACGTGCTGGACGACTCGGCGGCGATCCTGTCCCGGGCCAACCAGGCGCTGGCGACCCTGGAGCGGTACAAACTCCGGCTGGACGAGGTCTCCGGCACCCTCTCCGCGCTGGAGATCGAGGATCTGGTCACCGTACGGGACGCGGTGGCCGTGGTGCAGCGGCTGGAGATGGTCCGCCGGATCGCCGACGAGATCGCCGGGTACGTGGTGGAGCTGGGCACCGACGGCCGGCTGCTCGCCCTTCAACTGGACGAGTTGATGGCCGGGGTCGACGCCGACCGCACCCTGGTCATCCGGGACTATCTGCCCACCGGCCGCAAGTCCCGCACCCTCGACGAGGCGCTGGTCGAGCTGGACCTGCTCAGCGCCACCGAGCTGATCGACCTGGTCTCGGTCGCCAAGGCGATCGGCTATCCGGCCGCCTCCGACGCGCTGGACGCGGCGGTGAGTCCACGCGGTTTCCGGCTGCTGGCCAAGGTGCCCCGGCTGCCGGTGTCGGTGGTGGACCGGCTGGTGGTGCACTTCGGCAGTCTCCAGCGGCTGCTCGGGGCCACGGTCGAGGACCTCCAGACCGTCGAGGGCGTCGGCGACGCGCGGGCCCGCGGCGTACGGGAGGGGCTTTCCCGGCTGGCCGAGGCGTCCATCCTGGAGCGCTACGTCTGACAGTGCTCGCCGCTGCGGCGGCGCTCAGCCGGTGAGGACGAGCTTCGCCGACTGGCTCAGCCGGGTGCCGACCCGCGCGAAGACCTCGTACGTCCCGGCCGCCAGCGTGGAGCCGTCCGCCAACCCGTTGGCGCACCGGCTGCTGTCCTTGCCGTTCCAGGTGATCCGGTAGGAGCGTTCGAAGCCCGGGGTGAAGGACTGCACGTCCGACCCGGCGGCGGTGCCGCAGGTGTCCGACGACCAGACCGTCTCGGCCCCGGACTTGATGAACAACTCCTGCGCGTCCGCGCCAACGTCCCGGCTACAGGTCCGCTCCGACCGATTACGGATCTTGAGATGCAGGTCGACGGCGGCGCCACGGACCACCTCTGCCGGCAAGGCCACCGCGGTCACCAGCAGATCCGCGTCCGTGCAGGAACCCTGGTCGGTCACCGGAGTGTTCGGCCGCGGCGGATCGTTGCTGAGGGTCGGCTCGGTCGACGGACCGGTCGACGGATCGTCGGCCGGTGTGGACGGGCCGGCCCCGGCGTCGCCCGACGGTGGCGAGCCGGTCTGCGGGGTCAGCACCGACCCGGTGGGATCCGGCGCGCCGGACGACGTGCCCGGGTCGGGCTGGCCGCTGCCGGTCGGGTTGGCACCGCCGCCCGGCCCGGTGCACGAATACAGCAGGACGACAAGGAAGAGCAGGACCGCGCCGAGCACGACGGCACGACGCCGCCAGTACACGGCGGGAGGCAGGGGGCCGACCGTCAGACGCATGATGCCCCCACCGTAGCCGCGGTGCGCGCAACGGACGGTAGCGACGCGCCGGAGCCCGGACGAGCCATCCGATCGGACCCTCCATTCACGACAGTGCGGGCGGCGACCAGCGCCGCGCGGTCACCGAAGGTAACGGTGCGATCTGTTCAGAGGTAGACCTTGCGCTGGTAGATCGCATGGGCACCGGCCACCCGGTCCAGGAAGAGCAGGCCGCCGCAGTGGTCGATCTCGTGTTGCAGGGCACGCGCCTCGAAACCGTCCGTCACCAGGCGTACGAACTTGCCGCTGCCAGGCAACACACCCTCGACCACCAACCGACTCGCGCGCTTGACATCACCGGTCAGGTCCGGCACCGACATGCACCCCTCCCGGCCCGCCTTCCAGCGGGTCGCCTCGACCACCCGGGCGTTGCAGAGCACGAACGTGCCGTGCACGGTGACCGCCTTGGGATGCCCGGTGACGTTCACCGCGAACACCTGCGCACCCACTCCCACCTGCGGGGCGGCCAGGCCAACGCAGCCGGGAGACACCCGCATGGTGGCGATCAGATCGGCCGCCAGTTGGACGGTCTCCCCGGCCGTCGGGTCGACCTCCGCACCGGCCCGGCTGAGCACCGGGTTCGGGGCGGAGACCACCGGCAGCACCCGACCTTCACCCAGCGTCTCCGGCGTCCAGTCGCCGAGGCCGGCGTACGCCTCCGCCTGCGGGTCCAGCTCCGACCCGCCCGTCTCGCCGGTCACAGCAGGTCCGGTTCGGCGGGACGGAGCGTGACGTCGACGCCCAGACCGGCGGCGGCGTCGGCCAGCTGGCCGGCGAGCGGACCCGCCGCGCCGGGCGGCAGGTCGACCTCGGCAACCACCACGTAGAGCGATCCCGCCAGCCGGGTACTCAGGTCGGTGACGTTGCCGCCGGCGTCGGCCAGCACCCGGGTCACCGCGGCCACGATCCCCATCCGGTCGGCGCCGTGCACCGCCATCACGTACGGTTCGCCGGCCGGCGCCGTCTCACCGTCGGGCGTCACCGCGCGTACGGTCGCCAGCAGCTGGCCGCCGGCGGCGAGCGGGGCCAGTGCGGCCTCGACCTCGGGGGCGGCCGGGCCCACGCAGATCAGGGTCATCGCGAAGTGCCCTCGCAGCCGGGTCATCGTGCTGTCGGTGAGGTTGGCCCCGAGCCGGGCAAGCACCTCGGCGACGTCGGCCACGATGCCGGGCCGGTCCCGACCGATGACGGTGATCGCGAGCTCGTTCATCCGAGCATTCTCCCCGATCCACCCGCGCCGCTGGCGGCTGCCCCGCCCGGACCGTCCGATCACCGGGACCACCGCGCGTGAGATCATCGGCGGCGCGATGACAGAGCCCACCTTCGCCGGACAAGTGAGCCGGTGGTACGAGCAGAACGCCCGAGACCTACCGTGGCGCGCGCCCGACGTGACCGCCTGGGCGATCCTGGTCAGCGAGGTCATGCTCCAGCAGACCCCGGTGGCCCGGGTGCTGCCTGCCTGGCAGGCGTGGCTGGACCGGTGGCCGACGCCGGCCGCGCTCGCCGGCGACAGCCCGGCGGAGGCGATCCGAATGTGGGGACGGCTCGGCTACCCCCGTCGGGCGGTGCGGTTGCGGGAGTGCGCGGTGGCCATCGTGGAGCGGCACGGCGGTGACGTGCCGGATCGGCTGGAACAGTTGCTCGCCCTGCCCGGCGTCGGCACGTACACGGCACGGGCGGTGGCCGCCTTCGCGTACGGCCAGCGGCATCCGGTGGTCGACACCAACGTACGCCGGGTGGTCTGCCGGGCAGTGGCCGGAGAACCGGACGCCGGCCCGGCGACCCGGCCGGCCGACCTGGCCGCCACCGAGGAGTTGCTGCCCGCCGAGCCGGCCGCCGCGGCCCTGGCCAGCGCCGCGATCATGGAACTTGGGGCGGTGGTCTGCACCGCCCGCTCGCCCCGCTGCGGCGTGTGCCCGGTCGAGGCGAGTTGCGCGTGGCGGGCCTCGGGGCAGGTCGCTCCGGCCGGCCCGACCCGCCGCCCCCAGCGGTACGCGGGCACCGACCGCCAGGTACGCGGCCTGCTGCTCGGCGTGCTCCGGGAGTCGACCGGGCCGGTGCCGCACCGGCGCCTGGACCAGGTCTGGGCGGACGACGTGCAGCGGGCCCGGGCCCTGGCCGGTCTGGTCACCGACGGGCTGGTCGAGCCGGTCGGCGAGACGTCGTTCCGCCTGATCGGTGACGGTCCGCCGGCCCCGGTGGTCAGCTGACCCGCCGGTGCGCCCGCCGGCCGTCGGGACGCGGCAGGGCCGGCCCCACACCGGGGGCCGGCCCTGCCGATCCATGTCGCAGCTGGGTCAGGCGGAGTAGCCGCGGCTGGCGATCCAGTCGGCCAGCGCGTCGGTGCTGATCCAGTACTCGGCCTGGGCCGGGTTGGCCGAGTCGGCGATCTTCGCCTGGTCGCCGTTGTCCCGGTAGCCGGTCACCGAGATGTAGTGGCCGCCCTCGAAGGAGTGGCTCACCCCGTCGGTGTCCGTGGTGGCGCCGATGACGTTGGCCACCACGCTCCGGCCGTCATCGACCGCGCTGACGATGTCGGTGCGCAGCCGGTCGGCCTGGGCGGCGTCGGCGCTCCGGCCGGGGATCTCCACGGTGCGGTAGACGTCCTTGCCGGCCTTCTTGTTCAGTGCCTTGGTGGTCAGGTACGCCGAGTCGGTGCCGCTCTCCGTGGTGCCCATCTCCCGGGCCAGGTCGTCCTGCGAGACGTTCTTGTCCATGGTGGTCAGGGCGTTGCGCACGGCGGCCGGGCCACAGTAGTAGAAGTTCGGCTGGGCCTCGTAGCGCACGTTCAGCTGCCGCTCACCCTTGCCGTGCCCGCGCTCGGCGAGCGCGGCCAGCGGGTTGGTGCTCTGCGGGGCGGCGGTCGCGCTCATCGGGCCGGCCATCATCCCACCGGCGAAGACGGCACCGGCGGCGGTCAGGGCGGCCTTGTGGATCAGAGTAGCCATGTTCGTTGCCTTCCATCTCGGGGGGATCGACACGACACCCGGTAAGGGAGGGGTGCGAAACCGCGTCGGAAGGAGTGGGCGCCGGTCAGCGGAGCGCCTGTCACGGGTGCAACGGCCTCGGCCGGCCCGGCATTCCGGGCCGCCGAGCGCAGGGCCGCTGCGGTCACCCCCGGTACAACGACTCCCGGCACCGCCCCATGCCCCGCCGGCCCGTGACGGCGGCCACCCGGACAACGATCACCTGTCGCTCGGGTACCAGAGGGCACATCCGACCCAAATGTCCCACCCTGGCCCCCGCCGACGTGGTCGACGTCGGGGTGCCCGTCTTCTGCTGCGAAGCAGACATGGCGGCGGCCCGGTGGCATCCGCCACCGGGCCGCCGTCGATCTGGCTGACGACCTACTCGTCCGCGCCCGCGGCCGCGGTGCTGCCGCCGAGGTCGGCCGGGACCGCGTCCGGCACCTCGACCGGCCGCTCGGAGCCCCGGAAGAGGAGTGTGGATTTGTCGGTGTTGTTGGGGTCGCCTTCGCAGTCGACCACGACGATCTGTCCTGGGGTGAGTTCGTTGAACAGGATGCGTTCGGAGAGGTTGTCTTCGATGTCGCGTTGGATGGTGCGGCGTAGTGGGCGGGCGCCGAGGACGGGGTCGAAGCCCTTGACCGCGAGGTACTTTTTGGCGTTGTCGGTCAGTTCCAGACCCATGTCCTTGTTACGGAGTTGGGTTTCGATGCGGGAGATCATGATGTCGACGATCGAGAGGATCTCGGTCTGGCGGAGCTGGTGGAAGACGATGGTGTCATCGATGCGGTTGAGGAACTCGGGCCGGAAGTGCTGCTTGAGTTCGTCGTTGACCTTCTGCTTCATCCGGTCGTAGTTCGACTCGGAGTCCTCGGACTGCTGGAAGCCCAGGCTGACGGCCTTGGCCACGTCCCTCGTGCCGAGGTTGGTGGTCAGGATGATGACCGTGTTCTTGAAGTCCACGATCCGGCCCTGACCGTCGGTCAACCTGCCGTCTTCCAGGATCTGCAGCAGGGTGTTGAACACATCCGGGTGGGCCTTCTCGATCTCGTCGAACAGCACCACGCTAAACGGGCGACGCCGCACCTTCTCGGTCAGCTGCCCGCCCTCGTCGTAGCCGACGTACCCGGGCGGCGCACCCACCAGCCGGGACACCGTGTACCGGTCATGGAACTCGGACATGTCCAACTGGATCAACGCGTCCTCGGACCCGAACAGGAACTCGGCGAGGGCCTTGGACAACTCGGTCTTACCCACACCCGACGGGCCGGCGAAGATGAACGACCCGGACGGACGCTTCGGATCCTTCAACCCAGCCCGGGTCCGCCGGATCGCCTTCGAGACCGCCTTGACCGCGTCTTCCTGACCGATGACCCGCTTGTGCAGCTCGTCTTCCATCCGCAGCAGACGCGAGGTCTCCTCCTCGGTCAGCTTGTAGACCGGGATACCCGTCCAGTTGCCCAACACCTCGGCGATCTGCTCGTCATCAACCTCCGAGACGACGTCCAGGTCACCGGCCTTCCACTCCTTCTCCCGCTGCGCCTTCTGCCCCAGCAACTGCTTCTCGGTGTCCCGCAACTGCGCAGCCCGCTCGAAGTCCTGCGCGTCGATCGCGGACTCCTTGTCCCGACGCACCTGAGCGATCCGCTCGTCGAAGTCCCGCAGATCCGGCGGCGCGGTCATCCGACGGATCCGCATCCGCGCACCCGCCTCATCAATCAGATCGATCGCCTTGTCCGGCAGGAACCGATCCGAAATATACCGATCCGCCAGCGTCGCCGCCGCCACCAGCGCCGCATCGGTGATGCTCACCCGGTGGTGCGCCTCATACCGGTCCCGCAAACCCTTCAAGATCTCGATCGTGTGCGCCAGAGACGGCTCACCCACCTGGATCGGCTGGAAACGACGCTCCAACGCCGCGTCCTTCTCCAAATGCTTACGATACTCATCGAGGGTCGTCGCACCGATGGTCTGCAACTCACCACGAGCCAGCATCGGCTTGAGGATGCTCGCCGCGTCGATCGCCCCCTCCGCCGCCCCCGCCCCCACCAGAGTGTGGATCTCATCAATGAACAAGATGATGTCACCCCGGGTCCGGATCTCCTTGAGCACCTTCTTCAGACGCTCCTCAAAATCACCCCGATACCGCGAACCCGCCACCAACGCACCCAGGTCAAGCGTGTACAACTGCTTGTCCTTCAACGTCTCGGGCACCTCACCCTTGATGATCTTCTGAGACAGGCCCTCCACCACCGCGGTCTTACCCACACCAGGCTCACCGATCAACACCGGATTGTTCTTCGTCCGGCGGGAGAGCACCTGCATCACCCGCTCGATCTCCTTCTCCCGCCCGATCACCGGATCAAGCTTGCCCTCCCGAGCCGCCTGCGTCAGATTCCGCCCAAACTGATCCAACACCAGACTCGTCGACGGCGCCGCCTCACCCGCCGCAGCACCCGCCGCAGCCGGCTCCTTACCCTGATAACCCGACAGCAACTGGATCACCTGCTGACGCACCCGGTTCAGATCAGCGCCCAGCTTCACCAACACCTGCGCCGCCACACCCTCACCCTCACGGATCAAACCCAACAGGATGTGCTCCGTACCGATGTAGTTGTGACCCAACTGCAGAGCCTCACGCAGCGACAACTCCAGGACCTTCTTAGCCCGCGGCGTGAACGGAATATGCCCACTCGGCGCCTGCTGACCCTGACCGATGATCTCCTCCACCTGCTGACGGACACCCTCCAGAGAGATCCCCAAACTCTCCAAAGCCTTCGCCGCCACACCCTCACCCTCATGGATCAGGCCCAACAGGATGTGCTCCGTACCGATGTAGTTGTGGTTAAGCATCCGGGCCTCTTCCTGGGCCAGGACGACAACCCGTCGCGCTCGGTCGGTAAACCGCTCGAACATGCCCTCGTGCTCCTCACGTGCCGTGCGCACTCGATCTTGGTGGTCAAGACTCTCGGCGGGCCGGATGCGCGAGCGCCCGGGACGGACGTCCGCGCCTCATTACTCTATCGCCGCGGACCGACTCGGCTGACCTCGTGTGTCTGCGCCGTAGGCCCGGTTCGCGTCGTTTTGCACAACCATCCACGCTCAATCGGTGTTCCGGGCGCGGTGCCTGTACGCGCAGAGCGAAATTCGGCCGGCTGCCGTGAGCCACCGGGAGCACCACACGGAGGCGCCCCGGCAGTGGACGACATCCCTCCGACGCCGTCCACAGGTTGTGGATAAGACATCCACCGGCTGTGGACAACGCCCTCCCCACCGGGATTAGTCCCGGGGACGGCCACGCCGGCCCGGAGGCGCGCTCCGGGCCGGCGTGGCGGACGACCGTCAGGTGCCGGGCCTCAGTGACCGGCCTTGGCGTGGTACTCGTCGACGATCTCCTGCGGGATCCGGCCCCGGTCGGAGATCTCCTTGCCGGCCTTGCGGGCCCAGGCCCGGATGGCCTTGTTCTGCTCGCGGTCGGCGGTGGCGCCACCCCGGCCGCGGGCGGCACGCCCGCCGACGACCACACCGCCGCGGCCCACCTTGCTGCCGTGGGCGATGTAGTCGGCGAATGCACCGCGCAATTTCTCGGCGTTCGAACTCGACAGGTCGATCTCATACTGAACACCGTCGAGCGCGAACTTGACGGTCTCGTCCGCGTCCCCGCCGTCCAGGTCATCGACCAGCTTGTGAATGATCTGCTTGGCCACGTCCCACATTCCTTTCGAGCAGGGCAACTCCTGCCACTATCAGGAGCACAATAACAAGTGAGATGCTTGCCGCGTCAATAGGATGCGGTAAAGACCCGCAGGGAGTTTCCGTACGACTACTCCGAGCGGACCAACGGGAAGAGGATGGTTTCCCGAATTCCCAGGCCCGTCAGCGCCATCAGGAGCCGGTCGATTCCCATTCCCATGCCGCCGGCCGGGGGCATTCCGTACTCCATCGCCCGGAGAAAATCCTCGTCCAGCCGCATCGCCTCGTCGTCGCCGCGGGCCGCCAGTTGCGCCTGGGCGACCAGCCGTTCCCGCTGCACAACCGGGTCGACCAGCTCCGAGTACGCGGTGGCCAACTCGAACCCGAGCACGTACAGGTCCCACTTCTCGGCCAGCCCCGGCTCGCTGCGGTGACCCCGGGTGAGCGGGCTGGTCTCCTCCGGGTAGTCCCGGACGAAGGTGGGCGCCTGCAGGCCGGGTACGACCAACTCCTCGAACAGCTCCTCGGCCAGCTTGCCCGGCCCCCACCTGGGGTCCACGGCCAGGCCCACCTTGTCCGCGTACTCCACCAGGCGGGCCGGCTCGGTGCGGACGGTGACCTCCTCGCCGAGCGCCTCGGAAAGCACCCCGAACAGGCTCACCGAGCGCCACTCGCCGCCCAGGTCGAACTCCCGGCCGTCGGCGTGCGCCACCACCGTCGATCCGCCGACCGCGATCGCCGCCTGCTGCACGAGATTGCGGGTCAACTCGGCCATGGTGTTGTAGTCGCCGTACGCCTGGTACGCCTCCAGCATCGCGAACTCCGGCGAGTGCGAAGAGTCGATGCCCTCATTACGGAAGTTGCGGTTGATCTCGAAGACGCGCTCGACGCCGCCGACCACGGCGCGCTTGAGAAACAGTTCCGGCGCGATTCGGAGATACAGATCGGTGTCGAGCGCATTGCTGTGGGTCACGAAAGGCCGGGCTGCCGCACCGCCGTGCAGCAACTGCAGCATCGGGGTCTCCACCTCGATGAAACCCTGCCCGTGCAGAGAATCGCGCAGGCTGCGTACGGCCGCGGCCCGGGTGCGTACCATCCGACGGGCCTGCGGACGGACGACCAGGTCGACGTAGCGCTGCCGGACCCGGGCCTCCTCGCTCAGCGGCTTGTGCGCCACCGGCAGCGGGCGCAGCGCCTTCGCGGTGATCGCCCACTGCTCGGCCAGCACCGACAGCTCACCCCGACGGCTGGTGATCACCTCGCCGGTGACCCCGACGTGGTCGCCGAGGTCGACCCGGCGCTTCCAGTCCTCCAGCCGCTCCGCGCCGACCCGGTCCAGCGACAGCATGGCCTGGAGCTCGGTGCCGTCCCCGTCGCGCAGGGTGGCGAAGCAGAGCTTGCCGGTGTTCCGCACAAAGATCACCCGGCCGGTCACCGAGACCTGGTCGCCGGTCGCGGTGTCGGTGGGCAGGTCGGCGTAGCGCTCCCGCACCTCGGCCAACGTGCTGGTACGTGGATAGCTGATCGGGTAGGGCTCGACGCCCTCGGCGAGCATCCGGTCCCGCTTCTCCCGGCGGACCTTCATCTGCTCGGGAAGGTCGTCGGCGGGGTCGACTGGCACGGGGCTCTGCTGGGTCACGGCACGCTTCCTCAGAGGGAGAATTCGGGCGGGGTCAAGCCCCGAGCGTACTCAAGCGCCCTGCCGACCGTTACTCGATAGCCCGCCGGTCATGACCGACCCCACTCAGACGTTCCGCTCGTACACCATGCGCAGACCGATCAGCGTGATCATTGGCTCGTGGTGCGTGATCGTCCGGCACTCGTCGAGCACCAGGGAGGCCAGCCCGCCGGTGGCGATCACCGCCTTCAGCTCGCCCAGTTCGGCGGCCATCCGCTCGACGATCCGGTCCACCTGCCCGGCGAAGCCGAAGTAGAGCCCCGCCTGGAGACACTCGACCGTGTTCTTGCCGATCACCGAGCGGGGCCGGGTCGCCTCGACCTTGCGCAGCTGGGCGGCGCGGGCGGCGAGCGCGTCGAAGGAGATCTCGATGCCCGGCGCGAACGCGCCGCCGAGGAACTCGCCCCGATCGCTGATCACGTCGAAGTTGGTGGTGGTGCCGAAGTCGACCACGATCGACGGCCCGCCATAGAGGGTGTACGCGGCCAGGGTGTTCACCACCCGGTCGGCACCGACCTCCTTGGGGTTGTCGATGGCCAACTGGACCCCGGTGCGTACCCCGGGCTCCACGATCACGCTCGGCAGCTCCCCGTAGTAGCGGGTCAGCATGGTCCGCAGCGAGCGCAGGGCGGCCGGCACGGTCGAGCAGGCCGCGACACCGGTGATCTCGACGGCGTCCCCGGCGAGCAGCCCCCGGAACATCAGGCCCAGTTCGTCGGCGGTCGAGCGGGCGTCGGTCTTGATCCGCCAGGAGTGCACCAGCTTGTCGCCGTCGAAGGTCGCCAGCACGGTGTTGGTGTTCCCGATGTCGATGCAGAGCAGCACGCACGAAGCCTAGACGGGTTCACTCCGTACGCAGGTCCAGGGCGATGTCCAGGATCGGCGAGGAGTGGGTGAGCGCGCCGACGGAGAGGAAGTCGACGCCGGTGGCCCCCACCTCGGCGGCGTCGGCGAGGGTCAGTCCGCCGGTCGCTTCCAGCTCGGCCCGGTCGCCGACGGCCGCAACCACCGTCCGCAGCGTCGCCGCGGGCATGTTGTCGAGCAGGAGGAAGTCCGCCCCGGCCTCGACCGCCTCCACCGCCTCGGCGAGCGTGTCGACCTCCACCTGCACCGGCACGTCCGGGAACGCCTCCCGGACCCGCCGGTAGGCGGCGGTGACGCCGCCCGCGGCGAACTTGTGGTTGTCCTTGACCATGGCGGTGTCGTGCAGGCCCATCCGCTTGTTCGTGCCACCGCCCGCGCGGACCGCGTACTTCTCCAGAGCCCGCAGACCCGGAGTGGTCTTGCGGGTGTCCAGGACCATCGCCTTGCTGCCGGTCAGGGCGTCCGCCCAGGCCCGGGTATGGGTGGCCACCCCGGACATCCGGCAGAGCAGGTTGAGTGCGGTCCGTTCGGCGGTGAGCAGCACCCGGGTGGGGCCGGTCACGGTGGCCAGCACGTCGCCACGGGCCACCCGCTCGCCGTCGCGGGCCACCAACGACACCTCGACGGTACGGTCCGCCCCGGTCAATTCGCCGGCCAGTTCGAACACGGCGGCGGCGACGGCCAGCCCGGCGACCACCCCGTCGGCCCGCGCCACCAGGTCGGCGGTGTCGTTCTGTGCGGCCGGGATGGTCGCCACACTGGTCACGTCGAGCCCGTCCGGGCCGAGATCCTCGACCAGGGCGTTCTCGATGATCCGGCGCACCTGGTCCGGGTCCAGCCCGGCCTCGCGCAGCATCCGCTCGGTCTTTCCGCTCATCGGTTCTCCTCCCAGCGACTGGTCAACCGGCCCTGCGCCCCGATCGCGCCGAGCAGGTGGCCCTGCCACCGCTCGTCGGCTGAGGGGAAGTCCTCCCGCCAGTGGCAGCCCCGGGTCTCCCGGCGGGCGTACGCGGCGGCGACCAGCGTGGCCGCGACCGTGATCAGGTTCGTCGCCTCCCAGTCGGCGGTCCGCGGGGTGCCCCGCCCGCCGCCCAGCTCGACCAGTTCGCCCGCGGTCGCGGCGAGCGACGCGGCCGAGCGGAGCACCCCGGCGCCGCGGGTCATGGCCCGCTGCAACGCCGGCGTCGACCCGGCCGGTACCACCCAGCCGGCACCCCCGCGCCAGGCCCCGGTCTCCGCCGGGCGGGCCTGCTCGGGCAGGCCGGAGGCGATGTGGTCGGCGATCCGCCGGGAGAAGACCAGCCCCTCCAGCAGCGAGTTGCTGGCCAGCCGGTTCGCGCCGTGCACGCCGGTGCAGGCGACCTCGCCGCAGGCGTACAGGCCGGGAATGGAGGTCCGGCCGTGCAGGTCGGTGCGGACCCCGCCGGAGGCATAGTGCGCGGCCGGCGCGACCGGGATCAGGTCGGTGCCGGGGTCGACGCCGATGGCCAGGCACGAGGCGACGATGGTGGGGAAGCGCCGGGCCAGGAAGTCGCCGCCGAGGTGCCGGGCATCGAGATAAACGTGATCTTCGCCGGTGGCCAGCAGCACCCGGTGGATGCCCTTGGCCACCACGTCCCGGGGTGCCAGCTCGGCCAGTTCGTGCTGGCCGAGCATGAACCGCTTGCCGTCGGCGTCCACCAGGTGCGCGCCCTCACCCCGCAGCGCCTCGGAGACCAGCGGCTGCTGGGCGTGGCCGGCACCGGGCACGCGGGCGTGTTCCGGCACGATCAGCGCGGTCGGGTGGAACTGCACGAACTCCACGTCGGTGACCGCGGCCCCGGCGCGCATGGCCAGCGCGACACCGTCACCGGTGGAGACCGCCGGGTTGGTGGTGGCCGCGAAGATCTGCCCCATCCCGCCGGTGGCCAGCACCACGGCCCGGGCCAGGATGGCGCCGACCCCGTCCTCGGTGCCCTCACCGAGCACGTGCAGGGTGATGCCGCACGCCGCGCCGAGCCCGTCCGGGCCATCGCCCGGCGCCCGGAGCAGGTCCAGCACCAGCGCGTGCTCGACCAGTCGGATCCACGGATCCCGGCGCACCGCCTCGTGCAGGGCCCGCTGCACCTCCGCTCCGGTCGCATCGCCACCGGCGTGCACGATGCGGTCGGCGCGGTGCCCGCCCTCCCGGGTGAGCATCAGCGAGCCGTCCGGATTGCGGTCGAACTCGGCACCGATCCGCATCAGCTCGCGCAGCCGGGTCGGCCCCTCCTCCACCAGCACCCGCACCGCCGCCGGATCGCAGAGGCCGACCCCGGCGGTCTCGGTGTCGGAGGCGTGCATGGCGGGCGTGTCCGCCGGGTCGAGCACCGCGGCGATGCCGCCCTGCGCCCAGCGCGTCGAGCCCTCGTCGATGTTGACCTTGGTGACCACGGTGACGTGCAGACCCGCCTCGCGCAGGTGCAGCGCGGCGGTCAGCCCGGCCACCCCGGAGCCGACCACGATCACGTCGGTGGTCTCCACCCAGCCCGGCGCCGCAGCGGCCAACAGGCTGGGCAGTGCCGGCAGGCCGACGGTCGGTAGCTCCATAGCCACAGTCAACCTGAATGCTTCTCGGCTCGTGCGGCGGGGGCGGGACGAGTGGTTCCGGCTACTTCGTCCGTACCGGCAGGCCGGCCGGACCCGCGCCCTTGAGCGACCCGGTCACGGTCCGGTTGCTCAACCACAGGTAGCAACGGACGCCCCGGTCCCCGGCCCGCCACCGGCCGGCCCCGGGCGGGCGGACCACCACATCGCTGCGGAAGGCCAGATTGGCGTCGTCCGGCAGACCGGCGTACCGGGCAAGGACCGACCGGCAGCCGGCGTAGAAGGGTGCCCACTCGGCGCTCCGCGTCGGGTACGGGCGATCCGGGGACTGCCACACCCCGGCGAACTCGGCATCGTGGCGCTCGGCGCAGTCCACCTGCACCAGGTTCTGCACCAGCCCGTCCCGGCCGGTACGCGTCTGCTGGCACCCCAACCGCAACGGCGACGGCACCCGGAGCGCGTCCCGCAGGGAGCCCGTCCGCATCACGACCGTGGCCCCCGCCTCGGCCGTGGACACCTCCATCAGGTCGCAGCGGTACCACCGCGAGCCGGCTGTCCAGCCCGGCCCGGAGGGCACCGCCACCGCCAGCCGGAGCCGGCCGGCCCGCCAGTCGTCGCCGACGTGCCCGGCGGCCCGCTTGTCGCAGTCGGCGAAGGCGGTACGCAGTTCGGTCGACGCGACGGGGGGCGGCTCGCTGCGCCCGTCGGGAAAGGCGCCGACGTGCACGGTCTCCACCCGATGCGATACGGCGCAGTCCACCGGCGCGTACCCGGCGAGGGAGACGCTGTCGGTGAAGTCGGCCTCGTGACAGACCCCGGCAGCCGGGGTGAACGGGCCGGGTGGCGGCAGCGCCGCCCAGTCGTCGACCAGATCGCCGTCGAGCCCGTCGGACCCGCTGCAGCCCGCCAGCAGCGCTGCCACGGCGAAGGCCGCGATCAGGGTTTTCGTCGCACGCTGCATGGCGCCGCCTCCCCCAGCCAGCGGCCGTCCCCCGACGGCGCCACCAGGGTAACCAGAAATGACCTTCCGGTGACAGACCGGAATCGGATGCCGGACGCAACGCAGGTGTTAGCAGGGGGCCCTTTTAGTGCACGAGGCGTTAATAAGGGTCCCTTCCTTACACCGAGAGGGGGTTGGGGGTGGGGGTGCCGGCGGTGCCGGGGGCCGCGGTCGAGGGGTCGGCGTTCAACTCGACGACCCGGTTGTCGGCGTCGACGTGCACCACCCGCGGGCGGTACGTGCGGGCCTCGGCGTCGTCCATCTGCCCGTACGAGATCAGGATCACCAGGTCACCCGGGTTCACCAGGCGGGCGGCGGCACCGTTGATGCCGATCACGCCGCTGCCCCGCCGGCCCGGGATCACGTACGTCTCCAGCCGGGCCCCGTTGGTGATGTCCACGATCGCCACCTGCTCGCCCGGCAGCAGGTCGGCGGCGTCGAGCAGGTCCTCGTCGACGGTCACCGAGCCGACGTAGTGCAGATCCGCCTGGGTCACGGTGGCCCGGTGAATCTTGGACTTGAGCATGGTGCGGTACATCGGGACGCCTTTCGCGCGGAAGTGTCAGGGGTCAGCAGGCCGGGTCGAGGCGGACCGGCGCGTTGTCGATCAGCCGGGTGGTGCCCACCCAGGCGGCAACGAGCAGCCGGGCCGGGCCGCGTACCGGCCCCGGCTCCAGGTCGGGATCGGTGAGGACGAGGTAGTCGAGCCGCGCGCCGGACCCGCCGGCGCCGAAGGCGGCATGTGCGGCGGTCAGCACCGCCCCGGCGTCGCGGCCGGCGTCGGCGGCCTCGGCACCGGCGCGCAGCGCCCTCGACAGGCTCAGCGCCACCTGCCGCTCGGCGGGGGCGAGGTAGCGGTTCCGGCTGGACAGGGCCAGCCCGTCCGGATCCCGGACGGTGGGCACCCCGACCACCTCCACCGGCACGTCCAGGTCCCGGCACATCCGCCGGACCAGGGTCAACTGCTGATAGTCCTTCTCGCCGAAGAAGGCCAGCCTGGGCCGGGTGAGCTGGAGCAGCTTCAGCACCACGGTCAGCACGCCGTGGAAGAACCCCGGCCGGCTGAGCCCCTCCAGGTCCTCGCCGAGCGGGCCAGGGTTGACCCGTACCGCCGGCTCGCCACCCGGGTACATGTCGGTCACCGAGGGCGTGAAGACCAGATCGGCGCCGGCCCGCCGGCATACTTCAAGATCGGCATCGAGAGTACGCGGATAGCGGCCGAAGTCCTCGTTCGGCCCGAACTGCAACGGGTTCACGAAGATCGTGACGATCACGTGGTCGGCCCGCTCGCGGGCGGCCCGCAGCAGCGTCTCGTGCCCCTCGTGCAGCGCGCCCATGGTCATCACCACCGCCACCGTCCCGGTCCGGGCGGCCCGGGCCCGGGCCAGTTCGACGCGGGTGTGCACCAGTTCCGTCAGCCGACCCACCTCGCTCGACCTCTGCGGCGCCGTCACGCCGCCACCCCGGTGTGCTCCCCGCCCAGGACGCCGAGCAGCGGCTCGGCGTCGACCGGGCGCAGCCGGCCGGCGGCCACCGCCCGGTCGGCGGTGCGCCGGGCCAGGGCCAGGTAGGCGGCGACCGACTCGGGCGCGGTCACGGCCAGCCGGGCCAGGTGCCGCTCGACGGTGCCCGCGTCGCCCCGGGCGACCGGGCCGGTCAGCGCGTCGTCACCGAGGCTCAGCGCGTTCTCCAGGGCGGCCCGCAGCAGCGGGGCGAGTACCTTCTCGGGCTGCCCCACGCCGGCGTCACGCAGCCGGTCGGCCGCCTCGTTGACCAGGGTCACCAGATGGTTCGCGCCGTGCGCCAGCGCCGCGTGGTAGAGCGGCCGGTCGGCCTCCCCGATCCACTCGGGCACCCCGCCGAGGTCCGCCACCAGCCGTACGGCCAGCGTGCGCAGTTCGGGCGGCGCGGTCACGCCGTACGAGATGCCGGGCAGCCGGCCAAGGTCGTCGGGCGAGCCGGTGAAGGTCATCGCGGGGTGCAGCGCCAGTGGCCGCGCGCCGACCGCGACGGCCGGCGCGAGCACCGCCAGGCCGTGTGCCCCGGAGGTGTGCGCGACCACCTGGCCGGGGCGCAGCGCCCCGTCGGCGGCCAGGCCGGCGACCACGCCGGCGAGCGCGTCGTCCGGCACGGCGATCAGCAGCAGGTCGGTGGCGGCCCGGGCGACCGCGGCGGCCGGGCCGCGGGCGACGGTGGGCAGCAGCAGCGCCAGCCGGGCCCGGGAGGCACCGGAGCGGCCGGTGGCGGCGACCACACGGTGGCCGGCGGCGGCGAGCGCGGCACCCAGGGTGGCACCGACCCGGCCGGCGCCGATGACGCCGACGGTGCGCGCGACAGGGGTGGCGACCTGGGCAGACGGCACGGTCGCGGGCCGCCGACGGGCGGCCGGGTGCAGGCGCAGCGGTGCGCTCATGTGACGATCCAGTCCTCGAGATGGGGTACCGGTCGAGGCCAAGTATGCGTCGCCGACACGGACCCGAAACAAGGATGTGTGAAATCGTTCACCGGCACCCGAGGAGTTCCCCGATGTCGATGCCCTGGCGGGACGCCATGCACCGGGCGCTCTACGGGCCCGGCGGCTTCTTCGTCTCCGGTGCGGGCCCGGCCGCACACTTCCGTACCAGCGTGCACGCCTCACCGGTCTTCGCCGGCGCTCTGCTCCGGTTGATCCACCGACTCGACACCACTCTCGGCTTCCCCGAACCGTTCGAGGTGGTGGACGTGGGGGCCGGGCGGGGGGAGCTGCTCCGCGCGCTGTCAGCGGCCGCATCCACCAGCCCCGCAGCCGGCGACGCCTCGTCCGGGTCGGCCCGTGCGTCGGGCGCCGCGCCGGTTCCGCTGGCCCAGCGGGTACGGTTCACCGCCGTCGAACTCGCCCCACGCCCCGACGACCTCCCCGAACAGATCACCTGGGCCGACCAGATCCCCGCCGGCATCACCGGCCTGCTGATCGCCACCGAGTGGCTCGACAACGTCCCCCTCGACGTGGCCGTCCACACACCCGACGGCTGGCACTACCGCCTCGTCGACCCGACGTCGGGCGAGGAGACGACAGGTGGACCGGTCAGCCAGGAAGACGCCGACTGGCTGACCACCTGGTGGCCCCTCCCCCTGACCCTGCCGACGGACGACCCACCGAACCCGGAAACCCCCACGGACGACCCGTTGGACCCGGCGATCCGGGCTGAGATCGGGCGGACGAGGGATGAGGCGTGGGCGGATGCGGTGGGGCACGTCGACCGGGGGCTGGCGTTGGCCGTGGACTACGGGCACCTGCGTGAGCATCGACCCGTTCACGGGTCGTTGACCGGGTACCGGGGTGGGCGACAGGTGCCGCCGGTGCCGGACGGATCGGGCGATGTCACCGCGCACGTCGCGATGGACTCGGCCGCCTCCGCCGGTGAACGGGTCGCCCGGTGCGCGTACTCCCTGGGGTCGCAGCGGGAGGGGCTGCGGGCGCTCGGGGCCGATGGCGGACGACCACCGCTGAGCCTGGCCGCCCGGGACCCGGCCGGGTACCTGCGGGCGCTCGCCGAGGCGTCGACGGCGGCCGAGCTGACCGATCCGGCCGGGTTGGGCGGGCACTGGTGGCTGTGGCAGCCGGTCGGCCTGCCCGCCGACCGGCTGCCACTCGCTCAGTCCCGACCGACCAGCGCCGACCGGTGGTAGCGCAGCTGCGCCGGCACCGCCGCATCCACCGCCCGCACGGCCGCCTCGGCCCCCTTGAACAGCTCCGGGTCCACGTTGATGATGCAGCCGTGCGCGCCGAAGACGGTGCGTTCCGCCCCGTCCTCCTCGACCCCGACCACCTCGGCGAAGCGGATGCGGTGCACGTCACCGTCCGGATCCCGGAGGGCCAACCCGTCGTCGGTGAGGACCAGTCGCAGCACCCGGGCCTCCCGGGAGAACACCTTGGCCAGTGCCGGCGGCTGGAACAGCCGGCCCGGCGGCAGCTGGCGGCCGTCGACGCAGGCATGCTCGGCGACTCCGGGCAGGTCGACGGTCACCCCGCACGGCACGACCAGCTGGGTGGTCGGGAGGGCGGCCCGGAAGATCTCGCGGACCTCGTCGGAGGTGATCGCGTCGCAGCGCGCCAGCCGGTCGTCCGGTGACAGGTAGGGGCGGCCGAACAACTCCCGCGTCGCCGTCTCCAGCAGCTCCAATTCGAGGAAACGCGGGTCCTGGTACGCCTCGCGGACCGCCTCCCGCTCCTCGGCCAACTCCTCCTCGGTCGGCCCCTGCTCGGCCATCCGGTTCAGCTCGGCCCAGAGGAGCCGGGCCACCTCGGCCTCCTGCCCCTCGCGGGCGTCCACGGTGATCGCGTAGAGCGCGGTGTCGCCGTCGCCGGGCACGGTCTCCCCGGACACCTCGTAGCTGAGGCCGTGGTGGTGGCGGGCGATGCGCTCCAGCCGCTCCGCGAGGACCGACATGCCGAGCACCCAGGCCGCGCCCCGCCGACCCAGCACCGCCGCCCCGACCGCCGGCACCAGATGCTCGGACCAGGCCGGACCGGACTGCGCCGGCAGCGGCGTGGCCGTGGGGTGCTCCGCGCGGGGGCCGGCGGGCAGCGGCAGCCGCAGCCCCTCCGGCGGCGGGCCGGTCAGCACCAGCACCGCGTTGCCGGCGACGAAGAAGCGCGCGGCGTGCGCCCGGACGTCCTCGGCGGAGATCCGGTCGAAGCCCGGCCCGGTCCACGGGGCGAGGCCGGGACCATGGACCCCGAACCGGCGGGTCAGCAGGGCGGCCACCGTCGGGTCGGTGTACGCGCCACCCTCGGCCGCCAGCACCCCCGCCTCCTTCTGGATCCGGTCGAGTGGCAGGTCGGCGAGGGCCCGGCAGACCGCGTCGAGGAACGTCACGATCTGCTCGGGCCGGCCGGTCGCAGTGAACTGGGTGGTGTGCAGATCGACGCTGGCGTTGCGGTCGTGGTGCACCCGGGGCAGGCCGCTCATCGCCAGATGTTCGACCAGGTGGGTGACGCCGATCGTCCGGAAGATCTCGTCCTGCCCGCCACAGCCGAAGATCAGGGTGGCGCTCAGTGGCGCCGGGCCCTGCGCCCACAGCACGGGTACGCCGTCGATCTCGGTTCGTTCCATGGCGCGGATCGTACGAACGGCGGCTGACCGGCGCACCGCCCTTTCGGTCAGCGCCGAGCAGCGGGCGTCCACCGCCGCGGCGCGACGTTCATGGCACGATGGCGGGCATGACCACGGGCGACCTGCGCGAGCTGACCGTCGGCACCGGAGCCGGACTGGTGGCGGGCACCGGCGGGGAACAGCTCGGCACGGACATGGTGCTCAACATCGGGCCGCAGCACCCCTCCACGCACGGCGTACTACGGCTCAAGCTCGTCCTCGACGGCGAGCGGGTGATCGCCGCCGAACCGATCATCGGCTACATGCACCGCGGCGCGGAGAAGCTCTTCGAGGTACGCGACTACCGACAGATCATCGTGCTGGCCAACCGGCACGACTGGCTCTCGGCGTTCGCCAACGAGCTGGGCGTGGTGCTCGCCGTGGAACGGCTGATGGGCATGGAGGTGCCGGAGCGGGCGACCTGGTTGCGGATGGCGCTCGCCGAGCTGAACCGGGTGCTCAACCACCTGATGTTCCTCGGCTCGTACCCGCTGGAGATCGGCGCGATCACCCCGATGTTCTACGCCTTCCGGGAGCGGGAGACCCTCCAGGCGGTGATGGAGGAGGTCTCCGGCGGGCGGATCCACTACATGTTCAACCGGGTCGGCGGGCTGAAGGAGGAGGTCCCGTCGGGCTGGACCGGCCGGGCCCGGGCCGCGATCGGTGAGGTCCGCCGCCGGATGCCCGACCTGGACAATCTGATCCGGCGCAACGAGATCTTCCTGGCCCGCACGGTCGGGGTGGGCGTGCTCTCGGCCGCCGACGCGGCGGCGTTCGGTGCCTCCGGCCCGGTCGCCCGGGCCTCCGGCCTGGACCTCGACCTGCGCCGTGACGAGCCGTACCTGGCCTACGACCAGCTCGACGTGCCGGTGGTCACCCGCACCACCGGCGACTGCCACGCCCGCTTCGAGGTGCTGCTCGACCAGGCGTACGCCTCGCTCGACCTGGCCGAGCAGTGCCTGGACCGGGTCGACCGGCTCACCGGGCCGATCAACACCCGACTGCCGAAGGTACTCAAGGCGCCCGAGGGACACACCTACGCCTGGACGGAGAACCCACTCGGCATCAACGGCTACTACCTGGTCTCCCGGGGCGAGAAGACGCCGTGGCGGCTCAAGCTGCGCACCGCGTCGTACGCGAACGTGCAGGCGCTGGCCACCCTGCTGCCCGGCTGTTTGGTGCCGGACCTGATCGCCATCCTCGGTTCGATGTTCTTCGTGGTCGGCGACATCGACAAGTGACCTGCCGGTCGCTCTGTTTGCCGGACGGTCTGTTTGCCGGGCGCCCTGCTTGGCGGGCGAACTGTGCCGGCAGGTTCCCGGGTGGTCAGCGCCAGTGGTTGGCGCTGCCGTCGTGCGCCGGGTGGCCGTAGCCGGGCTCCTCGGCGTGCCGCCGACCGTACGGTTCCGGGTCGGGCCGCTGCCCACGCGCCGGCTCCGGCTGGTACCCGCGAGCCGGTCCGGGTTGGTATTCCCGCTGGCGGGGTGGCCGCCACTCGGCTGGCACCGGGACCCCGCCGGGCGGCAGCGCGGCTCGGCCCTCCGGCTCGCCCCAACCGTCGCGCCATCCCTCGTCGCGTTCGGCGTCCCGCCGTGGCTCGTCCCGCCGCACGCTGGCCCAGCGGTCCGCCACCCGGTACTCGGTGCCGGTGTGGTCCGCGTGCACCTCGGCGCTGCGCTCGCCGACCCGCAGCTCGCGGCCCCGGTCGTCGTCGCGTACCGCGGTCCAGCGGTCGCCGGCGCGCAGCTGCGCCCAGTACTGTCCGGTGTCGTCCGGCCGGGCCGGGGGCTGCTCGGCGGGGGCCTCCCACTGTTGCCCGCCGTCGTCCCAGCCCCGATCCTCGCGTTGCGCGCCCCAGTCGCGGTCGTCCCGGTGACCGGAGCGGTCGTCGCGGTGCCCCGAGTGATCGTCCCGGTGGCCGGAGCGGTCGTCCCGCTGCGTGGCCCAGCCCTCGCGTTGGGTGGACCACGGGCGCTCGTCCCGGGAATCCGACCAGGAGCGTTCCTCCTCGCGGGCCGGGCCGGGCCGGGCGCGTTCCTCCTCGCGGGCCGATCCCGACCAGGAGCGCCCCTCGTCCCGGCGGGAGCGTTCGTCTGCGTCGGGCCACGAACGGTCGTCGCGGTCCCCGCCGTGCCGGCTTCGCGGGTGCTCCTCCTGGTGCGACGACCACGGGGTGGCGTAACCGCCGTACCGGGTACCGGACTCCCCGCCGCCACCGTCCACGATGGTGTGACGCGTGGTGACGTGCACGGTTTCGGTGTGCCGGACCACGCCGAGCGGACGGTGGGCCGCTTCACCGGAGCGAACGTCGGGGTCGGGGCGGGCCGCCGAGCCGTACACCCCGGCGGAGCCGGTGGCCGGGCGGTCACCGGCATAGCCCGCGGCGGGCCGCTCACTGCCATACCCGGCGGATCCGGATGCCGAACCGTCGTACCCCGCCGAACCGTCGTACCCCGCAGACCTGGACGCCGGCCGGTCACCGTCATACCCCACGGACCTGGAGCCCGACCGCTCGCCGTCGTAACCGGCAGTCCCCGATCCCGACCGATCACCGTCGTAACCGGCGGCAGGGCGGTCGGCGTCGTAACCGGCGGCTGGGCCGACACCGTGACCGGCGGGCTGGGCCGCGCCATACACCCCGGCCTGGCCGGCGGGCCGCTCCGCGTAGCGCCCCTCCGGCTCCGGCACCCGGGCCCGCCCTGGGCCGGCCGGCTCCGCCGCACCGGACGGAGAGCTACCGGCCGCGACCTGGCGACGCAGGCCGACCAGCGCCTCCTGGACCCGCTGGGCCTGGTCGAGCGCCTGGTTGCCGCGCTGGGCGGCGGCCACGATCTCGCCGCGCAGTTCCCGCCGCAGCTCGTCGAATTCCTCGCGCAACTCCTCGGCCTGGGCCTGTCCGCCGCCACCGGCACGCAGCGCGATGGAGAGCCCGATCAGCACCACGGCCACGATGGCCAGCACCGCGGCGAGCCGCAGCGGGCCGTTACCGTCGGCGACCAGCAGTATCAGCGCCGCCACCGGGGCCAGGGCCACCCCACCCCAGAAGAGCACGGTGAGGAACTGCGAGTTACGCGCGTCGGTGGGCACCGGGGCGGACATGGATCCGCAGCCTACCGAGAGTTGCGTTAGGTGGGAACGGCTCGGCGGCAGCTCTGTGCAGCGCGGTCCGCGACATCGCGGATCGGGTCGCCGGCCGGCGGCGCAACGGTGCCCCCGGCCAGCTCGGCCGGGGGCACCGGACGGTGCCGCGACGGATCAGCGCGGCACGACACCACGCGGACGGATCAGCCCTGCGCGTACGCCGCGTCGGTGGAGAAGACCAGGCCGACGCTGACCGTGCCGTTACGCAGGGCGGTCTTGGTCAGCGGGCCGCCCCCGTCGAGCGACGAGAACGAGCCCACCGCGAGCCCGTACGTCTTCTCCAGGCCCGGCTTGCAGAACGGGCGCTCCTGGCACTCCGGCGGGCCGCCCAGCACCGTCGCCACACCCGAGCACTTCCCGGCCAGTTCGGAGAGGGTACGCACGCCGTACTTCTCGGAGAACTCCTTGGTCACGGCGAACGCGTTCTGGTTCTGGGCGGCGGCCGGCGCGCCGAAGGTCAGGCCCACCTTCTCGCCGAGCCCACGCAACGCGGTGACGGTGGCGTCCACGTCGGGTGAGGAGACCGGCTCGCCGCCGCTGTTCACCTTGCCGTTGAGGAACTCGGCCATGGTGGCCGCGTACTCCGGAACGATCTGGATCTCGCCCTTCTCCAGCGCCGGCTCGTACAGCTCCCGGTTGCCGATCTGCTGCACGGTGACCTGGTAGCCGGCGGCGGTCAGCTGGATCTTGTAGAGCTCAGCGATGATCTCGCTCTCGGTGAAGTTCCCCGCCCCCACCGTGATCCGCCCGCCCGGACCCTTCGCCACACCGTCGGCAGTTCCGTTCGCGGTGGCGAACTCCTGCGCGGCCGATTGGGCACTCTTGCGGTCCTCGTCGACCGCCTTGTTGAGCTGCACCAGCTTCGGCGTGTCGAGTACGGCGGAGAGCTTGTCGAGCGCCGCGACGAGCTGTGGTGTGGCCGCCTTGCCGTGGACCGCGGGGATGATGTTGTCGGCGTTCTGTAGGGCCTTGTCATCGTCGAGCGCGATCAACTGCTGGCCCGCGACCGGGGCGCAGCCCTCCCCGGCGGCGGCCTGCTGCGGCGCCTCGGTGCCGGAGGAGCCGGCCTCGCCGCACCCGGCCAGCACGCCGGCTGCGGCGACGGCACTGACAACGGCAATGGACAGCCTCTTACCTGCGCGCATGTGCCCGCCTTCCGTGTCCCGGCGCGACCCGTCCGGGCCGGCCGCGTGTCCGACGGGCGATCCGCCGTTCGGCCGCCCGCAAGTTCCACCCAACATCCTGCCGCCAGCCACCGACAACTTCTGGCGGCGTTCGTCGCTGGAACGTCACCATCCAGGCGACCAATATCACAGTTAACCGGTAGGGTTTTGGCCCGTCAATGCGAGCCTCCGAGCCTGGCTGTGGTGCCGTCTCAGGAACCGGTGATGGCCGCTGCCGCGCGCCGATCGGCACCGCGCCGGGCGCGGCGCAGCGGGCGGGGGGTGACCAGCCGCTCGACGTACCCGAAGAGCAGTTCGACGCTGACCGCGAGCCCGGCGACCAGCAGGCCGCCGGCGAGGATCTGACCGCCGCCCACCGCGATGCTCAGGCCGAACCCGAATCGGATGATCTCGCCCAGACCACCACCGTTGACGAAGGTCGCCAGGGCCGCGGTGGCGACCACCTGGACCGCGGCGGTCCGGAAGCCGGCGGCCAGGTAGGGCACCGAGAGCGGCAGCTCGACCCGGCGCAGCACCTGCGCTCCGGTCATCCCCATGCCGCGGGCCGCCTCCCGGGTCTGCGGGTCGACCTGCCGAACGCCGGTGTACGCGTTGGCCAGGAGCGGCGGCACCGCGAACACCGCCAGGGCGACCACCACGGCCGGCCGGCCGAAGCCGAGAAAGGTCAGCGGAAGGATGGTCAGCAGCGCCAGGGTGGGCACCGAAAGGGTGAGGTTGGACACCAGCACGACCAGCCCGCCACCGCGGCCGCTGTGGCCCAGCCACAGCCCGAGCGGCCAGGCCACCAGGCAGCCGAGCAGCACCGCAGCCGCCGACATGCTCACGTGCTCGCCGAGCCGGTCCAGGATGCCGCCCGCGTTGGTCCAGTTCAGCGGGTCGTTGAGCCAGACCACCGCCTGTTGTACGGGATTCATCGCCGCCTCCGGCCGATCGGGTCCCACCGGCCGCCAGCCACCCCGGCGCTCACCCGGGCCGCCCGCGCAGCCACGGGGTGAGCAGCCGGCCGACGCCGATCAGCAGCAGGTCGAGCACCAGGGCCAGCAGGACGCAGAGCAGCGTCCCGGTCATGATCTGAGCCTTGTAGAAGTTGTTGTTGAAGCCGGCGAAGATGATCTGCCCGAGCCCGCCCCGCCCGATCACCACGCCGACGGTGACCAGGGCCACCGTGGAGACCGTCGCCAACCGCAGACCGGTGAGGATGCCGGGCAGGGCCAGCGGCAGTTCGACCCGGAGCAACCGGCCCCAGCGGCCGTACCCCATGCCCTCGGCCGCCTCCCGGACCTCCGCGGGCACCTGGTTGAGCCCGGCGACGGTGTTGCGGACGATCACCAGCAGCGCGTACAGCACCACCACGCTGAGCACGGTCGCGACACCGATACCCAGGTAGGGCGCGATGAACGCGAACAGGGCCAGCGACGGGACCGTGTACAGCACCCCGGTGAGTGCGAGAATCGGGCCGGTGAGCGGCCGGAACCAGTACGCCACCACGGCCAGCGGCACGGCGATCAACGCGGCGATCAGCACCGCCCGCAGCGTCAGGGTGGTGTGGTCGCGCAGCGCGGCCAGCACCGTGTCAGAGTTGTCCCGCACGTACTGCCAGGAGAACCACGGGTTACCCGGGTCGGCCCGGTAGCTCAGGCGGAAGGACATACGTGGACGTTACCCCGGTCGCCGACGGCGGTCAGCGCGCGGCGTCGATCACCCTCGACGGCATCGGTAAGCGTTATCCGGACGGCACCGAGGCGGTCCGGACACTCAGCCTGCACGTCGACGCGGGCGAACTGGTCGTGCTGATCGGGCCGTCGGGCTGCGGCAAGTCGACCGTGCTGCGGATGATCAACCGCCTGATCGAGCCGAGCGCCGGCCGGATCCTGCTCGGCGACGCGGACGTCACCCGGGTCGACCCGGTGGTCCTGCGGCGGCAGATCGGCTACGTCATCCAGAACGTCGGGCTGTTCCCGCACCAGACGGTGGCAGCCAACGTCGCCACGGTGCCCCACCTGCTCGGCTGGGACCGCAACCGCGCCCGACGCCGCGTCGAGGAGTTGCTGGAACTGGTCGGCCTCGATCCGGCACAGTTCGGTCGGCGCTACCCGCACGAGCTCTCCGGCGGCCAGCGGCAACGGGTGGGCGTGGCCCGGGCACTCGCGGCCGATCCGGTGGTGCTGCTGATGGACGAGCCCTTCTCCGCCGTCGACCCGATCGTGCGTACCCGGCTTCAGGAGGAGTTCCTGCGCCTGCAGGCCGAGGTACGCAAGACCATCGTGCTGGTCACCCACGACCTGGACGAGGCCGTCCGGCTCGGCGACCGGATCGCGGTGCTCTCCGAGGGGGGCCGGCTGGAACAGTACGACAGCCCGGCGGAGCTGCTCGGCTCCCCGGCCACCCCGTTCGTCCGCGAGTTCGTCGGCACCGACCGGGGCATCCGACGGCTGGTGGTCACCCCGGTCACCCGCGAGGTGCTCGATCCGCTGCCCGCCGACGGCGGGGCGGACCTGCCGGTGGTACCGCTGGGCGGCTCGGCGTACCACGCGCTGGCCGTCCTGCTCACCTCGGCCGGAGGACGCGCCCTGGTCACCGAGGAGGGTCGACCGGTCGGCCTGCTGAGCCGGGAGCGCGTCCTGGCGCTGGCGGAACCGACCGGCTGAGTGGCTGGCCGTCCCCGGACCGGCCAGCCACCAGCCTGTCGCGATCGGCCCGCAGCTCGGCGCTTCTGGTCGGCCGGCCATTCGCCGGCCGCGACCGGCCGGGTGCCGGCCGGCCGGGGTCAGCGCCGGCCCCGCCAACCACCCAGCGTGGCGATCCCGATGATCCAGCCGGCGAAGAGGCCGTACTCCGCGCCGTCACCAGCGGCCTGCAAGGCGCCGAGCAGCGACGGGTTGGTCCGGATCAGCGCGGTGAGCAGAGCCGCGAAGGCACCCGCGAAGACGTACGCCGCCCAGCCGGCGAAGAACTGGCTGAGGGTGCCCCGGGCGCGGGAGAGTTGCGAACCCGGGAGGAGGTAGAGGAAGAGTGCGGTCAGCACGACCACGAGGATCGCCTTCAGGTCGGCCGCGAAGATCTCCTGGATCGAGTCGGACGAGTCGAATCGCCAGGCCGGCCAGGCGAGCAGTCTCAGGAACCACCCGCCGGCGGTGCCCGGATCGGTGTTCTCCCTGGCCCAGTCGGCGTACCAGGGGCTGCCGAAGACCAGGACGAGAATGAGCGCGGCGAGTGTGCCGGTGCCCGGTGCGGTCTTGTAACGGTTGGTGAGAGCCATGGCCCCGCTAGTTCCCAGCGGATCGATGTGGGCAAACGCGAGACGCGATTTATGACGTTACGCCGGACTCCACAGCATTCAGTGCTTCATCAGGTAATCGATGAAGGCGGCGCGCAGCAGCGGGGCGGACTCCTCGTAGCCGTGTCCGGTCAGCTCCCGCCACAGGGCGGCCGCCTCGTCGATCGTCGGCCCCACCGAGTTCGGTGCCCCGTCCAGCGCGGCGGCCTCGTCCGCGTTCGGCAGATGCCGCAGCACCGACCAGAAGAATCCCACGTCCCGGCGTCCCCGGGCCAACGCGAACGACTGCTCGCGCAGTTCCTCGGTGGAGAGGGCGTCCAACTCCTCGAACGACCGGCCGCCGGAGATCGATGATGTGTCGGTCATGCGCCGAGCCTAACCGCCGAGATCACATCCGGCGCGCCGACGGCACGCGGGAAACACCCGCGCCGGTCAACGTTCCTCGGCGTCCTCCCAGGTACGCGGGCCGGTCTCCCACTGCCGGGCGCCCCACGGCTCGGGTGGGCTCCCGGTCGGTTGTGCCGGCAGCACGGGCGGCCAGTCACCGACCGGCTCCGGCCGCGCCACGGTCCATCCGCTGCCGTTCGTCGCGTCCATGGGCGGCGGCATGGGCAACGCCGCCGCAGCCGGCGCCGGCCGGCCGTAGCGCTCGACCAGCCGGGTCACCAGCAGGCCGGCAGCGATTACGGCACCACCGACCGCCCACCGGCTGACCGTCCAGCCGTGCGCCTGGGCGTACGCGAAGAAGAGGCCGATCGCACCGGCGGTCAGGAGGGTGCCGAAGACCCCGCCCCGCAGGCCGAAGGCGCTGGTGCCGGCGAGCAGCGCCACGCCCACCGCGAGCACCGTCCAGTCCAGCCCGGCGGAGGGCGTCACCGCACCGTCCGCCGAGGCGACGAGCACCCCCGCGAGCATCGCCAGCACGGTGGAGCAGACGTACCCGCCGGTGACGACGACCGCCGCCGCGGTGCCACGCCGCCGCGCCGGATCGGCGACCGGACGGAACCGGCCCACCAGCCGGCGGACCGGGCCCACCGCCCCGAACAACCCGCCGAAGACGGCGATCGCGGCGAAGCCGACGAAAATCTGGCCGGCACTGGTGCGCGGATCGTAGTCCGCCTGCACCAGCACCGGCGCGGAGCGCTGTTCGATATAGACGATGACGCCGGCCGCGCCGCCGAGGCTGGCCGCCCAGCCGGGCACGTGCAGCACCACGACCAGCAGTCCCAGCAGAAGCCCACCGAGCGCGGCCACCACGGCGGCCGTGCCGACGGCGACGGGTACGCCCCGATCACCCTGCTCCGCGAAGTGCAGCCCGGCGGCCACCGCCACCGGCCCGATCGCGAGGTTCACCCCGGCGGTACGCAGGCTCAACCCGGCCGCCAGCGCCAGCAGCCCGATGCCGACCACGGCGACGATGAGGTCACGCAGCCCGGCGCCCCGCAGCACGGCCGGGTCCTCCTGCCAGACCAGGTAGACCAGCGCGGCGAAGCCGAGCAGCAGGAGCGTCTCCCAGACCACGTAGACGCCGAAGCGGTCGCGGCCCAGCTCAGCATGCTCAGGGTCGTCTCCGGCAGAGTCCACCGGAACGGCGGGCACGGCCGAGATCGGCTCCGACTGTCCGCTTCGGCCCGGTTCGTCGTACACCATGATCCCTGCCTTCCAGCGGCCGCCCGGACTCCACCGACGCGCGGGCAGATCGGCGGCGGCCGTTGCCCATCCGGTCGCAGGCACCGTACCCGCGCTCCGAGCCGGGGCGTAACCCCCCTGCTCAGCGGTGGTCAGGAAACCCGGATCAGGCTCCAACGCCACCGGTCGCCGCCGGGGCCGCCGTAGCGCCGCGCGGTTTCCCGACAGTCTCTCAGCGCTGTCCTGGGCGGCTCTCCCAGTCGTCGGGCTCGTGCTCGTCCTCCGGTCGCTCCGGCACCCGGCAGGACCGCTCAAGCCAGAGCGCGGCGGCCACCAGGGCGATCGAGGCCAGCACGCCGGCGATGGCCGCCGGTCGGTCCTCGCCGGCCGCCCTCGTCGTCAGCACGAACAACCAGCCGGTCAGCCCCGCATAGAAGCCGGTGAAGATGGCACCGACCAGGGCGGACGCCTTCGCCAGCACGACGAACCGGGCGACCATCAGGGGATTGACCGGGTCGCGGCCGGGCCGACGATCGATCCGACCCCGGGTGTTGATCGCGGCGTACGCCTCCAGCACGGCGAGCCCGCCCAGAGTGACCACCGGCAGCCACGGCAGCGGCGGCAGCTGGCTGTACAGGAAGTTACTGATCAGCAGCCAGGCGACCGCCGCGGTGGCCAGGGCGGTCACCACCAGGGTCGAGATCCGGGTGGGGCCCATCCGCGACCCGTCGGGCGGTGAGGACTGCGTCACTCCGACCGCCTGCGCTCGCTGAACCTGATGATTCGCCCGCTGCGCCCACTCATGTCGTCGACTCTAACGCCAGATCCGGACGGGGGCGCAGGTCCGCAACGTCGGCGGTGGTCGGCCCGGAGGTCAGCAGGTCGGTCAACCAGCCGTGGCCGGGCAGTCGGCCGTAGGGCTGGATGTCGATCCACGGCCGCAGCACAAAGGCCCGCAGGTGCGCTCGGGGATGCGGCAGGATCAGCTCCGGGTCGTCGCTGAGCACCGGACGGTCGTCGTCGGTCCACACCCCGATCACGTCGACGTCGAGCGTGCGGGGTCCGAAGCGGCGCAGCGGGTCGCGTACCCGGCCGGCGGCGCGTTCCGCCGCCCGGGCCCGCGCCAACCAGTCGTGCGGGCCGGCCGCCGGGTCCGCCACCAGCAGCACGGCGTTCAGGTACGCCGGCTGCTCGGTGTCGCCCCACGCCGGGGTCTCGTACACCCCGGAGGCCACCAGGACGCTGTCGCCCAACGTCACCAGGGCGGTGCGCAGGTGGCCGAGCCGGTCGCCGAGATTGCTGCCGAGGGAGAGCACGGCGCGGGTCATCGGGTACGCCTCCGGCGCATCGTCACGGCCACGTCGGTGAAGGCGTGCGGGACCGGCGCCTCCGGCTTGTGCACCGTGACCGTCGCGCCGGCCACCCGGGAATCGGCCAGGCAGACCTCGATCAGCCGGTCGGCGAGGGTCTCGATCAGGTTGACCGGCTCACCGGTGACCACCGCCACCAGACGCTCGGCGAGTTCGCCGTAGTGCACGGTGTCGCGCACGTCGTCGGACCGGGCGGCCGGGGCGAGATCCAGCTCCAGTACGGCGTCGACGACGAACTCCTGGCCCCGGGCGCGTTCGAAGTCGTACACCCCGTGCCGACCGTGTGCCCGCAGGCCGGTCAGTTCGATCCGATCGGTCACCGGCGCGCTCCCCGGTCGGCGCGGCGATCGGCGTCACCGCATGCGGCACCGGCGCTCACGGCGTCGGGAGCGCCGGACGGGGGCACCGGGGCACCGGGGTGGGCCAGCCGCGGGCGGCCGGTGGCCTGCCAGACCGCGAGTGCGTCGACGGTCGCGCGCACGTCGTGTACGCGTACCCCCCAGGCGCCAGCGGCGACCGCGAGCAGGCTGGTGGCGACGGTGGCCGCCGCCCGCCCGCCGGTGGGGCGCGGCGTGCCGTCTGGCCCGGCCAGCAGCAGGCCCAGGTACGACTTGCGACTCGCGCCGAACAGCAGCGGATAGCCGAGTTCGAGCAGTTCGGGCAGCCGGGCGCTGAGCTGCCAGTTGTGTGCGGCCGTCTTGGCGAAGCCGAGGCCCGGGTCGATCACGATGCGATCCGCCGCCACCCCGGCGGCAAGTGCCGCCGCCACCCGTTGGCCGAGTTCGGCGCGTACGTCGGCGACCACGTCGCCGTAACTGGCCAGCTCACTCATCCGCCGGGAGTGCCCCCGCCAGTGCATCAGCACCCAGGGGCAGCCGGCGTCCCGGACGACCCGGGCCATGTCCGGGTCGGCGAGACCACCGGAGACGTCGTTGACCACGACCGCGCCGGCCGCGAGGGCCGCCTCGGCGACCCCGGCGCGGGTGGTGTCGATGCTGACCGGCACGCCGGCCGCGGCGAGTTCGCGGATGACCGGCACCACTCGGCCGGCCTCGGTCTCCGCGTCGATCCGGTTGGCGCCGGGCCGGGTCGACTCGCCACCGACATCAACCAACCCGGCCCCGTCGGCCCGCAGCCGGACGCCGTGTGCGACAGCGGCACCGACGTCGGCGTAGCGTCCGCCGTCGGAGAACGAGTCGGGCGTGACGTTCAGGACGCCCATCACCACCGGGGCCGTGGCCCCTGCCAGATCAGTCACGACTAGACGGTACCGGTCCTTGCGGCCGTTCCGATCTGCCCGGGTCATGGGCCTGACGTGGCAATTGAAACAGGTGTACGATCGGTCGTCCGGGCCGGATCGGGCAGACTCTTCGCGGCTTGTCGCAAAGGGGGGCGGCCCGTACGCTGTGGAATTGCCCAGCATCGAGACGGCGACGCGTTATGGGGAGGGCCGAAGCGGGACAATCCACCCAGAAATCGCCACTTTCCGTGGCGAGTGACGCACGCAGGGTCTCAGGCGCTGCGCAGAGTGAGCACCGATCCCGTCAGGCTTACCTACTGCACCGCCGCGGCACCGCCGGCCGCGACTTGGGGAGGTTTCAGTGATCGCCATCGAGCTGATGGAAACGGCGTCGACCAACGTCGCCCACCTGCTCTCCACCGTGGCGTCGTCGATCCCACTCGCCGCCGAGGAGCCGAAGGGGATCAACACCGAGGGCGTCGTCACCTTCTTCGCCAGCAAGATCGCTCCGATCCTGCTGGCCGTGCTGGGCGTCATCTTCATCGGCCGGGCCAGCCGGGGCGAGATTTCCAAGGTGCTGACCAGCTCCGCCATCGCGATCGTCGGGCTGGCCTTCATCGCCGGAGCCGCCACCCTCTTCTTCATCGGCGACTTCCTGATCAACCTGATCTTCCAATAGGTGCGGGCACGAGATGCGGCTGCGCACCGACGACGACATCTACCGGGCCCGCCTGGTCTATCTCGGGCCGCCCGGCTACACCCTTCCGGTCCACCTGCCGTACGCCCAGTACGGGCTGTTCATCCTGCTCGTTCCCCTCTACATGTTCATCCACTGGCTGGTCACGCTGCAGGTCGAGCTCTTCCCCGCCTGGGAGATCGCCCTCGCCATCGTGACCACCTCGTTCGTCTTCCGGTACGTCGACCCGGACCGGCCGGCGCGCATGGTGATCCGTACCGCGCTGACCGACTGGCGACGCACCCGGGAGCCGGCCGCCGAGCAGCGCGACCCGCGCCTGGTCGGTAGCAGGATCAGGATCCGGGAGGAACTGGCATGACCGGCTGCACGTCGTACGGGAGACCCGAGGACACGGGCAGGGCGATCGCATGAGCCGCTCCTCCACGCCGGGATCCCCGGCCGGGCACTCGGCCGCACCACACGGTAACCGTGCGCGTTCGTTTGACTACCCACAATCCGGGGAGCCCGACGACGCGTCCCTGGATCCGGCGCTCGCCGCCACTCCCGGTCACGGTGCCGTCGGCGTGTTCCAGGCGCCCCGTCCACCGCAGCGCCGAGCGATGCCGGCCGAGCCCACCCCGGCCACCCGCGACGGGGGCGACATCGACTCGCCCTTCCTGGACCTTTTCGGCGGGGCGTACGCCCGGCCAGGTCCCGCCCAGCGGGCCAACGCTCTCCCGACCCGCGCCGCGCCACCACCGGCGGCTCCCGCCGGACCGGCACCGGTGGCCCACCGGCGTACCCCGACCTCAGTGCCGGCGCAACCCTCCCGCCCGGTGCCCAGCGCGCCCCCTGTCCGGGCGGTCGAGGAGGCCCTGACGGCCGGCGGGCCGAGCGCGCCACCGCCCCCCACCCGGACGCCGCCACCGGCCGGCGACCGGCTACCGAACGCCCGCCCGCCCGCCGACGACCAACCGGCCCGCGGCGCGACCGCTCCGGCCGACACCACGACGCGAGCGCCGCGCCGGGCCGCGGCACCGGCCACCCGCGCCACCACGCCACCTCGACAGCGTTCCATGGAGCGCAGCGACCGGCCGATCAAACCGGTCCGGGTCCGCCCTCCGAAGATCAAGTTCGGGGACCGCGATCCCGCCGTCGAGCTGGCCATCACGGAGATCGCCGGTCACCTGACCTTCACCCCCAACACCGTCACCGCCTGGTACTGGCTGCCCGAGGTGCGCTGGGCCTTCCGGCCGGACGCGGAACGCGAGGCGCTGCTCTCGGCGATCTCCGAGCAGTACGCCGGCCTGGCCGGCTTCCGGCTGCACCTGCGTCGCACCACCCGGCCCTTCCCGGCCGACGAGTGGGCCCGCACTATCGACGGCAACACCGCCGCACCGCTGCCCGACGTCCCCGGTACGCCCAGCTGGGGCGACCACCTGGTGGCCGCGCAGCGACACCTGCTCTCGGTCAACCACGCCGAGGGCCAGACTTACCTCGGCGTCACCTTCGCCCGCCGCTCGCTCGGCGACTCGCTCACCGAACGGCTGCTGCGCACCTTCGGTCGAGGGGTCGCCGAGGGGGAGCGACGCAAGCTGGGGCGCACCGTCGAACAGTTCGACGAGGTGCTGGGCGCGTTCGGCATGCGCGGGCGGCGGGTCACCGCGCAGGAGTTGGAATGGCTGCTCTACCGGTCGGTGGCGCTCTGCATGGCGCCTCCCGGCACGCTCTCGCCCATCACCGACGGGCGTTGGGAACGCGGCGACCTGCTCGCCCTCACCGAACAGGTCGAGCGCTACCGCACCCCGTACGGCTCGACGGTCAAGCTGGTCAACCGGATGACCGGCGAGGAACGGCACGTGGCCGTGCTCGCCGTGGGCCGGATGGAGCCACTTGAGATTCCCGAGCGGCACGAGCCCTGGCTGCACTTCCACGAGCGGCTGCCGTGGCCGATGGAACTCTCCACCCGGGTCGACATCCTGGGCTCCGGCGACTCCTTCCGTAACCTGGAACACCGGCTCCGGATGATCCGGTCGCAGCAACTCGACTACGCCGAGCACGGCATCGACGCCCCGCCCGAGCTGGAACGCCTCGCCAAGCGCGCACTGGTGATCGGCGACGAGATGACCACCGGGCTGCCGGTCGACTCGGCCCGCGCGCACGGCTGGCACCGGGTCGCGGTGGGTGGACGTACCCGGGAGGAGTGCCTGGAGCGGGCCCGCCGGCTGATCCAGCTCTACTCCCGCGAGCTGCGCATCTCGCTCCAGCACCCGAAGAACCAGGACTGGCTGGCCCGGGAGTTCATCCCGGGCGAGCCGATCGCCAACACCGGATACGTCCGTCGGATGCCGGTGAACCTGCTCGCGGCGGCGCTGCCCCAGGCCGCCTCCACGGTCGGCGACCGACGCGGCGACCTGATCGGGCGCACCGCCGGCACCTGCCGCCGACCGGTCTTCCTCGACCTGCACTTCCCGATGGAGGTACGCGAACGCTCCGGCCTCGCGGTCTTCGTGGCCGAGCCGGGCGGCGGCAAGTCCACGTTGCTCGGTGCGCTGGGCTATCTGGCCGCCCGCCGCGGCGTACAGGTGACCCTGCTCGACCCGTCCGGCCCGCTGGCCCGGCTCTGCGCGATGCCCGAGCTGCGACCGTACTCACGCGTCCTCAACCTGACCGGTTCCGAGCACGGCACCCTGGCGCCCTACTCGCTGATCCCGACGCCGCTGCGCAGCGAGTTCGGCGCCGGAGCCGGCGGTGACCGCGAGTTCGAGATCGCGATCTCCAACGCCCGGGCCGAGCGGCGGATGCTGGTCCAGGACATCTGCATGATGCTGGTGCCGCCGCAGGTGGCCCGCGAGGCGTCCACCGCCACCCTGTTCCGGCACGCCGTGCGCCAGGTGCCCGCCGAGGAGACCTCCACCCTGGACGACGTGGTCAGCTGCCTCGGCCAGCTCGACGACGACGCCGGCCGGGAACTGGCCAACCTGCTGCTGGACACCGCGGAGATGCCGCTGGCCATGCTCTTCTTCGGCCGCCCGCCGGAGGGGCTGCTCGGGCCGGACGCGGCGCTCACCGTGATCACGATGGCCGGCCTCCGGCTCCCCGATCTCAAGATCGAGCGCGAGTACTGGTCGGCCGAGGAGGCACTGGCCCTGCCGATGCTGCACACCGCGCACCGGCTGGCGGTCCGCCGCTGCTACGGCGGTTCGATGTCGTCGCGCAAACTGGTCGGTCTGGACGAGGCGCACTTCATGGAGGGGTGGCGCTCCGGCCGCTCGTTCCTGGTCCGACTCGCCCGCGACTCCCGCAAGTGGAACCTCGCCGCGCTGGTCGCCTCCCAGAACCCCCGCGACATCCTCGGCCTCGACGTCCAGAACCTCGTCTCCACCGTCTTCGTCGGCCGGATCGCCGAGGACACGGAGATCGCCGCCGAGGCGCTACGACTGCTGCGCGTACCGGTGGACGACGGGTACGAGGCGACCCTCGCCTCGCTCTCCACCGCCGATGCGACCTCCGCCAACCGCCTCGGCTTCCGCGAGTTCGTCATGCGCGACGTCGACGGCCGGGTGCAGAAGGTACGCGTCGACGTCTCCTACGTGGACGGACTCCTGGACCACCTCGACACCACCCCCGCCGCCATCGCCGCCGCTGCCGGGGTGCTGCCGACCGTGCTGCCTGACATGGAGGAGTGACAATGGCGAGGGCCCGGGCAAGGATCACGGCGCTCCTCCTGGCGCTCGGCGTCCTCGCCGCGGCCACAATCGGTTGGCCCGGGCTCACCGCCACACCGGCATACGCGGCCCCGGTCGCGTACCAGGCCCCCACCGACCTCTGCACCACCCCGGAATGGCAGGCCGACTTCCGTGCCTGCGTGAAGAAGCTCCAGCAGGTCGCGGAGTCCGAGGCGACCTGTCTCAACCCGCCGACGCCGACCGCACCGGACTCCGGCATGGCCGGCTGGTTCGCGTCCCGGCCGGAGGCCTCCAAGTTGCCCGGACCGAAGGGCTACTACAGCGACTACGGCTACGCCGGCTACAGCTACAGCACCTACAAGATCGAAAGCGGGTGCGCTACCACCCTGCTGCACCCGGACTACAAGTTCACCAACACGGTCGCCAACGGCGAGTTCATGATAGCCACCGCGATCATCGGCGCCTCGAACGCGCTGCGCGAGCGCGCCTGGGACCCGGGGACGATGTGGGGCTGGGCCGACCCGCTGGTGGACCAGGCGACCAAGGCGATCTACCAGAAGGTGTTCAGCGTCTTCGGCATCGTCACGCTCTGCGTCGTGGGCCTCTACCTGCTCTGGCGGTCGCGCCAGTCCGACATGAGCACGGCGATGACCACGGCGGGTTGGGCGCTCGTGGTGATGGTGGCGGTCACCGCGCTGGCCGCCTGGCCGGTGAAGTCCGCGAACCTCGCCGACGGCGCCCTGGTCTCGACACTGGGTGTCGTACACGACGCCGTCGGCCCCGCGTCCAAGGACGTCCCCCCTGGCCGGTGCGCGATGCCCAACCCGGATGCCTGCACGGACAAGCGCCCCCCGGCGGTCCGGGCGAGCGACACCGCCACCGAGGGGATGCTCTACCGGAACTGGCTGCGTGGGGTGCTCGGCTCGGCCGACAGCGAGACCGCCCGGAAGTACGGTGCGGCGCTCTACGACGCCAAGTCCCTTTCCTGGGAAGAGGCGGAAAAGATCCGCGCCAATCCCCAGACTCGCGAAGCCACCATCAACGCCAAGAAGCAACAGTGGATGACGGTGGCGGCGCAGATCGAGCGGGAGGACCCGGAGGCGTACGAGTACCTGAAGGGTGTCCGGGACATGGACCGGGTCGGCGCGGGATTCATCGCCGTGCTCGCCGCCCTGCTCTTCGCGATGTTCGACCTGACCGCGTCCCTGCTCGTGCTGCTCGGCTTCCTGATCTTCCGGTGGGCGGTGATCGCCGCGCCGATCCTGGGCACGGTCGGGCTGCTCCGTCCGGCCAGCGCCGGCCTGCGGCGGCTGGGCAACGCGGTGGTGGCCGCGCTCTTCAACATCGCGATCTTCGGTACCGGGGCCGCCATCTATCTCTTCGCGGTCGACCTCATCATGAGCACGGCCACTCTCCCCGGCTGGCTGCAGGTAGTGCTGGTCTGGCTGTGCGGCGTGGTCGGCTGGCTGTTGCTCCGCCCCTACCGGCGGATCACCCAGCTTGGGGGCAAGGACAGCAGCGAGGCGGTCAGCTCGGCCGGCTCCTGGCATCGGCGGTTCTTCCGGGACATGCGTACCGCGGCCCGGCTCGACGTCGCCGAGCCCGGTGGCACCGCCGAGCCCAGCGTGGGGCGGCGCCGGACGGTGGTGGCCGAGCAGCCGAAGATGCGTCCGGAGGCCCGTCCGGATCCGGTCCCTGGCGGCGGCCGTGACGCTCCGGACCGTCCGGATGGCCGGAAAAGCACCGGCGCTCCCGCCCCCGCCGAGGAGCGATCCCCGGAACGCCGTCCGGTCGCACCTCGCCCCCGCCGTCGTCAGCCCGCCTCCTGGACCGAGCCGGATGTGCCGGACGAGAAAACCTCCTTCGTCATCTACCGACCCGGCTCGACCGAAGGTGCCCCCCCGGAGCAGAAGGCACCGCCCCGGATCCGCTCCGAGGCCCGGTGACGGTCGTGCGGCGGGCGATCGAGTTCGTGGTCACCCGGGTACTGCGATCCCGCCTGGGGGTCGCCCTCGGGATCGCCGTGCTGGTGCTCGCCGTGGTCGGTACGGCCCGGCTGGTCGCCGGACCCGGTGACCCCACGGCCGGGCTGAGCAACCGACCACCGGATCCGATCACCACAGTGCATCCGACCACCGGGGACGACGGCGCGATCTCGACGACCACCACCCCGTCGCCGGTCACCCGTCCCGGCGAACCGACGCCGGAGCGGGTCGCGGAGCGCTTCGTCGCAGCCTGGCTCGGCCGGCCCGGCCAGTCCGCCGGCGACTGGCACGAGGGCCTACGCGCCCTGTCGACCGCCGCCCTCACCGACAAGCTGACCGGCGCCGAGCCGGCCGGTGTGCCGGCCGGCGAGGTCGCGGGCGAGGTGACCATACGGCCGCGCGGCGAAACGTTCGTGGAGGTGCTGATACCGCTCGACTCCGGCGAGCTCCGGCTCGAACTGGTGGCGCCGGAGGGGCGATGGCTGGTGGATGCCGTGGACTGGGAGCAGGCATGACTGACGAGAGCCGCCCGCGCCGTGGACCGATCCGGGTCGGCGCGCTCGCTGCCGCCCTCACCGCGACGCTCGCGTTGCTCTGCTGCACCGGCGGCGCCGGCGCCTTCTTCCTCACCGAGTTGGGCGGGGACTCGGCCGAGCAGTTCACCCCGGCGAGCATGGAGTGCACCGGGGACTTCGAGGTCGACGTGACCGGCAGGATGCCGCGGTTCCCCCAGTACGGCGAACGTCAGCTCCGCAACGCCGCGGTGATCATCAAGGTCGGTCAAGAGATGAAGGTGCCGCCGCGTGGCTGGGTAATCGCGGTGGCGACCGCCATGCAGGAGTCCCGGCTGCTCAACCTCGCCAACCGCACGGTCGGCGAGTCACAGGACATCCCGAACGAGGGTGTCGGTGCCGACCACGACTCGGTCGGCCTGTTCCAGCAACGCGCGTCGTGGGGCACCGTCCGCCAGCGGATGAACCCGGCGTACGCGTCCCGCAAGTTCTACGAGAAACTCGTCGACGTGCCCGACTGGGAGAGACTGCCGCTGACCCTGGCCGCCCAGCGGGTCCAGATCAGCGCCTTTCCGGACGCCTACGCCAAGCACGAGGAGATCGCCTCCCGCATCGTTGACGCGTTGGCCGGCGGCGCGGCCCGGACCGCCCTGATCGCCGGGCAGGAGGTCTGCGACGCCGCCGCGTCGGGTGAGATCGCCGCCTCCGGCTGGACCGCGCCCATCCCGGGCGGCGTCGGCTCCGGTTTCCGGACCGCCAGCCGGCCCGGACACAACGGGGTGGACATCGCCGCACCGAAGGGCACCCTCATCCGGGTCGCGGCGACCGGTCGTGTCCTGGTCGCCCGCTGCGATCCCGACCGGGCGGGCCGGCACAGCTGCGATGCGGACGGCTGGCCGGGCAAGGGAGGCTGCGGTTGGTTCGTCGACGTACTGCACGCCCAGGGCATCGTCACCCGCTACTGTCACATGGTGAGTCGTCCCCAGGTCGCCGAAGGGGACACCGTGCAGGCCGGCGAGGTGATCGGCGAGGTGGGCAGCAGCGGCAACTCATCCGGGCCGCACCTGCACTTCGAGGTGCACGTCGACGGCGATCGCAGCAGCCGGGGCGCCATCGACCCGGTGCCGTTCATGCGGGCAAAGGGCGCACCGCTGCGGAACGCCGGGTGAGGTGCCGGCCGTCATGACCGAGCCGATCCCGGACCCGTTCGCCGACCAACCGGACTGGGCGCCGCAACCGCCCCGCCCGATCGAGATCGTGCCGGCGGCCGGCCGCGTCGAGCTACGCGGTCAGCGGGTGCTGGTCGGGCTACCCGGCCTCGGCTGGCGGGCGGACCTGCGGGCCGACGAGCGGGTGGTGCAGAACAGCCGCACCTACGTCCCGGTCATTCCCGAGCACGAGTGGTACCGCGCCGAGTCCGACCAGGTGGAGGTCTTCGCGCCGCTGGTCCCGGTCGAGCGGGTCTGGGTCGAGACGGTGGGCTCGCGGACCACACCGGCAACGGCGGTCGGCAGCAGCGTCCATCTCGTCTCCCTGGACGCTCCGGCGCACCGGGCGCCGACCCCCGTCTTCGAGACGGACTCGATCACCGGTAGGCGGGTCGTCCACATGGTCGGCTCCGTCGAGCACCGCGACCTGCGGGCGGTCACCGAGACCTACTCGGGTGCCGAGGGTGACATCTGCGTGCGTGTCGCGCCCGAGGTGGAGTGGTACCGCTGGGCCTGGCGGGGCCAGTCACCGACCACTCTGGAAGTCCCCGTCCACCTCCTGTGGATCGAGTAGTGTCAGCCCGCCATCGTGCCGGAACACACCCGCCAGTCGTCGCTCAACTGCGTGGTAAAGCTCCACGACTGCCGGTCACTCTGTCTGATGCCGTCGACCTCAGCTGACAACGTAAGGTCGACCCGCACCTCAGCACTGTCGCCATGCCGGTCTATCTCAAGCCTTCCCCAACTGACCGACATCTTGGTCCCGAACTGTTCCTCGCGGGCCATCAGGTCACTTCTTAGTAACCGAAGCTGATCCAGCTCGGCGTTGCCTTCACAGGTGAAAAGATCCGCACGGACGTCGTTGCGATCCACCAGGAAGGCACGGAGGTAGTTGTCCACCACCACGTCGGGCGCACTGCGGTCGGGGGTGGCGAGGCGGTCGTAGACCACGTAGCCGGTCACTCCGCCGCCCAGGCAGAGCGCCGCAAGCACTCCGGCGACCACGGTCAGCACGGTACGAAGCCGCCGCCGGGGCTGTGGTGGGGCCGGCGCGACCGCGGGCGGCGCCAAGTCCTCCGGCGGGGTCCGTTGCGCCGGTACGCGGGAAACCTGGGAACCGGCGGGGGGCGGCACTGATTCCACCCCCTGAGGCTATCGGCTGGACGCTGTGGACCCAATGCCCCAGATTCAGCAGATCGTGACGGAACACTGCCGACCGGTGAGTTCCACGACAACACCGGCGCATCGCCGACGCGCGTCCCGGAGCTCGGGCCCCCGCTGGGATACCGTCGTTCCTGCCCGGCGAGTGGTGCCGATCTCGGGCGGAGGAGGTGGACGCGGTGGGCGGTCCGAGGGCACGGACGCTCCGCGCCGCCGCCTTGCACCGTCGGGCTGCCGCAACGGTCGCGGCGGCGGCCACCGTACTCGACGAGACCCGGCCCGCCCCGGCCGACCAGCGCCGCCAGTACGCGCTGGCCGAGCGGCTGCGGACGGCGGCCGAGGTCCTCGCACCCGGCTGGGCGGGCACCACCCTGGACACCGTCGAGCCGACCGCCCCCGCCGGCGAGGGTCCGCCGCCCTTCGTCCGGGTCGGCACCGCCGCGCCGCTGGACGATGCCCGTTTCCCCGCGCTGGTCCCCCTGCTCGGCGCCGGCAATCTCACGGTGGACATCGACGCGGGCGATGCCCGGGTGGCCGGGCTGCTGCGGGCCGTACTGCTGCGGTTGGTGGCGTCGACCCCGGCGGGGGCGCTGCTGGTCCGAGCGGTGGACGCGACCGGTGTGACGCTGGCCCCGTTCGCGGCGCTCGGCGACGCCGGGGTGCTGTCCCCGCCGGCCACCGACGCCGCCGGGTTGCGGGCCGTGCTGACCGAGGCAGAGCAGTGGGTGGCACCCGGTGCGTCCGGTCCCCGCCGGCACGACCGGTCGCTGCTGCTCGTGGTGGCCGCGCTGCCCGAGCTGACCGGGCCCAGCGACCTGGCCCGGATCGAGACGCTCGCCGAGCAGGGCCCGGTCGCCGGGCTGCACCTGGTCGTCGCGGGCTGGCCGCCGGCCGATCGGGACCCACTGCCCAGGGCCACCGCGGTGGCCATGCGCACCGCGTACGCGCTGCTGGGCGATCCGCCCGGGGCGCCCTTCGCCACCGCGGGCGCCGGCACGCCCGGTGGGATGAACTCGCCGGTCTTCGTCGAACCCGATCCGCCGGCCGAGTTGGTCGACACCGTCTGCCGGCGGATCGCCGCCCAGATCGAGGCCGGCAGCCGGCTTTCCCTGGCCGGCCTGCTGCCACCGTCGGAGGACGAACTGTGGCAGGCGGACGCGACCGATGGGATGAGCACCACGGTCGGCGACGCCGGTGGCCGGCCGGTCTCCCTCGGGTTCACCGAGCTGACCCCGCACTGGCTGGTCAGCGGCCGGTCCCGGGCCTGCCGGTCCAGCTTCCTGACCACCGCCCTGCTCGGTCTGGTCGCCCGGTACGGCCCGGAGGAGTTGTCGTTGTACCTGGTCGACCTCGGCGAGGGCGAGTCCTTCGCGGAGTTTCTCCAGACCGAGCGGGACCGGTCCTGGATCCCGCAGGTCCGGGCCGCGGCGATGGCCGCCGACCGGGAGTACGTGCTGGACCTCTTCGAGCAGCTGACGGCCGAGGTGCAACGGCGTACGGAGGCGTCCGCCCGGGCCGGTGGGCAGCGCTTCACGGAGCTGCGCCGGCACCGCCCGCTGCCCCGGATCGTCTGTGTGGTGGACAACCTGCCGTTGCTCTTCGCCGAGCGGGACCGGTTGGCCGCCGACGCCGCCGCCCGGTTGGACGCGCTGACCAGGACCGGCCGGGCGTACGGTGTGCACCTGATACTGGCCGGCGAGGGTGGCCTGGGCCTGGCGGCCCGCCCCGACACCGGGCAGCGGGATTCGCTGCTCGGCCAGTTCCCGGTGCGGGTGGCACTGCCCGGCGGCGGGGCGGTGCTGGAGCCGACCAACGACTCGGCGGCCGGGCTGCCGGTGGGCAGTGCTGTGGTGAACACCGCCGGGGGCCTCGGCGGCCCGCGGGGCGCCACCCGGGGCCACGAGCGGATGGTCCGCTTTCCCGACCCGCAGGACGAGCCACACGCCGTGGAGCTGCTGCGGCACCGACTCTGGGCGGCCCGCACCGAGGGTGCCGGACCGCCGGTGGTCTTCGCCGGGTACGCCCGCCCGCTGCTGCGCAACGACCCCCGCTTCCGGGCGGCCGTCACCGGGCCGGCACTGGCCCCGTCCGCGCTGCTGGGACGGGCGGTGGATGTCGCGCGGAGCACGGTGGCCGTGCCATTCGGGCCGGCAGCCGGGCGTAACCTCGCGATCCTCGGCCCCCGACCGGAGGCGACCCGCCTGCTGGCGACGGCTGCCAGCAGTACGGCGGTTCATCATCCGCCGGGTACCGCGCGGTTCGTGGTCGCCGCGCCGGCGGCCGAGGCACGGCCGCTGGCCGATGCTCTCGCGGCGGAGCTGGCCCAGCGGCACCCGGTCGAAACAGTGGACCTCGCCGGGCTGCTCGCCGCCGTGGACGCCGGGGAACCCGCCTACCTGGTGGTGTTCGGCCTGGACGTGGCCCCGCCGGAGCAACTCCCGCCGCCGCGGCTGCGGATGCTGCTCCGTGACGGGCCACCGGCCGGGCAGCACCTGCTCGGCTGGTGGCGTACGGTGCCGTCGTTCGCGGCGCTGGTGGAGCCGGAGGAGACGGTCGACAAGCTGACCGCCGTGGCGGTGGCGGGCGTACCGGGTGCCCAGCTCGCAGCGCTGTTCGGCCGGACGGTGGAGTGGCGGCCCCGGCCCGACCGGGTGGTGCTCTGGGACGGCCCCGATGAACGTGGGGTCGTGCTGGTGCCCTATGACGTCCCGGATGACGAGAACGGTGAGCCGGCATGACCCTCAGCCAGTCGCCGGCCACCACCAGCGGTCCCGGCCAGCAGCGATCGGTCGACGCGCCGGCCGCGAATCCGGTGCCGGCGGCGTGGGCCGAGTACCTGGCCGCCGCCCGTCAGCTGGACGGGGTACGCCGGGACGCGGCGACCGCCGCCGGCGAGCAGGCCCGAACGGTCCAGGCCGCCCGGGACGAGTTGGCCGGCGTGCGTACCCGGCTGGCGCCGCAGGAGGCGCGGCTGCACGAGTTGGGCGTGCCACCGATCTCGCTGGTGCCGACCCCACCGGAGCTGACCGAGGCGACCCGGTCGATGGCCGGCGGCCCGGCAGCGGTGCTGACGGCGGTACGGGATGCCCGGCGATGGGCGTGCGCCGCGGACGACACGCTCGCGGCCCGCGGCCTGCCCCGGGTGGCGCACTGGCCGTCCCGGCCGCGCAACCTGCTGGTGTACGGGCCGTTGGGTCTGCTCGTACCGCTGTTCCTGGCGGTGGTGCACCTGCTCGCCGGCGCCAGCCCGGTGACCGTCCTGGCGCTGGTGCTGGGGCTGCCGGCACCGGCGGTCGCGTTCGGCCTGGGCTGGCTCGCGGTGGGACGGCTGTTTCCACCCCGGCCCGGGGAGCGGGTGGAGCGGACGCCCCGGTTCGGCGCGCTCGTCTGTCTGATCCCGGCGGTGGTCACCACCGCCGGGATCGTGCTGGCGATGCTGGCGGCCTGACCGCCCCGCCGGTTGATCCGGTGACGCCAGCGATTGGGTGGCCGCCGCTCAGCGGGGGATGATCAGGGACATCGCCTCGGCGCGGGACTTGGCGTCCCGCTGGAGGGTGCCGCGCACCGCCGAGGTGATCGTCTTCGCACCCGACTTCTGGATGCCCCGCATCGCCATGCACATGTGCTCGCACTCCAGGACGACCACCACGCCACGCGGTGCCAGCCGTTCCATCAGCAGGTCGGCGATCTGGGAGGTCAGCCGCTCCTGCACCTGCGGGCGTCGCGCGAAGACCTCGACCAGCCGGGCCAGCTTGGACAGGCCGGTGATCCGTCCGTCGGGCCCGGGGATGTAGCCGATGTGGGCGCTGCCCCGGAACGGCAGGAGGTGGTGCTCGCAGAGAGACATCACGTCGATGTCCCGGACGAGCACGAGTTCCTCGTGGTTGGCCTCGAAGGTGGTGGTGAGCACCGTGGCCGGGTCGACCCGCAAACCGGCGAAGAGTTCGGCGTACGCCCGGGCCACCCGGGCCGGGGTCTGCTGTAGGCCGTCACGGTCCGGGTCCTCGCCGACCGCGATCAGGATCTCGCGAACCGCCTTTTCGATCCGGCCGAGGTCCATGGTGTCCTCGACGGGGCGGCCGGTGAGCCGGCCGTTGACCAGCCGTGCGGCGATGTAGTCGAGGCTGTCGGTATCGGTGTCGGGCTCGGTGGCGGAGGCGGCCAGCCCCCGTTGCCGGGGACCGGCCGCCGCGTCGTCGGTGCTCAGTGCGAACCGTCCGAGTTGTTCGAGCTGCCGCCACCGACCGTGGCCTCTGCGCCGTCGGCCTCGGCCTGCACCTTGAGCGCCTCCTTCTCCGCCGGGGTGAGCACCGGCGGCTCGGTGGAGGGCTGCCGCTTGCCAAAGCCGTGGTACGGGGCCATCGGCGGCCGCTTGGCCACCCGGGCGCAGATCCGGGCCATGTCGGCGGTGGAGAGGGTCTCCTTCTCCATCAGTTCGAGCACGATGTTGTCCAGGACGTCCCGGTACTCGACCAGGATCTCCCAGGCCTCGTCGTGGGCCAGCTCGATCAGGGCCCGCATCTCGCCGTCGATCTCGGCGGCGACGACGTCGGAGTAGTCCCGCTCGTGGCCCATGTTCCGGCCGAGGAAGGGCTCGTCGCCACTGGTGCCGTACTTGATCGCACCGAGCTTGGAGCTCATGCCGTACTGCGTGATCATCGCGCGGGCCAGCTGGGTGGCCTTCTCGATGTCGTTGCCGGCACCCGTGGTGGGCTCGTGGAAGACGAGTTCCTCGGCGGCCCGGCCGCCCAGCGCGTACGCCAGGGTGTCGATCATCTCGGCGCGGGTCTGGGTGTACTTGTCCTCGGTGGGGAGCACCAGGGTGTGGCCCAGCGATCGGCCGCGGGACAGGATCGTCACCTTGTGCACCGGCGCGGCGTGCGGCAGCGCCCAGGCGACCAGCGCGTGCCCACCCTCGTGGTACGCGGTGATCTTCTTCTCCTGGTCGCTCATCACCCGGGTCCGTCGCTGCGGGCCGGCGATCACCCGGTCGATCGACTCCTCCAGCGACTCGTTGCTGATCGCCCGCTGGTCCTTGCGCGCGGTCAGCAGGGCCGCCTCGTTGATCACGTTGGCCAGGTCGGCGCCGCTGAAGCCCGGCGTCCGCTTCGCCACCGAGTCGAGGTCGACGTCGGGCGTGAACGGCTTACCCTTGGCGTGTACCCGCAGGATGGCCTTGCGGCCCTCCATGTCGGGGGCGTCGACCGGGATCTGCCGGTCGAACCGGCCCGGGCGCAGCAGCGCCGGGTCGAGGATGTCCGGCCGGTTGGTGGCGGCGATCAGGATGACGCCGCCCTTGACGTCGAAGCCGTCCATCTCGACGAGCAACTGGTTGAGGGTCTGCTCGCGCTCGTCGTGGCCGCCGCCCATGCCGGCGCCACGGTGCCGACCGACGGCGTCGATCTCGTCGACGAAGACGATCGCCGGCGCGTTCGTCTTGGCCTGCTCGAACAGGTCACGGACCCGGCTGGCGCCGACACCGACGAACATCTCCACGAAGTCGGAACCGGAGATCGAGTAGAACGGCACCCCGGCCTCACCGGCGACCGCCCGGGCGAGCAGCGTCTTACCGGTGCCGGGCGGACCGAAGAGCAGCACGCCCTTCGGGATCTTCGCGCCGAGCTGCTGGTACTTCCCCGGGTTCTGCAGGAAGTCCTTGATCTCGTGCAGCTCCTCGACGGCCTCCTCGGCCCCGGCGACGTCCGCGAAGGTGGTCTTCGGCGTGTCCTTGGTGATCATCTTGGCCTTGGACTTGCCGAAGTTGAGCACCCGGGAGCCGCCGCCCTGCATCTGCGACATAAAGAACAGCAGCAGCAGCACGAGCAGCACGATGGGGAGCAGGTTGACCAGCAGGCTGACCCAGATGCTGTCGGACGACACCTCGGTGTCGGCCGGCCCGGTGATCCGGTTGTTCGCCTTGGCGTCGAGGATCTGGTTCCAGACCTCGTTACCGACCTCGTACGGGAACTGGGCCTCGATCAGCTTGGTCTTGGTCTTGCCGAACTCGGCCTCCTCGGCCAGGTTCAGCTGGATCGTCTGTTCCTTGTCCTGGAAGACGACCTTCTCGATGCCGCCCCTGTTGAGCTGGTCAAGCGCGACGGACGTGTCCACCCGGTGGTAGCTGGGACCAGCGGTGAACAACTGACTGAGCACGACGGCGCCGAGGATGACCAGGATGACCCAGAACACCGGTCGGCGGAAGAAACGCGTACGTTCCATGCTGTTGTCGAGCGCCGAGACGCCCGCATCCTCCTGATCGACGTCCTGACCGACTGTGGGTGTCGCCGCCTGGGCGGCTGCCGGAGCCGCCGTGCGGGCCGGCCTCGACCCCGGGCGCGAATTGTCGCGCCACGGTCATTCGACGGTACACCGTACGAGACGGATGTGAGCTGGCGAGCCCAGCACTTACGCGTACGGCGAACCGGGAGTCGACCGGCGTGGTCGGGAGAGGACCTCCCCACCACCGCGCTCCACCGTAGCCCGATCAGCTGAAAGCCGGCTGAACGTCGATCGCTCCGGCACCGGCAAACACCAGGGCACGGGGAGGGCTAGGCAGCTCAGGATCGCGCGTAGACCTCCGGCTTGAGCACCCCCACGTAGGGCAGTTCGCGGTAGCGCTCGCCGAAGTCGAGGCCGTATCCGACGACGAACTCGGTCGGGATGTCGAAGCCGACGTACCTCACCGGCACCGTCACCTTGACCGCGTCCGGCTTGCGGAACAGCGCGACCACCTCGACGCTCGCCGCGGACCGGGACTCCAGGTACCGCAGCAGCCAGGAGAGGGTCAGCCCGGAGTCGACGATGTCCTCCACGACGACGACGTGCCGGCCGGCGATGTCCCGGTCGAGGTCCTTGAGGATGCGCACCACGCCGGAGGAGGTGGTGCCCTGCCCGTACGAGGAGATGGCCATGAAGTCCAGCTCGGCGGGGGGGCCCTGGCGGCCGAGGGCCCGGGCGAAGTCGGCCATGAACATGACCGCTCCCTTGAGCACACAGACGAGCAGCAGCCCGTCGGTGACGTGGGCGTAGTCCGCCGAGACCTGCTTGGCCAGTTCCGCGGTCTTCTCGCGGATCTGCGCCTCGGAAATGATCACGTGGTCGATGTCGGCGTCGTACCAGGAGCCGTCAGCCATGGCACTAGCCTGCCGTACGCCCCGGGTGGGCCGTCGGCGGGGCCGCCCCTTTCGGGGCGACCCGGGCCCGGGTTTTTCCGGCGAAGCGGATCAATCGCCTCAGCAGGGACGGGATCGCCACCGTCGGCCACCGTCGGAGGGCTTCCAGTCGGCCGAGTCCCGACTGTCGGCGGTCAGCCCGGCGACCGACGCGAGGGCGAGGAAGAGGACGAAGAGCAGCAGGAACAGGAAACCCATGGCGGCGCTCGCTTTCGCATGATTGCTGGTGTCTTGTCGCCGCCGGTGCGCACCGGACCAGTCCAGTCTGGGCCGCTCACCATGGGACCGGACAGTGGCAGGAATGCCATCCATGCTCGATTTTCGGCCACCTCTGCGGTTACCCTCGTCACATGCTCCGCTCCGTCGCCGTGCTGGTCCTGGATGGGGTCGCCCCGTTCGAGTTGGGCGTGCTCGCCGAGGTGTTCGGCACCGACCGCACCGCCGACGGCCTGCCCGGCTACCGCTTCGACGTGTGCAGCCCGCAGCGCGCCACGGTACGCACCTCCGTCGGTTTCCAGCTGCTGCCCAACGCCGACCTGGGCCCGATCGAGGAGGCGGACCTGGTGGCCGTCCCCGCGCACGACCCGACCACCACCGCCTGCCCGGAGGTGCACGACGCGCTGCGCCGAGCCGCCGACCGCGGGGCGTACCTGTTCAGCGTCTGCGCGGGCGCGTACCTGCTCGGCGAGGCGGGACTGCTCGACGGCCGGGAGTGCACCACCCACTGGCGGCACGTCGACGAGTTGCAGCGCCGGCACCCGAGCGCCCGGGTCCGCTGCAACTCGCTCTACGTGCAGGACGACCGGCTGCTCACCAGCGCCGGCACCGCCGCCGGCATCGACGCCTGCCTGCATCTGGTACGCCAGGAGCACGGCTCGGCCACCGCCACCCGGCTGGCCCGCCGGATGGTGGTGCCGCCGCACCGTGACGGCGGGCAGTCCCAGTACGTCGAGGCGCCCATCCCGAAGGCGCCGGAGGCACCCACCCTGGAGCCGGTGCTGGAGTGGCTGATGGGGCGGCTGGACCAGCAGATCACCGTCGACGAACTGGCCGACCGGGCCGGCATGGCCCCGCGTACCTTCGCCCGCCGGTTCCGCGCGGAGACCGGCACCACACCGCACGAGTGGCTGACCAATCAGCGGATCCTGGTGGCCCGGCGGCTGCTGGAGGAGACCGGGCTGACCGTGGAGGCGGTAGCCGACCGGGCCGGCTTCGGCGACGCCGCCGCCCTGCGGCACCACTTCACCCGCCGGGTCGGTGCCACCCCGCACGCGTACCGCACCATGTTCCGCGACCGCGACCGCATCCACGGCTGAGCCGGCGGCGCGGTCGCGGCCGTCACGCCCCGACCCTGCCCCCGACCGGCGGCGGCTCGGCGGGATCCGGCGTCCCGTCGAGCGTAGGCCCGGTCTCCGGCAGCAGGCGGCCGGCACGGCGCAGCACCCGCAGCCCGCCCGGCAGGTACGCCGCTCCCTGCCCCCGCCAGCCGGTGACCAGCGTGTCGAGGGCGGCGACATGCCGGTGCGACAGCGCGGCCGGCGGCGCTCCCAGTTCGTGGGCCCAGGCGCGCAGCACCCGGCCGAGTACCGCGGGTGCCAGGTCGGCCAGCGCCTTCACCGCCAGCCCACCGTCGGGATGCCGGGCGCCGATCAACGCCTCGCCGGCCAACTCGTCCAGTACGGCGTTGTCCGCCGCCACCAGCCGGGCGGTGCGGGCGAGGTTGTCCAGCACTCCCGGCCCGAGGGCCCGGACCAGCACGGGCAGCACGTCGCCCCGGACCCGGGACCGGGCGTACGCGGGGTCGCTGTTGTGCGGATCCTGCCATGGCGTCAGCCCGAGGGCCGTGCAGGCCGCCCGGGTCTCCGCACGGCTGATCTCCAGCAGTGGTCGCAGCAGCGGCACCCCGGCCAGATCCCGGCGCGGTGGCATGCCGGCCAGCCCGCGCGGGCCGGCCCCTCGGGCCAGGGCGAGCAGCACCGTCTCCGCCTGGTCGTCGCGGGTGTGCCCGGTGAGCAGCGCCGCCGCGCCGTGCCGCCCGGCCACCTCGGCCAGCGCCTGGTAGCGGGCCTGCCGGGCCGCCGCCTCGGGGCCACCTGGCCGGCCGGCGACCTCGACCCGGACCACCTCCACGGGCCCGAGCCCGGCCTGCTCCGCCCAGCGCGCCACCGCCTCGGCCCGCCGCGCCGACCCGGCCTGCAACCCGTGGTCGACGGTCACCAGGCCGGCGGCGCGACCCGTCCGGGACGCCACGAACGCGGTGGCCGCGGCGAGCGCGAGTGAGTCGGCCCCGCCGGAGCAGGCGACCAGCACCAGCCCGTACGCCGGCAGCTCGGTCAACGCCCGGCGGACCGCGACCCGGATCGCGGCGACGGACGGGGCGAGCGGAGCCATCGGTGCGGCGTGCTCAGCCGGCGGTCGGCATCGGGCCGACCGGCCCGTGCACCCGCGCCACCCAGGCGTCCGGTTCGCTCAACTCGGCCAGCCGGGGCAGGGTCAGCGGCGACTCGAAGATCCGGTTGAAGCCGGTCATCCCCACCCGGTCGACCACCGCGTGCACGAACTTGCGGCCCTCCGCGTACTGCCGCATCTTGACGTCGATGCCGATCAGCCGCCGGACCGCCTTCTCCACCGGGTTGCCGGCCTCCCGGCGCCGGTTGAACCCGGCCCGGATCCGCTCGACGCTCGGGATCACCTGCGGGCCGACGCCATCCATCACGAAATCGGCGTGCCCCTCCAGCAGGGTCATCAGCGCGGTCAACCGGTCCAGCACGGCCCGCTGCCCCGGCGTCTGCACGATGTCCAGCACGCTGGCCCGGCTCTCCGGGTTGCGGACCACGTCGGCGAGCGTGCCCACGCCGCGACGCAGCCGCTCCAGCAGGTGCTCACCGCCCTGGGCGGCGTCCACGAACGCCTGCACCTCGCCGAGGAAGTACGCCCGCATCCACGGCACGGCGGTGAACTGCGTCCGGTGGGTCACCTCGTGCAGACACACCCAGAGCCGGAAGTCGCGCGGGTCGGCCCCCAACTTGCGCTCCACCTCGACGATGTTCGGCGCGACCAGCAGCAGCTGCCCGGGGTCGGCGGAGAAGACCTCGTATTGGCCGAGCACCCGGCCGGACAGGTAGGCCAGCACGGTGCCCGCCTGCACCCCGGTGATCCGGGACCCGACCGCCTCGGCCAGCGCACCGGGCTGCTTGTCCTGAGCCAGCCGGCCGACCAGCGGTGTGATCACCGCACGCAGGCCGGCGACGTTGGTCGCGGCCCAGTCGCGCCGGTCGACCACCCGCACCGGCGGATGCGTCACCTGCGACGTCAGCCCCGTGTAGTCGGCGACGTGCCCGGCCGCCTCGTCGGTCAGCCGGCGCAGGTCGGCGACCACCTCGGTGGCCTCGGCGTACGACACCCGCGGGCCCGACTTGCCCAGGGCCCCCGCGGTCGCGGTGGCCAGATCCCAGTCCACGAACTGCGCCATGCAACCCACCGTACCCGCGCCGCGACACCCCACCCCCGGCTCGCCGGACGGGAAGGCGCTCGCCGGACCGGCGCGCCGGCAGTCGGGTCACCGCTCGCCGATCCGCTGTCTCGCCGTCCGGGCCGGCGCGTGGACACCGGACCAGCGCGCTCGGGCCGGCGCGTGGAGACCGGGCCGGCGCGCGGAGAGCCGGGTCAGTGGCAGCCGCAGGTGGCGAGAGCGGCGGCGATCCGGTCCAGCGCCGCCCGGGCCGGCTCCATCCCGTCCGGCGGCACCTGGTCGGTGAGCACGGCGAAGGTGAGCAGCCGCCCCTCGGCCGTGGTGACCACCCCCGCGATGGCGTGCACCCTGGTCAGGGTGCCCGTCTTGGCCCGGACCACCCCGGCGCCGGCAGCGGTGCCGGGGGTGGCTCCGTAGCGGTCACGCAGCGTGCCGGACCAGCCGCCGACCGGCAGCCCGCCGAAGATGCCGCCGAGTTCGGGCCGGTCCGGGCCGGCCGCGAGCGCCAGCAGTTCGGTGAGCAGCGTCGGGCTGATCAGGTTCTTCCGGGACAGGCCGCTGCCGTCGGCCAGCGTCAGCCCGCCGGCCGGCAGGCCCAGCTCGGCAACCACCCCGGCCATCGCCTCGGCGGCGCCGGCGTACGAGGCGGGCCGGTCACGGGCCAGCGCGACCTGACGGGCCAGTGCCTCGGCGACGATGTTGTCGCTCTCACTGATCATGATGTCGACCAGGCGGATCAGCGGTGGCGACTGCACCACGCCGAGTTCGGCACCGGGCTCGATGGTCTCGGCCGGCGTCCCGGTCGCCTCGGTCGGTGCCGTCGGGGCGCTGCCCCGCTGCACGGCGCTCTCCGGTAGACCAAGCAGTCGGGCGAAGGCCTGTCCGGCGGTCAGGTCGGGCTGGGTCACCCGCTCGGCCCAGCCCCGGCCGGCCTTCGGGTCCCGGCGCGCACCGTCGAGCATCAACGCGGTCACCGCGGCGCCGTATCCGCCGGTGGGGATGTCATCGTCCCAACCCGGCCCATATGCCGGCCCCGGGTAGAGCGAGGAGTCCACGAGCACCCGGGTCGGCGTGGCTCCGCCGAGCGCCGTACGCACCTGGTCGGCGAGCTCCTCCAGGCTGGCGGCGCCCGGGTAGAAGCCCTTGGCGCCGGCCGCCAGGGTCGGGTCTCCGCCGCCGACGATCACCACCTCGCCCGGCTGCTCGCCGGCCACCACCCGGGTCGGGACCCGGTAGCCCGGGCCGCGGGCGGTCAGCACCGTCACCGCGGTCAGCAGCTTGGTCACCGACGCCGGCACGGTGCCCTCGTCGCCACCGCGGTCGAAGAGGGCCTGTCCGGTCAGCGCGTCGGCCACCGCCACGTTGACCCGGCCGCCGAGGGCGGCGTCGCCGACCAGCGGGTCAAGCACGGCTTCCAGTCCCTCGGGGCTGGGCATCGGTGCGCCGGTGTCGGCGGCGGCCAGCACCTCGACCGGCGCGGGCTCCGTCGGCTCGGTGGGCGCGGGCGCGGCATCGCCGCCACCCAGCCACCGCCCCACCGGCCCGGGGCGCACCACGACCACGCCCACCATGACCAGCACGAGCACCAGTAATGCGGCGAGCACCAGCGGCAGGCGCCGGCGGCCGGCCGGGAGGGCTCCGGGGCCGCCCCGGCGGGTGGGTCGATCGGGCCACCGGCGCCGGCTGGGCCCGACGGCCGCTCGGGGGCCAGGGTCGCCCCCTGGCTGTTATCCGGGCTGGTTCCCGCCGTCAGGTCCTGGGTCTGCTCGGCCGGGTTCGGCGCCGCTCCCGGGTTCGGTTCGTGCGGCACGGACGCCGAGCCGCTCGGCGCGGACGCCCGGCCCACCGGTCCCGCCGGGCTGGTCGGCACGGACCCCCTACCCGCCGGTCCCGCTGCGTTGGTCGGCACGGACGCCTTGCCAACCGGACCGGCCGGGCTGGTCGGCACCGCGGCCTTGCCGAGCGGGCCTGCCGGACTGGTCGGCACGGACGCCTTACCGGTGGCGCTGGTCGGCGCCGGGGCCTTGCCGGCGGAGTTGGCCGGCACGGACGCCTTGCCTACCGGACCGGAGGCCGGACCCGTCGGTGGCGGGGCGGCGGAGGCGACCGGCGGGGTCGGAGACTGCGCCCGGAGCAACTGCGCGTCGGGCACGGGAACCCGTCCGGTCGCCGGCTTCGCCGACGGTTGGTTGGTACCACCTCCGGCAGCCCCGTCCGGACGGTAGTGTGAATCTTCCCTCCCCACGACCCCCTCCTCCCCCACCGGGAACCGGCCTGGGTGACACTACTTCGGTCCGAAGACTATGCGGCGGCCGGAGTCGGTGGGTGGGCATTCGCCTGTCCGGGCGAGGCCGCCGGTTCCGTCAAGCCAGCGTGGGCGAACGAGGGAGCGTGCAGATGGATTTCGACGTCACGGTTGAGATCCCCAAGGGTCACCGCAACAAGTACGAGGTGGACCACGTGACCGGCCGGATCCGGCTGGACCGCACTCTCTTCACCTCCACGCAGTACCCGGCCGACTACGGCTTCATCGAGGGCACCCTGGGCGCGGACGGCGACCCACTGGACGCCCTGGTGCTGGTGCCCGAGCCGACCTTCCCGGGCTGTCTGATCCGGTGCCGCACCATCGGCATGTTCCGGATGACGGACGAGAAGGGCGGCGACGACAAGGTCCTCTGCGTGCCCTACGAGGACCCGCGGCAGGAGCACCTGCGCGACATCCACCACCTCGGCGAGTTCGACCGGCTGGAGATCCAGCACTTCTTCGAGGTGTACAAGGACCTGGAGCCGGGCAAGTCGGTCGAGGGCGCCACCTGGGTGGGGCGTACCGAGGCCGAGGCCGAGATCCACGCGTCGTACCGGCGGGCCAAGGAGGCCGAGGAGCGCGGCGAGTCCGCACACTGATTCAGCAACCGTCCGACGGGCCCGGGAACCGCTCAGCCGAGCAGCCCCCGGGCCCGTTCGTACAGGCCGAGCACCGCGCAGGCGATCGGCACCACGGAGACCACCAGGACGGTGTCGGTGAGGTCGGCGAGCCGGCCGACGTACGGGGAGACCGGGCGGCGCGCGTAGGTGGTGCCGCCGGCCACCACCAACAGGGCGGCCAGCAGCCCGCCGACCACCAGGACGAGTCGGCCCGTCGGGTCGGCACCGCTGGCGAGCACACCGCCGAGGACCGCGTACCCGCCCAGCCCGGCGAGCACGGGTGGTACCCGGTGCCGTACCGCCACGAAGAGCCGGGCGCGGAGCAGCAGCACCGCCGAGGCGACCGCGACGAGCAGCCGGCTGGCGACGCCGTCGGTGACGCCCAGGATCACCCCGGCGGCCACGGCCAGCACGGCATGCCCGATCAGCATCCCGGTCAGCATCTCCTCGGTGCGGGCCACGGCCGCGTACACCCGGCCCCGGTCCGGCAGGTCGCGGGCCCGGTCCGGGTCGTCCGCGGTGCCGGTGGGCAGCGTGATCGGCGGCAGTGGCACCTTGCCCAGCCGGATGGCCAGCAGAGGGATCGCGCCGATCCCGAAGGCCAGCACGCAGAGCAGGACGGCCGCCGTGCCGGCCGGGCCGAGCAGCAGGCCGCCGAGGGCGGCCGGCCCGCCGGCCGCACCCACCACCACGCCGGCCACGAAGATCCGCTGGCGGGTGGCCACCCCGAGCAGCCCGAGCACCGACACCAGCAGCAGCGCCACCGAGCCGGCCAGCAACTCGGCGGCACCGAGCCAGCTCAGTGGGGCGAACGGTCCGACCGGGTCGCCCGAGCTGACCGCGAGGGCACCGGCCACCGCGGCGTACGGCAGCGCGTAGCCGCCGAGGACCGCCCCGGCCGGACCGTCGCCCAGGGCCCGGGAGAACACCGTGCCGGCCAGCACGAGCAGCACCGCCACCAGGGTCGCGGCCAGCCAGCCGGTGTCCCGGCCCGGTCCTCCGGCGAGCAGGGCGAACAGGCCGACGGCGACCGGCACGCCGGCGCCGGCGAGGGCGGCGGCCCGGGTGGCGCCGGGTGACCAGACTCCGCCGCGACGCCGCGCGGCGTCGGCGATCGCCTCCACCACGTCGTCGTACTCCAGCTCGGGCCACTCGGCGCGGGCCGGCACCAGGTGCAGCACCTCGCCGTCGCGGACGCCCTGGGCGAGCAGGGCCTGCCCGGTCGTGAGCACGCTGCCGTCGGCCCGCCGCAGCACCCAGCCGCCGTGCCGCTCCCCGTCGTCGGCGAGCCCCTCGCCGGCGTGACGCAGCAGCTCGGGCAGCAGTTCGGTGAGCGGGACCTGCTCCGGCAGGGCCACGTCGACCCGCCGCTGCGGGGCGCTGACGGTGACCCGGGCCAGCCCGATCGTCATCGACTGATCTCCATATCGAGCGGGTGACGGCTGCGCGTACGCGAGGACTTTACCTACCATGAGCCAGGCTCAGGTCACTGTGCGCGGTCGGGAGGTCGAGTGTCCACTGTCGTCATCCGCCGGCCACCGCGGCGGCCGGCGCCGGAGATACCGGCCGGCGAACTGCCGGTGGAGGCACCCCCGGAGATACCGGCCGTCACCGGCGCACGCTGGCACCAGATGCTGATGGTGCTGCCGATGCTCGGCGGCACGGTGGCGATGGCGATGATGTTCGGCCGGGGTGGCGGCGCCTACTCGTACGTGGTCGGCGGCATGTTCGGCCTCTCCTCGCTGGCCATGCTGGTGACCTCGTGGGGCAGCGCCTCGGGGACTCCGAAGAAGTCCGAGATGATGGCGGCCCGCCGGGAGTACCTGCGGCACCTGACGACGCTGCGGCGGCAGGTCCGGCGGACCGCGGCACGGCAGCGCGCCGGCCTCTGCTACCGGCACCCGGATCCGACGCTGCTCTGGTCGACGGTGGACAGCCACCGGGTCTGGGAGCGGCGTCCCACCGATCCGGACTTCGCGGTGGTCCGGGTCGCCGTCGGGCCGCAGACCCTGGCCACCCCGTTGGTCCCGCCGGTGACCCGCCCGCTGGAGGAGCTGGAGCCGATGACCGCCGGGGCGTTGCGGCGCTTCCTGGACGCGTACTCGGTGGTGCCCGACCTGCCGGTGGCCCTGTCGCTGCGCAGCTTCGCCCGGGTCTTCGTCCGGGACACGCCAGCCGGCCCGACCGGGTCGCCGGGCGCACAGGCGCAGGTCCGGGCGATGCTCACCCAACTCGCGGTCTTCCACGCCCCGGACGAGCTGCTCGTCGCCGTCTGCGCCGGGCCGGAACGGCGCAGCCTCTGGGAGTGGGTCAAGTGGCTGCCGCACGCCCAGCACCCGACCCGCAGCGACGCTCTCGGCCCGGTCCGGTTGGTGACCAGCTCGGCGGTGGAGCTGGAACGCCTGCTCGACGAGGTGTTGACCAGCAGGTCCCGGTTCAGCCCGGCCGGCCCCGCGACGGACGGACCGCACCTGGTCGTCGTGCTGGACGGCGGCGACCTCACCGGCGCCACCGAGCTGGCCGGAGACGGCGGCATCGACGCGGTCACCCTGATCGACCTGGACACCCCGCCGCCGCGCCTGCTGGACCGCATCGCCCTGCTCTTGGAGCTGCGGGGCGGTCGGCTGCATTCGCACACGGCGGACGGTCCCGCCGAGGTCGGCACCGCCGACGCGCTGACGGTCGCCGAGGCCGAGGCGGTGGCGCGCCGGCTGGCTCCGCTGCGGCTGGCCGCCGCCACCCGGGGCACGGAGGCGACGCCCGGCGCCGAGCCGGGCCTGCCGGAGCTGCTCGGTCTCGGCGATCCGGAGGGCTTCACCGCCGAGCAGGGCTGGGTGCCGCGGTCGGCGCGCGAGCGGCTGCGGGTGCCCATCGGTGTCGGTGTGGACGGCGGCGCGATCGAGCTGGATCTCAAGGAGTCCGCGCAGGACGGCATGGGTCCACACGGGCTGCTCATCGGCGCCACCGGTTCCGGCAAGTCCGAGCTGCTCCGTACGTTGGTGCTCGGGCTGGCCGCCACGCACTCCGCAGAGCAGCTCAACTTCGTACTTGTCGACTTCAAGGGCGGGGCGACGTTCGCCTCCTTCGACCGGCTGCCGCAGACCGCCGCCGTGATCACCAACCTGGCCGACGCGCTGCCCCTGGTCGACCGGATGGTCGACGCGATCAACGGCGAGTTGGTCCGCCGGCAGGAGCTGCTGCGCCGGGCCGGCAACTTCGCCAGCCTGCGCGACTACGAGCGGGCCCGAGTCGCCGGCAGCCCGCTGGCTCCGCTGCCGTCGCTGCTGCTGGTCTGCGACGAGTTCTCCGAGCTGCTGTCGGCCAAGCCCGATTTCATCGACCTGTTCGTGCAGATCGGCCGGCTGGGCCGGTCACTCGGTGTGCACCTGCTGCTGGCCAGCCAGCGCCTGGAGGAGGGGCGGCTCCGGGGGCTCGACACGCACCTGTCGTTCCGGATCGGCCTGCGGACCTTTTCGTCGCTGGAGTCCCGCACGGTGCTCGGGGTACCGGACGCGCACGAGCTGCCCCGCACGCCGGGGCACGGCTACCTGCGCTTCGGCACCGAGCCGTTGCTTCGCTTCAAGACCGCGTACGTCTCCGGGCCGCTCCGCCGACGCGGCCCGGCGGCCGGCGCGACCACCCCGGACCGGCCCCGCCTGCTCGCCTTCTCCACCCACTTCACGCCCGCGCCGCAGCCACCCGCCCCATCCGTCGCCGAGCCGGACGAGGACGACGGCCGGGAAACCCTGCTGGACCTGCTGGTCGGCCGCCTGGCCGGGCAGGGGCCACCGGCGCACCAGGTCTGGCTGCCGCCGCTGGCTGGCGCGCCCGCCCTGGACGAGCTGGTCGGCCCGCTCACGGTGGACCCGGTCCGGGGGCTCAGCTTCGGCAATCCGGAGCTGCACGGGGCGCTACAGGTGCCGGTGGCGGCGGTCGACCGGCCCTACGAGCAGCGCCGCGACCTGCTCTGGCTGGCGCTGGACGGCGCGGCCGGCCACGTCGCCGTGGTCGGCGGCACGCAGAGCGGCAAGTCCACCGCGCTGCGTACGCTGATCTGCGCGTTGGCGCTCACCCACACCCCGGCCGAGGTGCAGGTCTACTGCCTCGACTTCGGCGGCGGAGGGCTGGCCGCGGTGCGGGACCTGCCACACGTCGGCGGGGTCACCGGCCGTGCCGACCCCACCGGCGTACGGCGCACCGTGGGCGAGATGGCCACCCTGCTGGCCGACCGGGAACGCGCCCTCGCCGAATCCGGGGTGGAGTCGATGGCCGCCTGGCGGCAGCGACGCGCCGCCCAGCTCACCGCCGGTGAGCCCGCGGCCGACCAGTTCGGCGACGTCTTCCTCGTCGTCGACGGGTGGACGACCCTGCGCGGCGAGTACGACGACCTGGAACCGCTGGTCACCGACCTCGCCACCCGCGGCCTGTCGTACGGCGTGCACGTGGTGGCGACCGCGGTGCGCTGGTTGGACTTCCGGCCGGCGATCCGGGATCTCTTCGGCTCCCGCCTGGAGCTGCGGCTCGGTGACCCGTCGGACTCGCTGGTCGCCCGGCGGGCGGCGGTCGACGTGCCCGAGCAGTCGCCGGGACGGGGCATCACGGCCGAGGGCCTGCATTTCCTCACCGCGCTGCCGCAGCCCGCCGGCTCGGACACCGCCGGGCTGGTCAAGCAGGTGACCGCGGCCTGGGCCGGACCGGCCGCGCCCCGGGTACGACGGCTCCCGGCGGTGCTGCCGTACGCCGATCTCGACCTGGCCGACACCGCCGGGCTGCGCATCCCGATCGGGATCGCCGAGGCGGACCTGCGCCCGGTCGCCCTCGACTTCACCACCGAACCGCACTTCGTGGTCTACGGCGACGCCGAGTGCGGCAAGTCGTCGTTCCTGCGTGCCCTCGCCACCTCGATCGTCACCCGGTTCACCCCGGAGCAGGCCCGGGTGATCGTGGTGGACTACCGGCGCAGCCTGCTCGGTGCCATCGAGACACCGCACCTGATCGGGTACGGCACCGCCGCCGCGCACACCGCCGACCTGGTCGAATCGGCGGCCGGCTACATGCAGGGCCGGATCCCCGGCCCGGAGGTCGGCCCGGCGCAACTGCGGGACCGGTCGTGGTGGTCGGGGCCGGAGCTGTTCGTGCTGGTCGACGACTACGACCTGGTGGCCAGCGGGCCGTCGAACCCGCTGCGGGCGCTGGAGGAGCACCTGCCGCAGGCCCGTGACGTCGGGCTGCACCTGGTGCTGGCCCGGCGCTCCGGCGGCGCCGGGCGCGCCCAGTACGAGCCGCTCGTGCAGCGGCTCCGCGAACTGTCCACCTCGGGCCTGGTGATGTCGGGCAGCCCGGAGGAGGGCGCACTCGTCGGCCCGGTCCGACCCGGGCCGCTGCCGCCCGGACGCGGTCGGCTGTTCACCCGACGCGAGGGCGTACGCCTGGTCCAGTTGGCCCACTTGCCGCCACAGTGACGCCGACTCCACGGAACGTCCCTAGAAGCGGGACGGAACCGGTAATCTCCGATCGTCATGTGTCCTGCGACGAACGGCTGAGAATGTGACCAGGGTGCGGCACGGTGGCCCGCCAGGGCCCCGAGGGTTCGCGCACCGCGCGCTGCTCGCGGCGGCGGCTGCCGCGCTGTCGGCTGCCGTCGTGGTCGTTCCCGCCGCCGCCGTCCCGGTTTCCCCGTCCGCCTTCGGCGTCCCGGTGGCCTACGCGCCCGGTGACGCTACCGACCGCGCCGACCAGGTCCGCGACGAACAGTGGCAGATCGACAAGCTGGGTGCCAGGACCGCGTGGCGCACGTCGACCGGGCGCGGTGTGGTGGTCGCCGTCATCGACTCCGGGGTGGACGGTTCACACCCGGATCTGGCCGGGCAGGTGCTGCCCGGCATCGACCTGGTCAGTCCCGGTGGGGCGGCCGAGCCGGATCCGGTCGGTCACGGCACCACGGTGGCCGGCCTGATCGCCGGACGCAACGACGACCGTCAGGGCGTGGTGGGGCTGGCACCGGATGCCCGGATCCTGCCGGTGCGGGTCCTCGACGAGGAGAACCGCTACGACGACGCGCTGATCGTCGCCCAGGGCGTACGGTGGGCGGTCGACAACGGCGCCCAGGTGATCAACCTGTCGCTCGGCGGCAGCGGCGACAGTGCCGCCCTGGCCGCGGCCATCGACTACGCCTTCGCCCGCGACGTGGTGGTGGTCGCCTGCACGGGCAACCTCGCCACCTCGCCCGACGCCAAGGTCTGGTACCCGGCCCGGGAGCCGGGCGTGATCGCGGTCTCCGGGCTGGAACGCAACAGCGACAACCTGTGGAGCGGCGCGATCACCGGCCGAGCCACCATCCTCACCGCCCCCGCCAGCGGTCTCGTCGGCGCGCGTCCGCCCGGCGGGTACTGGCGGGTGCAGGGCACCAGCTTCGCCGCGCCGCTGGTCGCCGCCACCGCGGCCCTGGTCCGGTCCCGCTATCCGCAACTCTCCGCCGGGGACGTGGTGAACCGGCTGCTGGCCACCGCCAAGGACATCGGCCCCACCGGCCGGGACGACCGGTTCGGCTACGGCCTGGTCGACCCGGTCGCGGCGCTGACCGCGGACGTGCCGCTGGTGTACGACAACCCGCTGGACAACAACGACTCGCCGGGCGTGAGCGGCTTCGGCCCGGCCCCCGGCTCGGCGCAGGCGAACGACGCGGACGCCGAGCAGCTCGGCCTGACCGGGACGCAGCAGGAGACCCAGTGGCGGGCCCGGGCCGCCGGTGCGCAGGACGACGCCGCCACGGAGCGGCTCTGGGTCGGCTCGGCGATCCTGGTCGCGCTGCTCACCGGGGCGGCGCTCATGGTGCGCCGGTTCCGGCAGTCGTACCACTGACCGGACCGGCCGCCCCACTGCACCCGGACGGCCCGGGGCTGCGGCCCGTTCTCCCCGGTCTACTGACGCTCGTGCCGTTCACGCTGCTCGCGGCCCTGGTGCTGGGCGGCTGGCCGCCGCTGCGCCGGCTCGACGTGGCGGTGACCGGGCACCTGCACCGGTACGCCCTCGACCATCCGGCCTGGGTCCGGGTGATGAGCGTCTGGACCGACACCTTCGCGCCGATGCCGTTGCGCGCCGCGGCGCTGGTCCTGGTGATCTGGCTGGCCCACCGGGGTGCCCGCCGGCTCGCCGGCTGGGTCACCGCGACCATGGTGCTCGGTGGCCTGCTCGGGCCACTGCTCAAGCTGCTCGTCGGCCGGGTCCGGCCGGAGCTGCCCGATCCCGTGGCGCAGGCGCCCGGCCTGGCCTTTCCTTCGGGGCACGCGCTGAACGCGACGCTCGCCGCCGGGGTCCTCGTGGTGGTCTTCCTGCCCCGGAGCGGGACGCCGGCCGGCACCGGCCAGCCCGGGACCCGCGCCCGGTCGACGGTCCGGGCGGCGGTGTGGCTCGGTGCCCTGCTGCTCGCCCTGGTGACCGGGTTCAGCCGGGTCGCCCTCGGCGTGCACTGGACCAGTGACGTGCTCGCCGGATGGCTGCTCGGGGTGGCGGTGGTCGTCACCGCCGCCCGCGCCGGCCGGACCCGGCCGGCGCCCCGGTGACGGCCAGCTGCACCGGTGTGACGGTCAGGTGCATTCGCCGGTGCCGACGCCACGGGTACGCTGCGCGCCCTCCAGCGCCACCGGGCGCGCCTCGGCGGCGGTCACTGCGAAACCGGTGTTCGGGTCGCCGGCCGCCGCCGCGAAGATCACCCCGAGCACCAGGCCGTTCGAGGAGACCAGCGGCCCGCCGGAGTTGCCGCTGCGCACCAGCGCCCGGATCGTGTAGATCTCCCGGGTCACGCTTGCCGAGGAGTAGATGTCCGGCCCGGTGATCCGGTCGACGTCGCGGACCCGCGCCGACTGGGCGTTGTACGGTCCGTCCAGCGGGAAGCCGAGCACGATGGCGTCCGCGCCGGTCGCCGCGTTGCCGGCGGCGAACCGCATCGACGGGCCGGGCAGCCCGGGCACGTACAGCACGGCCAGGTCGCGGTCCGGGTCGTAGACGACGACCTCGCCCTCGTACCGGTCGCCGCGCATCTCCACGGCGACCGTACGGGTGCCGGCCACCACGTGCGCGTTGGTCATCACCCGGTCGTCCGCGTACACGAAGCCGGAGCCCTCGATCCGCCGGGAACAGCTCGGGGCCGAGCCGAGCACCTTGACCACCGAACGCTGGCCGTTGGTCACCACCTCGGAACCGGCGAGCGCCGGGTCGGGCGGCTCGACCTGCCGGGCCTGGGTACGCCGCAGGCCGTCGAAGACGTCCGGGAAGCCATCGGTGTCGACGGTGTCCCGCAGCGCGGTGGAGAGCTGCTGGGCCTGGTCGGGCAGCACCTGGTCGACCACGTTGAGCAGCGCGCTGCTGCGCACCGAGGCGGCGAGCCAGGGCAGCGAGGAGGAACCGAGCGGCACCGCCACCAGCCAGGCGACCAGGAGCACCGCGAAGAGCGAGACGAACGCGCCGCCGACGTCGTCGACCCGCCGCCCCACGTCACTGGCGATCGTGCGGCGCAGGTGGGAGCCGAGCCAGCCGGCGAGGGCCTGGCCGACCACGGCCAGGCCGAAGATGGCGACCAGTGCGATCAGCACCCGGGTGCCGCTGTCGACGAACTGCTGCGCGAACAGCGGCCCGATCTGGAGGCCGATCAGGGCGCCGAGGAAGAACCCGGAGAACGACAGCACCCCGATGACGAACCCCTGTCGGTATCCGCTGATCGCGAACACGAGCATGAGCAACAGCAGTACGAGATCCACGGCCGACACGGCTCAAGCGTACGGGCCGCAGGCTCGCGGGATGGCGATCGCTTGCGGAAGGTGACCGTGTGGTCAGCGGACAGCGCTCTCGTCGACCTCGTCGGTGCCGGCTGACGGAGCGGGGGACGTCCCGGTCGGCGGAAGATCGATCACCCGGTCGCGGGGCCACGGCCGGCTCCAGCCGCCCATCTCCAGCACCCCGGCCAGCACCCCGGCGGTGAAGCCCCAGACCAGCATCCCCCGGACGGAGAACGCGGGCCCGATCCAGCCGCTCGAATGGCGTACCCGGACGCGGTTTCCCGGGTCGACCAGCTCGGCGATCGGCATCCGGGCGACGTGCGCCACCTCGGCCGGCTCCCGGGGGTGCACCGGGTGCGGCGCGTGCCACCAGGCGAGCACCGGGGTGACCACGAAGTCGCTGACCGGGATCCAGAGCCTCGGCAGCTGCGCCAGGACGGTGACGCTGACCGGGTCGAGGCCGACCTCCTCGTTCGCCTCGCGCAGCGCGGTCGCGGCGGCGTCGGCGTCCTCCGGGTCGGCGGCCCCACCGGGAAACGCCGGCTGGCCGGCGTGGTTGCGCAGGGTGGCTGCCCGCTGGAGGACCAGCACGTCCGGCCCGGTGCCGGCATCCTCGCCGAGCAGCACCAGCACGGCGCTTTCCCGGCCGCCGCGCTCTGGCGTGACCAGCTGGGTGAAGTCCTCGGTACGCGCGGAGCCGAGCCGATCAAGCAGCGGCTCGATCCAGGCCGGCGGCTGCCGGCTCACGTCAGCCCGTTTCTCGCGCTCACGCCGCCACGCTACTGAGCCCAACGGCTCGCTCGCCACGCTCACTCACGCCGCAACCGTCAGCCCGAGATGCTGCTGGACAAGCTCGGCGAGCTGGGCGTCGTCGAGGGCGCCGGAGGTGTCGACGTGCCGGATCCGGCCCCCGGCGTCCACGAACACGGTCATCGGCACGAACTTGCGGCGCAGCGCACGCTGCACCGCCTCGCCCTGGTCGACCAGCATCGGGAACCGTACGCCGAAGTCCTCGCCGATGGCCTGGGCGGCCTCACGGCTGTCCCGGCTGTTCACCCCGATCACCCGCAGCTGCCCCTCGGCGCGCTCGCTGAGCCGCTGCAAGGCGGGCAGTTCCTTGCGGCAGGGCGGGCACCAGGAGGCCCAGATGTTGACCACCGCCGGGCCGCGCACGTCCCGCAGGGCGACCTGGGCCCCGCCGGTGAAGCAGGTGAGGGTCAGCTCGGGCAGCAGTTCACCACCGGCGGCATCCTCCGCCGCGCCGGCAGCGGCCGGGGCGGCGGTGAGGGCGGTGCAGTCCTGGAACGGCGACGGCCGGCCGGCGGCTGCCTCCGGACGGGTGGGCGTAGGCGCCTCGGTGCCGGCCGTGCAGGCCGTGGTGACCAGCAGCAACAGTGGCACGGAGAGCAGGGCGAGCCGGCGGGTCACGGCACCTCCGCCTGGACGGCCTGCACCGGCACCAGCTCCGGATCGACTCCGGCGGCCACCGCCAGGTCGCGGGCCCGGGGACCCTTGAGCAGCTTGGCCGCGGCGGCCGGCTCGGTCGGCCCGATGCCGTACGACGGGCAGAGCTTCGTCAGCGTGCACGCCCCGCAGGCGGGCTTTCGGGCGTGGCAGACCCGGCGGCCGTGGAAGATGATCCGGTGCGACAGCATGGTCCAGTCGCGCTTCGGGAACATCGCCCCGATCTCATGCTCGATCTTGACCGGGTCGGTCTCGGTGGTCAGCCGCCAGCGCTGCACCAGCCGCTGGAAGTGCGTGTCGACGGTGATGCCGGGGACGTCGAAGGCGTTGCCGAGGATGACGTTGGCGGTCTTGCGACCGATCCCGGGCAGCGTCACCAGGTCGACCAGCCGTCCGGGGACCCGGCCGTCGTAGCGCTCGACGAGGGCCTGGCCGAGCTGGATCAGCGAGTTGGTCTTGTTGCGGTAGAAGCCGGTGGGGCGGATCAACTCCTCCATCTCGGCCCGGTCCGCTCCGGCGTAGTCGGCGGCGGTCGGATAGCGGGCGAAGAGCTTCGGGGTGACCTCGTTGACCTTCTTGTCCGTGCACTGGGCCGAGAGGATCGTGGCGACGGCCAGTTCCAACGGATTGGTGTGGTTGAGTTCACAGTGCGCGTCGGGATGCGTCTCGGCCAGCACCCGGCCGATCCGCCGGGCCCGACGGGTCCGCCCGAGGTCGGTCTCGGTGGCACTTCTGGTCACGACGGCCAGCCTACGTCGTCGGGCCGACACTTCCGCCGGCCCATGCGTCCGGGCCGGGTTCGGCTCAGTCCTGGTCCGGCGGGCTGATCTTTCCGGCGTCGGTGAACCGGGCGCCGCTGTCCGGGAAATCGAGCTTGGTGAGGTCCCGGAGCAGCCCGAGGCCGCGATCGTCGGAGTCCATCGTCGGCTTGCGGTTGCCATCCATGTAGGTGGAGGTGAACGAGCCGCCGCCCCAGCTGCCGTCCGCCCTGAGCGACACCTTGAGCACCCCACCCCAGCCGAGCCGGCCGGTGTTGCTCAGCGAGTTGCCGCCCCCGGCGAAATTGCCCAGGCTGTACGCGATCAGTCGGCCCTGGTAGAACTCCATGCCGCGCAGCACGTGCGGACCGTGCCCGACGACCAGGTCGGCACCGGAATCGATCATCGCCCGGGAGAACTTGATCGGGTCGCCCCGGTTCTCGCCGAGGAACATCTCGGTGCCCGGCCGCACCCGCGTCATTTCCGACCCCTCGGCCCCCATGTGCACCTGCACCACGACGATGTCGGCCTGGTCGGCGGCCTTTTCGATCACCTTCTTCGCGGCCGGGATGTCGACCAGGCTGTTCGACCAGCGGTACGACGAGAAGCCGGCGACCGCCACCTTGACGCCCTTGACGTCGACCACGGTGATCTGGTCGGGTGCGCCGGTGTGCGCGAGGCCGTGCTCCTCCAGCGCCTTCTGGGTGTTCTCGTACCCCTTCGGCCCGAAGTCGTAGCCGTGGTTGTTGGCCTGGTTGAGCAGGTCGAAGCCGGCGTCGGCGAGATGTGCGGCGTACTCCGGCGGCGCCCGGAACTGGAAGCAGCGGGTGGAGTTGGCCCCGCACTTGCCGGTGCCGGTGTCCACCGTCAACGGCTCTTCCAGGTTGCCCATCACCAGGTCGGCGGCGAGCGCCTTCTTGACCGAGTCGAAGAAGCCCTTGCCGTTGTTGGGCGGCATCCGGTTGGGTGCCATGGCCATGACGATGTCGCCGGTGGCGGAGAGGGAGATCGTCTTGACCTCGGGCGCCTTCGACTCGACCGGCGCGCCGGTGCCACCGCCACCCGTCCCGGGCTGCCAGATCGGCCCCTCGCCGGAGTCGGCGCAGCCGGCGAGGAGAAGGGCGACGAGCAACGCACCGAGCGCGGCCACGCCACGGCGGCGCGGCCGGGCCAGAGCGTGGCGGCGCGGCGGCGCGACAGCGTCGCGGCGCGGCGGCGCCACATTGTCGCGGCGCGGTCCGGCCACACTGTGGCGGCGCGGTCGGGGCACGAGGGGGGCGGCAGCATACATCGTCGGCGACCCTACCGGGCGGGTAACGCCGCCACGACCGCCGATCGGCCGGGGAGTTTCAGCCCGGGAGCCGATCCGACCATGGGACGGTGCCGGTCCCGACCGCCAGCACGCCAGCGTGCACTGCCCGGGCCAGCGGCGCTCCCCAGGTGGACCGCGGTCCGCCGTAGGCGCAGGCCGGCCCGTCCGGTGGGCAGAGAATGGTGACCGCGTCGGTCGGGGTGCCGGTGCCGGGCAGCCCCAGCTCGGTGATGGCCTGGGCCTTCGCCTCGGTGGCCGTGGCCACCGCGTTGACCAGCGCCGCGTCGCCGAGCCGAGCCGGCACGTACGCCACGATGTTGACGGTGCCGACCCGCTGCGCCGGGGCCGGCCCGGCGGGCGCCGCCGCGGGGATCGGGGTGCCCAGGCCGACGGTGGCCCAGACCTGCACGCCGGTGTCGGTCCGTGTCACCACCTCACCGACGTCGACGCCGGTCAGCAGGCCCACCCCGGGACCGTCGAGGCCGAGCCGGCGGGCCAGCTCGGCCAGGTGGTCGGCGGGATCGTCCCGGTCGTACGACATCGGCACGGTCGCGTTCAGCACCCACCGCCGTACGCCGATCCCACCGCCCAGCGGCGCGGTGCTGACCGCCAGCAGCGGACGCCCGAGCCGCCACACGAGCAGCGGAATGTCCCGCCCATCCTCGCGGCGGCGGGTCAGCAGGGGCTCGCTCGGCACGCCGTGACCCTACGGCCACCCTACGGCCGGTCGGCACCGGCCCGGACGGGCGCGCGATCTTACTGGCTGATCACGACGGACACGTTACGCCCAACGATCAAGATTCCAGGGGTGCACCTCCGATTCCTGCTCACGTGCGCCTAGACTGGTCGGCGCGCGAGGGATCAGCGGACGGCGGACCCGGCCGAGAAGACGGCACGCGCAACCGGAGGTGCGCGATGGACGAGGTACTGGCCCGCAGCGGGATCTTCCAGGGGGTCGACCCGGAGGCTGCCGAGGCGCTCGCCAAGGAGATGGAGACGATCGAGGTCCGCAAGGGCGAGGTCGTCTTCAACGAGGGCGAGCCCGGCGACAGCCTCTACATTCTGCTGTCCGGCAAGATCAAAGTCGGCCGCCGGGCGGCTGACGGCCGGCAGAACCTGATCGCGGTGATGGGCCCGTCGGACATGGTCGGCGAGCTGTCGCTCTTCGACCCGGGCCCGCGTACGGCGACCGCCACCGCGGTCACCGACAGTCGTCTGGCCCGGCTGCGCAAGCAGGCACTGCGGCCGTGGCTGAACAACCGGCCGGAGATCGCCGAGCAACTGCTCCGGGTGCTCGCCCGCCGGCTGCGCCGGACCAACGACGCGCTGGCCGATCTGATCTTCACGGACGTGCCCGGCCGGGTCGCCAAGAACCTGCTCCAGATGGCCGGCCGCTTCGGCACCCGGGACGGCGGCGTGCTGCGGGTGACGCACGATCTGACCCAGGAGGAGATCGCCCAGCTCGTCGGCGCCTCCCGGGAGACGGTCAACAAGGCCCTCGCCGACTTCGCCTCGCGGGGCTGGCTCCGCCTGGACGGCAAGAGCATCATCATCCTCGACCCGGAGCGCCTGGCCCGCCGCGCGCGGGTCTGACACCCGCCGGCGGGTCCCAGCGTCAATCTGCCCAGCGTCGGTCTGCTCAACGCCGCATCGCCCCGATGCTGGTGGCGGCGAAAATCTTCCGCTCGGCCGCAGCCCATATGTGCGGGCAATAAAAAGTCAGTCTTGACTGTTTGTTTTCCGGACGGCAGGCTGTGCCCGTGCCCACCGCATCGACCCGCGTCCCTCAACAGGAGCGCAGCCGCGCCACCCAGGCCCGGCTGCTGGAGGCGACCGTCGAGTGCCTGGTCGAGCATGGCTGGTCGGGCACCACCACGACCATCGTGGCGGCCCGGGCCGGTGTCTCGCGCGGTGCCCAGCTGCATCACTACCCGACCAGGACGGCGCTGGTCACCGCCGCCGTGATCCACCTCACCGAACGCCGAGCGGCGGAGCTGCGCGCCGAGGCCGACGCCCTGCCGGCCGGCCCCCGCCGGCTGGACGGGGTGGTCGACCTGCTCGCCGCCGCCTTCACCGGCCCGCTCTTCGTTGCGGCCCTGGAGCTGTGGGTGGCCGCCCGCACCGACGCCGAGCTGCGCGCCGCCCTGCTGCCGCTGGAAACCCGGGTCGGCCGCGAGATGCACCGGCTGACCGTCGAGCTGCTCGGCGTGGACGAGCGCCGGCCGGGCGTACGCGAGGCGGTGCAGGCCACCCTCGACCTGCTTCGCGGGCTCGGCGTGGCCAACCTGCTCAGCGACGACTCGGTCCGCCGGGCCGCCCTGCTGCACGTCTGGAAACGCCAGCTCGCCACCCTGCTCACCCCCGTGACCGATCCGCCGGCAGCCACCCCCGCCGACGGCGGGCCCGCCGGAGATCGGCGCTGACCCTGACCGGCTCATCCCGCCCGGAGGCACCATGGTCGACCCGACCGTACTGCTCGTGGATCTGGCCGCCGAGTCCGAGCAGCTCGACGCGCTCGTCGCGGGGCTGCCGCCGCAGGAGTGGGAGCGCCCGACGCCGGCCCCGGGCTGGACGATCGCCCACCAGATCGCCCACCTGGCCTGGACCGACCACGTGGCGCAGCTCGCCGCGGCCGACGCCGGGGCGTTCCACGCCTCGATCGCCTCCGCGCCGGACCCGTCCCGGCTGGTCGAAGACGGCGCGGAGTCGTTTCTCGCCCCGCCGGCCGCGTTGCTGGCCCGCTGGCGGGCCGGTCGCTCGGCGCTCGCCGCCACCCTCGCCGCCGCTCCGGCCGGGCAGAAACTGCCCTGGTACGGCACCCGGATGTCACCGGCTTCGATGGTGACCGCACGGATCATGGAAACCTGGGCGCACGGTGAGGACGTCGCCGACGCGCTCGGCGTCTCCCGTCCCGCCACCGACCGGCTACGGCACGTCGCGTACCTCGGCGTCCGTACCCTCGGGCACAGTTTCGCCGCGCACGGCCGCGCGGTGCCGACGGTGCCGGTCCGGGTGGAGCTGGTGGCCCCGCACGCCGACGGCGGGAAGTGGGCCTTCGGCCCGGCGGACGCGGCCGACCGGGTGACCGGTCCGGCGCTCGACTTCTGCCTGCTCGTCACCCAGCGCCGGCACCGCGCCGACCTGGCCCTGGTCGCCACCGGCCCGATCGCCGACGGGTGGCTCGACGTGGCGCAGGCGTTCGCCGGCCCACCCGGCACCGGCCGGGCCCCACGCGCAGCCACCGCCACGCAAGCAGACACCGCCGCGCAGGCAGGTACCGCCGCGCAGCCGGACGCCGCGCAGACCGGCGCCGCCGCGGGCGGCGAGCCCGCCGCCAGGTTGCCGGCATGAGCCCGCGCGCCATCATGAGCGAGCGACTCATCGCGCTCAGTGCGGTGGTGCCTCATAGCGGCACGCAGCGAAGCGAAGGGCCGTCATGAGCGAGGTGCTCCGGGTCGGCAACGCCTCCGGCTTCTACGGCGACCGCTTCTCCGCCTGGCGGGAGATGCTCGACGGCGGCGAGTTGGACGTGCTCACCGGCGACTACCTGGCCGAGCTGACCATGCTGATCCTCGGGCGGGACCGGATGCGCGATCCCGACCTCGGGTACGCGAGGACCTTCCTCCGGCAGTTGGAGGGCACGCTGGGCAGCGCGCTCGACCGTAGGGTCACGCTGGTCACCAACGCCGGCGGACTCAACCCCGCCGGGCTGGCCGCCGCGATCCGCGCACTCGCCGACCGGCTCGGCCTCCCCGTCCGGATCGGGTACGTCGAGGGCGACGCGCTGGCCCGACCCGACGCGCTCACCGCGAACGCGTATCTCGGTGCGTTCGGCATCGCCGCCTGCCTCGACGCCGGGGCGGACGTGGTGGTCACCGGTCGGGTCACCGACGCCTCCCTCGCCGTCGGCCCGGCCATCGCCCGCTTCGGCTGGGGCCGCGGCGACCTGGACGCGCTGGCCGGCGCCACCGTTGCCGGTCACCTGATCGAGTGCGGGGCACAGGTCACCGGCGGCAACTTCAGCTTCTTCACCGAACTGCCCGACGGCGGGCGCCGGCCGGGTTTCCCGATCGCCGAGATCCACCCCGACGGCTCGTCGGTGCTGACCAAGCACGCCGGCACCGGCGGCGCGGTCACCGTCGAGACGGTCACCGCCCAGCTGTTGTACGAGGTGGGCGGGCCCGCGTACCTCGGGCCGGACGTGGTGACCCGGCTGGACACGGTGCGGCTGGACCAGGACGGCCCGGACCGGGTACGCGTCAGCGGGGTGCGCGGCACACCGCCGCCCGACACGCTCAAGGTCGGCATCAACAACCTCGGCGGCTTCCGCAACTCGATGACGTTCGTGCTCTGCGGGCTGGACATCCCGGCCAAGGCCACCCTGGTCTGCGCGCAGTTAGAGGAGGCGGTCGGCAGGGAGGGGCTGGAGTTCACGCTGGCCCGTACCGACCACCCGGACGCCACCGACACCGAGACGGCGAGCGCTCTGCTGCACGTACACCTGCGCGACGGCGACCAGGCGCGGGCCGGGCGGGCGTTCTCGGCGGCCGCGGTGGAGCTGGCGCTGGCCTCCTACCCGGGCTGCACGCTGACCACGCTGCCCGGCGACGCCACCCCGTACGGCGTCTTCACCGCCGACACCGTGCCGCAGGACGCGGTCGCGCAGGTCGCCGTGCTGCCGGACGGCACCCGGATGCCGATCGCCCCGCCACCGTCGACATGTTTGGAGGGGCCCCCTATACAACACCAGGCGTTAACAGGGGGCCCCTCCTTACATCCGAGTCGGCGGGGGGCGTTGGGTGAGTTGGTGGGGGCGCGCTCGGGGGACAAGGGCGGCGACGCGAACCTCGGCGTCTGGGCGCGTACGGACGCGACCTGGGCGTGGCTACGCGGCTGGCTCACCGTGGCGCGGCTGGCCGAGCTGCTGCCGGAGACGGCTCCGCTGACCGTGCGGCGGTACGAGCTGCCGAACCTACGGGCGGTCAACTTCGTGATCGAGAGGCTGCTCGGACCGGGGGTGGCCGCCTCCACCCGGTTCGATCCGCAGGCCAAGGCGCTCGGCGAACTGCTTCGCGCCCAGGTGGTGGACCTGCCGGCGGAGCTGGCCCCGGGACCGGATGACCGGGAGGAGAAGCGGTGACCATCGTGGACACTCCCGAGCGGCGGCAGTTGCGTGAGCTGACCCGGGCCTTCGTGACCAGGGAGGTCCTGCCGCACCTGGCCGACTGGGAGCGGGCCGGCGAGGTCCCGCGCGAGCTGCATGCCACCGCCGCGAAGATCGGCCTGCTCGGCGTCGGTTTTCCCGAGTCGGTCGGCGGCAGCGGCGGTGACCTGCTCGACTCGATCATCGTCACCGAGGAGATCATCCGATCCGGCGGGTCGTCCGGGCTCGTCGCCGCCCTCTTCACGCACGGCATCGCGCTGCCGCACATGGTGGCCGCGGCCGGCGGCCGGCTGGGCGGCACGCTCGGCAACCGGCTCGTCGGCACCGAAGGCGCCGAAAGCCTCGGGAACCCGGGAGGCACCGGGAGCCCGGCAGGCTTCGGGGGCCCGGCAAGCACCGGAAGCCCAGGAAACCTCGGGAGCGCCGACGACCTGATCGACCGGTACGTCCGGCCCACGCTGGCCGGCACGATGATCGGTGCTCTGGCGATCACCGAGCCGGACACCGGCTCCGACGTGGCGAGCATTCGCACCCATGCCCGCCTCGACGGCGACCACTACGTGGTCAACGGGGCGAAGACATACATCACCAGCGGCGTGCGGGCGGACTTCGTGACCACGGCGGTCTGCACCGGCCGGCCGGGCAGCGGTGCGCTGAGCCTGCTGGTGATCGACAAGGGCACGCCCGGGTTCACCGTCGGGCGGCGGCTGGAGAAGTTGGGCTGGCACTGCTCGGACACCGCCGAACTCTCCCTCGTCGACGTACGCGTGCCGGTGGCGAACCGGATCGGCGAGGAGGAGACCGCCTTCCTCGCGATCATGCAGCAGTTCGCCACCGAACGGCTCTCGCTGGCCACCCAGGCGTACGCCATCGCGCAGCGCTGCGTCGACCTGGCCGTGACCTGGTGCCGGGACCGGTCCACCTTCGGCCGACCGCTGGCCAGCCGGCAACTGGTCCGGCACCGGCTGGCCGAGATGCACACCCGCGCCGAGGCGGCCCGGGCGTACGTGCACCAGGTCGCCGCCCGCGTCGTCGCCGGTGAGCCGGTGGTGACCGAGGTGGCGATGGCGAAGAACGTGGCCGTGGCCGCCAGCGACTGGGTCGTCGACCAGGCCCTGCAACTGCACGGCGGGTTCGGCTACCTCCGCGATGCCGAGGTGGAGCGGCACTACCGGGACGCCCGGATCCTCGGCATCGGCGGCGGCACCACCGAGATCATGAACGAGATCGTCGCGAAGGGCATCGGCCTATGACCACACTGGAGAGCACGGTCGACTCCGGCGCGCCGGCCCAGCGGGCCAATCGGGAGGCGCTGCTGGAGCGCATCGCCGAGCTGGACGCCGCGCTCGACACCGCGCGGGCGGGCGGCGGCGAGAAGTACGTGGCCCGGCACCACCAGCGCGGCAAGCTGCTGCCCCGGGAACGCATCGAACTTCTGCTGGATGCGGACAGCCCGTTCCTGGAACTCTCGCCGGTCGCCGCGTACGGCACGGACTTCCCGGTCGGCGCCAGCGTGGTGACCGGGATCGGCGTGGTCGAGGGCGTGGAGTGCCTGATCGTCGCCAACGACCCGACCGTACGCGGCGGCGCGGTGAACCCCTGGTCGCTCGCCAAGACCCGGCGGGCCGGCGAGATCGCGCTGGCCAACCGGCTGCCGATGGTGAACCTGGTCGAGTCGGCCGGTGCGGACCTGCCCACCCAGGCGGAGATCTTCATCCCGGGCGGCCGGGTGTTCCGCGACCTGACCCGGCTCTCGGCCGAGAAGATCCCCACGGTCAGCGTGGTCTTCGGCAACGCCACCGCCGGCGGCGCGTACGTGCCCGGCATGTCGGACTTCACCATCATGATCCGGGACCGCTCGCAGGTCTACCTGGCCGGGCCGCCGCTGGTGAAGATGGCCACCGGGGAGGACGCCGACGACGAGTCGCTGGGCGGCGCGGCCATGCACGCCACGAAATCCGGACTGGCCGACTTCCTCGCTGCCGACGAGCGCGACGGCATCCGGCTGGCCCGGCAGTGCGTACGCCGGTTGAACTGGCGCAAGCAGGGCCCGTCGCCGCGCAACCCGCGCCCCCGGCCCCCGAAGTACGACCCGGAGGAGCTGCTCGGCATCGTCAGCGCCGACCTCAAGGTGCCGTTCGACCCGCGCGAGATCCTCGCCCGGGTGCTCGACGGCAGCGAGTTCGACGAGTTCAAGCCGGCCTACGGCACCGCGCTGGTCACCGGCTGGGGCGAGCTGCACGGGTACCCGGTCGGCGTACTCGCCAACGCCCGGGGCGTGCTGTTCAGCGCGGAGGCGCAGAAGGCCACCCAGTTCATCCAGCTGGCCAACGCCGCCGACACGCCACTGATCTTCCTCCAGAACACCACCGGCTACATGGTCGGCGCCGAGTACGAACAGCGCGGCATCATCAAGCACGGCGCACTGATGATCAATGCGGTGTCGAACTCGACCGTGCCGCACCTGACGGTGAACCTGGGCGCCTCGTACGGCGCGGGGAACTACGGCATGTGCGGGCGGGCGTACGAGCCCCGGTTCCTCTTCACCTGGCCGAACGCGAAATCGGCGGTGATGGGCCCGGCGCAGTTGGCCGGGGTGCTCTCCATCGTGGCCCGGCAGGCCGCCGCCGCCCGGGGTCGCGAGTTCGACGAGGACTCCGACGCGGCGATGCGGCTGATGGTCGAGCAGCAGGTCGAGTCCCAGTCCGGCGCGCTGTTCCTCTCCGGGCGGCTCTACGACGACGGGGTGATCGATCCCCGGGACACCCGTACCGTCCTCGGCCTCTGCCTGTCGGCCATCCACAACGCCCCGGTCAAGGGCACCGACGGCTTCGGCGTCTTCCGGGTCTAGGAGAGATCGCTCATGATCACGAGATTGCTGGTGGCCAACCGGGGGGAGATCGCCCGCCGGGTCTTCGCCACCTGCCGGGCGCTCGGCGTCGAGACGGTGGCCGTGCACTCCGACGCGGACACCGACGCGCCCTTCGTCGCCGAGGCCGACCAGGCGGTCCGCCTGCCGGGGAACACTCCCGCCGAGACGTACCTGCGGATCGAGCTGATCCTCGCTGCGGCCCGCAGGTCCGGCGCGGACGCCGTCCATCCGGGCTACGGCTTCCTCGCCGAGCACGCCGACTTCGCCGCGGCGGTGACCGATGCCGGCCTGACCTGGGTCGGCCCGCCGGCCAAGGCGATCGCCGCGATGGGCGACAAGCTGGCGGCGAAGGCGCTGCTGGCCGACGCGGGCGTGCCGATGCTGCCCAGTTGGACCGCCGAGGAGCAGGTCACCGACTTTCCGGTGCTGGTGAAGGCCGCCGCCGGGGGCGGTGGGCGCGGCATGCGGGTCGTCCGCGACGCCGCGGGGCTCGCCGAGGCGGTGGCGAGCGCGCGCCGCGAGGCGGCGTCGGCGTTCGGCGACGGCACGGTCTTCATCGAGCGGTACGTCGAGCGGGGCCGCCACGTCGAGGTGCAGATCGTCGGCGACCGGCACGGCACGATCGTGGCCCTGGGCGAGCGGGACTGCTCGATCCAGCGCCGGCACCAGAAAGTCGTCGAGGAGGCACCGGCATTGATCGCCCCGGAGCTGCGTGCGCGGCTGCACGAGGCGGCGGTGGCCGCCGGCCGGGCGGTCGACTACGTCGGCGCGGGCACGGTGGAGTTCCTGCTCGCGCCGGACGGCGAGTTCCACTTCCTGGAGATGAACACCCGCCTTCAGGTCGAGCATCCGGTCACCGAGGCGGTCACCGGCCTGGACCTGGTCCGGCTGCAACTGCTGGTCGCCGAGGGCGCGCCCGTGCCGCCGGGCACGCCGGTCACGCAGGGCCACGCGATCGAGGTACGCCTCTGCGCCGAGGACCCCGCCCAGGGATATCGGCCGGCGACGGGCGCCCTGCACCGGTTCACCGTGCCCGGGGTGGCCGGCGAGTTCACCCCGACTCAGGGCCTGCGGCTGGACTCCGGGGTGGTCGACGGCTCGACGGTGGGCGTCCACTACGACTCGATGCTGGCCAAGCTGATCGCCTGGGCACCCAGCCGCGCCGAGGCGGCCCGCGCCTTGGCCGGCGCGCTGGCCAGGGCCGAGTTGCACGGCGTGACCACGAACCGGGATCTGCTGGTCCGGGTGCTGCGCAGCCGGGAGTTCGGCGCGGGCAACATCGACACCGGTTTCCTGGATCGGCACCCCGAGGTTCTCGCCCCGCTGCTGCCGGCCGGTGAGCTACCCCTGGTCGTCCTGGCCGCCGCGCTGGCGTCGGCCGCTGCCCGCCGGGCCGCCGCGCCGGTGCTGGCGGGGCTGCCCTCGGGTTGGCGCAACGTGCCGGCGTTTCCGCAGTTCACACGCTTCACCGGGCCCGACAATGAGGAGATCGAGATCCGCTACCGGCTCGACCGGTCGGAAGCGCTCGCTGAGTGGTCCACCTGGTCTGATGTTGCCGGCAAACGCCGGGCCGCCCCAGAGGTAGCGCCGACCGCGAGTGGGCCCGGCGGTGACCCGGCCGCCGGGACGGACCCGGTGCCGGTCGTCGCCCTGGTCGAGGCCACCCCGGCGCGGGTGGTGCTCGACGTGGACGGGGTACGGCGGGTGTACGGCGTACACCGGGTGGGGTCGGCGGTCTTCGTGGACGGCCCGGCGGGGGCGGCGAGCCTGGTCGAGCTGCCCCGCTTCCCGCTGCCCACCGCGGAGCTGGCCGCCGGTTCGCTGCTCGCGCCGCTGCCCGGCGCGGTGACCCGGGTGCACGTCGAGGCCGGCCAGCGGGTCGCCGCCGGTGACCCGCTGCTGACCCTGGAAGCGATGAAACTCGAACACCCCGTGCTCGCCCCGACCGACGGCGTGGTCGCCGAACTGCCGGTACCGGCCGGCGGGCAGGTCGAGACGGGTGCCGTGCTGGCCGTGGTCACCCCCGTTGAGGAGGCATCGTCATGAACTTCGACCTGAGCCCGGAGCAGGAGCAACTCCGCGCCGCCGTCCGGGCGTTGGGCAGCCGGTACGGCCACCGCTACTTCGTGGCGAAGGCCAAGGCCGGCGAGCACACCACCGAGCTGTGGCACGACGCCGGCCGGCTCGGCTACCTCGGCGTCAACATCCCCACCGAGTACGGCGGCGGGGGCGGCGGCATCGCCGACCTGGCCATCGTCTGCGAGGAACTGGCCGCCGCCGGCAGCCCGCTGCTGCTGCTCGTGGTCTCCCCCGCCATCGCCGCCACCGTGATCAGCAAGCACGGCACCGAGGAGCAGCGCAAGCGCCACCTGCCCGGCCTGGCCGACGGCTCCGAGAAGATCGTCTTCGCGATCACCGAACCGGAGGCCGGCTCGAACTTCCACCGCCTCGGCACGACTGCCCGCCGCGACGGCGACGACTGGGTCGTCTCCGGCCACAAGTGCTACATCTCCGGCGTGGACGAGGCCGGCCACGTCCTGGTCGTGGCCCGGGTCGCCGACGAGAAGGACGGTGCCGGCGCGGCGGACGCCGCACCGCAGAAACTCAGGCCGGCGCTGTTCATCGTGCCGACCGACGCTCCCGGGCTGACCCGGTCCAAGCTGGACATGGAGATCCTGTCCCCGGAGAACCAGTTCCTGCTCTACCTCGACGAGGTACGGCTGCCCGCCGACGCCCTGGTCGGCGAGTCCCTGGACGCCGGCCTACCGGCCCTCTTCGCCGGCCTCAACCCCGAACGCATCACGGTCGCCGCGATGAGCGCCGGCACCGGCCGGTACGCGATCGAGCGAGCCTCCGAGTACACGGCCACCCGCTCGGTGTGGGGCGGGCGCACGATCGGCTCCCATCAGGGCGTGTCGCACCCGCTGGCGCACGCCGCCGTACAGGTGGAACTGGCCCGACTGATGATCCAGAAGGCGGCGGCCCTCTACGACGCCGGCCGCGACCTGGAGGCCGGCGTCGCCGGCAACATGGCCAAGTACGCTGCCGCCGACGCCGCCGCCCTCGCCGTCGACACGGCCGTCCAGGCCCTCGGCGGTGCCGGCATGACCACCGAGTACGGCGTGGCCACCCTGCTCGGCGCGGTACGAGCCGGCCGGATCGCCCCGGTCAGCCGCGAGATGATCCTCAACTTCGTCGCCCAACACGTCCTCAACCAGGACAAGTCGTACTGAGCGAGCGCCCCGAACGTGCCCAAGCCTTCCGACACTGTCGGCTGGCCGACACCGGACCAGAACGGCTGGGTGTTGCGACCTCCACAACGGTTCCCAATAATGACCTCTTACCCAAGGCGACTGATTGATCACACAGTGGCGCAATCGCCACACACGGAGCGTGATCGACCAAGGCAGGCGACATCCGGGGAGGGATAACCCAAAGGCATGTTTAGCCAGGAACACCAGGCACCCAGCAAGGTACCCGTTCCGTCAAAGTTCGTCACCGAGTGTGACTTAGCCGGATGGCGGTTTCCCCGAAGGTGTCGGCGTGTCACCATTGCAGCACGGGAGGCGTTTACCCAGTGACACGATCCCGTCACGCTAAGGGTGGCCCGTACGAAGACTTGCTGAGAGAGGTGGAGAGGGCTGGTTGGACCGTCACCGGCGGGGGAAACAAGCACTTCAAGCTCAAGTGCCCGCACCCGTGCAAGTGCATGAAGACCATGTCGACGACGCCATCCGACCCGAACTATCTGCGTAACATGCGCGCACAGCTCCAGCGGGTGACTTGTTGGGAGGACAAATGAAGATCGACATTCGTCTCGCCGCCGAGATGACATTCTTCGCCGACCCCGAGGGCACCGACGAGCAGTTCGAGGCGTTCCTGGATGCGGTGATGGACCAACTGGCCGCCATCGGTCGAGAAGACGTCGACCTCGCAGCGAGGTTGCGTGAGCGGTACGCCGAGTTCGAGACCACCGTCGAGGCGGCCGATTTCAATATGGCAGGTGCTGCCTTCATGATGGACCTGCGTACCGCCCTGCACGCCGCCGGCTGCAACACAGCCGACTGGCCACGGTTCGCCCCAAGCCACCAACACGTACGCGAACTTCAGGCCACCTGACCCGAACCCATGACAACGAGGCCCCCTACCCTTGGCAAGAGGGTAGGGGGCCTCGGTACGAGTGAGCATGCCAGCCGGGCCAGGCATTACGCTTCGACGCTGACTACTGAGTAAGCGTCCGGGCACTCGGCGGGGCAGAGACGCGTCACCGCTAACAGACCACGGCACGGTTGCTCTCGGGCGTCCTGATCCGTAGATAGCTATTCACACACAGCCCCACGGCACCCCCGAGACGGGCGCCGGGAGACTTTGCTCTGCCTCAACCCTGGCAGTAGCAGCCGACCAGCGCCAACCCGCCAGCGCCAACCCACGGAACCAGAGGCCACGTCCCGCGCCGCCCCCACGGGAGACTACGGAAGGTGACCGTTGCATTGGTTGAGGCAGAGAATGGACGCCGGAAGGCAATGTCACAGTCGGGCGGGACGTCACCGAAAGTGATGCCCGGGAGTCGGCGGCCGCGCGGCAGGCGTGCTCGATAGCCGGCAACCGACAGCCTGCGGGCTAGGCCCTAGGCGTTCGCCCACGAAAAGCCGGGGTACGGCGGGCGAGTGGGTCGCCCGCCGTACCCCGGCGTGGTGGAGCGGAAGCTCAGCGGACCGTCAGCGAGCCGACGGCCGGGAGCGGTGCGACCACCGGCGGCAGCTGCTTGGGGGTGCCGCGGCGCGGCGCACCCTGAGCGGCCAGGTCGCTCTTGGACGAGTCGGCCCGCACGGTCGCCTCCGGCTCCAGCAGGTCGTCGAAGGGCTGGATGTCACCGACGCAGACCTTGCCCTTCTTCGGCAGGGTCAGCTTGAGCAGGTACGCGTCGACAGCCCCGGTCGCGCAGGCCGACGTGCCGTAGGCGGTGTGGCCCCAACTGTCGCTGGACAGCAGCCGGCTGTTCGGCAGCAGCTTGGCCGAGGCCACCGCGCCCTTGTAGTTGGTGGCCGGATCCCAGTAGTTGCCGACGACCAGCACCGGGTTGATGGTCCGCCGGTTGAACGGGCCGGTGTACCGGTCCTCGTCGCGCACCGTCCAGGTGTCCCGGGCGCAGGGCGCGCTGATCCAGGCCCAGAGCCGGCCGAAGTACTGGTCACGCTGGTCGGCCTTGGCCGCCCGGCTCGGCCAGGAGCCGGCGTCCTTCGGGTGGTTCGCGTCGGTGCAGTCCACCCCGAGGAAGGTCTCCAGGCCGTTGTCGTACGGGAAGTCGTAGGCGCGGGCCTGCTTCCTGGCCTCGGCGGCCAACTGGACGACGGAGGCGCGGGCCTGCTCACGGGCCGCCGTCTTCGCCGACGGGTCGGTCAGCACCAAGAGTTCCGCCGTCAGGAAGGCGACGTCGTAGTAGCCGTACGGGCCGTAGAGCCCGCCGAGGATGGCCGAGACGAAGTCGGCGTAGGTGACGGTGAACTGGCCGAAGTCCGGGTCGTCGACCACCAGCGGCTTGGCCTTCAGCCGCTTGGTCAGCAGCTCGAACTTGGCGGACGGGTCACCGTCGGCCAGCGGGCAGGCGGCCACACCCACGACCTTGCACCGCTTCAGGATCTCGCGCAGCGCCCTGGTGGCACCCTGCGCGCTGCGCATCCGGTCCTCCTGGAGGAGGTTGCCGTCCTTGCCTTTGCCGAACCACGCCGTCGGGTCCAGCACACCGTCGATCACCACGGCGCGCACCCGGTCGGGGAACATGTTCGCGTAGTACTGCCCGAGCACGCTGCCGTAGCTGAAGCCCAGGTAGGTCAGCTTCTTGTCGCCGACCGCCCGGCGCAGCACGTCCATGTCCCGGGCGACCTCGGCGGTCGACATCGCGCCGCTGAGTGGCTTGCCGGTGGTCGAGCAGGCCCTGCCGACCGCCTTCGAGGCGGTGACATACGCCTTCTCCTCCTGCCTGGTGTACGGGAAGGCGACGTTCAGCCCCTCGTACGCCCGGGTCTGGTCCTTGACCGACTTGAAGCACTTGACCTGATCGCTGGCGTTGACACCACGCGGATCGACGCCGACCACGTCGAAACGGTCGAGCACGTCGTCACCGAGGAAGTACGGCGCGGCGAGGGCGATGCTCGTGCCTGAACCGCCCGGACCGCCCGGGTTGAGGAAGAGGCTGCCGATCTTGCGCTTCTGGTCCCGCGCCTTGACCCGCAGCACGGCGATCTCGGTCTTCGCTCCCGTTGGCTTGTCGTAGTCCAGCGGCAACCGGACGGTGGCGCATTCGGCGTAGTCGTAACAGCGGTACCAGTCCAGTTTGGGCGTGGGCACCCGGTCGACCCGTAGTCGCTCCAGCACCGTGGTGCGGTGCGAGAACTTCGCGGTCGTGCTGCCAACCGCGGTGGGAGCGGCGGTGGCGGGTGCGATCGCCGCCCCGGCGAGGAGCACGCCGGCGAGTCCTGCTGCCGCCAGGGCCCGGATTGGTCGTGGCATGTGGACGCCTTCCGGTGGGGTATGGGACATGTCAAGTCGAAACTCGACCATCGCCACTCTAGAGATGCCGGGCAATGGATGGCACCCGAACAATGTCCTGAAACCGACATAAGGCAGACCGGTGTAACGGTCTGTTTATTCCGCGCGCCCGTGTTATCAACTGTTACGGCACGGCTACGCAGCCGCTATTGACAGATCGGCAATCTCCGACATTCTGGACGCATGAGACGGTTTCCCCGGCCCGACGCGCGGACGGTGGCGGTGGTCGCGGGACTCGCGGCGCTCTGGCTACTCACGACGCTCGTCGTCGGGCGCCGGCAGGACCTGCTGGGCGTGGCGACGGCTCTGCTCTGCGTCCTGCTCGCCACCGTCGCCGGGGTCGCGGCGACCGCCGCCCGTCAGCGTGACGGCGACGACCCGCGGGATTGCGGGCAGTCCGCCCGGCACCCCGGGACCCAGCCGCCGGGCATCGACGCGGACACGCTGGAGACGCTGGGCGACCGGGACGCGGTCCGCTCGATGCGCGAGCGGCACCAGCGGGGCGAGCCCCACCGGTGAGCCTGCTCAGCGACTGGTGAGGGTGGGCGCGGCGAGCCCGTCCAGGCCCTGCCCGGCCAGGCAGCGGTATGTGGTGTCGGCGTCCGGGTCGGCCGGCGGCAACACCTCGAAGTGCCATCCGACCGGTTGACGGATCCCGCTGACCAGCCGGAAGGTCTCCTCGTTGCAGACCCGGCGCACGGTCGGATCCGCCACGATCCGGTCGTGGCCGGCACCGACCAGAGCGGCGGGCAGGACGCCCTCGGCGTAGCTCTCCCAGGTGTGCCGGCGGTCGCACGACACCCGGCTGGCCGTGGCCCGCTGACCGCGCACCTGCACCGGCCCGAAGCATTCCAGCTCCGCCGCGCAGTCGGCACCCTCGGGCAGCGCCGCGGGCAGGGCGGCGCAGCCCGGCCGGAGCACGCCGGTCGCCGGTGGGCGGGCCGGCATCGTGGGTTGCGGCGATATGGTGCCACCAGCCGCCCACGCGCCGACACCCGCCGAGGCGGCCAACGCGACCACGCCGGCCGCACCGAGGAACCAGCGCCGTCGGCGGTGGCGATCGGTGGAGCCCCCGGAGGCGTCCTCGCCGGTGGGCACGGCGGCCCGTGCCGAGCGGCCGGCGGCGTGCCGGCCGGCGTCGTGGCGGCTGGTCGCCGCACCGCCGACGGCGAGGGTCGGCCCGCCGACCGAGCCGCCGGGAGTCTCCAGCGGCAGGCTGGCCAGCATGTCGTGCAACTCCACGGCGGAGGGCCGCTCCCCCGGGTCGTTCGCCATGCCGGCGCGGAGCACGTCGAGCAGGCTGTCCGGAATCCCGGGCAGGCTGGGGATCGGCTGGTGGAACATCTCCAGCACGGTGACCAGGCTGGGGTTGCGCTCGGCCTGCCAGCGAGGCGGCCGCCCGTGCATGACCGCGTAGAGCGTGGCGCAGAGCGCGTACACGTCGACGGCGGGCGACGGCGGGCTGTGGCTGAACATCTCCGGTGGCGCGTACGCCGGTGTGAGCACCTCCAGGGCCACCGAAGCGTCCCGCATCTCGGCGACCACGGCCAGCCCGAAGTCGGCCAGCACCGCCGAGTTGAAGTGCGAGTAGAGGATGTTGGCCGGCTTCACGTCGCGGTGCAGCACCCCGGCGCCGTGCGAGTGGGCGAGGGCGTCCGCGATCTTGACGCCCAGGTCCCGAGCCTCGCCGGCGCCCAGCGGAGAGGTCCGCATCCGCTCGGCGTACGACCCGTCGCAGAGTTCCATGATCAGGTAGGGGTGCTGGTCGATGGTGACGCCGACGTCGAAGAGGTCGACCACGTGGGGGTGGGACGACATCCGGCCGGCCGCCCGCGCCTCGCGCAGGAAACGCGCCTGGTCGTGATCGCTGGCCAGGGTGCGGTTCTCCACCTTGACCGCGACCTCGCGCCCCACGGAGATCTGCGTGGCCCGGTAGACCGTCGCGTAGCCACCTCGGGCAAATACCTGCAAATCGGTCAGACCGGGCACAATGGGCTTCGGCAGAGCGCCGGGCGGAGTGTCGGTCACAGCCTCGAAAATACCCAACCCGACCGGCCGCTCAGTGAACCGCATCGGCCGACGGCCCCGCGCCCGGCTCCCGGGCGGCCGTCAACGGGCCACCGGCTGCCGATCCGTCACCGCCCGACGTGGCACCGGCGCTCTCCGCCACACCGTCCGGCCGGGCCGCTCGACGTTCGTCCCACCAGAGACCGACGGCGGTGGCCAGCGCCCCCAGCCCCTCCCAGGCCGCGACTCCGAAGAACCGGCCGGGTGCGATGTCGGCCAGCACCGCGATACTGAAGACGGTGAACGTGACCAGCCGGAACACCACCGTGAAGCGATAGAACGCACGCCACTCGGTGGCGGTGGCGAGCAGGTAGTAGACGCCCATGTTGAACGAGGCCATCGACGACGCCGTCACGAAGACCCCGGTGTAGTCGCCGGGCGCACGTGTCTCCGGTATCTCGAAGCCGAGCATCCCCAGCAGCGCCTCCGGCCAGAGCAGCCCGACCGCGCCCATCACCAGCGCCAGGACGCCGAACACCGCGATCGTCCAACCCGCGACCGAACGCGGCAACCTCATCTGAGCCCTCCCCCTTGACCACACGGCCGTCCATAGTGACCACCGCGTACAGAGGCCACGCTAGCGGCCACCCCCGACAACCACATCCCCGGAACCGCCAATACCTGCCCCGGTATCTTCACCGCCGGACGAACCGGGCGAACCAGCCACCGGACGAACCGTGATCATGCCGGACGCGGGGGCGGGTGATCAGTCACTGCGGAGGCGGGCCCAGAGCGCCTCGGCGGCGCTCCGCTCGCTGCGCTGCTCGGTGCCGTACGCCAGGCGGACCGCCTCCTCGGCACGGGCCAACGCCTCCGGCCGCCGGCCGCAGGCGGCCAACGCGTCAGCGAGCACGCTCGCCGCGACCACCTGGCTGCGGACATCCTCGGCCGGCGCGGTCGCCGCCCGGTGGGCCCAGTCCAGCGCCTGCTCGCACTGGCCGTGGGCGAGCAGGGCGGAGGCGTAGCGGGCCATCGACTGCTGCCGGGAGAAGAGCAGCGAGGGTGTGGTCGCGGCAGCGGTGGCGACCGGGGCGAGCAGCCCGACCGCGGTGCCGGAGTCGCCGGCCGCCAGCCGGGCCGTCGCCAGCAGCACCCGCGGGGCCACCTGCGCTGGCGCCTGCGGGTTGTGCTGCTCCACGCTGGTCAGCACCGCGCGGGCGTCGCGTTCGGCGGCGGCCATGTCGCCCATGTCCAGCGCCACGAAGCCGCGCAGCGTGCCGGCCATCCCGGTGAGCAGCGGATGGGCCGTCCGGTGGGCGTACGACAGCGCGTCGGTGAGCAGGTCGGCGGCGTGTTCCGGCTCGCCCAGTCCACGGGCGACCACCCCGCGGACGACCAGCGCGAAACCCTGCCCCCAGTCGTCCGAGGCGGCGGCGAACTCCCGGTACGCCCGGCGGGCCTCCCGGTCGGCGTCGGCCAGGTCACCCAGTTCGGCATTGGCGTACGCGTCGACCGCCCGAAGGGTGCCGACCGCCCACGCCTCGCCGACCCGCTCGCCGAACGGCAGGAAGATCCGGGCCAGCCGGTGCGCCTCGCGCAGCCGGCCGGCGAGCAGCCGGGCGAATGCGGTGGTGCCGCGCAGCCACGCCCGCCCGTACGGGTCCTTCAGTTCGGCGAAGAGCCGGGCGGCCCGGCCGAGCACGGCGTCCGTACCGGCGAAGTCGCCCCGGGTGGTGGTCACCCAGGCCAGGTTCTGCAACGACCACGCCTGCCCCCGGCGGTCCTGCACCGCCAGGCTGAGCTGGTACGACGCCGCCAGCCGGCTGCTCGCCTGGCCCAGCCGCCCGGCGAGGAAGTCCGCCATGCCCAACCGACGCATCGCCGAGGCCCGCAGGGCGGGCAACTCGGCCTCGGTGGCCACCTGCAACGCCTCCCGCCAGCAGGACTCCGCCCGACGCAGGTCGCCCATCACCTGCTGGGCCTGCCCGGCGAGCAGCAGGGCACTGGTGCGGGTCGCCGCCTGGTCCCCGGCGTTCGCGGCGATCTTCTCGGCGTAGGCCAGCGCGTCGGCGGCCCGGCCGACCTGGAGCAGCGCCCGGGCGTGCACCACCCGGTCGACGGCCGGCACGCCGCCCCGGGCCAGTTCGGCGGCGCGGTCGGCGTACTCGACGGCGAGGGCCGGCTCACCCGCGTGCAGCGACCGGCGCACGGCCCGGCCGAGAGCTTCGACGCCCAGCGGTGCGACCGCCCGGGCCGGCGCGTCCGGACGCAGCGTGACCGCGTCGGCCAACGCGGTGGCCCGTTCGACGTGACCGGCCACGAAGTCGTCCCGGGCCGCCTCGGTGAAGCCGCCCGGTGCGCTCGGCGCGTCCTCCTGCGGCGCGGCCCAGCGGGCCAGCGCGGCGTGCCGTTCGGCCAGATCGGCCTTGCTGATCCCGGCGTACGCCGCCTCCCGCATCAGCGGGGTGGCGAAGGCGTATCCGGCGCGGGTGCGGTGCAGCATCCGGCGTTGCAGCAGCTCCTCCACGGCCCGTTCCAGCTCGACCGCGACCACCGCGGCCGGCCGGCCGTCCCGGCCGGCCCGCTGTTCCCGCAGCGCCTCCAGCGCGCCGTCGGGGACGGTGTCGCCGACCACCGAGGCGTCCCGCAACACCGAACGGGCCTCGCCGGGCAGGGCGTCGATCCGGGCGGCGAGCACCGCCGCGAGGTCGCGGGAGAGCAGCCGGCTGCCGAGCGAGCCGGGCGCCAACCGCCAGCCGCTGCCCGTCCCGGCGGTCAGCGCGCCGCGCTCCATCAGCAGGGTGACCAGCTCGGCCAGGTAGAACGGGTTGCCCTGGGCGGTGGCGAGCAGCCGGTCGGTGTCGGCCTGGGGCAGCCGCCCGCCGCCGAGATAGCTGGTGAGCAGCCGGGCCGCGTCGGCGCCGCGCAGCGGCGGCAGCGGTTGCACCTCGGCGTCCGCGACCCGGGTCAGGGTTCCGGCGGTACGCACCAGCTCGGGCCGCCCGAGCAGCAGCACCAGCACCGGCCCACTGAGCCGGGACAGGGTCACCTCCAGTGCCCGGATGGTCTCCGTGGTGGCGTCGTGCAGGTCGTCCACCACCACCATCAGCGGCGCCTCCGCGGCGAGCGCGCTGAGCAGGTCGGCCACGGCGTTCGGCACCGCGTCGACGTCGGCCGGCGGCTGGGCGTTGCTCCACTCGACCTGGTCGGCGGGGCTGGGCAGTTCGGCGTACCCGAGCAGGGCCAGCAGCTGGTCGACGGCGATCGGGGCCGGCTGGTCCGGGCGGGCGCGGCTGAGCCGCTGGCCGAGCCGGCGCAGCCGTTCCTCGACCGCCGGACGGGTGACCGCGGTGGCCGCGTCGTTGGGCAGACCGGTCGCGGCGCGTACCAGGTCGGCGAGGGGGCGAGCCGCCGGCGCTCGCCGAACGCGGCGCAGCGCACCGAGAGCACCCGGGCGCCGGTGTGCGCGGCGTACCGCCCGGCGCCCACGTCGTAGCCGGCGGCGAGGCGTTCCACCTCGGCGGAGAACCGGGACTTGCCGATGCCGGCCTCGGCGGTCATCAGCAGCACCCGGGGCTCGCCCCGGTCGATCACCTCGGCCAGCCGGCCGGCGACCCGGCCGATCTCGGTCTCCCGACCCACGAAGGGCGCCTCGTCACCGAGGCCGGAGCGGGTGCCCGGGGCGTCCAAAAGGCCGAGCAGCTCGTACGCCTCGACCGGCTCGCGCTTGCCCTTGAGCCGCAACGGGCGCAGCGCCCGCCAGCTGGCCACGTGCCGGGTCGCCGCGGCGGTGCGTCCGCCCGCGTAGACCGCGCCGACGGCGGCGGCGTCGGCCAGCCGGGCGGCGGTGTTCACCGTGTCGCCGATGACGGTGTACTCGATGGCGGCCTGGATGCCGGCGATCACGTCGCCGGTGTTCAGCCCGACCCGCAGGCCGAGCGGCGCGCCGCCGCCCCGCTCGTCGTCGAGCACCCGACGGACCGCCCGCTGCATGGACAGCGCGGCGCGGACGGCCCGCTCGGCGTCGTCCTCGTGCGCCACGGGCGCACCGAAGACCGCCATGATCCCGTCACCGGTCAGCTTGTCGACGTGCCCACCGAAGGTCTTGACCGCCCCGGCGAGCGCGGCCAGCACCCGGTCGGTGACCGCGCCGACGCGTTCCGGGTCGAGGTCCTCCGACCAGGAGGTGAAGTCGGACAGGTCACCGAAGAGCACGGTCACCACCCGGCGCTCGGCGGCGGGCAGGGTGGCGGCGGCCGGTAGCGCGGCACCGCAGTTGTGGCAGAACCGCGCGCCCGGCACGGCGACGGTTCCACACACCGGGCAGGTCACGGTCTCTCCAACCCCACGCTGCCGCCGCCGGATTCCCGGCCCAGGTATTCCAGTTGGGCGCGCACGGACCACTCCGCCGCCCACCACAGCGACCGGTCCACGTCCGCGTACACCCTCGCGACCACCTCGGCCGCGGTCGTCGCGCCCCCGTCGAGCGCCGCCCGCACCTGGTCGAGCCGGGCCCGGCGGTGGGCGAGGTAGAAGTCGGCGGCGGCACCGCAGTCGGCCAGCGCCGGGCCGTGCCCCGGCAGCGCCGGGATCCCGCGGTACGTCGAGAGCAGTTCCAGGCTGGCCAGGTAGTCACCGAGGTGGCCGTCCGGGTGGGCGACCACGGTGGTGCCGCGGCCCAGGATGGTGTCGCCGGTCAGCACCACCCGCCGGTCGCCCTGCTCGACCAGGAAGCAGACCGAGTCGGCGGTGTGCCCGGGGGTCGGCACCAGCCGGATCCGCAGGCCGTGCCCGTCGGGGCCGGCACCGTCCAGGGTGTCGCCGTCGGCACCGGTCAGCGGCGGGCCGCCGATGCTGTGTGCGGGGTCGGCGGCGCGCACCGGCACCCCGTCGAGCAGTTCGTGCAGGCGTGGCGAGGCCTCGGTGTGGTCCGGGTGCCCGTGGGTGATCAGCACCAGGCCGATCGGCCCGTGGGCGAGGATCGCCGCCAGGTGCGCCTCGTCGGCCGGACCCGGGTCGACCAGGACGCCGTACGCCGCGCCGGGGCCCCGCAGCAGCCAGGTGTTGGTGCCGTCCAGCGTCATCGGGCCCGGATTGGGCGCACGCAGCAACGTCACCCAGTCCGGCAGTTCGCTGGCGAGGGCGGTCACCGCCCCCGTCACATGCCCTCCCATGGCTGCGATCGTACGACCCCACCGGGGCGGCCCCGCGATCTTGCAGTTTCGGTCCCCGATTCGCCCTTCCGAGGGGCTTTCGTCCCGACGGAAACTGCAAGATCGCGCGAGAGGCGCGTCGAGGTCAGGAGACCTCGACGATGACTTCGATCTCGACCGGGGCGTCCAGCGGGAGTTCGGCCACGCCGACTGCGCTGCGGGCGTGGCGGCCGGCCTCGCCGAAGACGGCGCCGAAGAGATCCGAGGCGCCGTTGATGACGCCGGGCTGGCCGGTGAAGCCGGGCGCGCTCGCCACGAAGCCGGTCAGCTTCACGATCTTGACGACGTTCTCCAGCCCGACCAGCGAGTCGACCGCGGCGAGCGCGTTGAGGCCGCACCGCTGGGCCAACTGCTTGGCCTGCTCGGCGGAGATGCCCGCGCCGACCTTGCCGGTGGCCAGCAGCTTGCCCTCGGCCATCGGCAGTTGCCCGGAGACGTACACGTGCTGCCCGGACTGCACCGCCGGCACGTAGCTGGCCACCGGCGGAACCACCTCGGGCAGCTCCAGCCCGAGTTCCGCCAACTTTCCGTGCGGACCGTTCGTCACGACACTCACGCCTTCGGTCGCTTCAGGTACGCGACGAGTTGTTCCGGGTTCGGCCCGGGGACGACGGAGACGAGTTCCCAGCCGTCCTCGCCCCAGTTGTCAAGGATCTGCTTGGTCGCGTGGACCAGCAGCGGAACCGTGGCATATTCCCACTTCTGCATCGGCGGAGGGCTCCCTCGGTGGCGTGGATACTTCGGGGCACAGCCTACGGTCCGCCGGCCGGCCGGGGCGCGGGACGCTGCTCAGCCGCGGGACGCGGCTCGGGCGTGGGCGGCAGTTCCCCGCAGGGGCCCCGGTGGTCGTACGGCTGGGGGCAGCGGGTGCGGTCGGGCAGCAGCAGGTCGCAGAAGACCCGGTGCCGGTTGTTCTGGTCGTCGGCCGTCGACACCTCGGTCTCACCGGCGTCCAGCTCGGGCAGAAAGTTCAGCGAGGTCGCCACCCGGCCGGCCAGGGCGGTCGCGGCGGCCAGGTCGGCCACCCGAATGGGCAGGTGGATGACGTACCCGGGGCCTTCGTCGTCCCGCCCTGCGGCCGGTTCTGCGGCGCTGGCCGGGTCGGCCGGCCGCCGGTACGACCGTTCGTTGACCGGCAGCCGGCCGGAGGAGTCGCCGCCGGCCGTCCGGCTGCCCCCTCGTGCCCGCACCGGGAACTGTGATCGGGGGGTGTTGTCCGTGTCGCGCATGCACTGCCTCCGGGCGTCGTACCTGGTCACGGCGCTGCCTGCCGGTCCCGGGCCGCTGCGCCCGGCCCGGGCCGGGCGTGCCGGAGCGACGGTAGGACGGAGCGCCGGTCCCATCAACAGGACGCGCACGGTCGATGCCCTTCGGTCACATTTGCGACACCCGACCAGCGGGAAACCGGCCTCGCCGTTCCATGCGGGAGACACCGGGCCCTCCGCGTTGGGCAGCCGGACCGCTACCCTTCCGGTCTGGACGGGCGCTCGGCCCGGCCACCATCCCACGCTCGCCGCCTCCGCGCGGCGATGCGCCGTACCCGGGGGGACGCGATGACCCAGCCACCCGCCGGCGGCCCGACCGGCCCCACAGACCTTCCGCCGGCCCAGGCCGGTCCGGACGCCGCCCAGGGCCAGCCGGTTCCGCCGCCCCCGCCCGGCTATCCGCCGTACCAGACTCCGACCGGCCCGCCCGGCAAGCGCGGCGCCCTGCTGGCCTCCATCGCCCTGGCCGTGGTGCTGCTGTTCTGCGCCGGTGGCGGTGTGGCCGCCTTCATGGCGTTGCGCAACACCGAGTCGGGCGAGGGCGCGCCGGAGCCGTCGGTGGCGGTCGACGACTTCCTCACCGCGATCTACCAGGAGCGGGACGCCGCCAAGGCGGCCAGGTTGGTCTGCACCGCCGCCCGTGACCAGGACAAGATCCGGGCAAAGGTCGCCGAGGTCGAGGAGTACGCCTCGACCCACCAGAACCCCCGGTTCCGCTGGGACACCCCGAAGGTGGACAACGAGACCGGTGACCGCGCCACCGTCACCACCACGGTGACGGTGACCACGGCAGACGAGAAGATCGCCGACCAGAACCTGCGCTTCACCGTGATCCGAAAATCCGGCTGGTGGGTCTGCGAGGTCGCCTGACCTTGCTGGCTGGATAGGCTCGACAGGTGGGAGCAGCGCAGCGTCCGGCCGACCGGACCGGCACCGATTGGCCCGCCCGCCTGCACGTGGTGACCGGCAAGGGGGGCACCGGCAAGACCAGTGTGGCTGCCGCCCTCGCCCTGGGCCTGGCCACCGGTGGGCGGCGCACGCTGCTGGTCGAGGTGGAGGGGCGCCAGGGCATCGCCCAGCTCTTCGGCACCGACCCGCTGCCGTACGCCGAGAAGCACCTGGCCGACGCGCCGGGCGGCGGCGAGGTCTGTGCGCTGGCGGTGGACGCCGAGGAGGCGCTGCTCGAATACCTGGACATGTTCTACAAGCTCGGCGCGGCCGGCCGGGCGCTGCGCAAGCTCGGCGCGATCGACTTCGCCACCACCATCGCCCCCGGGCTGCGCGACGTGCTGCTCACCGGCAAGCTCAAGGAGGCCACCACCCGCACGGTCGAGCAGCGGCGGGTGTACGACGCGGTGGTGCTGGACGCCCCGCCCACCGGGCGCATCGGCCGCTTTCTGAACGTGACCGCCGAAACCGCCCGGCTGGCCAAGGTCGGCCCGATCAAGACCCAGAGCGAGGGGGTCGCGGCGCTCCTGCGCTCACCGATGACCGCGGTGCACGTGGTGACCCTGCTGGAGGAGATGCCGGTGCAGGAGACCGTCGACGCGATCGACGAGTTGACCTCGCTGGGCTTCGGGGTGGGACGGGTGATCGTCAACGGGACCCGGCCACCGCTGGCAGCACGGCTGGTCACCGAGGCGGAGCTGGCGCGGGGGCTGCGCGCCGCCGGGCTGCCAGCCGACCGGCGGCTCGTCACCGGCCTGCACGAGGAGGCGCGCGACCAGGCCATCCGCCGGGAGTTGGAGGATTCGCTCCGCGCCGACCTGGTCGAGCTGGGCGTGCCCCTGGTGGAGCTGCCGTTCCTGCCCGACGGGGTGGACCGCGCCGGGCTGGACGCCCTCGCCGCAGCTCTCGTGCCCGGCGAATGACTCACACCTGACCGCGGCCCGACGCGTTGGCCCGGTCGGCCCGATACGCTCGATTGGTGCCTTCCGACAACGCCGCGCCGCCCCTGGACGTCGACCAGATCCTGGCCGATCCGGGCGTACGGATCGTGGTCTGCTGCGGGGCGGGCGGGGTGGGCAAGACGACCTCGGCCGCCGCGCTCGCGCTGCGCGCGGCCGAGCAGCACGGTCGGCGTACGGTGGTGCTCACCATCGACCCGGCCCGACGGCTGGCCCAGTCGCTCGGCCTGACCGAGTTGGACAACACTCCCCGGCAGGTCAAGGGGATCGACGTCGAGTCCAGCGGCGGCGAGTTGCACGCCATGATGCTGGACATGAAGCGCACCTTCGACGACGTGGTGCTCGCGCACACCGATCCGGCGAAGGCGGCAGAGATCTTCGCAAACCCCTTCTACCAGGCGATGAGTTCCACCTTCTCCGGCACGCAGGAGTACATGGCCATGGAGAAGCTGGGCCAGCTGCACGCGCGGGGCGAGTGGGACCTGATCGTGGTGGACACCCCGCCGTCGCGTTCGGCGCTGGATTTCCTGGACGCGCCGGCCCGGTTGTCCCGCTTCCTCGACGGGCGGATGCTGCGGCTGCTGCTGGCCCCGGCGCGGACCGGCGGACGGAGCATGTTCAGCCTGGTCACCGCCTCCTTCGGGATGTTCTCCAGGATCGTGCAGAAGGTGATCGGCGCGCAGTTGCTGACTGACCTCTCCGGTTTCGTGGCCGCGCTCGACTCGATGTTCGGCGGGTTCCGGCAGCGCGCGGAGCAGACGTACCGCATCCTGCAGGCACGTGAGACGGCGTTCGTGCTGGTCGCGGCGCCGGAGCCGGATGCGGTCCGGGAGGCCGCCTACTTCGCCGGCCGGCTGCGCGAGGAGAACATGCCCCTCGCCGGCCTGGTGCTCAACCGGGTGCACCGCCCGGCCGTGCCCGACCTGGGCGCGCCGGAGAGCCGGGCCGCCGCCGAGCGGCTGGCCGCGGCCGGCGGCCACGCGGGCACCGTCGAGGTGCTGCGGGCGCATGCCACCCTGGCCGAGCAGGCGGTACGCGAACAGCAGGTGGCCGCGCGGTTCACCGAGGCGTTCCCGCAGGTGCCGACGGTCTCGGTGACGGCGCAGCCCGCCGACGTGCACGACGTCGACGGGCTGCGCACGATCGCAGCGGCGATCAGCCGCCCCTGACGCACGCCCGGTGCGGCGATCGGCCGCTCCTGGCCGCGATCAGCTGCTGGTGGTGGCCAGGATCTTGTCCTTGCCGGTCTTGTCCTTGGCGTTCTTCTTCATCGCCGCCTCGAACATCTTGCGCCAGCTGGTGACCTGCGGGTGGCGGCGCAGCAGCGCGCGGCGTTCACGTTCGGTCATGCCACCCCACACGCCGAACTCGATCCGGTTGTCCAGCGCGTCGGCCAGGCACTCGTACCGGACTGGGCAGCTTCGGCAGATCCGCTTCGCCACGTTCTGTTCGGCGCCCTGTACGAACAACGCGTCCGGGTCCCCGTTCTGACACGCCGCCAGCGACGGCCAGTCAGTGATCATGCCCATCTGTACACGTCCCCCCTTGCAGTACTACCGACGCCGTCGCGGGCCAGCCGGCATTTCCCCCCGAGCGCCCGGCACGCCTTACCCCAAAGGCGGCACGGACGACATGTGGCGCTCTCGCCGCCCCCATCATGCTCTGTAGTTGCCCGATTACGCAACGTTGTCGGCTAAATCCATCATTCCGGACACTCCCGGCTTCTCGGGCTCGGGACCACCGCTTACCCCACCGGAGTCCGCGAAAACGCTGCGGGTCGCCTCCACAGGGAGGAAACTCGACACGGAATCACGCAACCGGACACCCGGTGCCACGCGTCTAGCACAACGAGGCCGGCGCGCGCAGGAAATGGGGAAAAGACGCCCCAGCGCCCCTCGTTACCTGTACGCGTACCCTGTCGAGGTGACCTGGATGCGGAAACGTGACCATAACGTCCTGACCAACGCCGCATCGCTGCTCGTCTGTGGGCTGTTGGCCGGCGTGGTGGTAGCCGCGGCGGCATTCCCCGCCGTGGCGATGTCTGGCCTGGCCGCGAAGGCCGGCGCTGATACCTTCGGCGCGCTGCCGAAGGAACTGACCGTGGCCCGCGCGCCCCAGATCAGTTATCTGCTCGCCTCGGACGGCAAGACACCCCTGGCCACCATGTACGACGAGAACCGTCGAGAGGCCAAGCTGGCCGACATCTCGCCGTACATGCAGAAGGCGATCATCGCCGCCGAAGACCACCAGTTCTACAACCACAACGGGGTCGACCTCAACGGCGTCGCCCGGGCCTTCGTCAACAACAGCGACGCCACCCGGGACCGGCAGGGCGCCTCGACGCTGACCATGCAGTACGTCCGGATGGCCATCGCGTACTCGGCGACCCACCCGGCCGACGTGGTCGCCGCCACCGAGGACACCAGCGCCCGCAAGCTGCGCGAGATGCGGTACGCCATCCAGCTGGACAAGGAGATGTCCAAGGACGAGATCCTGGAGCGTTACCTCAACCTCGCCGCCTTCGGCAACGGCGCGTACGGCGTCTACGCCGCCAGCCAGGTCTACTTCAACAAGCCGCCGAAGAACCTGAAGATCGAAGAGGCCGCCATGCTGGCCGGCCTGGTCAAGGCGCCGACCTCGTTCGACCCGACCACCAAGAGCGGCTACCCGCAGGCGGTCGCCCGGCGTGACTACGTCATCGACCACATGGTCACCACCGGGGCGATCACCAAGGAGGAGGCCGAGGCGGCCAAGGCCGTCAAGCTCGTGGTCAAGGGCAAGCGGACCTCCAACGGCTGCGTCGCCGCCAACAAGAACGCCTGGGGCTTCTTCTGCGACTACTTCTACCGCTGGTGGATGGCGCAGGAGACGTTCGGCTCGACCTCGTACGACCGCGAGCGCCGGCTCAAGAGCGGCGGCTACACGATCACCACCAGCCTGGACAAGCAGGCTCAGCAGGGCGCGGACACGGCGGTCCGCAAGGCGAAGCCGGTGACCTCCAAGGAAGCCGTGATGATCGCCGTGGTCGAGCCCGGGACCGGCCGGGTGCGGGCGCTGTCGACCAACCGCAACTTCAAGCTCGACAACCCGAAGGCCCCGAAGAACGGGCCGCACAGCGATCCGGTCCAGCGCAACAAGGGCAAGCTCGGCAACTACCCGAACACGGTGAATCCGCTGCTGAGCGGCGGCGACGGGATCACCGGGTACCAGGGCGGCTCGGTCTTCAAGATCTACACCATCGTGGCCGCCCTGGAGAAGGGCATCCCGCTCAGCTACTCCATCAACGCCCCGCAGCAGTTCAAGTCCGAATACATCATCAGCAGCAGCAGCCCGGCCGCCTGCCCGGGCACCAACCTCTACTGCCCGACCAACTCCAACCGTCAGCCCGGCGGCGTGAAGGACATGTGGAGCGCCTTCTCGGCCTCGACCAACACCTACTTCGTCCCGTTGCAGCAGCAGGTGGGCGCGGAAAACGTGGTCGACGTGGCCAAGCGCCTGGGCATCCAGTTCCGGCAGAGCGAGGACGCGAAGTTCGCCAACAACAAGGAGGCCGCGCACCAGTGGGGCGCGTTCACCCTGGGCGTCTCGCAGGTAACCCCGCTGGAGCTGGCCAACTCGTACGCCACGCTGGCCGCCGACGGCAAGTACTGCGAGCCGATCCCGGTGCAGGAGATCCGCGACCTGGACGGCAACAAGCTGGACGTGGCCAACCCGCGCTGCGAGAAGCGGTTCAGCACCGAGGTCGCCCGGGCGGCCGTGGACGCGGCCCGCTGCCCGGTGGGTGACAACTCCCGTACCACCAAGTGCGGCGGCAGCCGGACGTCCCCGCAGACCAAGAGCATCGTCAACGCTCCGGTAGCGGGCAAGTCCGGCACCACCGACTCCGAGAAGACCGCCTCCCTGGTCGCGATGACCAAGCAGTACGCGGTGGCCGGCATCCTGGCCGACCCGGACTGGCCGCAGACCAACGTCAAGATGAAGCACAACCAGGCGGACGGCATCAACCCGCCGGTCAACGAGACGCTGCGCGACGCCATGAAGGGCAAGAAGAGAATCGACTTCGACCCGCCGGGTCAGAAGATCTCCCTCGGTGACCAGCGCAGCATCCCCGGCGTCAGGTGCCTCGCCATCGAGCAGGCGAAGTCGCGCATCTCCGGTGCCGGCTTCCAGCCGATCGTCTCCAGCAGCCGGGTCACCTCCGAGTGCCCCGCCGGCACTGCGGCCGGCACCAGCCCCGAGGGCCGCACCATCAAGGGCGGGTACGTGACGATCCAGGTCAGCGCCGGTGGTGGCGGCAACAACGACGGTGGCGGCAACGGCAACGGCAACGGCCGGCCCGGCAACGGTCCGTCCGGGCCGCCCAGCATCCCCACCCGCCCGCCGGACGACGACCGGCCGGGCGGCTGATCGCCGCCAGCAACGCCCACGGGCGGGCACCCAACGCGGGTGCCCGCCCGTGGCTCGTCGACAGCAGGATTCAGCCGCCGAGCTGGCCGCGTACCTCGGCGGCCACCCGACCGCCCTCGGCCCGGCCAGCCACCGCGGCCTGGGCCGCCTTCATCGCCGGGCCCATCTGGGCCTTGCCGGTGAAGCCACCCGCGGCGAGCGCCCCCGCGACCAGCTCGGTCAGCTCGGCGTCGGAGAGCTGCTTCGGCAGGTAGCGATCCAGCACCTCACCCTCGGCGGTCTCCTTGGCGGCCTGCTCGGCCCGGCCCGCGTCCGCGAAGGCGGTCGCGGCCTCCCGGCGCTTCTTCGCCTCCTTGGTCAGCACGGCCAGCACCTCTTCGTCGCTGAGCTCGCGCTTGGCCTTGCCGGAGACCTCGGCGGTGCCGACGGCGGCCAGGGCCATCCGCAGGGTGGAGGTGGTCAGCTCGTCGCGGGCCTTCAGGGCGGCGCGCATGTCAGCGGTAAGGCGGTCCTTCAACGTGCTCATGGACGGTCAAACTACCCTGATCGGCATGCGAAAGCGCACACTATTCCGGCTCGCGACCGCCACGCTCGCGACGGGCGCCGCCGCCCTGGCGTACGCGTCGCTCATCGAGCGCAACATGTTCACCCTCCGGCGCTTCGACGTCCCGGTGCTGCCGACCGGCACCGAGCCGCTGCGCGTACTTCACCTGTCGGACCTGCACATGACCCCCAACCAGCTACGCAAGCAGCAGTGGGTCGCGTCGCTGGCCGCCCTCGACCCCGACCTGGTGGTGGTGACCGGGGACAACATGGCCCACCCCGACGCGGTGCCGGGTGTGCTGCGGGCGCTGCAACCACTGCTCGACTACCCGGGCGCGTTCGTCTTCGGCTCCAACGACTACACCGGGCCGGTCTGGAAGAGCCCGTTCAGCTACTTCCTGCCCGACCGGGAATACTCGGAGGGGACCGAGCTGCCCTACGAGGAGCTGCGGGACGTCTTCACCAGGGCCGGCTGGACGGACCTGAACAACCGGCGCGGCACGATCAAGGCCGGCGGCCGGGCGATCGACATGATCGGTGTCGACGACCCGCACATCGAACGGGACGACTACCCCGCCGTGGCCGGCCCCGTCTCGACCGACGCGGACCTCTCCATCGCCCTGACCCACTCCCCCGAGCCGCCGCTGCTCGACGAGATGGCCGCCGACGGCTTCGGGCTGCTGCTCGCCGGCCACACCCACGGCGGTCAGGTCTGCGTACCTGGCGTAGGGGCGTTGGTCACCAACTGCGGTCTGCCCCGGTCGATGGCGAAGGGCCTGCACCGCTGGCCCGGCTCGGACTCCTGGCTACACGTCTCCGCCGGCCTCGGCACCCACCCCACCGCCCCGGTCCGCTTCGCCTGCCCGCCGGAGGCCAGCCTGCTCACGCTCATCCCACGCTGACCGCCGCCCCGGGGTACCGAGTTTGACCCCCGGGACGGGTGGGCTACTATTTGTCGGCACGCCTCGGGGTGTGGCGCAGCTTGGTAGCGCGCTTCGTTCGGGACGAAGAGGTCGTCGGTTCGAATCCGGCCACCCCGACCAGAGGAAACGCCCTGACCAGCAAGTACGCTGGTCAGGGCGTTGATTTTTGTCTATGGACTCTTGAATCGTCCCCCGAAAACCCCCCACTAACCCGGTCGGCAACCAGATTCTCCGTCGCATCGGCCGTGGGACGTGTCGGGGGACCGCCGGTTCATCCCTATGCGGTCCGTTTAGACAGCCGGTCGCGGCGGGTCGGGGTCACTTGCTGCCCGATCGGCGCTGAACCGTTCGAGGATGTTGGAGACGTCCGGTGCGAGGACGGGCTTGGCGATGTAGTACATGTTGGTGACGTCCTCGTTGGCGTGCCCGAGTTGGGCGGCGGCGCTCTTGGCGTCGGCCTCCTTGTCGATGAGCGTGGCCACGGTCTTGCGGAACGTGTGCGGGGTGACCCATTCGAGGCCGGTGTCGGCGCGGGCTTGTCGCCACTGGCGGCGTACGTTCTGCGGAGACAGCCACGTGCCACGCCGGGAGGCGAAGATCGCATCGTGGGGGTTGTCGGGGGCGTTGAGCTTGCGGGCCATCAGCATCCCTACCGCGAACCGAGGCAGGACCACTGTTCGGAACCCGGCGTCGGACTTCGTCCACTCCTGGCGGAAGAATCCCTTGCCTTTGAGGTAGACGATCGTGCCGCAGATAGTCAAGGTCGGGTGTTCCGCGGCGAGGTCCAGGTCTTCCCATCGCAGAGCGAGGATTTCACCGATGCGGGCGCCGGTGGCGAGCATCAGGTCGACGATGTCGGCCAGGTCTCCGGAGTGCCGGGGACCGGGCTTGCCGAGAATCGGTTGCTGCCAGGCGCGGATCGCCGAACGGACGGTCTGAAGGTGCTCATCCTTAAGGGCGGCGACCTTACGGCGCGGCTTGCGTAGTCGCCCCGTCTCGCGCACCGGGTTGGCCGTCAGCGCGCCCCGACGTACCGCCAGGGCAAACATCTGGCCGAGGACAACTTTCGCGCCTTTGGCCGCCGACGGGTGTTCCTTGGCGATATCCCGTAGGAACTTGTCGAGCCGCCCGACGCTGGCCTCGCGCACTCGCAGGCCACCGAGGGCGGGCACGATCCGTGTGCGCAGGCTGGTCTGGTACCGCTGAATGGTCTGTAGCGCGAGCCGTTCCTCAGCGATGATCTCTTCGACCCAGAGTTCGGCGAGTCTGCTGACGTGGGTCTCGCGGGTGATCTCGTCGTCGTTCGGTGCAGCGCGGTCACGAAGTGCGACCTTCAGTGCTCGGATGGCGGCAGGGCCGGTGGTGCCGGCGGCTTCGACATCGCGGGTCCTGCCGTCGTAGTCACGGAATCGGGCTCGGGCGCAGTACCGGTTGGGGCCGAGCTTCTCGGTTCGGATGGTGCCCCAGGTGCCGACTGGGAGTGGGGGTCGGGCCATGGCTCAGCGCTCCGGGTCGGTGTGGGCGTCGAGCCAGCGTTCGACCTCGCTGCGCCGGTACCGCAGGGTGTTGCCGACGCGGATGGCGCGTGGTCCCTTGCCTCGGCTGTGCCAGGCGTAGAGGGTGTTCTTCGGCTTGCCCAACCAGAGCGCAACGTCATCGATGGTCAAGAGCGGGTCGGGCCGCCATTCGGCGGCGGGCGGGGCGCTCATCGCCGGCCTGCCGTAGCGGGCGAACCGTCCTGCGGGTGGGGTTTGGTGGGGGCGGTGGGCCGCCGGGCGGCGGTGTCGGACCGTACGTCCCCCGGGATGGGGGGTGATGAGGACGGGCACGGATCGGGTGTCCTTTCCACGTCCCGGTCCGGCTTGGACCGGGTGCCGGTGGCACGGCCGTCGGGACTGGCGTTCACGGCGTGCGCGTGTGGACGTCGATCCACGTGGGCGGGGGTGAAGACATCAAGCCTGCGGCCGGTGTGCGCGGTGGCCGGGGCGCATCCGCTCACTGTCGAGGCGCGCCGGGGGTCCTGCGGCGGGGCTTTGAAGATCACCACGTCTTCGTGTTGAACGAGCCATTGCGGGTCGCCTGCGGTGATGGCGTCGCGGACGTTCTTCTGCTGAAAGAACGAGGCCCGCGGGATGATCACGCCGTCGCGAACGCCGCAGATGAGGGCGATGCACTCCTCGACCAGTTCGAGGCCGGCGTTGATGCCGGCGGCGACGACCATGCCGGGAATGTCGATGAGTTCGCCGTGGCGACGGTAGGGCCGGGCGGTGACCACGACGTGTCCGCCGGGCCGCAGGAGCGTGCGGCAACCGGCGAGAATCGCGGTGAACCCGTCGGCGAGTTGACCGTGGCTGCGGTAGGCGAGGTTGTCCCCGGCTCCATACTTGTGGTGGAGCTTGCGGACCTTGCCGCGTCTCGGGCCGGGAGTGCGGACGTGGCCGTGGGTGGACGGCCCGTACGGCGGCGAGGTGATCACCAGGGAGGCTCGCCCGTGCAGGCTCGCCGGCAGCAGGGACGGCAGCGTGGTCGAGTCGCCGTGGTAGATCTCGCCCCGGCCTGTTGCCCCGGCCTGGGCGGCGTGACGGATGTTGGCCGCTGCGTGGGCGACCCATTCGGCTTCGTACTCGACGCCGACGCCGTGTCGGTCGAGGTGCATGGCCTCGATGACGGTGGTGCCGATGCCGGCCATGGGGTCGAGCACCAGGTCACCGGGGTTGGTGTAGGTGCGGATGGCGTACCGGGCGATGGTGGGCAGCATCTTGCCGGGGTGCTTCATCGACTCGGGGGTGTATCGGCCGCGCCGCAGGTCGCGGGACGGATGTCGGCCGGTGAGCCAGACCGAACCCAGGTAGCCCTTGGCGAGCAGATCCGCCAAGTCTGACCCGGGGTACGGCGGCGCGGAGTCGTGCGGACCGGCGGTGCGGAACGACGGGCGAGGCTCAGGCATGGGGGTTCTCCTCACCGGTGGCGGTGGTGCCGAACACGACCAAATCGCGGAAGGCGGGCAGGTGGCGGCCGGCGAGCAGCCGCCGGTCGTCGGCCTCGCCGGGGTGGTCGGGGTTGGTGCGGGGCTCGTGTTCGGGCAGCGGGACGAGGACGGCGGGGATGTGCTGGTGGTAGAAGAAGCCGGCGGCGCGGGCGGCGGCGATGACCGTCGCGCGGTGGCTGAACTCGCCCGGTCCAGGTGGTGCGGGGGTGAGGCCGACGAGGAGGAACCCGCCGGGGCGCAGTAGAGGTCGCCAGGCGGTCATTGCGGTGGCCGCGCTGTCTTGGGTGAGGCGCTGCGTCCCGGCGGGCAGGCTCGCCAGGATCAGGTCGACACCGGTACCGGGCCGACGCGCCGCCCGGCGTTCGGGGGCGGACGTGAGGAGCCGCACGCGCGGGCCGTGGCGACCGGTGATCAGTCGGGCTGGTGCCCGGCGCAGGTAGCGGGTGGCGGCGAGGGCGGCGGGGTGCGCGTCGACGTCGAGCACCACGTCGCCGGCGTGGGTGTAGCGGCGGATGAGGTAGGCGAGATGGCTTGGGGAGAGTCCGTGCCAGTCCGGCACTCCGGTGCGGGGCGTGCGCTGGACGCGGCGGGGAAGGAACAGCCCGACCGGTACCGGCTGGAGCCGGTCACCGGGGGCAGTGGCGTGGGGCTTCGGCATGAGCGTGTGGGCCACGTCCGCCGACGAGCGCTGACACTAGGGGATTACAGATCCGGGTCTTGGATTGGAAACGCGCTCTGCGCCGACTCCGCCGCGCCGCCCGGCATCGCCCGGTTGAACAAGATCCTCAGTGGGTTGAACACACAGGTCAAAGCCGTCGAGACCTCGGCTGCCGGCCTCGCGTGAGCGGCGTCGAACTCCGACGCGATCGGTGACCGGTTGAACAAGATCCTTACCGGCTTGAACAAGGTCATTATCCGGTGGAACACGAACCGGCTGACTGTCGAGGGGCCTTGAACACAATCGCTGCGGGTGTGAGCGCGCGCCGACTTGAGGCGTGGATCGCGTCGGAGGGCAGTGCGTGTTCATGGGCGCGGCCTCGGCGCGGGCGCAACCGGCGTCCAGCGCCTTGAACAGCCCTGACCACGGGTTGCACACCTCGGCCCAGAGCGGCGGCCGGCTGACGGCGAGGCGCATCGATGGGGATCGGCGATGGCCGGGTTGAACACGTGTCGAGACGCCTTGAACAAGATCAGCAGTGTTCATGATCTGTTCAAAGGCCCTGGTGGCGTGGTGGCACAGCGCCGACCGGCACTCCCGCCGGACGGCACATGGTCATCACGAGGGAGCACCACCATGGACCGTCGTCCCCCTGCCACCGGCCCGGCTGCCGGGCCGCGTGGCGAGACGCTGCTTAACGACATCGAGTACCGGTTCCGGCTGCTGGGGCAGGGACCGAGCCCACTGTCGGTCGACGGCCGCTGCCTCGGCCACGGCTTGCCCCGCCGGGCTATTGCCCTGCCGGAGTTGTCGGCGATCCTGATGCACCCGTCCTGCGGTTACGCCGCTCGGGATGTGGTGTGGCGGCTGCTGGTGCAGCGTGCCCGTACCGGTGACCCGGCCTGGAGGGCCGGTGCGGTCGGCGTGGCGTTGCCGGGCTTGCGGTTCAAGGCGTACCTGCTGGCCAAGCTGTTCACCGGCGACGTGCAGGCCGCCATCGTCGAGCACTTCCTGCGCGCTCTCGGCACGGTCGACCTCGACAGGCCGGGCGTGGTCGGGAACCTGCTGTCCGCCGCGTTCTCCAAGGCCCGCGCCGAACTGCGTGACTTGGAGCCGGCCTCGTCCGGGGCACCGAACCACGCCCCCGGGGCGGTGGTGCCGCCGGCCCCGTTCGGCCACCCGGATCTCGTCTTGGCCCGCGCGGTGACCGCCGGGGTCATCACCGTGCAGGAGGCGGAGCTGATCGGCGCGACGTACCTGGAAGAGGTCAGCCTCACCGCGTACGCCGAACGGACCGGCCAGCCGCGCTGGAACCTGTACAAGCGGCGCACCGCCGCGGTGGCCCGGCTGACGGCCGCGATCGAGTCCGGCGCGCTGTCCGACCCGTACGCCGACGTGATCACCGAGGCCACCGCGACGGTGGTCCTAGACGCCTCGACCGCCCGGAAGCGTCCGTAAGCAGGTTGCCTGAGCTGCCGGTTTCCAATCCGAGGCCCGGATGTGTAATCCCCTAGTGCGGGACTTCTCCGCGCAGGTGACCTCGTTTCGACCGGATCCGTTGACGGCGCTGACACCCCGCACGGCCCCTGGCCCACCCACCGAACTTGCTGGTGAGGAGGACGGCCGCGCCGGTCGGCATCACAGGTCACCCCGCACCGCCTGGTCCCGCCTTCGCCACCCACTCGCGCGCCCCCGCCCCGCTGCGGGCTGTTTCGGCGTGCGCCCCGGAGGTGCCCAATCCCATGGATCACCGTCTTGTCCCGCGTCCCGAGGCGGCCGTTCGTCGTCTCGGGACGGGCAGGCGGGGACGGCCGACCGTCCCTCGTCTGCGTCGACACCTTCCTCAACCGGTCCGCGTCGGGCTGGTGATGCTGCTCGGTGCCGCCGCGGTGGCGGTAGCCCTCGCCGCCGTCCCTGACACGGCCTACGCGGCCGAACCAGCCTCGGTGGTGCTGTCCGCCGAGTCGATCCAACAGGTCGCCAACCGGATTCGCGCCTGGCTCGTCGGGATCCTCGTCGCCGTCGCCACGCTGTTCCTGACCGTCGGTGGCCTACGGTACTTGGCCGCCAACGGCGACCCCGGCGAGGTCGAGAAAGCCAAGCTCACGCTGCGGTCCGCCGCGATCGGCTACGGCCTTGCCCTGCTCGCGCCGCTGTTTGTCACCATCGTCGGCGCGTGGGTGGCGTGATGGGCACCCTGGCGATCCGACCCCACCCTGTCACCCGTCGGCTGGCGTTGCTGCTGCTCGGCGTGGTCGTTCTCGCTGGCCTGGCCCTCGCCTGGGCCGGGCCGGCGCACGCCGAGCCGAGCCCCGCGCCCGGCCCGCCCTCCACCGCGCCCGGCCCGCCGCCTGGCGTGCCCGACCCGGGCGTCCGCCCGCCGGGAGCGGACCCGTCCCCGTCGCCCACGCCGGCACCCGCGCCCGGCCCTGCCCCGACTCCCGGCCCGCCGTCGCAGGGGGTCGATGATGATCCGGCCTGGTACGACATCGGCGGCCAGATCCGCAAGGCCGTCGTGGACCTGGTCGTCTGGGCTGCCGAGCAGGCCCTCCAGCCGGTCATGGAGGCCCTCGGCGCATCATGGCTGTCCACCCCGGACCTCACCAATAACGAGCACGTCAAGGCGATCTGGACGATCAGCCTGATCGTCGCCAACGGCATCATCGTGCTGTTCATCGTGGCCGGCGGTTTCCTGATCACCGCTCGGGAAACGTTGCAAACCCAGTATGGGCTCAAGCAGGTGCTACCCCGCATCGCCGTGGGCGTGGTCCTCGCGAATTGCAGCCTGATCATCGGCCAGAAGGCGATCGAGCTGACCAACGCGCTCACTGTGGCCATCGCCGGCAACACGATCGACGGCCCGAGCGCCGCGACGGCGATCCGGCAGACCGTGGACGACGCCCTGCGAGGCGGCGGGTTCCTGATGGCGTTGCTGGCCATCGCGGTGATCGTGATGTGCCTCGTCCTGGAGTTCACGTTCGTCCTTCGTCTGGCGGCGCTGGTCATCCTGTTCGGGGTCGCCCCGGCGGCGTTGATCTGCCACGCCAGCCCGCTCACCGAGGGCGTGGCCCACCTGTGGTGGCGCTGTTTCCTGGCCTGCCTCGGCCTGCAACTCGGCCAGGCCATCGTCGTCATGGCCGCCATCAAGGTGTTCCTCACCCCCGCCGGACCGACCGTCATGGGCATACCCGCGACCGGGCATGGGCTCCTCGGCATCGTGGTCTGCCTGACGATGCTGTGGCTGCTGATCAAACTGCCGGGCTGGATGCGACAGTTCGTCCTCGGCCCGCTCGGGCAGCGCAACGGCCGAGGACTGATCGGTCAACTCGTCCACGCCTTCCTGATGATCAAAACGATCGGGGCGGCGGCCGGCATCCTGGGCGGCGCGAGCACCGCCCGGACCGCCGGACGGACGACTTCCCGTCCGCCCGGCCCCCGTCCGCTGCCCGGTGGCCCCCGTCCGCCCCGCCCGTCCCCTCCACCTCGTCCGGGGCCGACTCCCGTCCGCCCGTCCCCGCCGGGACCGGCCGCGTTCAGCCACGCCCCGATCACCCACACGCCGCTACCCGCGCTGTCCGGGACGAACGCCGCCCCCACCTTCAGCCACCCGTCCGCCCCGTCCACACCGGCACCGCCGTCCGCAGGTGTCCCAGGCACGCGGTTCTCTGACCCGTCCCCGCCCCAGCCGAGTCCACCGTCCCCGACGATGCCGCCGACCCGGGTCGCCTTCAGCGACGCCACGACACCGACACCCCGGCGCGGCGGTCGAGCACCGGCGGTCACGTTCTCGGCCGCACCGACACCGCAGAACGCACCACGCCGGCCACCGGCCCCAGTAACGCCGGTGTTCTCCGCAGCTCCGCACACATCGGCAGCCGGCGGTCCACGACGCGCCTCGATCCCAGCGACGCGACCTACGGCCGCACGGCGTGCCGGCCCGCACGGGCAAGCCGCCACTACGGCGGGTACCCCGGCCGCCGCCCGCCGGGCACCGGCCACCGGCACGCCCCGGCCCCGTCCGCCGATCTCGTCCGCGCCGCCATCCCGGGACGGTCGCCGGTCGGTGGTCCCGTCCCCGCCGCTGCGGCCGTCCGCGCCTGCGGCGGCGTCGTCCCCGAGTGGTGGTCCGGCATCGGCAGGTCCGGCCATCGTCCGCACCGAGCAGTCCCCGCCATCCCCGTCCCCGCCGCTAGGTCGCTCCTCCGCCCCGGCGCGGCGCTCGTCATCGAAGCCGAGGGGTGATCAGCGATGAGCCGGCCCAGCGACGAGGCGCCGATGCGGGCTCGGGTGCCCGCCGACATCGAGCGGCCCGACCGGCTTGCGTTCGGCATGTCCGGGCGGCAGTTGGTGGTCCTCGCCGTGGCGGGTCTGCTGCTCTACACGGTGTGGACGGCAGTGGCCACGGTGGTGCACCCGGTGGGGTTCCTTGCCGGGGCGATCCCGGTCGCCGCCGGGGCGTTCCTGCTCGCGGTCGGCCGCCGTGACGGGGTCGGCCTCGACATGTGGCTCCTCGCGGCGCTGCGGCACCATCGCGGTCCGCGCCGGCTTGTGCCGGCAGACGGGCCGGTCATCCCGGCTCCGGCATGGGTGCAGACCACCGCCGGGCCGGGTGACCGGCTCCCGCTGCCCGCACCGCTGCGGCTACCCGCGAAGGGCATCACACCGGACGGTCTGATCGACCTCGGCCCGGACGGCACAACCGGCCTGGTCGCGGCCTCGACGGTGGCGTTCGGGCTACGGACACCTGGGGAACAAAACGGCCTGGTGGCCGGGTTCGCGCGGTGGCTGTACAGCCTCGACGGCCCGGCGCAGATCGTGGTGCGGGCGCAGCGAGTCGACTTGACCTACCTCGCCGACCGGTTCCTCGCCGCCGCCCCGGGGCTGCCGCATTCCGCGCTGGAGGAGGCCGCTCGCGCGCACGTGGCGTTCCTCGATGACCTGGCCGGGCAGCGCGAGCTGTTGCACCGGCAGGTCACCGTCGCGGTGCGCAGCCGTCGCGGTGCGCACCACACCGCGCACCACGCGGCCGAGGCGGTGCGCGCTCTCGCCGGCTGTGAGGTTTCCGCCCGGGTCCTCGCCGGGCCGGAGGCCACGGTGCGGCTTGCGGCCAGCCTCGACCCCACCGCTTCGGCACTCACGCCCTACGCCACGTTTGTCGGAGGTGATGACCTGTGAGCCTGCTTTCCGCACTGCTGCCGAAGCGGCGACCTGCTCTGCCCGAGTCGGCCACGATCCTGTCCGGTTCGCCGGACGCCGTGGAGGTCGACGGCCGGTTCGTGCGGGTCGGGGACGGCTACAGTGCCACCCTGACCGTCGTCGGCTACCCGGCTGAGGTCGGCCCAGGGTGGGCTGAGCCGCTCCTGGCCTACCCGGGCTTGGTCGACGTCGCCTTCCATATCGAGCCGGTCCCGCCGGCGGTGGCTTCGCAGCGGCTGCGTAAGCAGCGGGGCCGGTTTGAGTCCTCCCGGCGCCAGGACGCGGCCAAGGGCCGCCTCGACGATCCCGAACTTGATGCCGCCGCGGCTGACGCCGCCGAGCTGGCGGGACGTGTGGCCCGAGGCGAGGCCCGGCTGTTCCGCCTCGGTCTGTACCTGACCGTGCACGGCGCCAGCCCGGATGAATTGGCCGATCGGGTGGCCGAGGTGCGCTCCCTAGCCTCCTCGCTGCTGCTGGAGACCGCGCCGGTGACGTGGCGGCAGTTGCAGGGCTGGATCAGCGGCCTACCCCTGGCGTTCGACGCGCTGGGGATGAAGCGGGTGTTCGATACCGATGCCCTCGCCGCAGCGTTTCCGTTCACCAGCCCCGACCTGCCCGACACCGCTGGGGACAGCGGCATGGGTGTGCTGTTTGGGCTCAACCTGCACTCGCCCGGCGTCGTTGTGTGGGACCGGTGGGCGCAGCCCAACTACAACGCCGTCATCCTCGCCCGCTCCGGAGAGGGCAAGTCCTATCTGGCGAAGCTCGACCTGTTGCGTAACCTGTGCCTCGGGGTGGAGGCGTTCGTCATCGACCCCGAAGACGAATACCTGCGCCTAGCCGACGCGGTCGGCGGCACCGTCATCCGCCTCGGCGCGGCCGGCGTGAAGATCAACCCACTTGATCTGCCGCCCGGCGACGACGACGCCCTCAACGACCGGGCGCGGTTCCTGCACACGCTCGTGACCGTAATCGGCAGCGGTGACACCGCCGTCAGCGCGCCGTTGCCCGGCGACGAAGCCCGCTCCCTCGACGTGGCGGTGCTCGCGGCGTACCGGGCCAAGGGCATCACCACTGACCCGCGCACCTGGCGACGACCGGCACCGCTGCTCGGTGATGTGATGGCCGCGCTGGAGGACACCGACGACGCCGGCCGTCGAGTCGCCGCCCGCCTGCACCCCTACGTGGCGGGCAGCATGAAGGGCCTGTTCGACGGTCCGACCACCACCGCAGCGCAGGGGCATCTCGTGGTCTTCGCCATCAAGGACCTGCCCGAGCAACTTCACCCGGTTGGCACGCTGCTCACCCTCGACACGATCTGGCGCACCGTCCGCGCCGCCACCGCACCCGGTCAGCGGCCGGAGGTGCTGCGGATGGTGCTCGTGGACGAGGCGTGGAAGCTGCTCTCCGGCGGGCGCGGCGGCGTGTTCCTGGAGACCCTGGCCAAGTCGGCGCGCAAGTATGGCGTCGGCCTGACCGTCGTCACCCAGGACGCCGCTGACGTGCTCGCCACCAAGACCGGCCGCGCCGTCGTCTCCAACGCCGCAACCCAGGTGCTGCTACGGCAGGCGCCGCAGGCGATCGGCGCGGTAGCCGAGGCGTTCGGGCTCACTGATGGCGAGCGGGCGTTCCTGCTGTCCTGCCAGCGCGGAGACGCCCTGCTTGCGGCCGGGTCGGCGCGGGTGGCCTTCCACGGCCACGCCTCCGCGACCGAGCACGAGTTGATCGTCACCGGCCCGGTCATCGGCCCGACTGCCCGTCACCGCTGACCCCGGCCCCCGAGCATCTCTCACCGCCGCCGATCGGAGTTCCGGATGGTTCCCATCCCTGCCCTGTCCCCGTCTCCGGAGCCCACCGGGTGTGTGCCTGGTCAGGGCGGCGTGCCCGGCTCCTTCGTCGGTGAGCTGCTCTGTGGCTCGTGGGGCGACGACGCCACCGACGCCGTGTGGCGTCTTGTGCGCGACCGGTGGCCGCTGCTCCTCGCCACTGTGGCGGTGCTCATCGCCGTACGGGTCGGGTGGAGCCTGTGGCGGCGGCGCGTCTGGCGGCGGCATGCCGCCGGAGCGCGGTGGCTGCAGATCATCCCGCCGGTGACCGCCACCCCTGCCGCGACGGTCGGCCTGTGGCGGCTGCTCGCCACCGTGTTGCCCGCGCCGCGCCGCTGGGCGCTGCGCCCGGCCCGGCTCGTCTGGGAGGTCGCCGCCGACCCCGACGGGATGCGCTGCGGACTGTGGCTACCACCAGGGGTCAACCCGACCGCCGTCGTGCGGCTGCTGCAACGCGGCTGGCCCGGCGTCCGCGCCGAACAGACCGCCCCACCGGCCGTCCCGACGACCGGGGCCGTGGCCGCCCTCGCGGTCTGGCCCACCCAGCCGGAATGGCTGCCCCTAGTCGAGAACGCCACCCCGGCCCCGCGCCGAGGCGTGGACGCGAGCGCCCCCGAGGAGGACCGGCTCCGGGCCGTCTACGGCGGCCTCGCCTCGGCCGGACGCACCGGCGGCGCGCTTCTGCAAGTCCACCTCGGCCGCGCACCAGCGCACCGGCTGCGGCTGCTCCGTCGCGCGATGACCAACCCACCACGCTCCCGCCGAGCACGAGGAATCACCCGCTCCGCCGGGCTGCTCACCGAGGCACTCCGTGCCGGGATCCTGACCGTGCTCGACGTGGTCACCCCTGGCCCATCGAGCACACGACGGCGCACCAGCAGCCCGACCGACCCGTACGTCGCCGAGCTGGCCCGGCAGGCGCGGGCGAAGTACGCCGACGCGCCCCACCTGCTCGTCGCCGTCCACGCGGTAGTCGCCGGTCCCACCAACCCGGCCGCTGTCGCCGCCGCCGCTGACGTCAGCTCGGGGTTCGGGCTGCTCTCGGCCCACTTCACCCGCCGCCGGCTACGGCATGGGGCGGTCGCGGCGGCCGACCGGTGGGCGCCCGAGACCCGGATGAGCCTCGTCTCCGTCGTGGAAGCCGCCGCCTTCGCGGGATTGCCCGCCGAGCCGGCCGCCTACGGCCTGCCCGGCGCGGCGTCGCGGCGTCGGGCCGCCACCCGCGAGGTCTTCCGCGCTACCCCGACCCCGCGCCGCCGGCCGCTCGCCGCCCCTCCGGCCGAGCCGGACGGGCACGACGATCCGCCGACCGTTTGGAGCACCCCTTGAACAAGATCGAAAACAAGGCTGCCGGATCGAACACCGACACCGAGGACCGCAGGCTCAACCTGGTACCGCTCGACCAGCGACACGGCCTCGGCGGCAAGGTCATCGGCACCGCCAACGCCGGACCGCCGACGCGGGTCGGAATCTCCCTGACCGACTGCCGCTACCACGTCCACGCGCTCGGGCCGACCGGCACGGGCAAGACGACCCTGCTGATGCGGATGATCCTCGATGACGTCGAGGCGGGTCGCGGCGTGGCCGCCTTCGACCCGGCCAAGGGTGACCTCATCCGTGACTTGCTGGCCCGGCTGCCCACGTCGTGTGGGGACCGGCTGGTCCTCATCGACCCGGACGAGCGGGCCGCGCCACCGGCGATCAACCTGCTCGACCCGGCCGTGCACGGCGGCAGCCCGCACGACGTGGCCGCCAATCTCACTGCGGTGATGGCGAAGGTGTGGTCGCGGTGGTGGGGCCACCGCACCGCCGACATCTGCTATCACGGCCTGCTCACCCTCGCTCACCTCGACGGCGCCACCCTCGCCCAGCTGCCGCGGCTGCTGTCCGACTCCGGATGGAGGGCCGCCCGGGTCAACGCCGTCACCAGCAGGTTGAACGCCTGGGAGGGCAACACCCTCGGCGAGTTCTGGGAAGGGTTCAACGAGTTGCCCGCCGCGCAGCGCTCCGGCCTCGTGGCCCCGCTGCTGTCCCGGCTGCGCCTGGTGCTGGCGCATCCGATGGCGAACAGCTTGTTTGGGGTGCCGGCCACCACGTTCTCCTTCGCCGACATCCTCGACGGCGGCGTCCTGCTCGCGCGGCTGCCCAAGGGCGTCCTCGGTGAGGACGGCACCCGCCTGGTCGGTTCGCTGCTGCTCGCGGGGCTGTGGCAGGCCACCACCGCCCGCGCCCGCATCCGCGAAGACGACCGCCCCGACGCCATGATTGCGCTGGACGAGTGCCACAACTTCCTGCACCTGCCCATCGGCATCGATGACGCCCTCGCCGAATCCCGCGGCCTGCATGTCTCCTGGCTCCTCGCTCACCAGTACCTCGGGCAGTTGTCCGCGGACATGGTGGAGGCGATCGACGCCAACGCCCGCAACAAGGTGTACTTCGCCCTAGCCCCCCGCGACGCCATCGACCAGGCCCGGCACCTGCGGCCGTACCTCGACGACGGAGACCTGATCCGCCTCGGCGGCTACGAAGTCGTCCTCCGCCCGGTCGCCGGTGGCCGCGTCGTGCCACCGGTTACCGCCGACACCGAGCCTCCACCCCCGGCCGTCAAGGGGCGGGCCGGCGAGCTGCGCCGCGCGGCCCGCGATCACACCGGCCTCGTCGCCGAGGACCGTCGCCGGTTGCTCGGCGAGACCGCGACCGCTGCCGCACCGGCCGAGCGGTCGACACCCGTCGAGGCAGATGTGGAACTGGTGGGTCGCAACACCTTTGCCCTACACCCCGAGTGGTCTAACGAGACCTCTAACGAGCGATCCAACGAGGAACCCAACGACCACGAACAACCGGGTGAACACGCCCCCTTGAACACGCCATACGCGCACGTGGACGGCGGTGAGGAGGGCTCGTGGACCGGAACCGACTGATAAGAGATATCCCTCCTACCCGCACACCTGCCACAGGCAGCTCCCGCCTGACGGCGTCCGTCGTGGCCGCCGAACTCGGCCGGCTCACCCCCCGAGACCGGCTCCTGCTCGACCTGCTCGACCAGCACCGGACGTTCACCACCGATCAGCTCGTCGACCTCGCCTTCGGGTCGGTCGGTCGTGCCCGCAACCGCCTCAACACCCTGCGTGATCGAGACATCCTCGACCGGTTCCGCCACTACCAGCGGCCCGGGTCGCAAGCGTGGAGGTGGACCCTCGGCCCGGTCGGTGCGGCACTGCTCGCGGCCGGGCGCGGTGAGGCGCTGCCCCGTCCCGCCGCCGTGCGCGACGCTACGGCCCGGCTCGCGATGTCTCCGGCGTTGGCGCACCTGATCGCGGTGAACGGGTTCTTCGTCGCGCTCACGGCTCATGCCCGCGCGTACCCCGGGGCGCGGTTGGTGCGGTGGTGGAACGAGGCACGGTGCCGTGAGGCGTGCGGCAACCTGGTCCGCCCGGACGGGCACGGCGTGTGGGCCGACAACGGTCGAACGGTGCCGTTCTGGGTCGAGGCCGATCTCGGTACGGAGACGTTGGGCCGGGTGGTGGGCAAGTTGACCGGCTACGCCGCACTACCGCCCCGGCTCGCGTACCCGGTGCTGTTCTGGCTACCCACCGCCGCCCGTGAGACCAACCTGCACACCCACCTCCAGCGGACCGGGGTACCGGACGGGCTGACCGTCGCCACCGCCACCGCCGACCACGCCTCCGCGTCCGGCGGCCCGGCGGGGCCGGTCTGGCGCATCGTCGGGCACCCCGACCGGGTGAGTCTGGCCGACCTACCTACGCCGACCGGGGGCGGTGCGTCGTGGGACGGGTAGCCGTGTGGGTCGCGACCGGGGTAGCCGTGACATTGCTGCTGCTGACCTCCGCCACCGCTGGAGTCGTCTCGTCCGTGTTCGGAGGCGGTGGGGGCGGGGGTAGCTGCGTCGGGGCGGTCACCGCGCCGGGCGCGGCCCCGGCGGGGTTGTCTGCGGAGCAGGTCCGTAACGCCTCGGTGATCGTGACCGTGGGTGAGTGGATGCGGGTACCGGTGCGCGGGTGGGTGATCGCGGTCGCCACCGCCCTCCAGGAATCCTCGTTGATCAACCACGGTGACCTCGGCCCGGACAACGATCATGATTCGTTGGGGCTGTTCCAGCAGCGACCGTCGCAGGGATGGGGCACCCCGGAACAACTCATGAACCCCGAGTACGCCGCCGCGACGTTCTACGAGCGCCTGCTCACCGTGCCGGGGTGGGAACGGCTACCGCTCACCCAGGCGGCACAGAAGGTGCAACGGTCGGCGTACCCGGACGCCTATGCCAAACACGAGACACGAGCAACCGAGATCGTTGCGGTGTACACCGGCGGAACGCTGCCCGTGTGCGACGGTGCACCGATCAGTGCCTCCGGGTGGACCCGCCCCGTTGCAGGCACGGCAGGCTCCGGCTTCCGCACCAGCGACCGGCCCGGCCACGACGGCGTCGACATCATGGCCCCGAAAGGCACCGTCATCCGAGCTGCGTCCGGTGGCGTGGTGGTGCGCGTGCGGTGCAACGTCGGGGGTAACTCGTGGGAACCCACCGGCGGGCCAATGCCGTGCGACCGTGACGGCTACCCCGGCCTCGGCGGGTGTGGCTGGTATACGGAGATCCGGCACGCGGGGGACATCGTGTCGCGCTACTGCCACCTGGTGCGCCGGCCTGCCGTCCAGGTGGGGCAACCGGTGATCACGGGACAGCCAATCGGCCACGTCGGCAGTTCCGGAAACTCCTCCGGCCCCCATTTGCACTACGAGATCCACGAAGGCTATCCCGCCACCGAGAACAACGCGGTTGACCCGGTTCCATTCATGCGCGCGAAAGGCGCAGCCCTATAAATTCGTGAAGTGATTTTCGGCACAACCCAAGAAGGGCCCCACGGGTTGCGGTGAGCGCCGCGTCCGGTCCGCCGGGCGTGCGGCGTAGTCGTTTCAACCCGGAAACCGCGACCCCGCCAGGCGGTGTGAACGGCCCCCGTGCCGCCCACCCTATGCAGCCCTCGGGAGGTACGCCGAAGGTGTCACAGCGTCGGTATAAGGCCGTTCAAATGGCGTTTCGGGCGGCGGTGGCAGTTCCCTGAATCGAGAACGGAAAGGGCGCGGCGCGGCCCGTGTAAAGAGTCTTGCGCGACGGGGTTGACAACCGCCGGGCATCGAGCGTCCATGGACGTGGGCAACAAAAACCGCCCCCGGCGAAACCGCAAACAACGCGCACCCGGCGCATGCGGAATCGCTATTGCCAACCCCTATTACGCGGAGGTCTATTCGCCATGTCCACCAACACCAACGCCGCGCCCAACGCCGCCACCACGGTCGCCCGGACCCTCGCCAACCACCCCGACGGCATCACCGTCCGTGACCTCGCCGCTGAGGCCGGGGTGGGACAGTCCACCGCCTCCAAGGCCCTCGCGGCGATGGAGGCCGACGGCACCGCCACCCGCACCCCCGGCCCGACCAACGGCAACCGCAAGAGCGCCGACATCTGGCACCCCGCTACCACCGACGCGACTCCGGACGCCACCAACGAGCCGACCCCGGGCGACGACGCCACCGGCGCGACCGACGAGCCAACCCTGGGCGACGGCGCGAACGGTGCGACCGGCGAGCCGACCCCGGGCGACGACGCCACCGGCGCGACCGACGAGCCAACCCTGGGCGACGGCGCGAACGGTGCGACCGGCGAGCCGACCCCGGGCGACGAGGCCACCGATGGGGCGACCCCCGCCGAGGACGCGAACGGGGGCGGCGCGGCGGACGAGTCCGCGCTGTCGCAGGCCCCCGTGTCCGGTGCGCCGGTGTCTGCGGTGCCGGTCGCCCCGCGCCAGCCCGACCTCAAAGTGTTGATCATGGCTGGCGTGTTGGGCGGGCACCCGGACGGCATCACCGCCGACAACGCGATCAACGAGAGCGGTCTGTCGGTGGTCATGGGTGACACGATCCTCGCCGCGATGGAGGTTGCCGGTGCGGCCCGTCGCCTGCCGGTCACCGAGGACGGTGACGAGCTGTGGGTGATCGGTGACGGTGACCTCGCCATGGTGGACCCGGCCAACGCCCCGACGCACACGACGTGCCCGACGTGCGGGCACACCCGCAAGATCCGCCGCCCCTCCGCGCGCCGTGCCACGGGCACCGGCCGCGCCACGGGTGAGATCAACAGCGACGGTTCGGCCAAGCTCGGCAAGAACGAACTGCGTAACCGGGTCGAGGCGTTCGCCCGTGACCTCGGCCCCGGCCACCAGCTGACCCCCGGCACCGTCGCCCGCGAGCTGGGCGGGCGTAGCCCGGGGGCGGTCCGCAACGCCATGTCCAAGCTGACCGGGCCCGGGGTGCTGGTCCTGACCCGTGAGGCCCCGGAAACCTACGCCCTCGCGGACAACCCGCCCGCCCCGACCGCCGAGGTCCGCGCGTTGATGGCCCCGCCGCAGACCGACACCACCCCGCCTGCCGGTGACGAGACCAGCGCCGACGAGGCCGGCACCGACGAGGCCACCGCCGCGCCGGTCGCAGCCTGACCGACCGCCCCGCCGGGGCCGGGCACCACGCCCGGCCCCGGCACCCGCACACCTACCCACAACGAACGGAAGGCACGAACGATGACCACCCCCCATGACCACCCCCACCACGCTCACGACGCCACCGGCCCGACGACCGCGCCGGTGTCGCTGCGCTGCCCGGAATGCGGGGAACAGGCCCGGCCGGTGCCGCCGGGTGACTGGCCCCTGGAAGGGTTCGCGGCGCGTCCGGCAGTGTCTCACCGCGACGGCACGCCGCTATGTCCGGTGCCCGGCCCCAACGGGTCGCAACCGGCCGAGCCGATCACCACACCGCCCCAGACCAGCTGACCATCTGGCAGGCCATCCGGCAGTCATGGCTCATCCCGAATGCATGACCGCCGCTGTGTCGCTGTGCCCGCATCTGGCGCTCGGTCGGCACCGCCGTGCCCGTGCTGACCGCCCGGGGCGGGCATCATGCCGCCGGGGTCGCACGGCGACAAACCCGACCGGTACCTGTTGGCCATCACCCGCACCTACCGGACCCGGTTCGTCCCCGAACACGGGTTCACCGTATACCTACCGGCCCCGTTCAAAACCGTTCACACCTACGTGTACGGGCCGGACGGGCGGCTACGTCCGGCCACCGACACCCGGTAGGCCACGCCCGGCGGCGGGCGTCAGATTCGCCGCAGAAACCTCCATCGACTCCACCCGATCGCCTTGATCGACGCATGGAGGTAGGAAACATTGTTATTGGCGGCGCGGCCCGGGGTCGTAGCCCCGGCCCGCCGCCCACCTAAACACCACAACCGGGAAGGGGTGCCACCGTGGCACACGAACTCGAAACCCTCGCGAACGGCAAGACGGCGTTCGCCTCCGCGCGGTTGACTGCCTGGCATCAGCTCGGCACGGTCACCGACTCGTGCATGACCGCGCAGGAGGTCATGAGCAAGGCGTGGCTCGGCGGTTGGGAGGTCCGCAAGATCGCCCTTCAGGGCATCGAGGTCACCGAGCGTGGGGTGACGAAGGTCGACTGCCCCGACAAGTACATGACCGTGCGCACCAACCCGGCCACCGGGCAGACCGAGTACCTCGGGGTGGTCGGCGAGGACTACAGCGTGGTCCAGAACGAGCAGGTCGCCGAGACCCTCAACCTCCTGGTCGACGCCTCCGGCGCGCACTTCGAGACCGCCGGCTCCATGCGTAAGGGCCGCTCGGTGTTCGTCACCATGAAGCTGCCCACCGCGATGCGGATCGCCGGGGTGGACGACATGGACCTGTATCTCGCGGCCACCACCTCCCACGACGGCACCGCCGCGCTTCGCCTCGACGCGACCCCGGTCCGCATCGTGTGCGCGAACACGCAGGCCCTCGCCTACCAGCGGTCGCGTAGCTCGTACACGTTCCGGCACACCTCGAACATCACCAGCAAGATCACCGAGGCGCGGCAGGCCCTCGGTCTGATGTGGACGGCGTTCGCCGACTTCGAGACCGAAGCCGAGAAGATGATCAACGAGTCGTTGACCATGGGCGAGTTCGAGAAGATCGTCGCGCAGGTGTGGCCCCTCGCCGACGACGCCTCCGACACCGCGAAGAACAACGCGAAGCAGCGCACCAACACGTTGCGGTACCTCATCCGCGACGCGGACACGCAGAAGGCGATCAAGGGCACCCGGTGGGCCGGCTACCAGGCCATCACCGAGTACGTCGACCACTTCGCCCCCGCCAAGACCGACCTCGCCCGCGCCTCGCGGGCGCTGACCGGTGCCGGTGCGGACATCAAGGCCCGCGCGTTCGAGCTGCTGGCGGTCTGAGATGCGCTGGCCATGGTTCCGACGCCGGAAGAAGAGGAACAAGCCCGGCCCTGTCACCGGGGCGCACAGCGCCACCGGCACGGCGAAAGTCCGTACCGAGCCGGTCGTCGCGCCACCGCCCGCCTCGGTGCCTACCGACTCGGCCGTGATCGCGCTGGTCAACGATGTGTGCGCCCAGTTCGCGCGGGCTGAGGTCGCTCGCGCGTTGGCCGGACACTCCACCAGCCACGACGAACACGCCACCCTGACCGAACGTGCCGCCCGGTTCGACGCACTCGTTGACGAGCGTTGGCGGGAACTGGTCACGGCGATTCGCGCGGGACTGCCCGGCGCGGCGCAGGTCGAGCGGTTCATGCCGGTCCGGCCGCTGACCAACGGCCACGTCGAGCTGCACGTGCACGACACCTCGGCCCGCCGCCTCGTCGTGCTGCTCACCGGCGCGCAGGCCCTCGCCGTGGGCGCGCACCTGACCGCCAACGGGGCGGTCAGCCTCGACCGGATCGGCCAGAAACTCGACCCTGGGCTGCCCCACGTGAAGGCCGCCCCACCGTTTCCCGTGATCGGGACCGCCGGGCATCCGGCCACTCCGGACGGTGCTGCCGGGTCACCGGTCATTCCGGACGGTGCCGCCGCGCATCCGGCCGCCCATCCCTGACTGCCGCGACGGGTGCCGTGCGGCCCCGGCCCGGTCCCCGGGCCGCGCGGCACCCGCAGGCGACATCCCCTCGACTCGCCATGGAGTTTCCGCGATGAATCCAGACCGACTGTTCGACCTCGCCGCCGAGTTCGCCCAGGCCACCGGCAACGCCGAACGTTTTCACGCCCGCGCGGCGGTCGCCACCGGCGACGACCGCGCCGCCCACGAGAAAGCGGCGTCGAGGTGGGAAGCCACCGCCGCCCGCCGCCGCGAGCACCTGCGCGCCGCACTGCGCGAGGCGCTGCGCGGCACCGTCAACGCGGTGCCGGACGAGCGGCTGCCCGTTGCCACCTGGCAAGCGAGCCGCGTCGAGGTCCGCGCCACCACCCTCGACGGCACCCGCGCCGTACGGGTCCGGTACAGCCCGGCGCAAGCCGCCGCTGCCGGAGTCGCGCTCATCGCCTGCGCCGCCCTCACCGACGACCCGAATGGCAGCACCCTCGCCAGCATTCTCCCCGCCTTCCCACCCACCCCACCCGGCGACAAGGCCGCGACCGACGAGGGGCGGCCGGCATGACGCTCTCGATCGACCCGTCAGAGAACACCGACGGCCTCGGCGACGGACAACGCACCCTCAACGGCCCGCAACTCGCGGGCGCGCTGGCCCTGCTCGGCCCGGTCGACCCCGTGTGCGCCGAGGTGATCGGCCGGCTCAACCTGCGCGTCTACCCCGGCGAGCCCGGGGACCGCACCGCCTACGTAGTGCTCGACGTGCATGGCGTCTCCATCGGCGTGAAACGCCGCGCCGACGACCTATACCTGCACGCCGACACCACCGAGACCGATGACCGTCTCATCGCGTTCGAGGTCAACGGCGGCGGCGAAGTCGACCACCCCACCAGCTAGCCCCTCACCCCTTGAACGGAGTTGTGATGTACCGGTCCATGGAGTACGGCGACACCGCCCGGGTGATCAAACCCTCCGACCCGGTCGAGTACCGCCTCGGCACCGTCACCGACGTCCGCTATTCCACCCCGCACACCACCCACGCCCGCCGCTACACCCTCCGCTTCCCCAACGGGATCGAGCGCAGCTACCCGGCCGCGACCGTCAAGCGAGTCACCCGGGCCGATGACCGCGCCGCGATGGAGGCCGCTCTCACCGCCGCATGCGTGGCGCTGCGCTTCGCCTGCCGCATCGCCCACGACTACGACGCCGACCTCAGCGCCGGCACCGCGAGCCTGCTCCGACGCCTGGTCGACCTCACCCGCCTACGCCTCGGGCTCACCCTCGACCCCGCCAACCCCGCCTGGCCTCCCACCCGCGACCAGAACGGAGGCGACCAGTAATGCCACCGCACCGTCCCCACCCCGAGGACGATTCCCGTCCCGCTGAGGTGGCAGCCCTCGACGCCGGCACCGCGCCGATCCAGATGCCGCTTCACTGCCGCCGCTGCCGTCGAGGACTCAACATCCGCTTCAACGACCTGGGCGTCTTCGTCGGGTACCTGCACGCGGCCGAGCAGCGCGGCCAGCGCAGCGACCATCAACCCGAACCCGTACCGGTCACCGAGATCCTCGATCCGATCATCGAGTGCGACTTCTGCTCCGCACCGGAGGCCGCCTGGATCTACCGGTGCGCCAACCGGGTGACCGACGCGCCCCGCGTCACGGCACAGGTGTTTGCGGTGGGTGACTACCAGGCTCGGCACCACGCAGCGCGCGTGCGCCGTACCGAGACCGAACACGCCTTCAGCCAGGCGTGGGGCGAACGCTGGTCGGCGTGCCAGGGCTGCGCCGACCTCATCGAGGCCAGTGATCTGTATGGGCTGATCGGCCGGGTGGCCGACGCCATGCCCGCGAAGCTCACCCGAGGCAAACACCTGATGCGGACCCGGGGCCAACTCCACGAGAGGTACTCCGACGTGTTCGACACCCTCGCCCCCGGACGAGGTCGCATCGCGCCCGGTCACCCGCTCGGCATCTGGACCTACCCGGCGGGAGAGGCATCATGACCGACACGGCACGGCAGGGTTGGCCCATCTTGACGCACGGGAAGGCCCGCCGCCGGATAGGACCGATCTGCGGCGCAGCCGACGTGCCATCGGGCCGCGTTACCGAGGACCCGCACCTCGTCACGTGCCCCGACTGCGAAGGACTCGCCGAGATCGACGCCCTTCCCGACGACGCGACAGCGGGCGACCCGCGCGTGATCGAGTTGCTGCGGGAGGCGAAGCGCGGTAACTGCCGCAAGATCGACGGGGTGGTGGTGGACGCGACCACCGCCGGTGCGATCCTGACCGTGTACGACGCGCTCACCCCTGCCACCCGGGCGAAACTGGCCGCGCTGCGCATCGACCGGATGGCGCACGTGGCGTGGAAGGTGCTGCGCCCACGGGAGTAGCCAGGTAGGGCGGTGGCCGGCGGGCACACCCGAGGGTGCGCGTAGTTCCCGACCGGCCACCTCGCCCGCTTCCGGGCCACCTGCGGACCACACGGCCGCTTCTACCCGAGGGGCGTGCCGCCGATCCTACGACGCGCCCGCCCGCCTCCACGGCACGGCGCCGGCAGCGAGCTTCCCGGAGGGAGGATGGGCGACATGGCACGACGGGTAATCGGCGGACGCACCGCCCTCGACCGGGCCGGAGTCGCCGCACACACCGGCGCGGCCTACACCACCGTCACCCACTGGCACCGCCACCGCGCCCGCTTCGGCTTTCCACACGGCTTCGCGCACGACGGCCGCGACTGGTTTTGGCTCGACGACATCGAGGCGTTCCACACCACCCACTTGGCGGCGAAACGCGCCGAGCTGACAAAGGTCGACCGCCGCGGCGACCCGAAGGATCTCCTCGGCTCCGGCGCGGCGGCGAAGGTCCTCGGCTACGGCTCGTACCGCAACCTGCCCGACAGCCTGTACGACCACCCCGACCGCGTCGAGACGTTGCCGGACGGGCGGATCCGCCGCCTGTGGTATCGGCACACCGTGTGGGCCGTCGCGGATGCCCGTACCGGGCGGCAGTCCACCGGCCGTACCCCTGGCACCACCGGTGCCCGCAAGCCGTACCCGTACGCCGACGACCCTCGACTCCAAGCGGCCATCACGCTGCTGACCGAGGCCGACGCCGCCGGACAGGACCGGCGCGGGCTAGGCGTGACCCTCGCCCGGCAGCTCGCCATCACCGAGCGCACCGCGCAACGCCTGCTCGCTGCTGCCGCCGACACACCCGGCGTCTCCTGCGAGTAGGCCGCCAGGAGCACCGACGGACATCGCCCGATCCGCCATCGCGGACCGGGCGACACCGCCTTGCGCGCTGTCAGTCCTCGTCGTCTACGGCAGCCCGAGGCGTCGGCACCTCGATCAGATAGCGCAGCACATCGTTGATGCTGGTGCCTCTGTTGGTGGCGGTGCGCTTTAGTACGTCGTACACGTCATCAGCGACCTCGATCGTGCGGAGGCCGGGCGTTGTGTCGGTCATCTGTGGTCCCTTCTGGCGGCGTTCGGCGTGGTGCCTGGTCGGACACCACGGCCTATCCACGCCGACCTCTACGCGGCGATCAAGACCAGCCGTCGTCGCGGGCTGGGGCCGGGACACCGCCCTCTGTCCGAGGGAACCGACGAAGTCGGGCTCACTGAAGCCGGGCAGTGGGGCGGGAACCGTTGACCGATGGCGTCTCCTGTCGAAGAGCGGCAAGTAGTTCTGATACGCCGCTGTTTCGGATGGAGTATCCGTTGCTGCGTAGCCGACGTGCGAGAGCATCGCGGCTGACGGCCTGACCCTCGCGGATCAGTTCATCGCAAGCGGTGCGGGCAGCGGACAGTAGCGGCACGAGATCCGCAGTGAGGTCAACGTCTTTGTCCGCATGGTGTTCGATGTCGGGGACGTCATCGTCGTGCGACGCACTGTCGGGATTAGCGTGGAGCCGGCTGCCCACCGCGCTGCGGTCGCCGGTCAGGGGCCGATCGGGGTCGAGCACGACGTCAAGGTACGGCGTGTCGGCGTCGCTGCTCTGGCGTTCGAGTGTCCGACTGGCGCGTGTTGGGCCGGCGTCACCTGGGTCCGGCGGCTGCTCTACCAACCCGGGGGCGACGGGTGCGGTCGATGCGGCGGCCGGTACCACCGCAGGCGCCTCGGCATCGCGGCGGCGCGCGGCGAGTTCCACCAGGGAGACCGATGCGACGATGATCAGCCCGTCGACCGAGAGGGGCAGGAGGTAGGGCACGGTGCCGGTTTCGCCGTAGCGGGCGACGACTCCGACCATGTGGTGATAGCTGATGAACGCGGCGATAGCGGCGATGGCGGTGGCGGCGACGATCCGGATTGCGCCGAGTGCGCGGTGGTGGACGGGTATGCGGGTGACCAGTTCGACGGTGATGAGCAGCGCGAGGGGTGGCCATGCCGCGATGGTCTGGGAGATCGGGTTCGCCTGGGCGTGGAGGATGTTCGCGGTGACCGAGGCCGCAACGCCGAGGGCCAGCGTCGCCCGTACCGCCCACTGCATCCGTACAAGCTGACCGTTGGTCATGATCGCGCTCCGCTGATCGGGGCGACGGGTCGGAGTTGACGCTCGGCGACACGGCGAGTTGCCTGTGACGGTTCGGCGTCGCCGAGGTCGGCTAGGCGTTCCTCCAATCGGCGCAGCGTGCGCCGCACGGCGTCGGGGCGCTGCTGCCGGCCGTGGATACGCATGATCCGCTGGTACAACTCCTCGTTCACCGGGTCGAGATCGGCAGCGCGTTCGAGAGCGGCAACCGCCTGGTCGGGATGGTCGGCTTCGAGGATCTCCGCGATACGGGCGTACGCGGCGAGGACCTGATGGCGGTAGCTGGTGGCGTAGTCAGCGGCCCACGCGTGGTCGTGTTCTTCGGCGAAGTCACCTGCGTACAGGTCGGTCGCGCGGCGCAGCGCGGCGAGCGCGTTCTCTTCGTCGTCGGTGGTGGCGTGGTTGATGGCGGTGAGCATCTGCCAGAGGTCCACGGTGACGGCCTGCGGGTCGAGCTGGTATCGGCCGCTGCCGGGGTCGTAGACGATGAACATGGACTCGTCGTGGCCGGTCGCCGTGCGTAGGACTCGTCGGGCGGTGGTGATGTCGGTGCGGATGCGTTTGACGGCGACCCGTGGGTCGACGTCGGGGTGCAGGCCGGCGGCGAGCTGGTCGAGGGTACGGCCGGCTGGGTGAGCGGCCAGGACGGCGAGGATGGTAAAGGATCCGCTGCGCATCCCGGTGGCGATGGGGCCGGCGGCGGTGGCGACGGTGACCGGGCCGAGTACCTGGAGGCGGACTAGAGCCGCCGTGGCGTCGGGCTGGGCAGGTACCGGTTCGGGTGTCGCCTCGGCGGACGCCTCGGCTGGCGAGGTATTGGTGTGCGGGTCGTCGACGTCGGTGCCGGCTTCGGGGCGGGCCAAGGTGTCGGTGAGCATGGTCAGGATGGCGGCGAGGTCGCCTGCGCCGAGGGTGGACAGTCGCGCCACCGGGTACGGAGTGTCGCCGGTGACGGTGCCCTCGGCGGTGAGTTCGACGGTGGGGATGGCCTCGTGGTCGCCGACGATGACCGGGTGTAGGTCCAAGGCCGTGCGGTGAGCGGCGACGGCCGCTAGGCGGGCAGCGTGCCGGCGGGTGGACTCGATGAGCAGCACGTACGGCGGTTGGGTCTCGGCGTGATCCTGACGAGTGTTGAGGTCGGTGATCGTCTCGGCGTCGAAGCTGTCCAACAGCCGTCTACGACCGATCATCTCCTCCTCGGCGTGTGTGATCGCGGCGGCGGTGTCGGCGAGCACGACGAGCCGTTCTCCGTCGTAGGCGGTGCCGTCGGGATCGAGCCCGACCGCCGGGGTGTCCTCGGGTAGAAGCTGGGTGAGTAGGCCGGTGGTCGTGACGACTACCGGCCGGAGGACGGCCGTCTCGGTCGCGTTGGCGGTGAGGACGGCGGCGAGGATGGCACGAGCCGCCGGAATGGCTCCAGAGCCCTGCAAGGCGATACCGGGACCGGGCAAATGAAACAGGCTCACCTCGGCGGCGTCGGTGTCGATGCCGACCGAGGCTGGTATGGCGGGCGCGGCGGGCCGGTGGTTACTGCCGGTGCCGAGGTGGCGGCTGCCGATCGCGCTGAGGCAGGCCAGGGACGATGGCAGCGGGGAGTGCTGCGCCTCGATGGTGGCTGGTGGGGAGAAGGTGAGCCGGGCGCGGCGGCGGCGTTGCAGCCGGAGCAGGGCGGCCACGGCGGCGATGGCGACGGCTAGGCTGAGGCTGATCCACCCCTGCGCAGGCAGGGCGATTCCGGGCTCGCCGTTCGCCTCGTCCTGGGACGGTTCCGTGTCTGGCGCGGGCGTCGCGGCCTCGTCCGCGTCGCGTGGTGCGGTGGGTGGTGGCGTTGGCGTGCTCGGCTCCGGGCTGCTGGGGGTCGGCGTGACGGTGGCCGGTGGCGTGGATGGGGCCGCCTCGGTGGCCTTCGGTAAGCCGACGTCGGGGCCGGGTGCGGCGGGTGCCGGTGTGGCCTGGCGGCCGGGGAGGGCGAGGATCCAGCCGATGTGGATCTGGTCGGGGTCGGTAAGGGCATAGCCGTTGGCCTGTTGGTGGCCTCGGTTGAGTTTGTAGATCTCCCGCCAACGGTGCGGGTCGGCGAGGTGTTTCGCGGCGAGGTCCCACAGGTTGTCTCCGGCGACAACCCGGTGTGTCCCGCCCGGAGCGTCACGCGCCCAATCGGGAACGGCGGGGCCGTTCCGGTGGGCGGTGAGCGGTACGGCGGTGCTGGTGGCAGCCGGGCTGGAGGTAGACGTGCTGACAGTTAGCACCGAACGCGGGCCGTGGTGGCGGGCGGTAGGAGTATCCGTGTGTGCGGAGGAGACGGCCATGGCCGGGCGGCGGGCGGCGGCATCGGCGGCAGCCGCACTCGGGCTGCTGGTGCCGACACGGGCGGCGTCGATCAGGACGGCTCCGACGACCGCGCCGACGAGAACGGCGGCAACCCAACGGATCGGGCCACGCCGCCCCGGGCGAGGGCGGTGCAGGCCCCGCCGGGCGGCAGACGCGACGGCCAGGGCTTCGATGATCTCGATGGTGGTGTCGCGGAGGAACTGCGCCCACAGCACCCAACCGATCGTGGCGAGCAGCGCGAGGAGCATGTGGTCGGACCACGGACTCGTGAGCGCGCCGGACAGATCGGCCAGGCTCGGAATCGCGCCCGGGTGGGGCCAGCCGATCCAATCGAGGGGCCAGCCGACCGCGACGATCATCAGCCACGGCACCCCGATAGTGGCACCGGCCAGCACGGCGAGCGCGAGCAGGGCGCGCACGGTCCGGGCACAGATGACGAAGGCGCGGGACATGCTGATCGTCCTCTCCGAACGAGGTGGTCAGGTGGTGGGGCCGGCGACGCCCTGCACGGCGGTCGCGGTGGCGGTCGCGGACACGGCGAGCTGCCGCACGCCGACGATCTGAAGGAGCTGCGTACGACTGGAACGGCGCACGGTCACGGTGACCGTGGTCGTGGTCGCGGTGGCCTCGCCATCGGCGCCGGCCGAGACCAGCCATGCCCGCGCTGCCGTAGCGGCGCGGGTCGGGTCGAGTTCGGCAACGTTACGGGTGCGGTACTGGTACAGGTCGAGTTCCTGCGCGCCGGCTCGCGCTGCGGCCTGGGCCAGGTCGAGGGCGCGGACCTTCTCCGTCAGTGCCATACCGGCATCTAGCACCAGCCCGGCCACAGCGAGCAAGGCGACGGTCATGAGCACCGCGAACGCGGTCACCTGACCGGAGTCGTCTGCGGTGCGTTGCCGTATCCGCTGCCAGCGGCGGGCATGAGGTGGGGTCACGATGGGCCTCCGCGCCACACGTCGATGGGAGAGGTCGCCGTGCCCGTCACGGTGCGGGTGCCGGGGACGGACAGCAGGGCGAGGTCGGACAGGGAAACGGTGCAGGCCACGGTCACGGTGACCGCCCCGCCGGGGCGTAGTCCACCGGTGGTGACGGTGACGCTGACCTGTTGGCAGGTGACGGCGCGGGCGGCGAGGGTCTCCCGGGCAGTGCGGTCGGCCTCGGCACGGGCGGCGGCTTCGGTACGGGCGAGCGAGGCGGACCGGGCCGCCGCGCTGGCAGCGGCCTCGAGGTCCATCTGCGCGGACACCAGCCGGCCGCAGAGCACCACGAACAGCATCACCGCGACCAGCAGCGGAGTCACCAGCGCCGCCTCGGCGGTGCTCGCCCCCCGATCACCATCACCAGCCACCCGCCGCCATCGCCGGAGTAGCACGGCCTGCGCTCCTGCCCGGGTCATGGCGCGGCCCCGCTGTCGGGGACGAAGCGCTCGGCGGGCCGAACCACTGTGGCGCGGACCGTCCACCGCACGCCCGGAACCACGGTCGCGGCTTTGCCCACAATCTCCACACGAACCTCTGTGGCGGTGCGGGTCACCGACACCGACGGATCCTTGAGCACCCCGCCTCCGATCGCGGCGAGGGTCTGCCCGCCCGCGTCGCGGCCGGCGGCGGCGCTGGAGTCGTAGCCGGCGGCGGTGTTTGCCGCGCGGGTCGCGGCGCTCTGGGCAACGTGGGTGGCGTGCATGAACACCCCGGCCTGGATGACGAACATGACCATGAGCAGCAGCAGCGGCATCGCGATGACCAGCTCTGCGGTAGCGGCACCTGCGTCCGGGCGGGCGGTCACCTGTCGCCACCGGGTGTGGAGTCGGCCGGCCGCGCCGAGCGCCGGGGAGGGCGGGCGCTCGGCGCGGTGCTCCCGGACGGACGACAACATGGGTGTCAGCCGAGGTTGATGTTGTTGGCCTTGCCGGCGACCTTGACCGCGATGATGCCGATGACCACGATCGCCAGGGTCACCAGCAGGGCGGTGACGAGGACGGCTTCGGTGGAGTAGCCGCCGTCTTTGGTGTCGCGCACCGCCTGCCAGCGGTGCCGCAGCTCAGCGACCAGGTACGTGACGAGTGCGGACATTGCGGTGTTCCTCCAATGCGGTACGGAGTTTCGTGGCTGTCGGGATTGGTGAACGTGGTGTGCCTCCTACAGGCCGCCGAGGACGGCGGCCATCGCGGGATAGCCGAGGAAGATCAGGAAACCGGCGAACAGAGCGACGATCGGCAGGGCCATGCGTTCGGTGGCGGCGTTGGCCTCGCCTTCGTTATCGCTGAGTTGCCGGGCGCGCAGGGCGATGGCGCGGGAACGCAGCGACGCGCGGACCTTCGCTCCTTCGGTGCCGGCCAGCCCGACGGTGGCGGCGAGCTGCTGCAACTCGGCGACCGCGACGCGGCGGCCGAGGGCGGCCAGGACGTCCCACGGCGGTACCCGGGCCAGCCGCGCCTCGGCCAGCGCGTACCGCAGCTCGGTGTAGGCCGGGCCGGAGCCAACCTTCGCCGCGTCGTCGAGCGCCTGGTCCACCCCGGCCCCGGACGCGAGGCTGATGACGACCAGGTCCAGGAAGGAACTGAGGGCGTCGCGGAACGCAGTTCGGTGCTTGGCGGCGTCGGATCGCGCCGACAGTTCCGGGGCGAGGAACCCGACGACGCCGAGCAGCAGCGACGCGGCGGCCGGTACGGCGAGGCCGGCACCGACACCACCGAGGGCGAGCAGCCCGGCGGCGACCGGGGGCAGCAGCAGCCCGAACACCATGGCGGTCGCCTGCTCGGCCAAGTGCACGTCGATCGGCTTGTCGATGGTGGCGAGATCGCGGCGGGTGGAGGCCAGAGGCAGTCCGACGTGGCGCAGCCACCGCACCGCCGGGCGGCCCCACCGTCCCGACCAGCCGGCAGGCCGGGCCTCGGCAGCGTCTGCGGTGCGGTCGAGACCGGCGGGGGCGTCCAGGGCCTTGTCCAGCCGGGGTGGGCGGGGGAACCAGCCCACCACCAGCAGCCACAACCCGATGCCGGTGCCGAGCCCGGCCAGCAGCACGAGGCCGGTCATGTCGGCACCCCTTTGAAAGGGGAGGCAACGGCGACGCCGGCTAGGACGCGGGCGGTGTCGCGGTCGCGCATCAGTCGGCCGAGCCATGCGAACGCCAATCCGAAGCAACCACCGGCCGCCAGGAGCACGAGCTGACCGACCGGGGTGTCGAACGGAGCCAGGTAGCCGCGATTGAGCACGGCGAGAAGCCCGGCCATGCCGAGGGTGGCACCCACGATGACCCGCGCGGAGGTGCGGTTGCGGTTGCGGGCGGCAGCGACACGCTGCCGGGAAGCGACCTTTGCCCGCGCGGACACGGCCAGCTCGCCCAGCACATCGCCTAGCTGCCCGGCGCTGCCTCGCGTGGCCATCAGCAGTCCGGCGACCACGAGATCACCGGTCGGGTCGGCCAGCTCGGCGGCGAACGCCCGCAGCGCGTCCGGTAGCCGCCAACTGCGCTGCAGGCGTACCGCCAGGCGGGTCACCTCATCGCGGATCGGCTCCGGGGATTCGATCGCGCTCGCGGTGATCGCCTGTTCCAGCCCGGCCGCGCCGGACAGGTTGTCCCGCAACGCCTCGATCCAGGTGGCGATGGCCTCGATCCGGGCCACCCGACGGACGTGGTCCCGGTCCGGGCCGATGACGGCCGGTAGCACCCACGCCCCGACGGCTGCCAGACCGGCCGCGACCGGCCAGCGGGTCACCACACCGACGACCACACCGACGGCCAGGAACAGCGCCAGCCGACGCCGGTCGACCGGCCCTCGGGCTGCCGTGAGCCTCGACAGCCACGACTCCGTGTCGAGGTCCGGTCCGGAGTCGGCGGGCCCGCCGTCCCGGCGGGACAGGCCCACGGCCAGCAGGACCAACCCGAACGCGGTTCCGGCCCCCAGCAGGGCAGCCAGCGGCACCGTCAACACCATCACGCCCACCCCCCACCCGGCGCGGCGCGGGCATCATCGAGCAACGCCGGGTCGAAGCCGTGCTCGGCCAGCGCCGACAGCAGCCCGGTCGACGGCGGCGCACCCGGCACCGCCCGCCCGTCCGGCCCGGGGCGAAAGAACTCATTGCTGGACACCGCCAGCCCGTCCGCGTCGACCACCTCCCGCACCGAGGTCAGTACCCGGCCACCGCCCTCCCCGGTGAACCCCATGTGCACGACCAGGTGCACGGACTCGGCGACGAGAAGATTGGTGGTGGCCGGATCAAGACGTTCCGGTGCCTGCGCGGCGTAGAGCATGAGCTTCTTGAGCGCCCCACCCGACGACGAGGCGTGGATGGTGCCCAATGATCCGTCGTTACCCTGCGACATGGCGTTGAGCATCGGGATGACCTCGTGCCCGCGGATCTCCCCGACGATGACTCGGTCCGGGGACATGCGCAGACCCGAGCGGAACAGGCTGCTCATGTCGATTGCGCCTTCGCCCTCGACGTTGGCCTCCCTCGACTGCAACGGCACCACGTTCGGATGCACGGCCTTGTCCGCGTCGAGCGCCAGCTCGTAGGTGTCCTCGATCGTCACGATCCGCTCGTTGAAGGGGATCGCCGCCGCGAGGGCGCGCAGGAGGGTCGTCTTGCCCGCACCGACCCGCCCCGCGATGAGCACGTTCAACCGTGCCCGCACCGCAGCGGCCAACAGTTCCCGCAGCACCGGGTTGACGGTGCCGAGCTGCTCCAAATCGGCCAGGGTGACCTTCACGTAGCCGTGCCGGCGGATCGACAGCGCCGGACGCCTCGTTACCGACATGATCGCGTGCAGCCGCGAGCCGTCCGCGAGCTGCAAGTTCAGGATCGGCGCGGCCCGGTCCCAGCGGCGTTCCTCCGCGCCCTCGCCGCCGGTCTCGGCGCGGCCGGCATCAGCCGCCAGACGGCGAATCAGCTCCACCATCTCCGCATCCGAGTCGGCGATCGGCCCGACCTGGGCGCGGCTGCCGTCGGCGTATCGGACGAACACCTGATCACAGCCGTTGGCATTGACCTCCTCGACGCGCCCGTCATTGAGCAGTGGTTGCAGGCCGCCCGCGCCGAGCAGCATGTCCGCCACCGCCCGACCCACCCGCGACTCGACATCAGGGCGCAGCGGCGGACGCCCGGCGTTCATCTCCTCCGTCGCGTAACCATCCAGCGCCTCGGTGATCAACCGGCGGGTCGCCGCCGCGCGGTCGTCGGCGCGCATCGGTGAGCCGGTGGCCGTCTCGTGCGTCCGGGTGGCCCGGGTGAGTGCCTCGGCGGCCTGCCGGCGGATGCGCCGTACCACCGCGACTTCATCGGACTCGCCAGTGGCCGACGCCGGCAAGTAAGGGCTGGTCATGGCGTTGCCTCCGTGGCCACGTCGTGCTGCGAGGTCACGGCGGGCAGGTGCGGGGCGAGGTCGGCCCACAGCCGCGCGTACGCCTCCATCAGAGGCAGCCGGCGCCAGCGCCGGCCCGCCAGTAACTCCCCACGGAGAACTGCCGCCGCCCGACGGTCTTGCGGCAGTGGGCCGAGCACCGTGACCGCCTCCGGGTCGCGCGCCAACTCCTGGCCGACGTGGGTCGCAAGGACATCCGCCACGTCCGTCGCCGAGTACGCGCCGCCTGCGCCGAGCAGCACCACCAGGCGGCCAGCGCCCGCATCGACCAGCTCGCCGAGGTGCTCCCGCAGATGCGCCACCTCGTCGGCGTTCGCCCGTGCCAGCACCAGCACCACGTCCGCAACCCGCAGCAACGGCCACACCGGGGACCCCGGCCCCAATCGGCCGCAGTCCGCCACCACCACCCGATCCGGCGGGGCCAGCGCCGCCCGGCCGCTGCCGGTCAACTCCGGCAACGCCGCACGGGTCTGCGCCCCACCCGCCGGGGCGACCACCACCGGCACCGGTACCTCGGCCACCGCCACCGTCTGTGAAGCGGTGGCGAAGGCATCTGCCGAACTCGCTGCACCCCGCGCGGCGGCGGCCAGGTCCACGATGCTCGGTACCGCCGCCAACCGGTGCCGGCGCATCAGGTCCCCACCCGCCGGATCGCACTCCACCACCACCGGCCGCTCCGCCTCCAGCGCGACCGCGGCCAACCCGAGGGCCGTCGTCGTCGCGCCCGGACGGCCCTTCACGTACGTCACCGCTATCAGAGGCACGTCAGCTTCCTCCCGGCGCGGTCTGCATCAGCACCACACCGCCGGACGGAGCCGCCGCCAACTGTGGCCCGTCAGCGGCCTTCAACAACAGCGTGATGACCGTCGAGCCCTGGCCGTCACCAGCGAGATCCACCCCCAGCACCACCGCCGAAAACTGGGCCGGGCCTGTCTGCGCCGAGGTGGCCGCCGGAGCCGGTTGACCGCCGTCCCGCGCGGTAGCCGATACGTAAACGGCCACCCGTGCCCCGGCCGCGAGCCCTTGCGGATACTGGCCCGGCTTCACCGCCACCGAGGCAGTCACCTGCCCGTTCGGCGGAAAGGCGGCGTCGCCGAGCAACTCCGGCGTTAGCAACGTGCCGGCCACCAACGGCACCACCGCCGTCCGACCAACCACCTCTGCGGCCTGCGCGGCCGGCACCAGCCGCACCTCGGGATCGCGGGCGGCGGAGACCTGCTTGAGGTCCGCAGCGGTGATTGCCTGCCCTGCTGCCACCGGCCGCGTGACCGCGAGCACCGCCACACGGTCGCCGAGCTGCGCCGCGCCGTAGGCGTAGCCCAGCACGCACACGATGACCAGCAGGCCGCCGAGCGCGACAAACGGCAACCGCCGACGCCGTCGGGCCGCCCGCCACGGACCTCGCCCCGCACGGACGGCCGCCGCCGGGCGATCTCCTCGACCGACTCTCGGGCGCACGGAATCCAGCGCCATGACGTGTCCTCCTCAGGATGCGGCGCTCGAATATTGGTTTGTGGCCTAGCGGACGACGGCCTGCGACTCCTGGACCCGGGTTTGCACCTGCCCCGTCGTGGTCAACCCCGGCACCGTGCCGGACTGCCCAGCCCCCGCCCAGGTCACCTCCCACGTGACCGTGACCGTCACGGCATAGCGCCCGCCCGGCGCGGCAGCCGACGACCGCCGGTAGACATGACCGCAGTCAGGCGACGCCTTCCTCGGATCGCTGCCCGAGGACCAAGCCGTTCCCGGCCCGACACACGTCACCATCGCCCCGTCACCCATCGACCAGGTCGCCTCCACCGGCCGCGCCGTCGCCCTCACCGAGACACCCGGGACCGAGGCCGTCGCCGACTGCGATCGCCACGATTCCCGTTCGAGCGCCAGCCAGACAGGCAGGTTGACGAGCTGATCACCCGGCGGGTTCATACGAATGACGACCCTCGGAAGATTGAGGCGTGCCCGCGCCTGCCGCGCTAGCACCGCCGCCGACACCACCGGCGGGTCACCGGCGATCCACACCACGCCTCCGAACGAGGTGCTGCCGCCGTAGCAGACCTGCCGGTACCAACCGCCTTCACCCGCTGGCTGCCCTCCAAGGGCCTCAATGGTGGAAGGCGACGGGTCAGTCGGCGCGTAGTAGCAGCCGTCCGCCCCGGCCCATGCCCCGTCGCGCTCGCACGGAATTTCCTCTCCGGACGGGTTGCGACACTTACCGTCCCCACCACGGCCCCCACCATTGCCGTCACCGTTCGGGCTGCCCGGCTGGGAGGGAGTACCGGCGTTCACGTCGCAGACCGGCCGAGAATCATTCCTGCTGCACTGCACACCTCCTGTCCCACCACCGGCGAAGGCCGGCACCGCCAGGACGATGCTGCCGAGAAGCCCGGTGATAACGGCGAGGGTCAGCGGGTGCGATCGGCCTAGCATGTCCCCGGCTCCTCCAAGATGAACGAGCTGACCTTCCACACACCATCGGCGACCTTGACGTAAGCGGTGGTCCGGTGCTTGCCGCCGGGCTCGTCGTCCCAGAGCCCGCCGGAAACCTTGTACTCAAGCCAGTTGGTCGAATCGACGCAGTCCAGCACCGTTACCTCCGTGGGGGACTCGCCAGGCTTGACCTCGGTGACCTTGGGATCAAGGACCAGATCACCCTTGATGACCTTCCCCTGTTCCCGATTGGTGTAAAGCGAGCTGACAATCAGCCTGAGCGCCTGGTCAGAAGCGAACCTGCGCAGGCCGGGAGCATCAGGGTCAGACACCTTGCCCGCCTCCACGAAGGCGTCCCACATACCCCGATACGCTGCGACCGCACCGCTCTCAGCTACGGCATCCGGTCCGAGGCTGGGCGGGGTAGCCGGCGCCGCAGGCTGAGTCGCAGAATGACCCCCGCTGGGCTCGCCGGAGCTGCAAGCCGCGCTGAGCAGCACCGACACGCCGACGAGAGAAGCCGCAAGCTGACGGTTCAACACCGGTCATTACCTCCCCGATTCTGACGGACTACCCTGCTCGGCCAACCGGCTCTGCGAGGCTTGACGTCGGCGCGGACCCATCGGCCGCATCAAGGTCACCAGTTGTGTTTACACCCTCACCCCAAGGGGATGTCTATATGCGTACCTGCGTACACGCACCTTGGCGGGCCTGGAACTCACGCGCGTGAAGGTACGTGCGTACGGGTAACGCTGATCTTGCACGCTGCCAAGACAGCTCGGCAGCGAGTCGCTTACCCGACAGATCACTTGGCGTCAACCACGGTTACGCTTCGGGAAAATTGTGGTCGCGAGAAAGGTGGAACCAGGAATGGGCGACCACGATCGCACAGAGCAAACGCTCGCCCTGCTGGCGCGGCGCGGCGCGTACGAGGTGCTGCTCGCCATGCACACCAGCGGCGGCACCGCCAGCTTCACCCGAATCGCCGCCGAGTCCCCGCGCCCGATCGCGCTACTGAGGGCAATGGCCGCCGAAGGGTTCGTAATCACCTCGTGTGGCGGCACCCTCGATGACGATCCCCACGACGAGACCCACTTCCGCCTTACTCCCAAGGGCGAGGCGATCATCGGCCATCTGCTTCGGCTGCATCACTGGTTGGCCTCCCGTGCCCCTGCGGCGAACCACCCGCCGATCCGGAGCGCCTGGCCCAGGCTGGCTTGAATTGCGCCGATTTGTCCCTCAAGCACGGCAGCCGTGACGTTCAGCCTCCTCCATGGACTCGTGCCGCTCCGGTGAAGTCGGTCGCTCGGTACTTGCGTGAGCGCATAGACTGTGCTCACGTTGCGTCGCGCGCTCGACGGTCGGGGGGAGGTGAGTGGCGCTGACGAACGACCTCGAACATCTCTTGAGCCTCCTGGCGAAACGGAAGCTGTCCGTTGCGATCTTGAGCGTCCTGCACGACGGACCATCGCGCTACTCCACGCTCCACCACACGGTGTCGCAGATCAGCCCCTTCACGGTGCATGCCCGCACGTTGACCGACACTCTGAACCACCTTTGCGCTGAGGGCCTCGTCAACCACCACCAAGACGACGACAGTGCCGACTACCGGCTGACCGCTGGCGGCGAGGAACTCGTCGACCTCCTCGCGGAGATCAAACGGTGGAGTCAGCAGCACCGGGCCAGCGGCAAGGCTCAGCCACCGGAGCGGTGAGCAGTCTCGCCTCCATTGGACTTGGCGTCGCTGGCATGATCGCAGGCGTGCCGATGGCCGCCATCGCCCACGGTGTGCCCGCTGCCGGTCAAGTACGCCTACCCAGAGGCTGGTGGGCTGGCGGTGCCGCCCAGCCGCGATTCGTGATCGCCACCGCCGCCTGCACCGGCCTCGTCGCCGCGATGATCGGGGCAGCGGTGCCCGTGAACGTCACCCTGCCTGCCTTCTGGATTTTTGCGGTTGTCGGGGTTGGCCTGGCGGTTGTCGATGTACGGCGTCGACGTCTACCTCATCGCCTTACCGGGATGCTGTGGGCATCGTCGGGCTTGTGCTTCGTCGTTTCTGCTCATGCCACCGGAGACACCGGGGATCTGGCACGAGCCTGTGCCGTAGGGGCCATCGTGGCGGCCGTGATGCTCGTGATCGCCTTAGCCCTGCCTGGGCAGCTCGGCTTCGGTGACGTCGTGTTCACGGGCGCCATCACGTTCAACCTCGGCTGGCTGAGTTGGCAGGCGGCGGCGATCGGCCTTCTTGCCGGCCTGCTCCTTCAAGCCGCCCTGGCAGTCGTGGGCCGATTGCGACGGTCCGGCAATTCCCCGACGCCCATGGGGCCAGCCCTCGTCGCTGGTTGGTGCTTAGGGGCAGTTGTCGGCTCTTGAAATCAAAGTCTACGCGCCCGCGCTTTGCAGGACTCAAGCTTTCCCGAAACATCGACAGGCGTGCAGATGTCGCATTCGGGCATCTGTTTCAGTGAGGTCGCGTTCAGAAGAATGCCGTCGTGGCCAGATAGACGATAATGCGGCTACAGGATCGAGCGGAGATGCGTCATGGCGCCACGGATGACTTCGTGAGCCTCTTTGTCGTAAACGGCGTCCGCCTGAAGCCGGTCCATCGTCGTCGAGTACGCGGATGCCTCATCGCCGTGGAACATGTATTCCCCAATGAAGGTTTCAACGATGGCGAGGTCGTTGCCCAGCAAGAGGAACGAGTTCTGCGGTGCGGTAGCCAACTGCCGGCCAAATGGAATGATCCCGAGCGTGATGTGAGGCATGTCAATGATGTTGAGGAGCCGGTCGAGTTGCGCAAGCATGTCTCGTGGCGAACACAACAGGAGACGGAGAGCGGCTTCGGTGATGACGAACTCAAACGTTTTCGACGTGTCGTATAGCACCTGCTGCCGCGACATCCGACGAGCCGTGGCTGACTCCACCTCGGCGGGATCGGCACCATGAAGCCGTACGCCTTCCTCGATCCGACTTCGAGCGTACCGTGGCGTCTGTAGGAGCCCCGGAATGTAGATGATCTCGGTATTGCGGATACTGCTTGCCTTGCTGACGAGCGCATCATAGTTCTGCTGGATCGTGGTCTGACCGAGTCTGACCTGCTGCTTCCACTCCTGGTGTAGCCCTTGGGCTTCGGCGAGAAGCGTCGTGAGTGTGATTCTGGCAGGCTCGTTTGCCTGACACGCCTCCATCCAGCCAGACAGGTCCTCGTCCGTTGGCATCTGCTTGCCGGTCTCGATCTTTGAGACCTTGGATTGGGTCCAGCCGAGTTGCCTGGCCATCTCCGCTCCGGTAAGTCCGGCGCGGCGACGAAGCTCGCGAAGATGCCCCGCCAGCCCACCGGGCCGCCGGAGCCAGTCCTCAATTGAATCCATTGCCAAGAAACGTTACTTTCTCAGGGAGTTATGTCTTGATTAGTTAGGCCGCTGATATTGCGGCGCTGTTCTGCACGGCGAGATGCCACCACTCGTTGTGCTGTGCCACGATAGCTGGTTCCTCGATTATTTCGCCACCCAGGGGCTCACCTCGATCACTAAATCGCATGACGGCAACGCGCTGTGAGTCGAAAAGCCACCAGTCATGGTCAATGGGAATCCCGACTTCTTCGGCTTGAGATCGGGTCATGTAACGAATGGTCTCGCCTGCTGTGGAGTTGTAACAGCCGCTCCATATTTCCCAACGCTGGTAGTCGGTCGGCGGCTCGTCGAGAATTCGGACTCGCTCCACCCGTCGTCCTTCTGCCGTAACGGACCGGATCTGATCCAACCACGCCGCATAAAAAGGAAACTCAGTCACAGGCCGAGGCTCACCGGCGAGGAATTCTTCGATCGACTGCCGTTCCTCGGCCACCTCATATGCCGGCTGGACCTCTAGTCGGAACGCGGTTGACGTGAAGTAGCGAAACAATCTGTTGAAATCGTCGCCGGTGAGCTGCTCAGCCATCTTTAGAAATCCCGGGCCAGGATGCCGGCGATGACGTCAGCGGGAACTTCGACGGCCGTTTCGTTCTCGCCCAGGTCCCGGAGCTGGGCGCGGGTCGCCTCGTCCAGCTGCCAGCCTTGCACGACGTAGTTGCCGTTCTCGGCACGATATAGGGCCGGGCAGTTGCCTGTACCGCTGTTGCTCCACTTGCGAATGAACTCGAGTTGCACGATCTCTTGCCCCTCTCCCTCGCCGCGCGCAGGGCAGCGCGCCTGCAAGGGATGCTTGCACCCAGCCGGAAAATTCGCAATATTCGACTTGATTGACCCTCGTGGGCGCAGCTCCTCACCTGGGGCGGGATGCGCGCGCGTCAAGGGCGAATATATGCATGTCATCGACGGGTTAGGTGCGCCATGACCCGTACCATCAGCGGCGCCTGAGGGCTTCGGCGCCAACGCTTGCAACGAAGTGGTCCCACGGTTCGCTGCTGAAGACCAGTGCGGGGCCACCTGGATCCTTTGAGTCTCGCACGGCAACCAGGGGGCAGAGGTTGGTAGCGACCTCGACGCATCCACCGTTGTCTTGGGAGCGACTGCTTTTGCGCCAGTGGGCGCGGGACAGATCGGGGCTCACCGTTCACTCCTCGCCGGATCTTCGTACTGGCGGGCCACGACCTCAATCATCCGGGCGGACTCCTGCTTGCTGAGGGCAGAGGCGCTCATGTGGTTGAACGCAAGGTTACAGCGGCGTAAGTCGTCGTCCTTCTCCAGGTAGAGGTTCCCGGCCTGGCACTCCACGTAGACGACTGGGCTGTGAAGTCGTTCGTCGAACTCGAAGATGGTCATCGCGCCGCGGGTTCCGGGATACCCTCCGTTGCCAAACGGTACGACCTGCACGGTGATCCACTGGGGTAGCACCAGGAGGTGCCGCAGCTGCGCGGCCATGACACCGGAGCCGCCGACTTCTCGGCGTAGGACCGTCTCATCCAGGATGGCCCAGACTTCTGGAGGGTCGTCGCTGAGGACCTTCTCCTGTCGTTCCATTCGGATCCTCACCTGTCGCTCGCGTTGATCGTCGTCGGAGAGAAGGGCGACGGTGCCGGCGATGGCGCGGGCGTAGTCCTCGGTCTGGAGGAGGCCGTGGATGACCATGGGCTCGTAGGCTCTGATCTTGGTTGCCGCGCTCTCGATGCCCAGGAACGTTGCGAACGGCGCGGGAACCGCGCCGAACTTCGACCACCAGCCGCGCTGCTTGCCGAGCTTCTGCAAGGCGAACAGCTCGGCCCGTAGCTGCTGGTCGGTGACCTCATATGTGGCGAGCATCGCCTCAAGTTCGGCACGGACTACACCAACTTCGCCAGCTTCGATTTTTTGGATCTTGCTGATCGAGCAGCCGAGCCGGTCGGCGATCTGGCTCTGCGGCACGCGTATCCGCTCTCGCAGCGTGCTGAGTTGCTCGCCAAGTTGCCATCTCGGGATCGTCGGGCCGATGGGCCGGGGCATGAGTTCCTCCTTGGACGGTCTCTGGAGCGTCATCGACCACCTCCGCGCCCGCGACCTCGCCTAGAGCCCCGGCATGGCTGCTGGAGCGCCGACCGGTGTGGTCAGTTGGGGACGCGAAGTTACATCAGAAGATTGACACCCCTGCAAGAGAATGCAACTCTGACTGTCGAGAATATATTCTCGACAGTCAGGAGGGTCTGTGCATGTTGACCCGCCCTCGGTGGGAAGGAGCGTTGATCAAAGATGAACGTCCTACTCGTCGAGATCATCGTCCGTGGCGAGCGAGCCTGACCAGTGATGCCACGGCGGTGCGAAGACCGGACACCACCGTCACCCCCACAACCAGGTGACGGCGTCAAACATTCTTCGGGGAGTTGAGATGCGGCTGGTGGAGTCTGCTGTCCGTCGCGCGACCGGCGACGATGCTGCCGCCCTGTCCGTGCTGTTGGCGGACGCGCTATTGAGCCAGCGGTTGGGTGCCTGGCTGGTGCCCGATGCGGCCGAACGCCCAGGGGTGTTGCAGCGGTACGCGCGGTTCGTCGTGGCGCAGGGGTTGGCCCATGGCCAGGTCGATACGACCAGCGATCGTGCTGCCGTCGCGATCTGGTACTCGCGCCCTGCGCGACCGCCGACATCTCCGGCGTGGATGTTCGAGCTGCATCGGGTGCTCGGCGGGCACGCTGCGCGGTTCGGTCTGCTGCACGCCTACGTCGACGCGGTGTACCCGCACACGGCGCATTACTACCTTGCGCACCTGGCGGTCGCCGCTGGTGGTCAGGGCGGAGTGGGGAGCGCGGTGGTGGCGGGCTACCACCGTCGTGTGGACGTGGCGGGGTTGCCGTCGTATGTGGAGGTCAGCACTGACCGTCCTCGGGAGGGGCTGCTGGGCCGGCTCGGTTACGTGCCTCGGTCGCCGATCATGCTGGAGCCGGGTGGTCCGGTGCTGTGGCGCATGTGGCGTCCACCAGCCCACGGCGGGCGACACGGCGAGGCGAGCGGTGACGAGCTGCCGCGCCGGGCTCGTGCCTGGCGGTCGGCGACGCCGTTTCGTGGCGCGGTGCTGCTGACGGCATCCTCGCGGTCTCCCTGAACGGGCCCGCTTCGACGTCACGTTGATCACCTGCTGGCAGCGCACCGCCGGCCGGCAGGCCACCTCGTCATACCCAGATCTCTCGGAGGAGAGCTTTCTCATGCTGACCACAGCCACCGACCCCGTCACCACATCCGCCCTGCAAAGGCGCAGCGTAAGGCGGTGGTTGTCCGCGCAGTTGGGTTTGGCAGGTCCTGGTGGCTCCGTGCCAAATGTGCAGGACGGAACGTCGGCGGCGTTCGTGTGGGGCTACGCGATCCGGCGGGAGTGGCCGGGTGGTAGCCACGATCTGTTCGGGTTCACGCCTGACCAGGGCGTGGCTGAGCGGTGTCTCGCCCGCGACCGAAGCTTCTGGCGCCATGGGCCGGTGCGGCCGACCGCGGTGTACGTGGTGCCGGCCAACGCTGTCGATGTGGAGCGGCATCCGGTGGGTGGCTGTCGACGGTCGTGGTGCCCGGACTCGCCGGAGCGGGGGTCGCGGTGACGGTGCAGGTGGCGTTGGCGCGGCGGACGTTGAGTCCGTTCGGGTTGTGGGCTTTCGGGGCGGCGGCCTCGGCGCCGATGGTGGTTCTCGCCGGGGGTATCCCGGCGACGTATGCGACGACTGGGGTGACAGCGCTGCCGTTGACGTTCGTGCTCGTCGCGGCGACGGTGGCGTTGTTGGCGGTCGGGTACACGGCGATGGCCCGCCAGGTGGGTCATCCGGCGGCGTACTACGGCATCCTCGCCCATGGTCTGGGCCGGCGGTGGGGGGTCGCGGGTGGGATGGTCGCGTTGCTGGCCTACAACAGCATCCAGATCAGCCTGTACGGGCTGGTCGGTGCGACTCTCGCCGGCGCGTTGGGTGGCGCGTGGTGGGTGTGGGCGGGTCTCACCCTGACGGCGGTCGGCGCGTTGGGTGTGCGGGCGATCGTGCTGTCCATTCGGGTTCTGGTCGCGGTGTTGGCCGTGTCGCTGCTGATCGTGGCGGTGTTCGTGGCCGGTGCCCTGTCGCAGCCGGCAGACGGCGGGCTGTCGTGGGCGGGGTTCGAGGCATCCGGGTTGGCGGTCAGCGGCATCGGTGGGGCGGTCGCGTTGTGTGTGGCCGCGTTCATGGGCATCGACGCGCCGGGCTCGTTCGCCGAGGAGGCCATCGACCGGCGGTCGATCACCCGCGCCAGCATCGCCGGAGTGATGGTCCTCGGGGCGGTCTACTCGATCGCGGCGTGGGCGATGGCCGTGGCGGTCGGCCCTGCCCAGGTCGCCGACGCCGCCGCCGACCCGACGGCCGGCATGCCGTTCTCGGCCCTGGAACGTCTCGGCAGCGGGTGGGCTGCCCTCGCCGACGTCATGCTGATCTTCGCGATCGTCACCTCGATGCTCGCGTTCCACTCCGTGATCGCCAGGTATGTGTTCGCGATGGCCCGCGAACACGTCCTTCCCGCCGGCCTCGCGTACGCCGACAGCGCCACCCGGGTCAGCGCGCCGCGCGGCGGGTCGCTGACCCAGACCGGTATCGCGGCGCTGGTGGTGGCCGCGTTCGCGGCGGCCGGAGCCGATCCGGTGGCGGTGATGTTCACGTGGCTGTCGACGCTCGGCGCGCTTGGCCTGCTGTGCCTGCTGTTCGCCGCCTCCGTCGCTGCGTGTGCGGCGTCGAAGGACGTGCGGGGTCCGGGGGCGTGGCGATGGTCGTACCGGGGTGCGCCGGTACTGGGGCTGATCGGCGGGTCGGTGGTGCTCGGCCTGATGGTCGGCAACGTCGGATCCCTGCTCGGTGCCGTACCCGGGTCGCCGTACCCGTTCCTCCTACCCGTGATCATCGTCGCGACTGCCGCCGGGGGCGGGATGTGGGCCGGGCACCTGCGCCGGTTCCGCCCGCAGGTGTACGCCGGCATCGGTCGCGGCACGCCGAAAACCCACGCCGTCCCGGACAACGTCAATGTTTCGATCTGAAACGGGGGAGAGGATGATGACTCACCCGGCACCGCCGCCAGGCCGGCACTACGACCCCCTGGACCCTCGCTGGCGACCGGAACACCCCTCGGTGGGCCACTCCGGTACCGCATACCCGAGGCCGGAGGCCCATGCACCACCGGGCTACGGGCCACCGCGCATCCTCGCCGACCAATCTCACTCTGAGGCACCATCGGCACCGGTCGCGTCCCGTACGTCCGTGCCGAGCCCGTACGGCCCGATGCCGGGCTCTGGGTCTCTGGCAGCGTCGGTCGGCTCGTCTGCGGACTCACCCGGCCCCTGCGGTCAGCAGCTGGCCGACGAGCTGGTGACGGAGGAGTTGCGTCGGTGGGCGCACCTGCGGAGACAGGTCGGGTTCCGGCTCCAGCGTGCCAACGTCGGGCACGTGTTGGCGGCCTTCGAGCGACTCGACCGCAGCAACGCACTCGGCCCGCATGGCATCGGGCTGCTCTACGTCGTGCCCGCTGGCCACCAGCCGTACGGGTTCGAGTTGAAGGTCGCCACCCGCCTGTTTCTGTCCTCGCCCGAGTCGGATGACCTGCACCGGGTCCTGGTCGATCTCGCCGACATCGCGTGGGACAACATCACCCGCGCCGCAAGGGCGGGACGCAGGTGGGATCCGCTCGGGCCGGAGAACTCGCTGGTCAACGGTGGGGACATGGCCCTGCCCTCCTCCGCCCGGTACATCGGTGCCGCGGTGAGCACGCTGGACTCCGAGATGGGGCCCTGGTACCCGGTCGCCCGGCAGGTCCGTGACCAACCGCTCGGCGGCAGGATGTCGATGTTCGACCTGCGAGGCCAGTGCTACGCCCTGCTGACCGACGACACCGCCCTGTATGTGGACCAGAACCGGAACCGGCCCATCGGCGACACCGGGATCCGCTGCTCCAAGACCCTCGACCCGGACCGGACCACCTACCACAACCGGTACGCGAACCTGACCGAGCAGGGCGACGACAACACCCGGCAGATGTGGGCACAACTCGACACCCTGCACGGCGTCCTCACCGACTACCTACCTCCCTGGCGGCCGGCGTGACCACCAGTCCCGTAACCGACCTCACCACCGCCGCGGACTTGAGCCGGGTAGAGATCGACGTCCCAGCCGTGCTCCAGCAACTCGTCGACCAGGCCGACGCCGCCGCAGCAACGAGTATCGGTTTCCCCGGTGCCGTGGACCTCGACCACAGCGAGATCGTCGCCCGCCTCGGCCGGCGGCTGTGGAACAACATCGGCGACCCGGCGACCGACCCCGGCGGGGCGGCCCACACCAAAACCTTGGAGCGGGCCGTCGTCGCCTGGGTCGCCGAAACCCTGGCCATGCCCGCCGACGACCGGTGGGGCTACGTGACCAGCGGCGGCACCGAAGGCAACCTCGCCGCCCTACACGCCGCTCACCGCCGCCACCCCCGCGCGGTCGTCTACCACTCGACCGCCGCCCACTACTCCATCCCCAAAATCCTCGACATCATCGGCGCGCGAGCGGTCGCCGTCAGGGCCCGCAGCGACGGCGAGATGGACTACACGCACCTCGCCGCCCAGATCCGGCGACGCCCCACCCGGCCCGCGATCGTGGTCGCCACCGCCGGCACCACCATGACCGAAGCCGTGGACGACACCACCCAGATCAGCACCATCCTGGCTTCGCACACCCCCGGCGGACACCTGCACGTCGACGCCGCCCTCTCCGGCATCCCCCTCGCCCTCGACGGCCGCCTCCACCTCGACACCACCAGCGGCATCGACAGCATCGCCGTCTCCGGCCACAAGTTCTTCGGCGTACCCACACCCTGCGGAGTCGTCCTCATCCGGAACCACATCCGCACCCACGGCAGTCACATCATCTACACCGACACCCTCGACACCACCATCAGCGGCTCCCGCTGCGGCCTGGCCGCCGCCCTGCTGTGGCACGCCATCGCCACCTACGGCCGCGAAGGCCACCGATGGCGGATCAGCGAATCCCGACGCCTGGCCGCCTACACCGTCGACCGACTCACCACCGCCGGCTGGCCCGCCTGGCGACACCCCCACGCCTTCACCGTCGTCCTACCCACCCCACCCGAACCCGTACGCCAAAAGTGGCTCCTCGCCACCGACGGCGACATCAGCCACGTCATCTGCATGCCCGGCGTCACCCGCCGACAGATCGACGCTTTTGTAGCGGACCTCACCGCCGCCACGGCCCCGACGCTGATCCCGCGACCTCGCGCACACACCGCATCCGTATCGAAGGAAGGAGAACCCCGATGACGAGCACGCTGCGCGCCACCTTGTCCGGGCTGCTCGACGGCCTCCTCAACCCGATCATCAGCACCGAGTTGGACCGCTTCGACATCCGCCCCGGCCACCGCGTCCTGGAAATCGGCGCCGGCACCGGCGAGATCACCGCCCGCCTGGCTCGTCTCGTCGGTCCGTACGGCACCATCAGCGCCGTCGACAACGACACCAGCGGCCTCAAACCCAACATCCGTCATCGACGTTTACCACCGAGACCTGAACCACGACGAGTTGCCTGGCGAACCCGACAGCTACAACTTCGTCGTCGCCCGCTGGCTCGACGGCCCGCTGACCAACCACGCAAGCGTGCTGGAGCAGATGATCAGCCGGCTGCGTCCCGGCGGTTGGCTCGTCCTCGCCGACATCACACCCACCCCACCTCGCACGTATCGAGCTACCGACAGCGACACCGATGGTCACCTGATCCACACCGCGATGACGCAGATCCACAACACCATCACCAACGCCGACGGCGGGACCTGGGGCGTCGCCGTCGACGCACTGCTAGCCGGCAATCGCATGACGCAGATCTGCGCCCGCACCGCCAGCGAGACGTGGGCAGGTGGCGGCCCCGGATGTCGCCTCCTAGCAGAAACTGCCCAACGTCTCCGTCCCACCCTGACCGACGCGGGCCTCACCGACCCGAACCTCGACCGGTTCGTCGCCCTCATGACCAACCCCCACGTACTCCTCGGCTGCTTCGAACGCCGGGTGATTCATGCCCGCAAAGGCATATGAGACCCACACAGCAGAGCTGACGCCCTGCACGTCCACCGCCTATGACACCCACCGGGCAGTCGTAGACCGGTGATGAGCTGACCGGCCGCCGAACCTGGGGAGGGGCGGCGACCGGTCCTCCGTGGCCGGCGGCAGCGGGCACCCCCGTCCCCTGCCGCCGGCCACCCCCGAACACCTCCTTGCAGCGGCCGGCACGACGCACACAACTTCCAGGCGACCTCAGCGGCTTCATCGTCGAGCCGACGGAGTACGCCTCGAACGTGAACCCATGTTTGGACTCCGTAGCGCTGAAGCGCTCGGACCTTCACAAAGGAGCTGGCCCATGACGGTGATCGAAACGCGAGCACTTGCGCCCGTCCAGGTGGCGAGGGCAGACGTCGCCGCGGCGGTAGTCGCCGCTGAGCGAATGCTGATCGCGCTCGGCGTCGACACGCAGGTGGAGCATCTCCGGCGCACCGCGGAACGGATGGTGCTGTCGTACGGCGAGGTGCTGACGCCGGCGCCGTTCGAGGCGACGGATTTCGTCAACGACGCGAAGCATCAGGGCTTCGTCATCGTGCGGGATGTGCCGTTCGCCGCGATCTGCGCCCATCACCTGCTGCCCTTCGTTGGCTCGGCGACCGTGGGATATCTCCCGAGGGCACGGCTGTTGGGGCTGTCGAAGCTGGCGCGGCTGGTGGCGCACGCCACACGAGGGTTGCAGGTCCAGGAGAACGTCACGCAACAGATCGCCGATGGACTGCAGCAGGTGGTCCCGGATCACGGCGGCATGGGGGCGATCGTCGAGGCAGAGCACCTATGCATGACGCTGCGCGGCGCCAAGGCACGCGGCGCTTCAACGGTGACCTCAACCTGGCGCGGCGCGCTAGAACGTGATGCCACGCTCCGGTCGGAGTTCCTCAGCCTGGCGGGGCAGGGGTGGCGGCCGTGAGCGCTTCCGCATTGCCGCTGGTCACTCCGGTGCCCGCGCACGTCGTCGTCATCGTCTCCGGTGGCATGGACAGCACTGTGTTGGCGTACGCGCTGCACCAGGCTGGGTCGGCGGTGACGCTGCTGTCGTGCGACTACGGGCAGCGGCACCGCCGCGAGCTGGACTACGCAGCGCGAACGGCCGACGCCCTGCACGCGCCACACCTGGTAGTCGACCTGACCGGCATCGTCGGTGTGCTGTCAGGATCGGCCCTCACTGACGACCAGGTCGATGTGCCGGACGGGCACTACACCGATGCGTCGATGCGCGCCACGGTCGTACCGAACCGTAACGCGATCATGCTCGATGTGGCCGTGGCGCGCGCCGTTTCGGTCGGCGCGGACGCAGTGGCGTTTGGTGCCCACGCCGGTGACCACCCGATCTACCCGGACTGCCGGCCGGCGTTCCTCGTCGCATACGAGTCGGCTGCTCGGCTGGCGAACGAGGACTTCCTGTCTGCGGGGTTTCGGGTCGTCGCGCCGTTCATTGAGTGCTCGAAGGCCGACATCGTCCGGCTCGGGGACGCCATCGGCGTGCCGTTCGCTGACACGTGGTCCTGCTACAAGGGCGGCGAGCGGCACTGCGGCACCTGCGGCACGTGCGTCGAACGGCGCGAGGCGTTCGCGGTGGCTGCCGTTACGGACCCGACCGAGTACGCCGCCGCACCGGGGGTGAGCTAGGTGTACCGCATCGGCAAGCAATTCCGGTTCGAGGCCGCCCACTCGCTGCCCGACCTGCCCGAAGGCCACCAGTGCGCGCGCGTCCATGGCCACAGCTACACCGTCGAGGTGCACCTGGTCACTGATGGGACGCTGACGCGGCCCGGGTTCGTCGTGGACTTCGCCGAACTCGGCCCGTTCGGCGCGCATGTTCGTGACCACTTCGATCACCGTGATCTCAACACCGTGCTGGACGTGCCACCAACGAGCGAGCATCTTGCCGCCTACTTCTACCAGTGGTGCCGCGACCATCTGCGCCTACCGGAGCCGGTGCGGGTGGAGAAGGTCCGGGTGTCCGAAACTGCGTCCACGTTCGCCGAGTACGGGCCGGACCTGCGATGACCGCTCCGTCTATGTCCGCCGTACCGCCGTTTCCCGCCGGCTCGCCTTCGCTGCCGGCGCGGCCGTTGCTGGTCGCGGAGACATTCGGCCCGACCTTGCAGGGTGAAGGGCCGAGCACCGGTCAGCAGGCGTTGTTCCTGCGACTGTCGCGGTGCAACCTGTCCTGCCCCCGCTGCGACACCCCATACACCTGGGATACATCCCGGTTTGATCTCCGCGCGCACACGACCCACCGCACGCCCGAGGAGATCATCCGGTGGGTGTTGGCGCAGCCAACGAGGCTGATTGTCATCACCGGCGGTGAGCCGCTGTTGCAGCAGGACCGGCTGCTGCCGGTGGTGAAGGCGGCCACCGAGGCAGGGCGACGGGTAGAGATCGAAACCAATGGCACGGTCGTTCCCCTGCCGGCACTGGCGGCCTCGGTGAGTGCGTTCAACGTGTCTCCGAAGCTGTCCGGCTTCGCCGGGTCGAGGGACGGTCAGCGGCGCATCAACCCGGCCGCGCTGTCGGCTCTGGCGGGCTCGGGCCGGGCCGTGTTCAAGTTCGTGGCCAACAACGCAGCGGAGCTGGACGAGATCGCCCGGCTGAAGGATCGGTTCGGGCTTGACCCGGTGTGGGTGATGCCCGAAGGCACTACCAGCGATGCAGTCGTGACCGGGATGCGGGATATCGCGGACGCGGTCCTAGCCAGAGGCTGGCACCTGAGCAGCCGCCTGCACGTGTTGCTGTGGGAGGACACCCGTGGCCGCTGAATCAGCAGGCTCACGTCGGTCGGCCGGGCTTGGACGGGGCCGTCGTTCCCGCCGTGACGAGCCGCGCGTGTGGGAAAGCGGCCCAGAGATTGTCGGCAGCGGGATCGTTCCTGCCGTCCAAGCGAAGTCCACGATATCCCAACCGGTCCCACCTGTGCAGTCCCGGGCGCACTCCCTCATGCCGTACCTGGTGGACCTGCCACACCTGGTGGCGGCGGCCCGCCTGTGCATGCGCCGTGCCGCCGCACCGGGTGCTGACGGCCTCACCTGGGCCAGCTACCGCAACGGGCTGCGAGCGCGTCTCGGTGAGCTGTCCGACCGGCTACAGACGGGGACGTGGGAGCCGGCCCCGTTACGGCACGTGGAGATCACCTCGTATTCGGGCAAGGTGTTCCCGGCGGTTATCCCGACGGTGGAGGACCGCATCGTGCACCGGGCGATGCGGCGCGCAGTCGAGCCGATCATCGAGCACCACGTCCTGGCGGACTGGGTGTCGGCGTACCGCCCGCGCCGCAACCGGATCACCGCCTTGCGGCAGGCCGAGCAGCACCTGGCGGCGGGACGGCAGTGGGTCGCCGATGTCGACGTGGCCGGTGCCTCGGCAGGCGGCAGCACCGAACAGTTCGTGAATTGGCTTGCCGCCCACGTCGCCGACGGCTCATTCCTGCGGCTGTTCCACCGCGCCGTCGAGGCGTTACCGACGCCGCTCATTCCGGGCAGCGGCCTGTGGCCGGTGCTGTTCCACCTGCGCATGTCCCAGGTTGACACCCTGCTCACCGGCTGGCCGGTCGTGCGGTTCGCCGACAACTACCTGATTTTCACGACGGACGAGGCCAGCGCGGTAACCGCGTTCGAGACCCTCACCGCCGCCTTGGCCGGGGTGCAGCTGCGACCGCACCCGCGTAAGAGCCGCGTCCGGCCACCGCATCAGACCAACACCGAAGACCTGTTCCTCATCGACGGATAAGGGAACTTACCGATGACCATGACGTACACCGGAGCGCTCGCAGGTCCCCGTACCGTGCGCTGGGTACACGTCCCTGCCGGTACCTGCCTTTACGGCGACGTCCGCAAACCCCGTCCGGTGCCTGATCTCCTCGTCGCGGAGACGCCGCTGACCGCCGTGCAATGTGGTGTCGGCGACACCGACCTGCCGGTCACCGGCATTAGCTACGACGAAGCCGTCCACCTGGCCGCCGAAGCAGGCGGGCGCCTACCCACGTCGGTGGAGTGGGAATGGATCGCCGCCGGACCGAGTCGCCGCCGCTACCCGTGGGGCGACGAACCGTGGACCCCTGACCGTGCCCTGCTTACGGGGGCCGGACAGTCCCCACGTGCCGCACAGCCGGTCGGACGGTACCCGGCGGGTGCCGCGCCGCACGGTGTGCTGGACCTGGCCGGCAACGTCTGGGAATGGACCAGCGGCAACGCCATGGGCCGAGGAAAGATCATTCGCGGCGGCTCGTACGCCTCCCCGCCGCTGTACGCGCACACCACCTTCCTCAACACCGCCCCCGTCGAACGCCGCAGCCCCGGCATCTCCGTGCGGCCGGTACGCACCCTATGAACCTTCGACGCCTGCAACTGGCCCATACTTCCCATGCTGATCGGGATGAGTTGATCATCGTCGGCTGCTCGGCGGAAAAGACACCCACGGCTACGCCGCTGCCTGCCCTCGACCTCTACGACGGTGGCTGTGTACCGCACCTGCGTGCCCGGCTCGGTCACCTGCCGCACCAGCGCAGCCGGGTGCGGTTCCTGTCCGCCGAGCACGGACTCGTCACCGCCGACACCCGGCTACACACCTACGACCGTCCCCTCGACCCGGCCCGCGCCGCCGCACTGCGCCCGCGCGTCAGAACACAGCTGCAAGCCGACCTGCACATAGACCGCATTCCCGACGACATCCTCGTCGTCGCCGAACCGCTCTATCTGGTGCTGCTCGCCGACCTCCTCGCCGATCCACACCGACCGCGTATCCACTGGATCGCTGACCACGCCGCGGGCTGGCCCGAGGCCGCCAGGGTCCTCGACTCGTGGGGGTGGTGAGCGTGCCCGCCACCCTCAACGAAGTGCTCGCCGCCACCGCCAACGACCACCGCCACATCACCACGACGTTTACCCACCACACCGGCCTGGACTGGCACGCCCCCACGCCACCGCAACTCGGCACCGACGCCCGGCTCAGCGTCATCATCCCCGCCTGCGACACCGCCCACAGCCTGCCGGCGGTCCTCGACGCGCTCGCGAGACAGCACACCGCGGCGACCGTCGAGGTGATCGCGGTCGACGACGCCTCCACCGACGCCACCACCGAGCTGCTCGCCGCGCACCCGCGCGTCGACCGGGCCGTTCGTCTCCACACCCGCTCGGGGGCGGGAGCGGCCCGCAACGTCGGAGTTCATCTCGCCACCGGCAACACGATCGTGTTCCTCGACGCCGACATGGTCCTGCGGAACCACGTCCTGGCCGACATCGCCGCCCGAGCCCGGCACGACACCGTCCTCGTCGGCTTCCGCAACAACATCCCGTACCTGCCCGACGCCAACGGCTACCCCGTCGTGCCGCCCGGCGAACCTGACCTTGATGCGGACCATCGAGTGCGATGGACCCCACCGGCAGGTGTGCCGATGCTCTACACCGGCCAGGTCTACCCGGCGGCGTTCGTCGGCAGGCCGCTACACGACACCCGGGATTTCCTCGACCTCGGTAACGGCCGCCCGTACTACGACTGGGACCTGCCCCGCATGGTCGTGACCGCCCTCGTCGCCGCACCTCGCCGCGCGGTGCTGGACGTCGGCGGCTTCCACCCCGGATTCGATGCCACGGGCTGGGGCGCCGAAGACACCTACCTCGGCGCAACGCTCATCGGCCATGGCTGCCTCGTCATTCCGCTGCGGCAAGCCCGAGGTTGGCACATCGACCCGCCCGATCCTGCCGCCGTGTGGACAGCCAAGCTCGCCGGTGTCGCACCCCGAATCGCCCTCTACCGGCAGCTCTGCGAGCAGCCGACGCCCACTAGCCGCGCCGCTGACCTGGCCGATCGCGCCGACAATCTTCTGCGGAAGGCAGAGACCCTGCGATGATGCGAAACTTCGCCGCCCACGGCGACCTCATCCACGACCCGGCATCTGGGATGACCCACCGCGCACCCACCTCGATCGGTAGCGGCCGGATCACCCTCGCCCAGGCCACGGTGACCGGCTGGCCACCCGTTGCACCCGGCGACCTCGACCGCTCCACGCCGGACAGCATCTGCTGGTCGCCGATAGTGCGATGCAACCTGCACTGCCCGCAATGCCTCGACGACATCAGCGTTCGCGAGGCGGGGGCCACTGATCGGCACCGGTTGGCCCACGTCCTTGCCGATGCCGACGTCCTCGGAGTTGACGTCTCTGGCGGTGAGCCGCTGCTACTGCGGGACCTGCCCAAGCTGCTGGACATCATCCGGAGCGGGGGCCGTAGCGCCGTCTCCATCACTACCAACGGCTGGCATCTGGCCCGACGTGCCGCCGAGCTGGCCGGGCGTACCGACGCCATTCGGGTCAGCCTCGACGGCCCCGACGTGGCCCGCCATGACGCCATCCGAGGACCGCTCAGCTTCGCCAGAGCCGTCGACGGCATCCACACCGCGGTTGCTCTGCGCGTACCCGTACAGATCCAGACCGTGCTCATGCGCCGCACCGCTGGCTACCTGCAAGAAATGGTTGACCTCGCCGCCGGGCTCGGGGCCTGCGGGTTCACCGCCCTGCAGATGCTGCCCATCGGTGCCGGCACCGACCTGCCCGACGAACTGCTCAGCGACGACGACGCCTTGGCGCTGTTCGCCGCATTGGACGTTCCCGACCGGCTCAACATGCGGCTGCGTACCCGCGACGTCGCCGGCAACTTCACCGTCATCCGCGCCGACGGCCGAGCCTGGCGCAACGACAGCAACGCCTTGAACATCGGCGGCCTGCACCCCCTGCGCAACGCCACTGACCTCACCCCCACACCCCGGGAAGGTACCCCGTGAACGCCCCAGCCGCGCACCAACCACCTGCCCAGCCGCGCACGTTCCGTCAGCAGCGGATTCTGCGCATCCAGCTCGACGCATACGAGCGGGCAATCGAGGTACTGGCCGACTCCGTCCGGCAGCGGCACTGGCCTATCACCGCCACCATCGGTATCGCCAACGGCGGTCTCGCACCAGCACGAGGCATCAGCGAACTCCTGCACGTCCCGAGCTATCACGTCAATGCCAAGCACAACCCCACCGACGCCACCTACACCGAAGCGACCGGCATCGTCACCTACGACCTCAGCCCCCTCACCACCGGCGTGGCCGCACGCAGCCTTGGCGGCACCGTCCTGGTCGTTGACGACATCTGCGGTACGGGTGCCACCTTCGCCACCCTGGCGCCCGAACTCACCGCATACCTCGGCACGGAGGTGGCCCTGCCCACCGTGTCCTTATGCCGCAACGCCGGAAGCACCATCTCCCCCGACCTGTGGGTCTGGACCGTCGATGACTGGGTTTGGTTCCCCTGGGAACCAACGCCTACCGCCGAAACAACGATCGAAGACCTGCCGATCCCCGGCCACGTGCAGACCGCATGACCATCGCGTTCGTCCTCGCCTCCTGGCGGCCCGATGCCCCGGCCGGGATGGAACGTGCGGTCATCGCGCACGCCACCAGCCTCCAGCAGATCAACGCCGAAGCCGTCATCGTGACCGCCGACCCGACTGCGCCAATGGTCTACCGGAAAGTGCCCATCGAGCGGCTGCGCAGCCTCGACGTGCGGTTCCCTTGCGACGACGCCACCCTGCGCACGGCGATCGGCGCATCCGCCGCAGCAATCAGCGAAGAGCTGAGGCGGCTGTTCCGGCGACGTCAGGTAAGCGCCGTCGTCTGCGTCGATGCCTTGTGGGGACTCGGCCGGGTCATGCCGCCCCACCCCGGCATCCGCAACGTCCTCGCCGCGCACGTCGTCGGCCACGACGCAGACCTCCGAGCGGCACTGGCCCGCAACCCGGACGCGATCATCGCACCCTCGGCCACCGTGCTGACCGAGGCGGCAGCCCGCGGCTACGACAGCAGCAACTGGAGCATCGTGCCGAACACCCTGCTCACCGCGCCCGAGCCCCAAGCCGACAGCCACCGCGAGCACCTCCGGGCCAACGGCCCCGTTCGCATCCTTGCCAGGCTCGGCCCGGAAAAGGGCGTCGCCGAACTACTCGAAACGGTCACCGTCCTCGACCGGCCCATCGAGGTCGCGCTCGCCGACGCGCCGTTCGAGCCAGCCGCCGGCAGCCAAGAACACGTTCGCCGCACATGCCGAGACCTGGCCGCCGAGACACCCGGCGTGACCCTTCTGCCCGGCCTCGCCTGGCACGAGGTCTCGCCCTGGCTCGCCGGTGCCAGCGTCGTGATCGTCCCGTCCCGCGCCGAAACGTTCGGGCTCGTCGCGCTGGAAGCCATGGCCGCCAGCACCCCCGTCGTCGCCTACGACGTCGGGAACTTGCCCCACCTGATCGGCAGGGGCGGCGTCATCGTGTCGCGCCGGTCCCGTCCCGGCGGCCTGTGGCGTGCCGCCCAACGCCTGCTGACCGACCCGATAAGCTACGCCGCAGCATCACGGGCCGCGTACTACCGCTCGCGGGACTATTGGCCCGCCCTTGTCGCTAACCAACTCTTGAAGGTGGTGAGCTGATGGGCGGCTCCGTCCTGCCATCCGCACCCGAACCGTGCCCGCTCCTGCTCGTAGACGGACACAACCTACTGTGGGGCGCGACCTTCGGCTTCCCCGCCGAAATCCGCTCCCGCGACAAAACCCGCCTACTCACCGGCGTATTCGCGTTCTTCGCCCTGCTCCGCGTCGCCATCCGCGACGACCTCACGCACCAACCCGAGGTCATCGTCGTGTTCGACGGCCAGTACGGCGGCAGCGACCGCAAAGAACTCGACCCCAGCTACAAGGCCCAACGACCCACCGACGAAGCCGCCCTCGCCCCAATCCAATTCCTCCCAGACGTAAAACGCGGCCTCGACCAGCACGACATCGCCTGGACCGAACTCGACCACGCCGAAGCCGACGACGTCATCGCCACCCTCGCCCACAGAACCCCGCCACCCCGCGAAATCGTGATCATGTCCCGCGACCGCGACTACTACCAACTCGTCACCGACCGCGTCCGCGTCCTCAACACCAAGATGCATCCCGGTAAGCGGTACATCGACCCCACCGACGTCTACGCCCGCCACCAGGTCACACCCGCCCAGTGGGCCGACTTCCGCGCGCTCACCGGCGACCCCGCCGACAACATCCCCGGCATCCACGGCATCGGAGCCAAGACCGCCGCCGCACTTCTTGCCGACGGCATCACCCTCGACGAGCTGGCTGCCTCCGACCGCCTGGACACCGGCCGGGGCCGCCTCGTTCGCGAACAGCTAGACCTCGCCCGAAAGTGGCGCGACATGATCCGCCTCAACCACGGGCTGGACGTTCCCGTCGCCCCTACCGGCGAGCGGAGTCCACACCTGCCCGCACCGGCGGAGGTCGTCGAGGCACTGAGCCTGTGGTGATGTCCAACTACGTCCTGCTCACCGTCATGGCGCACCCCGACGACGCCGAACTCTGGGCCGGCGGCACCATAGCCCGCCACATTCACGACGGAGGAACTGCCGTCATAGCCGTCCCACACCACGACGACGTCCGCGACGCCGAGGCGGCAGCCGGCGCACGCATCCTCGGGGCCGACCTCCACCTGATGGGCCAGATGTCCGTCCCGACCGTCGCCACCATGCTCAGGGAGGTCCGCCCAGAGGTCCTCATCACGCACCCGAGCAACGACATCCATCCTGAACACCGCCGATGCGCCGAAGTAGTCCTCAGCGCGCTACCCGACGTCGTCATCACCACCGGCCATCCAAAGCGGGTCTACCACAGCGACGGCTACAACAACCTCGACCAGTACGGCCGCCCGCTCGACCTGCCAACCATCATCGACGTCAGTGCCCACTGGTCCACCAAGCTCGACGGCCTCCGCGCACACGCATCTCAGCCCATCTTCGATCACTTCGGACCGATGGCCATAGCGCTCGGGCACCTGCACGGGCATCGCATCAACTCCCCGTGGGCCGAGGCATTTCGCACGGTGCCGATCCTCGGCCGACTGCCAGCCGCATCCACCCTTTGACTACCGCAGAGTCAGGCCGAGTCGACCGCAGCATCGATCGACCTCCAATTCCGATCTTTTGCCGCGGAGCAGGATGCTAACTAGCGCCCGTGCGGTTGCGCGACGACGTGGATGCGGGCACGCTCTCTGAGTTGCACGTCGGACCATCATGGTTGCTATAGCGACCGATCATCGGCCGGGAAGATCATCGTTCGTTCCTTCGGAATCGCAATCCTCCGCATCGGATGGTCAATCGGGCAGAGAAGCCACAATGTGCGCTGGTACGCGGACCTGCTTTAGCGCTCCCGGCTCCAACTTTACGAGACCATCGCCGTGATGATTTCTCGCTGCGGCACGCATTGCCTGTTGACCCTCTTCATTTCGCAGCCAGCCGGCGAGGCTCTCAATGGCGCCAGCGAGAAGCGGCTCTGACCGGCGGTTTATTCGCAGTCCATACAGGGTGTTTGTGGGAATGGCTCCGACGGTGTTTACGACGATTCGGAAATGTTCTTTCCCCATAGGGCCGACAAGGATGTCAGGCACAGAGATGGACTCCACTGTGTACCAAGGATCGCGCACGTCACACAAGTGCCTTTTGTGGATTAAAAGCTTTTCGCCTTCGTTGATAAGATTCTTAATCTTGGGATCCTTGATGCTGTCGGCGTCTAGATTCAGGAGCCAGCAGCGTATACCACGCATACTCAACTGAGAGTGCTCGAAGTCGTCTAGGTAATCTCCCTCAAGGTCGCGGAGTTTGCTGATGGCGGGAACGCAAGCGCTAGGGGGGAGATCGTCCGCTTCGGACCTCGTTCGAAGGAAGAACGAATTGGCCCCAGTAGCTACACCTCGCCGAACGGTAGCGAGGACGCCGAGCGGTGTATCCGCGATTGCGCCGAGGCGAAGTGGTTGAGGAACAGCAAGGAGTTTCCGAGGGCTGAAGCTAGCCGGCGTTCGGCCAATTCGTTCGATCTCGTTCACGGTGGTCGATCGGAAGCCCGATTCAAGATCGCCGGATACCCGCACGACCTTCATCCGCTGACGTCGGTTCCTTTCCGGCCCGACGTAGAGGACCATGGCAGCTACCTGGGCTCCCGGAAAGACGTTCAGATCATTCGGAAAAAGGTGCAATTCGGTTGGGCGTTTGACAACGGACCACAGATTTTGCCTAACGGGACGTGCGTAGTCCGCTTCGAGCCAATTTGCTGGTAGTAGAAGGCACAAGGCATCTGAGGGTTTTAACGCCGCCAATGATGCGGCAAGGAAATAGGTCGATAGTCCTGATCGCAATCCGGGGGCAAGACTGCCAACCGCTGCTTGTGCAGCAGCCTTTTCGGTTGCACTCATCTGCTGATGTCTGGTGTAAGGCGGATTTCCCATCAACAGCCTGGGGCCGTTAAGATCTGGCCATTTCGTAGTGAGCCATTCAAGGAAGTTTTCATGCCGCACGCGAAGCCTTGTGCGGGACTTTCCTGGACTACGCCCAGCGAGGTCAGGACGGACGGCCAGCAGGCCAAGGGTTACCAGATTGACATCGACAGCATGAACCTCAGCTTTGGGCCACCACTTTAGGGCGGCTACTGTAAAAGCTCCCACTCCTGCACCCGGGTCGGCGACTACGGCCGGCTGCGATAGCTTCTTGACGATGCCACGCATGTAGTCCAGTACGGGGCCAGGCGTGAAGAACGTCCCGAGCAAGCGGCGGCGAGGACCAGAAACAATCCGCTCGTAAATCAAGGCAAGGGGATCCGTGTCGTCACGAAAATCGGCACACAGGGCATCGATTAGCTCTGGGCTAGGCTGTGGTGCGTCAGCTAGCCAGCGTTGTACGACTGCCGGGAACCCCTCTGTCCGAACTGGCTCTTTCGATCGGGTAACCAGTGCGGCGGCGACGCCGCCTAGCGCTGCAAGTTGTTGCCTTTCATATAGGTTAGCGCCGGGAACCACCGCCTGCGGTATGGGCGACAGCTTTTGCGCGCGACACCACCGTGCTACCTCCGAAACTGACGCCGGCCATACTCGTAGTTTCCTCTCGGCCGCTGCAAGGCTCTCGCCGCTGGTGCTGGCAGAGCTCGAAGTTTCGTTGTCCTGGGGCGACAAGCGCTTTGTCCTTACGGGGAGGTAACTCTGGGTCATCGCGGGCTGTACAAGACGTGCTCGCCAGACGCCAAATGTGTCGGTGATGTGCGCGAATTTTACGGGAATGGCAATCTATGATCAAGCTAGTCTGTCAAACGGGATCGGGTATCCCTGTGGTCAGCACGCTTCTCGGAAGAGTGACCATGGCTTCGGTCCATCGACCGTTCCGGTCGAGAGGCAAGTAAGGTTCGAGCACCGCCGCGCGGCACCAACCCAAGTCATGTGACGTTGCTGTGACGGCGCAGCACACTAGTGCCCATCTATTGCTCCGCTTCCCGACTTCGTACTCATTTCTGCTGATGAAGAACCGGACGGTAGGACCAGGGGGAGCGGTTTGGCCCTTAACTTCAAGCTGACGGGATGGCCCAGCAATTGTTGGCGCTAGTATGTCGAAACCGAATGAGTCTGAGATGAGGCTTACCCGCCTCGTCTGGTCGGCCAAGTCTCCCCGACCAAGGCTCCGCAATTGCGAGCGACAACCTTCTAGGACGATTTCCTCTGCCGCTGAACCGATCTCATTTCTGCGCTCATCATCGGACCTGTACTCGGCGGCGGTGAACGAATTTGTGCCCTCATTCCATTGCCAACGGATAACGCCGAGCATCGTCGCGAGCACGCCGACAGCATCTTCATCCTGGAGCGCAACAGTATCGCGCAACGCCGTGCTAGGCATAAGGATTTGTGCTTCACGCCGTAGCAGTCCAGCTGACAGGAGCGCCTGCTCGGCGCTCCTAAGATCGGCAGTCCGATGAATGCCATTGGTCACCGCATGGGCGTAAGCCCGGGCGACCGCTGTCACGTCGCTGCCCGTGGCGTCAACGGTGCGCGCCACATACAGCACTGCACGCACCTGATGATCAGTCAACGACGGATGGTTCATTGTTTCGCGCGTCGCCTAGAGCCTGAAGGATTTCCTCAAGGTCTTGCGGATCATCGATCAACTCTCCGTAATCGTCGTCATCGGGCAACGCCATCTGGACGAGGCCGGGATCGTCAAGCATCCGCGACAGTCGGCGTGTTTTCTCCTCGACGCGTCTGTTGACACGCTCGTCGATCGTCCCGTCGGCGATCAACAGGGTTACGGTCGTCTCGACGTCCTTGGTCAAGCCGAGCCGATGGATGCGATCTAGCGATTGGAGATACTGTCCGGCGTTGAACGTGCGGTCAATGTAGATCGCGTCGTGACAGACCTTGTGCAGACTTACACCTTCCGACATTGCTGCGGGATTCGCCAGGAGCACCATGCATGATGGATCGGTGCGGAAGCGACGCAGCTCACGTTCGCGGGTACGGACCCCCGGCTGGGCATCCTCGTCGCTAGGGATGGCACCGTAGATTACCGCTGGCGACAGCGCGGCGAGCTGCATTTCCAGCGCGAGTAGATTGTCCGGGAAGTTGGACCAGACCAGGGTTTTGCGGCCCTCCGTGGCATTGCGGTGCACGATGACGCAAGCCCGCTGGATCTTGGCAGGCACCTCATGATCTGCGTATGTCTCGACGAGTCTGGCAAGACTACTGCCCGGCGGTATCGCTAGCGGTGGATAGCGATAGCTCTGTGTCTGATCTGTCCCCCGGGCGAGTAGTCGAGGGCTAGAGGCGGCCTGCAACAGATACATTGTCACCTCGCCCATCTGCGAGAACATCGCACCGTCGCGCCGGTCGAGGTCAAACATCCCGGCATAACGATTTAACATCGCATCGTAGATGTCCTTCTGTAGCGGACTCAAAGCAACGCGTGCAGTTCTCACCGTGACGTCTGGCAGACTCAGTTCGCTCTTGTTCGTGCGCACGTAGATCGGTCGGATCGCATCCGCGACCGCTGCCATCGCGTTCATTGGAGGTTCCTGTTGCAATGCTTGCCGCGGCAGGCGAGAGGATACGCGGCCACCGGGCCAAAGGATATCCAGCAAAGACCTCAGGTCCCGAGGATGGTTAGGGGCAGGCGTGCCAGTGAGAATGTCCCGGCGAGCTGCAAGTGGCGCAAGGTCTAGCAAGGCTCTGCCCCAGCCGCCAGATGCGCCTCGCTTCGCGCGGTGCGCTTCGTCGACGATTAAGTGCACCGTCTCGCGGGTCATCCAAGCTGACAGGCGATCGACGGCATTGGGCAGCCGCTGATAGTTGACGAGTATGACGTCGCTGCGGGGGATGGGCCCTCCGCGCCACCTCGACACCGACATCGGCGGGTCGATAATGGCCTGTGCCTCCTCCTCCCAGGCATCGAAGGCTGACAAGGGCGCAACGACCAAAAGCTTCTCGACCCGTCCTTCTCGCTGCATATGGAGATGAACCGCAAGAGCGACGGTTGTCTTGCCGGCACCTGGAACTGAAAAGTTGGCTCCATGAGCCAGCGCGACAAGCTTGTCGAGATCGCGCTGCTGGAACTCGCGTAGTTCACGGGTTAGCCGCCGCCTGGAAGCAGCGAACTCTCTCGCCGGGATGGCGTCCGAAATCCGGGCTCGGGCGGACTCGGGGATGGCACCCAGTGAACTCAAAGCTCGGTTATCGTCGGCAATAGTGCGTTCTAGTAGACCGCGGACCGCCTGGTCCGGCTCGATTCGGATGTTGTGCCGGCGGAGTACGCCTCGTAGCCCGCCGCGTCGCCCTAGGAAGGTTTCCGGGCGAACGTGCATCGCTTGTCCCGGCCGCGGCAACTCGTCGGCGAGCAGCAGGCCGATCTCCGCCCACTGTTCGTCGGTCACCTCATGCCGCTCCAGACGGATGCGGACGGGAGTGCCCGACAGCGCCAACGTCAGCCGTGGCTGCGACAGCGCGGTCATCCGGCACCTCCGACCCTGGCGTTCGGGCTGTGTTGAGCGAGTTTGGCCTGGAGTTGATCGAGGACCTCTTCGACCTGGCTGGCGGTCATGGCGACGCGTTTCCACTGGGCGGTAAATCCTGGGTCGTCGCCGACCTCGTCGAGTGATTCCAACGCGGTCTTCAGGGCGTTGCGGGCCCGCTCAAGTTCGGCGATAGGGCGATTGAGGCGACCGCCGGCCTGCCGTCGCCGCCTAACTGAGTCGAGTGCCGCCACTACGCCCCGTCCGACCGTATCCAGGGCCTCGGTGCCAGTCATGGCAGCGCCGTTAGGCAGATCGATGATTTCGTCCCCGGCCTTGTTGGCAGCCAGGACGAAGTCGAGAATCGCATCTACCTGGCCTGTTGCGACTGGCTCGGGATCTTCCGGCTCCTCCCCGAGGAGGTCAAGACCGAGATCGTCGTCGCTTCCATCTCGCTGCGGAGGTGCGAGCGGTTGCGTGCCGCCTGTTGTGGGTGGTGGCACCCTGATCGGGTCGTCCTTGGATCCGACGCCTTCCGGATCACTTACGATGAAGTTCAGATCTTGGTGATCCTCCAGCATGTCGACTAGGCCGTCACGCTCGACCCAGTCATCAACGGCAAGCCGCAGCTTGTGTACGGAGCTTGCCTTGGTGAAGTACGCGATGAGCCAGCGCTTGATATGCAAATCACCAGCGCGGTGACTTTCGCGGTTGTCGATCGCCTTCACGTCCCGCAGTAGCTCCGACCAGTTCTGCCGACGGTCTCGGTCGGAGGTAGCGACCTCGAAGGCCGTCAGCGGAAGTGGATCACGCAACAGTTGGCGGGCACGATGCATGAGCGCAAGGATCTCTCGGCTCTCGCGGACGTCTTTACCCTTTGTGCGCAGCACCCGGGCGATCTGCTCATCGGTGAAGCCCTCGTTGAACAGCCGTTGGATCATCATCAACTCGCCGACGAGCTGGTATTTGTCCTTCAGCTCCACCTGCTGCTGCAGCACCATCTCAAGTTCGAGCAGCTCTTGGTCCGTGATGCCGGCCGGCAGCACGGCGACCCTCAGCGTTCCGGCGGGCCCTTTCCCCTCCCGCTGTAGCTCCCGAAGGAGGACGCACCTCGTGTTAGCATTGATCAACTTTCCCGCGCGAGTTATTACGCCCGGCTGCGTCTGGCCACCCTCCTCTAGAAGGTTTTCTTTAAGGTCGGCTGCCTTGCGATGCGCATTTCGAACCAGCTGAGCGACAATGCGCTGCGCCTCGTCTGACTCCGGGCTAGCACGAACGAGAGCCCGGTCCGGGTGCTCCTCCAGTTGAGGCGCGATGCGAAAGCTGTCGGCGTTCAGGAGCGGCAAGCCCAGTGGTACCTCGATGACAGGCAGCACCTTCGAGTTTCGCAAGGGGAGACGTACAGTCTCCGGGTCGGCTTCGCCCTTATGGTCTACCAAAGCTTGCAAGATGTATTGCTGCCTGTTGCTTTCTGTCACGAAGCGCTCCAGATCATGGTGGGGGTCTTCGGTGCCGTGCCGAGCGAGTTGCCGCCGGGGCTTATTGTGCACGTGCCGTCTGACACTTTTGTCGTGCGGAGCGCATGCCTGGGTGAGACGGATTCGCGACAGCGATGCGGCCCCTCCCTGGGTGCGATCGTACGTGGGCTCAAGATCGCCCCGCTGCGGCCCGCTTCCCTTGGCCGCCCATTGGCCGTGTGTTAGCCGGTGGCGCTTTGAGCGCGAGCATGCTGTCGATAATATCGCGATTCTTGCCCCGGATGGTCAACCATGAACCTTGCCCAGACGCTGGGGCCGGGCCTCCGCAGCGCCGGAGTGCCGTGGACCTGGCGGTGATGCTTGCCGACGGTGGCCAGGCCATTGCCGATCTGGGTGTCTGCGTGACCAGAGCGGCCAGTTCGGGCCTGGTGGCTTCCGACCCGACGGCCTGGCGACTGTTGTCACAGCTCGACGAGACGATGCTGGCTGAACTACGCGCCGCCCGAGCTGATGTCCGTCAGGTCGCCTGGGCTCAGCATGCCGAGACCCGCGGGCCCTCTGCAGCAAACGGCGGTGGCCGGGCAGCCGGTCGGCGGGCTGGTGCTGGACATCGATGCGACGATCGTCATCTGCCACTCCAAGAAGGAAGCAGCCACCTCCACCCGGAAACCTTCGGGTACCAGCGATCGGAGCCATGGCATGGCGCTGTCGCCACATACGGACAGCACGAACGCCCCGAGGAACAGGCTATATCGGTAAGGTCGAGCGCCAGCGCCGGCGAAGCCGGACTGGCGGGCGGAAGGGAGCGGGGTCGTGGTGCAGGGGAGTGCCGAGGTCGTCGACCAAATCATGAGGACCCTTGACCGAGAACTACCAGACATCGCAGGGCAGATCCGTGAGGAGATTACCCGGGGACGCATGGTGAAGGGATCGAAGCTGCCGGACAGCATCCGGCAGGATCGGCAAGATGCCCTCAAGGCGCAGCGCCTCGGGCGCATCGGCAAGGACGAGCTTGCCGAAGTGCCGTACACCGGCGACGAGAGCCTTGCCATACTCTTCGACACACTCCTCACGCTGGCGCACAGTTTGACAGCGAACCGGCGGGCGTTGCTCGGCTTGCTTGTCGATCACGGCATCCAGAGCAACCACGTTACGTTCGCCCAGCCGGACGAGACGCAAACGGCCGAACCAATCAGCCTGCAAGTCGAGGGGGAAGCCGGACGAGCAGAGGTGATGTTCGGCCGAGTGAAGAGCCTCATCGGACCGGCTCGTGATGAGGTCGGCGCATGGCACTGACCAAAGAGGAACTGATCGCCGCAATCGAAGAGGCGATAGGCGTGCTGCGCACGATATACACAGACGCTGCACGAGAAGCTGATCTGTACGAGGCAGCCCTGCTCGCCGTTGCAACGGAAGCCGCTGAGGCTGCTGGAGGCGACTGCCTGATCACCAACGACGGCGTCTCCATGGCCAGCAGCGCCGTCTTCCGTACGCAGCCCGGCAACCTGTACGCCGGAAATTTCACGTACGTGTTGGCGTCGTTCTCCGGAGGACGGCAGGTGGAGATTCACCTGGGCGTCTATGTCGCCGGGAAGTCCGGCGTCCTGCATGAGTGCGACGTGGCGGTCCTGGATCAGGAAGAAGCCGAACGTAGCCGCGTCGGATCTGTGCACCCGCGCAGTCGTAACCTCGTTGCGGCGGTCGAGGCAAAACATTACTCGACATCGCCGAGGCTTCGAGTCGGTAGGGAATTCATCGGCCTTGCCTCCGAGATGGGACCGGGCAAGTGCACACTCGCCTTCCCCGCACCCGGAGGCAGCAACATCATGCCGCTACTCGCGAAGCACCCGGGCGAATGTTTCGACGAGCTGATTCCAGGTACTCCCCCAGCTGATTTGATGCGTGGCCACATCACCCAGAAAATTAAGAACTGGATCAATCGTACGTAGGACGGCGAACTACGGAGCGCGGGCCAACCGCAAGAGGCGCCAAATGCGCGGCCAGGGCCCCGGCAAAGATGCTCCTATAGATGTCAAGCGTTATGAAAGAGTTGTCGACCCGGGGGCCTGCGCGGGCCGGCTTCAGAGCCGGCTCCGTAGGAACTCCATCACCTCGTGGAACAGGCTACTGTCGCCAATGTCGGTCACTACGACGGTTACGGAGGCAACCGCCAGCGACACGAAGGCAACCCACAGCGCCCGGCGGCCAGTTTTGGAGGCATCTACCGAGGCCCCCAGCGAGGCCACCGTCGAGAGGATGTCCCGGTAGTCACGGTCAGCAGCGGTCAGTTCCTCGAACCACTCTTTCTGACGCTTCCGTAGCTCGGTATTCATGTGGATCGGCTCGTCTTCCCGGTCGGAGTTGGCCTGGAAGCGTGGCGAGTACTCTACGGTGAACTCCGCCTCATTCTCAAACCGTGGTCGGGATTTCCAGGACCTCTCCAGGTCGCGCTGGACGGTCGCTACGTCGATGCTGAGGGTCAACAGTTGCTCGCGAAGGTCGTTGATGACCTTGGCCTTGAAGCGGCCATGCTGCGCCCGAGCACGATCCCGAATCAGCGCGTAGCGAGCCTCGACTGTTTCAAGCAAGTCAGATACGGCCAGCGTCACCAAGAAGCTCTCGATTGCATTGCCGTAGCGATGCGCTATCGCTCGGTTCGGATCGTCGCCGTAGCCAGTCATGTGGGTGGCGCTGTCCATGACAGCTTGACGCTGACCCCAAAGTGCCCACGTCCGGTCAGTGATAATGCCTCGCGCCATTGACGGCCGAGTCGGGACCAAGTGCATCTTGGGAATCTCAGCGGAGGTGTAGTGGTAGACCCCTGTCTCCGTGATTCCGAGCGCTCGGAACACATTGGCCTGGTCGCGGTCAAGGTTTTCTCTAACGTCAGTCGGGTCGTGCTGGTCCAGGATGAGCATGTCGATCAGCGTCTGAGGACTGTTGAACTCACCAAAGACACCATCGCAGCTCTCATTCATCCACTCCCGCGCCAGCTGGTGCAGGCGTTCCCGGGCCGTCTGCGTAACGTGGAACCCAGCCCACATCCGATCAAGTGCGTGAAGCCGCCCGTCTCGACGGGTCAACATCGGCTCGTGAGGCTGATGCCATACCTCATCGAGTTGTGTGGCACCCAACTCGGAGAGTTGGATGTGAGCAACAACGGCAGTTAGGCCGGAGCCAACCTGCATGGCCTTCAACTCGATGCAGCTGAACTCAGGCGGCAGTTGGGTACGCACTCCGCCGGGCATCAGGTACGTCCCGTTGACGTGCTGAATCGAGGCCATGCGCCACCATCCCCATCCCGTGCGAGCACGGGACTTCAGCAACATGTTGACGTTGGTGTCCTCGGCGCCAGACATCCAACGGTTCCGATCCCAGCCGTTCCTATGGATCGCCCGCTCCAGTCGGGCGAAAGCGCTCGGCGGGAACAGCTCAACCACCCAGATGCCCGGCATGTTGACGTGCTCATCAGCTGGCACTTGGAAGTCGTGCAGCCGATCAGTCGGGTCCCAGATTTTGTGTCGCTCAAGTGCGTTGAACTGACCGAGATCGACGGACCAGAGGTGGAAGGCGCGGAGCGCTGGTTTGGGAATGATCTTGCGCCACCAGGCGGTCTGGAGGAACCACAGCAAGTTGTATGGGAGATCGTACCAGCGGGTCCAGCGGTCGCCGATATACGGCACCTTTTCGAAAGCAGCTGAGGTCCTCTCGGAGATCAGGTCCAGTTGCGGGAGTGGAGTGTCGCCGTCGGCCGCGGGCGTCTCGGGTTGAACCTCAAGCGGTTCGACCTGCTTCTCGGTGGTCACGGCTTGCCCATGCCATTGAAATCATCCCACTGCGTCAGGGCGCGGGCACACGGCCTCCAGACTTCGGAGGTGTACGCAGCCATCTGACCTCCCTCGGATCGAGACCAAGCTTTCTGGCCGATTATCCCAGCAGCCTCCGACAGTCTCCGAAGCCGCGCGCCGAGTCCGAGTCGAATCAAGCCTGCTGTCAGACGTGCTCGGCTGCGGCGGACGTGATGGCGGTAGTTGTCGGGGTGGTGCCCCCGTTTACCCCCCGAAAACCCGTCCGAAGCAATGACAATTAGCGACAGCTAATGATCATGCGCCCGTGGTGTTTACGCAGGTCAGCGCGATAATTTGACGACGAACGACAAAGCCGAGACCGTCACGGTCGGTAAGCGTAGGTCGTCGGTTCAAGTTAGTCTGTTCTACAGCACCGCGAGGGTCCTGCCATGCGTCGCCAACCGATGGCGGCTCGCGCCCGTCCCTCGAACCGGGAGGTTACCCGATCGCGCGCCGGACCGCCTGACGGCCGGGGCACCACTCCCGAGAGGGGTCGGACCATCCAACGGTTGCGCTGGATGGCGGGCTGGCGGGCTTGGCGGGCCAGGTTCGGTCCAGGGCGCCTGGTGTACGTGAACGGCCTAGACGGCCACGAGGCGGCCGGCCGCCTGCGCTGGTTCGAGCTGCGCCCACGACGCCGGCATCGACTCGGCGATGAGCGCGTGCAACCGGGTGATGCCATCGAGGCCTTCTGGCAGCCGGGCGCGGGCGATGCGCCGTCCGTCGTCGCCGAGCAGCTCGACGTCGTGATGGTCCTCGGCCCAGTCGTCTCCTATCCAAATCACTTCTGCCTCCGTTGTGGATAGTCGTCGCGGTAGCGCAGAGGAGACGTCAGCGATCTCATAGTCAAGTGCTCACCGCATCGAGCCGGGGCACGTCATCCCATCAGCTGTTGCATCTCCTCACGACCAGCGGGCGCACGGTCTGCCGCAAGACCTCAAACGCGGATCCGATCCGAAGAGTGCTGACCCGCCAGCCGCTACTGGAGCCATCCTGCATCTGCAGGCTGACAAGAACCTATGAGATCCGGAGGTTGCTGGCCGCGATACAGCATGATCGCCGGTGGGGCTTTGAGCCGTCGGTTGCTGCCGTTCGGCGCGAGGCTGCTGTCAGCGAGCGGGGTTCGGCTCGATGGCGATGATCATGTTCGTTACCCTGGCTCACCGTGAGCTACTACGGCACCATCCTGATGACCCGGGCCGATGTGGTCATGACCAGGTTGCCGCACCTCGCGTCGATCGGGTATCAGCACCGGCGGCTGCGCGAGCTCGGGGACGGCTGGCAGGTTCTGGAGACGGCAGGATGGGATGACCCGCCGGACCTGGAACAGGCTGTTGGTGCGGCGGCCGGATGGTGGAACGCTCCGGTGTTCGGCGCGTACGTTGCGGATGTCTGCGCCCAGATTCACGGCGCGGCTACCGGCCTGGCCACCTGCTCGGGACATCTACCAGACGCCACGGACGTGGACTGCGGGATGCTGCACCGGCCGCCTGTAGCCGCTGGCGCCACTCTGGACGATCTTGAAGCGCACATCATCGACTGGGCCGCCGCTGCCGGCTTGACTCTGAGCACCGCCCGGCTCGGCCGCGCACTGCGATACCGGCAATCCCGGCAGGACAACTCAGACGGCCCGTGCATCTCCCAGGACGAGCAGATCTTCGAACTGGTGCGGGCATTCGGTTTCCCCGTGCTGCCCACCCCGCGGGCGTACGCGTTCGACCCGGACGACGCGCCCTTCGCCAAGGTGATCTCGGGTGTGTGGGGATTGGCCACGCAGGCCCGGTCAGCTGCCGCGTATCGCGCTCAAGGGGCCCAAGACGACCAAGCCGCCGACTGGGAAGCCGAGGCGATCGCGCTGGAGCTGGACGCCAATGCCGCGCTGTACGGCGGGGGGCATCCACTCGCGCAGCTGACCGCACGCGCCGAGTGGATCAGCGCGGCGTATCACGCGGCACGACAGGGCACACCACCGCCGCCGCGAGAGCGGAGCATCGACGGAATGCTGGTGACCAACCCCCACCGCATCACGTACGACCTAGCCCCGAGCATGGTCGCAACCCAACTGGCATTCAAGCGAGAGCACAAAGAGGCGACGCCGAACGGAAGCAACCCTTACGACCCGACAACCGGTCCCGGCCTCTGGCCGGACCTGGCCTAACTGCCGGCCGCTGCAGCAGCAGGCCCACAATCATCGCGCATACCACTTTCGGCAAGATGACACGTCGCAGAGCAAGGCACCTGCGCCCCTTCGTAGCGAGCGAATTGTGGCATGACCACGTACCCGATCCTGCGGCCAGCGCACCGGCGACGATGCTGCCGGGCGAGACGTTCCGTTGCGGACCAACCACCTGCCGCGCTGCATGACGCCCGGTCGGCGGCATGTCCGTGCGTCGGGCCTGTCCCCGACAATGCGAACATCTTCGGCATGAGCGACGAGCAAGAAGCTACGACGACAGACACCCACAGGGATCGACGCGAGGTCATCAATCTCGATGACATCAAGCACGCGCCCACCGGGGACCCGCTCGTCGACCGCGGCATGCAGATGACCCTTGATGAGATCGAGGAAGCTAAAGCTGATACGGACCACCCCGACCATGAGGCGGCGAAGGCTGCCATGCTCCACATCAACAAGAGGCTGGGCAGCATCGTCAGCTCGGTGTACGGGGATCAGTTACGCCGCATCAGTGAGAATCTCGCGGCAGCGCTAAAGCCTAACCTCGGCAATCTGTTCACTGCGCCGAACGTCAAGTCAATTCCCACCGCTGCGGAGCCGGCGGGTCCCCCTGTTCCGACTATGCCGGAGATGCCCGAAGCCGAAGAGTGGGAGATCGACGAGACGCCGCAGCAGACCCTTCAGGCATTGCTGGAGGTTTCTGAGCGCATGTCGGAGATGGTGCGTGTTTCTGTCGAGCACCGCGACGTCGCGGTCCAGCAAATGTCGCACTTCAAAGGGGAAGCGGACGCGTCGCGCAAGTCCGGGCGGTGGATGTTTTGGCTCGCTATGCTGGCGCTCATAGGCACCTGGGCCGCAGTGGTTGTCGCCCTCGTGGCGCTGTAGGGATCGGACGCGGAGAGGGTTCGACTGGACGTCGGATGTCGGCGAATCCTTTTGGCGCGCCGTCGGTGGCTCCGGGATGTCGCGCCGCCGGGCTGTGCGCTCATCGGCACGACCGTGCACCGTGCGCCAACCGTGCGCTCGTCACGTACCGCGACGCTCACTCCGCGGCAGATCCGTGCATGTGATCTCGGTCGGACCACTCCGCGCTTGCATGTGCCGTGACCGTGCCGGCCCGTGCGCGGAGCGAGTCGGCGTCAGTCCGGTTGCGCGATGAATCGCAGCGCCGCGTCCGAGCCACCGGGGTCGAGCACCAAGCCGTCCGTGTCGGTGAACTAACCGAGCCGGGCCAGGGCGACTTCGGGAGAGGTCGCGTCGTGGAGCGAGACGAGTATCCCGGTGAACGTGAGCCAGGCATCGGCGGGCACCGGATCGACACCGAGGCGATCGATATCGCCGGACACGGTTGTCACGGCCCGCAATAGACGGCCACGTTGCTCGACCAGGTCCAGGGTGACCGTCTCGAAGCGGTGGTGCAGGTTGTAGTAGATGCTGGCTTCAGCCGGCTTCCCGAAGCTTGCGCTTGTCACGTGGTGCCCGGCGAGGCGCCGCCAGCTTTCCGCTGGGACGGGAAGCCACTCCACGCTAAGGCTGAGCGGACTTTCTTCGTCCTCGCGGGAGACGTCCTCGAAGGGGAAGTTGAAGCACCAGGTCAGCGTGGTGGTAGATGCAGGGATGGGTTGTCGAACAACAGCCCGTACCACTCACCGCCAGCAGCGGGGACAAAGTCGTCGATGCGTAGCTTGTCCTCGTCGTCAGCCTCCACGACCGCGAGTCTTGCAGAAGCCGTCTCCAACCCGTGCGAGCCCTCGCAGTTCGGGATGCCCGCTCGGCTCAGCAGAGCGCGATTGCTCGATCGGCAAGCACGGACGGCGGCACGAGCGTGCGCTTGATCTTGGCGTCGTCATGCTAGTAAGACCTGCCGCTGCCATACGGTTACGGTGTGGCGATGCAGCGGTTAGCGTTGTTCGATCTCGACAACACCCTCGTCCAGCGCGATCGGGCATTCGCCGCCTGGGCACAGGAGTTCACCGCAGAGCATGGCCTTGACTCCAAGTGGGCCACTTGGCTGAGCTTCGCCGACGCGCATCACGACGGCCCGATGGACACGTTCTTCGACCTTGTCCGCGACGAGTTCGCCCTGAGCACTCCGGCAGACGAGTTGTGGCGACAGTACCGACACCGCATGCCACAGCTGGTCTCGTGCTCCGCCGAGGACCTCGCGGGGCTGGCCAAGCTCCGCCGTCGGGGCTGGAAGATCGGGATCGTCACCAACGGCATGACCGACAACCAGCTCGGGAAGATCCGCAACACCGGCCTGGACCGGCACGTCGACGCCTGGTGCATCTCCCACGACGTCGACATCCGCAAGCCCGACCCACGCATCTTCCAGCTCGCGGCCCACCGCTGCGGCCTCGCCATCGACGGCGGCGGGTGGATGATCGGCGACAGCCTCACCCTGGACATCGCCGGTGGTGCCGGCGCCGGCCTACGTACGGTGTGGATCCCCGAACCCCGTCTCGCCCGCCAGCACACCACATACGGACCGGACTTCTTCCTCCCGCCCGCGCCCGACGCCACTGTCACGTCAGTCGCCGAAGCTGTCGACGTGCTGCTCACGGCCGAGTGACCGGCAGCTAGCCCTGCCCTGCTGGTCGACGCACGCCCTATGCGGCAGATGAGTGCGGCTTACTCTGCCACGTAGCAATGGCCGTTCTCCCGAGGAGGCAGCGTGTCATCTTCCAACCAGGCCCCTCGGCCGAGAGTCGACAGCGAACCCTTCGGGGTACCCAAGCCGCTGATCGCGCTCGACCCCGATGACTGGCCCACTGGCCGTTCGGTGAGCGAACGCCTCTACTGCGAAATGCCGGGCTTCGGTCAGCTTGTCGATCAGGCACACTTCGCAATGACCATGGCCGGCCGAAGCTTTTATGGCGCCACATCAAACACCGCTTCGCTTGAAGTGTTCAGCCAAGCTGTCAATGATTTCAACGACCTACTCTTTGACCTGTGCGACGCCCGGGGACGTCCGGCGACCCGTACTGCTCGCGCCCTGATCGAACACCTAATTAACCTAAGTGACGTCGTCGCCGACACCAGCCTGGCAGAACGATATCTTGCACACGGTGCGCTAACGCCAATGATCGAGGCAGAAGCAGAGGTCGGCATTGCGTTACTGAAGGGGCGGGAACGCAGGACCGAGGAGCATAGACTCAGATCGCAGGCTCGCCGACACAGGCAGAAGGCTGCGGAGGCTGTTGCGAAGTATGGCTCCAGATTTCGGAGATCGTGGTCTGAACAAAATCTCTATGACCGGGCACGCCTGCATGGCCACGAGAAGTTCTATGACTACTACCGCCTGTCGTCCCAGGTTCTCCATGGGGCGTCAGGAGGGGCACGGGAGTCGATTCGGGAGATCGACGGCAGGCATGTGTACCGCTCCGGTATGGCCCTTGCCCTACTGCCACACGCGTATGTGGAAGGGGTGCGGGCGTTCAAGCTGATTCTTGAGACCATGGTCCTGGCAACTCCCCCGGTTGACGCCATAGAGGCGGTGCAAGCGTGTAACGCCTTGCTCGCGGCCTGGCCCCACTACCGGCGGGCGACTTTAAAGGTTGACCGGCAGCTATGGCCCCGAACCGCGCCGGTAGGCCCATACGCGGTATTGGCGATTTCGCGATCCCGCAAGCAGCGATGGTACTGTCACGATCCGGAGCTGAAGCTAATCATCGAAGCCCAACCTCCCGACACCGATAAACTCACAGACATGCAGCGGAAGAACGTTGAGTTGCTGATTGCGAGCATCACCGATGACATGTTTGCGGAAGAAGACCAATGGATCACTATCGTCCTAGACGGCGTAACAGTAAATCCACGTCCTAGTGCTCGCTGGGTCAACGACGCAAGTGTTCTCGTCCCCGCCAGTTCGGATAGGCGCCTTCTCAGCCCGTTACCCGTTGATCCGTCTGAGTTGCCAAGGGTGCTGCGCACCTGCGGCGTTCGGTGGCTGCCCCCGGAGGTGCCCCGCCCATGACATGCCGCCACGGGCAGCGAATAAGGCTTCAATGTGGCTTACATCAGCCGCTGCCAGTCGCAAGGTTGACGTCCAAGGTGCATCCGGGCTGGCCGCCGCCCGACACGTCCGACCTGTCAGGGGTGATGTAGCACGGGTGTCAGGCGTGCAGTAGTACGGTCGGTCATGACCACATCCGCCTCGGTGACCGCCCCTCTACCGGACGTGAGAGCGCTCATACCTGAAGAGGCCAACAGGTTCAGCCAACTCCGCAATCCTCGTCGCAGCCCCGAACCGGTCGGCACCATTGACTGTCGGGCGAAGCCGTGAGCAGACAGATCGACCGGCTACTCCGCGAATACCGCTTCGGTCCCGTCAAGCAGGTCATGACCGACCCCGACTATCCGCCTGACCAGCCACACCGCGGCCCCGGCGTCTACTTCATCGTGGCGTTCCCCGACCGGTTCAGTGACGCGGCCCCCGACCGGATCAAGATTGGCAGAAGCTCGGACGTCCGTCGCCGCCTTGCTGACCTCCAGACCGGCAACCCGGGCCACCTGCACTTGGCGCACGTCATCTACGAACCCGACGCCGACCAGCGCCGCGCCGTCGAAGCTGACCTGCACGACCGCTTTGAGCACCTGCGGGTGAACCGCGAGTGGTTCCACTGGATTGATGATCTTCACGAGTACGTCAACACCCGGTGCAGCGAGGAGTGTCACCACTAACCGACCGCTCGAATGCGAAGCCAGGTGCATCGCCAAAGCCGTGAGCGGCTACTCATGTTCGGTCACCGGGGATGTTCGAACGGTTGATCAACATGCCCGAGGTCATGCACGACAGCCCGGCGGAGATCCTTTGGCTGCACGGGGAACCGCAGGGGGCCGGTCTGAGGGAGTCCGGCCTCCTCGGCTCGATTACTTCTACCCATCCCGCCCAGGTGAGGGATCAATTTGCCGTGGCAACCGCCTGTGCCCGCCAAGGTGCGGCCGGATCGGCGAGCGTGTCGAGGATGACCTGGCACCAGGTATGCGCCGCCCCGACCGCGAGGTAACCGTGACGAGGACGCAGCCCGGTGCGGCGTGCGGCGTGGCCGGTGCCCCAGCCCTCGTTGCGCAGTTCACCGAGGCCGAGAGCGATGCCCGATAGGCCGCCGAGGATGCGCTTGACGGCCTGGCTGCCGTCCGGCCCCGGTGCGGTGGTCTGCGGGTGGAGCCCGAGTTCGCGTTGCGCCCTGTCGATGAGCTGAGGCAGCTTGGCGGTCTTGTCGTCGAACGAGACGCCCAGCTCTTCGAGTACGGTCTTCGCGGTTGCCTCGACCAGTTCCTTTGCCGATCCGATGGCCTGGGCTGGGTCGGTCGGGAGTGCTCTGTTGATTCGTTCGAACGAGTCCAGGATCATCTCCGGGTCTCGCAGCGCGGTCAGCGACCGTGGCATCGTCGCCGCAGCGAGGAGGGCGTTGTCTGACTTCGGGCTGATCCTGCCCTCAGTGTCGACGTCGAAGCCTTGCCGTTCCATGAACTTGCGGGTGCTCGCCAACGCCTCCGGTGGCATGGAGTCGATCAGCGTCTCGTACACCCGTAAGACACGGTTCACGTGGGCGGGATCGGTCCAGTCCACGTTGTCCTCGAACTCGCGCCAGAACCCTCGCCGTTCGCTGGTCTCGTCGTTCGGATCACCGGACGGCGTGAACCCCTGGTCCTCCCACATGCCCGCGATCAGCCGGAGGGTGCTGTAGCTGGCACTGAGATCGCGGAAGTGCCGACGGACGGGTAGCGGCACGAGACTACGGATCGTCACGGTCGCCCAGCGTATCGAGGAACGGGCATCTCGGCGACCGGTTACGACGCGGGCCAACGGCGCCAGACCGACGATCTCGCTCGCCTCACCAGGATTCGCACGGACTGGCTAACCGTGACGGATCACCGCCTGCCTCGGTCGCGACCAGACTCGCCGCAAGCCGGCCCCCTGCAGACAAGAAGCGCCTCTCCCGGCCGAATGCACCTCGTCGGCCTTCTCCGTCGCCGACAGGCTGTCCGGAAGGCCGGTGAGATGGAGGCTACGGTTGGCCGCCTCCGGCCTAAAGGACGGGGCCAGGAGACGTAGGGATGTGGCGCGGGCGCGACGAAGCAGAGGATACTCGGCTGTCTGAATATTAGGACGATCTTGGAGGATGGGTGCGGGTCCGGCGGGTGACATTGCATCAGTTCCGGGGCGTGCTCAGTGGCACGGTGCTGCTCGACGGGAACGCGTTGCTCGTCGGTGGTAACAGCGTGGGTAAGTCCGCGGTGTGCGAGGCATTGGAGCTTGTTCTCGGGCCGGAGCGGATGTTTCGTCGGCCGGTGATCGATGAGTACGACTTCTATGCTGCCCGGTATCAGGAGGTGGACGGGGTTCTGCCCGAGGTGCGTATCGAGGTGGTGCTTACCGACCTGACGCCTGAGGCTGCGCGACGCTTCCGTAGCCATCTCCGTCGCTGGTCATCCCAGGGATCCGATTTTGCCGAGCCACCACCGCAGGAGGCTGGCGAGGAAACCGAGCAGGACGAGTGGTGCCTGCCGCTGGTCTTCCTGGGTCGATTCAACCCAGCCGAGGACGACTTCGAGGGCGGGACGTTCTTCGCCCACCCTGAGCGGGTGGTCGATGATTTCACCGAGTTGTCCGTCGGGCTCGGCACCGGGTTGGCACCGTTCACTCGGGACGACAAGCGGTTGTGCGGCTTCCTCTACCTGCGGCCCAATCGCACGGGCAACCGGGCGCTGAGCTTTCAACGTGGCTCCCTACTCGACACCATCGTGCGCTTGGAGTCGGAGTCCGCCGGACAGTTGTGGGAAAGGGCGCTGCGGGACCTGGACGATGTCGTGATCGCTGGGGACGACTCGGCGTTCATGAAGGTCCGGACCGAGGTCCGTGCCCGGGTCGAGCGGTTCCTCAGCTTGACGGACGACCCCGGCGGGGTCGACGTGCGGGTATCCGAGTTGACCCGAGAGCACCTGCGCGAGGTCCTGCGGCTTTTTCTGGCCACGCAGCCGGGCGCGCACGGCGTTCCGTTCAACCGGCTCAGCACCGGGTCGCTGAACCTGTTGGTGTTTGCCCTGCTGACCTACATCGCCGAGCTGAAGGGCGACCACTCGGTGATCTTCGCGATGGAGGAGCCTGAGATCGCCCTGCCGCCACACGCACAGCGCCGGCTGGTTGACTTCGTGGTCAGTCGCATGGGACAGGTCATCCTCACCTCCCACTCGCCGTACGTCATCGAGAAGTTCGACCCTGACAGGGTCGTGGTCCTCGCCCGCGACAACACGGGAACACTGAGCAGCACCAACGTCGTCCTGCCTGCCGGCTTCAAGCTCAAGCGCTACCGCGACAACCGGCGCCAGTTCGCCGAGGCGGTGTTGGCCAGGGCCGTGCTCGTGGTGGAAGGGGGGACGGAGGCTGCCGTCTTTCGGGCCGTCGCCGACCTCCTCGACCAGGACGAGACCATCACGGACTACCTCCATCCCGACCTGGCCGGCATCTCGATCTTCGATGCTGGCAACGACGTCTCGGTACCGCTGTTCGCCCCGGTCTTCGCTGACATGGGCAAGCCGGTGTTCGGCATCCACGACACCCCGAAGGAGCCGTTAACGCCCGACCAAGCAGCCAAAACCGCTCGATTCACCCGGTACCAAGAGATCCCGTACACGGGTATCGAGAAGCTACTCGTCACAGAAGTGCCGGTAGATGTCCAGAAACGCTTCGCCGCCGCGGTGACCACCCGCCCCGACTATCCGTCCGGCATCCGACCGCTGTCGGAGACGGCTACCGACGGGGAGGTTCGTGCACACGTCCGCAAGCTGCTGCAGGACCGGAAGGGGGACAACGGCGGCTACGCGGCGCTGCTGATCACCGAGTGCCCCAGCCAGGCTGAACTTCCGACCACGCTCGTGTCCTTCCTGCTCGCTATCGACGCGGACCTGCATCCGCATGCGCCCCTACCCGTCGATGCGGCAGCGGAGTCGGATAGCTGAGCACCACGGTGGAACTCGACGACACACGGCGCGAGATCCTTGCCGCAGAAAACCACCTGCTCATTCTGGGCGGCCCCGGCTGCGGCAAGACCACCATCGCCCTTCTCAAGGCCGCCACCACGCTCGACAGACTGGAGCCCGAGCAGCGAGTGCTCTTCTTGAGCTTCTCCCGGGCAGCGGTACGCCAGATCTCCGACCGCATGCGTGGACTGCTCCCTCGTGCGTCCCGCAGCCGGCTTGAGGTACGCACCTTCCACTCCTTCTTCCTCGAACTCGTCCGCGCCCACGGACCCCTGCTGACTGGCAAGCCGTCGTCGTTCATCGCACCCGACCGGGAACGGCAGCTCCGCGCGGACTTCCACGGCGACTGGGCCCAGGAGACCCACCGGCTCGCCCGAGAGGAGGGCCGTTACGTGTTCGACCGCCTCGCCGGCACCGCAGCGACCCTGCTGAGTGGCAATCTTGCGGTTCGCGCACTCTACAGCGACACCTACCCGCTGATCATCGTCGACGAGTTTCAGGACACGAACAACGATCAGTGGCAAGCGGTCCAGGCACTGAGCCAGGAGTCAACGATCGTGTGCCTGGCCGACCCCGACCAGCGGATCTTCGACTTCGTCGAAGGCGTCGACGACAAACGCATCGAGCAGGCCAACGAGTACCTGGACCCGACATCGTTCGACTTATCCAAGGACAATCACCGCAGCCCAGGTGGTGGACTGCTGGACTACGCCAACGCCGTACTCCGCAACACCCCCACCCCGCCACCTTCCAGCGTGGCCACCTGGACGTATGCCTGGCCCGTCACCTACAAGACACAAGCCCACCGGGCGATCGTCGCCATACACAGCCATCTGGAGAAGCACCTGGGTCGCACGCCCACGGTCGCAGTGCTCGCGTCAACCAACGCGCTCGTCGCCCGGATCTCGGAGACAATTTCGGATAATCGTGAGGACCTGGAGAACGCAAAAAGGATTCTGCCAGCTGTCGACCATGAGCTGAACTGGGACCCGGAGCTATCCGCCGCCGCCGGATACGTCGTGGCCTCAGTCATGGAGTGGCCCGACCTCTCCCGAGTACAAGCGATAAGCAGCACGATGTCCGCCATCGCAGACTTCTACCGGATCAAGCTGTCTGGAGGCACGACTGGTGCCCGCGCCAAAATAACCACCATCGAAAGAGCCATCTCCGCGTTCCATCGGGGCGCCAAGGTGCTCTCGAAGACGGGAAAAGTTATCATCACTGCCGTTGACGACGGCGTTCAGCTCAACGGCGATCCGGTCAGCGACTGGCAGATCGCCCGCGCCCGGCTGCACGGCTCCACCGAGTTGGAGGAGATCTTCGCCAGGGCGCGCCTGTTGCGGTTGTTTAAGGCCACCGATGCGCTGGCATGGGCACTCATGGACGCATGGAACGGGCGCGACGCCTACACCGACGCAGCCCAGGCGGTGCGGCAGGTCCTGGCCGCCGAGGCGCTGGAAGCAGCGCAGGCCGAACCTGTTGCGGTGAGCCTGATGAACATGCACAAGTCCAAGGGCAAGGAGTTCGACGGGGTCATCATCGTGGAAGATCAGTACGCGGCCCCGCTGCTCGACCCGGCTTGGGACCAATCGCGCAGTCAGGCAGCCCGACGGGTCCTCAGGGTAGCGATCACACGCGCCCGGCACGTCGTCATCTTCGTGCGACCGGCTGGTGCCACGCCGTTAACTGGGTGAAGATTTGGCGCAACTCGAAAGTCGGCGCAGCCGAGATAATCCGAAGAATTCGCGAACTCGTTGCCAAAGTCAACGAGCACCATCGGGACGACCAGGAAGACGGACCAAATGCTATGAGGTGATGCAGACGCACTACTTTCGGCAAATCCGTACACCGAGGAGACGGCTAGGCTCAGCAACAGGATCGCCCAACGTCACCGACTCGGTTCGTCAGGTAGGGCGACAGGTCGCCGGACGTAGATCGAACTCGGTGCCGCTGTGCACTTGCAGCTACCTACCTCTGCATTCGGAGCTGCACGCCGACATCGAGCACCAGCACCGGGTCCACGCCCCCGTTTACCCCCCGAAAACCCCTTCCAGTTGGCGACCACCAGTGACAAGCAATGACCATGGCTGGACGATGTTCGTGCAGCTCAATGCAAGAATCCGACGACCAATGACAAGCCCCAGACCATGACGGTCCGTAAGAAGAGGTCGTCGGTTCGAATCCGGCCACCCCGACCAGGTTAGAGGGCACACCCATCGATGGGTGTGCCCTCTACTGCTTTGTACAGCAGTCGAGTACAGCAGCGGCGGCGGTCACCGCAGGCTCTCGCCGAGACGCTTGAGGGCGTCGCGGGTGGCGTCCGAGGACGCCTGCGAGTAGATCTCCATCGTGACCGACACCTCGGCGTGCCGGAGCACCTGCATGATGACGCGTGGGTGCACGTCCAGGTCGACAAGCAGGGTCGCGCAGGTACGCCGGGCGTCGTGCACGGTGATCTTCCGGACCTCGGCACGGGCGCAGCGGGCGTCCCAGGACCGGTTGAAGTTGCGCGGCTCGACCGGTGTTCCGTAGCGGGTGGTGAACAGCAGCCGCGAGCCCTGCCAGGCGATCCCGGCCTGGTCGCGGTCTTTCTTCCTCGCGCTCTGGCGGAGGTCAAGCGCCGCCGCGCAGATGTCCGGCAGCGGAAGCGTGGCGTCCGAGGTCTGCGTCTTGGTCTCGCGGTGCAGCAGTTGGCCGCCGACCCGCTGCAACTGCCAGCCGATCGACAACTCCCCCGCCGCCAGGTCCACGGCGTCCTCGGTAAGGCCGAGCACCTCACCCTTACGCAGACCGAGCACCAGGATCAGCACGTACGCGGCGTAGAGCGGATCCCGGTCCGCCCGCGCGGACTCCAGGAAGCGACGCGCCTCGTCACTGGTCCACGCCCTGCCCTTGCGGCGGCGGACGGGCGGGAGCTTGACCAGCGCGGCGGCATTGCGGGTGACCAGTTCCTCGGTGGCGGCATGGTTGAGCGCCGAGCGCAGGACGCCCCGGATGTCCTTGACCGTGCGGGCGGACGGTGTGTCACCACAGCACCCGCCGAGCGCGCAGCAGCGTCGCCTGAGTTCCGGACGGCGGGCGTCCTTGCCCTGGGCGCAGCACTGGCAGGTGCGGGCCACCTCGTTGATCCAGGTCTGCACGTCGCGCACCTGAAGCCGGTCGAGCCGCTTCGCGCCGAGGCCGGGCATCACGTACAGCCGAAGGATCGTCTCGTACGTGGCGCAGGTCAGCGGCGCGAGGTTGGGCCGCACCACCTCCCGGTGCCAGTAGGTCAGATAGTCACCGAGGCTCGGAGCGCGGGTGGCGACCGGACCGGCCTTGGCCTGCTGGTGCAGCTTGATCCACTTGTCGTGGACGGCATCTCGGGTCGGGCCGTAGACATACTTCCGGGTCCGCTTGCCGTCGGGCTTGGTGACCCAGACGTACGCGGCGAAGCCGTTGCGGTACGGGAAGATCGAGCCTTCCCCGTTGGCGCGGGTGCGTCCGGGCATCAGGCGGCCTCCTGCCGCTCGACCTGGTCACGGACGTACTCGTCGACCCACTCGGGGAGGATCCGGCGGTACTTGCCGTCCTTGACGGAGCGCAGCTCGCCGGTGGCGATCTTCATCTTGACCTTGGACAGGCCGAAACCGAGCAGGACGGCGACGTCGGCGGGCGAGTACCAACGCGGGGTGAGGGGCTGAATCATGCCGCCACCCCCGACCACGCCTCGTGGGCGAGTTCTTCCCGGCCGATGCGATGACGTTCCCGGCGTCGGGCGGCGGCGGTGTTGGCGATCAGGGCATCCCCGTCGGTCAGCCAGCCGGAGCCGACGAAGCTGAGGGTGCCGACGGTGACCGCGCCGACGGTGTCGTCGCTGTCGGCGGTGCTGGTGTGCTCGGTGCGGCGGTAGGCGGCGCGAGTGTCGCGGAGCAGGCCGAAGGTGACCGAGTAGCGGCGGGCCTTAGTGAGGAAGTGGCCGCCGTAGCCGAGCATGTGCGCCCAGCGGCGCAGCCCGGCGTACTCGTTCGGTGTGGTGTCAAGGCCGGCTTGGCGCTCGCCGGTCGTGTCGGCGGTGCGGGTGCTCGGGGTGTGGGTGGGGCGGCCGAGTCGCCAGCAGGCGTCGATGAGGCGGGCGAGGTGGTCGCCCTCCGGATCGGCGTAGGCGTCGACGATGTCCGGGGTGAGTCGAGTGGAGCAGTGGCCGGTGACCTCGGTGGACTTGGTGGCGTACTTGGCGAGGTAGGCGGCCACCTTGGCGTCGGTCACGTCACCGTCGCTGGTGCCGATGCGGCGTACGTCGACCTGCTCACCCCAGGCGACCGGCCAGCCCTGCGGGCGGTCGGGGTGCGGCGGGGTGGTGACGGTGATCTGTCGGGCGGCGGCGTGGACGGCAGCGTCGAGGTCGTCGACGGTGACGCCGGCCGACGGCGGGACCAGGGCATGCCGGTCGTGCGGGTCGACGCCGTCGAGGCGCAGCAGGACGTGGAAGTGCACCGCGCCCCGGCCCTGCATCTCGGCGACCTTGCCGTGGGACACCCGCACCGGAGGCACCCGCCGGACCCGGCCGGAGTCGGTGACGACCTGGACGTGGGGAATGCCGCGTCGGCGGCACAGGGCGGCGAGGTGGCGTTCGATGGCCTGCTTCGTGCGCCGCCACAGCTCCCCCGAAAAGTGGTTCCAGACGACCTGGTGGTCGTGGTCGTAGCAGTCCAGGCAGAGCGGTCGACCGAGCTGCGGATCGTCGGCGTCATGGCGGGCGAAGCAGGCTGCGGGCTGCCCGTGTGGGCAGGTGCCGGCGGTGCTCCGGGCGCGGCAGGGTGCGGGGCGGCAGTCACAGCGCCGCCGGTCGGCGCAGGTGTGTCGGGGGATGTGCCGGTGGTGCACCGGGCCGAAGGACGGCGCGGTGAAGGTGGCGAAGACGACCGGATGCGCGCTGACGGTGGCGGGGATGGTCTTGCCGCCGGTCAGGCCGCAGCGGACCACCTGGAAGGCGTCCCCGGCGTAGACCCAGGCGCAGTCGGGGCACTGGGCGGCACGGCGGTTGCCGCACGCCTTGTACAGCGTCCGGTCGGGCAGCTCGTCGGTGTGCCGCTCGGCCAGGACCCGGCCGGTGCCGGGTTCGACGGCGGTAAGGGTGCCGGTCAGGCGGATCGGGCGGGTGCAGCCTCCGGCGGCGCGGGTGTGCTCCAACCAGCCGAAGTAGCCCGGGGCGGCGGCGCGGTGCAGGGCCTGGGCGTCACGGCCGGCGGTGAGGGTGGACACGGTTCTCTCCTCAAGGGGTGGCAGGGGACGGACGACGAACTGCCACCGGACGCCGGAGTGATGTCCGTCGGTGGTGTTCGTGGTGTCTCCTGGCACCGCCGGAGAGGGCGGCTCACGCCGGAGGACGGGTGCAGGCCATCGGCCTTGGACCGCCGTTGAGCTGGGTTCTATGGATCTTGGGTGAGGCCGGGACGGGTGGGGTGCCTGGTCGTCGGCTTCCGGCTGGCTGCCGCAGGCGATCCCCACCCGTCGAGATGCGCGAATCCGAGGGCCATCGTGGACGGCGGGAAGGCCGTGCTGGGCCGCTCAGTGGATTCCGGGCCGGCGCAGTGGCCGGTGCGATCGGGGGCCGGCGGGGTATGACCCGCGTCAGCGGCAGGAAGGCCGCTCGGCAACTCCGAAGTCGAGTTCAGCGATCCGGCGGGAAGGCCGCGCTGGCGTGCTCGACGAGGGCCAGAGTAGCACCGGGTACCGACACGTCAACCCGCCGTGAACTCGCAGGGCGGCCGACTACCGGCCGGTTGTGGGAGGACTTTCTGTACGTCTATCAAGGCGGCCCTTGACGGGCCGCACGCGCCGCCGCCTAGGCGCGCGTCCGTCGCTCCGCTGGCGCTCCGACTCCGGCCACGCAACACGCCCGGCGGCTGGCGCGGAGGGCGGGTAGCCCGGTGGGCCGCCGTATGACGACAGGCCGTTTCCCGGTGGGGTGGTGGGCGGCAGCCGGCGGGGCCGCGCGGCGAGTACCGCGCGGCGTAGGGGGAGCGGACGCCGGGTCCGTCGGCGGCTGCCGGGCGGGTGGGGGGTTGCCGTTACTGCGCCTCCGGCGGGGGCGCTCCGGCTCCAGGATGGCCGGGGCTCCGTCAGCGGCTTGCGGTCCATGGGTGGTGAAGGTGGGAGCCATCCCGCCCACCGTCGACCCGGGCGAGCCGAGCAGACCGCCGCCCGACCCGCCAGCGTCCGTACGAGCCGTCAAGGCCGTCTTGACGTGGCGGGCCGGGCGGCGGCCCGCTCCACAGGAGTGCGGGTCGACGGCAGACAGGGATGGCAGATGTACTGGAGCTAGCGCTTCAGCTTTTCCAAGCGGTCGTCCATGTAGAAGCGGCACTCGCCGGTGCTCTCGAAGAGGACCGTCGAGATCGTCTTCCCCAGATAGGGGCCGCCCTTGACCTGCGCGCGGTCGATGATGATGCCAATCTCGTCAGTGCCCGGTACGCGGGTACGGGTCAGGGCCGGGGTGTCACCCCGAGACTCTTCGGTTCGCAGGGAAATATCCATTTGGGCAGTATGGCCGGTACGTACGACAGGATCAGATTGCCAGGGTTGCTGGCGTGCCCGATACGTGCCCGGTGTAGAGGTCAACACCGGGTCGTAGCGGAGTTCTGGCAGCAGCAAACCGGACGCTGCGTGTTTTCTTGCTAGGCGGAGGGTTACTGAGTGCAGGTGAGCCTGAATCCTAAGCTGAGGTTGGCCGGCCTGCCCAATCTTCTCAGGTGCGCCAGGGCGCTTCGGGGTCCCCGAGCGTCTCCAACATGAGGTTGCACCAGGTGGTGGCGGCCCCAGCGGCGAGGCGAGCATGGCGCGGGCGGACCCATCCCGGGACGGAGTCACGTCCATGACCAACACCAACCTGGTTGCGCAACTCGGTGACCCCTTGGGTCAGACGAGACAATGACCCGAGGATGGTCTTCAACGCCTTCGCTTCTTCTGTGGTGTCGGCTACGCCGGCTGCGTGGAGGCGTAGTGCCTGCTGTGCCTGTGCAACCAGCGCAGGGAGGTCATCCTTCGGGTTGTACTCGACACCACGTTCTCGCAGTACCAGCTTGGCAGTACTTTCTACTAGGTCCTTTGCGACGCTGACCGCCAGTCGAGGGTCGGTGTCCACGCTGGCGGCGAGGCGCTTCAGGTGCTCGGTGATGACGGCTGGATCCGTAAGGGCGTTGAGAGCCGGTGCCACTACGGTGCCTGCGGGAACCTGCTCCTGCATCTGATAGAGCCGCTGGAGCAGGGGCTCGAATGCCTCGCCGACCATCTGTCGACGAGCTGCCCATGATCCGTATCCGTCGTGCGCTAGCCAGTAGCTACGAAAAGATGTGAAGTCCTGCCAAGGAACTTCGATCGCTAGGCCGAGACGCGCGCAGGTCGCCCGCAGCGCTCGCAGGGAGAGGCGCGCGTCAGCATCCGTTAGCCGCTCCCCTCCGCCTGTACCGAAGGCCATGAAATCGCTGTGCAGCAACAGGGCCAGTGCTTCGGCCACATCCACATCATTGACGGCATCGACCGGACCTCGACGCAGCTGTTCCAGCAGGTCAGTCTTGAATCGGCTATCGACTGTCGGCCAGCCGTCGAAGCCAGCGGTGGTGGTCGTCGTTTCGAAGAGGTCGTCAGGCGTCATCGCTACGCTCTCTGTAAGGCAAGGGGCGACCCGGGGTTTCGATCACGATACGCGAGTTGGGGTAGCGGCATTCATGCCCGTAAGGCACCTCCATACCTGCTCACCCCTGACTGACGCTGGGGCTGGACGAAGGCCGACGGGATTGCTGGGAGGCAGGGCAGAAGCAGCCGGAGGCGATCGACGGGTCGACCTGCGGTACAGCCCAGCCCTACGATGAGATGGTGGCATCACGGACAGGCCAACCAACAGACAGGCTGTGGGAGCGCTACGAGCAGTCGGTACACAAGCTGCTCTCGACGCTTGACCCGTCTTCCTCGGTAACCCACAACCAGCGTGTGCCAGGTCGGCTCAGCGGGGTTCCACGTCAGGTCGACGTCTTGGCCTGCGGCGAGGTCGTCGGAGTTCGAGTCACCGTCGCGGTCGAGTGCAAGAAGCACGGCCGGGTCGTTGACGTCGGCGTCGTAGATCAGTTCGTCGGGAAGCTTCTCGATATCGGAGCGGATCGGGGCATCATCTACTCGTACTCGGGCTTCACGGCCTCTGCCGTGACCCGGGCCGTGAGTGCCTCACATCCATCCCTGATGGCGGTGGCCCTGCACACGCCGCCTCTTGTTCAGGAATGCCGTGCTCCCGGCTATCCCGCAGACCTATTAGTCGAAGAGATGCCGCCACAGTGGGTGGAAGAGCTAGACGAGGACGCCTTCGTGCGCTTCCTCGCTCTCGGCGAGTGTTCGAAGTTCTGGTCGTAGCCAGCGCTTCGGCCTGGGTGACTAACTGAGTGACGATCAGGACGAACGTGGACGGACAACGGGGGACAGTGACGGATCACCTCGGCAGGTGAAGAGTACGGTCGTTCCAGGTCAATACCTTGGGCGGGTTGCCTGGGGGTCAAGGAGTCGCTGGGTTGACATCCATAGGAGCATCGGGATGGCTTGACTACTCTGTTCGCGAATAAACTGGAGCTGATCGGGTAGAACGAAAAGTTCTTTCTCTCACAAAAGGGCGGTGGAGCGTCAGCCTCATTCAGAAAAGTCTCTACACTGCGACGACGCATCAGATCTCAGCTGCAATACCCTCTCTACCTTCGACTGACTCAATGCCATGCTGTCTGCCTCTAACCTGAGTTGTAGCGTTTTGGTGATCTTGTGATCGTGGGTGCCGCTGACGTGGGCGTTTGCTCGCGGATCGGCGCTGATGTGGTCACTAACGTGGCTTGGCTGCGTGGGTAGTCTCGCGGGGTGGGCGCTTTCGTGCGGCGGGTGAAGACCGCCTCGGGAGCGACCGCGGTCCAGATCGTGCACAAGCGAGGCCGACGCGTGTTGAGTATCGAGCACATCGGCTCGGCCCACACCGACGACGAGTTGGCGCTGCTGCTGCAGGTCGCTGAGGAACGCCTTCATGGCGGGCAGTTGACCCTGGACCTGGACGGTGCGGGCGCGGTCGCGGTCGGGGCATCTGCGGTGGTTGAGGGCACGTCTTCGCTGATCTTGTGGGAGGTTCTGAACAGCCTCTACGACGACCTCGGCCTGGATCGTCTCGGTGATGACGCGTTCCGGGCGCTGGTGCTGGGCCGGGTGATCGAGCCGACCAGCAAGGCGGACACCGTGCGGGTGTTGACCGAGATCGGGGTCGCCTCGCCGCATCGGGTGACGTTCATGCGCTGTCTCAAGCGCGTGGTCGAGCGTGACTACCGGGCCGTGATCGCGCAGGCCTGTCACCGGCACGCCACGCGGGGTGGGAGCTTGGCGATAGTGCTCTACGACGTGACCACGCTGCACTTCGAGGTCGAACGCGAAGACGGGCTGCGCAAGGTTGGGCTGAGCAAGGAACGCCGCGTCGACCCACAGGTCACCGTCGGGCTGCTCACCACCGGCGACGGGTTCCCGCTGGAGGTGGACCTGTTCGCCGGCAACAAGGCCGAGACCAAGACGCTGATCCCGGTCCTGACCCGGTTCCGCGACCGCCACCAGGCCCGCGACCTCGTCGTCGTGGCCGACGCCGGGATGCTGTCCGCGGCGAACCTGCTGGCGTTGGAAGACAACGGATTCCGGTTCATCGTCGGCTCCAAGACCGGCAAGATCCCCTACGAGCTACAGGCCCACGTCGACAGGCACGGCAACCACCTGCCCGACGGCGCGACGATCGAGACCACCAGGCGCATGGGCACCGGGACCAAGGCCCGTGACCGACGGGTGGTCTACCAGTACACGTTCAAAAGAGCCCAGCACGACAACCGCGCGATCAACGCGATGGTCGAACGCGCCGAGAAGGTCGCCACCGGCGAACGGCCGCTGAAGAAGGACCGCTTCGTCACCTTCACCGACAGCACCACCAGCGTGAACTGGGACCTCGTCGAACGTGCACGCGCCCTGATCGGGATCAAGGGCTACGTCACCAACATCGACGCCGCCGGGATGGACGGCCCCGCCGTCGTCGCTGCCTACCACGACCTCTACCAGGTCGAGCGTTCCTTCCGGATGACCAAGTCCGACCTGGCCGCACGACCGGTCTTCCACCGCCTCGAAGACAGCATCCAAGCCCACCTGACCATCGTATTCGCTGCCCTGGCCATCTCCCGCGAAGCGCAAGCCCGTTCCGGGTTGAGCATCAACAAGATCCTCAAGACCCTGCGGCCCCTCCGCTCAGCCACCATCACCATCGGCACCCAGCAAGTGACCGCCCACCCGCGCATCCCCACCGAGACCCGAACCCTCCTGACCGACCTCGGCTGGAGTGGTCACTAAACCGCTACAACTCAGGTCTAAGCCTCGATCCACCGACGCGGTTCGTGCTGAGCCTGTTGAATAGTTCCGGTATTGGGCGGTTCTGGAGCAGGGTGGGGTTGCCGATTACGTGATCGGCTTGCTCCGTGCGTGGTTGCTGAGGGGTGGGACGGGGTTCGTGGCTTGTGGTCGGGCCGCTTGGTTCCGGTCGGTGTGCCGTGGTCAGCTGGGTGCGGGGTGGACGGCGGTGAACAGGTTGTCGAACGCGGCCTGCCAGGGCCAGTAGTCGGGTAGGTGCAGGTGAACGGTCCGGGCCCGGTGGGCGAGGCGGGCGGCGACGGTGATGATCCGGGCTCGGATCGTCGCGGTGCGGGCGGTCGGCCAGGTGCCGGCGGCGAGGTGTCCGGCTGTGCGGGTGAGGTTGTGGGCGATGCCGGCGCAGGTCAGCCAGGCGTTGTTGGCGTTGAACCGGCCCGATGGCAGGTGCGCGAGTGGCCCGCCGATCAGGTCCGCGTTGACCTGCTCGATGACAGCGTGGTGACGGTGCTGGGCTTCGGCCTGGATCAGGGTGAACGGGCTGTCGGTGAACACCGCGTGATAGCGGTAGGCGGGCAGGAGTTCTTCCTGGCCCGGGGCTTGGGTCGGGTCGTCGCGGCGGACCCGGCGCACGATCAGCCGGGCGGTCACCGCGTGTCGGCTGCCGGCGAACGCGGTGTAGGTGGTCTCGGCGATCTGCGCGTCGGAGATCCACCGCTGGGCGTCGTCGTCCCAGACCGCCTGCGGATATTTGATGTCGATCCACTGGTCTGCGCTGATGTTCTCGCATGCGGTGCGGATCTTCGCGTCGATGCGGGTGGTGACGGAGAACCGCACGTCACGGCGCCGGCAGGTGCTGATGACGGTCTTGGCGTAGAACGCCGAGTCGGCCCGAACCACGATCTCGCCGGTAGCGCCGCACGCACGGGCGGTGGTGATCGTCTCGGCGATCATGCTGGCGGCGCCGCGAGCGGAACCGGCGTTACCGGCGCGCAGCCGGGTCGCGGCGATCACCGGCGCCGACAGCGGCGTGGACAGCGTCGCGACCAGCGGGTTGTAGCCGCGTAGCCGCACGTTGTAGCCGCCGACCTTGGCGTGACCGAACCCGATGCCCTGTTTCTGCTTGCCGTAGACCCGGCGCAGCATCGAGTCGATGTCCACAAAGCACAGCACGCCAGCACCGGCCAGGATCGGCGCCCGCTTCGACAGCCCGATCAGGGTGTCGCGGGCCGCGGCCTGCAACTGGCGCACGTGCCCGTGGGTGAAGGTCCGCAGGAACGACCCCAGCGTCGACGGCGCGTACACGCTGGTGAACAACGACCGCATACCCCCGTGCCGGGCGACGTCGAGGTCATCGATGCTGTCCGCCCCGGCGAGCATCCCGGACACGATCGTGGCGACCTTGCCCGCCGGGTTCGCGCCCTTGTCCGTCGGCACGCTCACCCGCTCGGCGACCGCGTCATACAGGCCCGCCTGCTCGGCAAGGCGCATCACCGAAACCAGGCCGGCACACGACACCAGATTTGGATCATCGAACGTCACGGCCGTCACCGGCGCGCCATAGCGTAATCTCACTTACGAGGTGCCCTCTCGAACCGAGTGATAGAAGCTTCGCAACTCCTATCCTTCCAGTTCAGAGGGCACCTTCTATATCCGGGGTCCTGCAGAGCCGACCTTCATCGGTGGATCGAGGCTAAGGCGGTCAATGACTGCCTTAGACATATCGGGGGAGAGTTGCTGGAAGATTGTCGCTATAGGGGGATTGGGTTGACCAGCCCCAACGACAGTCACAAGCAGTTCCACGGCTAGAGCACGAGTTTCCGGATGAACATCTGCTAGTCGTCCCCAGCCACGAATAAGTTCCGTATTGAACTCGCCCGCAGCAGGGTCGTTAATGAGCCACAGCCATGCATCAGCCAGAGGGTCAAGAAGGTCTAGCTCACCTTGCGCACCCGAACGGTTATTGAGACGGCCTGTTCTATACAGCCACTCGGGATCGAGGAGCCCCGCAAGCGCGATGGTTCTCTCGTGCTGGGGCCATTGTTCAACTGCCGAAAGCACCCTAGTCAGTTTCGTCCTCTCAGCATGAGAACGCAATGCATCTTGTACAGCCAGTCGGACTGCAGGGGTCTGCGCTCGAACAGCAACGCGACGCAACCGCACGACGGCAACGGTGAACGAATTGTCGCCGACCTTGCCGCCACAGAGCCTGGCTACTTCGACGAGATTTCGGCTGCCGCCGGCCCAATCGTAAAGGCGCTTCTGTAATGCCTGGCCGACGTGCGGATCCTCTAAGAGCCCAGCGAGAGCCGCATAGGCCCGCCGATTCTGATCACGATTGCCGCTTAACAAGTTAAAGAGCACATCAATCGCGGATACCCATCGATGGCGGGATGCTAGGCGGTGAACCACTTCGATAAGTCGACGACTCTCAGCGCTGTCAGTAGGTTTGCGAGCTGACATGTCGTTGATCCAGGCGAAGAGTGCCTTCCTAATGTTAGGCCTTTGCTCCCAAAGATAGTCAACAACTTCGTCGTGGTCTGCACCTCGGGCCGATAAATAAACCCGGTCGCCGATTCGGCGCGCCCCCACCTTGGCTAGCTGTTGACGTATGTCGGCACCCTCAAGTGTTCTCGTAGGATCAACCGCTATGCCAAGTTTGTCACTCAGAGCGCTTGCCTCTTCAGAAAGCGTTTCAACCGTTGCTCCGCCCAGAACCGCTGCGGCTATGAGCAGAATTCGCTCTCCCGCACTGCCCGGCGCGTCCTTGGCAAGGTGGTCAACAATGTATCGATTCCAGCGCTTCCATGACGCAGCAAATCGCAGCAATTCCTCTTGCGATTCCGCATGCGCGCTTATATCAGATGCGAGGCCAACGCCGTAGTCTGGCGGGGCATCGCTATCCTTCAACGCTTCGACGATCCCCGCTAGAGCCTGGACATCTAGGAGCTCTCCTCCAGGCATGTTAGTGCGTCGCGCCTGATAATCCAACCGGACCCGCACAACTTCGAGAACCCGAGGTTGGCCAATAGGCACCGTAATGTCGGCAAGTTCGTCGGCATACTGTTGCCAGACTGCGGTGCTTGCGATGACGACTAGCTTCGCCTTCATCGCCTCTAGTTCGCGACCATAATCACGCAGGTTGGCGGCAAAGTCGTCGGATAAATCCTCTGCATAAGTAATGTCAAGCAAATACCGAGCGTTGCCTTCTCGCGGGAGATCACGAAAGTCGTGCTCTCCCCAGGTAACGTTCAGCCTATGTACGGACTGAGCAGTACCGAGACACAACACCGACAACGCACAAGTATGCCGCCCAGTGCGGGGTTCCCCCATCAGCACAACTACGCCCGCATGCCCGCGCCAAAGGATATGTTCTGCCCGCTCATAGCCATGCGGTGAGCTGAAGGCATGAACGGCTACATGAACGTCTCTGGAACTGACCACTACGCGCGGCACTCGAGCACGCACGTAGGTGACGTTCAAATCACGGCGCGCCTGGAGGATCGTTGCATTAGGGCCAGCTTCGGCGATCATTGCCCCAGCATCGGCGCCGAAGGTGTCGTCAGCTTCCACTGCTTTGCCCGAAGTGTATTGCTCCGTTGATGTCTCGGCCAGCCTGAATAGAAATACCGCCCTCCGCCACGGTGGCAGTCATTGGACCAGTACCCGGCGCTGTCGATGAAGCCTCCTCATTGCAGAAGTCCCGGCGGATGGCGGGCCCGAACGCGGTTTCGACAACGGACGGAAATTCCCGTAGCGACCTGGACAGATCCCGGCCGTCTCGAACCTGAATATCGAGACTGGGCCTCACAGCCCTAAGCCTCGATCCACCGATGAAGGTCGGCTCTGCAGGACCCCGGATATAGAAGGTGCCCTCTGAACTGGAAGGATAGGAGTTGCGAAGCTTCTATCACTCGGTTCGAGAGGGCACCTCGTAAGTGAGATTACGCTATGGCGCGCCGGTGACGGCCGTGACGTTCGATGATCCAAATCTGGTGTCGTGTGCCGGCCTGGTTTCGGTGATGCGCCTTGCCGAGCAGGCGGGCCTGTATGACGCGGTCGCCGAGCGGGTGAGCGTGCCGACGGACAAGGGCGCGAACCCGGCGGGCAAGGTCGCCACGATCGTGTCCGGGATGCTCGCCGGGGCGGACAGCATCGATGACCTCGACGTCGCCCGGCACGGGGGTATGCGGTCGTTGTTCACCAGCGTGTACGCGCCGTCGACGCTGGGGTCGTTCCTGCGGACCTTCACCCACGGGCACGTGCGCCAGTTGCAGGCCGCGGCCCGCGACACCCTGATCGGGCTGTCGAAGCGGGCGCCGATCCTGGCCGGTGCTGGCGTGCTGTGCTTTGTGGACATCGACTCGATGCTGCGCCGGGTCTACGGCAAGCAGAAACAGGGCATCGGGTTCGGTCACGCCAAGGTCGGCGGCTACAACGTGCGGCTACGCGGCTACAACCCGCTGGTCGCGACGCTGTCCACGCCGCTGTCGGCGCCGGTGATCGCCGCGACCCGGCTGCGCGCCGGTAACGCCGGTTCCGCTCGCGGCGCCGCCAGCATGATCGCCGAGACGATCACCACCGCCCGTGCGTGCGGCGCTACCGGCGAGATCGTGGTTCGGGCCGACTCGGCGTTCTACGCCAAGACCGTCATCAGCACCTGCCGGCGCCGTGACGTGCGGTTCTCCGTCACCACCCGCATCGACGCGAAGATCCGCACCGCATGCGAGAACATCAGCGCAGACCAGTGGATCGACATCAAATATCCGCAGGCGGTCTGGGACGACGACGCCCAGCGGTGGATCTCCGACGCGCAGATCGCCGAGACCACCTACACCGCGTTCGCCGGCAGCCGACACGCGGTGACCGCCCGGCTGATCGTGCGCCGGGTCCGCCGCGACGACCCGACCCAAGCCCCGGGCCAGGAAGAACTCCTGCCCGCCTACCGCTATCACGCGGTGTTCACCGACAGCCCGTTCACCCTGATCCAGGCCGAAGCCCAGCACCGTCACCACGCTGTCATCGAGCAGGTCAACGCGGACCTGATCGGCGGGCCACTCGCGCACCTGCCATCGGGCCGGTTCAACGCCAACAACGCCTGGCTGACCTGCGCCGGCATCGCCCACAACCTCACCCGCACAGCCGGACACCTCGCCGCCGGCACCTGGCCGACCGCCCGCACCGCGACGATCCGAGCCCGGATCATCACCGTCGCCGCCCGCCTCGCCCACCGGGCCCGGACCGTTCACCTGCACCTACCCGACTACTGGCCCTGGCAGGCCGCGTTCGACAACCTGTTCACCGCCGTCCACCCCGCACCCAGCTGACCACGGCACACCGACCGGAACCAAGCGGCCCGACCACAAGCCACGAACCCCGTCCCACCCCTCAGCAACCACGCACGGAGCAAGCCGATCACGTAATCGGCAACCCCACCCTGCTCCAGAACCGCCCAATACCGGAACTATTCAACAGGCTCAGCACGAACCGCGTCGGTGGATCGAGGCTAAGTTCAATCAGATCAGCCTCTATGTCTTTTGCGTCGACGATGCATGCCACAACCACGATGAAACTAGTGACGATGAACGGCTGCCGAACCTCGAACGCCGTGACCGCGCGTCGCAGGGCCGCTCCGTCGAATTGCGCCACACGCTTACATTGGTATGCAAAATACGTCATACCGTCATCGGTGGCAATCACATCCCGGCCATCGTCAGCCCGGCCGGGCCTGCCGTACAATCGGGCCTCCCGGTGGCCGTCCACCGCCATGGCTACCTCTGCAATGAGTGCCTCAAAGTCATACGGCGACATGGCCTCAAAGGGCAAACGACTCGGTCTGGGGCGCGCAAGCGGCGCGTATCCTTCCGGCGGCACGGCCAACGCTGGAGCAGGATCGAGGGAGTTGAATAGGCGCGCCTGCTCAGTATCGGGCAGATCGAGCTGTCGGCGTTGAGGCGTCACTAGTAGATTATCGACTGAAGCCCCTACAGCCACAGCAAGTCGCTTGCAATCTGTCACTATTCTGACACTTGCTGTGCTAATCCTCGCGGTGGTGCTAGATCGCGACCTGCATTCGGTACCCGGACCGACGGACGATGTTAGGTCACGCAGTACAGCTCTGGCGTCAGCTGAACCGTAGGCTTTGGGCATCACCCAAGGAAGGACTGACGGCCCTGCGCACGATCGTGGGGATACTATCGGCGATCGCGGCCACGGCGATCAGCGTTGCTGGGCAGTTTGCGGGCAAGGCCTGATCAGCTACGTGACGATCAGGTGCAGGGTAGGCCGCTTGCCTTCAGGGCGGATGCGCTTGGCGGCGTGCAGCTCTCCGCCCAGCACGCATCAGGTCCGCAGCACTCGGTGAGGTTCGGCGCGGATACTGGCGGGGTGGTGGAGAAGCAGGCGACGGAGTTGACCCGGTGGACCATCCACGGCGAGCGGGTCGTGGACGACACCCGGCGAGCGCGGCTGAGCATCGCCGAGGTGGAGCTACCCGACGGAGTGCGCTTCGAGCAGTACGTGATCCGGGCTCCCCGGTCAGCCATGGTCGCCGTACTCGACGATCGGGAGCGCCTGCTGTTGATGCGGCGGCACCGGTTCGTGTTCGACCGGTGGGTGTGGGAGTTGCCCGGTGGCTACATCGACAACCAGGAGCAGCCGGCGCAGTGCGCCGTGCGGGAGGTCGAGGAAGAGACCGGCTGGCGGCCCCACGCGGTGGAGCCGTTGCTGTCCTTCCAACCGTGGGTCGGCACCGCCGACGCCGAGAACCTTCTCTTCCTGGCCCGGCAAGCCGAACACATCGGCACACCCACGGACGTGAACGAGGCCGAGCAGGTCGCCTGGATTCCGCTCGACGAGGCATACGCGCTGGTGTCCCGGGGTGAGATCGTCGGTGCCGGCACGGTGATCGCGGTGCTGGAGTTGGTGACGCGCAAGGCCCGGGGAGAGCTGTGACGGTCAGCGCCGTGGGCCGAGGGTGGCGTCGACTCGACCGGTGAAGTGCCGGACGGCGGGGACCCGTCGATGTGGGGCGAGCTGCGCTTGCAGGTCGCGGACATAGCGAACAGCCCTGGCCGAGCGGAGCTGGTTGGTCAGGGTCAGGGCTTCCGCACCGACGGTGCAAGCCCGGTCGGGTTCACCCTGCTGGGCGTGAACGCTGGCGAGCAGCGCGAGATTGAAGGCTCTGCCGCGCACGTACCGGTTGTCCATGCGCAGGGATCGGGCGGCGAAGCGTTCGGCGTGCGTGTTGCGGCCGAGGGCGTGGAAGCAGTGGCCGAACTTGGCCGACAGGTACGCCTCATCGAAATAGCTGAGCCACTGCGGATCACCGCTGCGGTCGGCCCGGTCGAGGGCCTGTTCCGCCTGGTGCAGGGCGGCGGCGCAGGCCCGTTCGTCGTTGGCCTTGGCCAGGGCGTGGGCTTCCATGACGTGGGCTTCGGCGGTCAGGACGGGAACCCCGGCGCGACGGGCGGTCCGGCCGGCGGCGCGGGCGAGGTCGAGGCCGGTGGCGGTGTGGCCGAGGTAGGTGGCCTGGTGGCTCATCGCGGCAAGGATCTCCGCGCCGAGGCCGTCGTCTCCGGCGGCGTGGGCGAAGTCCAGGGCGAGGGTCAGGTACCGCTGGGCGATGCCGTGCTCAGCAGTGTCGTACGCCTGCCAGCCGGCGAGCTGGGCGAGTTCGGCGGCGGCACCGAGCAGCCGTTGACCGGTGGCGTGGTCGTACCGGCCGTCGGTGAGCAGCGGGGTCACCTCCTGGTGGAGGTAACGGACGACGGTGTCGCGGGCGTGCCCACCGCCGTACTGGTTGTCCAACTGGCGGTAGGTCGCCGTCATCGCCCGGATGGTGTCAATCTCCGGTTGACCGACCGCGCTGCGTCCGGGTTGGGTGACCGGAGCCGGGTCGGGGGCGGTGAACCAGCGCAGCGCCGGCAGCGTGTAGCCGGCGGAACTGAAAGCCACCTGCCGGAGTACGTCTCGACGGTTCACGTCACCTCGCCAAAGCTCTGCGGCACTGCGTACGTCATCGCGCCAGGTCCGCTGGGAAGGCGGTTCGCTGGGATTGCGCCGGCCGAGGTCGGCCGATGGTGCGGTCTGTCGGGGTGCCAGCCCCATCGTGGTCCGCGCCTGGTCGGGCATCCGGCAGCCGTCGGCGATCCGCTCCAGGACGTCGATCGAGGTGACCTTGCGTCCGGCCATGATCCGGCTGACGTAGCCCTGTTCGAGCCCGACGGCGGCCCCGATCCGGCTCTGACTCGCACCGGTGAGGTTCGTGATCCAGCGGAACAGGCCGCCGATGTCGCGGGCGGCCAAGGCGGTCAGCACCTCGCCATGCGACCACGCATCCTCCGGTATTCGCAGCGGATCGAGCAGCACGGCAGCTCCCAGCGTCGCGTTCCGACTACTCAAGGTGTGCAGAGCGACAGCTTAGGGCGACCATTCAGGCTGGTCGAGCCGTCCCATGTCACCGTGACATGACCGCTGGCCATGGAACGGCCCACCGACGGACGCGATGGTCGGCGCATGTCCTTCGATGTCGACAACCCGCCCGAAGATCCACCGACCGACTGTCAGCACCGCCTGTTGTGGCGACTGGCCCGCGCCCTCTGGGAAGCCCACCGACCCGACAGCACAGGCTTCTGCGTGGCCACCGGCTGCTGGCACACGAACCAACGTGATCCCTGCCGGCTGGCCCGGCTCGCCCAGGAGGGGATGCGCACGGCGTGCGGAGAAGCCGTCAGCGCCTCGCCGCCCTGGATCGCCGTCACCCGCGAGCGCCTGGCCACCGGCGAGATCGACCCCATGGACGCCATCGCCGAAGCCCTCTGGCACCGCCGCCACACCCCCAGGGCAGGGCGGTGACCTGTGGGAGCCCTCTACACCTCGGCAGCCTTCCAGGAGTACGCCAGAGCCCAGGTCGCCTACGCGGACATCCTGCTGACCAAGCACGCCGAGTCGACCCTCGGTCTGTGCCGCTGCGGCCGACTCCACCCCTGCGACGAACACCGCCACTGGCTGGAGATGCGCACCCACTTCAGGCAGTTCCTCGTCGACGAGCAGTACAGCAGCGAAGTACAGCAACCGAGCCGACCACACCCGACCCAGCGCGCCCCCAGCAGGCCGCACGACCTCGGATGACACCCGATCCGACCGGCTCGCCGCCAGTTCGGGACGAAGAGGTCGTCAGGGCCACCCCGAGAGTACTGGGGGCACATCCAGTCGCTGGAGGTGCCCTCTGGCGTTTCGTCGATCACCATCACTATCTGGTCGAGCGGGCGACTTTGGTGACCGTGTCGGGGCTGGTCCGTCTGCGCCGACCTGGACCTGAGGCAATCTCGTGGATGCGGTTCCCGAGGAGTTGGTACGTGCTGCGTTGACCTCGTCCGATGATGCGGCGGGGGTGGGCGGACCGGCTGGTCGGCCTGGCACTCGACCGAGGCGGCCGGGACAACGTCACCGTGCTGGTCGTTGGTGTCCACGGCAACGACTGGTACCGGCTCGGCTGCCATCATCCAGGGTTGCCGTCGCAGAGGGTTGCTGTTCGACGCACAGCACCTGGGCCGTATGCGGGTGGGACGTGCACGTCCCCAGAAAAGAGCGACCCACCACCGCGCCGCCGTCGGGCATGGCCTCCGGGTGCGGTTAGAAACCGCAGGTCATGCCGGCGGTGTGGCTGACCTGCACGGTGTGCGTGACACATCCGGTGGCGGTCACCTGGTGCAGCAGCAGGGCGGTCGGCTCGGCGACCCAGCCGATCTGTTCGTCGCCGCTCATGGTCAGGGTGGCCTGCCGCCAGGTGCTCGGCGCGACGGTGAGCACCGTGCCGGCGAAGGCCGTGGTCACCGGACGGTGGAGGTGGCCGGCGGCGACGCGTACCACCTGGGGGTGTCGCAGGAGCACCTCGGCGAGCGCGGCACCGTCGGCAAGCCGGATCTCGTCGGCGGCCGGGATGCCGACCTCGACCGGCGGGTGGTGCAGGCAGACCAGGGCCGGCACGTCGGGTCGCGCGGCGAGCGCCCCGTCGAGCCAGCCGAGCTGCTCGTCGCCGAGCCGGCCGCCGTCCGAGCCGGGGACCAGCGAGTCGAGCACCAGCAGGGTCGCCCCGGAATGGTCGACCTGGTAGTACGCCGAGAAGCCGCCGCCGAGCCAGGGGGTGCCGCCGAAGGCGTCCAGCAGCGATTCCCGGTCGTCGTGGTTGCCGGTGGTCAGGTGCACCGGCAGCGGGAAGCGGCCGATCACCTCGCGCAGCACCGCGTACTCGTCGGGGCGACCGTGGTCGGCCAGGTCGCCGGTGATGACCACGCACTCCGGCCGGGGGTTCAGCGCCAGCACCCGGCCCAGCGCGCGGTGCAGCCCGGCGGCCGGCTCGGCGCCGAGCACGCCGGTGGTCAGGTGCGGATCGCTGAGGTGGGCGACGAGCATCGGGCCTCCATTGGACCGGGAGATCCCACGCTATCGCCCGCGACGGCCAGCGGGTGGCCACCGGCCACGTCCACAGCCTGTGGATAGCACATGTGTACGAGAAATCTCCGCCTCCGGCCGCCGTGAGTACGCTTGATCAGCGACCCGGCGCCGGCCGGGAACGTACCCCTACCTGGAACGACGTGCGAGTGGATCACCAGCAAGTCATCCGTGACGTCACGGCCCGCCTGCCCGTGGCGTCGGCCGTCACCGAGGCGTGCCAGGCGACCGTGACCGCGCTGGCCCGGCACACACCCGCCACCATCGCCGTCCTGCTGCACGTGCACGGCCGGCTGCGCTGCGTCGCCGCCACCGGCTCCTGGCAGGTCTTCGCCACCGTCGCGCCGGACGCCGGGATCGTTGGCCGGGTCTACACCGGCGGCAGGGCGGCCGTCGTCCCGGACGTCGCGGCCGATCTTGACCACATCCCGGTACGCCCCGACGTCACCGCCGAGGTGTGCGTACCGGTGCTGGATCCGGCGGGCCGGGCCATCGGCGTACTCGATTTGCAGTGGACCGGCCCGGCCGACCTCGGGTCGTGGCAGGCGACGGCCGAACGGGTCGCCGGCCGCCTCGGTGCCCGGATCGTGGCGCTCGGCGGCCCGGCGGAGAGCCGCGGCGAAAAGCTGCTCCGGCACGCCGCCGCGATGACCGCCGCCACCACCGAGAAAAATCTGATGGCCGCCGCCATCGGGGCCGCCCGGGACGTCTCGACCCTCGCCGCGGCCGTCCTGGTGCTCGCCGGCCGCAACGTCCTGCGGCTCGACACCCCGACGGCGGCCCCCGGGGACCTGGAGACCCGGATGCGCGCCGAGTTGACGGAGGCCGGCCCGCAGGCGCTGCGGCGGATCATGGATCGGGCCCACCGGTACGGCGCGGGCTACACCCTCGGCGAGGCCGGGCACCCGCCGACCGCCGAGCACGAGCCGCTGGTCCGAGCCGGGGTACGCACGCTGATGGCGGTGCCGGTCGGCCCGCCCGAGCAGGGCGGGGTGCTGCTGGTCGCCGACGAGCGGCTGCTCCGCCCCGATTCCACCACGGTCAACCTGATGGAGTTGCTGGCCGGTCAGGCGTGGAGCTGCCTGGACCGGCTGCGCACCCTGGACCGGCTACGCGAGCAGGCCAGCTCCGATCCGCTCACCGGGCTGCGGCACACCGGCCCGTTCGGGCAGCGGATCGCCTCCGCGACCCCGGGGCGTACCGCCCTGCTGGCGATCGACGTCGACGGCTTCAAGACCGTCAACGACACGTACGGCCACCAGGCGGGTGACCGGGTGCTGGTCGGCCTGGCGCGGGCGTTGGAGGATGCGCTGCGCCAGGGGGACGAGCTGTACCGGGTCGGCGGCGACGAGTTCGTGGCGGTGATCGAGGTGAGCCGCCCCGAGGAGGCCGTCCGGGTCGCCGAGCGGCTCACCGAGGCGGCCCGCCGGATCGGCCACACGATCAGCGTCGGCATCGCCCTGCCCCGGCCGGGCGAGTCTCCCGAACTGACCCTGCGCCGCGCCGACCAGGCCCTCTACGCCGTCAAGCGCCAGGGCCGCGACGGCGTACACCTCTCCGCCGCCTGATCACGCTCCGGCAGCCTTTCAGGGATGGGTCAGGTCCTGGGCGAGGAGTTCGGCGATCTGGGCGGTGTTGAGGGCGGCGCCCTTGCGAAGGTTGTCGCCGGTGACGAAGAAGTCCAACGCGCGGGGGTCGTCGAGGGCCCGGCGGATCCGGCCGACCCAGGACGGGTCGGTGCCGACCGCGTCGATCGGCATCGGGAACTCCCCGGCCGCCGGGTCGTCGACCACGATCACCCCGGGCGCGTTGCGCAGCACCCCACGGGCGCCCTCGGCGTCGATCTCGGTGGCGAAGACGGCGTGTACGGCGACCGAGTGGCCGGTCACCACCGGCACCCGTACGCAGGTGGTGGAGACTTTGAGGTCGGGCATCCCGAGGATCTTGCGCGACTCGTTGCGCAGCTTCATCTCCTCGGACGACCAACCCTCGTCGGCCAGCGAGCCGGCCCAGGGCACCACGTTGAGCGCCATCGGGGCGGGGAACGGGCCGAGGTCGTCGCCGACCGCCTGCCGCACGTCCCCGGTACGCGAGCCGAGCAGCCGGTCGCCGGCCACCTTGGCCACTTGGTCGTGCAGCGTGTCCGCGCCGAGCTGCCCCGCTCCGGAGACCGCCTGGTACGAGGCGAGCACCAGCTCGCGCAGGCCGTACTCGCGGTGCAGCGGGGCGACCGCGACGATCATCGCGAGGGTGGTGCAGTTCGCGTTGGCGACGATGCCCCGGGCCCGGTTGCGCAGCTGCTCGGGGTTGATCTCCGGCACCACCAGTGGGACGTCCCGCTCCATCCGGAAGGCGCTGGAGTTGTCCACCACGACCGCGCCACGGCGTACCGCGATCGGCGCCCAGTGTGCGGAGACCTCGTCCGGGACGTCGAACATCGCCACGTCCACGCCGTCGAGCGCCTCCTCGGTCAGCGCCTGGACGGTCAGCTCCTCGCCCCGGCACCACACCTTCCGCCCGACCGACCGCTCGGAGGCCAGCAGGCGGATCTCGCCCCAGACGTTGAGCCGCCCGGTGAGCAGCTCACACATCACCGTGCCGACGGCCCCCGTCGCCCCGACCACGGCCAGGGTGGGCAGCCCGGCCACGCGCGTTACCGTCCCGTCCCCGCGTATACCACGGCTTCGGTGTCGCCACCGAGCTCGAACGCCTCATGGATGGCGCGGACGGCGGCGTCCAGGTCGGTGTCCCGGCAGACCACCGAGACCCGGATCTCCGAGGTGGAGATCATCTCGATGTTCACGCCCGCCTGACCCAGCGCGGCGAAGAAGCCGGCGGCCACCCCGGGGTGCGACCGCATCCCGGCACCGATCAGGGAGACCTTGCCGACGTGGTCGTCGTAGAGCAGGCCCGTGAAGTCGACGGCCTCCTGGATCTTGCTCAGCGCGGCCATCGCGGTGGGCCCGTCGGCCTTGGGCAGGGTGAAGGAGATGTCGGTGCGGCCGGTGCCCTCGGTGGAGACGTTCTGCACGATCATGTCGAGGTTGATCTCGGCGCTGGCGACGGTGTCGAAGATCGACGCGGCGGCGCCCGGCTCGTCGGGCACCCCGACGATAGTGATCTTGGCCTCGCTGCGGTCGTGGGCCACTCCGGTGATCAGTGCCTGCTCCACGGAAAGCTCCTCCATCGATCCGGTGACCATGGTGCCGGTGTTGGTCGAGTATGACGAACGGACGTGGATCGGCAGCTCCGCCCGGCGGGCGTACTCCACGCTGCGCAGGTGTAGCACCTTCGCGCCGCAGGCCGCCAGCTCCAGCATCTCCTCGTAGGTGATCTGCCTGATGTGCCGGGCGTTCGGGACGATCCGCGGGTCGGCGGTGAAGACGCCGTCCACGTCGGTGTAGATCTCACACACGTCCGCCCGCAGGGCGGCGGCCAGCGCCACCGCAGTGGTGTCCGACCCGCCACGGCCCAGGGTGGTGACGTCCTTGGTGTCCTGCGAGACGCCCTGGAAGCCGGCGACGATCACCACGGCGCCCTCGTCCAGCGCGCCCTTGAGCCGCCCCGGGGTGACGTCGATGATCCGCGCCCGGCCGTGCACGGAGGTGGTGATCACGCCCGCCTGCGAACCGGTGAACGAGCGGGCTTCGTACCCCAGGTTGTGGATCGCCATGGCGAGCAGCGCCATGGAGATCCGCTCCCCGGCGGTGAGCAGCATGTCCAGCTCTCGCCCGGGGGGCAGCGGGCTGACCTGGTTGGCCAGGTCGAGCAGCTCGTCGGTCGTGTCGCCCATCGCCGAGACCACGACGACCACGTCGTCACCGGCCTTGCGGGCCGCGACGATGCGCTCGGCCACCCGCTTGATCCGCTCGGCGTTGGCGACGGAGGATCCGCCGTACTTCTGCACTACGAGTGCCACGACGGTGCACTCCCTCCCGGTTGCCCTGAGCGTGCCGACGCCGCCGGCACCAGGTCTGGCGTGGCGACACTGCCGGCACCAGGTCGAGCATGCCGACTCTGCCGGCACCCGGCTGAGCGTGCCGACGCCGCCGGCACCGTGGCCGGCGGCGCGGGTCGGACGACCTCAGGGTATCGGGCCGCTCTGACCGCCGGGTCAGGTGATCCCACGATCCGGCCTGGGCAACGCGTGAGGGAGGTGCGGGCGACGCGTGCGGGTGGCGCACGACACGCCGCAAACGTGGACCTTCCCGGGGGTGTCCGGAAGTCGGCCGCAACGTCGAGAATGACCGGGTGCACGCCGCCCACCGTCGGGCCCGACGCCTGACCACCCCACTCGCGCTCGCCCTGCCCGTCCTGCTCGCCGGTTGCTCCGCCGACCCGCCCGCCGATTCGCCGCCGCCGCCGAACTCCGCCCCACGGCCGGTGGGGATGGACGCGGCCCGCGACGAACTGGCCGCTCTCGCTGCCGCCGCCCAGGATCGTCACCTGGTCGCCCGGTACACCCTGCTCGCCGACGGGGCCGCCGACCGCTCGGTCCTGGTGACCAGCGCCAACGACGGCAGTTGGCGGGTGGACGTGCCGGGTGGCGCGCTCGGCGGCGCGGCCGACATCTCGCTCGCCGCGACCGCCGACGGCCTGTTCCAGTGCGCACTGCCATCGGCGGCCCGGCCGGAGCCGGCGAGCTGCGTACGCCTCGGCGAGCGGGACGACACCCTGCCCCGGCGACTCGACCCGCGGGTGCAGCACCCGTTCACCGACTGGCTGGACGTGCTGACCGACCGGCGCGCCCCACTGTCGGTCTCGCCGGCCATGGCGCCGCCCGGGGCCACCGGCTCCTGTTACTCGGTGGAGACCACCGCGGCATCGATCAACGCCCCGCTGGACGTGGGGATCTACTGCTTCGACGCGGACGGCACGCCGACCGCGGTCCGCGCGGCGTTCGGCACGCTGACGCTGGCCGCACCGCCCGAGCCGGCGCCGGCCACCGTCCAGCTGGCCGGGCCGGTGGTCGAGGGCGAGCCGCTGGGCATGGAGCCGTTGCCCGCCGACCCGCCCACGACGACCGCCACCGAGCCGGCTGGCTCTGACCCGGCTGACACCAACCGGGCTGGCACCGCCCCGGACGCCGCGGCTCCGGACGGCTCGGCTCCGGACGGCTCGGCACCGGACGCGGGAACGCGCTGACCCTCGATTCCGTTACGGGTGGCGTTGCCCACATTCGTCCACCCCAGCATCACCCGCAAAACGCCCATACGGGACGCTTTTCGCATGGCCGACCTCACCCCGCTGCTGGCGTTCCGGTGGAGCCCCCGTTCCTTCGACCCGGAAGCCGAGCTGACCCGGGCCGAGGCCGCGACCCTGCTGGAGGCGGCCCGCTGGGCCCCCTCGGTCGGCAACCGGCAGCCCTGGCGGTTCGCGCTCGGGCACCGCGACGACGAGACGTTCAAGCGGATCGTGGTCAACCTGCCACCGGCAGAGCAGCGGTGGGCCAGCCGGGCCAGCGTCCTGGTGCTCGCCGCGCATCCGCGCGGCGGTCACCCCTTCGCGGCGTACGACCTGGGGCAGGCGGTAGCCCACCTGACGGTGCAGGCCACCGCGCTGGGGCTGCACGTACGCCAACTGACCGACCTCGACCGCGCCGGCCTGACCGCCGATCTCGACCTGCCCGGCAACCTGCGACCGTACGTGGTGGTGGCGGTCGGGCAACTGGGCGATCCGCTGAGCCTCCCGGCCGACCTGCTGGCCGAGGAGACCGCGTTACGTCACCGGCGACCACTCGGCGAACTCGTCCTGAACTGCGAGAATGCGATCGGGTGACCGCAAGCTGCGAATTCCGTCTCAAATTCCGGACGCGTCTTCCCAGACCCCACCCCATCACGTAGGGTCACCCTGTCATGTGGCAGGCGCACCTCCTCCTTGGTTGCCGCGACGAGGCCTGAAGGCCGGCACCTCGTCGCGGAGTCGAACCGCGCCGCCAGCACTGTCCCGGATCTTTCCCGCTCGGCATCGCTGCCGACCGCCACTGCTGACGTCACATGACCCCAGGAGAACTCCGCCATGGCTCACCCAGCCGGCACCACCGACATTGATTCCGATCCCATCGCCCGGCAGCGCCCGAGCCGGATGCCGTACCGCCGCTATGAGCCGTACCGGCAGCAGTTCCGGATCGACCTGCCGGACCGCACCTGGCCGACCCGGCACGTCGAAGCCGCGCCGCGCTGGTGCGCGGTCGACCTGCGCGACGGCAACCAGGCGCTGATCGACCCGATGTCGCCGGAGCGCAAGCGCCGGATGTTCCAGCTCCTGGTCCAGATGGGTTACAAGGAGATCGAGGTCGGCTTCCCGTCGGCCAGCCAGACCGACTACGACTTCGTCCGGCAGCTGATCGAGCAGGATCTGATCCCCGAGGACGTCACCATCCAGGTGCTGACGCAGTGCCGGGAGCACCTGATCGACCGGACCTTCACCGCGCTGCGCGGAGCACGCCGGGCGATCGTGCACTTCTACAACTCGACCTCCACGCTGCAACGCCGGGTGGTCTTCGGGCTGGACCGCGACGGCATCACCGACATCGCCACCACCGGGGCCCGGCTCTGCCAGAAGTACGCCGAGATCCACACCCCGGACACCGAGATCCACTACGAGTACTCGCCGGAGTCGTACACCGGCACCGAGCTGGAGTACGCGCTGGAGGTCTGCGCGAAGGTCATCGAGGTGGTGGACCCGACTCCGGCCCGCAAGCTGATCGTCAACCTGCCGGCCACCGTCGAGATGGCCATGCCGAACGTGTACGCCGACTCGATCGAGTGGATGCACCGGCACCTGCCCCGCCGCGACAGCCTGGTGCTCAGCCTGCACCCGCACAACGACCGGGGCACCGGGGTCGCCGCCGCCGAGCTGGGCCTGCTGGCCGGCGCGGACCGGATCGAGGGCTGCCTGTTCGGCAACGGCGAGCGCACCGGCAACGTCGACCTGGTGACGCTGGGGTTGAACCTCTTCTCCCAGGGCATCGACCCTATGATCGACTTCGCCGACATCGACGAGGTCAAGCGGGCCGTCGAGTACTGCAACCAGCTGCCCGTGCACGAGCGCCACCCGTACGCCGGCGACCTGGTCTACACCGCCTTCTCCGGCTCCCACCAGGACGCCATCAACAAGGGCTTCACCGCGCTGGCCGCGGACGCGGCGGCGGCCGGCGTACCGGTCGACGACGTCACCTGGGCGGTGCCCTACCTGCCGATCGACCCGAAGGACCTGGGCCGCAGCTACGAGGCGGTGATCCGGGTCAACTCGCAGTCCGGCAAGGGCGGCGTCGCGTACATCATGAAGACCGAACACCAGCTCGACCTGCCCCGCCGGCTCCAGATCGAGTTCTCCGGCGTGGTGCAGCAGGTCACCGACCACGACGGTGGCGAGGTCGGCCCGGACACCATGTGGCAGATCTTCGCCGGGCAGTACCTGCTCGACCACCAGACCGACCCGGCGGTGACGCTGACCGGCTACGCCATCGGCACCGCCGACGGCAAGGTCGAGATCACCGCACAGGTCGGTGTCGCGGGCGAGGCCCGCTCGATCACCGCGATCGGCAACGGCCCGATCGACGCGTACGTCAACGCGCTCGGCTCCACCGGCGTGACGGTACGCGTGCTCGACTACCACGAGCACGCGCTCTCCTCCGGTGGCGACGCGCAGGCCGCCGCGTACGTGGAGTGCGAGGTCGACGGCCGTACGGTCTGGGGCGTCGGCATGGACGCCAACATCGTCACCGCCTCCATCAAGGCCGTCACCAGCGCCATCAACCGCACCCACCGCTGAGGTGTAAGGAAGGGCCCCCTATTAACGCCTGGTGTATAGAAGGGAACCCTTCTCACCAGCGCCAGGTACCAGTTGCGGCAACCGGCGCCCTCCACTCGGACGGCGCCGGTTCCGCGGGAGCGTGCTGTTAATAGGGGGCCCCTGCTATGCAGAATGCGTTAATAGGGGGCCCTTCCTTACACCCCGGTGCACGAACAGGGTGGCGATGGCTGCACCGACCAGCAGCAACCCGGCGCACCAGAGGAGGGCACCCCGGTAGGCACCGCTCAGTTCGCCGCGCTGCTCGTACCCGCTGCCGGAGAGCCCGACCAGCAGCGGCAGGGCGGCGACCGCCAGCAGGCCGCCCACCCGGGAGGCGGCGTTGTTGAAGCCGCTCGCCACCCCGGCGAAGCGGTCCGCGACGGCGGCCAGCACGGACGCGGTCAGCGGTGCCACCACCAGGGTCAACCCGGCCCCGAACAGTGCCACACCGGGCAGCACCTGCCGCCAGTACGATGCGCCCGGCTCGACCTCGCGCAGCAGCAAGAGACCGGCGGCGGCCAGCATCGGCCCGACGGTCAGCGGCAGCCGCGGCCCGATCTTCGCCGACAGCGCGCCGGCACCGGGCGAGCCGACCAGCAGCAGCACGGTCATCGGCAGCAGGGCGAGCCCGGTCAGGAACGCCGACCAGCCGACCACGTTCTGTAGGTAGACGGCGAAGAAGAAGGTGAAGCCGCCGAGCGCCGCGTAGATCAGCACGGTGAAAACGTTCAGCATCGAGAACAGCCGACTGTCGAAGAGCCTGGTGGGCAGCATCGCGGTCTCCCCGCGACGCCGCTCCACCAGCACGAACACCACCGCGGCGAGCACCGCGACCAGCGCCGCCACCGCAACCTGCGGCCTGTGCAGACCCCGACCGGGTGCCTCGACCAGGGCGTAGGTGACACCGGCCAGAGCCAGCGCGCCGAGCAACGCGCCGGCCACGTCGAACCGACGCCCCCGCCGTTGGGTACGGGTGGCACTCTCGTCCCGGCTCTCCGGCACCCAGCGGACGGCGGCCAGCACCACGAGCACCGCCAACGGGAGGTTGAGGAAGAAGATCCACCGCCAGGAGAGCGCGTCGATCAGCCAGCCGCCGATGAACGGACCGAGCGCGGTGGAGACGCCGGACAGGCCCGACCACGCGCCGATCACCTTCGCCCGGTCGTCGGGGTGGAAGCTGGCCTGGAGCAGCGACAGCGAGCCCGGGGCCAGCAGCGCTCCGCCGGCACCCTGGAGGAACCGCGCGGCCACCAGCCAGTCGGTACGCAGCGCCAGGCCGCAGAGCACCGAGGCTACGGTGAACCAAACCACACCGAGCAGGAAGATTTTTCGCCGCCCGAACCGGTCGCCCAGTGCCCCGCCGAGCAGCACGAACGCCGCGAGGGTGAGCAGGTACCCGTTGACCGTCCACTGTAGTCCGGCGACGGAGGCGCCGAGTTCGGCACCGAGCCGGGGCAGGGCCACGTTGACCACTGTGCTGTCCAGGAACACCATGCCGGAGGCGAGTACGGCGGCAGCCAGGGTGCCTCGGCCGGCGGCGGTGCCCAGTCGGATGGCGGGCGCGGGTTCGGACATGACTACCAATCTGCCGTGCACCATGTGTCAGACACCACGAAACGCCAAAACCCCGCCCGGGTACTGTGCGGGATCGCCGAAAGCCCGCAAGCTGGAGAGGTGTCGTCTGTGCGTACCAAATCAGGACCGCGCGCCCTGGGAGCGCTCGCGCTCGCCGCGGCGCTGACCCTCGGCGCGGCCGGTTGCGTCCCGTTGGAGGAGCCGGAGGCGCCGCCGAGCAGCGATGGCGGCACCGTTACCCAGATGCTCTCCGAGCTCACCGTCGCCGAGGCCAACCCGATGCGCGGCTACAGCCGTAGCCGCTTCCCGCACTGGCGGAAGACGGGCAAGAACTGCGACGTCCGCGACACGGTGCTGGAGCGCGACGGCAAGGACATCCAGCATTCCGGCTGCAACGTGGTCGGTGGCCGGTGGGAGAGCGTGTACGACGGACGCGCCCTCACCGATCCGTCCCAGGTGGACATCGACCACATGGTGCCGCTGGCCAACGCCTGGCGGTCCGGTGCCGACGAGTGGGACGACTCGAAACGCGGCGACTTCGCCAACGACCTCGACCGACCGCAGCTCTTTGCGGTTTCCGCCTCCTCCAACCGGGCAAAGGGTGATCAGGATCCGTCCCAGTGGAAGCCACCAAACCGGTCATACTGGTGCCAGTATGCCGGCGACTGGGTGGCGGTGAAGCACCACTGGCAGCTGACGATCACCAGTGCCGAGAAGGCCACGCTGGCCGAAATGTTGGAGGGCTGCACATGGGAGAGCAAGCCGTAACCGGTGCCGACGGTTCTCCGGCCCCCGAGCGGTCGCCGGCCACCGGCGAGGCGGCGTCGACCGGCGAGGTCGCGGCCACCGGCGGGGCGGCGGCTACCGGTGAGGCGCAGAGCAGCGGCGGGGCGGCGGCCACCGGCGGCCCATCTTCCGGCCCGGCCGCGGCCGGGATGACCGCCGACGGTGCCGCCGCGGCCGAGGTCGAGGTGCCCGGCGCCGGGATGACGGCCGACGCCGGCGGCGCCACCGGTCCGCAGAGCCGGACGACGGACATCGTGCCCGGTCCGGGCGGGGTGATGACCGACGAGGTCGGCGTGGTCACCGGCGAGCTGACCCTCCGCACCGAATTCGCCGACGGCCAGGTCACCCTGCACGTGCAGTACAAGGACGCCGACGAGTGGTACGTGGTCACCGGCGGCAAGGCGGCGCTGGACGATGCCGCAGGGCTGGACGCGGTGCACAGCATCGCAGTCGGCCTGCTGAATCGCCCCGAGGGCTGAGCACGGCTGACTGTTAAGAGGGGCCCCTTCCTATACGCGAGGCGTTAAGAAGGGGCCCTTCCTTACACGAAGGAGCCGGGTTCGGTGGGGGCGGAGACTACGGCGGGCTCCTCGCCCTCGCCTTCCGGGCGGACAATCTCCGCGCTCACCTTGTGCGGGCGCAGCTCGCCGCTGGCGATCTGCTCGGCGAAGTGGCAGGCGACCCGGCTGCCACCGATCTCCCGCAGCGCCGGCCGCTCGTCGGCGCAGCGGGTCGGCTGGGCCCACGGGCACCGGGTGTGGAAGCGGCAGCCCGACGGCGGGTTGGCCGGCGAGGGCAGGTCACCGGCGAGCAGGATGCGCTCGCGGCGATCCTCCACGTCCGGGTCCGGCACCGGCACCGCCGACATCAGCGCCCGGGTGTACGGATGCAGCGGCTCGGTGTAGAGCCGGTCGCTCGGTGCCTCCTCGACCAGGCCGCCCAGGTACATCACGCCGACGGTGTCGGAGATGTGCCGGACCACCGCGAGATCGTGCGCGATCACCAGGTAGGTCAGGCCGAGGTTGTCCTGAAGCTCGTCGAGCAGGTTGACCACCTGGGCCTGGATCGACACGTCCAGCGCGGAGACCGGCTCGTCGGCGACGATCAGCTCCGGCCCCAGCACCAGCGCGCGGGCGATGCCGATGCGCTGCCGCTGTCCGCCGGAGAACTCGTGCGGATAGCGGGAGAGCGCCCACCGGGGCAGGCCGACCTTGTCCAGCGTCTCGGCGATGATCTTCCGGCGGGCGTCCCGGTTGCCGCCGATCCCGTGCGCCTGTAGGCCCTCGGTGAGGATCGACTCGACGTTCTGCCGCGGGTCGAGGCTGGACATCGGGTCCTGGAAGATCATTTGCATCCGCTTGCGCATCGTGCGCAGCTTGCCCGGTGCCAGCGTGGTCAGCTCGATCCCGTCGAAGCTCACCTGACCGGCGGTGGGCGGGGTGAGCTGGAGCAGCGCCCGCCCGAGGGTGGACTTGCCGCAGCCCGACTCACCGACCAGGCCGTACGTCTTGCCACGCGGGATGCTCAGGTCGACCCCGTCGACCGCCTTGACGTGCCCTACGGTGCGGGAGAAGAGCACGCCCCGACTGATCGGGAAGTGCACCTTGAGGTCCCGTACCTCGACGAGGATGTCGCTCGGCTCGCTCATGGCTTCTCCTCCTCGCGTGGCGCGGGGACCTTGCCCCCGGGCGCCGCGTCGACCGTCAGCCCCGCATCGCCGGCCGGTGCCGCCTCGACCGTCAGCCCCGCCTCGGCCGCTGGCGGCGCTTCGGCGGTTGGCGTCGTGCCGGGAATCGGGGCCGGGTTGACGCAGCGGTAGCTGCGGCCGTCGTGGGCCTGCACCAACTGGGGCGGCTCACCGACGCAGGCGTCCACCCGTCGGGTGCAGCGCGGGGCGAACGCGCAGCCGTCCGGCCAGGGCAGCAGGTCCCGCACCGAGCCGGGGATGGGGTTGAGCCGTTCGCCGCGCCCGGCGTCCAGACGCGGCACCGAGCCGAGCAACCCCACGGTGTACGGGTGCCGGGGCTCACGGAACAGCGGACGCCGCCGCGCGGTCTCCACCACCCGACCGCCGTACAGCACGTTGATGCTGTCGCACATGCCGGCCACCACGCCGAGATCGTGCGTGATCATCACCAGCGCGGTGTCGGAGTCCCGGACCAGGTCCTTCAGCAACTCCAGGATCTGCGCCTGGATGGTGACGTCCAGGGCGGTCGTCGGCTCGTCGGCGATCAGCAGCCGGGGCTGGCAGGCCACCGCCATGGCGATCAGGGCGCGCTGGCGCATGCCGCCGGAGAGCTGGTGCGGGTACTCCTTCAGCCGCCGCTTCGGGTCGGGGATGCCGACCCGGTCGAGCAGCCGGGCGGCCTCCTTCGTCGCCACGTCGCCCTTCATCCCGCGGTGCCGGGCCAGCACCTCGGTCACCTGAAGGCCGATCGGGATGACCGGATTGAGCGACGACAGCGGGTCCTGGAAGATCATCGCGATGTCCCGGCCCCGGATGTCCCGCCGCGACCGGTCGTCGAGCTGGAGCAGGTCGGTCCCGTCGAACACCGCCTTGCCGCCCACCCGCAGGCCGGGCTGCTTGGGCAGCAGGCCCATGATCGCCAGCGAGGTCACCGACTTGCCGCAGCCGGACTCGCCGACCAGGCCGACCACCTCACCGGCGTCGACCGAGAAGGAGACCCCGTCGACGGCGTGCACGGCACGCTGATTACGCCGGGCGAAGGTGACGGAGAGGTCGTCCACTTCGAGTAGTGCCATGGAGGAAACCTACTTCCGCAGCTTCGGGTCGAGGGCCTCACGCATCGCCTCGCCGAGCAGGGTGAAGCCCAGCGCGGTGATGATGATGCCGAGTGCGGGCAGGATCGCGAGTCGCGGTGCGATGTCGATGTAGCGCTGCGCGTCGGCGAGCATCATGCCCCACTCGGGGATGGACGCGTCGTTGTTGCCGAGGCCGAGGAAGGAGAGCGCGGCGGCCTCGATGATCGCCGTGGCCAGCGTGAGCGTGGCCTGCACGATCACCGGGGCGAGCGAGTTCGGTACCACGTGGGCCAGCGCGATCTTCGGTTTCCGCACGCCGAGGGAGGTCGCGGCCAGGACGTAGTCGCTGTTGGACTGCGCGATCATCGATCCGCGCAGCAGCCGGGCGAAGACCGGGACCGAGACCGTACCCACCGCGATCATGACCGTGGTGAGACTCGCGCCGAGGATCGCGGCGATGCTGATCGCGAGCAGCAGGCTCGGCATGGCCAGCAGCATGTCGATGAAGCGCATCAGGACGTTGTCGACGGCCCGGCCCCACCGGCCGCCGAGGCCGGCGGCGGCACCGGCGATCCCGCCGATCAGCGAGCCCACGGCCAGACCGATCATCGTCGCGACCACGCCGACCAGGAGGGTCTGCCGGGCCCCGACGATCATCCGGCTGAACTCGTCGCGGCCGATGTGGTCGACGCCGAACCAGTTCCCGGCCCGGGGGCCGGGAATGTAGCCCATGTTCTCCCGGACCTCGCCCTTCCAGAGCTGGGCCTCGGGCGCGTGCGGGACCAGGAACGGGCCGACGACGGCGACGATGACGAACAGGCCCAGGATCACCGCGCCGACGATCGCGGCCGGGTTGCGGCGCAGCCGGCGGAACGCCTCCTGCCAGAGGCTGACGCCGCGCTCGTCGTCCCGCGCGGCCAGCTCGGCGAGCCGGTCGATCTTTTCCTTCTTCTTGCCGGTGATAAGCGTCATCGGACCCTCACCCTCGGGTCGATCAGGCTGTAGGAGAGGTCCACGATCAGGTTCACCAGCACGTACACCACCGCGATGATCATGATGAAGCCCATCAGCACCGGGTAGTCGCGCTGGCTGATCGCCTCCGCGACGAACGCCCCGATACCGCTGAACGCGAAGACGGTCTCGGTGAGCACCGCGCCGGAGAGCAGACCACCGGTGAGCAGGCCGACCGAGGTGACCACCGGAAGCAACGAGTTGCGCAGTACGTGCCGGCGGCGGACCACGTTCTCGGTCAGGCCCTTGGCCTCGGCGGTGCGTACGAAGTCCTCGTTGAGCACCTCCAGCACGCTGGCCCGGGTGATCCGGACGATGATCGCCAGCGGGATGCTGGCCAGCGCGATGCCCGGCAGGATCAGATGCCAGAGCGCGTCGGCGGCGGCGTCCCACTCGCGGGTCATCAACCCGTCGAGCACGAAGAAGTTGGTGATCCGGGTGGCGCCGAGGGTCGGGTCCTGCCGACCGCTGGACGGGAACCAGCCCAGGTTCTCGGAGAAGATCGCCTTGAGGATGTACGCCAGGAAGAAGACCGGGATGCAGATGCCGATCAGCGAGCCGCCGACCGACATGTGATCGAGCAGCCGGCCACGCCGACGGGCGGCGAGGTAGCCCAGCGGGATGCCGATCCCGATCGCGATCACCATCGCGGTGATGGTCAGCTCGACGGTGCCGGGGAAGCGCTGGAGGAACTCGGTGGTGACCTCGCGCTTGGTCGAGATCGAGGTGCCCAGGTCGAGCCGGATCATCCGCCGGACGAACCGGCCGTACTGGACCAGGACCGGCTCGTCGAGGCCGAGGTTGTGGCGGATCGCGGCACGCATCTCGGGCGTACCCCGCTCGCCGAGAATGGCGGTCTCGGGGCCGCCGGGCAGCCGCCGGAGCCAGATGAACAGCAGGATGGAGAGCCCGAACAGCGTGGGTATCAGCTGTAGCAGGCGTCTGACTATGAACCGGAACACGGCGGCCTCGAAGGGGGTGCGGAGGATCGCGGGCGGGCGCTGTGGTCACAGCGCCCGCCCGCGGTCAGTTGTGTCGTGTCAGGACTTGAACTCGGCGGTGGAGAACCGCTCGTCGGTGAGCGGGCTCGCCTTGACCCCGGTCACGTCCTTGCCGAACACGATCGCCGGCGGCGAGTGCGAGATCGGCACACCCGGCAGGAAGTTCATGATGTCGGCGTTCAGCTCCTTGTAGAGCGCCACCTTGGCCGCCTGGTCCGCGGTGGTGTCCGCCTGCTTGAACTTCTCGAACAGAGCCGGGTTGTTGAAGCCCCACTCGTCCTTCTGACGGTCGAAGAACGTACCGATGAAGTTGTAGCCGTCGCCGTAGTCGCCGGTCCACCCGAGGAAGTGCAGGTCGTGCTTGTTACCGGAGGTGGTGGCGTTGAGGTAGTCCGGGCTCCACTTCAGCGGGATCGCCTCGATCTTGATGCCGGCCGCCTGGAGGTCCGCCGAGACCAGCTCGAAGAGATCCTTCGGGTTCGGCATGTAGGGCCGGGTGACCTCGGTCGGGTAGTGGAACCGCAGGGTCAGGTTCGACGCACCGGCCTCGGCCAGCAGCGCCTTGGCCTTCTCGACGTCGTAGTCGTACTTGGTGACGTCGCCGTTCCAGCCCTCGACGGTGTCGGGGAAGAAGTTCACCGCGACCTGCGCGCCCGGGGGCAGCTTCGAGTCGACCAGCGCCTGGCGGTTGATCGCGTGGGCGATCGCCTGCCGGACCTTCAGGTCGGCCAGCTTCGGGTTCCCCTTCTGGTTGATCGCCAGGTAGAGGATGTTGAAGGCCGGGCGGGTCAGCAGGTTGAAGCCCTCGCTCCTGAGCGGCTCCACGTCGGCCGGGCCGACCAGGTCGTAGCCCTGGATGTCACCGGAGCGCAGCGCCTGCTTGCGGGCGTTCTCGTCCGAGATCGTGCGGAAGATGAGGGTCTTCAGCTTGGCCTTGTCGCCCCAGTAGTCCTCGTTGCGCTCCAGGGTCAGCGCCTTGTTCGGGATGTCCCAGGACTTGAACTTGAACGGACCGGTACCGGTCGGGTGCTCGGTCGCGTAGGCCGGGTACTTGATGTCGTCCGCGCTGCCCGAGACGTTGCTGGCGTCGTACTCCTGGAGCGCCTTCGGGCTGTGGATGGAGAACGACGGCAGCATCAGGGCGGCCGGGATCTTGCTGGAGACCCGGGTGAAGGCCAGGCTGACCGTGGTCGGGTCGGTGGCGGTGCAGGACTTGAAGAGGCTCGGCGGAAGCGTGTCGTCCTCGTTGGCGGCGAAGCCGCCCATGATGTCCTGCCAGTACGCGGTCACGTCCGGGCTCTGCATGAGACCCTTGGCGTTGAACCAGCGGTCGAAGTTGACGCAGACGGCCTCGGCGTTGAAGTCGGTGCCGTCGTGGAACTTCACGCCGGACCGCAGCTTGAACGTCCAGGTCGTACCTGCGGCGTCCGGCTCCCAGGACTCGGCGAGGCCGGGGCTGACCTTGGTGCCACCCTCCTCCGGGCGGACCAGGGTCTCGAACACCTGACGGGCCACGCGCAGCGACTCACCGTCGCTGGCGAAGCTGGGGTCGAGCACCTTCGGGTCTCCGGCGACGCCGAAGACCAGGGTGTCCTTGCTACTACCGCCGGAACCTTCACGGTCGCTTTCGGCACAGCCTGCTACCGCGAGGGCCGCAGCCGCTACGGCCGCGATAGCGACCTTCGGCCTGGATGCACGCATGGGTGCTTCACCTCGTCCTAGGGGGTACGGACAACGTGGTGACAGGGTCACCGATGGCGGTGACCATAGCTCCCGTTCGGACCGCCCGGAAACGGCGCGGGAAGCTCTTGGTACCGGATCGTGTCCTTATTGACCAGCCCTCGTAACGCGAACCAACGAGCTACGGGACAAATCGGTCTAATAACACCTACCAATCGATATCATTCTGTTACATCCATCGAGCAGCCTCATCGCCCCGCTGTCATACCAGCCCCACTGCGGAGCGACCCCGGGCCGAACCACCCCCGCACCACCGCAGCACCGCCGGCAGCACCGGCCGAAGCAGCAATATCCGCTGGTCAGAGCGGGTGCGAGCGGAATCCGGAAGGAGCCGGGACCAGACGCCCCACCAACCTGACGTCACTGAGGCACGTTTATGTCTGAGCGACATCCGGCTACGGGTGGGACGACGTTCCTCTCACTCACCCCGGGTAGGCACCCTCGGGCGGTGGTCACACGGCCCGGCGGCCCTCGAAGGCCCGACCCAGGGTGATCTCGTCGGCGTACTCCAGGTCGCCGCCGACCGGCAGCCCACTGGCCAGCCGGGTCACCGCGATCCCCATCGGCTTGACCATCAACGCGAGGTAGGTGGCGGTCGCCTCGCCCTCGGTGTTCGGATCGGTGGCCAGGATCAGCTCCCGGATCGCGCCACCGCCGAGCCGGGCCATCAGCTCCCGGATGCGTAGATTGTCCGGCCCGATGCCCTCCAGCGGATTGATCGCCCCGCCGAGGACGTGGTACCGCCCGCGGAACTCACCGGTCCGCTCGATCGCGACCACGTCCTTCGGCTCCTCGACCACGCAGATCACCTCGTCGGTGCGGCGTGGGTCGCGGCAGATCCGGCACTGCTCCGACTCGGCGACGTTGTGGCAACTGGTGCAGAACCGCACCAGCTCCTTGACCTTGCGCAGCGCGCCGGCCAGCCGGTTGACATCGACCGGGTCCGCGGAGAGCACGTGGAAGGCGATCCGCTGGGCGCTCTTCGGACCGACGCCCGGCAGCCGCCCCAACTCGTCGATCAGATCCTGGATGGCACCCTCGTACATCTGCGGGCTCAGAACCCGGGCAGGCCGAGGCCGCCCATCCCGCCCGCCACCGGGCCCATCTTCTGCTCGGTCAGCTCCTGGGCCGCCTGGGTGGCGTTGTGCAGGGCGGCGACGACCAGGTCCTCCAGGGTCTCCACGTCATCCGGGTCGACCACCTTCGGGTCGATCTTGACGCTCTTGACCTCGCCGGCACCGGAGACGGTCGCGGTGACCAGACCACCGCCGGCCGTGCCGGTCACCTCGGCCTCGGCCAACTCGGCCTGGGCCTTGGCGATCTGCTGCTGCATCTTCTGCGCCTGCTTCAGCATCTGCTGCATGTTCGGCTGTCCACCAGGCCGCACGATGGCTCCCTCGACTCGTCTATGTGATCGCCGCCCAGCCTAACGGTCGGCACCGACTTCACCCTGACCGCAGCACTCCCGCCCGCAGTCCTACCGGTTGTCGGATTCGGCGATCTTCTCGGTGGCGGCGAAGGCCTCGCGGAGCAGGCGTACGGCCTGTTCCTCGCTCGACTCGCGGGCGGTCTTCTCGTCGATGATCTCGTCCAGCGGCTCGTCGCCGGGATCGAAGCCCTCGTAGGCGACGGTGGCCGCCGGCTGGGCCGCGCCCGATGCTCCCGCACCGCCGCGCACCGGGCCGTCGAAGTCCGGATCGTACGGCGGCTCGCCGGCAAACTCGACGTCCGCCGTCTGCCGGGCCGCCTGAGCGGTACGCGCACCCCGCCCGGCCGCCGCCGCCCGAGCCGCCGCGATCGCGCTGCTCACCGGCGCACCACCGGCACCGGCGCTGCGGGGGCCGCCCCTGCCCCCCGCGTTGCCGTTGCCACCGGCCCCACTGTTACCACCGGTGACGCGAGGGCTGCTGATGGTCGCGCCCTGTCGCGGCAGAGCGGACTCCGTCGGTCCGGCCTGCGGGCCGTTCGAGGCGACGGCGACCGGGGCACCGTTGGCCGGCTGCGCCCCTGCCGCCGGAGTCACCCCGGCTACCGACGTCGAGCCGGCCGACGCGCCCGGATTCGGCGAGGTATCGCGGCCTGCCGCAGCGCCACCCGGACGGGCCGCCTCCGGCCAGCCGTCCTCCGTGTCGCCCGCCCCCGCGTCGGTGGAGGCCGGGGCGGAGCCACCGGGCCGGGCCGGTTCCGGCCAGCCCTCGTCCTCGTCCGCCGACACCGCGCCGCCGGCAGAGGACGCCGGGTCGGCCGCGCCGTGCGGTCGTCCGCCGTCTCCGGCCACCGTGCCGTTCGGCGGGGTGTCCGGCGTCGGGCGGGACGGAGCGGGGGCCGGGCCGGACGCGGCACGGGGGCTGCCGGGCGACGTCCCGCCGCGCTCACCGGCCACCTCGCACCGGATCTGCCAGCGCCCACCCAACTCCTCGTAGAGCGCATCGGTGAGAACCTGGGCGTGGTCCGACATCATCCGGGCCAGCACGGCCGACTTCACGGTCAGCACCAGCGTGTCGCCGTCGAGGTCGCGGACGACCGCGTCGCGCATCAGCGCCGCGATCTTCTTGTGGCTCCGGTTGACCTTCCCGACCACCTCCGGCCAGGCCCGACGCACCGCGACCGCATCGAGCACGCCGGGTTTCACCGAGCCCGGCCTGGGCGGCTCGGGGGTGGCCGGGTCGGGCATGACCGCCGACGGAGGCACCGGACGGCGGGCGCTCTCCGCCCCGGTCGGGCCAGCCGGCGACGCACCGGCCGCTCCCGGGCCACCACCGGCCGGGGCAGCCGCGCCCTGACCACCATTCGCGGCAGTCGATTCCCGGGCACCGGCGTTGCCGCCAGCCATTCGCCGGGCACCATCGGTCGGGGCAGCTACTTCCTCGGCCCCGGCATTGCCGGCAGCCGTCTCCTGGGCACCGGCGTTGCCGGCAGATGTTCCCCGGGCATCACCATTCGGGGCAGCCGTCCCTCGGGTGCCGGCACCCGCGGCGGCGGCGCGTGCGGCGGCCACCCCGGAGTGGGCATCGGGAGCCGCCGGCTCGCCGGCGGTCCGGCCCGGAGACGCGGCGGCAGCCGCGGGCGGGGCAGGAGGCTGGGTGCGTACCGTGGCGGGGTCGGTGGGGGGTGCGGAGCCGGCGGCGGCCGGCGGCGCGTCGGTGCCGGCGAGGGTGAGCCGGCGCTCCATGCGTTCGAGGCGCTGGAGCAGGCCGCCGGTGGTGTCGTCGACGCCGGGCAGCAGCATCCGGGCGCAGATCAGCTCCAGCAGCAGCCGGGGCGCGGTGGTGCCGCGCATCTCCACCAGGCCGTCGTGCACGATGTCGGCGCAGCGGGACAGGGTGGCCGGGCCGAGTCGCTGGGCCTGGGCGGTCATCCGCTCGATCTGGTCGTCCGGCCCGTCGATCAGGCCCTTGGCCGGGGCGTCCGGCACCTGCTGGAGCACGATCAGGTCGCGCAGGCGTTCCAGCAGGTCGGAGGCGAACCGGCGGGGATCGTGCCCGGCCTCGGCGACCCGGTCGACGGTGGCGTACGCGGCGGCGCCGTCCCCGGCGGCGAGCGCGTCGCACATCTCGTCGATCAACGCCGAGTCGGTGACCCCGAGCAGCGCGGCGGCCCGGGCGTAGCTGACGCCGTCGGGGCCGGCACCGGCGATGAGCTGGTCGAGCACGGAGAGGCTGTCCCGGGCGCTGCCGCCGCCGGCCCGCACCACCAGGGGGAAGACCGCCGGCTCGACCTGCACCCCCTCGGCCTGGGTGAGCTGCTCCAGATAGGGCCGGAGCACCTTCGGCGGGATCAGCCGGAACGGGTAGTGGTGGGTCCGCGACTTGATCGTGCCGAGGACCTTCTCCGGCTCGGTGGTGGCGAAGATGAACTTGACGTACTCCGGGGGCTCCTCGACCAGCTTGAGCAGGGCGTTGAAGCCGGCCGACGAGACCATGTGCGCCTCGTCGATGACGTAGATCTTGAACCGGCTGTTGGCCGGCGCGAAGAATGCCTTCTCGCGCAGCTCGCGGGCGTCGTCGACGCCACCGTGGCTGGCCGCGTCGATCTCGATGACGTCGAGCGAGCCGGCCCCGTCGCCGCTCAGCGAGCGGCACGAGTCACAGGTGCCGCAGGGCTCCGGGGTGGGGCCGTGCTCGCAGTTGAGCGAGCGGGCCAGGATGCGGGCGCTGGAGGTCTTGCCGCAGCCGCGCGGCCCCGAGAAGAGGTACGCATGGTTGAGCCGCCCACTGCGCAGCGCCTGCGACAGCGGCTCGGTGACGTGTTCCTGCCCGATGACCTCGGCGAAGGTACGCGGCCGGTACTTGCGGTAGAGCGCCAGTGCCACGGCGTCCCGCCTCCTCTCAACCGCGCCATTCTCCGCCGCCCAAGCCCAACCCACCACCCACCCCGCTGACGAAGATGCAAGGAAGGGCACCTTATTAACGCCTCCGGTAGAGGAGGGGCCCCCTGTTAACACCTGTAACACCTGAGCCGGGAGCGGCGGCTCGGCGGGCGGGTGGGGTGGCGCGCCTGGCGCCGGAGACAGAAAGGCCCCCCGTGCACCCGGCAGAGCTCGCTTATCCTTGCTGCCTTCCGGCCCTGGGGAGGTTCACGAGATACCGCCGCACGGGAGGTAGCCCCAGCCTACCCGACCCGCCATCGATCTTCAGGGGGTGGTGGGGTGATCGGTCCGGCTGGGACCTGTATCCTGTTCGGCGGAGGATTCGCCTAGAGGCCTAGGGCGCACGCTTGGAAAGCGTGTTGGGTTCACACCCTCACGAGTTCGAATCTCGTATCCTCCGCACCCGCCTACCCGGCAGACGCGAGGCCCCGACCGATCAAGGTCGGGGCCTCGTCGCATTCGTGCCAGCGCTACCCAGGGCCACCCAGGGCCAGGCCACCCGGCGACTCATTGATCGTGACGGACCGGTGTGGCAGGATGCGGCCACCGCACCCACAGGTGCGGTTCGTGATCCATGGGGGATTTTCTTGACATCCGTACGTAATGTCGGACTGATCTTGGCGGGAACGGTCGCGGGTGGGCTGCTGCTGGCACCGCCGGCCCAAGCGGACCCCGTCTACCACGACACCAAGATCCTCAGCACCACCATCAACAACGGCAAGCCGATCGTCATGGGGGCGACCGGTCTGGTCGCGGTCCCGGTCACGACCGAGATCTACGACAACTCCGGTGGGGTGGTGCGGATCGATGCCCAGATCCGCACCGTCGGCGGCGGCTTCTTCTTCGTCTTCCTGGAGGGCGACGCCGGCTACAACATGACCTGTGTGGCGGCCACGCCCACCACGCAGATCTGCACCGGTACCGCGATGGTCCACCAGTACCACGTGGACGATGCGTCGGCGGGCCACCCCGTCCACCTGCGGATTTCGGGCTACGCCATTGACGGCGGGCGCTACGACAACCTGCTGAGCGCCGCGGCGGACAGCGTTCCGCTGCTGAAGCAGACCTGGCAGGCGACGGCGAACGCGACGCCCGAACCCGCCCGCAAGAACGGCACCCTCACCGTCACCGGCCGGCTCACCCAGCCCAACTGGAGTGCGCTGGAGGCCGACGGCAGCACGAAGGTCGTGGTCGGCTACGCGAAGCAGCCGGTGCGGCTTCAGTTCAAGAAGGCCGGCGCCACGTCGTACAGCACCGTCAAGACGGTCACCTCCGGCGCCGACGGCAACCTGAAGACGACGGTCAAGGCCACCACCTCGGGAACCTGGCGGTGGTCGTTCGCCGGCAGCGGCACCTCGGTCGGCTCGACGTCCGGCGGGGACAGCGTCACCCTCTACAAGGTCTCCAAGCTGACCGTCAACGCCTTCCCCGAGCCGGTGGCCAAGGGTGGCAAGCTGACCGTGACCGGCCGGCTGACCCGGGCCACCACCGATGCTGCCAGTACCTTTGTCGGCTACGCCAAGCAGCCGGTCAAGCTCCAGTTCCGCAAGGCCGGCAGCAGCAAGTACACCACCGTCAAGACCGTCCACACCGACGCCAAGGGCAACCTGAAGACGACCACCACCGCCAGCGCCGCTGGCTACTGGCGCTTCTCCTACGCGGGAAGCTCCACCGTCGCCTCCGTCTCGGCCGCCGGTGACCACGTCGCCCTGAAGAAGAAGTAACAGACCCGCGCCGGGGGAGCCGGGCCGTCCCGGTCCGGCTCCCCCGGCGGTACGCGGACGGCCTTCCCCTCACCGGCCACGCGCCTAGGACACGAAGCGGTCGTACGAGGTGACCGGGAAGGTAGCGCGTCACCGAACTGGTCGGCGGCTTCCTCGTACAGCGTCGCCAGGTAGATCAGCAGGGCTGCCCGATCCTCCCGGTACTCGCCGAGGAGTCGCAGCTTTGCCGCGCCGCACGGCCAGCATGATCCCGTCCACAGTGGGCGAATACGCCGGCCTCAACGGCCCGTTCATCATCGCCACCGCGGCGGATCACCGCATCGCCGGCTACCTGGACAACCAGTTGCAGGGCCAAGTGGTTAGCGAACAGGCCGACATCGCGGCGATACTGGCCGTGTGGGAGAACGTGCGCGGCGAGACGCTCTCCCACTGGCAGTCGGTCGATCTGATCAGGGAGGTGGCGGAGTCATGGAACTGACCGGAGCCATGGGGCCGCGCATCGCCGGCGTCAACAAGACCTGACCACCGTCGTACACATGTTCTATCCACAGGTTGTGGACGCCGGGTGAGCTACCAGCTCAGCGCGATCGTCGCGGACGCCGACCTGCTGCGCGAGGAGACCCGCGAGCTGGACCATGCCGTCTTGGGCGGGTTGCGCCAGGGCTTCGCCCTGCTGCCGGTGACCTGGCAGCTGGTGCAGGAGCTGACCGGCACGCCGCCCGACTACGCGACCGACGAGCCCGGCCCGGAGCACCCGTTCACGCTGATCCTCTCCGCCGAGCTGACCGAGGCGCTGGCCGGTTGGTCGCAACGCGGCCCGCTGGCGTACGTCGAGGCGGATTTCGCCGGCGGCACCGGGCATCAGGCGGCGGCGGTCTGGTTGGGCGGTGCGCTGGCCTGGGGCCCGCGCTTCGACGCGGCGTTCGACGGGCCGCGCCCCGACTGGCCGATCAACGGGGCGCTGGTCGAGTTGGGCGCGGAGCCGGGCCGGTGGATCGACCCCTTCGCCGAGCTGGGCTTACACGTCGAGCGGAGCACCGAGGGCTGGCTCAACCACGGGCGACGCGGGCTGAGCGCCGACTACTGGGACGAACTCGCCGAAGAATGGGAGGCCCGGCAATAACCTCCGCGCCCCCGTCACGTTGGGGACTGGGGGATTCCATGAATTTGCGACAATTCGGCTTCATCGCCACACTGCTTTTTGCTGCCGCGATCTCGGGCAGCGGACCCATGCCACCGGACACCATCGCCGTGCCCGCGCCCGTCGCGTCGATCACCGTGGTCGATCTCGACGGCCTCGCCGACGTCGACTTCGGCGACACGGAGAGCGAACTGACCCGGCGCGGCATACTCCGCACCGACGTCGACGCCTGCGGCCCGACGCTGGCCGGGCACGACATGGTCAGCCCGATCTTCATCGACAATCGGCTGGTGCTGCTCTGGGCCGGCGACCCGGTCCGAACCCCGGAGGGGGTCACGGCCGGGTCGCCGATCGCCGAGGTCAAGGCCAACTATCCGCAGGTACGCGCACTGCACGCGCCACGGGGAACACACCGTTTCGACGGCCTGCTCGCCCGTGACGGCGACCGTGCGTACCTCTTCCTGCACGACGGCCGCACGGTCCGCAAAATCATCGCCGGGTACGCCGACTGGGCGCATCGCCTCTTCGTCGAGGGCTACGGCCCCTGCTGACCCGACGGGTCAGTAGTAGAGGCCGCCGTTCTGCGGGGTGGCCAGGCGACGGCCGTACCACTTGGGCCAGACGAAGTCGGTACGCAGGCTCAGGCCGCTCCACGACGTCGACTGCGGGGCCAGCCCGCCGGAGCCACCGTGGAAGAGGGCGACCGACCCGGAACCGAGCCCGGCCTGGTCGCCGGCCACCTCCTCGCCGGGCGACGTCACGAGGGCGTCCAGCGGGCCGGTGCCGTTGAGGTTGAGAATCGCCGCCGAGCCGCCGAACCGGTCGCCACGTTCGGACCCGCCCGGAACCACCGCGTGATCCTGGTCGAAGCCCTGGGCCCCGGTGCCGGTCAGCCCGGCGGCTGCGCCCTTGAGCAGGACGATCGTGCCCGCCTCGGCCTTCGTGCCGATCGCCTCGCCGGGCGCGCCCACCAGCAGGTCGGCCCGGCCGTCGCCGGTCACGTCACCGACCGCGAGCGTCGCACCGAACAGGTCACCGGCCTCCGGGGAGCCGGGCACGCCGGGCGTCGCCTGGGTGATGAGCTTGGCGGCACCGCTTGCGAGGCCAGCTGACCCGACGGTGAAGACCGCGGCCGCACCCTCGTTGCCCTTCGGGATCTGGGTGTGCGGCGCACCGGCGATCACCTCGCCCAGCCCGTCACCGTTCAGGTCACCGACCGCGAGCGCCGTGCCCAGGTTCCAGACATAGCTGTCGCTACGCCCGGTCGCCTTGCGTAGCGCCGCCCCGGTGACCGAGGTGGCCCCGCTCAACTTCACCCCGCTCGCCGAGCCCCAGATCAGCGTGATCATGCCGCTGCCCGTGGGCGAGCTGCTCTGGTTCTCCTGCGGTGCGCCGATGATCAGGTCCGCGTACCTGTTGTTGTTGACCTTCCCGATGGCGAGGGTCCACCCGAAGTGGTCACCACGCTCGGCGGAGCCCGGCACCGCAGCCTGGTTCTGGTGCAGTTGCTGGGCGCCGGTGCCGGTCAGCCCGCCGACACCGCCGTAGAGGACGGTGACCGCACCGGCCTCCTTGGTGGTCCCGATCGCCTCGCCGTACGCCCCGACCGCCAGGTCGTCCCGGCCGTCGCCGTTGATGTCACCGGCCGCCAGCGCCGACCCGAACCAGTCGCCCTGCTCCGAGGCGCCCGGAACGCCCGGCGTGCTCTGGCTGAAGTGCTTCGCCGCGTCGATCCGCAGGCCGCTGCCGCTGCCGGGGATCACCCACACCCCACCGGCGTGCACCTGCGCGCTCGGGTCGTACTCCTCTGCCTCGCTGATCGCCAGGTCGTCGTAGCCGTCCCCGTCGAAGTCCCCGGCGGCGAGGACCTCGCCGAAGCAGACGCAGCCGCCGGCCGGCGAGACCGCCGCCGCGTAGTAGTCGACGTACGGTGCCGACGAGTAGCGCGCCACGACCAGGCCGGCCGGTGACTGCGGGAAGCTGTGCTCGAAAGGATCGACGGAGGCGGCGATGTCGTCGACACCGTCCCCGTCGAAGTCCGAGCGGGTGGGACCGGTCCCCTTCACCGGGGTCACCGCCTTCGCCACCCGGTGGTACTGGAGGATGACCCCTTCCCGGGTGATCGTCCGAACCTCGTCCGCCGCCCGCGCGGGCGCACCCACCGCCATGCTGGCCGCAACCGCCAACACCGACACCCCGGCAACACTTCGCCGCATCGGAAACCCCCGTTTGTCATCGACGCGCCCACATCTTAGGAGACGTCGATCAATAGCGGCGTACCTGATCGGACAGACGTCCCGGCCCGGACGGGTCGGGCCCGCGTGTCGCCGCCGGCCTCACCAGCTGACCGGCACCTCCACGGGGCCGAGAATGGTGTGCCCCTGCTTCCACCGCACCTGGTCCGGAGCCACCGCCAGCCGCAGGCCCGGCAGCTCCCGCAGCAGCAGCGTCAGCGCGACCCGAACCTCCAGCGCGCCCAGGTGCGCGCCGATGCAGTAGTGCGGCCCGTAACCGAAGGAGAGGTGCGGGTTCGGGTCCCGCCCGAAGTCCATCAGCTCCGGGTTGGTGAAGACCCGCGGGTCCCGGTTCGCGGCGTCATGCGACGGGATCACGATGTCGCCCTCGGCCAGCCGCGCGCCGCTGGGCAGCATCACCTCCGCCATCACCCGCCGGGGCATGTCATCGCCGTTGGTGGTCGAGTGCAGCCGTTCCAGTTCGGCGACCGCCCCGTCCACCTGCTCCGGGTGCGCCAGCAGGTAGTCCCAGGCGGAGTCGTAGCCGCCGTACGGGCGGGTGCGCAACACGTACACGAAGGTCGAGATGGAGCTGGCCGTGGTCTCCCACCCGCCGACGATCAGCGAGAGGGGCAGTTTCACCTGCACGTCCAGCGGCTGGTCCGCCGCCGCCGTGGCGATCCGGGTCATCAGGTCACCGGCCGGGCAGCCCCGCCGCCCGTCCAACTGTTGCCACAGGTAGCCACCCATCTCCTCGGCGGACCGGGCGGCGTCGGCCCGGCTGAGGTCGCCGGAGCCCAGGAACATGTCGCCCCAGCGGCGGAACTGCGCCCGGTCCGGTTCCGGCAGGCCGAGCAGGTCGGAGATCACGTTAAGGGCGAACGGTATGGCGAAGTCGCCGACCAGGTCGGCCCGCCCGTTCCTGGCGGCCAGCACGGCGAGCTGCGCCTCGGCGGCTGCCCGCACCGTGTCGCCCAGCTCCGACACGGCGGGCTTGGTGAAAGCGTCCTTCACCGTGCCCCGGACGGCGGCGTGCTCCGCACCGTCCATTCCGAGCATCGTCCCGGAGACGTCGACCTGGTCGGCGTGGGCGGCGGCGGCCCGGGAGAACAGGTCCTGCCGACGGAGCACCTCCCGGACGTCGTCGTACCGGCAGATCAACAGCGCCGGCAGCCACTCCCCGCCGACCTGCCGCACCACCGGCACGGTGCCGGAGCCGGACGCGGCGAACTGTGCGTAGTAGGGGTGCTTGTCCGGGCCGGGTATCCGGTTGACGCCGTCGGAGTCGACGTGGAAGGGGTGCCGAACGGGGGCGTCCTCGACGGGGATCATGAGGAGACAATCGCACAGGGGCACAACACCGGCAGTCAGCCACCGGCCGGCACGAAAGGCCCCGAAAAGGGCGTGAAGCTCGCCGGACGGCAGCACAGAACGCCCGGCAGATCCTCGCGGATCAACCGGGCGTTCGCCTGCTCACGAGCGGTGGCGGCGGGATTTGAACCCGCGGAGGGCGTAAACCCTCACACGCTTTCGAGGTCTGCGCTCGGGTGTACCACAGAGGTCGAACCGGTACGTCACCTGCGGCCGGAGCTTCCCGCACGCCCTGGTGAACCGCGACGTACGGTCCCGAATGAGACCGCAACTGAGACCACGCCCCGCCTAGATATGAAGGCCGCGGGGATCTAGGTGTTGGCGTCAAAGCACTAGAAATGCGACGGGATCGCCCGGTTCCAGACACCGCAGGGGTTACGGCGGCAGTAGCGAGAAGCAGACACGCCTTGAGAACGAACGTGACGGTGACAGACAGCGATACGATGAGCAGATGATCCAGGGGTCACGCCTTTCAGCCGGGCAAGTCTTCGTCGCGGGTGGTCTTCCCACCATCACCTACAGTCCGCGCGCGGACCTAGGGCTAGAAGCCCGACTTCAGGACTATCTTGATGAGAAATACCGGATTCTGTCAATTTCGGGTCCCACCAAAACCGGCAAAACCGTACTGGTAAAAAATGTCCTTCAGGACGTCGACAAAATTCTGATTTCTGGCGGAGATATCCGCAGCGTCGGAGACCTGTGGGGCCATATTGCCGATCACTTGTCACTGGTATCGAGTTATGAGGAAACACGGCAGGACACCGACGCTGAGTCTCGAACGCTAGGCGGAGATGTCCAGCTTCCCGGGATGGCAAAGTTGTCTAGGTCCGGCCAAGAGTCGGTCTCGTCTTCCACTTCCGACAAGACCATCCGAAACCGGTCAGCCGACATTGCTGCCAAAAAAGCGCTCCGAACAGCCTGCATTCCTCTGATTATCGACGATTTTCACTACATCCCCGCAGATGTCCAGATTGACATCGTTCGTTCACTCAAAGACCTCGTATTCGACGGACTCCCAGTCATTGTCATTGCTGTTCCCCATCGCGCCTACGACGTCATTCGGGTCGAAAAAGAAATGACAGGTCGCGTGGAGCAGCTTCCGGTTGGATTTTGGTCTAATGCCGAACTACGGGGAATCGCCCAAAAGGGATTCGAGGCCCTTAATGTGCTTGACGAGGCCGGGGTAATCACCGAGCGGCTGGCGGCAGAGAGCTTTGCCAGCCCTCACTTGATGCAGAGCTTCTGTCTAGAAGTGGTCAAGGGAAGCGGAATCAGGGAGAAGCAGGCAGCGCCGACCTTGCTTCACGAGCCCATGTGGACGGAATTCTTCAAGGAACGCTCGGTTGCCGCCTCCAAAACCGCTTTCGACAAGCTTGCACGAGGACCGCGACAGCGAACCGACCGTAAGCCGAGGACCCTCAAGAACGGCTTAACCGTGGACATTTACGGGGCTGTACTGATGGCTATCGGCCACACCGGCCCCCTCACCAGCATCTCTTACGAATCGCTTAGAGCTGCCATGAGGGACATTGCCGCCGAAGACGCACCATCCGGCCAAGAGATAACTCGCATTCTTGGTGAGATGACCAAAATAGCTCGGGAAATCGACGGCGAGCCGGTAGTCGACTATGATGCAAGCCTTGCTACTCTACACATCTCCGATCCCTTCTTTGCATTTTTCCTAAAATGGCGCGCTGGCGAGGAGCTTGCAGCACGGGAAGAACAAATGCGCACTACTTTCACCCCACCAGCGAATCCTGGCATTTCTTGGCTACCGAAGAATCCGGCAGCGGGGATGCCTGCCAGGAAGCAACCGAAGGACACGCCGCGGTTCAATAAGGGCAGCAAGCGCCGAGGGCGGGGACGGCGAAAGTGAGGTAGAAGAGGCCAGCCGAAAAGGCGACGATCCCAGCTTCCGGGCTGCCTCGGCGGCCACACTCCCGACGTCGGTTACCGCCGCTCCGCTTTCGCACCGCCCGTTAGCTCTGGAAGGGCTGGCTAGCGACAAGCGTGGCAGGAAGTTCAGCACGTGTGATGACCTGTCGTGGGCCGATGAAGCGACGGGCCACTAAGAGACCTGCGGCATGAGCCTCGGCGCCGGCATGGCTGGCCGACGCGTCGGCAATCAGCCACGGCGTGAGGTTGCGTTCGAAGGCATCGACAGCACCCTTCAAAACACAGCTCTCTGTCGCAATCCCACAGAAGTAGAAAGTGCTCCACCCCCGCCGCTCAAATGCCGCTTGGCTGTCGATGGTAAACGGGCTGTAAATTCGCTTGTCGAGCATCGTCCCGCGACCCAGGTACGGTTGCAGCTCAGGCACAATGTCAGTCTCAGGGGAAGACTGAAGCCGGCTCCACTCGAAAAAACGCTCGAATGGACTACCGGGATAGTTGAAGTACCGCGTGAAAAGAACGTCGCCGCCGGACTCCTGCCATCGGCGTACCAGGTCGACAACGATCGGCACAACATGCGCCGACTGCTCTCGTACGAACCCGTTCTGCATGTCGGTCACCACGAGCACCGGCTGACCTGCCGTCATCTCAACCTCTATTCGCGTCTCGGAGTGTTTCGATTGCCTGCTCCAACGCAGGCATGAGGTCGCTTGTTCGCAAGATGGCTCTCCGCATCGCCTGATGCTGGCCCGTCTCCCGTGGCCGTGAAGTTGTGAGGCGTGAACGAACTCCTCGAAGATAGCGCCATCCGTGCTCCGGCGGAACTTCAGGGTCTCGCCCATGTTCGATCTGGCGGGTTATAGCGTCGGTGAACGCCCACATCGATTGAACTGCCAGTTCACATGCTACAAGCTCGGTCTCTGTTATTGCCCGGTCCGGCGCTGTCGGATGGTAAACGACACCAGACCAAGAGGCGAAGCCGGAGGAGATCCCGCGTAGGCCGAATGACTCGATACCCGCGTGGTCGTATCCCTCCGCCAGCAAGGATTGCTCTATCAACTCTGCATGGGCTAGATGCTCATCGTCCATCGGCCGATTCCTGTGCAGGAGCACCGACGGCGTAGACATTATCCGGAGCGCAACGTCTAGTAACTCGGGAGCCCAAGCCGATTCGGTTAACCAGTGTGTGCCCAGGACGTAAAGCGCGCTCTGATCAACGGCACGCACGTACCGAGAGAGAAAGTCGGCCGCCCACTTGATATTGTCTCCGTAGGATACCTTCCGCCATGCAGCAAGTGACGCAATGGTAGAGAGCTGCAAGTCTTCGACCAGATGAAAGACGACCGACCCACAAGGCCAGAGGTAAAGAGAGCACTCTCCCTCCGGGTGATCAACGGGCGCAACGGAGCACGCGTGCCATTGCCCCTCGGCAGAGTCGAGCGAGAGGCCGTCGCGCAACGATGCTGCGCCTTCCGCGCCTACATACGCGGGCACGAATTTGTGGGATCGCACGGAGAAGTGCGGGCGGTCCGCTGCGGCGCTGTCAAGTTCACCGAACAAGTCATGAGGCTTCGCGCCGTACGCCAGGCAGTACAGCTGCCGGTAGATCGGATCGGTAACCGCTACTCGCCCGGTTTCATGGCGGTACATTGCCTTTTCGATCGCTTCGACTGTAGGCGTCTCCCGCAACCCACCAGTCAGCCCTAAGCGGTGCAGCTCACGCGCTGCCCGCTTCCGCGAGTCCCAGCCTGCTGCCTTCCGGCGGTTCACGAGCACCAAGTTCGGCTTGAGCTGGCGAGAGACCTCAGTGGACATGGACCGTGTCCCTCGTGTCCGCGCGTGGGGTCTGCCACATCCCCAGCGCAACGGGCACTCTCGATTCCAGGCAGACAAGGTGCCGCTGCCGATCGGAGACGAGAGAGGGGGACACCTGATGCTCCGGGCTAGTCGACGGAAGTGCCCCGGCGCGGCCTACTGGCCTGCCACTGCTGGATGGTCTTCGGCCGCCAGGCCGGGGACCGGCCGAACATCCGATCTGGCGCGGGAGCCTGACCGCGTGAGACGTAGGACGCCCACGTCGCACGGCTGATCGGCACGCCGACAGTCGCCAGGTAGGCCCGCACGTGTTCTGTGGTCCACCAGTCGGTGGGCAGCTCGCTCGAAGTCATCACTACAAGCCTACGCGGTAGTGGTGCTTGCGCGAATACAACGTCGCGCTGTAGCGTGCGAGTACAACGCCAAGTTGTAGCGCTGGCGACTCCACAGCCGGCGGAGGTGGCTTCGGCTGCACCGCTCGTGAATCTGCTGGACCGCCGTGGCGCTCGGTGTTTGACAACTGCACAGAGGTCCGGGACGCAGGGAGATCCGTCTCCCCGATTGGGTCCCGATGCACGCGATCTAGGGGTGGCGAGCGGCGTTCGGCTGTTGACGTGTCCGGCCGCATGACCTGTCCGCTTTAGGGGTTTGGCCCCTTGCTTGCCCAACCGAGGATCGCCCGGCGTGCCGGTACGGCCCGCCCTTGTTGACCGCTGGCGAGTTGCGTACGCCGCCCGGCCTGTAGTGGTCCGGGCGGCCAGCGGAGGTCGCCACTGCGGTGACCAGACGAAAACCTGCTTGATTCGAGCTGGGAGAGGTGAGCCGTCATGTCCGTGAGCATTGCCGCCGCCGTGCGGATTTCGACCAAGCGCAGCGCCGTGTGGCGTGAGTGCCGCGGCTGCGGCGGTCTCGCCCCGTTGGCCCCGGATCAGGCCCGCTGCCGCTCGTGTGAGGAGCGGAGTTCTTCCCGTCGCCGCTCGGCGACGGGTTCCCGCCGTTCTGGAAGGACCCGCCAGAAGTGATTACCGACCGCGACACCGCTACCGCCGCCCCGACCCCGGCTGAGCTGGCCGCGATCGAGTTGGAGTGGCCGTTGATCGCCGCCGAGTTGGATGTGTTGGACGCCGAGATCAGGCTGATCAACGCCGAGGACCACGGCGGCCCGACCGCCCTGGACTGGCGTCGGGTCCGCCGGGCGCAGGCCCGGGTCACCCGCGCCGCCGCCGACCTGGCCGCACGCCCCGAGTTTCGGCAGGTGGCCTGATGGGGGAGACGGGTTCGGGCCGGTACCGGTACACCGCACGGGACCTGGAACGTGTCCCGCCAGGCCGGGTGCGGGTTGGTGACCTGATCGCCTCCGCCGGGCCGCCCGGTTCGGGCCGGTTCTCGGCGGACCGGGTGACCGCCGTGTGGTGGGCGGGCAAGGACCGCTTCCGTCCGGTGGACACGTGGCGGATCGAGTACGGGGCGGGCCGCTACTTCGTCAACCCCGACACCATGCCCGTCTACCGCGTTCGGGTGCCGGCCTGATGTCCCGCATCCGCGCCGCCTTCCACGACCCGGACGGGTCGCGGTACGGCATTCCCACCTTTTGGTGGCAGGGTGCCCCGCCGGGCTACGTCACCCGCCGTCAACTGCGCGCCGCCGGGCTGCGGCCCGCCGGTCAGCCGGTGGCCGCGCAGATCCTCTGGCGCGGTGTCGGCGGTACCCGGACGGCCTACCTGTACCGGGTGGACCTGGCCCGGCCGAAGCGCACCGCCACCCCCGCCCAGCTGCGCGCGATCTCCGCCGCGTTGACGGCCCGCCGCACCTGCCCTGCCTGCGGTGTGGTCCGGCCCTACTGCACTCCGCGCTCACTCGGTGAGTGCGTCGACTGCGCCTACCCCGAAGGAGAGTCCCCGTGAACACCCGTAAGAGTCGCCGTGCCGTCATGGCCGAGCTGCTGCTGTTGGCCGACCCGACCGGCATTCGCGTGCACACCGATGGCGTGTCGCTGGCGGTCGACTTCGACAGCACCGCCGCGCTGCGGTCGTGGCTTCACCTGGCCGGGCTCAACGACCCGGACCTGCTCATCGCCGAGCGCGAGAGCACCGACGACGACGGTCGGCTGCGCCGGACGATGAACGCCTACCCGACGTGGCACGGGTGGGAGATCTACGCCCACGCCGTCGAGTACACCACTCCCGTCGACCTCGCCCCGGCCACGGTCGACCGGCTCGCCGCGCTGGCGGTGGCCGGGTGAGCGCGGTGGAGTTCACCCGGCAGGGCGGTCTGCTTGTGCCGGCCGATGTGGCCGAGTCCGGTCCGAACGGGCCGGCGGTGCAGTTGCGTTCCCGGCTGGCCGGCGAGCGGGCGTTGGTCGACGCGCGTCGGGAGGACACGCGGGCACGCCGGGCGCAGGATGCGGAGCATCGGATCGCGTTGGCGGATGTGGACGAACGGTCCGCCGCCGTGTCGCGTGCCCGTCGGGAACGCGCCCGCGACGCGGAGGAAACCGCCGCGCTGGCCGCGTTGTACCGCCGGGCTGCTCGTGATGGGGAGCGGGCGCGGATCCGGGCCGATATCGGCCGTAGCGCGGAGATGCGGGCGTTGCGGGTCGCGTTGGTGCAGCGGGTGACGCTGCTGGCCGGGGTGCCGATCCTGGTCGCGTTCGGCGCGTGGTCGACCACCGGGGTACAAGCCGGTGTCGCCCGGCTGCTCAGCCTCGACGGCGGGTCGCCGGGGTGGTGGGCCGCGTGGGTGATGGAACCGGCGTTGATCGCGGTCGTGGCGCTGATCATCATCGGCCGGGCCGTGCTGCGTTCCTCCGGTGGTGACACCGACCGGCGGGCCGACGTGGCCGAGTGGACCGCGTTGTCGATGTCGCTGGCCTTGAACATGGCCGGCGGCTGGCACGGGTCCGGATGGGACGCCCTGGGGGCGGCGTTGGCGCATTCGCTCGGCCCGATCGGCGCGGCCGGCACCGCGTTCCTGATCGGCGTGTTCATCGACTACGCCACCAACGCCCGCCCCTGGCAGGGTGCGCCCCGGCTGGCCGACCTCGATCTGACCGGCCGTCCGGACCCCGACCCGTACCACCCCGCCGACGGCCTCCAGCAGGGACAGGGACCGCAGCACAGCGCCCCGGCGCAGGCGGACACCCGCCCGGGCGGCGGCCTCGGTGAGCCGGCACCGGCTGAGCCGGTCACGGCGGTTCGTGAGCCGGTCCGTCCGGGGCGGGTCACGGCCCGGACGCTGACCGCTGGAGAGCGGGTCATCGCCGCGCACACCGCCGACCCGGACGCCCCGCACGAGCGGATCGCCCGACTCGCGAAGGTCAGCGTGAGCACCGTCAAACGCCACCGGCCCCGCCCGATGACCGGTTCACCATCCGCACCGCACGCAGCACAAACACCGGTCACCGACACCCCCGCCCCGATCGCCGCCTGAGAGAGGGAACGCCGATGTTCGGCAAGAAGCCCACCGTCCCGAACACGATCAGCGACCCGCAGCACGCCGACCTGAGCCGCCGCGCGCAGAAGACCAACCCGCAGTGGTTCAGCGACCAGGCCATCAAGCAGCGGCTGGCGTCGACCGCGCAGCGCCGCAAGGCCGACCAGTCCTGACCCCGCCCGGCGGCACAGCCCTCATGGCCTGGAAACCAGTGCCGTGCCGCCGGCCCACCCCCTCAGCCGAATCGACCTCGGGAGTTGCCTCTCATGTTCGCAGACCCGACCGGCGGTGGCGCTACCGCGTTCGCCGCCGTGTTCGCCACCCTCTACGCCGCGCACCAGGTGGCCGACCATTGGGTGCAGACCCAGCACCAGGCCGACTGCAAGAGCGAGCCCGGCTGGGCGGGCCGTATCGCCTGCGCCGCCCACGTCACCACCTACACCGCCACCGCCGGTATCGCCCTGACCGTGCTGATCCTCGCCACCGGGCTGCGCCTCGATCCCTGGGGCGTCGCCGTCGGGCTGGCCGTCTCGGCGGTGTCGCACTACATCGCCGACCGGCGCACCCCGCTGCGTCGCCTCGCCGAACTGCTGGGCAAGGACCCGCACTGGCTCGCCCGCGGTGGCGGCATGTACGCCCTCGATCAGTCCTGGCACACCGGCTTCCTGTTCCTCGCCGCCCTGTTCTGCGCGGCCTGACCGCTTCCGCCACCACCGGGCGATAGCGCCCGGTGGTGTGCGGTGGCTGTCAGACCCGCTGACAGCCACCACCCGAGAGGAATCCGCCTGTGGCGATCTCGTCCTGCAACCAGTGCGGCAAAGGCTTCCGCAGCGTCTCCATCGACGACACCGGAACCCTCGCGATCTGCACCGCCGGGCACTACACCTTCGACCCCGCCACCGCCACCAGCGGCGGCACCGTCCACACCGGCAGCATCACCGTGACCGGCCAGTCCGCGATCGGCAACGGCGCGACCGCCATCGGCGGGCGCAAACGGCGCTGACCTGCCCGGCAGCACGGCCCTGCGGCCGTCTGGCAGCCAAGGTCTTGTTCCGACCAGGGTCTTGTTCTGACTCGCTTCACCGCGCACCCACCCACACGACCGTGGGCGGGTGCGCGGGGTGTGGCCAGTCAGCCGACCGGCCAAAAGGGCGGCCCACCCGCAGGTGCAACTGCGGGCGGGCCGATCGGACGACCCACAGGAGGTCACCCGATGTTCCACCGTAACCCGAAGCCCCCGCAGTGCACCTGCCACAACACCGGCCGCTGCGGCTACTGCCCCTCCATCGCGGTCACCGCCACCCGGGAAGCCCACCTCCCCACCGGCAGCCCCGGCCAGAAAGCCGCCGACCGAATCGACCGCAAGGCAAACCGCCGCTGACCCCATCCCACCGTGCACATCTGTCCGCTTCTACCACCCCCGGGCCCATCGCCCCGGGGGTGGTGGTGGCCGCCAGAGCGTCTGGACGGCCGGGAAGGGAGCACTCCTGATGGGCAAGAGCAAGGACGAGAAACGGGCCGCGATCCGCGAGCACAAGGCCGCCCGCGAAGACCTGGCGCGGGTCAGCAGCAAGAGCCGGGACGTGACGCCGGAGTACCTGGCCGCGAACCGGCGCGTTCTGGACGCCGAGAAGAACCTTCCTTGGTGGCGTCGCTGACCTGACCGCTTCTGCCACCCCCGGGCACATCGGTCCCGGGGGTGGTGGTGGCTGCCAGAGGGTCTGGACGGCCGGGAGGGGAAGTCATGGCGAAGCAGAACACGCCGTATGGCATCGACCCGAACGAGTACGCCGCGGCGGTCGCGGAAGCGGTCCGCCGGGGTGGCGGTAGCCACGACGACGCCCGCACGGCGGGCCGGGCCGCCCGCAAGGACATCAAAGCCCACCCCGACAGCGGTGGGAGCAAGCGGAAGTGAACACCCGGCGGCACGGCCCCTGGCTCGCAACCTGTGCCGTGCCGCCGGCACCCCCGACCCGACCCCTTTTTCGACCGGTGGAGGAAGTCTCATCATGACCAGCGATCCCATCATCAGTCCTGCCGGGCCGCCGGATGAGAAGGCGGCGCGGATTGTGGATTTGGCGCAGCGGCGGGCGGACCGGGCCGCTGCTGCGCAGGGTTTGTCCGCTGCTGACGTGGCGGACATCGAAACCGTCGCCCCGGAACCGGCACGGGACGGCGGTCCGGTCGACCCGCCGGACCGTCGTCCGGACCTCGCCGAGCTGCTCGATCGGCGCGCCGGGCCGGTGTTGCCGTTGTGGTTGACCGACCCTGGTCAGCGGCGTGACATGCTGCGCCGTGCGGCCGGTGCGACCGGCTACCACGTGGGCACTCACCTCGCGCTCTCGCCGGTGTATGCGGGCAAGGTCGCCTGGTACGCGCCGAAGGGCGCGGCCCGCCTGGCCGGTCGCGTGTTGGGGTGGACCAGCGCGGAGACGGGGAACTGGCATCTGCGGCAGGATGCGGCGAACCGTAACGACCCGCGCACGTGGTTGGACCTGGATCGGCATCGGATGCGTCAGGCGTCGTGGCGGTGGTGGGTCACCGGCGCGGGCACCCTCGCGGCCGGCAGCGGCGGTCTGGTCCTCGCCTCCGACCTGACGCCGTGGTGGGTGAAGGTGCCCGTGGTAGCCGCCGGTCTGGTCGGGTTGGCCCGTTACGGGCGGCCCTTGGACAAGCCGATCCTGGCGCGCACGGTGGTCCGCCCGGTCTACCGCAAGCTGACCGCCGAACTGACCCGTAAGGGCATCATGGCCACCGGCCTGGTCAAGCGGCCGGAGGACATCGTGTTTCCCGCTGGGGTGGGGGAGATCCGCCGGGACGGCCCGGGTTACCTCGCGATTGTGGACCTGCCCGATGGGGTGATCGCGGTCGATGTGGTGGAGAAGCGGGAACTGTTGGCCGGTGGGCTGCGGCTGCCGGTCGACCAGGTGTGGCCGGAGGTCATGCCGCGTGAGCACCCGTCCCGGTTGGCGTTGTGGGTGGCCGACCGGCCGGTGTCGGCCATGAAGCAGCCCCCGTGGCCGTTGCTGCGCGGTGGGCAGACGGACTACTTCAAGCCGTTCGTGTACGGGTTCGACCCGCGTATGCGGCCGGTGGACTACCGGATGGATGAGCGCAACAGCCTGTTCGCCGGGTTCCCCGGGTCGGGTAAGTCGCTGTCGGCGCGGGTGGTGATGGCCGGGATGGCGCTGGATCCGCTGGTGCAGTTCGCGGTGTTCGACCTGGCCGGGCGTGGGGACTTCGACGCGTTCGAGCCCTTGTGCCCGCCGGAGTTGTTCGGGTCGGGGGCGGACGAGGGCACCAAGGCCAACGCGTACCGGATGCTGATGTGGCTGCTCAAGGAGTGCGACGTGCGCGGCCCGCGTATCAAGCACTACGCCACCCAGGGCTTGAACAGCGAGAACAAGCTGAACCGGGCCATCGCCGCCAAGGATGCCCGGTTGCGGCCGGTCGTGGCCGCGATCGATGAGGTGCAGGAACTCATCACCGACCCCGAGATCGGCAAGTCGAGCGCGGCAGCGATGACCAGCATCATCAAACGCGGCCGGGCACTCGGGATTCACCTGGTGTTGATGACGCAGCGCATCGACAAGGAGTCACTGCCCAAGGGCGTCACGTCCAACATCGCCAACCGCACCTGCCTGGCCGTGCCCTCCCATGTCGAAACGGACCTCGCGTTGGGCACCGGCGCGTACCGCCAGGGTGCCCAACCGACCCGCTTCGAGGTCGGTGTCGACTCCGGGTGGGGTGTGCGGGTCGGCTACGGGCCGATGGTCTCCGCCCGCGCCGCCTACCTCGATCGGGCCGCCGTCGAGAAGATCTGCGCCCGCGGTGTGGCCCTGCGCGGCGGTACCACCGGCCCGGCCGACCTGCCGGCCGCCCGGGACATCCTGGATGACCTTCGGGCGGTGTGGGTGCCATCCGAGCGGGGACAGCACTGGGACACCCTGGCCGGACGGTTGGCCGACCGGTTCCCGCAGGCGTACTCCGCAGTGACCCCCGAAGCGTTGTCCGCGCTCGTGCGCGCGAAGGGCGTCGAGTCACGCAACGTGAAATCCGGCGGGGCGACCCGCAAGGGCGCGTACCTCGCCGACATCACCACCGCCGCACAACAACGCGACGCCGACGACGGCTGACCGCCGGTAGCGCGGCGGGTAGCGGACCGAACACAGGTAGCGGCAGCGCTACCCGGGCCGCTACCCGCCCCACCAGCACCGATCTTCACCGGTAGCGGTAGCGGCCCATGCCGCCTACCGCCGGTAACCCCCCGTTTGGAGCCTCCAGTGACCCTCATCGTGGCCGCTACCAGCACAAACATGCCCGGAATGTCCGTAGTCTGGTTCGCCGGAATTGCCCTACTCGTTGCTGTCGGTTACGCCGCCGCTTGCTACGTCCGGCCGTTCACTGCCTGTCACCGCTGCAAAGGCACCGGCACCGCCCCACCCCGCCTCTGGGACCGGCTGCGCCGCCGCATCACCCACCCCCGCGCCCTACGCGGACGGCCCGACTGCCGCCGCTGCACGGGCACCGGACTACGCCTGCGCATCGGACGCCGCGCCGTCAACTACGTCCGCCGGCTACGCCGGCACGCTGGCCGGTGACCCGCCGGCCCGCCGGTCACACCGACTGGTGCGGCCGGGACCACCGCTGCAACCTCAACGAACACCGCTCCGACGAAATCGTGATCGACATCCCCGGACAGGCGCGGGCCGTCCTGATCCGCGTGCGGACCGCCGCCGGCCGCGACCACGCCGAGATCCGCGTCCGCGTGGCGCTCGCCCCCACCGAGGTGGCGGCCCGCCGGCAGTTGGTCGGCCTGCTCGGCGACCTGCGGCAGGCGGTCAACCGTGCCGCGATCACCGGACAGCCCCGGGCGAGGTGGTGAGCCGGTGGCCGCCCAGTGGCTCGCCGCGAGCGTCGCGCTCGGCCGTCCGGTCACCGACGACGAGCCCTACCCCCACATCTGCCGACGACGGATCGACGGCACACACACCCACAGCGGACAGCCGGTCTACCTCCAACGACGTGACTGCGCCGCCTGCGCTCAGGAACTGCACCAGCGCCGCAGGACACAGCCCTCGCGTCCCGCCGCGCGGCGGATAGCCGCCTGAAAACCGAACCGGCGCGCTGCGCGCGCTCACCACCTGGTGGCCAGCGCCCGCGCGGCGCTGGCCACCCTTCGCCTGCGCCAGGAAGGACCGCCATGCCCGAGGCTTCCGTGTTGCTGGCCGCCGCTCTGGAGTGCGCGGCGCGCGGCTGGCACGTGTTCCCACTGCGCCCCGACCTACCCGACGTCGCCGACGACCACGCGAAGAGGCCCGCGTTCCCGAACCGGTGCACCGCCGAACGCTGCGACCGCATCGACCCGCGCTGCAAGACCGCCGGGCGGCACGTCGGGTGGGAAGACCGCGCCACCACCGACCCCGAGCGCATCCGCCGGGCGTGGTCGGCCCGCCCCTACGGGGTCGGCATCGCGTGCGGGCCGTCCGGTCTGGTGGTGGTCGACCTAGACGTGCCCAAGCACGCCGACGACACCCCGCCGCCCGAGTGGGCCGGCGCGCGTGACGGGGTGGACGTGCTCGCCGCCCTGGCCGAACGGCACGGCGGCGGCATCGACGCCACCTACACGCAGTCCACCGGGCGCGGCGGTAGCCACCTGTTCTACCTGCACCCCGACACCGGGCCGCCACTGGGCAACACCGTCGGCGAGCGCGGCGGGCTCGGGTGGAAGGTCGACACCAAGTCGCACGGCGGCTACGTCGTGGCCGCCGGCTCCACCGTCGCAGGCCGCCCCTACACCGTGGCCCTGAACTGCGAGCCCTCGCCGCTGTCCGGATGGCTGGCCGGGCTGCTCGCCCCGGCCACGCGCCCCGCGTACCGGCCCGCGGCGGTGACGCTGCCGCCCGACCGGCGCGGCCGGTACGTCGCCGCCGCGATCCGCAACCAGGTCGCACACCTCACCGCCGCACCAACCGGTCAGCGCAACCACATGCTGTTCGCCTCCGCCGTCGCGCTCGGCCAGCTCGCCGCCGGAGGCGCGCTCACCGACGCCGACGTGTACGCCGTCCTGGAACCCGCCGCCCTGTCGACCGGCCTGCCGCCGGGCGAGGTAGCCCGCACGATCGCCTCCGGGCTGCGCATCGGCGCGCGCCAGCCGCGCCGTCTCACCACCGAGGGGAGGGCCGCATGACCGACCGGTTGCAGATCGGCACCGGACCCGAGAGCATCCGCGCACTCAAGTCCGCGCTGGTAGGCGGGCTGCTGCCCGACACCTACGTCTCCGGCGGGACGCTCGTACACATGGAAGCCGTCTCCGGCGGAGTCGCCGCCGCCGCCGATGAGGACTCCCCGCTCCCGGTGTCGGCGAGCACCATCAACCCCGCCGGCCTCGCCGGGCTGCTCGCCGAGCACGCCTACGTCTACCGCGTGAAGACCCGCAAGGACGAACAGGGCAACCCCACGACATACGAAGAGGAGGCCACCCCCTCCCGCGAGGTGCTGTCGTCCGTGCTGGCCGGCAAGACCTGGCCGGGCGTTCCCACGCTGCGCGGCGTCATCGGTGCCCCGGTGCTGCGCCGCGACGGCACCCTGCTGCAACAGCCCGGCTACGACCCGGCGACCGGCTTCTACCTCGCCTCCAAGGTCGCGCTGCCGCCCGTGCCAGACGCGCCCGCCGTCGAGCAGGTGACAGAGGCGCGGCGGTTCCTGCTCGGCCGGTTCCTGCGCGACTTCCCATGGGCCAGCGCCGCCGACCGGGCCAACTACATCGCGTTGTTGGCCACGCCGATCCTGCGGCACTTCACCCGCTCCCTGACCCCGTTCGCGCTGATCGACGCCACCATGCCCTCATCAGGCAAGTCGATCCTCACCGCCGGCCCCGGCATGCTCTACGGCCAGCGCGTCATGCCCTGGCCCTACGCCGAAGAGGAACTCCGCAAGTCCATCACCGCCGTGTTCGCCGAACAGGTCGGCGTGGTCATCTGGGACAACCTCGCCGAAGGCACCGTCATCGACTCGCCCACCCTCGCCCTGCTCGTCACCGCCGGCACCTGGTCCGACCGGCAGTTAGGCGCATCCCGCAACATCGCCACCACCAACGACCGGCTGTGGATGGCCACCGGCAACAACCTCCAAGTCGGCGGAGACATGGCCTCCCGCACCGTCCGAGTGCATCTTGACCCCGACATGCCGCGCCCCGAACTACGCGACCAGTCCGGATTCGGCATCCCGCACCTCGACCAGTGGATCACCTCCCCCGCGAACCAACTCACCGTCCTGTGGCACCTGCTCGTCATGGTGCTCGACTGGACCCGCCAAGGAGCCCCACGCGCCGCCGGCCTGTCCATGCGGCAGTTCACCCCATGGGCGCAGCATCTCGGCGGATTCCTCGCCCACCACGACATCGACGGGTTCCTCACCAACGCCGCCGACGTCCGCGCGATCGACGAAGACGAACAACGCTGGGGAGCGTTCCTCGCCTGCTGGCACGACCGGCACCACGACAAGCCGTTCACCGCCGCCGACCTACGCCGTGACGCCGAACCCATGCACCTGGGCAGCGACGAACACGACCCGTGGGACGGGCAGTTCATCACCACCCCCACCGGCCGCCTACCCAACTCCCTACAACTCGGCCGCATGCTCACCGGCCAAGCCGGACGCTGGCGCGGCAACCACGTCCTACGCACCGGACCCCACGAACGCGGCAACCGCGGCGTCTACTGGGTCGAACGCCGCGACGACTAACCCCGCTGAACCATCCCTGCAACTCGGCAACTCGGCACAACCGGCCTACAAGCTGGGCAAACACCCTGCCGAGATCCGAAAAGTAGAAGATGTTCAATCCCGGCAACTCGGCAAACGCCTGCCGAGAACAACACCGGCTGCCGAGATGACTCCACCGACCCCAACCTCATCTCGGCAACCGTTTCCGCAGCTCAACGCCCCGCCTGCCGAGATGCCGAGATGCAGGGATGGTTCAGCCCTCCCCACAGCCGACAACCGGCGACCCTCCAACGACCCCGCGCAACCGGCCCGCTGAGAGCCATACAGAGACATCGGCGCATGCCATCACCCCGGCCCACCCGAGATCTTGTCTCTACGGCGCTCTCAGCGGGCCGCTCTACGCCGTTCTGCCGCAACACCTCGCGAAACCACCCCCGGACCCCGCCCGAGACGGAAAGGCCGCCAGCATGCGAATCAGGCTGCACGGCACCCCCGCCGAAATCGCCGCCACCCTCGCCGCACTCGCCCACGTGCTCACCATCCGCCAGGTCAGCCGGCCCTACCCCGACCGGCCCCCGTCCACCTGGCACCGCATCTACCTCGACGCCGCCCCGAGGGAGCAGAAGTGACGACCGTCGACACCCGCATTGTCTTGACCATCGAAGAGGCCGCGCGCCGTCTCGGCATCGGCCGCACCACGATGTACGCCCTCGTCAAGACCCGCCAGATTCGCACGGTCACGATCGGCCGTCTCCGGCGCGTTCCGGCCTTCTGCCTTGACGAGTACGTAGAGAACCTGCTCACCGAAGAGACCGCGCTGGAAAACGCGGCCTGAAAGAGACGGGGACTGATGGGAAGACGCAAGCCCAACGGCGCATCGAGCATCTACCAGGGCAGCGACGGCTACTGGCACGGCCGCGTGACCGTCGGCATCAAGGACGACGGCACTCCCGACCGCCGTCACGTTCGCGGCAAGACCGAGGCCATTGTCACCCGCAAGGTGCGCGAGTTGGAACGCGACCGCGACAAGGGCACCGTCCGCAAGGCAGGACAGTCGTGGACGGTCAAGACGTGGCTCACGCACTGGGTGGAGAACATCGCCGCGCCTGCCGTTCGTGACAACACGATCGCCGGCTACCGGGTCGCCGTGTACCGACATCTCATTCCCGGACTCGGCGCGCACCGTCTAGAGAAGCTGCAACCCGAGCACGTGGAGAAGCTGACCCGCAAGATGCAGGCCGCTGGCAGTGCCGCCGCCACCGCCCACCAGGCGCACCGCACCTTACGAACTGCCCTCAATGAAGCGGTGCGCCGGCAACACATCGTGCGCAACCCTGCCACCCTGGCGAAGCCACCACGCATCGAAGACGAAGAGGTTGAGCCGTATTCGGTGGAGGAAGTGCAGCGGCTATTGGTCGCCGCCAGCGAGCGCCGAAACAGTGCGCGGTGGGCAATGGCGCTGGCGCTCGGATTGCGGCAGGGTGAAGTGTTGGGCCTGAAATGGGATGACGTGGACCTCGACGGTGGGACGCTCACCGTTCGCCGCGCCCGGCAGCGCCCCAAATGGAAGCACGGTTGCACGAAACCGTGCGGCCGGAAGTTCGGCGGTCACTGCCCGGACCGGCAGCCACTACGCGCGGAAACCGCCGACACGAAATCGCGGGCCGGTCGGCGCAGTATCGGACTTCCCGACCCATTGGTTGCCCTGCTACGCCAGCACCGAAAAGAACAGGACGCCGAACGCGAGACCGCCGCGCAACTCTGGACGGATACCGGCTTTCTGTTCACCACGCCGACCGGCGGCCCGGTCAACCCGCGCACCGACTACACGGAATGGAAGCGGCTGCTGACCCGCGCCGGACTGCGCGATGGGCGGCTGCACGATGCCCGGCACACGGCGGCAACCGTGCTGCTGATTCTCGGCGTGGCCGAACGTGCCGTGATGGGCATCATGGGGTGGTCGGACTCCGGCATGGCCCGGCGCTACCAGCACCTTACGGGGCAGGTTCGCCGCGACGTGGCGAAGCGGGTCGGTGGTCTGCTCTGGCAGCCCGCGCAGAACGCCGACGACGACCCGGACGACGGGCCGGCGGGGGTGCTCAGCAAGGCGTCGTGAGGACAACTGAGACCAAAACTGAGACCACGACAGGAAAACGCCCGGTGACTCACGGAGAGTCGCCGGGCGTTTCGCCTGTTCACGAGCGGTGGCGGCGGGATTTGAACCCGCGGAGGGCGCAAACCCTCACACGCTTTCGAGGCGTGCTCCTTAGGCCACTCGGACACGCCACCGCCGAGTAGGCTACAGGACCTCCCGTTCCGACGCCGAACCGGTCCCTGCCGGGCCGGCCTGGCAGGATCTCTGCCATGAGTACGCACATCGGCGCGAAGCCGGGCGAGATCGCCGAGCGGGTCCTGATGCCGGGTGACCCCCTGCGGGCCAAGTGGATCGCGGAGACCTACCTAGAGGGCGCGGACTGCTACTCGACGGTCCGGGGGATGCTGGGCTTCACCGGCCGCTGGAACGGTGTCGAGGTTTCCGTGCAGGGCTCCGGGATGGGCATGCCCTCGGCCTCGATCTACGCCCACGAACTGGTCAACGAGTACGGCGTGAAGTCGCTGATCCGGGTCGGCTCGTGCGGCGCCCTCAGCGAGGAGCTTCAACTACGTGATGTGATCGCGGCGAGCGGGTCGTCGACCGACTCGAACATGAACCGGATGCGCTTCGACGGGCTGATCGACTATGCCCCGGTCGCCGATTTCGGGCTGCTGCGTACCTCGGTCGAGGTGGCCGAGCGGCGCGGCATCGCCATGCGGGTCGGGCCGATCCTGGCCGCGGACGCCTTCTACACCGACCGGCCGGACCTCTACGACACGCTCGCCGAGTACGGCGTGCTGGCGGTGGAGATGGAGTCGGCCGCGCTCTACACGATCGCCGCCCGGTTCAAGGCCCGCGCGCTGACGCTGTTGACGGTCAGTGACCACATCAAGACCGGCGAGAAGACCACCTCGCAGGAGCGCGAGCAGACCTTCAGCCAGATGGTCGAGATCGCCCTGGACACGATCATCGCGTGAGCCGGCACCTTCGGCGTCCCGCCACCCGATCGCCGGGTGGCGGGACGTTTCCGCGTCGACGGTGGGTGACGACCATCACCGACGAAATAAACACGACCGGTCGGTCTTATTTAGTACGCTCACCGCATGATCGTCGACGGTCGGCTCGCCCGGGGTGAGCGCACCCGCACCGCCGTGCTCGACGCCGCCGTCAGCCTCGCCTCCGCCAGTGGCCTCGACGGCCTCTCCCTCGGGCACCTCGCCGATTCCCTCGGGGTGAGCAAGTCCGGCCTCTTCGCGCACTGGCGCTCCAAGGAGGCCCTCCAGCTCGCCACCATCGACCGGGCCGTCGCGCAGTGGCAGGAACGGATCATCGCGCCGGCCCTGCACACCCCCCGAGGAGTACGCCGGATCCGCGCGCTGCACGAGGCCCGGATCGACTTCTACGCCGCCCAGGTGCTCCCCGGCGGCTGCTTCTTCGCCACCACGGAGTTCGAGTTCAACGCCCGGCCCGGGGCCGTCCGGGATCGCCTCACCGAGGTCTTCGCCGCCTGGACCACGTTCCTGGAACGGCTCGTCCGGGAGGCGGTCGATCTCGGCGAGCTGCCCCGCGACGTGGATGCCGCGCTGCTGGCGTACGAGATCGATGCCGCCGGCATCGCCGCCGCCATGCGCTCCCGGCTGCTCGACCCGGAGACCACCTACCGGCATGCCCGCCTCGGCGTGCTCGGCCGCCTGCGGGCCCTCTGCCCCGACCTCACCCTGCTACCGGAAGGCCCGTCATGAGTCACGTCCTCGCCGACCAGCCCGCCGTCGAGTACGGCCACGTCGAGCACGCCATGGTGCACTTCGACGACCTCGACGCCATGGGCATCCTGCACAACGCCCGGTACGCGGTGCTGCTGGAGCGGGCGCTCACCGCCTACTGGTCCGAGCGCGGCATCTCCTACCAGGCCGGGCGCGCCAGCGCACCCGACGCCTTCCACGCGGTACGCGAGTTCACCATCACCTACCGCGCGCCGATCACCGGCACCGGCCCGGTCGCGGTCCACTTCTGGCTGGAGCACCTCGGCACCAGCAGCGCCGAGTATGCCTTCCGGTTCCACTCCCCCGACGGCGACCGGGTGTACGCGGAGGGACGGCGGGCGATCGTCCGGCTCGACCCGGCGACCCTGCGCCCCGCACCGTGGACCGACGCCGCACGGGCGGTGGCCGCCACGTTGCTCCGCCCCGCCGCCTGACAACCCCTCGGGCCTCGCCGAGAGGATGATTTCAGAGGGAAATTTTTATTTCTCGATGAAATCAGGCTTCCGCCCATACTTTGTTCCGGCCACGACACGCCGGAACGTTCCGTGCAGGGATCGTCCGGCGCAAGCAGGGCCGGACAGGCCGGTGGCTTCAGCGGAAGAAGGCGCGCAGGACGGCGGCGTTCTCGGTCTCCAGGACGCCGCCGTACACCTCGGGGCGATGGTTGAGCCGGCGGTCGCGCAGCACGTCCCAGAGCGAGCCGGCGGCGCCGGTCTTCGGTTCCCAGGCACCGAAGACCACGGTCGAGACCCGGGCCAGCACCAGCGCGCCCGCACACATGGTGCAGGGTTCCAGGGTCACCACCAGCGTGCAGCCGTCCAGCCGCCACCGGCCCAGCCGCTGCGCGGCCCGGCGCAGCGCCAGCACCTCGGCGTGGGCGGTCGGGTCGCCGGTCAGCTCCCGCTCGTTGCGGCCGATCGCCAACTCGGTGCCGTCCGGCCCGTAGACCACCGCGCCCACCGGCACGTCGTCGCCATCGCCCGGACCGCCCGCAGCCACCGCAGCATCGCCGGCCGGACCGGAAGCGCTGCCGGCAGACGCCGGTTCCGGGCCGGTCACCGCGATCTCCAAGGCGCGACGCATCCAGAGTTCGTGCCGCTGCCGGCGGCCGGTGCCAGCCGGGTCGGCCAGGCCCTCGTCCGCTCCCGGACCCACCCGACCGGCCGAGCCGGGGGTGGGCTGACCTCGCCGGACCGTCTCCAGGGCCGGGTCGGTCACATCGGCCGGCTCAGACCTCACGCAGCTCCTCGACGTCGTCGACACAGCCCAGCACCTGGCAGACCTCGGCGGTGACGTCGGCCGGCATCATGCCCTCGTGGGCGCAGAGGGCGAGCAGCCGCTGCGCGGGGATGCCCAGGTCGGCCAGGAGGTCCGCCTCGCCGACCGGGTCGGCCTCCGGGTCGACGGCGGGCTGCTCGTTGTCGTCGTCGCCGCTGCTACTGGCGACCGGGCGCGGCTCCTCGGTGTCGTCCAGCCCGGTGACCGAGGTCTTCAGGTCGCCCACCAGCAGGGCACCGAGCCGGGACTCCTCCGCGTACGCCGAATCCGAGCCGAAGACCCGCAGGTCCTCCCCCTCGGTCAGGCGCAGGATGACCAGGTAGGTGTCGTCCGCCTCGACGAACAGCAGCGACAGGTCGGCATCGGGAGCCACGTCGCGCAGCCGATCGGCGACCTCGTCGACATCGGCGGCACCCCGCAGGCTCAGCTCGGCGGCCGTCCAGCCGCCCTTTTCACGTACCACGGCCGCAGCGAAGTACGACGACACGGTTCCCCCAAGTAGCCTCGGCACAGCTCACGCCGACCCGTTACGCGTGCACGTTAGCCGGTCGGGTCGGCAGGCGACCGGTCAACGCCCCGAAGGGCCGGTCATTCCTGGGGAAAGGATTTCCGAGCCCCTCAGCCGGCCAGGCGGCGGCGGGTGGCGATCAGCTGACGCAGCCGTTCGGTGCGCGCGCGCTGCGGCCGCTCACGTTCGCGTACCGCGCGGGCGTCCGCCAACTGCGCCAGAAGCTGGAGGCGGCGGCGACTGCGATCGGGATCGAGCCGCGGAGTGGTCCAGGCCATACCGGGAGAGTGCCGAGTCGCGGCAGCCGAGTCAAGACGGGTTTCAGTGCCTGCACGACAACGCAACGCAGTCAACACCGGTGAAGTCACCAGAGCGGCCAGTCCCCGCTGCTCAGCCAGCGGGCGGCCACCACCGCGGCGGCGATGCTCCAGCCTCCGGCGGCGACGATCGCGACGCCGGTGGCCACCCCCCGGTCACCGAACCGGACCAGGGCCAGGGCCGCGAGCCAGGCCAGGGCCGCGGCGAGCAGGGTCCACCAGGCGTACCCGGCGAGGCTGCGCCCGAGCAGGCCGAACAGGACCAGCCAGGCGATCGTCGCGGCGGCTCCGGCCGCGACACCGGGACCGCTGACCGGGTTCGGCTCGCGGTAGGTGGGGCGCGGGGGCCGCCCCGAGGGGAAGAGGCCCGACGGGCTGTACGGCATCATCGCTGGCCACCCCTCGCACGTATGGACGGCTGTCTGCTCACCGTACTCTGCCAGGATGTCCGGGTGGTCTCGCTGACGATCGGACGCCGCTCGGCGTACGCGGTGCTGTTGCTCGTGCTGGTGCTCGCCGCAGCCGGCTGCGGTGCCGGCGCTCCGCCGACCTGGACCGCGCCCCCGGCCACGCCCGGCCCGTCGGCCGCCACCGCCGCGCCGACCGCAGCCACCCCCGGGCCGGACGCCGGCGGCCAGCCGGCACCGACCGGCACGCCGACCCGCGACCGGCTGCCGCACGTCTTCCCGGTACGCGCACAGAAGGTGGCCTACCACCCGACCCACTCCGCGTACCCGGGCACGGACATCTTCGCCGACTGCGGCGAGCCGTTCGTCGCGGTCACCGACGGCACGATCGGCGAGGTTAGCCGCCGGGACCGCTACTCCAAGCGGGGCGTCCAGGGGCCGTACAACGGTGGCCTGTCGGTGTCGGTCATCGGTGACGACGGGGTGCGCTACTACGGCTCGCACCTGACCGAGGTGGCCGAGGGCATCGATCCCGGAGTGCGGGTGCGGGCCGGGCAGCAGCTCGGCACCGTGGGCCGGACGGGCAACGCCAACAACGTCTGCCACCTGCACTTCGGCATCTCGCCGCCGTGTCTCGGCGAGGACGGTTGGTGGATCCGCCGGGGTGTCGTCTGGCCGGCGCCGTACCTGGACTCGTGGCGGAAGGGCGGCAACCGTGCGCCGGCCGGCGAGGTGACCGCGTGGCACCGGAAGCACGGCTGCCCGGAGAAGCCGCCGGTGGGCTGAGCCAGAAGCGGGTCGCCGTCATCTGTGTTTCATCACTCCGACACATTGACGCAGGTCTTCCCGGTGAACTAACGTCCGCGTAACACTCGCAAGAGAGCGCTCTCTCGGGTAGCTAACCTCACAATGACGACGAAAGGCGCCGCCGCCGGCGCGGCCGGACCGGCGCGCGATGGAGGAAAGATGCGACCTCCCGTCCCACACCGCACCCGCCGCCGGCTCCTGGCCGCGGCATCCGCCGCGGTCCTCGTCCTCGGCGGCCTGGCCGTCACCGCCACCTCCGCCGCACAGGCCGCACCCGTCGGTGCCGGCAGCTACACCACCACCCCGGTCGGCCCGCTCCCCAGCGGCTGCGGCAACATCGCCACCAACCCCCGGCAGTACGCCACCGCCGACGCCCCGCCGGGACCGGTGCCCACCAACGACTGGTGGTCCTCGCTGCTCTGGAAGCGCCTGAACTGCTCCTTCAGCGAGCCGCTGCACGCGCACCCGGTGGCGTACCAGCCGGTCACCGACGGGCTCGGCTTCTCCGCCACCTCCACGCCCGCCATCAGCGGCACCGCCACCGGCGTCGGCGAGTACAAGTACCCCTATGTCGAGGACATCCGGGTCGGCGTGGCCGGTCTCGCCGCCCCCCTCGTGCAGGTGGCCGACTGGACGGACTGGACGGTCACCCCGTACTGGAGCGACGGGTCCCGGACCCTGCGCGCCACCATCGGCCACGGCCTGCCGTTCGCGTACTTCCGCACCAGCGGCGGCGACGCGGTGATCAACGCGACCGGCGGCGGCTTCACGGTCTGGTCCAACAGCGGCAGCACCATCGGCTTCAGCGTCCGCGGCCACGACTACGTCGGCTACGCCCCGACCGGCGCCGGCTGGACCGTCAGCGGCAGCCGGATCAGCTCCAACCTCGCCGGTCGCGGGTACTTCTCGGTCGCGCTGCTGCCGGCCACCGGTGACAGCGCGGCCCGCGCCCAGCTCGCCACCAGCTTCGGCCAGTACGCGCACGCCCACGTCACCGGCACCCGCATCGGGTACACCTACAACCAGGCGAGCAGCCAGGTGGAGACCAGGTACACCTTCACCACCACGCCACGCGAGGGCACCGAGACCCGGACGGTGGTCAGCCTCTACCCGCACCAGTGGAAGGCCCTGGCCGGGGCCACCCCGATCACGCCCACCTACCCGTCGGCCCGGGGCCGGATGAAGGTGCTCACCGGGGTCGGCGAGTTCCGCACCTCGATGCGGTTCCACGGCGTACTGCCCGAGATTCCCGCCGTCGCCACCGGGGCCGGAGCCGACCTGACCACGCTGCGCCAGCACCTGTCGGCGGTCCGGGGCAACCCGATGGACCAGCGCGGCGGGGACACCTACTGGACCGGCAAGGGCCTCGGCCGGGCGGCCCGGATCGCCGAGATCTCCGACCAGGTCGGCGACACCGAGACACGGACGGCGGCGCTGAACGCCATCCGGTCCACGCTCAACGACTGGCTCACCGCCTCACCGGGCGAGACCGAGCGCCTCTTCTACTACGACGAGCGGTGGGGCACGCTGATCGGCTACCCGGCCTCGTACGGCTCCGACCAGGAACTCAACGACCACCACTTCCACTACGGCTACTACATCGCCGCCGCCGCGACGCTGGCCAAGTTCGACCCGGCCTGGGCCCGCCAGGACCAGTACGGCGGCATGATCGACCTACTCATCCGGGACGCCAACAACTACGACCGGGCCGACACCCGTTTCCCGTACCTGCGCGACTTCGACATCTACGCCGGGCACGACTGGGCCTCCGGGCACGGCGCGTTCGCCAGCGGCAACAACCAGGAGTCGTCGTCGGAGGGGATGAACTTCGCCAACGCGCTCATCCAGTGGGGGCAGGCCACCGGGAACACCACGGTCCGGGACGCCGGCATCTACCTCTACACCACCCAGGCGGCGGCGATCCACGAGTACTGGTTCGACGTCAACGACGAGAACTTCCCGGCCGAGTTCGGGCACTCCAATGTGGGCATGGTCTGGGGTGACGGCGGAGCGTACGCCACCTGGTTCAGCGCCGCGCCGGAGATGATCCAGGGCATCAACCTGCTGCCCATCACCGGCGGGCACCTCTACCTGGGCTACCACCCGAACTACAACTCCATCAAGTACGCGGAACTGGTCCGCAACAAGGGTGGCGAGCCGACGGTGTGGCAGGACCTGCACTGGCAGTTCCTGGCGCTCGGGGATGCCGACGCGGCGCTGGCCAAGCTGCGTGCCAACCCCGGTTACACCCCGGAGGAGGGCGAGAGCCGGGCACACACCTTCCACTGGATCCGGAACCTGGCCGCGCTGGGGCGGGTCGACACCGGGGTCACCGCCGACCACCCGTTGGCCGCCGTCTTCAACCGGGGCGGCGCCCGCACCTACGTGGCCAGCAACATCTCCGGTACGCCGCTGACCGTGCGGTTCTCCGACGGGACGCAGCTGACCGTCGCCGCCGGTCGCACCGCCACCAGCGGCGCGCACAGTTGGAGCGGTGGCAGCGGCGGTGGCGGGGTGACCCCGAGCCCGACGCCCACGCCCACCCCTACCCCCACGCCGACTCCCACGCCGACGCCGACCCCCACGCCCACCACCCCGCCGTCCAGCGGGCCGGTCCGCTACCTGCTCTCCGGCGGTGGCCTGGGCGCGGCCGGCACCGCCGGCACGACGACGGTGTCCAGCGCCGGGGGTGCCAACTACGACGGCACGCCCCGCAACCCGGTGGTGTTCACCGCGACCGGGCTCAACCTGACCCAGAACGGTGGACAGACCGCGTTCGACCTCTTCCTCGACGCCGGTGCTGCGGTCGGCAACGGGGTGCAGCTACGGATCTCGTACGACCTGACCGGCGACGGGAGCTGGGAGCGGGTGGAGACGTACCGCTACTTCGCCACCGACCCGGTGCCCGGCTGGGAGCACTACACCCAGTCCGCCGGGTTGCAGTCCAGCACCGGCACGCTCGGTAACCTGCGCGGCGGCACGGTCCGGGTGGAGGTCTGGTCCGCGATCGGCACCAACACCACCACGCTCGGTGTCGGTAACCAGTCGGTGGTGCGGCTGCCGTTCAGCTGACCCGTTCCACCAGCACCCCGCGCCGCCGGTCGTCCCCCGACCGGCGGCGCGGGCACGTTAGGTTGCAGGTCATGAGCGAGCGCCAGCGAGCGAGCCGCGACCCTATCGCCGACCTGCGTCGGGTCGCCTTCCTGCTGGAGCGGGCGAACGAGGCCACCTACCGGGTCCGTGCCTTCCGGTCGGCGGCGAACGCGCTGGCCGGGCTGCCGAAGCAGGAGCTTGCCGAGCGGGCCCGCGCCGGCACCCTCACCGAGCTGGCCGGAGTCGGTGACGTCACGGCCCGCTGCGTGGCCGAGTCGCTGGCCGGCGAGGAGCCGGTCTATCTACGCCGGCTGGTCGCCACCGAGGGCACCGACCTGGACGCGGAGGCCAGCAGCCTGCGTGCCGCCCTGCGCGGCGACTGCCACACCCACTCGGACTGGTCCGACGGCGGGTCACCGATCGAGGAGATGGCGCTGGCCGCCGTCGAGCTGGGCCACGAGTATCTGGTGCTGACCGACCACTCGCCCCGGCTCAAGGTGGCCCGGGGGCTCACCGCGGACCGGCTGCGCCGCCAACTCGACCACGTGGCGCGGCTGAACGCGGCGCTGCCCGAGGGGTTCCGGATCCTCACCGGCATCGAGGTGGACATCCTCGCCGACGGCTCCCTCGACCAGGACGAGGAGTTGCTGGCCCGGCTGGACGTGGTGGTCGGGTCGGTGCACAGCGGCCTGAACGACGACCGGGCGAAGATGACCCGCCGGATGCTGACCGCGATCGCCAACCCGCACCTGGACATCCTCGGCCACTGCACCGGCCGGATGGTGTCGTCCCGCCCGGCCGGAGTGACCGGGCCGGGCGACCGGGGGCATCGCGCGCGGACCCGCGCGGAGAGCGACTTCGACGCCGATGCGGTCTTCGCCGCCTGTGTCGAGCACCGCACCGCCGTAGAGATCAACTCTCGGCCGGAGCGGCAGGACCCGCCGAAGCGGCTGATCCGCCGGGCGCTGGAGGCCGGCTGCCTGTTCGCCATCGACACCGACGCGCATGCGCCCGGTCAGCTCGACTGGCAGCGCTTCGGCTGCGAGCGGGCGGCCCGTTGCGGCGTCCCCGCCGACCGGGTGGTCAACACCTGGCCGGCCGGCGACCTGATCGCCTGGACCCACGCCTGAGCCGGCCCGACCCGGGCCTGAGCCGGGCGCGCCGGGCCGGGCCGGGCGGGTCAGTGGGCGGCGGGCTCGGCGAGGGGCGTCGACCGGGTACCGGCACCGGTGACCACCCGCTGACGCCGCCGACCGACCAGCCCCTGGGAGACGGCCACGCCGAGCAGCACGATCAGCGCGCCGACCGGCTGGTGCCAGGTGAGCCGCTCGCCGAGCACGACCGCGCCGATGAAGACCGCGAAGACCGGGATCAGGTAGGTCACGGTGGAGGCGGTGGTCGCCCCGACGATCCGGATGTTGCGCATGTTGATCACGAAGGCCAGCCCGGTGCCGAGCGCGCCCAGCGCCAGCACGGCCAGGAACACCTTCGGTGACAGCGCGGTCGGCACCGGCGGCGCGCCGGCCACCAGCGGCGCGACGATGGCCAGCTGGACCGTCGCGACCACCAGCTGCGCGGCCGACAGCGACAGCCCGGACAGCTTGCTGCCGGCGATGAACCTCTTCTGGTACGGGATGGCGAAGCCGTAGCAGGCGGCGGCCCCGAAGCACATCAGCTGGCCGACGAAGTGCGCCCCGCCGATGCCCTGCCAGACGCCGAGCACCACCATCACGCCGGTGAAGCCGAGCCCCAGCCCGACGGCACCGCGGGCGGTCAGCCGCTCGGTGCGGAAGACCAGCACCGCCAGCGGCAGCACGACCAGCGGCGTGGTGGCGTTCCAGATGCCGGCGAGCATCGACTCGACCCGCTGCTCGCCGTAGCCGAACAGGGTGAACGGCAGGGCCACGCCGAAGGCGGCGACCACGGCGAGGTGAGCCCACACCCGCGGCTCCCGGGGCAGCCGGTCACGCAGCACGGCAAGGACCACGAGCAGGGTCAGCGCGCCGGCGGCGACCCGGTAGAGGGTGAGGTGCAGCGGGTGCAGCTCGGCCACCCCGACCTTGATGAACAGGAAGCTGGAACCCCAGATCGCGGCGAGCGCGACGAAACCGGGCAGCCAGCTCCGAAGCGCCGGCCGGTCAGCAGTGAAGTGGGCTGTCACCCCTGACACTCTGCCCCTGGCGTACGACATAGTCGCGCGGTTTTCGGCCGCCGTGTCGAGCGCCACAGAAACCACCTGTAAAGCTCGCCCGACTGCTCTCACCCGCCGCCCAGGCGGTCAGCGGCCGGCGGCTATGGGCCGACGAGCCGTTCCCGATCGATTTCGACCCAGCCGACCTGCTGCCCTGACCGGGTCGAAACAGGGTCGACGCCGGCAGGTCCGGATCACGTAGGGTCGCAGCGTGGGACGAATCGACGACCTCGCGAACCGCTACGTGGCCGACTGGGCCGCACTCAGCCCGACCGGCGCCACCTACGTCGGCATCTCCGGCTACGAAGACCGGCTGGACGACCTGTCGCCGGACGGCTATGCCGGGCGCGCCGAGCTGACCCGGCGCACCCTGGCCGACCTCGACGCCATCGAGCCGGAGACGGAGGCCGAGCGCACCGCCCGGGAGGCGATGCAGGAACGGCTCGGCCTCGACCTCGCCCGCTACGAGGCTGGCGAGACGACCAGTGAGGTCAGCGTCATCACCAGCGGGTTGCACGAGATCCGGATGGTCTTCGACCTGATGCCGACCGAGGGCACCGAGGCCCAGGCCAACATCGCCGCCCGGCTCGACCTTTTCTCCGGCGCGCTGGAGAGCTACAAGACCACGCTGCGCGAGTCGGTGGCCGCCGGGCGGGTCAGCTCCCGGGTGCAGTTGCTGGAGGTGGCCAAGCAGTGTGACGCCTGGGTGGACCCGGACGGCGACAACCTGTTCCACGGGCTGGTCGAGCGGCTGGGTGCCGACGGCGCCCTCGGTGCCGAGCTGCGCCGGGGTGCGGCGGCGGCCACCGCGGCGACCGCCGAGTTCGGGCAGTTCCTGCGCACCGAGCTGGCCCCGCACGGCCGGGAGCGGCAGGCCGCCGGGCGGGAGCGCTACGAGCTGGCCTCACAGTACTTTCTGGGTGCCCGGATCGACCTCGACGAGACGTACGCCTGGGGGTTCGCGGAGCTGGCCCGGCTGGAGGCCGACATGCGTACGGTGGCCGGGCAGATCGTCAGCCCCGGCGCCACCATCGACGAGGCGGTCGCGGCGCTGGATGCCGACCCGGCCCGCACCATCCGGGGCAAGGAGGCGTTCCGCGACTGGATGCAGGCGCTGGCCGACCAGGCCATCAGCGACCTGAACGGCAGCCACTTCGACATCCCGGAGCAGGTGCGGCGCATCGAGTGCAGGCTCGCGCCGACCAGCGACGGCTCGATCTACTACACCGGCCCCAGCGAGGACTTCACCCGGCCGGGTCGGATGTGGTGGGCGGTGCCGCAGGGCATCACCGACTTCTCCACCTGGCGTGAGGTGACCACCGTCTACCACGAGGGGGTGCCCGGGCATCACCTTCAGATCGGGCAGACCGCCGTCCGGGCCGAGCTGCTCAACCGCTGGCAGCGGTTGCTCTGCTGGGTCTCCGGGCACGGCGAGGGCTGGGCGCTCTACGCCGAGCGGCTGATGGACGACCTGGGCTACCTGGAGGACCCGGGCAACAAGCTCGGCATGCTGGACGGCCAGGCGTTCCGGGCGGCCCGGGTGATCGTCGACATCGGCATGCACCTGGAGCTGGAGATCCCGAAGAACAACCCGTTCGACTTCCACCCCGGCGAGCGCTGGACGCCGGAGCTGGGCTGGGAGTTCCTGCGGGCGCACTGCCGGGTGTCGGACGAGATGCTGCGTTTCGAGCTGAACCGGTACCTGGGTTGGCCGGGGCAGGCACCGTCGTACAAGGTGGGCGAGCGGATCTGGCTCCAGGCCCGGGAGGACGCCAAGGCCCGCAAGGGCGCGGACTTCGACCTGCGCGAGTTCCACCGTCAGGCCCTCGACCTCGGCGCGCTCGGCCTCGACCCGCTCCGCCGCGCCCTGGCCCGCCTCTGATCCGTTACGCAGACACCTGAGGGGCGGGCCCGCGCGGGCCCGCCCCTCAGCGCGTTCCTACCTTACTTCTTTTCTGACTCGCCCTGCGCGGGCCGCTGGGTCGGCACGGTCGGCTCGTCGGACTTCCAGTTGGTCGACGCGGGCGGGATCTCGTCGGTCAACGGCCCGCCCTCCCGCTCGTCGTCCCGCACCGGCGTCTGGTCGACGCGGGTGGGCGTCGGGTCGGCGGCCGGCCCGGCGGCCGGGGCAGCAGCCGGCTTGGCGGCCGGGGTAGCGGCTACGGCGGTCGGCGCGGCCGGGGCGCTGCGCCGCGAGAGCAGCAGCGCGACCACGATCAGCACCAGGCCCAGCACCGCGATCCCGATCGGCGCGTACACGCCGAGGATGGTGAGCTGACCACGGCTCGTCTTGGCCCGCTCCACCGAGGACGCCACGGTCTCGTCGTTGTAGGAGAAGTCCGCGCTCAGCAGCGTGACCGGGGTGCCCACGTTCGGCACCAGCACCTTTTTCTGCTGCTCCCGTACGTTCAGGTAGGAGCCGGTGACCGGGTCGACCCAGACCGTACGGGTGTTGCTGTAGACGACGTCGCCCGAGGTCGAGCCCGGCGCGAGCACACCGAGCAGCAGGCCGACCCGGTCGGCCGGCAGCGGCAGCTTCTCGTCGGTGATGACCTGCTCGTAGCGGTACGCCTCGATGCCGTCGACGTCCTCGGTGCCCTTGAACTCGGACACCCGGGTCTGCCGCAGATCCCGGTCGAAGACCTCGTAGTTCTCCTGCGCCGAGTCGAACGGGAACTTGTAGACCTGACCGGCGAACGAGATCTTCTCGGGCGCGCCGCTCTCGTCGAGGAACTGCTCGTTCCAGTCGACGGCCGCACCGGAGACCCGGTCCAGCGCCAGCTCGGCGCCGTACGCGCTGACCAGCTCCTTGGTGTCCGTCCGCTCGACGGTCTGGCCGACCCGCCAGACCACCGTGTCACCGGCGAGGTCGCCGCTGAGCGCCGCGGTCTTGGCCCGCTCCGGCGTGACCTGGACCGTCGACTTGAGATCGGCCTGGTTGATCGCGACCGCCCCGTTGGTGATCTGGAGGAAAGTCGCGCCCTTGGCCTCGGCCACCGACGTCGTCGGATCCAGATCGTAGGGCAGTTTGGTCATCGCCGGCTTGACGACGAACACCAGCCCGGCGGCCAGCGCCAGGAGCAGTACGCCGCCGCCGAACAGCACGGCACCCACGGCGCGGTGCTTCATTTTTGCCTCCCTGAGGAGCTCATTTTCGTCGATATCGATCGGTGGGATGGCCGCGAGGTTACTACCTGGTCACATAGCAACGCGACCCCCGGTCAGCTCTGATTTCTCCACCGCGTCGGACTGTCGCCCGGCGGTCCGACGCAGTACGAGCACGAAGTTCCAGGCCACGACTTCGCGGACGCCGGGAACCCGGATCACCCACCGGGCCCACCACGGGTGGTAACGCGGCAACGCGTCCACCACCTCGATGTCGCCGTTGCCCCGCGCCCAGCGCAACGTGTCGGCGATCGAGACCGGAAAAAGCGTCTCGCCGAACCGGTTCTTCGGCGGTCGCCCCATCCGTCGCTCGTAGCGACGCCGAGCCCGGTGCCCGCCGAGGTAGTGCCACGGCGCGGTCTCGTGCCCGCCCCACGGCGACAGCCACGGGGTGTACGACACGAAGAGCAACCCGCCCGGCCGGGTCACCCGCACCATCTCGTCGAGCATCCGGGGTGGTTCGGCGACGTGTTCCACCACGTTGGACGAGAACGCCACATCCACGCTGCCGCTGCGCACCGGCAGCGCCGTACCGCTGCCCCGCAGCATGCCGGCCACCGAATCGCCGCCCGCGGAGAAGTCACCCACGTCGGGGTCCAGCCCGACGTAATGGGCGCCGGCCGCGCGGAAGGCCGCCGCGAAGTATCCCGGCCCGCCGCCGACGTCGAGCACCGTACGACCGGCCAGCTCGGTGTAGCCGGCGACCTGGCGTACCGAGTCGACGGCCAACAGTCCGTAGAAGCGATCCGGGTCGGTCTGCTCGACCAGGAACGCGCGGAACAGGGTCACCGAGCGGCGCAGGGTCGCGAAGCGACGACGCGCCGCCCGAAGTGTCCGGTCGTCCGCTGCCGTCACCGCGCCACCGTCCCGTCTCCGCCCTCGTCCCGACCGCCGGCCGGCGGCGACCCACCGGGTGTGCCCGGCGTCACATCATCCGGGATGGGCGGATCGGGCCGCACACCGGGGACCGGTACCACCGCCGCGACCACCGCGCCGATCGCGACCAGCATCGCCGCCTGCACCCAGCTGCCGTACGCCCAGTCCTGCCCGTGCCCCTGCAACCGACCGGCCACCGAGATCCCGGTGGCCACGCTCAGCCCGCCCAGCACCACCACCGGCAGGGCCCGCACGGCCAACTGCCGCAGCAGCATCGCGGCCAGCACGATGGCCACCGGAAGCACCCCGCCCAGCGCGGCGAGCAGCACCACCAGCAGCGCCCCGATCGCCCACGCCGGAGCCTCGGCCGGGATCGCACCCGCCCCGCCCGGGTCCAGCACCGCCCGGCGGCGCACCGGCCAGGCGGCCAGCACCAGCACCCCGAGCGCGGTCAGCGCACCGGCCAGCAGGCCGCCCTGGTACGCCCGGTCGGGTGCGAAGGCGAGGCGGATCTCACCGCCGGCACCCGCTGGCAACAGCCACGCCTGCTGCCAGCCGTCCACTCGGGTGGCGGCCAGCAGCTCGCCGTCCAGGGTGGCTGTCCACCCGGCATTCGCGTTCTCCGGCACCACCAGCAACGCCCGCCCGCCGGCCGCGACCCGCACCGTGCGCTCGGTCGACGCCCAGTCCAGCACCGTGACCTCGCGGTGCCGGGGCGCGGCGGAACCGGCGTCGTCCGGCCGTAGTGCCGCGTCCTGCACGACGAAACCCGCCGAGGGGATGGTCGCCAGCCGGTGTCCGCCCGCCGGCAGGTCCAGCACCGCACCGTCGTCGCCGCAGATCCGGACCGGCACCGGCCGCCCGGCCAGCACGTCGGCGAGGGTGGCGCTGACCGAGGTCTGGTAGCGGAAACCGTCCAGCTCGACGGCCGGTCCGTCGCCACACCGTTCGACCACCCGGGTGTCGGCGTCGATCGGGTTCAGCAGTTTCGCCAGCGCCGGGATCTGCACCTCCGCGATGCCCGCGGTGGCGGGCCAGCCGTTGCCGCGGTGATCGGCCACCCGGTGCTCGGTCTCCCGCACCACGATCTCGATCCGGTCGGTACGCACCGCCGGGAAGCGGACCCACCCGTCCGCGCCCACCGACGCCACCACCTCGCGGCCCGGCGTGTGGATCTCGACCTGTTCGGGCAGCGAACCGATCGGTGACTGCGCGCCGCGCAGCCGCAGTCGATCGATCCGGTGCTGGCCCGACCAGCTCAGCCGCAGGGTGGGCCGCAGGTCGCCGGTGTCGGCGAGCCAGGCCGTGCCCGGGTCGCCGTCGATCGCCGCGTACCCGGCCACCGCGGGATCCCCGGTCAGGTACGACGAGGCGGTCGCCGTCACATCCGTGGCGGCCAGCCTCACCTCGCCGCCCGGCCGGGGCACCGCGCGCAGCTCCATCCGGTACGTGCCGGCGACCGGATTGCGGAACAGCCGGTCCAGCCCCAGCGGCTCCTCACCGACCCGGGCCAGGAACCGGTCGCAGCGGATCACCGTGTCGGCCGCCCGCACCGGCGCTCCGGTCCCTCCCGAACCGCCCGTCGCGATGCGGTCCGCCCCGGCCGCCGGGGTCGGGTAGCACGCCGGCCGGGCGGCCGGTGCGCGGCTGAACACCCAGTTGGCCGGGGTGGAGAGGTCCGGGGGCAGATCGGTCGGAGCGCGCAGCGCCCGGCGCGGCTCGGTGTCCGGAATGGACAGCTCACGGACGCCGACGCTGCCGTCGAGCCGGCCGCCGGCCACCGCCAGCACGGTCACCCGAACCTTGCTGGTCGGCCCCGGCAGCGTGTAGTACGAGTGGCCGCCCAGCGTGTCGGCGACCTCGTGGTCCACCGAGCCCCGGTCGGTGGTGAGCCGGAACCGGGTCACCGGCCAGCCCACCGCGAGGTCACCGACGAAGGCGAGACGCACGCTCTCCACCTGGCGCGGGGTGTCCAGGTCCACCTGGAGCCACTGCCCGACCGGCCCGATCAGCGGGGCCGAGTGCCAGGCGGTGGCGTAGTCGCCATCGATGGCGGCGAACGGCAGGCGCGACGGGTCGGCCGGGCCGAGGGTGTCCACGTAGCTCACCGACGAGGACGCGGTCACCTGGCGTACGCCCTGGTAGGTCGCGGTGGTCTGGTGTTGCTCGCCGGGGAAGGGCAGCAGGTCGAGGGCGACCCGGCCCTGCCGTCCGGACTCGTTCGCGGTCAACGTCTGGGAGAGGTTGTCCCGGACCCGCCCGATGTCCCGCTCCCGGCGGCGCAGCCCGTCCGTGACGATCCACTCCTCGCCGGTCGCGTCCAAGGAGTCGTCCCGGTCGCCGGCGAGCACCACCGGCCGGTCCCGTTCCACCACACCCTGCTCCAGCAGGGGCAGCAGCGACTCCGGGCCGCCGCTGACCGTGGGCACGTCGGCGGTGAGCACCGCCGAGGCCGCCGGCACCGGGCGCTGCACCTCGTACACCTCGATCGCCGGCAGCGCGTCGGTGCCGCCGTCCACGGGGCTGCCGAACGCCCGCCACGGGGCGTCGGTGGTGCCGAAGGTGACCACCCGGGCAATGCCCGGCGAGTCGGCCAGGGCACGGCGCAGCACGGCCACCGGTGGCGCGTCCACCTGCGTCCGGTCGATGTCGTTGCGCAGCAGCAGATGCCGGAAGCCGGAGCGGGCCAGCAGGTCGGCCAGGCCGGTGGAGCCCCGGCCGGTGGCCAGCAACTGCTCGACGGTGTCCAGCATCCGGGTGTTGCCGGCCGAGCCGAGCGGGATCTGGTTGCGGACCGCCCAGGGCGCGCCGGCCAGGGCCTGCAACGGCTCGTCGACCGTGCGCCCCCACTCGTACTGGCCGAAGCCGGAACCGGGCACCACCAGCGTGCGGGCCAGCGCGTCGCGCTCGGCCAGCCAGGTCGCCGCGGACCGCCAGTGCGGCGGCAGGTCCGACCAGCCCGGGCCGGGACGCAGCAGGCCCAGCCAGGCCGGCGCGGCGGCACCCAGCACGAGCAGCAACACCGGCACGAAGACCAGCGGGCGCAGCCGGATCCCGGGCCGGCGTCGGGCCATCGCGTGCTGCATCCGGGTGGCCACCGCGTCGACGCCGTGCGCGAAGCCGAGCATCAGCGGCAGCCGCAGCACCGGGTCGAGCTTGTGCACGTTGCGCAGCGGGGCCAACGGGCCGTCCAGCAGGCTGCGGACCAGTTCCGAGATCGGGCTGTCGACCGCGCCGACGTAGCCGATGGTGAGCAGGGTCAGCCCGGTCAGGAAGCCGGCCACCAGGAACCGCCGCTCGGGCAGCAGGTTGCCGGCCAGCCCGGCCAGGCCGATCAGCGCCACCACCGCGGTGAGCGCCATCAGCGCGGGGTGGTCGATCAGCAGCCAGCCCGCCGGCCACCAGGGCTCGCCCTGCACGATGTACGCCACCCACTGGTTGGTGCCGCGGACCGCCTGGAACAGCGAGGCCACCGCGGTGGTCGTGGTGGACGACTCGATGTAGTCCAGGAAGGGCAGGCTGTACTGGCCGAGCAGCAGCAGCGGCACGATCCACCAGAGGCTGACCCCGGCCACGCAGACGCACCACCAGGCGACCAGCCGCCGGTGCTGCGCATCCCAACGCCGGGTGAGCAGCCAGACGGCGGGCAGCAGCAGGGCCATCAGCACCACCGCCGCGTTGATCCCGCCCATCCCGAGCACCGCCAGCGCGGAGAGCGCCGCGGCCCGCCGGGGGGAGCCGATCCGGCAAACGGTGACCAGCGGCAGCAGCACCCAGGGCAGCATCGCGGCGGCGAGCGTCTCCGAGGAGAGCACGCCGATCTCGGTGAGGATCCGGGGGGCCAGCGCATAGCCGAGCGCCGCCGCGTACCGGGTCGGTTCGGTGCCGATGTTCAGCGCCCGGGCCAGCCGCAGCAGCCCGTAGAACGCGGCCACGAGCAACAGCGCCGTCCAGAGCCGCTGGGTGATCCAGGGCGGCACGCCGAGCGACTGGCCGGCGGCGAAGAACGGCCCCATCGGGAACAGGTAGCCGTACGCCTGGTTCTGTAGCTCCCCCGAGGTGGCCTCCGGATTCCACAGGTGCAGCGCCCGGGCCAGGAAGTGGATCGGGTTGGCGGCCAGGTCGAGTTTGGTGTCGAAGGTGACCTGACCGGGCCGCTGCCCGAAGGCGATCGCGGTGAGCAGCAGCACCGACAGCGTGGTGCCGGGCGACCGGCGCAGCCGCGCGAGCACCCGGCTCACCGGCGGCACTCCGGGGGCAGGCAGCTCAGGTCGGCCAGCGCGGAGAAGAAGATGCCGCGCATCCCGCCGGGCTGCGCGGTGACGAACACCCGTCCGCCGGTGACCTTCGCGATCGCCTCCAACTCCTCGGGGTCGATCTCCCCGCCCAGGCCGATGAAGATGATCGGCAACGGGCGGCGTGGCTCCTGCAACCGCTTGAGTTCGGCGAGGAAGGCGGCCCGGCCGATGCCGTCGTCGTCCTGGTTACGTCCGTCGGTCATCACCAGCACCAGGTTGATCCGCCCGGGCGTCCAGTTGCGCCGCGCGTCGCGGTACGCGGCCAGCGTGCTGTCGTACAGACCGGTGCCGCCCTGCGGCTTGACCCGGACGCCGGCGAGCACCTCGGCCAGCCGCTCCCGTTGGGCGCCCAACGGGCCCACCGGCAGGATCTCGCGGTGGTCCCGGTCCCCGTCGACCTTCGTGGAGAAGACCCAGATGCCGAGTTCACTGTTGTCGAGCAGCAGCGCCGCGCCCTCCTGGGCGGCCCGGACGGTGGCGTCGAGCCGGGTTCCACCGCCGGGCACCTCGGCGGCCATCGAGCCCGAGATGTCCAGCAGGGTGAGGATCCGGGCGCTGCGCTGCACGCCGCTCCAGCCGGTCAGCACGTCGGTGACCGTCTCCTCGACCGGCAGCGGCACCGGCGGGCGTTCCTCCACCTGCAACCGGTCGTCGCCCGGCATGGCCGGCGGGAACCCCGACGCGGTCCGGAATCCGTAGCCGCTGAACACGTCGCGGGCGGCACCGGCGAGCAGCTGGGCGAGGAAGTCCGCGGCGGCGTCCCGGGCCCGTCCCTGCGCGGCGGGCAGCACCACGTACGGCAGGTCGAGCCAGGGGACGGCAACCTCCGGGTAGGCCGCGACCAGCTTGCCGGAACCGGCCAACGCGTTGTGTTCGAGCACGGCCTGCTCGCTGGCGGCGACCACGTCGACGCCGCCGGGCAGGGCACGGCCCGGGGTGAGCGGGCTGGCGTCCCCGGCCGGACTGAACGTCCGCGCGGCGAGACGGCGTAGCGTCGCCGCCACGGTCGCGGCCGAGTCCCGGTTCCCGTCGGCCAGCAGCCGGACGCCGAGCAGCGCGCCGACCCCGGTCGGATCGACGGCCGGGTCGGGGAGTCCGACCTGGACCGCCCGTGCCCGGGTGCCGACCAGCGATTTCCAGGTCAGCGGCTGGGCCGGCCAGCCCGTACGGCGGGCGACCCGATCGGTCACCGCCAACACCACCGGAGTGCTCGCCACCGACGTGCCCTGAGCGGGGACCTCGAACGCGCCCACGGTCCGGGCCCGACGCAGCCAGAAGGTCGACTCCGGCACCCAGGCGTCCGCGACGTCGCCGCCGTCGGCGAGTTCCCGAGCCACCTCGGCCGACCGGCGGGCCTGCACGTCGACCGACACGCACGGTTGGCGGCCCGCGTTCGCCCGCGCGATGCGGTCGAGCGCGGGCGCGATCACCGGAGCCGCCGCCACCCGCAGCCGGACCTGCTCGACGCAGGTCGGGGTGCCCCGGTCAGCCCGCACGTACGCCACCGCCGCCCAACCGGCCAGCAACAGTGCCAGCGCGGCGCTGAGCAGCACCACCGGCGAACGGCGGGACAGGGCGCGCGTCGGCGCGGGACGGTCGGCCTCCACCGCCGCCTCACCTCCTCGTCACCCCTGCGGACGACGTCTCCACCGCAGGTCAAACCCGCGCCGCGACGAGATCGGAACTCCGGGCACCGGCCATCGCGGGCAGTTGCGCTGCACACCCTGCCAAGGTTTCCGCCCGCCGGCAAACCCCCGATCGGCGACCCGTTATCGGATCGCCGCCGCCGAATCTGCCCATTGCGCTGCCGGGCCGGACCGCCCTAGGGTGGCGCGATCGTGCTCACTTACTCACCGGTAGGAGCAGCGTGGACAACTTCGGCACCCCCTCCCGCCACGTCCTGTTCCTCAACTGGCGCGACACCACCAACCCCGAGGGTGGCGGTTCTGAGGTCTACCTGGAACGGATCGCCGCCGAGCTGGTGACCGCTGGTCACCGGGTGACTCTGCTCTGTGCCGCGCACGAAAATGCCGGCCCGGCCGACACCACCGACTCCGGCGTACGCGTGCTGCGCCGTGGCTCGCGGATGACCGTCTACCTCCGCGCGGCGTTGACCTGCCTCGCCGGCCGGTTCGGCCTGGGCCCGCTGAGCCGGCGCGGTCTCGGCCGCCCGGACCTGGTCGTGGACGTCTGCAACGGCGTGCCGTTCTTCGCCCCGCTCTACGCCGGACGGCCGGTCATCGCGCTGGTGCACCACGTGCACCGGGAACAGTGGCCGGTGGTGTTCGGCCCGTGGATGTGCCGGCTGGGCTGGTGGATCGAATCGTGGCTGGCGGTGCGGCTGTACCGGCGGTGCCGCTACGTCACCGTCTCCGAGGCGAGCCGGGCCGAGCTGACCACGTTGGGCGTGGACGCCGAGCGGATCGACGTGATACCCAACGGCACCTCTCCGGTTACCGGCCCGGCGCTGCCCCGTACGCCCCATCCGTCGCTGCTGGTGCTCGGCCGGCTGGTACCACACAAGCGGGTGGAGATCGCCCTGCGGACGGTCGCCGAACTCGCCGGGGAACTGCCCGAACTGGAGCTGGTGGTGGCCGGGCAGGGCTGGTGGGAGGAGCCGCTGCGCGCGCTGTGCGGCTCGCTCGGGATCACCGACCGGATCCGGTTCGCCGGCTTCGTCAGCGAGGCGGAGAAACACGCCCTGCTCTGCTCGGCCTGGTTGGCGCTCACCCCGTCGGTCAAGGAGGGCTGGGGCCTGACCATCGTGGAGGCCGCGGCGCGCAGCACCCCGACGGTGGCGTTCCGCTACGCCGGTGGGGTTGCCGAGGCGATGATCGACACCGAGACCGGCCTGCTGGTCGACGACGAGCCGGAGTTCACCGCGGTGGTCCGGGAGCTGCTCGCCGACGACGTGCGGCGCAAGGCGATGGGGGAGGCCGCGCTGGCCCACGCGGCCCGGTTCACCTGGGCCGCGACCGGCGCCCGGTTCGCGCAGCTGGTGGCCCGGACGACCGCCCGCGCCAGCTGACGCGTCGACGCCGGACACGATGATGGGCACCCGCGGGTCGCGGGTGCCCATCGTCTTTCGACGTCAGCGCGTGCCGTACAGCGGGGCCTCGGTCTGCTCGCTCACCTTGGAGTTTGCGGCCTCCTTGGCGGACGGGCTGAGCACGTTCGCCAGACCGACGCTGCCGAGCATGCCGAGCACGATCCCGAGTACCCCGACGGCGACGAACGCGGGCAGGTTCCTCATCCACCTTCTCCTTCCGCGGGACTCGCGTGCCGGGACGCTACCACGCGGTAGCACCATCGCGCAGTGCCTGAAAAACCGATGGCCAGCACCACCGTTCCGGCCAGCAGGTGGGCGAGGCCCACCGGTCCGGGCCGGACCGGCGCAGATGGCGGCGTCCACGCCGGATTCTCGTACAGGGTCAGCTCACCTCCTGCGTAGACCAGGCGCAGGCCGGCCAGCGTCGTGGGATCCAGCGCCGGGCCGGCGGCCCGCTGCACCAGCACCCACCGGGGGCCGGCCGCCGCCACCGGCTGACCTGTGGCGAGCAGCGTGCGCAGCCGGGCGGCCCGGGGATCCTCCCCGGCGACCGCGGTGCCATCCACCCGCAACGTGTCGTCGATCAGCACCGGCACGCCGAGGTACCGGGGCGCGGGATCGATCACCACCCGGCCGTCGTTCCAGCCGTAGCTCTGGTACTCCTGAAACGGCAGCGAGACGACCTCACCTGGCCGCTCGTCGACCAGGCGGGCCACGATCGCCCAGTCCGCCGGCCAGGCCACCGGGCGGAGCCGCCCGACGCCGCCGAAGGCCAAGTCCGGCAGGACTGCCACCGGCAGCAACGCCGCGCCGACCAGCAACACCCGCCCGGTGGCCGCGTCGAACCGGGCCGCCAGCAGCCCGGCAAGCCGCTCCGCCCCCAGTGCCAGGGCGACCGCCAGGGCCAGGGCGTACGGCACCAGCAGCTTCTGCCCGTCGCGGAGCAGCCCGGCACCGGGCACGTCGGCGACCAGCCAGCCCAGCAGGGCCGCGCCACCGGGGAGCACGCCGAGCGCCGCCGCCAGCCACGACCCGACCGCCAGCAGGGCGAGCCGGCCGACCACCGGTCCCGGCCACCGACGCCGCAGCAGCGGGATCCCGAATCCGGCGACCGCCAGCACCAGCACGGTCGCCAGTGGCACCAGCCACCCGGCCCGGGACGCCGGGGTGGCCTGCCCGTTCCAGATGCCGCCGGTACCGGCGAGCGCCACCAGCGGACCGGCCCAGTTCTCCGCGCGAGCCGCGAAGACCGCCACTGCGTCCGGGTCGGACCGGCCGTCACCCTGTCTGGTGAACCCGGCCACCAACCACGGCGCGTTCAGCAGCACCGTGACGCCGAGCCCGACCGGCACCGCGCGGGCCGCACCCGGATATCGCCCCGCCACCAGCACCGTCACCACGACCAGCGCGAGCAGCCCGCCGGTCGGCGTGATCGCCGAGGCCGCCGCGGCCAGCAGCAGCCGGCGCAGGGCGGCACGCTCGCCCGCCCGTACCCCGATCGCCGCCCGCACCAGCCAGGGCAACGCGGCGTACGCGACCAGCAGCCCCCACTGCCCGATCAGCAGCCGCTCGGCCAGGTACGGCGTCCAGGCGTACCCGAGCGCGGCAACCGCCCGCACGGCCACCCGCTCGGTCGGCACCAGCCGGGCAGCACCGAGCGCGGCCAGGTAGAGGATCGCCACCAGGACCAGCCGTTGCAGCAGCCACCCCGGGACCACCTGATTGGCCAGCGCCACCACCGCGTCCTGCGGAACGGCCCGGGGCAGCGCCGTGGCCGGCGCGATCACCTCCCAGCTCAGCTTCTGCCGGGGCACGAAGACCATGTCGTAGCGCAGCACGTACCCGGGCAGGGCCAGCGGCGCGAGCACCACCGCCGTCACCGCGGCGGCCACCGCGTGCGGCATCAGGGCGTGTCTCCGGGAGACCTGCCCTGACCGTTCCCGCATCCGTCGACCTCACCACTGCCCGGGCGCGGCGACCGGCCGCGCTGGTGGCGGCCACTGTACGCGGCCGTTCACCGCCCGCTCCGCCCGCCGCCGAACCACCCGTTGACCTGATGGGAGACGCGCTGACCGGTGTGGCAGTCTTCCCGCCATGGCATCGACGGGGGCAAACAGCGCCGTGGCACCGGGCCGGGTCGGCGGCTGGCTGGCCAGCGACCGCGTCCGCGCGGCGGCGCTGGCGATGATCGCGCTGAGCGCGTTGTGGCGCGCCCAGGTGGCGTCCCGTGGCTTCCTGGCCGCCGACGACTACGTGATGGTCACCCAGGCGGCCGAGTCCGACCTGAACGTCGAACACCTTTTCACGCTCTACAACAACCACTTCATGCCCGGCGGGCGACTACTCACCTGGCTGGTCACCGAACACCTCGGCATGGCCTACTGGCCGTACGTGCTGCTCATGGCGGTCGGCCAGGCGGTCCTCGGGCTCGCCTTCCTGCGCCTGCTACGCCGGCTGCTGCGCCCGTCGGCCCTGCTGCTCCTGCCGCTCGGCGTGCTGCTGTTCAGCCCGTTGACCCTGGAGGCGACCTCCTGGTGGGCCGTCGGGGTCAACATGCTGCCGATGCAGATCGCCATGGTGCTCGCGGTCGGCGCGCAGGTCGGCTACGTGCAGACCCGACGCAGGCGGCACCTGGTGACCCTGGCCCTCTCCGTCCTGTTCGGTCTCCTCTTCTTCGAGAAGTCGATCCTGGTCGTACCCCTGGTCTTCCTGCTGACCGCCGCCCTCTACACCGAGGGTGGCCTGGTACGCAGCCTCTGGACCACGATCCGCCGCTGGTGGCCGTCCTGGCTGCTGCTGACCGCGCTCTCGCTCGGCTTCCTCGCGGCCTACCTGGGGCGTTCGGAGTCCTCGCTGCGCCGGCCGGAGTCGGCGGCCGAGGTGTTCCTGTTCCTGAAGCAGATACTCGGGTCCACCCTGGTACCGGGCCTGGTCGGCGGGCCGTGGCGGTGGTTGGGGGCCGGTGACGGCGCACCGGTCGCCGCGCCACCGGAACTCGGCACGTGGGTGGGCTGGGTCGTCGTGGTCACGTTGATCGTGGCAACCGTACGGCGTCGGCGCAGCTCCGCTCGGGTGTGGCTGCTGCTCGGGGCGTACCTGTTGATGGTGGCGGGCCTGCTGGCCGCGACCCGGCTCGGTTCGGTCTTCAGCGGGGTCGCCGGCGGCGTACCCCGGTACGTCAGCGACGTCGTCGTGGTCGCCGCGATCTGCGTCGGCGTCGCGGTGGTCGGGCTGGCCCGGACGTCCCGGGCGGCTGGCGGGATCGAGCCCTCCGCCGCCGACGAGCAGCCGGCGACGCCGCACGTCTCCCCGCCCCCGGTGGACGAGGAGACTCCCGACCGGGTCGCGCCACCGATCCCGGCGCAGCCGGCCACCCTGCCGGCGACGCCACCCATGCCGGTGCGGTCGGTACAGCCGGCCCGGGTGGTGTCGCGGCCGGGCGTCATCCACGCCGAAGCCCCCGTCGACCCGGAACCAGACCCGGAACCAGACCTAAAGACCGGCTCGGAACCCGGCCCGGAGGTCGCACCGGAGGCACCGGTGCTTCCCGACCCGGACGATGCCCCCGCTCCGGATCCGGCCGCCGGTCCACCGCCGGTCTCCGGTCCGGATTCCGAGCCGGCCCGGACATCGGATCCGGTTCTGCCCTCGCTCGCCCCCGATCGGCCGGCGTCGACCGGAGCGAGCCGGACCACGCAGGCGGGGACGGCGACGCCCGGTCCGGCCGAGCCGCCCGCACCCGGCCTGCTGCCGGAGCGCTACCGGGAAGCGGTGAACGTCGCGCTGGTGCTGGTGCTGCTGGTCGCCGGCCTGGGCACGGCCTGGACCACCTCGCGGTACAGCGACGAGTGGGCGGCGAAGGCCGGCAGGTCGTACATCGACACCGTCCGGATCGAGATGGCCAGCGCGCCGCCGGGAACGGTCTTCTTCGACGCACCGGTGCCGGACGCGGTGGTACCGAACCTCTCCTGGCCGTACAACCTCCAGTCGCGGTTCTTCCAGGCCTTCGGCACCCGTCCCACCTTCGTGGACGAGGCCGATAACGTGTCGGTCCTCGACGGACTCGGGCGTATCCAGGTGGCCACCGTGGTCGGCAGCACGATCGAGCCCGGACCGCAGGAGGGCTGCGGCTACCTGGTGACCAGTGGGCAGACCGTCCGGATGCCGCTGCACGAACCGCGCGGCGACTGGCACTGGGTGGTCCGGATCGCGTACCTGAGTTCGGCTGACGGCACGGCAACGCTGAGGTTGGGCGGCGGCACCGCCGAGTTCCCGGTCAGGAAGGGGCTGCACCAACGCTTCTTCCGGATCGTCGGAGGTGGCGAGGCGGTGGAGTTGACCGTGACCGGGGGCGAGGTCTCGCTCTGCACCAACGAGATCGCGATCGGCAATCCCGCACCCAAGCCCGAGTAGCGAGCAACATGACGCAGACGGCGGGCAGGGACGCCACGGGGGTGCGGTTCGGCGCGGCCGGCGTCGCCGTCACCGTGGCCACCCTGGTGACCAACGCACTGGCGTACGTCGTGCCGATGCTGGGCGCACGTCGGCTCAGCGCCGCCGACCTGGGCGCGCTGGCGACGGTGCTCGCGCTGGGGGCGATCGCCGCGGTGCCCGGGTTCGGCCTACAGATCGCGGTGGCCGCCCACCGTGCCCGGTGGGGTGGTGGCGGCGGGGCCGGCCGGCTGGGCCTGCGTACCGCAGCGCTCACCGCCGCGGTCGCCGTCGCCGCGGCACCGGTACTGACGATCGCCCTGCGGCTGCCGGTCGCGCTGACGCTGCTCCTCGCGGCCAGCACCTTCGCCACCGTGCTGAGCGGTCGCTGGCTCGGCGAGTTGCAGGGGGACCAACGCTTTCTGCGGCTCGCCGTCGCGATGACCGTGCTGGCCGCCGGCCGCTACGGCGGGCTGGTCCTCGGTCTCCTGCTCGGCCGGGGACCGGTCGCCTGCCTGCTGCTGGGCACGCTCACCGGCCTGCTCGCGCTGCCGCTGCTGGCCCGCCTCGCCGCACCACCAACTCCCGCATTAGCAGCGACCGCACCACCGACGACCACGCCGCCGGGCCCGGCCACCCGGCCGGCCGCCGACGCCGCCGGGCCGGCCGGGGTCACCGGGCCGACCGCCGGAGAAGAGCCGGACGCGACGGGCGTCTCACGGCAGTTGGCGGCCCGGCAGGTGATGACGGCGTGTGGCGCGACGCTGGCGATGCTCACCATCTCGTACGCGGATCTGATCCTCGCCCGCCAGCTGCTACCCGCCGCCAGCTCCGGTGCCTACGCGGTCGGTTCCGTACTGACCAAGGGTGCGCTCTGGGCCCCGCAGGTGGTCACGCTGCTGGTACTGCCCCGGCTGGCCCGGGGCGATCGCCGCGCCCGGCTGGTGGCGCTGGCGCTGATCCTGACCTGTGGGGCGGTCCTGGTCGCCGCCTCCGCCATCGGCGGCGAGTTGGCGTTCCGGCTCGTCGGTGGCGCCGACTATCTGCACCTGGCCGGCTCGGCACCGCTCTTCGCCGCCACCGGCGCCCTCTACGCGGTGGTGTTCATGCTGGTCAACGACCGGGTGGCGACGGCCGCCCGGTGGCCGGCCGCCCCGTTGTGGGTGGCCACCGCCGGCTTGGCGCTGGCCACCGCGCTGATCGCGCCACGCACCGTGACCGGTGTGCTTTCCTGCGCACTGGCCGCCGCCACCGTGACCGCGGTGGCGATGGCCTGGCTCGTGTTTCGCCCGGCCCGGCGTTGACACCCGGCGCACCAGATCACTACCGAAAGTGACCAGGCCGGGGGTTGCGGCAACTCCGTCCGCGCTCAGGCTCCCCGCCGGCCGCCGCGTTGGCTACCGTAGTTGTCTCCCGGGCTGGGGGCCCGGCTCCGCATGCGGTACGTCCCTAAGAGGTAGTTGTGACGCTGTACGGCGAAGAACGTCCGCCCGCCGACGACCGGCCCACCGTGCAGGTGGCGGCGGTCACCTGGCCCGTCGAGGAGCCGGTGCGGCCCGCTCCGGTCACGCCACCGGAGGGCAAGCGCCCCCGGTCGCGCCGGTTCCGGCTCCTGCTCGCCTCCGGGGTGGCCACAGCCGTGCTCGCCTCGGTCGGCGCGGTGGCCGTCTGGGCGTACGTCGGTGACGTGCCGCGCGGCACCAGCGTGATGGGCACCGAACTCGGCGGACGTAGCCGGACGGACGCGGCCCGCGAGTTGCGGGCGCAGCTCGAACTCCGCGCGGCGGAACTCACCGCCCCGATCCAGGTACACGTGGGAGAGCGGACGGCCGAGATCAACCCGGCCGACGTCGGTCTGACCGTCGACGTGGACGCCACCGTGGCCGCCGCAGCCGCCGCCAACGCGCACGCCATGGACCGGCTGGTCGGCTCGCGGGAGATCCAGCCCGTGGTCTCGGTCGACGTGCCGAAGCTGGAGGCCGAGCTGGAGAAGCTCGTCGGCAAGCAGGGCCGGAAGATGACGATGCCGGCCATCACCTTCTCCGGCACCACGCCGAAGGTGCGCTACCCGAAGCCGAGCCTGGCGGTCGATCCGGAGCACTCCGCCGAGGTGGTCAAGGAGGGCTGGCTGAGCGGGCAGGCGGTGACCGTGCCGCTGGTGGAGAACCACCCGGCCACCTCCGCCGAGGAGTTGGACCGGATGGTCGCCGAGTTGGCCGAGCCGGCGGTGGCCGCACCGGTCAAGCTGACCACCGACCGGGGCTCCGTGAACATCCCGCCGCAGGCGATCGCCAAGGGGCTCCGGTTCAAGGCCGACAAGGCCGGCAAGCTCACGCCCAGCGTGGACGTGAAGCAGCTGCGGGCCGCGCTCGGAAACAAGCTCGATGCCGTCGAGGTGGCGGCGAAGGACGCCCAGATGACCATCTCCGGCGGCAAGCCGAAGGTGGTGGACGGGCGCGCAGGGCAGCAGGTGGATACCAGCACGCTCGGCCGCGACCTGCTCGCCGTGCTGCCGCAGAGCGAGGGCCGTACGGTCTCCGCCAAGCTCAAGCCGATCGAGCCGAAGCTCACCGCGGAGAAGATCGCCGGCCTCGGCATCAAGGAGAAGGTCGCCTCCTTCACCACGAACTTCACCGGTGGCCTCTCCTCGCCGCGCAGCCAGAACATCGTGACGATCGCCAACGATGTGAAGGGCACCGTGGTGCTCCCCGGCGCGACCTTCTCGCTCAACGGCCACACCGGCGAGCGCGGCTACTCGCAGGGCTACCGCGACGCGCCGGTGATCCTCGACGGCAAGCTGGTGCCGGGGGTGGGTGGTGGCACCTCGCAGTTCACCACCACCCTCTTCAACGCCACCTACTACGCCGGCCTGGAGGACGTCGAGCACAAGCCGCACTCGTACTACTTCACCCGCTACCCGGCCGTCATCGAGTCGACCATCTTCTGGCCCAACCTCGACTTCAAGTTCCGCAACAACACCGAGTACGGCGTGCTGATCGACACCTCCTACACGGGCAGCTCGGTGACCGTGTCGATCTGGAGCACGAAGATCTGGGACAGCGTCAAGACCGAGTACGGCCCCCGGCGGAACATCACCTCGCCCCGGACGGTCTACCTGGAGCCGGGGCCGTCCTGCATCCCCGCCAACGGCAGTCAGGGCTTCACCCAGGACGCCTTCCGGGTCATCAAGAAGGACGGCAAGGTCGTCAAGCGGGAGAAGTTCACCTGGACCTACGACGCCGAGCCGCGCTTCATCTGCGCCAAGGAGCCTTCCTGACGTCCGTCCGTCCCCCACCAGCTTCGTCACGGCCCCGCCGGCACCACACCGGCGGGGCCGTTCCATGAGGTACGCCCAACGCCAGCGCTCACCGTGCCGTGCCCTGCCGTGGCGTGCCGCCACCCGGGTTCGTGTCTGGTGGAGACCCCATGCCTACTGGCCGCGCTACTGGCCGAATGTGGACGTGCCCCTGTGGACCGAGCAGGTCGAGGCAGGTCGAGGCATCTGGTCGGGAAATGCGGAACCCGGTTGGGAAATGCGTTGAGGGCCGCCCCCTGTAGGGGGTGGCCCTCAACGAAAGATTGTCCGGCGGTGTCCTACTCTCCCACACCCTCCCGAGTGCAGTACCATCGGCGCTGGAGGGCTTAGCTTCCGGGTTCGGAATGTGACCGGGCGTTTCCCCTCCGCCATGACCGCCGTAACCTTATCAACATATCAAACAACACCAACACCAACACACTTGTCGGGGTGTATGTTTGTTTGTCGTGAGTTACACAGTGGACGCGAGCAGAACCTTCGTGAGCAAGTCCTCGGCCTATTAGTACCGGTCAACTGAACCCGTTACCGGGCTTACATCTCCGGCCTATCAACCCAGTCGTCTAGCTGGGGGCCTTACCCCCACAAATGTGGGGTGGGATACCTCATCTTGAAGCAAGCTTCCCGCTTAGATGCTTTCAGCGGTTATCCCTTCCGAACGTAGCTAACCAGCCGTGCCCCTGGCGGGACAACTGGCACACCAGAGGTTCGTCCGTCCCGGTCCTCTCGTACTAGGGACAGCCCTTCTCAAGTATCCTACGCGCACGGCGGATAGGGACCGAACTGTCTCACGACGTTCTAAACCCAGCTCGCGTACCGCTTTAATGGGCGAACAGCCCAACCCTTGGGACCTGCTACAGCCCCAGGATGCGACGAGCCGACATCGAGGTGCCAAACCATCCCGTCGATATGGACTCTTGGGGAAGATCAGCCTGTTATCCCCGGGGTACCTTTTATCCGTTGAGCGACACCGCTTCCACACGCAAGTGCCGGATCACTAGTCCCGACTTTCGTCCCTGCTCGACCCGTCAGTCTCACAGTCAAGCCCCCTTGTGCACTTGCACTCAACACCTGATTGCCAACCAGGCTGAGGGAACCTTTGGGCGCCTCCGTTACCCTTTAGGAGGCAACCGCCCCAGTTAAACTACCCACCAGACACTGTCCCTGAACCGGATAACGGCCCGAAGTTAGATACCCGAATCAACCAGAGTGGTATTTCAAGATTGCCTCCACACATACTGGCGTATGCGCTTCACCGGCTCCCACCTATCCTACACAAGCTAACTCAGATACCAATGTCAAGCTATAGTAAAGGTCCCGGGGTCTTTCCGTCCTGCCGCGCGTAACGAGCATCTTTACTCGTACTGCAATTTCGCCGGGCCTGTGGTTGAGACAGTGGGGAAGTCGTTACGCCATTCGTGCAGGTCGGAACTTACCCGACAAGGAATTTCGCTACCTTAGGATGGTTATAGTTACCACCGCCGTTTACTGGCGCTTAAGTTCTCCGCTTCGCCCCGAAGAGCTAACAGGTCCCCTTAACGTTCCAGCACCGGGCAGGCGTCAGTCCATATACATCGAATTACTTCTTCGCATGGACCTGTGTTTTTAGTAAACAGTCGCTTCCCCCTGCTCTCTGCGGCCATACAACGCTCCACCCGCACGGGGCTTCACGTCTCCGGCCCCCCTTCTCCCTAAGTTACGGGGGCAATTTGCCGAGTTCCTTAACCACAGTTCGCCCGATCGCCTCGGTATTCTCTACCTGACCACCTGTGTCGGTTTGGGGTACGGGCCGCTCGAAACTCGCTAGAGGCTTTTCTCGGCAGCATAGGATCACTGACTTCACCTGAATCGGCTCGGCATCACGTCTCAGCCTACATGCGCCACGGATTTGCCTATGGCACGGCCTACACGCTTACCCCGGCACAACCACCGGCCGGGCTCAGCTACCTTCCTGCGTCACCCCATCGCTTGACTACTACCCGCCAGGTTCCCACGCTCCCCCAGCATGGTCCGAAGACCACACCAGGCTCGGATGGTTAGCACAACGAAGTTCATCAGGGACGCTCCTTCGCGGGTACGGGAATATCAACCCGTTGTCCATCGACTACGCCTCTCGGCCTCGCCTTAGGTCCCGACTCACCCAGGGCGGATTAACCTGGCCCTGGAACCCTTGGTCATCCGGCGGAAGGGTTTCTCACCCTTCTTTCGCTACTCATGCCTGCATTCTCACTCGTGCCGCGTCCACAACTCGATCACTCGGCTGCTTCACCCCCGGCACGACGCTCCCCTACCCACCCACACACCTGCACCAGATTCCCAAAGAAACCCGGCGAAGTACACGTGTGAGTGCCACAGCTTCGGCGGTGTACTTGAGCCCCGCTACATTGTCGGCGCGGAACCACTTGACCAGTGAGCTATTACGCACTCTTTAAAGGATGGCTGCTTCTAAGCCAACCTCCTGGTTGTCTATGCGACCCCACATCCTTTTCCACTTAGCACACGCTTAGGGGCCTTAGCTGGTGATCTGGGCTGTTTCCCTCTCGACTACGAAGCTTATCCCCCGCAGTCTCACTGCCGCGCTCTCACTTACCGGCATTCGGAGTTTGGCTGATTTCGGTAAGCTTGTAGGCCCCCTAGACCATCCAGTGCTCTACCTCCGGCAAGAAACACACGACGCTGCACCTAAATGCATTTCGGGGAGAACCAGCTATCACGGAGTTTGATTGGCCTTTCACCCCTAACCACAGGTCATCCCCCAACTTTTCAACGTTGGTGGGTTCGGCCCTCCACGCGGTCTTACCCACGCTTCAGCCTGCCCATGGCTAGATCACTCCGCTTCGGGTCTAGAACATGCGACTCAAACGCCCTCTTCAGACTCGCTTTCGCTACGGCTCCCCCACACGGGTTAACCTCGCCACATGCCACTAACTCGCAGGCTCATTCTTCAAAAGGCACGCCGTCACCCCGCAAGGCTCCGACGGATTGTAGGCGAACGGTTTCAGGTACTATTTCACTCCCCTCCCGGGGTACTTTTCACCATTCCCTCACGGTACTCGTCCGCTATCGGTCACCAGGAAGTATTTAGGCTTACCAGGTGGTCCTGGCAGATTCACGGCAGATTACAGGAGTCCGCCGCTACTCGGGAACACCCACAGAAGACCAGCTGCTTTCACCTACCGGACTATCACCGTCTACGGTCAGCCTTTCCAGACCATTCAGCTAACAACTGGCTTTATCACTCCTCCAACAGGTGTCAGCCTGTCGAGCAGGGTCCCACAACCCCGACCACGCAACCCCTGACAGGTATCACACGCAACCGGTTTAGCCTCAATCCGCTTTCGCTCGCCACTACTCACGGAATCACTATTTGTTTTCTCTTCCTACGGGTACTGAGATGTTTCACTTCCCCGCGTTCCCTCCACACACCCTATGAATTCAGGTGCAGGTGACTGGACATGACTCCAGCCGGGTTACCCCATTCGGACACCCTGGGATCACAGCTCGGTTGACAGCTCCCCCAGGCCTATCGCGGCCTCCCACGTCCTTCATCGGCTCCTGGTGCCAAGGCATCCACCGTCCGCCCTTGACAACTTGACCACAAAGATGCTCGCGTCCACTGTGCAATTCTCAACAAACAACCAACCCACAACCCACCACGTGCGACACCAAACCCGACCACCGCCGGCGGTATGCCACACCAGGCCATGCCTGGCAAACCACACCCCACCACACAGGCAGGACAATGGCACCAAAAGAAACCACCACACAGGGCTGTTCCTTCAGGACCCAACAGGGTGCTCTACATTCCCCACCCAGCCGCACCGGTCAACCGTTCCCTACCACCCCAAAGAATGGTCGTACTAGACATCCCGGCCGTTGCCAGAAGAAAACTCGCCAGTGTCTCCGCCAACGAGCACCCCGACCCGACATCCGCAGGCCGCGGGCTCCATACCAGCTTTCACTGGATGGTGCTCCTTAGAAAGGAGGTGATCCAGCCGCACCTTCCGGTACGGCTACCTTGTTACGACTTCGTCCCAATCGCCAGCCCCACCTTCGACGGCTCCCTCCACAAGGGTTGGGCCACCGGCTTCGGGTGTTGCCGACTTTCGTGACGTGACGGGCGGTGTGTACAAGGCCCGGGAACGTATTCACCGCAGCGTTGCTGATCTGCGATTACTAGCGACTCCGACTTCACGGGGTCGAGTTGCAGACCCCGATCCGAACTGAGACCGGCTTTTTGGGATTCGCTCCACCTCACGGTATCGCAGCCCATTGTACCGGCCATTGTAGCATGCGTGAAGCCCTGGACATAAGGGGCATGATGACTTGACGTCATCCCCACCTTCCTCCGAGTTGACCCCGGCAGTCTCCCATGAGTCCCCAACCGAATTGCTGGCAACATGGGACGAGGGTTGCGCTCGTTGCGGGACTTAACCCAACATCTCACGACACGAGCTGACGACAGCCATGCACCACCTGTCACCGGCCCCGAAGGACCCCACATCTCTGCAGGATTTCCGGCGATGTCAAACCCAGGTAAGGTTCTTCGCGTTGCATCGAATTAATCCGCATGCTCCGCCGCTTGTGCGGGCCCCCGTCAATTCCTTTGAGTTTTAGCCTTGCGGCCGTACTCCCCAGGCGGGGCGCTTAATGCGTTAGCTGCGGCACAGAGAACCGGAGAGGCCCCCCACACCTAGCGCCCAACGTTTACAGCGTGGACTACCAGGGTATCTAATCCTGTTCGCTCCCCACGCTTTCGCTCCTCAGCGTCAGTATCGGCCCAGAGACCCGCCTTCGCCACCGGTGTTCCTCCTGATATCTGCGCATTTCACCGCTACACCAGGAATTCCAGTCTCCCCTACCGAACTCTAGCCTGCCCGTATCGACTGCAAGCCCACAGTTGAGCTGTGGGTTTTCACAGTCGACGCGACAAGCCGCCTACGAGCTCTTTACGCCCAATAAATCCGGACAACGCTCGCGCCCTACGTCTTACCGCGGCTGCTGGCACGTAGTTGGCCGGCGCTTCTTCTGCAGGTACCGTCACTCACGCTTCGTCCCTGCTGAAAGAGGTTTACAACCCGAAGGCCGTCATCCCTCACGCGGCGTCGCTGCATCAGGCTTCCGCCCATTGTGCAATATTCCCCACTGCTGCCTCCCGTAGGAGTCTGGGCCGTGTCTCAGTCCCAGTGTGGCCGGTCGCCCTCTCAGGCCGGCTACCCGTCGTCGCCTTGGTAGGCCATCACCCCACCAACAAGCTGATAGGCCGCGAGCCCATCCCAAGCCAAAAAATCTTTCCACCACCCACCATGCGGCAGACAGTGAATATCCGGTATTAGCCCCCGTTTCCGAGGGTTATCCCAAAGCCTAGGGCAGGTTGCTCACGTGTTACTCACCCGTTCGCCGCTCGAGTACCCCAAAGGGCCTTTCCGCTCGACTTGCATGTGTTAAGCACGCCGCCAGCGTTCGTCCTGAGCCAGGATCAAACTCTCCAACAAAAACTTGGAAAACAAACCCCAGCAACAAAAAATGTCGCCAAAGAAACCCCAACCAGCCAGACCCAAAGACCCAACCAGCCAGGACAACAATCAAACTTGGCACTGGCTTATCAAGCACCCTGTTGAGTTCTCAAAGAACAACCACACACCATCAGAACACCCACAAACCGCAGGCACCCATCCGGGGCATCCCATCCACACCCACCGCATCTCGCGGTGGGCACTTTTATTACGTTACCTTACCGTCTGCCCCGTGTCAAACCGTGTGTCCCGGTCTGTCACGCTTTCAGCCAGTTCGGCACCCGCCAACCGGCGCGGCGGCGAACCACCTCGCTCGATCGTCGGATTTGGCAGGCCGGCCGCTGCGGTCTCCCGCAGGCTCGCCCGGTGCCCTGCCGGTCGTCAACCTTACCCGGTCGGTTCCGCTCCGCCAAATCCGCCCCTCGGCGATCCGGTCGAGCCCCACCCGGGGCCGCGTCCACTGAGGAACAAGTCCTCGGAGAACCCGGCACCACCGCTTCGGAGCCTCTGGACTTTCGCCCTGTTTGCCCGTTCCGCGCTGGCAGAGAGAAAGTTACGCGTCCACCGGATTGATCGTCAAGAGTGCCAGCGGTCCCCGTCACACCCCACCATCCGGTCACCGTGCGCTCCGAGATGGACACCGGAACACCAGCACCAGTGGGCAACGGCGGCGAGGCCCGGACAGGCTCAGCGCGTACGCCGGCGGGATGCCTGCCAGGCACGGAGGCCGAGCAGGCCGACGGCCGTGCCGATGGCCAACGAGGCCACGATCAGCAGTGCGTGCACCCAGAGAAAGCCGGTCGGCGGGCCGTCCCCGACCGTACCGGTGGACCAGGACCGCGGGTCCTTCCAGATGGCCACCGCGAACCTCGGCCAGATCACCCAGGTCCAGACGCCGACCCCGGTGAGAAAGACCGCCCAGCCGCGCGACAACACCATGGTCGGCGAGTATGCCAGCGACCTGACCGGGACGGCCGTGGACCGCTCCGGTCGGTACGGTGGGATGCATGACCCCGCCGCTGAGCCGCACCAACGCGGAGGCGCACCTCTACATGGACCTGCATCCCTGCTCGTGCGGGGAGAGCCGGTTTGCCCGGCAGAGCTCCGTCATCGCGCTCGACGACGGCGACCTGGCCAGCCGGTACACCGGCGCGTGCGCGGGCTGCGGCCAGGAACGCGAGTTCACCTTCCGGTTACCGCCGACGATCGGCGGGGCGGGCAGCGGATTCCGTTACGGCGGCGACGAGCCGTCCCAACTTCTCGATCCGGGCGAGTGGCTGCTGGTCGCGGACACGTACGCCGGTCAGGTGCCGGCGGGATCGGCGAGCGGCGAGGACGGACAGCGGGCCCGGGCCGCGCTGACCCGGGCCGTCGCCGCACTGGACGAGGTCGGCAAGTTCATCCCGGCGGGTGGCGACGCCGTTGCACCGGACGCCTTCGACAGCGACCGGGGGCGACAGCTGCACCACCGCGAGCCGGGCCGGTTCCGCAGAGACCGGCTGGCCGCGGTCCGTGAGGCGTACGCCGGCCTGCTGTCACAGCTCGGCTGAACGCACCGGCCCCGTCCCCGGCGGCGCCAGGAGCAGGGCCGGTGGGGTCTGCGCCGGGCTCAGGGCTGCCCGGCCTCGTCGTTGCGGGGGCCGGTGGCGGTGCCGGGCGGCAGGACCTGTGCGGGCGGAAGATGATCGAGTTCCACTGGGGTCAGCCGGCCGACGAATTCGTGCATCGACCAGGCCACCGCGCGCAGCTTCCGTTCCCGCGCGGCCGAGGCGGGCGGACCCGGCGGGCCGACCAGGTCGAGCTCGTGCACGAAGTAGACGCTCTCGTTGCCGGAGTCGGCCGAGACAGCCAGCAGGCCGCCGGACGGGTTCGCGATCACCAGCCAGTCCGGCGACAACCAACGATCCCGATGTACGCGCTGCGCCTGCACCAGATCGAGGGACGGATCCTGCGGGTGCACGCCGAAGAGCGGACGCTCCGGCAGCAGGGTGAAGGGTGCGCCGGGGATGTGGTGTTCGCCCTCGGGCTGCGCGCCGTTGTTTCGGGATTGCCAGTCGCGGTAGCTCGCCGGCAGCCGGACCCCGAGGGTGGTCTCCAACGACCGCAGCTGCGCCTCGTCGAGCTGGCCGTAGGGCCGCAGTCGGGCCGGCTTCCAGAGGCGGCCGGTGGGCGGCTCCAGCACCTCGTTCTCGTCCACCCGCCGGACGGTGACCTCCCACTCGTCCCCGCTGGACATGTCGACATCGGCGAAACGCCAGGTCTCCTCGCCCACCGGAAAGGTCTCACCGAGCGTCACCTCGTAGTGCGGCGACGCTTCGTCCCGGTACGGCATGACGACGATCTCCGCACGCACCGGCGGCCCGACGTCGACCCACCGCACGCCGAGCCGGGCCGGCCCGATGTCGGCCGGCATGTTGTTGGGAATGGCGGTCAGGTGCGTGAACGAGCGCAAGGGTCCGCCGCCGACGCTCATGCCGTCACCTCGCTCCGCTCGGCGTCGGCCTGAGCGTTTTCCGCACTGCGTTGCCGATTCACTCGCTGTCGCTCGCTCATGCCGTCACCTCGCTCCGCCCGGCGTCGGCCTGAGCGTTTCCCCCGCACCGCGCTGCTGGTTCGCTCGCTGAGGCTCGCTCATCCCTATCCGTTCTCGTAGTTGCCGGGATCGGTGGACGTGCCGGGCGGCAGCATCTGCGCCGGAGGAAGGTGGTCCAACTCCTTTGGCGTCAGGCGGCCGACGAATTCGTACATCGACCAGGCCACCGCGCGCAGCTTCCGTTCCCGCACGGCCGAGGCCGGCGGACCCGGCGGACCGACCAGGTCGAGCTCGTGCACGAAGTACACGTTTGCGCTACTCGGCTGCGTCGAAACGACCAGCAGGCCGCCAACGGGATTCGCGATCACCAGCCAGTCCGGCGACAACCAACGATCCCGATGTACGCGCTGCGCCTGCACCAGATCGACGAGCGGATACTGCGGATGCACCCCGAACAGCGGACGCTCCGGCAGTAGCGAGAACGGAACACCGGGAACGTGGTGCTCCACCTCGGGCAGCGCGCCGTTGTTTCGCCGCAGCCATTCCCGGTAGTCCGGCGGCAGCGGATGCCCCAGCGCGGCCTCCGCCGACTGGAGTTGCGCCTCGTCGAGGTGCCCGTACGGCCGCAGCCGGGCCGGCTTCCAGAGATGACCGCTGGGCGGCTCCAGCACCTCGTTCTCGTCCACCCGCCGGACGGTGACCTCCCACTCGTCCTCGCTGGACATGTCGAGATCGGCGAAACGCCAGGTCTCCTCGCCCACCGGAAAGGTCTCGCCGAGCGCGACCTCATGGTGCGGGGACTCGTCGGTCCAGTGCGGCATGACGATGATCTCGGCGCGCACGGGGGGGCCCACATCCACCCATCGCACTCCGAGCCGGGCGTGCCCGATATCGACCGGTATGTTGTTGGGGATCGAAGTGACCTCGGTAAAGGAACGCAACGGCCCTTCTCCCTGTCCTGCCATCGGCATCGTCAGCCGTCCACCATGTCGCACAACGCCGGCTCGGGCGGCAACGTGAAGCCGAGCACGTCCCGGGCGATGCGCTCTGCCTCCGCCCGCACGATCGGCACGGACTCCGCCACGCCCGGCGCGTCGCCGCTGGTCCAGTGGACCGAACGCGGCCCTTGCTCGGAGGACACCACCACGAGCAGCCCGCTCACCGTACCGTCGGGACCGAGCAGGGCATGGTAGTCAACGGTGATCCGCTCGTCGTCGAGGTAGGTGCGCCCCAGCGAGTGCGGACGCGGCCGAGATGGCACGGTTTCCAATGTCTCCGGCCTGCCCGGTGCCGCCGCCACCGGGGGCGGCACCGCGAGGGAGACCGTCGACACGGCAGGCGCCGTCGGCGGGGCGGGCGTCACCCCGTTCTGTGCCGGACCCGCCGCGCCAGCGCCGTCCAGGTGCGCATAGGAACCGCTCGTCAGATCCAGGAAGTCCCGCACGGACATCGGGGCGGGATGATCCCGGTTCCAGGGGTTCCGTAGCCACACCTGACCGTTGGTGGCCGCGATCACCTCGTAGGCGTGGCCAGCGACGAGCCCGAACGGAAGTCGGTTACGGATCGCCTCCGGGTACGCCCGCTTCGGCCTGGTACCGGTGATCACCGGGCTTCCGCTGGCCAGCAACGCCGCCAGTCGCGCCTGCACCACGGCCTCGTGCCCCGGCTGGCCGTCGAAGACGGACGTCCGGCTCGGCGAACCGGTCAGCTGGGTCAGCAGTTCCGCCTGCATCTGGGGGGTGCTGCCGACATGCAGGCGGGCATAGCCGGTGGGTGCTGCCCGCAGCGGGTCGTCCTTGCTGTGCCAGGCACGCCAGGTCGCCTGCCACTGCTGGTGCCGCTGCCCGCTCCAGGTTCGGTCGACCGCCGCCAGCGCCTTCTCCAACAACGAGGCCCACGCCGTGCCGTTCAGGTGCTGGTCGGCATAGGCTGTCTGACCCTGGGCCACGTGCCGTAGCGGCACATCCGGGTGCACGGTGATCCGCAGCCGGCGGCCGGTGGGCACCGTCGCGGCACCCAGCAGCGTGCTCTCGTGCAGCAACACGTCCACCGTGCCATCCGGGTTCGGCTGGAACAGCTGGGCCAGCGACTCCGGCCGATGGCCGGCGACGGCAGCCAGGCTGGCGAGCATCCCGCAGTCACCGAGCATGCCCTGCTGCACCTGCTCGCGGCGGGGCGGGCCGTCGAAGAGTGGCGCGGGTTGCCCGGTTCGGCCATCCCGTGGCCGCCCGTACTCGACGGGGCGTTTGGCGATCGGGTCGGGCAGGGTGACCCGGTCGGCGGCCACGGTCACCTCGCCGCTGGTCATGGTCGGGGTGACCTCGACCCCGACCTCGGGTTCGGCCGGCATCATCGCCCGCAGCGCCTCGGTCAGCGCGTTCGGGACCAGCGCCATCAGCCGAGCGTCGGTCTGGTAGTGGAAGCTGTGCGTGCTGAGCACCGCCATGGCGGCGGGATTCGACCCGTACGCAGCGCGGAAGGTGGCAGCGGCCCGGCTGCGGTCCTCGCTGAGCAGCGCATTCCGGCCGGCCTCGGTGTCCAGGTCGAACGTGGGCGTCGACGCCGTCAGCGAGATCTCCGGTGCGCCGTCGAGGGTGTACGGGCGCAGGTCGAAGCGGCCGGTCAGGTCGACGTAGACGCCCTCGGCGGCGAGCCGGTCGGCCAGCCGTGGGTCGACCTGGCGAATCGGGTCCAGCAGGGCGGGCGGCACCGCGATGATCTGCCCGGCCAGGGCGGGCATCCGGGGCAGCGAGGACTGGCTCCGCTCCCCGTGCACGGCCAGTTCGCGCAGTTTCGTGTCGAGCGCGGCGGCCGGCGGCGGCTGGAAGTCCGGCGCCAGCCGGCTGCGGTAGTCGATCGCGCGGAACCGTTCGACGGTGGTCGGGTCGGGGTTGGCGGCCAGCGCGGCGGCTACCGCGTCGGGCGTGACCGCCGGCACGCTCAGCCGCATCACCTGGGCCCACACCTCGCTCGGCAGGACCGCCAGCCGGGCGTGCGCGTCCGGTGTGCCCCAGCGCAGCCCGAGGCGGTCGACCAGCGAGTCGACCTCGGCCCGCAGCGCCACCCGGGCGGTGGGATCGGCCCGGGCGTACCCGGTGGCCATCAGGCGTAGCTCCGCCAGCCGGCCCCGGTCCCGGGCGGTGAGGCCGGCCGGATCGATCGGCCTCTCGGCGGTGCCCTGGTCGAAGTGCCCGACCTGGGCCGCTCCGGTCTCGTGCCGGGCCAGCAGCTCGGCGGTCTCGTGTGCCGCCGCGCGGTCGACCACGGCGTCGGCGGCCCGGTCGGAGACGGTCAGGGTGAAGGTGCCGTCCAGGTTGCGGGTGGTCTGGGCCACCCGGCCGGCGGCGAGAGGGCCGGCGGTAACCCGGACGCGCAGCGGGTCCAGCCCGGCCGAGCGGAGCTCGAAGACGTCCGGCCCGACGGCGACGACCTGGTCCGCGCCGATCGTCCCGGCGAGGGTGGGCAGCACCAGCCGGGCCCGGTCCAGCACCGCCGTCGGGTCGGCCACCGGCCGGCCCTGACCGTGGAACTCGGAGCCGGGCAGCGCCGCCACGGTGCTCCGGGCCAGCTCGACGTGGGCGTACCCGGGGCTCATCAGGTCGAGGAAGGCGCGCACCGGCATCGACGACGGATGGCTCGAATTCCACGGGTTGCGCAATTGCACCTGGCCGTTCGCCACCGACACGATCTCGTACGCGTGCCCGGGGACGAGCCCGTACGGCGGCTTCCCGTTCGGGTAGGCCGAGGCCGGGCGGGTGCCGGTGATCACCGGACTGCCGGCGGCGAGCAGGTCCGCCAGCCGTGCCTCGGCGTCGGTCTCCCGACCCGGTGTCGAATCGAACTGACTCACCCCGGTCGGCAACCCGGTGAGCTGGGTGAGCAGCTCCGCCTGGACCAGGCGGCTGCTGCCGTTGCCCAGTCGGGCGTAGCCGAGCGGCGCGGCCTGGGCAGGGTCCGTGCCCGGTCGGGCGGTCCACTGCTGCTGCCACTGGTCATGGCGCTGCTGGGTCCAGGTGCGGTCGACCGCGGCGATCGCCTTCTCCAGCAGCGACGCCCAGGCCGTGCCGACCGTCGACTGGTCGGCGTACGCGCTGCGCCCGGTCGAGTTCGGGTGCAGCGGAACGTCGGGCCAGACGGTGACCCGCAGTTGGCGTCCGGTCGGAGTGACCGTCTGCCCCGGCCCGCTGGCCTCGTGTAGCAGCACGTCGACCGAGCCGGCCGGGTTCGGCTGGAACATGCGCGCGATCGTCTCCGGCAGGTGACCGGCGACCGACCCGATCACGGCGATCATGCCGCAGTCGCCGAGCGCGCCCTGCTGCACGTCCTCCCGTTTCGGCGGGCCGTCGAAGAGCGGTGGCGGCTGCCCGGTCCGGGCGTCCAACGCCGGGCCGTAGCGCGGTCCGGGCTTGTTGGGGGCGTCCGGCGGCAGGGTCACCCGGTCGGCCACCACCGTACGGTCGCCGGCCGGGTCGGCAGCCGCTGCGCTCTCCACCGTCACCGCCGGGCCCGGCGATGCGGGGGTGATGCCGCGCAGCGCCTCGGTCAGCACGTCGGGCACCAGACCCATCCACCGGGCCGTCCCCTGGTAGTGGAAGTCGTGGGTGGTGAGCAGGGCGACGCCCGGCCCATTGGGCAGGCCGCGCAGCGCGGCCCGGGAGCGCTGCCGGTCCTCGTGCAACTGGGACTGCCGGCCGGCCTCGGTGGTGAGGTCGTACGCCGGGCGGGCCGCGCCGAGGTCGATCGCCGGCACGCTGGTCACCATGTACGGGCGCAGGTCGTAGCGGCCGGTCAGGTCGACGTAGATCCCCTCGGCGGCGAGCCGGTCGGCGAGTTGCGGATCCACCGCCCGGACCCGGTCGAGCTGCCCGGCGGGTACGGCGATGATCTGCCCGGCGAAGGCGGGCATCCGCGGCATGCTGGACTGCGAGTGTTCGGCCTCGGCGGCCAGTTCCCGCAGCCGGGCGTCCAGGTCGGCCTGCTGCGGCACCTGGAAATCCGGTGCCAGCCGGGATCGATGGTCGATCATCCGGACCCGCTCGACCTCGGTGAGGGTCGGGGCGCCGGCCAGCACCGCCTGCACCGCCGCCGGGGTGATCGAGGGCACGCTGAGCTGCATCAGGTGGGCCAGCACGTCGCGCGGCAGGACCGCCCAGCGGGCTCGGGCGTCGGGGTCACCCACCCGTACGCCGAGGTGGCTGGCGAGGGCGTCGATCTCGGCGCGTACGGCCGGGCGGGTGGCCGGCTCGGCGTCGGCGTACCCGGCGGCGAGCAGCCGGATCTCGGCCATCCGGCCGCGGTCGTGCGCGGTCAGCCCGGCCGGGTCGATCGGGCCCTGCGCGTTGCCCGGGTCCAGCGGGCCGACCAGCGCCCGGCCGGACTCGTGCAGCGCGACCAGCTCCGCCACCTCGTGCGCGAGCGCTCGGGCCACCACACCGTCGACCGCCCGGTCCGACACGGTGACCGTGAAGCTACCGTCGGGCTCCCGGCTCGACCGGGCCACCACACCGTCGGTCAACGGACCGGCGGTGAGCCGCACGGTCAGCGGGTACTGCCCGGCCGTACGGATCTCGAACCGGTCGGGGCCGACCGGGACCACCGCGTCCACCTGGGCGTACGGGGCCACCTGCGGCAGCGCGGTTCGGGCCGTGTCCAGCACCGCCGCCGGGTCGGCGGCCGGCCGGCCCAGGCCGTGGAAGGTGGAGCCCGGAACGGCACTGGCGGTGATCGAGCCGTCCGTCGATACGCTGCCGTCATGGCCACGCCCGCCGAGCTCTACGCCGCCATCCTCGCCGACCCGGACGACCTCGATCTGCGCCGGCGGTACGCCAACGCGATCGAGGGCACCGACCCCGAGCACGCCGAGCTGATCCGTCTCGACCTGGCGGGCATCGACGGGACCCGGGAGGCCATCCTGCTGCACCGGCGGGTCAGCCAGCGGCTCGCCGCGCCGGTCGCCCACCTGCTCGTCGACTGGCAGGTGCGCAACGGCCTCGTCGAGTCGGTCACCATGACGGCCCGCGCCTTCGTCGATCACGCCGACGAGGTCTGGGCCAATCTCCCCGTCCGGTATCTGGTGCTGGTCGAGGCCGCCGCGCTGATGCCGGGCGTGGCCGGTGTCGCCGCCCTCGGTCGCCTGGTCGCCCTCGACCTGCGCGGCAATCCGATCGGCGACGACGGGCTCGCCGCGCTGGTCGGTTCCCCGCACCTGGGCCGGCTGCGTTGGCTGGGCCTGGCCCGCTGCGGCATCGGGCCGGCCGGGGCCGAGGCGCTCGCCGCGTCCCGGAACCTGCCCGCCCTGCGCTACGTCGACCTGCGGCGTAATCCCGTCGAGGTCACCGCCCAGGGGCGCGGACAGGACATCAACGGCGGCCCCACCGAGGTCGAGCTGCCCCCGCTCGGCCGGGATCTGGTCGCCCGGTACGGAGCGCTGCCCTGGCTCGACGAGCAGTGGGGTTGGAGACCGTACGGCGTCGTCCTGTGGGACGAGGTCTGACGGCGGGTCCGACGGCGCGGGGCCGCCGTCGGCGGGCCCGCTCGGCGACGGCACCGGCGGCGCGCCCCGGTTCGCCTCGGCGATCCGCTGTGCGTGGAACCGGATGCTCGGCCCGATACCCCGCGAGTCGTCCGGCAGCGCTCTGGCCTGACGCGTCACCGCCTCCCCGACGGTGTCGTCGACCTCGGCCAGCAGCGCACCGGCCACGCTGGCTCCGCCGAGGACGCGCAGTTGGCCGGTGGCGTCGCGCAGCCCCAGCACGTCGGGGGCGGGGTTCCTCCTGGCGGTGGGCGGCCCCTCGATGGCCGTGAGGTCCACCTCGGACAGCAGCGCGTGCACGCCGCCGGGAAGTCGGGGCTCCTGCCCGATGGAAAGGACCACCCGGTCGTAGACCTGCTCGGTGCCGTCGGTGAAGCGCACCAGAAGCGCCCCGTCGACCGTGTGCCGGACGGCGACGATCTCACGCAACGACATGTCCGCCACCCGGGCCTGGGCCGCGTCCGAGTACGCCCCGAGGCCGGGCAGGGTGTTGCGCCGGTTGTAACCGCCGCTGAAGCTGTACTCCAGTCGGGCCTGCGCATCCACTACGGGGTCGCCCGTCACCCGCGCGGGCGGCAGCTCCCGGGCCTGGGCCGACCAGTCGATGCGTCCCGCCGCCGAGGCCGCGGCCTGCTCGATGTCCCACGCGCCGGAGGCCCCCGCGCCGTAGACCAGCACGCGGTCCCCGGCACGGTAGGCGTCGGCCAGGTTCTGCCCGCCGAAGTCGACGGGTGGCGCGGCGGGGCGGGGATCGTTGAACGAGCCGTCCGGGGAATGGCCCAGTCGGGCTGCCACCCCGTCGGGCAGCGCGCCGGGGTCCACCGGTCCGCCGGCCGGGTCGAAGACCTGCCCGGTCGAGGGGTCGACGGCATAGCCGGAGACCGGGTCGGCCACCAGCGGATCGGTCAGCCGACCGGCGAGGTCCGTCAGCAGCGGCAGGTCCGCGATGTTCGGGCCGGTGCCACCGAGGACGGCTCGCGCAGCCGGGGGCAGGGCGTCCGGGTCGACCGGGGAGCCGTCGGGGGCGCGGAACACCGGCGTGGGACCGGAGCGGTCGACACGGTAGCCGGTCGTCGGGTCGGCGTACTGGGAGGTGGTGGTGGCCGGTGCGCTCGGCACCCGGGAGGGCCCCGGCCCGGTGGCCACGTCGACCGACGCGGTGAAGAAGTCCCGTCCGCCGACGGTCACCCGGAAGTTGGCGCCGTCGGGCCAGCCCGCGGCGTCGGCGGGGCGGGGGGTGATCCCGGTCGCCATGCCCTGGTAGGTCGGCATCCCGGTCAACGCCCGTGCGGCACCCACCGCGTCGGCGAAGACATCGGAGGGGGTGAACTGGGTGCCCTGCTCGGCCAGGTCGGCCGGCTGGAACGGCAGCCCGGGAAGTTCCAGCTCCGACGGGATCTGCCCCATCAGCAGGGCCTGCCGTTCCGCCCACGGGTCGTGGCCCTGCGACACGCAGAGCACCGGCGGGAGCCCGGCGCCGGTGTCGCCGGCCGCGCCCATGGTGACGAAGTCGGCGGTGGCGGCCCAGCCGCCCCCGATCACGAGCCGGCCGAAGACGTGGTCGGGGGCGGCGGCCAGTTCCGCGTCCACCCGGGCGGTGAGCGCGAGGTCGGCCTCGTCGCGTAGGGCGGTGGCCTGCTGTGCCCAGGTACGGGCCTCGGCGCGGATCGCCGACTGTGCCGCCCGAAGGTCCGCGACGAGTTGTTGCCCGTCGCCGTGTGCCAGCCCGATCAGGCTTTCGAGCTGCGGGGCGACCGGGCCGAGGTGGCTCCGGATCAGGTCGAGCCGGGCCTGGGCCGCCGCCGGCCCGACCACCGGCACGTTGCTGTCGAGGTCGTGCACCGCGTGCGTCGGATCCTGCTCCAGCAGGCCGGCGGCGACGAGCAGGCTCAACGCCTCGGCGCGCAGTTGGCCAGCCTGGGCCGGATCGGCCGTGGTCGTGCTGTCGGCGAGCACGACCCGCAGGTCGGCGAGGTGGCCGATGTCCCGCGCGGTGAGGACGCGGTTGCCGCCACCCTCCGGCCGGGCGCCCTCGGCAAGCGCGGCGGTGGCGTCGACGCGCAGCCCGCTGGCCCGGTCCTGGGCGACCGTGTCCGCCTCGGCCAGCATCGCGGCCACGGCTCGCCGGATGTGATCGGGGTGCGCCCCGGTGGACACCTGCACCACGGCACCGTCGGCGGTGTGCTGGATGGTGGCGACCGGCGCGACGGGGGCGTCCGCCCGGGGGTCGGTCAGTTCGATGCGTACCTGCTGCGGGCCCTCGGGGGTGTCCAGGGTGACGGTCGCGGTGGCCGGGTCGACGCTCGCCCCCTCGGGCAGCGGCCCGGTGGTCAGCGCCGCCTGGACGGCTTGCGCGGTGCGGCCGGGGTCGGCGTCGAGCAGCGCGCCGCCGAAGGTGGTACCGGCGGCGGCCCGGCGTAGGTCGGGTCCGTCGGCGGCGGTCGCGTCGGGATCAGCTCCGGGGGGCCCGGTCGGGCCGTCGGGATCCGTCAGCCCGTCGGTTCCGCCTCGGGCCAGACCTGTCGGCCCTTGATCCGGCCCTCGCGTCGTGCCTGGGCGTACTCCTCCATCACCCGCCGGGGTGGCAGGCTGGAGTGGACCGTGATCACTCCCGACCGGTCGATGATGTAGCTCCCCTGGCCCACGTGCATCCCCGAGGCCCGCTCCTGCTCCGAGAGCCTCTCCCGGGCCAGCCAGCCGAACTCGAACTCCCGGAGCACGATCGGATTCCGGGTCCCAAGCAGCCGGCTGATCAGTGTCAGCGCCTCGTCCTCGGTCAACTCGCCCCTCTCCGTCAGGCACCATCATCGCCCAGAGGGCATGGGATTCCCGCACGTCGGCGGCCGGCATGTCCACCGACGCCGTCCCGCTCTGGGGATCCCACCACACCGGCGCGTCGGCGTCGGCCGGGAAGACGATCACGAAGGCGTGTGAGCCGTCCACCTCGGGCCGGCCGGCTTCGTCGAGGACGACGTTCCCGGCGGCGTCGAGGTACAGCCAGTCGGACACCACCAGCGCCGACGCCCCCGGTCCGGCCTCCGCCACCAGCTGGTAGAGATCGGCGTACTGCGCGGCCACCGCATCGGCACGGGCCGACAGGTCGGCGGGGAGGTTGTCGGGCCCGCCGATCCACTCCCCGCCGATCCACGCCTCGGCCCGGTTCAGACCGCCCCGCTCACCGGAGACCCGGTCGACCGAGCCGTCGTCGAGCCGATCCGGCCAGCGCGGCATCGACACCTGCGGGTCACCGTGGAAGCTGGCCAGCGCCGCCAGCGAGCTGTCGACGCAGTTGTTGCCCCGGCCCGGCTGGTCCGGCCCACCGTCGTTGACCAACTGGCCGTACGGGTGGGTGGACGGATCCGCGAAGACCGCGTACCCCTGCGGGGTGGCCAGGGTCGCGGCCAGGTCGCCCTGGAAACGGGGGTCCTCCAGCGGCGCCAGCACACCCGGCCCGAACCGCCGGCCCTCCGGCAGCGACAGCTCGGACCCGGGATCGCTCAGGTCGCCCGGCGGCAGATCTCCGTCAACTCGGCCTCCGTCGGCAGCGGAACCGTCGTGAAGCGCGTTGTCTCGCGTTCCGCCGCCGCCCGGTCGACCCGCTGGACCTCGTGACGCTCCGGATTCGCCCAGAGGATCGCCGCCGCCACGTCCGGACGGAACGTCCAGGCGTCCGTCGACCGGTCCCAGATCACCGCCTGGGTCGGCCCCGCGCTCTCCGCCTCCGCGATCAGGTTGACCGGCGGGCCGGTCGGGTCGTCCGGTCTCCGGAGGAGGAAGTAGCCGAACGTCAGCGTCGCCATGCACGCCCCCCATCAGGTCGAGGTCCAGACCGGGCAGGTCGGACGCCGTCAATCCTCGCTCGGCGAGCATGTCGGCGAACGTCTGGCCCTGCTGCCCGAGCCAGTCGAGGTACGAATCGCGGACGCTCGCCTGCCGGGGTGACGCCATCCACTTGGCGAAGCTGGTGTCCTTCGGCGTCTCGAACCGCGCGGTCGCCATCCCGCCCGGCATGCTCGCCGCGATGCCGTTGGCCTTGTTGATCGCGAGGATGTCGAGGAAGGCGTGTACCCGGGCGGCCGGCGACTGCGCCGGGTCGCGCATCACCTCGTACGCCCCGTGGGTCTGCTTGCCGATGGCGTAGCTGGTCGCGGTCGGGAACTGCAACTCGAAGCTGCGCCCGGTCGGTGACGTCAGGGTGCAGTTCAGACCGAAGAAGCGGTTGCCGGGGTGCCAGAAGCTCTTCAGGTCGGTGACCTGATAACCCTGCGCCTCCAACGCGGACAGGACCGCGTCCACCGCCGGCCCGTACGCCTCGGACTCCGGTCCGCGTACGGAGAACCGCACCACGTCGTTGACGGTCTCCAGCGCCGCCCCGATGTCGTAGCCGAGCGGCTCCAGCTCGGTACGGAACTTGCGAGCCAGGGATTCCGCGCCCTTGACGCGGTGCTCCTCGCCGAGGGTGCTCAGCACATCCTCGCCGGTCAGCCCGAGCCGCGCGTTCACGTCGGTGTTGACGTCGTGCAGGTCCGCCAGGATCTGGTCGGCATCCTGCCGCGCCACGGTCAGCGCGTCGAGCAGGGTTGCCTGGTCCGGTTCCGGGAGCCCGTCGAGATAGCGGTTGTCCGCCGGGTCGGCGTTGTTCAGCCCGTCGGATCCGGTGCCGGCCAGACCTGCCAGCCGGTGATCCGTCCCTCCCGCCGGGCCGCCGCGTACCGTTTCATGATCAGTGGTGGTGGCAGGCTGGGATGCGCGGTCACCACCCCCGTCTGGTCGATGATGAAGACCCCCTGGCCCAGTTGCCGGCCCTGGGTCCGTTGCGGCGAGGACAGCGTCTCCTGGGCTGCCCAGCCGAACTCGAACGGGAAGACCGCTACCGGGTTGTCCGTCCCGAGCAGCCTGGTCATCAGCTGCCGGGCTTCCTCCCTGCTCATCGGCATGGCCGGGCTGCACCTCCATCGACCACAGGTTGTGCGTCAGTCCAACATAGTCCCCGGGTAGGGGGTCGGTGGTGGTGCTGCCGAACTGGGGATCCCACCACACCGGCCCCGCGGCGTCCTGCGGGAAGACGAGCAGGAACACGTGCTGGGCGGCGCCCTGCACGTGACCGTCCGCGTCGACCAGCGGGGCACCGGTGTTCTCGTCGATCCGGAGCCACTCGACGGCGACGACCGCGGCCGAGCCCGGCCCCGCGTCCCGGACGTTCTGGTAGAGCTGCTCGTACCGGTCGGCCACCGCGTCGGAGCGCTCGTCGGGCGTACGGGGCATCGAGTCGTTGTCGCCGGTCCAGTCCCCGCCGATCCAGCTCGCTACCCGGTCAAAGCCAGCCAGCTCGCCCAGCTCGGTGTCGAGGGAACCGTCGTCGAGCCGGTCCGGCCAGCGCGGGTGGGACACCTGCGGATCGCCGTAGAAGCTGGCCAGCGCCGCAAGCACGTTGTCGACGCAGTTGTTGCTCCGCCCCGGCTGGTCCGGGCCGCCGTCGTTGACCAGTTGGCCGTACGGGTGGGTGGACGGATCCGCGAGAACGGCGTACCCGTCGGGTGTCCGCAGGCTGTCCGCGATGTCGTCCTGATAGCGGGCGTTCTCCAACGGTGCCAGTTGGTCCGGCCCGAACTGGCGGGTGTCCGGCATCGGCCAACCCTGCATGTCGGGCCAGGCACCCGGGTCGGGATCCCCCTCGACGTTCTGATCGCCGCCCGTCACGTCCGGGCCCGTCACGTCCGAGTTGGTCGGGTCCGAGTTGGCACCGGGTCGGCCGGCCGGCGGTGGCTGCGTGTCCGGCTGTTCGACGGTCGTGGCCGCTGGCGCGGAGCCGGGTGCGGTCGAGGTCGGCGGTGCCGGTGGCCGGGTGTCGGCGTCCGTCACCGACGGCCGGACCGGGTCGCCCTCGGCGTCGAGCACGATCGACCAGACGTCGCCCACCCGGTCGGCGTGCACCGGGTCGGTGTCGGAGAGCAGCTGGTTCTGGCCGTCGAGCCAGATGATGGTGCCGTCGTGGTTGACCGCGTTCCAGGTGTGTGCGCCGTTGCCGTCCGCCTGAGTGGTGACGATCAGCGCCGCCGAGCCGGGACCGGCCGCACGGAGCGCCTCGGCGATCGCGTCCAGCCCGGTGCTGCCGGCGCCCTGGTGGGCGAAGCTGGCCCGCAGCGCCTGCTCCTGCCGCGCGGTGCTGCCCAGCTCCACCTCCGCCGACGGAGCCGTCGGCGCCGCCACCTCGGGCCGGCCGAACCAGGTCGCCAGGACGGAGAGCCCGACGTCCGCGCAGTTGTTGTCGCGCCCGGGGACGGTCGGCCCGCCGTCGTTGACCAGCCCGGCCCACTGCCCGACGCGGGGATCCGGGTGCACGAGCGGGCGGCCGGTTGCCGGATCCTGCGGCACGGCCGCATCGAGCGCCTGCTGGTCGGCCTGCGCCGGGGGGACCAGCCCGTCCGGGCGGCCGTACGGCCGGTTGTCGCTCAGCGGCGGGCCGGTGCCGACCACGCCCGGCACCGGCGGCTGGTAGGTCGTGGCGTCCCGCTCCGGGTCCACGATCGGCTCGACGTTGAACTGCGGCAGGAAGTGCGCGCACGAGCGGCACGGCGGACGGTGGTGGCCGAGCTGGTAGCTGATGTCGTCCTGCCGGGCCGGCTTGACCTGGTGCGTGAGGATCTTGGCACCCTGGAAGGCGTCCAGCGCGTACTGCTCGAAGGTGCCGGGTTCGCCCGCGTCCCGCCACTGCTGTTCGAGCTGATAGAGCTGGTCGGAGACCAGGGCCACCTCGGCGCACTTGCCGTGCCCGCTGCCGGTGCCGTCGGGCAACGCCGCCTGCGTCCGGTCCAGCGCGGCCTGTGCGAGCGGATGGACGGCCGGCTGGGTTGCCGGATTGGTGCCCTTGTTGGCCGTCATGCTGGTGTGCGTCGTGATCTCGCCGTTGGGCATCAGCAGCGCGCCGGCGGTGCCGGGCTGCTTGGCCCGGGAGATCGTCGTGTCCTTGACCGCAGTCCGGGCGGCCTCGGCCAGCGTCCGCGACGCCTCGATCAGGGCGCGCTCCGCGTCCGGACCACTGGGGTCACCGTCGACCGTTGTGGGATCCAGCTGCCAGCTGTGCGTACCGCGGCCGGTCGGCCCCTCCGACCGCCGGAGGGTCTCCGGGTTCACCCGGCCCGGGTCGGCGCCGGGTGCGGTCGGGCCACCGGGGAGGGTGGTCCCGGTACTGCCCGGCACCGGGACGACGACCGGCCCGTCGGTGGCGGGCCGCTGGGATGGGTCCGACCGGTCCGCCGCCGGGCCGGCGACGCCGTCCGGGTTCCCGGGCGCGGTGGTGGTCGTCGGGTCGGTGCCCGCGCTCTGCGCCGGCACCGCCGGAGCGAGCGGGTCGACCGGCGTACGCCCCTCCGGCCGGCCACCGGCGGGCGGACCGCCCGGCTGGCTCGCGGTGCCCGGCTGCGCCGGCGTGCCCTGGGCTGGCGTGCCCTGGGCTGGTGCCGGGGTGCCTGGCTGCTGCGTGGGCCCGGTCTGCTGGGTGGTGACGCCGGGCTGGGCGGGGTTGGTCGAGGTGGCCGGCGCCAGCGAGACCGAACCCGCCGTGTTCGCCGCCGTCGTGGTGACCGGCGGACGGGCCGGTGCCGGTTGCGTGCTGGTGTTACCGGTGCCGGGCTGGGTATTCGTGCCCGCTGCCGGCGTCCCCGTCGTGGCCGGCGCGTTGGCGGGCGTCCCGGTCGTGGCCGATACGTTGGCGGTGGGCGTCACCTGCGGGGCGGTCTGCGTACCGGGCGTCACCTGTGGCGCGGTCGGCGGGCCGGGAGTCGTCGGGGCTGCGGGGCCGGTCGGGGTGACGTTGCCCGGCGTCGGCCCGACCACCGTGGCGGCGGGCGCACCGGGCAGGACCATCGGCGGCGCGTCCGAGGCCAACGGATCGGTCCCGGTGTCGGGCGGGCGGTCCCCGGCACGGTCGGCCGGGCCAGCTGCGGCGAAGTCGGTCGTGGGGCCGGCGACCACGGTGCGACCGGTGCCGGTCGACGCGTCGACGGGCGTGGTCGGGGTAGTGGTGTCCCTGGATGTGGTCGTATCCCGGTTTGTGGTGGTGTCGCCGGATGTGGTGGTGTCGCCGGTCGCGGCCGGGGTGCTCGTGGCGGCGGGCGTGGATCGGTCCGTCGTCGCCCCGCTGCCGCCCTGATCGGCCGAGCCGGTCGCGGAACGGTCGGTGCCGGGCGCGTCGGTGACCGGTGTGCCCCGGTCACCTGCCGTACCGCTCGGATCGGCATCCACGGTCGGGCCGGCCGGCACCGGCGTGCCCTCGGCGGACGCCCGGCCGGCGGTCGTGGACGCGTCGTCGGTCGGGGCCGGAGTGGCGGTCGCGTCGTCGGCGCGCGGTGCGCCGTCGACCGAGGTCGGGTCGTTGACCACGCTGGCCAGGCCAACCCCGTCGGTGGTGGTGGCCCCGGTGGTGGCGCCGTCGACCGGCGGCGGCGCGAGGCTGATCGAGCCCGACCCGCTGTCCGGTACCGCGCTCGCGCTGTTCTGGGTCGCCCCACCGCCGGTGTCGGTGTTTCCGGTGCCGGAGGTGTCAACCGGGCCGCTGGAACTGCCGGAGCCACCCGATCCGGACCCGCCGGAACCCGAGGTCGAGCCGTTGCCGCCGGTGGCACCGGTCCCCGTCGAGGAACCGCCACCCGTGCCGTCGGCACCGCCGAGGTTGCCGAGATTGCCGAGGCCGTTCGCGCCACCGACCCCCAGGGACGGGTCGATCCCGCCTGCGCCGAGACCGGCACCGGGCGTGAACGAGACGCCGATCCTGTCGAGACCGAGGTTGGTGACCCTCGCCGCCAGGTTGCCGCTGGCGCTGCCGGCCAGGGTCGCCCCGGTGCGGCCCGCGCCGCTGGCGAACCCGCCGAGGAAGGCGTCCGCGCCGGGCAGGACGAACTGCTGGTTGACGCTGGCGTTGGCGAGCACGCTCGCGGCCGGGGAAATGATCGCGTTCTGTGCGCCGGAGGCGATGCTGTTGCTGCCCCAGCGGACCAGACCGCCGCCCGGGAAGGTCAACCGGGACGGGCTGAACGAGAACGGCATCCGGGGCGCCGCCCGCCGGCCAGCCCAGTGCATGCCGGTGCCGAGCACGGCCCCGTAGGCACCGCCCACGCCTGCGGTGAGCGTCCGCCGGCTGTCCCACTCCCGCCGCTCGCCGCTGCGCATCTGGTACGCCTGGGCGCCCACGTCGATGATCAGCTCCTCGCCGATCTCTTCGAGCAGTTCCAGGCCGAGCCGGTTCAGTCCCTGCCGGAAGCCCTGGCTCGTGACGAACTGCCCCAGTCTCGTCCCGGCGAGCCGCAGTGCCGACTGCATCCCGGCCCGGGTGAGCAGTTGCCGACCCATCTGAGCGATGAGCCGGCGGAAGGCGACCGTCACGGCCTGCCGACCGGCCGCCAGGATGCCCGGGATCGCACCCGCCGAGACCCCGCCGAGCCAGGCCATCAGCAGTGCGACGAAGACCGCGATCACGGTGATGATGACCGCGATCAGCACGGTCAGCTTGGCGTACTCGATCTCCAGGGCCGCCTGGTCGCAGCCGGTGGCGTACGCGGCGGCGATCTCCTGGATCAGCGGCAGGCCGGTGTTCGGGTCGACCCCGATCTGGTTCCACAGCCCACCGAACGCCTCGCCGGCCCCGCCGCCCCAGCTTTGTAGGATCTTCATGACCGCCGGGTCGGCCTCGGCCAGCGTCTCGCTGACCAGGTCGGACACCGCCTGCCAGTTGTCGGCAAGCTCGCGCATCCGGTCCTCGTCGCCGGTGGGCCACGCCTCGCCTGCGCTCACCCAGCAGATGGCGTCCCAGACCCAGGCGTACTCGCCCAGCGAGTCTCTGGGATTGGGTACCGCCACCCCGAGCGCCCCTCTGTCCGATGTCGACCCGCAGCCGGCCGGCGGCTACTTGTCGTCGCCGCCGAAGAGCGTCTTGACCATGTCGTCGACGTCGACGGTGCCCTCGACCGCGCCCTTGACGGTCGGCCCCAGCTGCTCCACCACCGGGACCAGGTCGCCGGCCATGTCGAGGACCTTCTGCGCCGGCTGGTCCTCGCCGCCAAGGTAGCTCTTGTTGAACTCGTTGCCCGGCTCGTCGGTGCCCCAGGGCTGGCCGCCGTTCAGCGTTTCGATCCGTGCGGCGAGGCCCTGCCAGCGCAGGGCGAGCCGAGCACCGGCGGCACCGAGGGTGTTTGCGCCCTCCAGCGCCGCGTCCGGCTTGACGAAGGTGTCCTGCAGCTCGGTCATCCCTTTTCCTTCCCGGGCAGGTCGCTGTCCAGCTGACGGAAGATGCCGTCGAGGTCGTGATCCATGTAGGCCTGGAACTGGCTGTCCGGCACGAACGGGCGGAGCAGTTGCTCGACGTCGGCCATCGCCTTCTCGGTGGCCCGCCGGATCGTCTCGGTGACGGTGGCGGCGAGCTCTTTCGAGTTGGGCCGGCGGTATATGCGGGGGTCGAACTCGACCTTCGTCACCTGACCACGCGGACCGACCGTCACGGTGACCAGGCCGTCGTCGGAGGTGACCGTCGCCGCCACCGCCTTGAGTCCCTGCTGGAGTTCGCCCACGCCGGAGCGCATCCGCTCGAACTGCGCCATAAGTTCGTCGGCACGGGCGCGCAGCGCCTGTACGTCCATGGCGTGTCCCTCCCCGTCCCCTCCCCGTGCACGCCCACGTTCCACCTGCACCGGGCGTGACGACTCGACCATACTGAATTGGCGCGACATCGCCAGTCGTCGGTTTACGGCCGTTCGCCGTTACGATGCATCGGCACCGGTCGGCGGGGAGGTGGCAGGAATGGTCCGGGACCGTCCCATGGGGGCATTCGCCCTGGTAGGCGCGGTGTTGGCCACGGCACTGACGATTCCCGCACCGACGCCGGCCCGGGCGGCTCCGGCGATTTGCCAGAATCCGAGCGATCCGGGTGAGGTCAACACCGAGACGCCCTGGCACCAGCGGTGGCTCGCGCCGCAGCGGGTGTGGCCGTTCAGCACCGGCGCGGGGGTACGGGTGGCGGTCATCGACTCCGGCACCGACAGCGGCCACCCGCAGTTGTCGGGGCGGGTGACCAGCGGCTTCGACGCCCTGCGTGGCGAGCCGGGCGGCGACGTGGACTGCGTCTCGCACGGCACCGCGGTCGCCAGCATCATCGCCGCCGGCCGGCAGGAGGGCGTCGGCTTCTACGGGCTGGCGCCGGATGTCACGATCGTGCCGATCCGGGTCAGCGAGCGCAACGCCAGCGAGGGCGCAGGCTCCGGCGACGACACCGTCACCGCCGCGGTCTTCGCCCAAGCGGTCCGGCGCGCCGTCGACGACGGCGCGGATGTGATCAACATGTCGGTGACCCTCTACTACCCGGATCCCGACGTCGAGCGGGCCATCCGGTACGCGGTCGGGAAGGACGTCGTGCTGGTCGCCGCCGCCGGCAACCAGCACCAGAACGACGCGCGCCCCGATCCGGTGCCCTACCCGGCCGCCTACGACGGAGTGATCGGCGTGGGCGCCATCGACCAGACCGGCGCCCGGTTCCGGCAGTCCCAGATCGGGTCGTACGTGGACATCGTCGCCCCGGGCGGCGCGGTGGTGGCCGCGACCCGGCAGTACGGTCACACCGTCTACGACGGCACCAGCTTCGCCGCCCCGATGGTGAGCGCCACCGCCGCGCTGATCCGCTCGGCGGAACCCGGGCTGTCGGCGAAGGAGGTCACCCGAAGGCTGCTGGCCACCGCCGACCCGGCCCGGGGCGACGCGTCGCGCGGCTACGGCAACGGGGTGGTCAACCCGTACCGGGCGGTCACCGAACGGCTGACCACCGGGAAGCCGGTGGCCCAGCCGCCGCTGCCCGAGCTGCCCCACGACGCGGCGGCGCAGGCTCGCGCCGAACGCTGGGCGCTGTTCGGCCGGCTGGCGCTCTGGATCGGCCTGGCCCTGGCCACGGTCGCGGTCGGCGTCGCGGCGCTGGCGGCGCTGATGCCGCGCGGACGGCGGACCCGTTGGCGGCCAACCCGGCCGTCCGCGCCACCCGCCGCCGGGCCCGAAATCGACGAGCCCGAGGAGGCCTTCTTCCGGGTGCCGAGTTCGATGCCGCGCGGCTGACGGCACCGGCAGCGGGCGCCCCGAGGTCGGGACGGGACGTCGGAAACGCCGGACGGCGCACCGGAGACGACGATGGCCCGGCGCGGGCCGGGCCATCGAGCGGTGCGGTGGTGGCTCAGCCGCCGAACTTCGCGCGGTTCGCCGCCTCGCGGGCCTGCATCCGGGTGGCCGACTCGCGGAGCGCCCGCTCGATCCGGCCGAGCAGGTCGCGCAGGTCGTTGGCGGCCGACTCCCACTCGGACTGCCGCTGGAAATACGCCTCGCGGGCCTCGCCGTCCCAGGTGGCGAGCAGCGGAGCGATGCCGGACTTGAGCCCGTCGAGCTCGCTGGTCAGATTCCCGGCAGCACTGCCGCAGCTGTCCGCCGCGGCGTTCAGGCCGGCGAAGTTGTACCGAATCTCCGTCATGAGTTTTCTCCCCCGTCAGAGCTTCAGCGCCGCGGTGATCTGGCCGGCGGTCGCACCCGCGTTGTCCATGTCGGCCCGGATCTCCTCATCGCTGACGTCGTAGTCCTTACCGGCCGAGCCGACGGCCTCGGCGATCGCGCGCAGCGCGACATTGAGCCGGGCCATGTCCTGGTCGAACCGCTCCCGGACCTGCTGGAAGGAGCCCGCACCCGCGCCCTTCCACTGGTCGTACAGCGGCGCGAGCTGGTCCATCAGCGAGTTGAGATTGCCGGTGAGCCGGTCGGCGACGGCATCGACGTCACCCTCGGTCTTCAGCATCAAGCCGGTGTCGGTATTCATCGACATGGCGGATGTCACCCCCGTCCTCGTTGATCGCCGCTCCTCGGCGGGGCGGCGTGTCAGTCGGCGCTAACGCACCATCGTCATACGAACGGTAACGGGTCGTCTCCAGCCAGCGCTAGACCGTCGACCGGCCCGCAGTTTCCATTGTGGCTGGTAGCTCACTCCGGGTCGAGGGCGAGTTTCGCGGTCGTCGGGTCGAGAGCCGGCCCGGCGGGCAGCCGGACCACCAGGCTGGCCGGCAGCCGCACCGGCTGGACTCCCGAGTAGCCGAGCATCGCCGGCACCCCCTCGGAGGCCAGCGGATACCGGTAGCCCACATCGGTGACCAGGTTGAGGGTGCCGCCCTCCTGATCCGGCGAGGAGACGGCGGTGACCAGGACCCCGTAACCGGGTTCGATGACGACCCGGTCGGCCAGCGGAATGCCGTCGCCGGTCTGTTCGCCGGTGCGCACCGGCTCGCGTACCGGTTGGACCTGCGCGTCGAGCAGTACCGTCGGCTCGTCCTGACCTGGTTGGTAGGCGGCGCAGATGGCCGGCTGGTCGCCGGCCAGCCGGGCGATCTCGGGCCGCTGCTCCGGTGCCCGGTGCCGGCCCTGGGCCGGGGCCGCCGCCTTGGGCGCGGCGGCGGCGGCCCCGGCGGCGAGTTCGATCGCGTACGGCTCGGGCCCGTCCGGGTACGCCGCCTTGGTCTCCGGGTCGGTCAGCAGCACGTCCGCCTGCACCGGAGTGATCGGGACCAGTCGCTCCCGCTCGGCAAGGTAGTGCTGGCGGCTGCCGTTCTGGCTCTCCACCATGAAGACCTGGCCGACCCGGGCGTTGGGCAACGCGGTCGAGGGCGCGCCCCGGTCGGCCACCCGCCGGGTGGCGATCGGCTCACCCGCGGGCAGCGCGTTCAGCCAGGCACCGCCGACCTCCACCACCGGCTCGGCGTTCATGGTGAGGCCCTCCAGCACCACCTTCTCGTTGCGGATCTCGTACCGGTGGTCCCGCCAGACCAGGTGCAACCGACTGGTCTTGCGGTCGCGGACCAGCAGTGCGGCGTCCCCCGGATCCCGCCCGCCGCCGGGCGCCCGCCCGACGGTGAGCACCGTGGTGGCCACGATCCCGCCGGCGGCGTCCCGGGCCGGCTGGGTGCAGAGGGTCCACGGCCCGTCCAGGATCCGGTTCGGTGCCGGCAGCGAGTCGGGCGCGAACGGGATGCCGATGCGGGGACCGCGGGGCGTGCCGACCAGCGAGTTGCGGGAGACCGACATGGTCGGCACCGCCGATCCGATGGCCAGCAGGGCGGAGGCGTAGTTCAGCACCGGATGCAGGCGGCCCTCGCGGTACAGGTACCGGGTGCCGGTCTCCTTCTCCAGGATGACCGCGTTGCCTTCCTTCCACTTGGTGGCCCCGCCGGGACGCAGCAGGCCGTACACGCCCACGGCCGCCAGGCAGAGCACCGCCACCATGACGCTGGCGAAGCCGGCGCCACCGAGTCGACGGAACGGCGCCGCCTCCGGGTCGGGCTCGCGCGCCACCAGTGCGGACGTCATCCGCTGCACGAAGAACTGGTACGACTGGACCTGGTCCCGCCGCGACGGCATGGCATTCTCCCCCTGGCATACGCCGGCACGGCCCGATTTCCGGACCGCGATGCCTACCATAGGCACGACGTCGAGCCGGCCGGTGCCCGCACCGGGGCCGGCCGGTGCCACCGACGACGGCAGCCCGAGGAGTCCTTCGATGATCAGTCGCGACGAGGCCCTGGTCATCGCGCGCCAGTGGGCCGGTGCCGGCAGGTCGGGGCCCGCGCCGGAGGTGTTCCTGCACGAGTTCGACCTCGGTTACGTCGCCTGGCGGGCCGAACCGGCTCCGCCCGCCACCGACGGGCCGCCCGCGCCGCCGCCGGCCACGGGGTACCCCCGGGCGGTCATCGACCGGGAGACCGGCGAGGTGTCCCAGTGGCCGTCGCTGCCCGAAAAAACGATCGCCGAGCGGTACGCGCAGCGCCACGCCGCCGAGGGGCGCTTCCCACCCGACGTGCGGCACGTGCTGGAGGCGGCCGGCTGGTTTCCCGGTCGCGACCACACCACGGCGGTCGAGCACTGGATGGTCCGCTTCGCCGACGACCTGGCCGGGCTGGAATGCCCGCCGGTCGCGCGGGCCGCGCTGGTCGAGTTCGGCGGCCTGCGGCTGCCGCAGTTCGGCCGGAGCGGCCGGCTCGGCGGCGGCTTCACCAGCTATCTCCATCCCACCCGGGGCGGGGTGGAGACCGAGTCGGCACGAATCTTCGCCGAGGAGTACGACAACCCGGTCTACCCGCTGGGCAACAACGAGGACGGTCCGTCCGAACTGGTGGTGGACGCGCAGGGACGGGTCTTCATGCTGCACTGGGTCGACGACTTCTTCGTCGGAGCCGACATCGACTCCGCCATCGTCAAGCTGATCCGGGGCGGACCGATGCCCGAGGCGAGCGACCGCGACTGGTGAGGTCGGCAGTCAGCCGTTGATCGCCCGCATGAACGCGTACAGGCCGAGCACGCTGCACGCCACCGGCACCACGGCGAGCTGGAGCAGGATGTCGAACACGTCGCCCAGCCGGGCCAGCCGGGGCGACGGGGCGCGCCGGCTGTAGGCGAGCCCGGCGCCGGCCGAGAGCCCGGCCGCGACCACCGCCACCGGCAGCACGGCCAGCACCCGTGCCGCGGTCGACGCGTCGGCCGCACCGACCAGTGGCAGCAGGCCCAGACCCACCAGGCCGACGGCGAGCATCGGCACCCGGTGCCGGACGGTCGGCACCAGGCGGGCCCGCAGCAGGTAGCCCAGCGAGATCACGCCGGCGAGCAGCAACGCGGAGAGCGTGCCGGTCGCGGTGAGCACGACCAGGCAGCTGATGGTGACCAGGAACGCCCCGAAGATCATTCCGGTGAGCACCTCGTCGGCGCGGGCGGTGGCCTGGTAGACCACCTCGCGCTTCGGCTGCGGCTCGTCGCGCAGCAGGTCCCCGGCGGTGCGCGGCAGCGCCGGCATCGGCATCTTGCCGAGCCGGACGGAGAGCAGCGGCATGGCCGGCAGCAGCAGGGCCACCGCGCTGACCACGGCGGCGCTGCCCTGGGCGGCGTCCATGGTGCCGAGGGCGAGCAGGCCGCCCACCATGCCCCAGAACCCGACGAAGACCGCGGCCACGAAGACCCGGGTGGCGTCGCCGACCCCGAGCAGGCCGAGCAGCCCGGAGAGCAGCAGCACGGCCGAGCCGAGCAGCACGTGCGGCGCGCCCAGCGCCCACACCGACTCCCCGGTGCCGATCACCAGCACGCCGCCGACGAAGGCGTACGGCAGGCCGGCGGCGGCGACCACCGCCCCGGCGAGGGAGTCGGCCATCGCGCGGGACAGCACGATCCCGGCGACCAGCAGCAGGCCGGCCGCGCCGAGGGCGACCGCGCCGCCGAGCCAGCCGGGCTCCTCGGAGGTCACGATCACCACCAGGCCGAGCAGCAGCAGCACCCCGGCCACGATCAGGCCGGTCAGCCGGGTCGCGAACGGGGTCCAGGCCACCCCGCGCCGCCGGGCACCGTCGGCGACGGCCTCCATCAGATCGTCGTACGCCAACTCCGGCCACTCGGTGCGGCGGGGCACCAGGTGCAGGGTCTCGCCGTCGCGGACGTTCTGCGCGGCGAGCGTACGGGTCAGCTCGACGACGCTGCCGTCGCTGCGGCGCAGCATCCACCCGCCGTGGCTGGTGCCGTCCGACGGCTCCTCATCGGCCTGGCGCAGCACCGCGGGCAGCAGCCCGACGATCGGCAGATGCTCGGGCAGGGCGAGATCCAGCCGCCGGTGAGGAGCGACAATGGCGATACGCGCGAGTCCGGTTCCGGCCTGGGTGACCACTGACGACCCCTCGGTACGCGGAGCGGGCGACGGCCCGCGGCTGTCCTGACGGGAGAAGGCTACCTACCATGTGCCCGTGGCGCGGTGCCGGTTCACCGCGGCGCACCAGACCCACGAGGGGCGACGGAGGTCTGTCACGTGAGCACGCTGGTCGTCAAACGACCCGCCCGGCAGCCGGAACCGGAGTACCCCTCCGGCGAGGTGCTGCTGGAGGCGCCGCCCGAGGTGCCCGCACCGAGCGGCAAGTCCTGGGGGCAGATGATGATGATGCTGCCGATGCTCGCCGGCTCCTTCGCGATGGCGCTGATGTTCGCTGGTCGTGGCGGGTCGACCCTCGGCTACGTCACGGGCGGGCTGTTCGGGCTCTCCGCCATCGGCATGCTCGGCTCCCAGCTCACCAACAACTCCGGTGGCCCGGGCAAGCAGGAGATGCTACAGAAGCGCCGGGAGTACATGACGCACCTGTCGCGGCAGCGCCGCCGGGTGCTCAAGACGATCCGCAGGCAGCGGGAGGCCGCCTTCTACCGGCACCCGGACCCGGACACGCTCTGGTCGCTGCCACTGGGCCCGCGGCTGTGGGAGCGCCGTCGCGGCGACGTGGACTTCGCCACCGTCCGGATCGGTCTCGGTCCGCAGGAGCTGGCCACCCCGCTGGTGCCGCCGCCCGCGACCTCGCTGGAGAAGCTGGAACCGATGTGTGCGCTGGCCCTGCGGCGGTTCCTGACCACCTACGGCGAGGTGCCGGACCTGCCGGTGACGATGGCGCTGAACGGATTCGCCCGGGTGCACCTGCGTGGCGACACCGACGCCGCCCGGGGCATGGTCCGGGCGGTGCTCGCCCAGGCCACCGCGTTCCACGCGCCCGACGACATGCTGGTGGCGATCTGCGTGGCACCGGACCGGCGGGCGGCGTGGGAGTGGACGAAGTGGCTGCCGCACGCCCTGCACCCGTCGCGCACCGACGCGCTCGGCCAACTGCGGTTGGTGGCGCCCTCGGTGACCGGCCTGGAGGCCATGCTCGACGACGTGCTGGCGAGCCGGCCCCGCTTCAACGCCAGCGGCGGGGCGCCTCACGTCGGGGGGCCGCACGTGCTGGTGGTCATCGACGGCGGCGACACCGCCGGCTCGGACCACCTGATGACCGACGGCGGTGTGGAGGGCGTCACGCTGCTCGACCTCTCCACCCCGGCGCCGCGCATGCTCGACCGGGCGCGGCTGGTGCTGGAGGTGGCGGCGGACGGCCAACTGCACAGCACCACCGTGGACGGGCCCGCGGAGATCGGGCGGGCCGACGGGTGCCGCCTGGCGGAGATCGAGACGCTGGCCATGCAGTTGGCCCCGCTGCGCCTGTCGGCCGCCTCCCGGGGCGGTGGCGACACCCCGCTCACCACCGAACTGGGCCTGGCCGAGATGCTCGACATCGGCGACCCGTACGAGTTCGACGTCGACCGGTCGTGGCAGCCGCGCCCCAACCGCGACAAGCTGCGGGTGCCGATCGGGGTGGGCACCGACGGCGGGCCGGTGGAGCTGGATCTGAAGGAGTCGGCGCAGGACGGCATGGGCCCGCACGGGCTGCTCATCGGCGCGACCGGCTCCGGCAAGTCCGAGCTGCTGCGCACCCTGGTGCTGGCACTGGCCGCGACGCACTCGTCGGAGAGCCTCAATTTCGTCCTGGTCGACTTCAAGGGTGGTGCCACCTTCACCCGGCTGGACGGGTTGCCGCACACCAGCGCGGTGATCACCAACCTGGCCGACGAGCTGCCCCTGGTGGACCGGATGACCGACGCCATCAACGGCGAGTTGGTCCGCCGGCAGGAGCTGCTGCGCGCGGCGGGCAACTACGCCTCCCAGCGCGACTACGAGAAGGCCCGGGCGGCGGGCGCCCCGCTGTCGCCGTTGCCGAGCCTGCTCATCATCTGCGACGAGTTCTCCGAGCTGCTCACCGCGAAGCCCGACTTCATCGACATGTTCGTGCAGATCGGCCGGGTCGGCCGGTCACTCGGCGTGCACCTGCTGCTGGCCAGCCAGCGCCTGGAGGAGGGGCGGCTCCGGGGGCTCGACACGCACCTGTCGTACCGGATCGGTCTGCGGACCTTCTCGGCGATGGAGTCGCGGGTGGTGCTCGGCGCCACCGACGCGTACGAGCTGCCCCGTTCGCCGGGTCACGGTTACCTGCGTTTCGGCACCGAACCGCTGGTCCGGTTCAAGGCCGCCTACGTCTCCGGGGCCTACCGGAGCAAGACCGCCGCGGCGGTCGCGGCCGGCGACGGCGAGGACCGGGTACGCGAGTACAGCACCACCTACGTGGCCCCGCCGGTGACCCGTACGCCCAAGCCGGAGGAGGCGCCGGAGCCGGTCGACGGGGTCGGCGAGAGCGTGCTGGACATCCTCGTCGGGCGGCTCGCCGGCCGGGGCAAGCCGGCACACCAGGTGTGGCTGCCGCCACTGGCCGAGCCGCCGACGATGGACCAGTTGCTGCCGCCGCTGACCGCCGACCCCGCCCGTGGGGTGACCGTGGCGCACGCCGGTCTGCTGGGCGAGTTGCAGGTGGCGGTCGGCATCGTCGACAAGCCGTTCGAGCAGCGCCGGGACGTGCTCTGGTTCGACCTGGCGGGGGCGGCCGGCCACGCGGTGATCATCGGCGGGCCGCAGAGCGGCAAGAGCACCCTGCTGCGTACGGTCGTCACCTCGCTGGCGTTGACCCACACTCCCAGGGAAGCCCAGGTGTACTGCCTCGACCTGGGCAGCAGCGCGCTCTCCTCGCTGCGCGACCTGCCGCACGTCGGCTCGGTGGCGACCCGGCTCGACGGGGGGCTGGTCCGGCGTACCGTGGCCGAGTTGCAGCTGCTGATGGGCGAGCGGGAGCGGCGCTTCGCCGAGCGCGGCGTCGACTCGATGGCCGAGTACCGGCGGGCCCGCCGGCACGGCCAGCACGACGACGACCCCTTCGGCGACGTCTTCCTGGTCATCGACGGTTGGGCGACGCTGCGGGCGGAGTTCGAGGACCTCGAACCGGCCATCAACGACATCGCCAACCGGGGGCTCTCCTTCGGCATCCACCTGATCGTCACCGCCGGACGCTGGATGGACCTGCGCCCGGCCGTGCGGGATGTCTTCGGTACCCGGCTGGAGTTGTGGCTGGCCGATGCGAGCGACTCCAACCTGGACCGCCGGGCGGCGATGAACGTGCCGGAGAAGTCGCCGGGGCGGGGCATCACGCCGGACGGCCAGCAGTTCCTGGCCGCGCTGCCCCGTGCCGACGGCGCGCAGGAGTCGCAGTCCCTGGCCGAGGGGGCCCGCAAGCTGGTCGCCGACCTGGCCGCCGCCTGGCAGGGGCCGGGTGCTCCACCGATCCGGCTGCTTCCGCCGGTGGTTCCCTACGGCAGCCTGCCGAGCACCGGCCGCCCGGGGGTGCCGATCGGCATCGCCGAGGTGGACCTGCAACCAGTGCACCTGGACTTCGCCGCCGATCCGCACTTCATCCTCTTCGGCGACGGCGAGTCGGGTAAGAGCACCTTCCTGCGGGCGCTGGCCCAGACGATCGTCGACCGCCACGAGCTGACCGAGGCCCGGCTGGTCCTGGTCGACTACCGACGCAGCCTGCTCGGCGACATCGACACGCCGCACCTGATCGGGTACGGCTCGACGGCACAGGTCACCGAGAGCATCGTGAGCGAGGTGGCCGGGGTGATGCGCGACCGGCTGCCCCCACCCGACATCAACGCCGAGCGGCTGCGGGCCCGGGACTGGTGGAAGGGCCCGGATCTCTACGTCCTGGTCGACGACTACGACCTGGTCGCTGGCGCCGGCAGCAACCCGCTGACCCCGCTGCTGGAGTTCCTGCCCCAGGCCCGGGACATCGGCCTGCACCTGGTCATCGCCCGGCGTACCGGCGGCGCGAGCCGGGCGTTGTACGAGCCGGTGCTGATGCGGCTACGCGAGATCAGCACGCCGGGCATCGTGATGTCCGGCAACCGGGACGAGGGGGTGCTGCTCGGCACCGTCCGGCCCGGGCCGCTGCCGCCGGGTCGCGGCTGGCTGGTGTCCCGGCGTGGCGGGACCCGGTTGGTGCAGTTGGTGCACCTTCCGCCGCGCTCCTGAGCCTCGTACGGGGTTGCCGGAGCGGGCTACCGTCGGCCAGAGTGGACTTGCCGTGCGCGGCTGCGGAGTTCCAGCTTGTCGGCGGGACAACCGGCCGTGCCAGCGCCGCGCGAGCGAACGGGGGAGGGACATGGGCGACGAATGGCTCGTCGACGAGAACATCGACGTCGACATCAGCCAGCTGAAGGACTTTGCGCAGGCCATCCAGCAGGAGCTGGAGAAGAACTTCCAGCCCAGCTTCGAGGGCGGCCTCCGTCCCATGCTCACCGTGCAGGCGCCGTTCGGCGGCGGCGGCATGAAGGAGGCGGCGTTCTTCCGGGGTCGGCACGACGAGAGCCGGATGGCGGTGAGCCACCTGATGGGCGACGTCATGAAGGGCCTCACCGCGCTCAGCATGGCCGCCATGTCGATCTCCGCCGAATACCTCACCGGCGACGCGCTGGCCCAGGCCACCAACGATGACGTCTACCGGGCCTTCAGCGCGGTCGACGGGCAGGAGACGCTGAGCGGCCAGTGGCAGCAGGAGGGCGACCCGGCGGGCCTGGTCCCGGAGGAAGCGACCAGCCCTGCGGTGACGAACCCCTACTACGGGATGGATTCCTGCCCGACGGACGACCAACGCGAGCAGACCCCGGAGTGGGCCAAGCCGGAGGTCATCGGTGAGGGCGATGGCGCGTATCTGATCCACGGCGACGGCGAACGCATGCACGGCGAGGATCTCCGGCTGGACCAGTCGAACCTGCAATGACGGGCGACACGGGGGCGAAAGCGCGGGAGCGGGGATGACGGACGACTACTACGGCTACCGGCCGATCAGCAATCACCCGATGTACGGCGGACCGCCGGACGACTACGCGGCCGAGCGGGCCGCCCAGTCCACGCCGTACGAGCCCACGGTGTGGGAGTCGGTCAACATCGAGCAGATGTGGGAGTACATCCGCAAGGAGAGCGACGAACGCACCACGGCGCTCGCCGAGACCTGGCGACGGGCGGCCAGCCTGTTGCAGGCCACCCGGGACAACCTCAAACGTCACGCCGACTCGTTGGAGGCCCGGTGGCAGTCGCCCGCGGCCCGGGTGTTCATGTCCAAGGTGGGGGCCACGCTGCACTCGCTGGACGAGTGGAAGACCGTGGCCACCAACAACGCCACCGGCCTGGAGCAGTTGGCTGACAAGATCAAGACCGCCCAGGGCGACATGCGGACGCTCTGGCAGGAGTACCAGGCAGAGCAGGTCCGGCAGGGCGAGCGCCGCAGCAACGACGAGGGATTTCAGGCATCCGACCTGGTCGACTGGATCCCCGGGGTGACCGGCAACAACGGCAGATCGTACGAGGACGTCCAGAACGACTACCACCAGCGGGCCAAGAACATCGCCAAGCCGCTGGCCGACTTCTACATCGACGTCTACATCTCGAACATCTCCCGCGGCGGCATGTTCAAGGGTCCGACCGATGCGGTCATCCGTACGCCGGGTGACGTGCCCGGGCCCGGCGCACCGGGCGCACCCCGGCCGGTCAAACCCACGACCGGCCCCGACCCGAACCGGCCGGACCGGCCGGTCCGCCCGGACATGCCGACCCGCCCGGACGTGGGCGAGCCGACGCCCGGACCGACCCCGCCGCCGGCCAACCTGCCGGAGGGGGTCGGTCTCGCCGGCGGCGCAGCGACCGCGCCGCCCGCCCCGCCACCGGCCGCCCCGCCCGTCACCACGGCGCCGAACGCACCCGCGACGCCCGGTCCGGCCGTGCCGCCGGTGGCCGGGCCCGGGCCACGGCCGGTCGGCCCCGGCCCGAACCCACCGAACTCGGGGGCCCGACCGGCGACGCCACGGACCAACCTGCCCGGTGCCGGCGCGCCGGCCTCCCCGGGCGGTCGTGGGCCGGCACCCAACCGGCCCACGCTTCCCGGTGCCAGCGGCCCGGGCGGCGGGTCCTCGACACCGGGCGGCGGGCGGCGTGGCCCCGCGCCGAACCGCCCGACCCTGCCGGGCAACACCGGCGCTGGCACGCCCGGCGGCGGCCGGCCCCGGTCGGGCCCCGCAGCCCGCCCGGGCGCCTCGACCACCCCGCCACCGTCGAGTCCGCGCCTGCCGGGCTCCACGGCTGGCTCCGGCCAACGCGGCACGCCGGGGCGTCCCACCGCACCGCCGCCGAGCCTCGGCGGACAGCGGGGTGCCGCATCGGGCGGTCCGCCCAAGGCGGGCTCCCCGCTGACCGGCCGGCCCGCGACCGACAAGCCGCTGGCCCGCGGCCAGGCGGCCGGGGGGCGGCCCGACCTGAGCGGACGCGCCGGGACCGGCGCCGGTCGTCCGGCACCCACCACGGGGCCGGCACCCTCGCTCGGTGGCCGGCGCGGCGGGCCGGCCACACCGGTCCCACGCCAGGCTGCCCGGCGCGACGACGAGCCGGAGACCTGGGAGTACGGCGACGGTGATGACGAGTTGTGGGCCACCGAGTCGTCGGCCGTCGGTGTGGTCGAGGCACCGGCGGAACACCGGCCCCGCGAGCAGGGCCGGGCGCTCGGCCAGGGCTGATCATGGGCGAGCCGGTCACTCCACCTTGGGTGGCCGGCCCGTACCATGCGGTGACCGTCCATCCCCGGCCGCCCGACCAGCACGGCCCACAGAGGAAGGTTGACGGGCATGCGTGTCCCGACCCGACCGGCAGCCGCCGTCGCGCTCGCCACCGCGAGCGCCCTGGCCGCCTTCGCCCTGCCCGCCGCGCCCGCCCTGGCGGATTCGGCCCGAGACGACTCCTGGCACGTCAAGGCCCTGGAACTCGCGGAGATGCACAAGGTCTCCCAGGGTGAAGGTGTCATCGTCGCGGTGGTCGACACCGGGGTGGACGCCACGCATCCCGACCTGAAGAACAATGTCCTGCCCGGCGTTGACCTCTACGACGACGACGCCGAGGGCCGGGTCGACCGTCAGGGTCACGGCACCGGCATGGCCTCCCTCATCGCCGGCCACGGCCACGGCCCCGGCAACCGCGACGGGGTGCTCGGCATCGCGCCGAAGGCCAAGATCCTGCCGGTGACCATCAAGAACGAACGCAGCGCCGTGACCCCGCCGACGGCGCTCGCCGCCGGTATCAACTGGGCGGTCGACGCCGGTGCGGACGTGGTCAACGTGTCGTTGTCCAGCAGCTTCAGCGAGGAGCTGAACCGCGCGGTCGAGCGTGCCTACCAGAGCAACGTGGTGGTCGTCGCCGCCGCCGGCAACGACAACGACATCCTGGTCGGCAGCCCGGCCGCACACCCCGGCTGCATCGCGGTCAACGGCATCGACCGCAACGGAGTCATCAGCAAGAAGGCATCCGTGCCGGGCACCCCGGACCTGCCGGTCAACATCGCCGCGCCCGGACAGGACATGGTCACGGCCGCTCCCGGCGGCAAATACGTCACGGTGACCGGCAGCAGCACCAGCAGCGCCGTCGTCTCCGGCGCGATGGCCCTCATCAAGGCCAAGTACCCCGACCTGAACGCGTACGAGCTGTTCCAACGCCTGCTCGAAACCACCAGGGAGGCCGGCGAGCCCGGCCACGACCAGCTCTACGGGTCGGGCGTGCTCGACCTGCGAGCGGCGTTGACCGGTGAGCCCGACGGCCGAGGCAGCCGCACCGCGGGTCCGAGCGCGCCAGCGGGCGACGACGCGCTCGCATCCGCCCGCGCCATCGAGGGCCCCGGAGCCGAGGAGACCGTGATCGTGGTGCTGGTCTGGATCGCGATCCTCGCGATCCTCGTCGGTACCGTGCTCGCCGTGATCAAACTCCGTCGCCGGGCGCGGCAGCGCCGGGCGACGATCGACACCCCGGATGACGCGCCGGAGACCGGCCTGCCCACCGGAGCGTCACCGCACGGCTCACCGGCCGCGCCGGCCAGCCGCCCGCCGGCGCCCAGCGACACCGACGACACGGCCTGGCGTCGGCCGCCCGGCTGACCGGTCCGACCTGAGGAGGACGCCCGTGTCGACCACGCCAACCGAGGGGTTCCCGCCCCCCGGCCCGCCGGCCCGCGGACCGCATCCGGCCGGCCGGCGGCCGATCGTGGTCACCCTGGCCGTCCTGCTGATGCTGCCGGCGATCGTCACCTGGCTGATCGCCGGGATCGCCTTTCTCCGGGCGATGCTGCGGGCCGAGGGGGACGGGCTCGGGCGGATCCTGGTGGTGGGCATCGGAGCGGCCGTGCTGGCCCTCGCCCTGCTGGTGGTGCTGCTCGCCGCGCTGGGGTCGGCCATGGCCTGGCAGGGCGCCAGCGCGGAGGGGCTGACCGTGCCGGCGGCCTTCACCTTCGGGCTCTTCGTCGTCGTCATCGTCACGCTGCTGGTGCAGGGCAAGCTGAGCTATCAGCCGACGATGGTCACGCCGCTGGTGGTGGGGGGACTGGCCGGTGTGTCGCTCGCCCTGATCAAGAGCCCGCCGGCCCGCGCCTGGTTCGCCAGCCGCAGGCGTTGACCGCAGCCACCGGCGCCGGGTGACGCGGGCAGCACCGGCCGGGGAGGACGGGGCCGGGCAGAGCGGCGGCCGGGAAGGCAGCGTGCGGTTCGGTCAGGCCGGCGACCAACGGCGGGCCGCCGCGTCGAACCGGGCCAGCAGCTCGTCCCGGCCGTCCTGGTGCAGGCAGCGCAGCTCGGTGTCGTCCGGTACGACAAGCGACTCCATCCGCGGCTGACCCCGGCCCCACTCCTCGGGCGTGGCCTCGCCGGGCGCCCAGCGCAGCACGGCCACCCACTCGTCCAACTCCTCGAACGGCGAACCGCCACCGAGCAGGCCCAGGCGGCGGTAGAGACGTGCCGGCGTGTCCCGCCCGGGGCCGTGCCAGGCGTGCACCAGACCGGCCGCCCGGTCGTAGCCGTCGTCCAGGTAGGACGTCAGGTAACGGTGCGGGATGACGAGTTGCAGCCGCAGCGGCACCTCCGGGTCGGGCCCGTCCTCGGTCACGGTCTCCGACGCCGGCCGCGGCACCGGCACGCCCACCGTCGACGGCTCCGCGTACGCGGCCGTCCCGCGGCGGCGCTGCTCCTGCTCCGCCGCCTCGGTGACCACCGCCCGCAGCTCGCCGAGCCACTCGCGCAACGTCAGCACCGCCTCGCCGGGCAACGCCGCGGCCACCGGCGTCTCCGGGTTGAGCAGCAGCTGCCAGGACAGGTCCGGCCAGTGCTCGGCGAGCTGGAGACTGCTCACCGCCACCAGGTCGTGGTCGCCGAGAGCCTGCCGCAGCCGGGCCTCGGAGGTGAACACCGGCAGGCTGAGCCGACCCTGCTCGTCCGGCACGCTCCACCACGGAAACTCCGGGTCCGACAGGTCACGGGTCGCCGGGCCGTCCGGCCGCAGTGGCAGCACCAGCTCGGCCCGGAGCAACGCGGACATCAGCGCGTCCGGGTCCTGCTGGACGATCGCCTCGCGGACCGGCCGCTCGGCCTCGACCGCGGGCGCGGCGAGCGTACGCAGCTCGTCGGCGACGAGCCGGACACCGATGGGCAGGCCGGCATCGACCGCCAACACCCAGTCGTCGTCGGGCCAGTCGACGGCGAGATCGATCAACCCCGACACCCGGTAGCTGACCGACTGACCGGGCAGGCCGGCAGCGATCGCCGCCGGCGAGGTGTAGACCATCACGTGGGTCACCCCGTCGTGCTGGGCCGTCGGCCAACCGGCCGGCTCCCGACCGGCCGCCGCCGCTGGTGACACGGGCAGCAGCAGTGCGGCGGCGGCGAGTTCGGACAGAAAAGCCTGCCGGTCGTCGGCCTCGGCGGCGGCCAGCAGCGCCTGCTCGGTGGCGTTGGCCGGTTGCCAGCCGGTCACCAGGTGCCGTCCCCGCGTACCCGACGGGGTTGCCGGCCGAGCACCAGCGTGCCGAGCGCCTCGTCGAGACTCCCCCCGAGGAACCAGTCTCCGGTGTGGTCGAGCACGAAGACGCGACCCTGCCCGTCGATGGCGAGAATGCCGGTGCCGTCGCCCTCCTCGCCGAGCGGCGTCAGCGGCGCCCCGGTCACCTCGGCCAACTCGGCGAGCGTGACCACCGAGTGGCGTACCAGGAACGGGTCGAGGTGGAAGTCGCTCGGCGCGATCTGCTCCCCCTCACCCTGCGGGCGTACCCGCAGCCCGCCAAACTCGGCGTACGCCTCGACCGCGGCGGCCGTCACGACGTGCTGCCGGCCCTCCGGCGTGGCGTGCGCGGCGATGCGCAGCGCCCACTCCCGGGCCCGGCTGTCGTCGCGCCGACCCGGCGACCAGCCGGCGGCGACGAGGGTTTCGGCCACCCGGGACGGAAACCGCTCGGTCATCCCAACGCCTCCATGCCGAACCAGTCGAGCAGGGCGGCACAGGAGCGGCAGGGCGGCTGGACCTCGCCATGGCGTGGGTCGCCCTCCTCCCGCACCCGCGTCACCCGCACCTTCGCGCCCCACAACAGCGCGCGGGCCTGGGCGGCTTCGAGCGGCGGGCCGCCCGCCTCGGCGGCGTACAGCCGATCGGAGACGAGCACCGCCTCGGCACACCACCCGACGAAGCGCTCGCGCTGCTCGACGGGCAACCCGTGCAGGAAGCGCCGGATCACCGGGTGCAGGTCGGGCGCCGCGTCACCGCGTACCGAGGTGTGGGTGTGGACAGTGCCGTCGGCGAGCAGCGCACCGGCCGCCAGCGGCAGCATCCGCAACTGCGCCATCCGCCCTCCCAGGTATCGACCGGCATCCCGCCCGGGACCGATCCCGGGCCACCCGACGAGCCTAGCCACCGAGTGGGCCGACGTCCTGGCACACCGGCTTCTGTCACCGTCGAGCGGAGCACGGTCCGGCTCGGCTTTGGCTGGCGCAGTAACGGGCTCACGCGGTGTCGACCGGCTGGGATATCGTCGGTCCAGCCCCTCTCTGCCGTACGAAGCCGGAGCCATGACGCGCACCCTTCTCGTCTCCCCGGACCAGCCCGGCGCCTACCCGTCCATCGGGGAGGCACTCGCGGTGGCCAGCGACGACGCCGTCGTCTCGGTCAGTCCCGGCACCTACTACGAGGCGTTGTTCGTCAACGATCGGGGCGTCACGATCGTCGCCGCGCAGGGGGCGGGGACGGTCACCGTCGACGCCTCGTCCGGGACGTACCCCACGGTGTCCTGCAACTCCGGCCGGTTGGAGCTGCGCGATCTCGTTCTCAAGGCCGGCGACGCGCCGGTCGTGGTGGCCGATCGGGCGAAGCTCACCATGGCCGGGTGCGAGCTGAGCGCCGGTTTCGGTGCCGCGATCCAGGTCGCCGGTCGCACGGAGTTCACGCTGGCCCGCTGTCGGGTCACCGGTGGGCGCTACGGCCTGGTGGTGGAGGATTCGGACGGCAGCGTCGAGGGCTGCGAGTTCACCGACCTCAGCGAGGACGGCATCATCGTGCGGATCGGGGCCGCGCCGACGATCCGCACGAGCACGGTGACCCGCTGCGGCAACCGGGGCATCTACGTCTACCAGTACGGCAAGCCCACCATCGAGGCCTGCGACATCTCCCAGACCGGTCACGCGGGGGTGGCGGTGGTGCACCAGAGCGCACCGGTGCTGCGGCGCTGCCGGATCCGGGACACCCGCGGCCCGGCGATCTCGTTCGGCCGTGGCTGCCACGGCACGGTCGAGGAGTGCAGCACGGAGAACACCGCCCAGCCGGCGATCGAGGTCGCCGAGGGGGCCGCGCCGACCATCGTGGAGGGTACGGCCGGCCGGAAGGCCGCCTACGGCGCGGACGCGGCCCGCGCCGCCGCCCAGCAGGACACCGCCCGGGTGGAGAAGCTACTGACCGACCTGGAGGCGATGGTCGGTCTGGAGTCGGTGAAGGAGGAGGTCCGCGCCCTCATCGACGAGATCCAGGTCAACGAGTGGCGGCGCAGCGCCGGGCTGCCGGTCGGCGCGGTCAGCCATCACCTGATCTTCGCGGGGGCACCCGGTACCGGTAAGACCACCGTGGCCCGCATCTACGGCGACCTGCTGGCGGCGCTGGGCGCACTTCCCGGCGGCGCGTTCCGTGAGGTCTCCCGCCGGGATCTGGTCGGCCAGTACATCGGCCACACCGCCGAGAAGACCGCGGCGGCGGTCGAGCAGGCGCGCGGCGGCGTGCTCTTCATCGACGAGGCGTACACCCTCTCCCGCTCCTCCGGCACCGGTGGTGACTTCGGGCAGGAGGCCATCGACACGCTGGTCAAGCTGATGGAGGACCACCGTGACGAGATCGCGGTGATCGCTGCCGGCTACACCGGTGAGATGTTGCAGTTCCTCGACGCCAACCCCGGTCTGGCCTCCCGCTTCGCCAAGACCATCGAGTTCGGCAACTACTCGCCCGAGCAGTTGGTCGTCATCGTGGAACGCATTGCCGGTGGCGACGAGTATCTGCTCGCCGCCGGCGTCAGCGAGGTGCTCCGGGAGCACTTCGGCACGATCGAGCGGGACCAGAACTTCGGCAACGCCCGGGAGGCCCGCAAGCTCTTCGAGGGCGTCCGCAAGGCGCAGGCGCAGCGGCTGCGGCAGTCCGGCCAGCGCCCCACCCTCGACGAGCTGCGTACCGTGACGGTCGCCGACATCCGCGCCGCGATCGGGCGCTGACGATGCCGGGCCGGTCAGGGAGGGGCGTGCGGTGACGCATCCGGGTGCGGCACGACCGGGCGAGCCGGGTTGGCAGCATCACCCGGGGGCGGCGGCACCGCCGCAACAGCGGAGCGCGCAGCCGCAGCAGCAGACCGGCGCGCCGGTGCCGACGCCGACGCTCGGTGGCACCGGGTCGGGGCAGAGCTGGGCGGCCCAGCGCGGGCAGGGGCGGGCGACCGCCGGCACCGCGTACACCAGCCAGGCCGCCGCCGTGGCCCAGAGCGCGGCGGCCCGACCCGCCGCGACGCCACCGCCGGCGGCCCCGGCCGCGGCAGCGACCATCCCCGGTGCGACGCCGCAGTCGGCGGCCTCAGCCGCCGCCGCGACGGCGGCCCCGGTGGTACGCCAACACCGCCGGCAGCTCCGGGTCGCCGGGATCCACGTCGCCCAGCTCGTGGCCTGGCAGGCCGGCGGGGCGGCGGTGCTGGCGGCCACGCCGCACGGCGTCGGGCTGACCGTCGCCGTGGCCGCCGCCGTGGTGCTGCTGCTCTCCCCGACCGTGCTGCGGCATCGTGGCCGGTGGCTCTACCAGTGGCTGGCGGTCTGGTGGGGCTATCGGGGCCGACGCCGGCAGCTGACCGGCACCGGGCCGGACGTCGCCTGGCAGGTGCTCGCCCACCTGGAGCGCAGCGTCGAGCTCGACCAGGTCGAGATCGACGATCAACCCGCCGTGCTGCTGACCCACCGGGGCGGGCTGAGTGCCGTGCTGGAGGTCGACCCGACCGAGGGCGCGCTGCTGATGGGCGCGCCGCAGTCCCTGCCGTCGCCGGTCTCGCTGCTGCCGGCGGCCGACCCGAAGACTCCGCCGGTGACGGTGCAGGTGATCATCCAGGTCACGCCGGCACCCCGGGCGCGGGCGGCGGCGGTCGACCGGGCGTACCGGGAGCTGACCGGTGGGGGCGTGCCGGCCAGCCGGCAGGCGTGGGTGGTGCTCCAGGCCCCGCGTACCCCCGATTTCCATGCCGACCGTGACCTACGTCCGGCGCTCACCGCGGCGATCCGGCGGACCCGCCGCCAGCTGCGCCAGGACCGGGTGACCGCCCGCCTGCTCAACCGCGACGAGGTGCTCGCCGCCGTCGCCCACCTGACCCACCTGACCGGTCAGCCGGTCGGCGGGGACCGGCCGCTTGCCCGGGAGAGCTGGCGGAGCTGGTCGGCGCAGGGCACGCCGCAGAGCTGCCACCGACTGCTCGCCTGGCCCGACCGGGTGTGGGAGCTGGATCCGCTGCTGCGTGGGCTGCCGGCGGCGGCCGGCGTGGTGTCGATGTCGGTGGCCCGCGAGCCTGGTCACTCCGGTGGCGACGACGCCGTGGTGGAGGTGGCGTTCCGGCTGATCGGCGCCGACGCCGCGGCGCTCGACGGCGCCGACCGCGCGCTGGACGAGGCGATCCGCGGTCACGGCGGTCGCCTGCAACGACTCGACGGCGAGCACGCTCACGGCGTGGCCGCCACCCTGCCGCTCGGAGGCTTCCTGCGGTGAACAACAGCGTCGCGTTTCCCGGCAGCCGGATGGGGCTGCACGTCACCGACGGCGCCACCGTCGCCGGGCTGCGGCTGGTCGCCGGGGGTGGCGGGCTGGTGGTCGGCCGCAACCGGCAGCAGGAACCGGTCGGGCTGCGGGTGTTCCGGGCCGAGCCGACCCGGCTGATGCTGACCGGCGGAGTCCGCGCGGCGGAGTTGCTCGCCTTCCGGGCGCTCGCGCTCGGTGCCCGGCTGTTCATCCAGACCGCCCGGGAACAGGAGTGGGACGCCTTCCTGCGGCGCTGCGTGATCGGCCGGGAGATCGCCTCGTTCCTGCCGCCCGGGGTGCCCCCGCCGCTGCCGGCCACTCCGACCGAACCACAGCTCGTGGTGATCGACACCGGTCCGGTGACCGGGCCGGACACCAACCTCAGCGCCCCGTGGCGGGCCACCCTCGTGGTCCGCGACGACCTGGCCGGCTGGGACGTCGAGGTGCTGGTACGCAGCGACATCGTGGTGCTCCAGCGACTCACCGAGACCGAGGCCGCCACGGCGGCCAACGCCCTCGGGTTGGTGAGCGTGCAGAGCTGGTTCACCCAGTTGCACCCGGAGATGGTCGGTCTGATCACCAAGGGCAAGGTGCAGTGGGTCATGCTCAGCATGACCGGCACCGAGCGTCAGCTGATCGGCCCGGTCGCCCGGGGCGGCTGAAACCCGACACCGCCAACCCGGAACCGGATGGCCCCCGGTATCGCGCCACCGGTTGATCCGGGGAGATCAGGCAGGCCAGACCGGTGACGTGAAACACGACCGGTCCGCGGATTAGTACATCTGGTGGCTCCCGCACGGCCACCGGCGCACCTTATCCTCCGACGGTCTATCCACTCGGAGGCCCCGCGGAGGCCCAGCACATGCAGCGAAGTAGAAGTACGCGACTACTCACAATTCCGGGCGTACTGGTCACCGCCACTGCGCTCACCCTGTCCAGTGGCACCGCCGCATTCGCCGAGCCGGTGCCGGCGGCACCGTTCATCAGTGAGATCCACTACGACAATGTCGGCGCGGACACCGGCGAGGCGATCGAGATCGAGGCGCCGGTCGGCTACGACCTGACCGGCTGGCAAATCGTTCTCTACAACGGCGCCAATGGCGCGGCGTACAACACCAGGACCCTCAGTGGCTCGGTGCCGGACGCCGGTGTGGTCGTCGCGTCGTACCCGACGGACGGCATCCAGAACGGGTCGCCCGACGGCGTCGCTCTCGTCGCGCCCGGCGGCACCGTCCAGGAGTTCCTCACCTACGAGGGGACCTTCACCGCGGTCGGCGGGCCGGCGAACGGGCTGCCCGGCATCGACATCGGTGTGGAGGAGACCGCCACCACCCCGGTCGGCCACTCCCTCCAGAAGATCGACGGCACCTGGCGGCCCCCGGCGCCGAACAGCTTCGGTGTCCGCAACACCGCTCCGGACGAGAACCCGGATCCGGACCCGGATCCGACCATCGGCTGCACCATCACCGTCGACCACACCATCGCCCAGGTCCAGGGCACCGGCAGCGCCACTCCGGTGGCGGGCACCCGGGTGACCGTCGAGGGCATCGTCACCGCCGACCACCGCACCGGTGGCTACAACGGCGTATACGTGCAGACGGCGGGTAGCGGCGGGGAGCGCCCCGTCGCCGCCGGCACCGCCTCGGACGGCATCTTCGTCTACCTGACCACCTCCACCGCCAACCACCCGTCGGTCGCGATCGGCGACCGGGTGCGGGTCAGCGGCACCGCGAGCGAATTCAACGGCCTGACCCAGCTCTCCATCGCCGCCAAGAGCGACGTGCAGATCTGCGAGCAGGGCGCGACGCTGCCCGCCCCGGTCCCGGTGAGCCTGCCGCTGGACGACGCCGCCCGCGAGTCGGTCGAGTCGATGCTGGTGGCGCCGGTCGGGCAGTACACCGTCTCCGAGGTCTACAACACCAACCGGTACGGCGAGGTGGTCCTCGCCGCCGGTGACAAGCCGGCCGTCAACCCGACCGATCTGGCCCGCCCCGGCTCGGACACCGCCCGGGACCTGGCCGCCGAGAACAAGCTCCGCCGGCTCCTGCTCGACGACGGCAAGACGACCAACCTGGCCACCGCCGGGCTGCTGCCGCCGTACGTGTCGGTGGCCAGCCCGCTGCGGGTCGGCGACTCGGTGGAGGCGTTCGGGCCGTCGGTGCTGTCGTACGGCTTCAACGAGTGGCGGCTACAGCCCGCCGTCCCGGTCGACGCGGACACCCTGCCGGCCGCCCGGACCACCTTCAAGGCCACCAACCCGCGTACCGCCGCGCCGGTGAACGTCGGCGGCGACCTGCGGGTGGCCAGCTTCAACGTGCTGAACTACTTCGTGCACTTCGGCGGCGACGCCCGCGGCGCAACCGACGAGGCCGCGCTGGCCAAGCAGGAGACGAAGATCGTTTCGGCGATCAGCGCGCTCGGTGCCGACGTGGTCGCGCTGGAGGAGATCGAGAACTCGGTCCGGTTCAGCCCCTCGGACCCGCAGCAGGCGCTCAAGCGTCTGGTCACCGCCCTGAACACCAAGGACGGCGCGGACACCTGGGACTACGTCCGCACCCCGACCGAGCTGCCCGGCGCGGCCCAGCAGGACTTCATCACCACGGCGATCATCTTCAAGCCGGCGAAGGCGCAGCCGAAGGGCCCGTCGCGCTCCGTGAACGACGAGTCCGTCTGGTTCAACGCCCGCGAGCCGATCGCGCAGACCTTCACCGCCGGCAAGGTCGACTTCATCGTGGTCGCCAACCACTTCAAGTCGAAGAGCGGTGCCGGCACCGGCGACAACGCCGACGCCGGGGACGGCCAGGGCGGCTGGAACGGTGACCGGGTCCGGCAGGCCGGGGCGCTGGCCGCCTTCGTCGACCAGGTGAAGGCCGACAGCAACACCTCCGACGTACTGCTGCTGGGTGACTTCAACGCCTACACCCAGGAGGACCCGATGCAGGTCCTCTACGGCAAGGACTACCGCAACCTGAACAACACCGGGAAGGCCAGCTACGTCTTCGGTGGCGAGTCCGGCTCGCTCGACCACGCCCTCGCCTCGCCGTCGCTGGCGGACCGGGTGACCGGGGTCGACGTGTGGCAGATCAACGCGGTCGAGTCGTACGCCTTCCAGTACGACGGCCTGGCCGCCTTCTACGAGCCGGGCCCCTACCGGGCCAGCGACCACAACCCGCTGGTGGTGGGCATCAACACCGGGATCAACCCGGTCGACCTCCAGCTGCTGAGCATCAACGACTTCCACGGCCGGCTGGAGTCCCCGGCCACCGTGGGCGGTCAGGCGGTCGGCGGCGCTGCGCAGCTCGCCGGTCTGGTGAACCAGCTGCGTGGGCAGAACCCGAACACCGCGTTCGTCTCCGCCGGTGACAACATCGGCGCGTCCACCTTTATCTCGGCGATCAACGACGACAACCCGACGATCGACGCGCTGAACCAGATGGGCCTGGCCGCCTCGGCGGTGGGCAACCACGAGTTCGACAAGGGCATCGCCGACCTGACCGGCCGGGTGACCGACCGGGCGGACTTCCCGCTGCTCGGTGCCAACGTGTACCGGGGTGCCGACCGGGTGCTGCCGGCGTACTCGGTCAGCAACGTGGGCGGCGTCCGGGTCGGCTTCGTCGGCGTGGTGACCGAGCAGACCGCGTCGCTGGTCAGCCCGGACGGCATCCGCGGCCTGACGTTCCGGGATCCGGTCGCCGAGGCCAACCTCGTCGCCGGTCAGCTCAAGGACGGCAACCCGGAGAACGGCGAGGCCGATGTGATCGTGCTGCTCGCCCACGAGGGCGCCGCGACGGAGAACATCGACTCCGCCGAGGAGCTGGCGAACGACCCGGTCTTCGGCAAGTTCACCCGGGTCGACGCCACCATCGACGCGATCTTCAGCGGTCACACCCACCAGCCGTACGCCTTCGAGGTCCCGGTTCCGGGCACCGACAAGCTGCGTCCGGTGGTCCAGGCCGAGGACTACGGCAAGCGTCTGGGCAAGGTCACGCTGACCTTCGACCCGGAGTCGGGCGCGGTCACCTCGGCCGACGCGGCGCTGGTCGACGTGGTCGGCGTGCCGCAGGATCCGGCGGTGGCCGACATCGTCGCCGCCGCCAAGGTCAAGGCGGAGGAGTTGGGCAAGCAGAAGCTGGGTGAGATCACCGCCGACATCCAGCGCGCCTACACCGGCGGCAACGAGGACCGGGGCAAGGAGTCGGCGCTGGGCAACTTCATCGCCGACGTGCAGCTCGCCGGCACCTCCGACGCCGGCCGGGGCGGGGCGCAGATCGCGTTCATGAACCCGGGCGGCCTGCGGGCCGACCTGCTGTACCGGACCGACGGCACGATCTCCTACGCCGACGCCTTCGCGGTCCAGCCATTCTCCAACGACGTGGTCACCAAGACCTACACCGGTGCCCAGGTCAAGCAGGTGCTGGAGGAGCAGTGGCAGCCGACGGGCGCGTCCCGTCCAGTGCTGTGGCTGGGTGTGTCGAAGGGCTTCAGCTACACGTACGACCCGGAGGCCGCCACGGGCTCCCGGATCACCTCGATAAAGCTGAACGGCACGCCGATCGACCCGGCGGGCACCTACCGGGTGACGGTGAACTCGTTCCTCGCCTCCGGCGGTGACAACTTCACCACCCTCGGCGGGGGCACCAACCCGGCGACCACCGGCGACAACGACCTCACCATGCTGGTGAGCTACTTCGCCGCGAACTCGCCGGTCACCGCGGACACCGCGCCGCGGTCGGCCGTCGGTCAGGGCGAGCCGGCGTGGGACGTCGAGGTGCAGGCCCGTACGCAGTGCGTCGGCACCAACGCGTACGTCTCGGTCAACGCCCGCAACGCCGGCAGTGTGCCGCTCACCATCGAGCTGGTCACCCCGTACGGGTCCCGGACGGTCTCCGGCGTCGTTCCCGGCGCCTCCGCCTACCAGGCGTTCAACAGCCGGGCGAAGACGGTGCCGGCCGGCATCTCGACGATCAAGATCACCGGGATCGTCGACGGCCAGCCGGTGACCACGCAGACTGAAGCGCCGTTCGCGGCGATCAGCTGCGGTTAGCCGTTTGCGGTGGCGGCGTCCGCCGGGCGTCGCCACCGCTTCCCGGATCGCCACATCAGTTCAGGAAGCACTAGTACCAACGGAGCATCGAAATGAACACATGGAATCGCAAGCGTCTTTTCGCGGCCGCTGCTGCCGGCGCGTTTCTGGCCGGGTCGGTGGCGATGGCGTCGCCGGCTCTGGCGGAGCCGGGTGACGAGTCGGACGTGCGGGTGACGGTCGATATCGAGGAGATTCGGGAGCCGGGTGTGCTGGCCATGTCGGTGGCGGCGGATTCGGTGGCGTTGACCGAGGACGGGTCGACGTTGTTGGTGCGTCAGTTCGTCGGCACTTTGCCGACGGTGACGGTGACCGATACCCGGACGGCGGATGAGGTGCCGGAGGGTGCCGCGTGGGCGGTGTTGGGCAGCGCGACCGATTTTGTCGGTTCGGCGGGTCAGGCCCCGATCGGTGCCGGGCATCTGGGCTGGAAGCCGCGTCTGATCGACGGTGGTGACACTGGCCTGGTCAGTGAGGGTGAAGAGGTGGTGACGGTTCTGGACGAGGCGACGCAGCCGGGTAACAACGTGGGTCTGGTTGACCAGGAACTCCTGGTGTCGACCTTTGACTCGGGTGCGGTGGCGGGTGACGCGTACTCGGTGAACGCGGATCTGTTCCTGCGGACCCCGGGTGATGTCGCGGCGGGCGCCTACACCTCGACCCTGACCCTGTCCCTCTTCGAGTAAGACCAACACGTGGTGGGGGCCGTAACCACGCGGCCCCCACCACACCTTTCCGTCCGAAGGGCTCCGCCATGATCCGAACCTCGCCGCAGACGCTGCCGCGGCTGCTCGCCGTGCTGGCCGCAGTGCTCGTCACCGTACCGATCGCGCCCGTCGGCGCCGCCGCAGAGCCGGACAAGCCGACGGTGACCTGGTCGGTGCAGCCGGCCGACCGCAACGGCCCCGACGGCCGCAGGTGGATCGAGCGCACCCTCGACCCCGGTCAGGTCGTGACCGAGCACCTGGCGGTGCGGAACTTCAGCGACTCCGCCGTGGTCTTCTCGCTCAAGGCGGCCGACGGATACCTCACCGACAAGGGACGCTTCAACATGCTCCCGTCCAACCAGAAATCGGTGGACGGTGGCACCTGGATCAAGGTGCAGGAGAAGGTTCCGGTGGGGGCCAAGGAGACCAAGGTGGTGCCGTTCACCATCACCGTGCCGCAGGACGCCACCCCCGGTGACCACCCGGCCGGCATCGCGGCCACCGTCACCAGCACCGGCGGCACCGTCGCCGTCGAGAGCCGGGTCGGTTTCCGGGTCATGATGCGTGCCAGCGGCACGATCACGCCGAGCGTGGCGATCAGCGACCTCACCGCCAGCTACACGCCCTCCTGGAACCCGTTCTCCGGCGGCAACATCAAGGTCAGCTACACCGCGACGAACGACGGCAACGTCGCGGTGACCGGCGCCGGCCGGGTGACGGTCAGCGAACTCTTCGGCCTGACCAGCAAGGATGCGCCGGCCGAGGTCGAGGAGATGTTGCCGGGCGGCGACCGGGCGGTCAGCGCCCGGGTGAACGGGGTCTGGGGGCTGGGCCGGCTGCGTACGACCGTCTCGGTGACGCCCGCCGTTCTCGGCAGCGAGCCGACCGACGCCGAGATCCGACCTGCCTCGGCCACCGTGACCACCTGGACGATCCCCTGGGCGCAGCTGGCCCTCCTGATCCTCCTCGCCCTGCTCGTCCTCGGCGTCCGTTTCGTCATCCGGCAACGCCGGCGACGGCTCGCGCAGCTGCTCGCCGACGCCCGGGCAGAGGGCCGGGCGGAAAGCCAGGAGTCTCCGCTCGTGGGTGGCGCACCGAAGTCCTCCTGACCCGACCGGTAGCCGATCGCCGCTCTCCGCGCACCACTGGCCGAGGAGATACCCCGGGGGGTATAGTCGCCGACAGGAGGTGCCGAGATGAAGCTGCGACCCGAGATGACCGGCGACGCCCTGACCCGCCTCAAGCGGGCCCGCGGGCAGCTGAACGCGGTGATCGAGATGATGGAGGACGGCCAGGACTGCCGGGCGGTGCTGACCCAGCTCGCTGCGGTGTCCAAGGCGATCGACCGGGCCGGCTTCAAGATCATCGCATCGGGGATGCGGCACTGCTCCACCGCGCGCGACAACGGCGAGCAGCCGGAGATGACCGAGGAGGAGCTGGAGAAGCTGTTCCTCGCCCTGGCGTGAACCACCGGGGCTGACGTCCCGGCGTAGTTTCGCGGGGCCAACCGGGCCGACCGACCGGACCGGGCCGCACTTCGCGGCCCGTCCGGCGGAGCGCGCGAACTCGACCAAGGGAGAAGACTGCGTGCCGCATACCCCCGGGGGTATGCGGCACGCGAGGAGAGGAGTTGGGCATGGCGGTACGGGTATCGGTCGTCGCGACCTCGTCCCTGGGCGATCGCAGCTATCTGGCCAGCGACGGCCAGGTGGCGGTCGTGGTGGACCCGCAGCGGGACGTCGACCGGATGGTGCACCTCGCCGGAGCGGCGGGGGTACGGATCACGCACGTGGTCGAGACGCACATCCACAACGACTACGTGTCCGGCGGGCTGGAACTGGCCCGGCTGACCGGCGCGCACTACCTGGTGGCCGCGGCCGACGAGGTCGCCTTCGACCGGCTGCCGGTCACCGACGGCGACGTGGTCGAGGTCTCGGAGACGCTGCGGCTGCGGGTGGTGGCCACCCCGGGGCACACCTTCCACCACCTGTCGTACGTCCTCGACAGCACCGACGACGGCGGGTGGACCCCGGTCGGGGTCTTCACCGGCGGGTCGCTGCTCTTCGGCACCACCGGTCGCAGCGACCTGCTCGGCAAGCAGTACGCACACGAGCTGGCCCACCACCAGCACGCCTCGGCGCAGCGCCTGGCCGAACTGCTGCCCGACGGCGCGCAGGTGTGGCCCACCCACGGCTTCGGCAGCTTCTGCTCGGCGAGCCAGTCCGACGCCCCGGAGTCGACCATCGGCCGGGAGAAGCAGGGCAATCCGGCCTTCCGGCTGGCCGCGACGGACTTCGTCACCGAGACCCTGGCCGGCCTGGACGCCTACCCGGCCTACTACGCGCACATGGGCGTGACCAACGCCGCCGGCCCCGCGCCGGTCGACCTCACCCCGGTGACCCGGGCCGACGCCGGGCAGCTGCGGGATCGGATCGCGGCCGGGGAGTGGGTGGTCGACCTGCGACACCGCAAGGCGTACGCGGTGAGCCATCTGGCCGGCACGGTCAGCCTCGGCCTCGACGGGCCGATGTCGACCTGGCTCGGCTGGCTGATCGACTGGGGCACGCCGATCACGCTGCTGGCCGAGACCCCGGAACAGGTCGCCGGGGCCCAGCGCGAACTGGTCCGGATCGGCATCGACCGGCCCGCCGCCCAGGCCACCGGCGCCCCGCAGCAGTGGGCCACCGGCCCGGCGGAGCTGCGGGAACTGGCCGTCGCCGACTTCCCGGCGTTGGCTGCCGCGCTGGTCGGAGACGTCCCGGCCGGGCTGCCCGCCCCGCAGGTCGTGCTCGACGTGCGGCTGACCAACGAGTGGCGGGCCGGTCACCTCGACGGTGCCGTGCACGTGCCGCTGCCCGACCTGCGCCGACGCCTGGCCGAGCTGCCGCCCGGCCCGGTCTGGGTGCACTGCGGCTCGGGCTACCGCGCGACCGCCGCCGCGTCCCTGCTGGCCAACGCCGGCCGCGACGTGGTGCTCGTCGACGACCTGTTCGAGCACGCCCAGCCGGCCGGCCTCCGGTTGTCACCCGCCGCCTGACCTGTCACCGGGCACCTCGGACCGCCGCACCGTGACGACCAAGGAGACGAACATGAGCACGAACCTTCCCCCGACCGTCGACGCGGCCACCCTGCGCGCGCTGCTCGCCAGCGGGCGGGCGCCCCGGCTGCTCGACGTCCGCACTCCGGGCGAGTTCGAGACCGCGCACATCCCCGGCTCGTACAACGTGCCGCTGGATCTGCTTCGGGAGCACCGCGAGGAACTGCGCCGCCACCTCGACGAGGAGGTGGTGCTGATCTGCCGCTCCGGTGCCCGCGCCGCCCAGGCCGAACAGACCCTGGCCGGGGCCGGGCTGCCCAACCTCAGGGTGCTCGACGGCGGCATCGTCGGTTGGCAGGCCGCAAGCGCCCCGGTCAGTCGGGGCCGGCCGCGCTGGGATTTGGAGCGCCAGGTCCGCCTGGTCGCCGGCTCGATCGTCCTGGTCAGCATCCTGGCCTCGGTGTTCGTGCCGGGCCTGAAATGGGTCGCCGGGTTCATCGGCGCCGGGCTGACCTTCGCCGCGCTCACCAACACCTGTGCGATGGGCCTGCTGCTCAGCCGGCTGCCGTACAACCGCGGCGCCAGCTGCGACCTGGACGGCGTCGTCGGTCAACTGCGCGAGGGAACGCCGACCGGGACCCGGCCGTGACGACACTCGCGCTGACCGTGGCCGGCGCGGTGCTGATCGGCGTCAGCCTCGGCCTGCTCGGCGGTGGCGGCTCGATCCTCGCCGTGCCGCTGCTGGTCTACGTCGCCGGGCTGCCCGCCCGGGAGGCGATCGCCACCTCACTGCTCGTCGTCGGCATCACCAGCGCGGTGGGCGTGCTGCCGCATGCCCGCGCCCACCGCGTACGGTGGCGCACCGGACTGATCTTCGGCCTCGCCGGCATGGCGGGCGCGTACGCCGGTGGCCGGCTCGCCGGGTACGTCCCGCCGACCGTGCTGCTGGTCGCCTTCGCGCTGATGATGCTCGCCACCGCCACCGCGATGCTCCGCGGCCGGCCCGGCGACGCGAACCCGTCGACGCCGGACGGCCTGCCCGTGCTGCGGGTCGTGCTGGACGGGATCGTGGTCGGCCTGGTCACCGGCCTGATCGGCGCCGGTGGCGGCTTCCTGGTGGTGCCCGCGTTGGCCCTGCTCGGTGGCCTGCCGATGCCGGTCGCCGTCGGCACCTCGCTGGTGGTCATCGCGCTGAAGTCCTTCGCCGGCCTGGCCGGTTACCTCTCCAGCGTCAGCCTCGACTGGGGCCTGGCGACCACCGTCACCGCCGCGGCGGTCGCCGGCAGCCTGCTCGGCGGCCGGCTCGCCGGCCGGGTCCCGGCCGAGCTGCTGCGCCGGGCGTTCGGCTGGTTCGTGGTGCTGATGGGCGTGTTCGTCCTCGCCCAGCAACTACCCGCCGAACTGCGGTCCGACCCGCTGCTCTGGGCGGCCGTCGCGGTGGCCGGCGCTGCGGTGGCCGTCACGGTGCTGCTCCGGCATCGCCGGCGCGCCCCGGTCAGCCGGCCGGCGACGCCTCGGGGCTGATCGGCAGCAGCACGCGGAACAGGGTTGCTCCACACCTGGCCCGCCGGACGCCGGCGCACCCGGTCAGGACGAGACGGGCGTCACCACCGTGAGGGTACGAAACACGATCGTCTCGCTGAACGTCGTCCCGTCGACCTGGTACGCGTAGCAGCCGGGGCCGCCGACCGTCGTGGTGGCCGGCAGGTCGGTGTCCGGGTCGGTCAGCTCGGCATAGTGCCCACCGTCACGGGGCTCACCGGTGTAGGAGAACTCGACCGCGGCGGTGCCCGGCCCGTCGATGCGCCCGGCCCGCACCAGCACCGGCCCGGTGTAGCCGGAGGCGAGCCACCGCACCTTCACCGTGTAGCTGCCGTCCGGGTGCCGGTCCTGGTCGCGCAGGGGCAGGGCGGCGTCGGGAAAGTAGTCGGCGATCGGGTACACGGGGCCGGGCCCGAGCACCCGGTTCGCCCGTCCGGGCTCGGACCAGGGCCGGGCTCTGCTGACCGGGCAGTCCTCGCCTCGACCCCCGCTGGGCAGCCGCAGGGGTGGGGCAGTGAACGCGCCGGGCGCTGCCGACGCGGAGCGGGTCGACGTCGGCGGGGACGCCGTCGGGGTGGCCTCGGGTGTGCCGTCGCAGGCCGCCAGCGCCGACACGAGTGCGACGACCACCAGTGCCCGGACGAGTCTCACCACCCGGGCAGTATCGGCCATTCCGCTGCGCTCCTGCCGCCCCGGCCGGACGACATGCCCCGTTTCAAGGTTATTGTCCCTTCCAACCGGCGGGGCCGGCGCGGCTATCCGGAGCTGGCCCGGTCGAGCAGGGCCCGACGCTCGGCCGCATTGGGTGTCCGGGTCGCTGCCGCGCGGAACAGCGCCGCCGCGCGCTCGCGGTCGCCCTGCCGCGCGACGAGATCCGCCTCCACCGCGAGCGCGGGCGGATAGTCGTCGAGCGCGCCGCCGGCCCGGGCCTCGGCGAGCAGCGCCAGCCCCACCGCCGGCCCGTACGCGTATCCGTGCGCCACGGCCCGGTTGAGCGCGACCACCGGGGTCGGCTGAAGCCGGACGAGTTGGTCGTAGCACTCGGCTATCCGCCGCCAGTCGGTCTCCTCGACGCGGGACGCGGTGGCGTGGCAGGCCGCGATCCGCGCCTGCCACGCGTACGGGCCGTGCTGCGACAGCCCACCGAGCAGGCGTACGCCCTCGGCGATCGCGGCCCGGTCCCAGCGTGACCGGTCCTGCCGGCCGAGCGGGACCAGGTCGCCGTTCGGGTCGCGGCGGGCCGCGTGGCGGGAGTGCTGCAACAGGAAGAGCGCGAGCAACGCCAACGCCTCCGACTGCTCCGGCATGAGCCGGACCAGCAACCGGGCCAGCCGGATCGCCTCGTCGGCGAAGGCCGGCTCGCCGTCCGCGTCGTAGCCCTGGGTGAACAGCAGGTAGAGCACGGCCAGCACCCCGGGCAGCCGCTCGGTGAGGGCCGCCCCGCACGGCACCTGGTACCGAATCCGCGCGTCGGCGATCTTCGCCTTGGCCCGGGTCAGCCGCCGGGTCATGGTCGACTCGCTGACCAGGAAGACCCGGGCAATGTCGGCGGTCGGTACCGCGCAGATCGTCCGCAGGGTCAACGCGACCCGGGCCTCCAACGCGAGGGCCGGGTGGCAGCAGGTGAAGATGAGCCGCAGTCGGTCGTCCACGACCTCCTCCTCGGCCGGTTCCGTGGTCGCGGCGGTGAGCGCCAGCACCGCCAGGTCACGCAGCTTGCGTTTCTCGACCGAGGCCCGCCGCAGCAGGTCGAGGAGCCGGTTCCGGGCCACCGTCATCAGCCAGCCGCCCGGGTTGGCCGGCACGCCGTCCACCGGCCAGCGGTCCAGCGCCCGGGCCAGCGCCTCCTGCGCGCAGTCCTCGGCCAGCGTCCAGTCACCGGTGATCCGGATCAACGCCGCGACGATCCGCGGGTACGCGTCGACGGCCGTGGCCGCGACGACCTGCGCCGCCGCGGCCCGGCCCGCCCCCGTACCCCCGCTGCCGATCGGGGCTCGGTCGGGCGACGCCCGACGAGCCACGCCCCCGTCGCGCCCAGCGGCCTGGTCCGGTTCGGTCACTGATCGACGTCGGCGAAGGGCCGGATCTCGATCCGGCCCTCCCAGGCCATCGGGTGTGCCCGAGCGACCTCGATCGCCTCGTCGAGGTCCGCGCACTCCAACAGGTCGAAACCGACGATCATCTCCTTGACCTCGGCGAACGGGCCGTCGGAGACCAGCAGTTGGCCGTTGCGGACCCGTACCGTGGTCGCGGTCGCCGCCGGCGCAAGCTGGGCACCCTGTAGGCGCCGCCCGGCGGCGTCGTTCTCCGCCACCCAGACCTCGACGTCCGGGTGGTTCTGCGGCTCCGGGTCCGGTTCCACGTCGGTGCAGACCAGCATCATGTACTTCACGTCAGGGACTCCCTGTCTCGTCGTCACGAAGAGTGGTTCCACGGTCATGACGAACGGCGGACCGGCCATCCGGACAGCCGCACAGTGCCCATCTTCGGCAATGTCGCCGGATTCGGCGCGCGGTGAATCCGCCACGTGCGCGGCTCCCGGTGCATGGCTCCGGGTCAGGCGGTGAGGGTGGAGACGGCGGCGGCCACGTAGAGACAGCCGCCGAGACAGACCGCCGCCCCGGCGATCGCCGGGGTCCAGGCCGACACGCTGGACGCCAGGGCCCATTTTCGGGTGCGACCGGCCAGCATCGCGTGCCCCCGGATGGTCAGCACTCCCACACCGGTCAGGGTCAGCGCCATCCCCGCTCCGAACGCGAGCACGATCACCACCGCGCCCACGGAGCGGCCGGTCAACAGCCCGCTGACCAGGATGAGGAAGGCCGACGGGGAGGGCAGCAGTCCCCCGCTCAGGCCGAGCGCGACGAGGCCGCGCCGTGACCAGGGGTCGACCGGGTCGTGGTGATGGTGGTGGTGATGGGTGTGCCCGCGCCGGCTCAGGTGCCGGCGGATCAGGTGCGCGCCGACTCCGATCACCACGAGCCCGGCGAGCACCTGGAGCACGGCGGTGATCGTCTTCGTGCCGAGGCTGGCCGCGCCGCTCAACCCGGTCCAGGCCAGCGCCAGCAGCAGGACGGAGAACGTGTGCATCACCGCGACGATGACGCCGAGGCGCACCGCGTCGACGTAGCGGCCCCGCGTGCCGACCAGGTAGGCGGCGGTGATGCTCTTGCCGTGCCCGGGTGCCACGGCGTGCGCGGCGCCCACCCCCACCGCCACCACCAGGGCGACCCAGAACAGGGCGCTGTTGTCGAACAGGGCCAGCAGTCGCTCGTCGAGCCCGCTGAGGCCGTTCATCTTGTGCTCCGGGTACGTCGTCGGGACAGGACGAGAAGCAGTGCGCCGAGCCCACCGGCGGCCGTGATTCCGACGGCCAGCCCGGCGGCCGGTGCCGGCCCTCCGCCCGACCGCGAGAAGTCGACCTGGTGGGTGCCGTCGGTCGCGGTGTACAGCGACTCTGCGGGCGTCGCCGATTCGGCGCGCAGCACCGTGCGGTACGCCGGGTTCAGGTCGGTCAGCGCGGTCACGGTGATGTCGAGCGTGCTGACCGGGGCGGGGCAGTCGAAGGTCAGGCGGGCGCCCTGGGCCAGCAGCGCGTCCAGCGGCTGGAGTTCTCCCCGGCAGGGCTGGCCGTCCTGGCTGACCGTGATCCGCTCCCGGAGGTAGTCGCGGACCGCGGTGGAGCCCTGGAGCTTCTGCTCACCGGTGAGCTGGGTGGCGACCGGTCCGGTGGTCGGGTCCTCGAACGCGCCGAGCGACTGGCCGAGCGCGACCCAGTCGTCCTCGGCCGGTTGCCAGGAGATGTCGACCCGAGCGCCGTCGACGGCGACCCGGGCCAGCGTGGGTGGCCCGAAGGGATGGGCGGCGGCGGGGGCGCCGGTCGTCGCCACCAGCGTCACCCCGGCGGCGAACAGCATCCCGGCCAGACTGCTTCGGTGATTCATGATCGTCTCCGGAGCACGGTGTGGGGCTCGCTCGGGCGAGCCCCACACCGGGTTCCCTACTCGAAGAGGGACAGGGTCAGGGTCGAGGTGTAGGCGCCCGCCGCGACATCACCCGGGGTCCGCAGGAACAGATCCGCGTTCACCGAGTACGCGTCACCCGCCACCGCACCCGAGTCAAAGGTCGACACCAGGAGTTCCTGGTCAACCAGACCCACGTTGTTACCCGGCTGCGTCGCCTCGTCCAGAACCGTCACCACCTCTTCACCCTCACTGACCAGGCCAGTGTCACCACCGTCGATCAGACGCGGCTTCCAGCCCAGATGCCCGGCACCGATCGGGGCCTGACCCGCCGAACCGACAAAATCGGTCGCGCTGCCCAACACCGCCCACGCGGCACCCTCCGGCACCTCATCCGCCGTCCGGGTATCGGTCACCGTCACCGTCGGCAAAGTGCCGACGAACTGACGCACCAGCAGCGTCGACCCGTCCTCGGTCAACGCCACCGAATCCGCCGCCACCGACATGGCCAGCACACCCGGCTCCCGAATCTCCTCGATATCGACCGTCACCCGCACGTCCGACTCGTCACCCGGCTCCGCCAGAGCCGGCGACGCCATCGCCACCGACCCGGCCAGAAACGCGCCCGCGGCGACCGCCGCAAAGAGGCGCTTGCGATTCACTGCGTTCATACGATGCTCCGTTGGCACTCGTGCTTGCTGAACTGATGGGGTCATCCGACGAGCAGGTGGTGGCGGCGCCCGGGACGGCGCCACCACCACGAAGGGCTAGCTACAGCTGAGCGCGGTGAACGGAGCCTCGACCTGCATGGTCACCGACTCATCGTTGACGGTCCCGGTGACCTTCACCGTGGAGACGCCGGCCGACACCGACTTGGCCCGGCTGTTGAACGCCTGGTTGGCGGACTGCCCGGGGGCGACGCCGGAGACCGTCCGCGAGCCGTACGGGGTGACCAGCTCGATGGTGAGCGGCACACCGTCGGAGTTACGGGCGTTGACCGAGACGTACACGTTGGTGCCGACACAGTGCGTACGGGCCTGCACATCGACGTTCCAGCCGGTCAACGTGATGGCCGGGCTGGTGATCTTCTGGTTGACGCTGGACAGGAACACCTCGTAGGCGCTACCCGCGTTGACCGTCGCCGGCACGGTCAGTTCGTAGTTGATCCGGCCCAACTCGTCGGCGGTCAGGTTGGCGATGAAGATTTCGTCGCCGCCGCCGACCTTGCGCAGCGAGGCCGCGACCTTCTCGGCCGGGTCGTAGCCGTACGCCGAGACGTTGACCTTGCCCTTGACCGTGGTTTCGGTCTTGTCGACCGTCACCTGCTGGCCGACGGTGTTCTCCGGCGTACGCAGCTCGTTGACGGTGCGCTCGCCCGCGTCGTTCTTGCGGATCAGGAACCCGTCGTGGTGCACGCCGTTGGCGTAGCGGGACTCGTAGCGCAGGGTGCCCTGCTCGACGTCGATGAGCTGGTAGAGCTGGGTGTTCTCGCTGGTGCTGGTCACCTCGGCACCGTTACCGGTCCAGTTCTGACCGTTGTTGAGCGCGTACATCTTGCCGCCGGAGACCGAGACGGCGTAGACCGTGCTGTTGTGCACGGCCGCCGACTTACGGGCGGTGGTCACGTTGCCCCGGCCGTACGAGTGGTCGTGGCCCTGGAGCACCAGGTCGACGCCGTACCTCTCGAAGAGCGGACCCCACTGGCTGCGGACGTTCGGGTTGTTGCGCGTGCCGGTGGTCGAGTAGACGGGGTGGTGGAAGGTCACCACCGTCCACTTGTTGGGGTTGTCCCTCAGCACGCTCTCCAGCCAGGCGGTCTGCGCGGCCATCAGCGTGCTGTTGCTCTGGTAGTTCGAGTCCAGGGCGATGAACCGGACACCCTGGTAGTCGACGTAGTAGACGGTCTGCTTCAGCTCCGCGTTGCCCGGGCCGTTGTCCGGGTACGGGAACTGCGGGCGCCAGAACTGGGACAGGCCACCGCTGTACTCATGGTTACCCGGGACCGAGATGTTGTTGACCTGGCCGTCGATGAAGCTACCGGCCTTGTACCACTGACCCCACTGCTCCTCGCTGTTCGCCGTGTCGATGAGGTCACCGGCGTTGACGATCGCCTTGGCCTGCGGCCGGTCGGCGAACGCCTGCCGGAACACGCGCGGCACCGCGGAGTCGATGTAGTTCTGCGCGTCGCCGTAGTAGATGAACGAGAACGGCTCGAAGTCGCTGGCCGCGGTGGTGAAGTCGATCCACTCGCTCCAGTTGGTGCCGTCGCCGACCCGGTAGGTGTAGCGGGTGTTCGGCTTCAGGTCGGTGAACTCGACCGTGTGGTAGGTCGAGGCGTATCCGAGCGAGGTGTTGACCGGGGTGCTGGAAAGAGCGGAGAGGCGGGTCACCGCCCCGGTGGGGGGAGCCACGTCGCCGAGGGCCCGGGGGGCTTCGAGGATCTCGGCCCGGGCCCATTCCGCGGGGGCCTCGGCACGCCAGGTCACCCGCTGCGAGGTCGACGGTGTGGTGGTCGGGGTGAGCATGATCCGGTCCGGCATCGGGGACGGCTTGTGGATCTCGGCGGCGGGGAACTTGGCTGGTGGGGCGTCACCGAAGGCGGCGGGGCTGATGGCCACGCCACCGACGAGCAGAGCCGCGGCGCCGATCGCCACGATCTTTGCCCGGCGGCTTCCGATGCGCCAGGGGAACGTCTGGTCGGTCAAGACTCTGGTCACCCTTCAAAGAGGAAGCGGAGAGCACCGTCGACCGCCTGGACGGTCGCCGGGCCGTCGTCATTCGCCCAGCCGCGCTCAACCAGGTGACTACAAGATCCTTTCCAGGACGTGAACACTCGCCGGAACAGCGACGTGACCAGGAAGTGTTGGTCCGCCGGTCATCCGCCCGACACCCACGCATGGCTGCCGTTCAGGGTTTCGTTCCTACGATCGGGACCGCTATGACCAATCAGGACACCGCTCCCGACCGAGCCCCGGCCACCCGGCATCGCTTGCTGCGTGGGGGCGCCGCGCTGCTCTGCACGGCGGTTCTGCTCGGCACGCTGGTCGGCAGTTCCACCCCGAGTTCCGCCATCCTCAAGGACGAGCACTTCATCACCGCGCAGACGCCGGGCATCCTCGACATCGAGGGAGGCGAGTGCTTCGACGACCCGGCCGACCTGCCGGAGGCGGGCGGCGTCGTGGTCGTGTACCGGCCCTGCGCGCAGACGGCGGACAACCAGTCGTACGGCTTCGTGCACGCCGACGTGGATGCGGCCTGGGATCCGGCGGCACTGGCCGCGTTCGCCTGGCGCGCCTGCCGTCAGCTCTTCGTCCGGACCTGGCCGGATGACCAGGCCCGGGGGCTGCGCTTCTATCCGATCCTGCCGACCGTCGAGACGTGGGCCGACGGCGACCGGGATGTGATGTGCGTGGCCTACCGGCAGGGCGGCAGGTTACCGGGCTCGATGCTGCCGAAGTGGTGAGCTAACTCCCGTCGACCGGTGGCACCACCGAGGCGAGCACCGCGTCCAGCGGGGGCGGGACCCGGTCCAGGTCGAGGGCGTGCACCAGCAGCCGGGCGTACGCCTCCTTGCGGCCGGACCGGGTGCCGATGAAGCGGTGCAGTTGGGCGGCGAGTTCCCGGCCCTGCTGCGCGGGTTGCCGCTGGAAGAGCCGGAACGAGCGCAGGTCTCCCTCGACCGCCAGCACCTCCTGTACGCCGTCGGTGCTGACCGCTCGGATCAGCTCGTCCTCCAGGTCCCGGACGCAGACGTGGAACCCGAGTTCGGCGATCCGCGCAGCGGACGCGGCGGTGCCGAAGCCGGCCCGGTCGAGTCCGCGCCGGACGAATCCCTCCTCGGCCGCGTCGTAGAGGCCGGCCAGTCGCACTCCGCGGCCCCGGGGCCCGAGCAGTTCGAGGAAGTGGCCGATGTTGGTGGCACCGCCCATCGGCAGCACCCGTACGCCCTCGCCGGCCAGGTCCCGTCCCCGGCGTACCGCGAGGGTCTCCACTGCGGCCAGGTCGCTGGCCCCCTCGACCAGCAGCACGGTCCGGGCATCGCGCAGGATGTCGATCTCGATCTGCATCCCCACCTCCCCACCGCTCTCGGCCATCATGCCGGGGTCGGGCGCACCCGGCCAGGTCGCCACGCTTGATCATGTCGCTGGCAGGATGGCAACGTTGTTGCGTTTAGCGTTTTGTGCGGGGGTCAAGTCCTTTTTCGAAGATTGTGATGGTGGCGTGGAAGGGGACTGTACAAATAACGGCTGATTGACCGATCAAGGGAGAGACGCCAGATGACGACCGAGGCCACCGTGGGACAGCCGGCCGTGGGGCCGGTGGGTGCGGTCACGGATGAGCAGTTGATCGCGATGCTGGTCGATCGGGCTCGTGGGGACGGGCTGAAGCTGACCGGCGAGGGCGGGCTGCTGCAGCAGTTGACGAAGCGGGTCCTCGAATCGGCGTTGGACGGGGAGATCACCGACCACGTCGGCTACGACAGGCATGACTCGGCGGGTCGGGGTAGCGGGAACACCCGTAACGGCAGCCGGACCAAGACGGTGCTCACCGACGTCGGGCCGGTCGAGGTGCGGGTCCCACGCGACGCGGCGGGGACGTTCGAGCCGCAGATCGTGCGTAAGCGGCAGCGGCGCCTGACCGGTGTCGACGACATGGTGCTGTCGCTGTCTGCTAAGGGCCTGACCCACGGGGAGATCGCCGCGCACCTGGCCGAGGTCTACGGCGCTGAGGTGTCCAAGCAGACCATCTCCACGATCACGGACAAGGTCATGGACGGCATGGCGGAGTGGCAGAACCGGCCCCTGGACCGGGTGTATCCGGTCGTGTTCATCGATGCCATCAACGTCAAGATCAGGGACGGGCAGGTCGCGAACCGGCCGATCTACCTGGCCATGGCGGTCACCGTCGACGGCCACCGTGACATCCTCGGTATCTGGGCCGGTGACGGCGGCGAGGGCGCCAAGCACTGGCTGCACGTGCTCACCGAGTTGAAGAACCGCGGCGTGGCCGACGTGCTCATGCTGGTCTGTGACGGGCTCAAGGGACTGCCGGAGGCGGTGGAGACGGTCTGGCCGCGCACAATCGTGCAGACGTGTGTGGTGCATCTGCTGCGCAACTCGTTCCGCTACGCCGCCCGGCAGGACTGGGACAAGATCGCCAAAGCGCTGCGGCCGGTCTACACCGCACCGACCGAGGACGCCGCCACCGAGCGGTTCCTCGAGTTCGCCGAGGCGTGGGGCCGTAAGTATCCGGCGATCGTGAAGCTGTGGGAGAACGCCTGGGCGGAGTTCGTACCGTTCCTCGCCTTCGACGTCGAGATCCGCAAGGTCATCTGCTCCACGAACGCGATCGAGTCGGTCAACGCCCGTATCCGCAAGGCCGTGCGAGCTCGTGGCCACTTCCCGAACGAGCAAGCCGCACTCAAGTGCGTCTACATGGCCTTGATGAGCCTCGACCCGACCGGCGCGGGCCGCCGGCGCTGGACCATGCGCTGGAAGGCACCTCTGAACGCCTTCCAGATCGCCTTCGAAGGCCGGCTCACCCCGGCCAACCACTGACCACCTCAACAACCAAGATCAGCCGTTAACTTGACACTCCCTGATGGTGCAGACCGGCCGACACCGCGACTACTTCCTACCCGTCAACCGCGAGGGCGAGGTACTTCCCGAAGAAATCCACGCCGACCCACCCACGACCGGCCGCGCCCTGGCCAGCCTCGGCCTGCTCCTGGTCGCCCTGGTGGCCGTCGTCGGCGACGCGAAGTCGGTCTCACCCGCGATCGAATCCGGCGTCGCCGCCGTCAACCTGCCCCCGGCGTTCGTCGGCGTCATCATCGCGTTGCTGGTGCTGCTGCCCGAAACCCTCGCGGCGGCTCGCGCCGCCCGCCGCGACCGGGTACAGATCAGCCTCAACCTCTCCCTCGGCTCGGCCATGGCCAGCATCGGCCTCACCATTCCCGCCATCGCCATCGCCTCCATCTGGCTGGAGGGGCCGCTACTGCTCGGCCTCGGCGGCACCGAGATGACGCTGCTCGCCCTCACCGTCATCACCGGCGTGCTGACCGTCGTGCCGGGCCGGGCCACCCTCCTACAGGGCGGCGTACACCTGGTGCTGCTCGCCGCCTTCGTCTTCCTCGCCGCCAGCCCCTGACCACCGCCAGCCGGGCAACGGGCCGGGCCGGGAGTCCGGCTCGGCCCGTTGCCCGGCTGGACGGCGCGTCAGTGCTTGTCGAAGTGCTGGCGGGTTTCGCGGATCGCCTGCTCGGCCGCCGTCCGCTCCTCCGGCGTGGTGCCGCGCTTGGCGGCGAGCCGGGCGCGGAGAAGCTCGATGGCGATCGGGAGCACGGAGATCACGACGATGGCGATCAGGATGTACTCGATGTTGCTCTTGACGAAGGGGATCTGACCGAGGAAGTAGCCGAGGACGGTGACCCCGGTGCCCCAGAGGATGCCGCCGATGATGTTGTAGATCACGAAGGTGCGGTAGTTCATCCGGCTGACGCCGGCGACGATCGGAGTGAAGGTACGGACGATGGGCACGAACCGCGCCAGGACGATGGAACGTGCGCCGTACTTCTCGAAGAACTCGTGGGCCTTGAGCAGATTTTCCTGCTTGAACAGGCGGGAGTTGGGGCGGCGGAAGAGCGCGGGCCCGACCTTGCGCCCGAACAGGTAGCCGACCTGGTCGCCGGCGATCGCGGCGATGGTGATGAGAAGACACACCAGCCAGAGCGGGTAGGTGATGTACTTGCCGTCGGCGACGAGCAGGCCAGCGGTGAAGAGCAGCGAGTCTCCGGGCAGGAAGAAGCCGATGAGCAGGCCGGACTCGGCAAAGACGATCACGAGGATGCCGAGCAGCCCGAACGTTGAGATCAGCCACTCCGGGGCGAGCCAGTCCGGCCCGAGGGCCAGAGTGGTGGTGGGCGTCGGCACGACGATGACCTCCGGTGTCACGAGCACGTTTGTCGCCACGACGGCGCGGCGTCCGTAGTCTAGGTCGCTCCGGATACCCCGCGTGCTCGACATCACAACCATTACCGCCGACCCGGCGGATTGTCTCTTGCACGCGCCTCCGGCAACCCCCCGGTCGCCCGGTTCGCCGGAGGCGCCTCCATGCCCGCCGTTGCTCAGCCGATCGCGTACGCCCGGATGATCGTCACGTCGGTGTAGCCGCCGGTGGTGTCGGTGACCCGGGCCCGCAGCGAGACCGCACCGGAGGTCGGATTGCCGACCGCGGCGGTCCACGTTCCGTCGACCTTCTTGACCTTCACCGACCGCCAGGTCTTGCCGCCGTCGAACGACGCCTTCGCGGTGACCGTCTTCACCTTCGGGTTCGTGCCCAGCTTGGCGTCGACGTAGAACTTGGACCGGCTCAGCTTCAACCTGACGTCGGTGCTGCTGCCCGGCTTCGCCCGGTTGTAGAGGTTCAGGCCGATGGGCAGCATGGTGACCGCGTAGACGGGGGCCGTCACCGACGTGTTCGGCTTAGCCTTGAACCGGTACGTGACGCTGGTCTTCGGCGACAGCATCCCGGCCGGCGAGATGATCTCCGGGTAGTAGCGGCTCGCGTCGTTGGTGAGCTTGTACCAACCGGACTTCGTCACCTTGTACTCGAGGTACTTCTCGTTGGGCTCCCAGCCCTTGTCCCTGACCGTCTTGACCGTCTTACCGCCGAAGGTCAGGGTCGCGGTCGCCTTGTCGCCACCCTCGACGTTGTACCGGGGAAACCCGGGATCGGCGAACATGCCGTTCAGCGAGTAGGAGATCCGGCCGCCGAGCACCACCGGCAGTTGCGCCGACGGCCCCCAGGCGGAGCGGAAGAAGTGCAGGTCGTACGACTTGCCGGCGACGATCTTGCGGGACACCATGTAGCCGCCGACGTTGACGTTGGAGCCGTTCCTGGTCTCCGAGGAACTGCTGGCCCGGATGTCCCACCTGCCGGGTGACAGATGCACCTTGGTCCGGTACGGCTGGTCGGCGTTGAACAGGCCGGCGTACATCTGGCTGCCGCAGACGCGCTCGATCGGCTGCACCGCCAGGTCGCTGCCACCGGTGGTCACGCTCGGACCCTGCCGGCCCGTCACGTTCACGGTGCCCAGCGAGGACCGTTTGAAGGTCTTCGACAGTCCACTCGGGACGCCGCTGCTTCTGGTCTGCATGACCACGTAGCTGTCGACCAGGCCGGAGCCGTCACTCCATTGCCGCATCGCGGAGAAGGCCAGCTTCTTCGACGTGTTCGGGATCACGTACAGGCTGCCGTCGCCCCAGTCCGAAGCCTCGACGTGATAGCTGGCGGAGTCGGACCTGGTGCAGATCCGCGCCGCGGTCCGCGTCCAGATCCCGTCACCGGTAAGCGCCGGGCTGAGGCCGATGGTGATCTTCTTACCCTTGCGGGCGTCCACGGTCGTCCTACTGGCACCGGAGACCTTGACGGTCCGCGCGCCGAGCGTCGCCGCGGAGCCGGTCCTGACCGAGGCGAGCACCGCGTAGCTGCCCTTCGGCAACTTCCTGGCCGTGTTGGACTTGACCGAGCGGCTCTCGTTGGTGGCGAGGTTGACCACCGTCGTGCTGACGGTGACCTTCTTGCCGTTGCGGTCCAAGGTGGTGATGGTCAGCGTGTTGCTCGCGGCGACCGCCGGAGCACCGGCACCGACCAGGATGGCCGGCACCAGGACCGACGCGACGGCAACTCTGGTGAAGGCGCTGCGGCTGTGAGAAGAGAACAATTTTCCGAATCCCCGTGAGTTGAGGCCAACCCGCCGTACGACATCAGCGGAAACATCGATGCTAGGCCACGGACGCCCGGCCGCGCTGTCCCACCAGTCCCGGCTCCGGAAGCGGGACGGGGGGGTGGGTGACCCGGGTGGCGCAGGTCCGCCACCTGCCGTCGAGGCTTTCGGTGCCCGCAGGGCGCTTCAGCCCTCGATCGGTGGGCGGTCGATGTTGAGGTGGAAGGCGCGCTCCTCGGCCTCCTGACGGGCCGTGACGAAGTCACGCTGCCAGTCCTGGGCGGCGTCCGGGATACGCGCGACCACGTGCTCACCGTGCACCCGGCCGTCCGCGTCGGTCAGGCTGACCCCGACGACGGTGTGCCCACGCCCCGGGATGGCGTAGTGGCGCACCACCCAGCGGGCGGACATCTGCGAAGCATGGCGTCGGCGTCGGGCACCGGCCGTCACTGCCACGGAAACCAGCAGGACGGCGGTCAGCACGACGATGGAGACGGCCAGGAACGCGATGATCCGCACCCACCCGAGGCTACCGTGCTTCGTGCCGGCGGTGCACCGTACGGAGACGTCGACAGGCCGCCCGGAATGCGATCAGGGGCGGTCCCCATCACGGCGGAATCAGCCCCGAACTCCGGCCCAGGACATCGTCCTGGGCCGGAGCGGAGCGATGATTGATCGGCCGCGCAGATCAGACAATGTTGATGTCACTGCACCACATGTACGTCTGGTCCATGTGCGACGCCTTCCAGATCACGAAGAGGACGTGGTGTCCGGTGCGTCCGGAAGTCGTGACGTTGAATGAGATGTTCTGTGCCGGCGCGTACCGCCCGGTCTGCAAGATCTGGTCGACGTTCCCCCAACCGACGCGCTGGGTGGTCGGGTTGAACCCCTGCCGGGTGAGGTAGACCCGGAAGAAGTCAGCGCCATGGCTTGCCTGGTCGTAGAACTGGAGCGTGAAGCTGCGGCTGACCGTCGTCGTCCGCCACGCTCCCGGCTGGTTCAGGGTGTCGTTGCGGGAGAGGGCGTTGCTGCACAGCTGCCCATCGGGCGTACGGGCCTGGTACTGCCCGGCCAGGCCGTCCCGCAGCGCGCTCATCCAGTTCCACATGGTGTCGGGGTTGGCCTGGAACGCCCGGTAGCACATCGGGTCCTGCGTCTGCATTGCCGGATCCATGTGCCGGCTACCCCAGGCCTGCCAGCACTGGTAGGCACGACTTGCCGGGTTGATGACGGTGCCGTGGGCCTGGGCGGCACCGGCCCAGGGCAGCATGCCGACCACCATGGTGAGTGCCAGGACCAGCACCCGAATGGGCTGGCGGACGGCGGACCGGGATTGCCGGCCGGATTGATGGGAGTGGTGTGTACGCACGGTGCATCCTCCGTTCCGAGGCGCTCTCAGGGACGGTTTGGGAGCGCTTCCACCGAGTATCACACCAATCAGCCTCTATATCAATGATCGTCTATTGATATAGAGGCTCCGCAAGGTCAGTTGTCGATCGGCCCCGGAACTTTACGAGATCATCCGGGCTGCCGCCGTAGAGCTATCCGGGTCTCTCGTCGGTGCGCGGCCGGGCACCGGCAATGAACGTGTCCAGCGCCGACCCGTGCAGCACCTCACCGGGCAGCGGATCACGCCGCGCCCGCACCACCAGGCGCGCCACGGGCAGTCGCTGCGGGCGCAGCGCCGCAGCGAGCACCATGTTGCCGTACCGCCGGCCACGCAGCATCCGCCGGTCGGCGACGACGCACACGTCGGCGAAGACCGCTCGCAGGGTGGCCGCCTGCACCCGGGTGAGACCCAGGGGCGGCAGATCGGTGACGTTGACCAGGTAGATGCCCTCCGGTCGCAGCACCCGGGCGACCTCCGCAGCGAACGCCACGGTGGCCACGTGCGGCGGCATCCGGGCCGCCCGGTAGACGTCGGCGAGCACCAGGTCGTACGCGCCAACGGGGCCAGCGGCGACCGCCTCCCGCGCGTCGCCAACGCGGATCTCGACACCGCCCGGCCGGGGCGGCAGGTCGCGCTCGACCAGCTCGACCACGGCCGGATCCCGCTCGACCACCACCTGCGCCGAGCCGGGCCGGGTCGCGGCGACATAGCGCGGCAGGGTCAACGCGCCACCCCCGAGGTGCAGCACGTCCAGCGGCCCACCGGCCGGCGCGGCGAGATCGACCACGGCGGCCATCCGGCGCACATACTCGAAGTGCAGGTACGAGGGATCGGCGAGATCCACGTACGACTGCTCGACGCCACCGGCCAGGAGCGTACGCCCGGTGGGCCGGGCCGGATCGACAACCAGCTCGATCCGGACATCGGATGCCTCCATGACCCGGCAGGCTAATCCACCCGGATGGACGGGTAGTAAGGCTCTGTAGTTGCAGATGGCTAGCCGGAAAGAAGCCCCTAGCTGCCATATGGCCTGCTAGAAGGCTGTCTGCGCGCCCGAAGGGACTCGAACCCCTAACCTTCTGATCCGTAGTCGGAGCCGGGCAAAGCATCCCTAAAGCTGTCGCAGACTCCTATAACGTACTGGTTCAGCCGCCTCCGTCCAGACGGAGTGGTGTTTCGTTTCTGCTGGTCCAGGCGTTGGGCTCAAGGGCCACCACCATCGGCGGGCGGTGAAACCGCTGCGATGCTGGAACAGTCGCGCCCGTGCTGATGCGGTGCCCAACATCCGAGCACCAACGGAGCACCACACGATCAGCTCGCCGCCACCGTACGGGCATCCACCCACCATCGGCGTTCATCGAATTCGGCGGTAGTTAGGCGGCGTTGGGGGACTGCTGGGCTGCGTGTCGCTGCCAATCGACGGTTGCCACCGAGGCCGTACGAGTCGCCGCTGCTGTAGGTAGATCAGCCGGGGTCGGGTCGACGTTGCTGCCGACGATGGCGGCACGTGCGTGTCGCAGGGCCGCGATAAGTCGGTCGACGCCACGCCCGTTGAGATCAGTGCCGTCGCCCTTCGTGGTGAGGTAGACGGACGGCGCGTGGTTCGGGTCGTCGTCGTGCTCCAACGCGACCTTGACGTACGAGTCACTGCAACCCTCGCCTGGCACGCGGTCGATGACCATGGAGTGTAGGAGCATGTTTCCTGGTGTTCGTGCGTCCAGGATCTCTCGTTTCGAGTGGCCGTCGCACCATGTGATTCGGTGTGGGCACGGATAGTGGGCGGTGCCGCGCTCGTACCGCAACGGGACGGGGTGGTGCGCCGGTGTGACGGCGGTGTCCGGTGCTTTGGGCAGCAGTGGCGCCGCTTGGCTGTCGTGGATGAGACGCCGCAGTTCGCCGGCCAGGGTACGGGCTTCCGCGGGGGTGAGGGTGATGCCGGCCATCTGCGACTTGGTTATGTCGATCGTCCCGATCGACTCGCGGTAGTGGCGGAACACCATGAGTTCAAGCCACTCCGGGCGGTCGGCGGTCGCACGTTCCAGATGCAGATCCACCCTAACCATTGCATCCTCGCACAGGTCGGGCATGTGGACCCGGTCCTCGTAGAAGCCGTCGACGTCGTGCGTTGCCTGGCACCAGGAGGGGCACGATGCGGTCGACCAGAAGGGCGACCCGGCCGCTGGTGGTGCGATCGGTAGGGGTTCTTCCCCACGCTCGGCTGCCGAGACGAGTTTGTTCGCGAGGTCGCTGGCCTCCGCCACGGTGCAGGTAAACCAGGTTTCCTCGGCCCACCGGTCACGGAAGAACCGGAGGGCCGGCTCGACCTCGGCGGGCCGCTGAACGAGTTTGACGTGCAACCGCGCGGCCTCGTACCGGCGTTCGACGGGGATCTTCGCACCGTGGTCATGGGCATCGGCCAATGACAGCCGCATCTGGACCGCGGCACTCTCGTGACGCCGCTCGTCCAGCTTGTCATCGTCGAAGTGGCCGAACACGCACCACGAGGGCTCTGTGCCCACCATCCAGAAAGGCCGGAAGACCGGCGTCGGCGCGGGGATCTGACTCAGGCCCGCAACCGGGTTGTCCGTCCCAGCCAATGCCACGGCCGAAGTCGGTTGGCCCGCCGGAACCGGGGGGTGCGCCGAAACCGGACGGACCACGGTCAACGACCGCGGAGACCGGCCAGGGCGAAGCCTGCGGTCCTTCGTGCCCGTCCTCCGTCGGCCCAAGCTCTTCGACATCGCGCTTCCTCTCCCGTCGGGGGCGCTACCACGCCCGGCTCGCCTGCCCCCTCGCCGTTCGCGCGGGAAGGCCCCGTCAATATCCGCCCTCCACAACCGACACTGTCGGACGCTATGTGCGCTTTTGTCCCTTATGTAACCGACGCTTGCTGCGTCATGTGCTGCGGCTGTCAGTCCCCCGACCGGTCGTGGATAGAGCAGCGCTGAGACCCCGACTGGCGATCGATGGCGGACCTCCCGGGGTGTCGATTCGCCCGCCCTGAGCGCGACTTGGCCGATTCAGCCGAGCGAGTTAGGAGTTGCTGGGACTGCGATAGCGGTTGCCGCCGTATGTCTGGAGCGCGCGGGCGACGAGGTGGCGGCGAGTATGGAGGGTGTTGAGGGGGCAGATGGCGACCGCGTTCAGCTTCGGCAGGAAGCGCGGCCCTCCGCCGCTGCTGGTGGACTCCGGGAACAGCTCAGGGTTGGTGCACCATCCCACGAGGTGGCGGGTGCCTGCTTCGAGACGCATGATCTCGACGCGATCCAGAGCCTGCCAGGGGAGCCAGTAGGTCCCGCTGCGGCTGTAGACCTGAATTCCCGCCCTGCCGATCTCCAGGCGGGTGGGGTTCCTGGCCATGTTGGCGAATCCGATGGTGGCAAAGACAAGGAACGCGTCGAACAGGCCCAGCAGGGCCTTGGCGATGAGCGGGATGTCGGCTGTGGCGATGATCATCGCCAGCAGGGTGATCAGGAGTGTGGTGATGCCGACGATCGTCCAGTACATGCCGCTGCTTGCGGCGAATGCGACATAGTCCGCGGGTGGGTTGCCTCGGTCCGGACGGGAGAGCACCCAGTCGCCATGCTCACGAGGCGGCTCGACCAGCGGCTCCGTCGGGGTGCTCACCGCTTCAGCTCTGGGCGTGGGCCGATCTTCCCGAGTGGGTTGTGACGGCGTGGGGCTCCGGCGTGGAGGTTGGCCGCCGTCAACCAGTCGTCGCAGGTCCCAGATGGCGAACCAGAGGAGACCGATGAAGGGGATACCGAAGCAGGCGTTGCCAATCACCGCATTCGCCACGGTGTTCGGCTCCCACTGCCCGGTCACGGTGATACTGATCGCGCCGATCTCGCCTACACCCAACACAAGCGTCACCAGCCACAGAAGGCTGCGCCCGATCCACTTCCAGGTCCTCAACCTGCGGGCCCGCCCCGCGACGGTTCGAAGGTCGGTGATGGTGTGTAGGCCGATCGGTAAGCCGGGCCGCGACAGTGGGGTACGAACCCATTGGCTGAGCGTCTCTCGATCCGCAGGAACGAGCCGGCCGCGGACAGCGTCCTGCCAGGCGGTCCTCAACCCATCGGCGAAGCCGACGACATAGGACACCGAGGGCGTGAGCTGTGCATGCGCCACGCGAGCGGGCGCGGCGTAGACCCCGAGGAACTGTGCGATCGATGGTACCCAGTCCGGCACTGTCTCCCCGTGAACAGCGTGCCCAGAAACGATGCGGTCCCAGTGGTCTCGCCATGGCCTCAGCCAGCTCGCGATCTCGAAATTGGTGGCAAGGAGGCCCTCAAGGGCGTACAGGGGAATAGCCACGGCCGCGGTTACACCGTCGGCGTAGCCACGGCGCTGCTCGGTGAGGCGCTCGTCGGCCGACATGCCGTGATTGACGGGCACGCCGGCATCCGCCGCCAGGGGCCGTTCGATGGGCACCCGAACCGCTGGTGGTCCCGCGACCGCTCTCGCCACTGCCCTAACCCTGCCTCGTGCAGGTGGAGTGGCCTCAACCGGTGAGACCCAGGAACCACCGCCACCGACCTCCGGCTCCGGCCGGCGAGAAACCCCGCCGTCGGCAGGCCGGTGGCCGACGATTTCGACCTCCGCGACTGCGAAGTAACCCTCCTTGGCGCGGTGACGCCCGATGACGAAGAGCGAATCGTCGGTGCGGCGGACGAGCGCGCCGGGGAGCCCGGCGATGCTGCTGAGCCGGCCCAGCGGTCTGTGTTCTTGCGTGTCGAGGTCGAACCGCACCAGCGTCAGATCGTCCGAGACCGTGACGACCTGCCGTTCGTTTAGGGCGGTCAGTGCAAGCACAGGTCCTGCCGGTGCCGGCAGACGTCGCTCCACGTCGAGCTGCGATGACAGTAGGAGAAGGTCGGCTCCGTCTGACACCACCAGTCTGGTGCTGGTCAGCCAGGCTGCCGCCGTGACCGCAAGGGGCAGTTCGTACCATTCTTCATCGCCGACTTGCGTGCCCAGCCTGATCAAGCGAGCCGATGCGACCCCTGCCGATCCTCGATCAAGACACCAGGCTGATCCGTCGGGATTCATCAGCAAGTGGCTGTCGTCGAGGTCCGCTGCCCCACTGGACACCACGGTCAGCTGGCCCGCCGCCCACCGGCCGACGCCATATCCCCGGGCCATGAGAAGCGCCCCATCCGCCATGGCCAGCGAACCGTTGCTGCAGCCGAAGACAGGCGCAACCCATTTGGAACGTTGAGCCGGCAGGTCCACCGCGAGGATGCCCTGTTCGAGGGTCAGCAAGGGTCTGCCACCCCGGTCGACGGCGACTCCCGCACGCCGCACATCGGCATGATCGACGGCGCCGACGGTGAAGACTCGCAGCAGTCCGTCCGCGCCTTTCGCTACCGGCTCGCGCGTCACTCTGGGCGTCTCGGGTCGATGCTTCAGGAGTTCGTTGAGTGGTGTGTAGGCGCGGCCGTGGAAGGAAGCGGCGTCAGTGACCAGCTCGAAGAGTTCCTGCGGCGGCACGAAACCGCTGAGCATCGCCTCCCAATGGGACTGGTCGAGCAACAGCACATCCAGACGCCGGCCCTTGTCGACTTCGTCTTTGGCCTCGTCGGTGAAACCCTTGATCGCCAGGAAGACCCCGGTCACCCCTGCCATGCGCTGCTCGACGCGTCGTTGGAGCTTCGCGATCGGCCCCGTCCCCGTCTTGGCCTGCTCCCACTTGGCCTCCAGAATGTAGCGCCGGCCCGCGTGGCTGAAGACAACGTCCAACTCGCCGACGCTCCGCTGATCCGACTTCGCTCGCAGACCAAAGCTCGTCAGAAGTTCGGCGATCATCCCGTTGAACCGTTGGCCACGCGCTTGTCGGGTCAGCCCGGAGCCCGGCTGGCGAAGCGCGCCGTACTCGGCAACAAGCCTGCGCCATCTAATCGGGTCCTCAAGCACCACTACATGCTGTCGCATCACGCTCACTGGTCAACAACCACACGGACAAAGAACCGACCAGACAGGTCGAGTCGATACCGAGGCCAGCCCCATGGCCGGCCAGCTGATCCGCACCACCCGCTTGATCAACCGCGCAACGCTAATCCCTCCTCGCGGCCCAGCTAACGCCAGAAGCAACATGTGGTCGGTCAGGCCCGCACCAGCCCGACCTTGGCCGCCCGTCCCCGGTCACCGTGGTCTTCGGACGTGTTGCGGTAGCCTTCACCCAGCAAGTGCCTTCCGTGACAGGAACATGGGACTCTCGACAAGCCCCATTTTCCCTGATCAGAAGGCACTTCTTCCATTTCGGCCCAGTCTGTGGACACCCCTCAACGAAGGGGCAGGGTTAGCCCACAGCGTGAACACTCGCACCGAATCTGGGACCGGCCCACCCGTGCCCCGACGACCCTCACCAGCGCGTCATCATGGCAACTGTTCGTCCAGGGGTGCAGCGGCAGCAGCCCGCGCACGTTCCGCCGCATCCTCGGCGGATCGGACCCCAGCCCGCCGGAACGGTCGCGGCCAGCCGTTCAGAGTTTGACTCTCATCGGACTGAGCAGGTCGAGAAAACGATGGTTGGCTTCCCACCCATCGACTTCGGGAGGGGCGGCGCCGAGCCATACCGGTTCGTTGTGTGGAAACGAGTCGAGTTGTGCGCGGACTCCGCTTCGGGTAACGACGATGCAAGCCTGACGGTGACGAGATGCGAGGACACACAGGCGGCCTGCCTCAAGATGGAACTTGGATGTGTCCCGTCGTCCGGACAGCGGATGCCACGCGATGACGACTTCGAACTGGCGGCCTTGCAGTCGGTTTGCTGTGTCGACGGTAATCGATCCCGGTCCGACGCCGAGGGTGCCGCTCATCCGATCGATTGCGGTGCGGACCAGCGCACGTTGGTCTCGGTGGGTGACACCAACAGCGATGTGCTCTGGCGCGAGAGGGTGCTGCTGGTCGCCATCGATGAACTGGGTTCGGCTGACAAGCAGGTGATGAACGATCTCGGTGATGGCCTGAACACATTCGGGATCAGTCCGAGGAAGGTGGGCTGGCGGAAGCTCGGCCAGACACCATCCGTGCTGTCGGGCGGTCTGGACGACTTGCTCCAAGCGGCCGCTCCGGGCTGTTCGAATAGGCGACCAGAGTCCACGCTCCTCTTCTGCTGTGCCGGCTCGAAAGGGTTGGGTGTAGAAGCTGGAGGAAACGATGCTCGCTCCACTCGCGGGGAGCCGCCAGGACACGGGAAGCTGGACACATGGTGTCTGGGGATGATTGGTTAGGATCGTGCCGGCAGCCGTGGCGAGTGGCCAGCTTCCTGTCATCCGCAGCGCTGCTTCTTCGGCCGGGCTGAACGGGCTCAGCTGACCAGGGTCCCCGACGAGCAGTAGACGGTTGAACCGGGATCCAATCTTGGCAAGGTGTAATGACGAGACCTGGTATGCCTCGTCGATGATGCCGAGCTGCCATGGCTCGTCACATTCGATGTATGCCCATTTGTCCGCCGGAGCAACGATGATTTGGCAGTCTTCGAGATCCTGGATGTCGTTAGAGGCGCGCCAATCCGGAGGCGGGTCGTAGCCTTCCCGGTGTAAGCGCCCGATCTGGAGGCCGGTAGAAGCGAGCCGTTCTCTGAATCCTCGGACGAGGTCGTCGGCTTGAACGTTTGTCTGAGTGATGACCGGGACCTGCGAGGTCGAGGCGAGGCGTTGAGCCGTGACTTGCACAAGAGTCGACTTCCCAGCCCCGGGTGGGGAGTTCACCACCACGGCCCGGTCGCCGCCCTGCAGGTGCTGCCAGATTTGATCGGTGGCGAGTTGGTGATGCGCGGCGGGAGGGACGGCGGTAGTCATCGGCTGGTTCCCTCGACTCCGACGTGCGTCCACGGCAGCTCGGCCGGCAGCGTGTCCCGGCGGAATTCCCGACGTCCGAACTGGGAGAAAATGACTCGTTCGCCGATCTGCGGTAGGAGACGCCGCCGGTCTTTGCGGACCGCACCGCGAACGACGCGGAGTTCAACGTTCTTCTCGTCGGCGGAGATCACTTCGACTGTCACCATGGGTCTGGTGACGCCATCGGGACTTCGTACAGGTTCGGCGAACCAGTGCAGTTCAGTGCCGACGGGACGACGGAATGGCATATCGGGCCGGAGTGACAACGACGGCCGGTCTCCTGCAGCGTCACGTCGGGTAATCTCGCCCGACAGGGCATCTCCAGATGCGATGTAGTTGGCCATGACCAGAGGGTCATCGAGGGCCATGTCGCGGGTGAGGTTGGCGGTGAGGCGCTCAAGCCTTGTCAGCAGTCGCATGCCCTGAAGTTGCTGTGGGCGCCGGCTAAAGTATGCCTTGTTAGCGCGTACACGTTCGGCGTGCCTATGCCACTGATAGCGGTCCATCTCCCAACGATCTTCAACGCTGTCCGCGTCCGGAAGCCCGTCGAGCAGTTGGACGGCGTCCCAGCAAGCCTCCCAAGCCGGTTGCAACGCAGCCTCGACAGCAATCTTCATGGGTTCGCTGGCGCGGGTGATGTTGCTGCCGCTGTCGCTGAGGCGCTGGTACGCCTTAATCGCGTCGCTGAGGTGCGTCTTCTCCCAGTCGCCATCTGGTACCGGCCCTGCGGACCCGGCGCCCTCGGCGTCCTCGATTCCGGCCGGATTGTCGATCCACGCCACTTGCACGGCTAGGGCGGCGTCAAGCGCGTCTAGCTGCCCTGTCGCCCAATGCTGTGACAGCAGGTCGGTCAAGGGCAGTACCAGTGATGAGCCGGGGACGCGTTGACTGGCGAAGAAGGAGAGGTGCGCCCCGATGCTCGGCAGCGCGGGGTGAACCGCGTATTCGCCCTCGGTGTCCAGCGTACGCAGCCTGCGACCCATCACGTCGCACAACCACTGGGCGGTAGCCGCGTTCGGCACAATGAGCTGAGGCGCGGGTGGAAGTCGGCGAGCGCTCCCTGTGCGTCGGGCTGGCCGTGGCAGCACTGGTTGGATGTACCGGCCGAAGTAGCCGTTCAGATCCATGGCGAAGTCCGCGAGTTGTTGGAATCGCAGCTTGCCATTTCTCGGCTCGCCCACGACAGCGGTGCGCGGGCCGTTGCGATGGGTGCCGTACATCAGGCCGATGGGAGCGCCGAGGTCGCCTGGCATGTGATAACCGACGACGACCAGTGGTTCGGCTGCCGGGTCCAGGTGGACGTGCCGGCGAGTTGCGCGCGGTAGGGCCCGGCCGAGAGCGACTGCTCTGAGTCTGAGGTAGGTGTCGACGCTCATGTTGAGACACCTGCCAGCTGCACTGCGGCTGCGGCGCGACGGAGCTCGTCGGCAACGGCAGACTCGGCGGAGCCGATAGGCGCCCGTTCGCCCGAGGCGAGGGCGAGCGCGTGGCCGACCGTCCCGACGTCGCCGCAGAGGTTCGCTGCTTCGGTTCCCAGTTGCGCGACCTGGTCTTCGCTGCGTGCCTGACCGCGGCAGAAGTCGAACAGGGCGCAGCTAGGGCAGCCGTCACCGAAGCGCATGTCGAGCGCTCCGATGGCCTCCTTCGCCTGCTTCGCGGCGTCATGCTGCTGCTTGCTCGCGTCCTTGTTCGGGAGTGCCGGCAGACTGATGCTCGTTGGCACCCGAGGCGCGAGATGAGTGACATGAGGGAAGTCGTTGAGCAGTCGATTGAGTCGCAATACCTGAGGTCGGAGATCGAGAACGCTTGCCGTGGCAGTGAGGGCGAAGTCGCGTGCCATGACCAGCAGGCCCCGGCTAGCAACCCGGTCCGGTTCGTGGCCGAGGGAGTCGACAAGGCGGCGTAGCGCGATGACGTACACCGCGGTCTGCCGAGCTGCTTCGGCCGTCTTGACGGGATCGGCGACGCCATCGATGCACGGGAAGGACTTGATCTCGATCGGCGACAGGGCTTGCACGGCTGCGTAGCCCAGGAGGTCAGGTTCGAGATGCGCGGGCATGTCTCCGAGTGAGAGTTCCAGATACGGATGGTGTAGCAGATTGATGGCGTGCTGATCGCCGTCGAGCATCGCCTCGACGGCCTCACGGGTCAGCCGCAAGCGAAGTTCCCTGACGGCCTGCGCACCCCTAATCGCGGGGTACTGCGATCGGGCCTGGGGCTTGGACAGCAGTTGCTGGCGGACGTCACGAACGTCGAGCCCGAGATGCTCCCGCACGAGCGGGACGAGCGGCGTCATGGCGTCCGAGATGACGTTCTGCTCGAACCGGATCCCTCGTTGCAGCGCGAACGGACTGGGTACCAGCGGTTTACATCCGACTAGTTCGGCCAGCTTCTCCAACGAGACTGACGCGGCGTCGACAACCTGACGCCGAGGACAGCCGGGTGCGTCGAGGAGACCGGCAATCCGGCGGGCGTCCATCGATTCGGCGGGAAAGTCGCCCCGAAAGTGTTCAAGACGTTCGCGAGCGTCCGTGAAGATCATCCAGTAGCCTCCGTGGAGGGCTGATCGGCCAGTCGCAGGTTCGTGCCGAACAGCTGAGAGTCCTTGTCGAGCTGAGCACGAGCTCGGCGGGCTGCCTGCTCGCGTTCGGCGGTATCGGCGTCCGCGATCTGCTGCAGTTCGCGTTCTGCGGCAGCACGGACATGGGCGTAGTCGAACCCGCGTCGGCTATCCATTGCGCCGGCCACCGAGCGGGCGAAGCGCCAGACGAGCCGGCGGAGGTTGGGTGTCCAGGGTGCGTCACCCGCGCGGTCGAGTTCGCCGATGAGCCGGATAGTCACATGCAGGATGTCAACACGAGGGCTCGCTGGCGCGATGAGGCGGACCTCGAGCGGCCAACTCGAGAGGGCGAGCATCCCACGCACCGGGGTAAAGCGGTCGTAGGTCAGCGCCGGCACGACGTACACCGGACGGCCCAACGGTCGCGTGGTGCCTCCGTCGTCCCGGTGTGCCGCCCGCCAGGACCGCTGCTCGTCACGGCGCAGTGATGCGAGGCGGCTCGGCTGGATGTTCTCGCCGTACCGCCCGGCGGCAACGTCCCGAATGAGGGAGACCGAGGACGGCCTCGTGAGCAGTCCGAGCACGGCGGCCACCTGCTCCCGCACCGGCGGAGCGGCGTCGAACGTTCCCGCCTTCCCCGCAGAGGCTCGTTGCAGGACTCGGTTACGACGTTTCTCGGCCACTGACAACTCGACGAGCAGCTGATCGACCTCAGTGTGGTCTTCCGCGCTCAGCGCCGTGGCCAGCCGCTCCTGGAGTGCAGCAACGTCCGCCATCGCCGCCCTGACTTCGGCCATGCTTGGCATAGCCCAACGCTACCATGTCACTTGACTTACTTCCATGTTCTGCCAAACTTGGAGTCACGCAGGGTAGTCCTATGACCAAACACGAAGTGGTCACCTCGCCGAACTCCCTTCTTCCCCAAGGATGACGATGAAGCTCTTGCACACATCGGACTGGCACCTCGGCAAAACGCTCTACCGCCATTCGCGTTCCACCGACCACGACGCGGTCATGGCCGAGATCGTCGGCGTGGCGCGATCGTTCCGTCCCGACGTGATCTGCCACAGTGGCGATCTGTTCGACCACGGCCGTCCCGCCACCGAGGACATGGTTCGGGCCGGCGAAGTGCTCGCCGAGCTGGGATCCATCGCGCCGGTCGTGGTGGTCTGCGGCAACCATGACTCGCCGAGCCTGTTCGCGGTGTTCAACCTGCTCGGACGCCTGTCCGGTCATGCCAGCCGGGTGCACTTCGTCGACCGCCTTGATCCGAACCACTCTGTATTCCGATTCCCGACCGCCAACGGACAAACGGTCCGTCTGGCCGCGCTTCCGTTCCAGCACGCGCATCAGATGACGGACGGCTTCGGCGACCCCTCACGCTGGGGCACCGACTACAACGCCCAGATCCGCGGCATCGAAGCCTCGCTGGGCAGCGTGTTGATGGACAACTTCGATCCCCGCACCGAGTTCGCGGTCTTTGCTGCCCACCTCCACGTGGGAGGCGCCGAGTACTGCGGCAGCGAGCGCGGCATGCACGTCGACGACGTGTACGCGACGGACCTTGACCACCTTCCGTCCGTCACCTACGCCGCGTTCGGCCACCTACACAAGCCTCAGCCGCTGCCGGGCAGAAAGGTCACCGGCCGGTTCGCCGGTTCGCCGATCGCACTGGACTTCGGGGAGATCTACGACGAGAAGAGCGTCGTCCTCGTCGAGGCGGAACCTGGCAGGCCGGCTCGCATCGAGACGGTGAAGCTCAGCGGCGGGCGCCGACTACGGAAATTCCGTGGCACGCTCACCGATCTCGCCGCGGTGGCACCACAAGTCGGTGACGATCTGTGTCTTCTGGCGGTCGAGACCGACGTCCACGTGCCCACGCTGAACGAGCAGGTCAGGCAGCTCCTGCCCCGCGCCACGGTCTTGCAGGTCGATCCGATTATCGCGGGTGAACAGGTCGAGATCGTGTCCTCGGACGGTACGGCGACCGAGGCGGACCTCGACCTGGCCGGCTTGTTCGCCGAGTACCTCGGCGAGCGCGGAACACGTCGAGCCGATCAGGCCACCGTAATGCGGACGTTCACAACGCTGATCGACGCCGTGGACACCGGAACCAAGGCGATTTTCGCCGAGGAGGCTCTTCTGGTCAGCGGGTCCGCCGATGGGGCGGAGGCAACGGGATGAGGCCGTTGCAGCTCACCATCCGTGGACTGCGGTCCTACACCGCCGAGCAGGCGATCGATTTCAGCGACGTCGGGCTGCTGGCCATCCTGGGTGATACCGGCGCCGGGAAGTCGTCCATCCTCGAAGCGCTCTGTTTCGCCTTGTATGGCGGATGCACCTGGGACAAGCGCAACGCTACCGTCCTGATCGCCGACGGCGCGCCGTCAATGCAGGTCCGCCTCACCTTCGTATGCGGCAACCAGACCTGGCAGGTCACGCGATCTGCCTTCCGGGCGACATCGCCGCCGTCGCGTCACGAACTGATCTGCGTGGACACCGGGCATCGATACGACACGAAACAACAGGTCAACGCCACCATCGAACGGCTCCTCGGACTGACCCACGACGCCTTTCTCAAGGCCGTCGTACTGCCGCAAGGCCGATTCCAGGCACTGCTCCACACCAACCGGGAGGATCGGACTGCGATCCTCAAGGGGCTCCTCGGCATCGACCTGCTCGACACCGTCCGTGCGGAAGCCACCGAATGCCACGACCGTCTCCGGCCCCAGCTCGACGTCCTCCACCGCGATCGCGACCGGCTCCTGCCCGACCCCGCAGCAGCCGCCGAAACGGCGGCAGGGCAGCTCGCGGTCGCGGCCGGACGGCGTGACCGCCTGCAGAACGCACGTCAGGAACACTCGACCGCGTCACGCAACCGCGATCAGGCCCAGGCGTTGGCGACCGCAGCAACGACCCATGTCGATCGAATTCGGCAGCACCAGCTCACCGCCGGTACCGGCGACCTGCATCAGTTGGCCACCCGGGCAGAGGAGATCGGCCTCGCACGACGGCAGGTCGTGGAAGCCATCAGCGTGCAAGAGGAGAAGGTGCGGCAGGCTGAGGAGGAGATTGCGATCGCGGACGCCGCGGGACGAAGCCCCGCCGCGCTGGTCAACGCTCGCACGATCCTACAGGCCACGCGCCGGCGACTCCCCGGGCTCATTCAGGAACAGCGACGACTCGCAGACGTCGAGCGGGACCTGGCCGGTGAGCTTACGGTCTTCGAGCGGCAGCAGCCCGTGCTCGATGGACTGGCCACAGCCGCCACGGCGGCCGACACCGAAGCCAGCACCGCCGCCGAGACTGTCAACGATCTTCAGCGGCGCCTAACCGACGCTCGCACACTCGTGCAGCAACTCCGACGACGGCATGCCGCGCTCAAAGGCGCTGAGAAAGAGCTGACCGAACTCAAGACGACCACCGCGGCCACCCAAGACGACATCCTCAAGGTGGAGGAAGCCATCGGCGTCGCGGAGTTCCGGCAGCGCGAGGCGGAGGAGACGCTGAACGCTGCGGTGCGGGCCAGCTCTGCCGTGTTCGCCGCCTCGACATGCACGCCCGGCGACCCCTGCCCGATCTGCGAGCGAAGCCTCCCGCCGGACTACGTCGCCCCACGAGCGCCCGAGCCGGGGCCGCTCGAGGAAGCCGCCGAAGCCAGACGTCAGGACTTTCTCGACGTACAACTTCGTCGCGCGAGTCATCAGGCAACGCTGAGCGAACAGACCAAGCAGGCGAAGCGGCTGGGAACGAAGGTCGACACCAAACGCACCGAACTCGCTGAAACACGTGCCCAGTTGCAACAGCTACTTGAGCTGGATACTTCACCCAGTGACGACGTCGCGGACGACGACCTGTTCCGAGATCTCGTCCAGCAGATGTCGGACGCAGGCGAACGTAAGACGGTCACAGCGGCAAAGGCCCAGGCTACCCGCGTCGCGGCAACAGTCGCCAAGACCGCGCATGAGGCCACCGGCGTCGCGCTCGAACGCCGTCATGACGAACTCACCGCGGACCGGAAACGGCTCAGTGACGAGTTCGACGTGCTTACCGCCAGCGTTCTGGAGCTCCCGGCCCTCTACCACCTTCCGGTACCGCTGCACGACGAGTCGATGGAACGCATGCTCGGTCAGATCGAAGCGTGGTCCATCAACGCCGAGGAATTGGCGAACCGTCACGCCGACCTCACGTCCGACCTCGGGGGCCTCCGGGAACAGCAGGCGGAACTGGCGACCCGCCATCTGGAGCAGGTCGAGAGAACTGCTGCACCGATCGAGCAGCAGCTACGGACGCTGCACAGCACGCTTCGCGACGCTGTGGACGCTCTCGACATGACAGTGGCAGTTCCGGCCCTGCCCGCTTTCGAGCATTGGGCCGAACACCTCTCCGAAGTGGCGGAGTGGAGCGCGGTCCTCGAAAACACCGTCGAGGAGACGGCGCACACCCTGGCTACCACCGCAACCCGGGCGGCCGGCGAAGTGACCCGCCACGAAAAGGCCGCCGCCGCGGTGCTGGACACTGCAGGTGCCTTGGACGCTGACGCGCTCGACGACGCATGGGCGGAGGCGGTCTCCGACGCGAACCGCGCCGAGCGCGACCTGACCAGAGCCCGACGCGAACTGCCCATCGCCGCCGACCTCGACGACCGGATCACCCGTGCGACGCCCGTCGTGGAAGCGCTCCGTGAAGTGGCTGGCCTGCTGGCGAACGCCCAGTTCCCAGCAATGGTCGTAGCCAAACGACAGCGCGCCTTCCTCGCACTCGCCACCGAACAACTGCTCGCGATGAGCGGACGCCGGTTCGCGTTCGCCGAGGACTTTCGCATCATCGACCGGCACACCGGTCAACCACGCGACGTCCGCACGCTGTCCGGCGGCGAGACCTTCCAAGCCAGCCTGTCGTTGGCGTTAGCCATCGTCGAGCTGGCGGGCCGAGCTGGAGGCCGCGTCGATGCACTCTTCCTCGACGAGGGGTTCGGCACGCTCGACGCGGACAGCCTCGACGACGCCATCGAGGCACTGTCCCGGCAAACCCTCGGCGGTCGACTAGTCGCTGTGATCACTCACATGCGTGCCGTCGCCGAGCGGATCGACAACGTCCTCGTCGTGTCTCGGGCCTCCAGCGGCAGCCAGGTTGCGTGGGCAACTGCCGCAGAACGGGCGTCGCTCGTTAGCGAGGATCTCCAGGAAGGGCTCCTCCCATGAGCCATCGAGGGCTATTATTACGATAGGCACGCAAAACTAGGCAAACGGGCACACCCAGAATGACCCGAGGTCGCAGTCCGCTGCGGCGTTCTGGCCGTCGGTTCAACTGTGACTGGGCAGACGAAGGGCCGTGGAGGCCGGCCAATCTGGCTGGCCTGCGCGGCTCTGCCAAGTGGTAGACAGTCAGAGCTGGGTAGAGCGGGTTTGCTGTACCCAGTAGTTGTGCAGCTCGCCGGTCATCCCCGCCATCGTGATCAGCGTGATCGCCGCTCCTTCGCTTGCGACCGCGATGGAACACCCTACGAAGGGGTTTCCGTCCGGCCTATCTGCTCGGCGCTGTTGCTGTTGTCAGGTGGTGCGCCCAGCCAGGCGTGAACCGTCGCGATCTCATCGTCGGCGAACGTGATCTCCGCTGCGTCATCGCGGCTGAGAACGTTGCCGACGAACGCCGCTGCGATCTCGTCGGCTGTCGGTGGGGGGGTTGACGGTGCAACGGGCAACCGCCGATCGACGTGCCCCGCACGACGAACCCGACGGCGTTGCGGCTGACCGGCAGCCCCTGCTCGCGGAGATGATCACGGACCCAACTGGTGCACTGGGTCCAGTTGGGTCAGCTGAGACTGGGCGTACTCCGCGAGTGTCCGGTAGATCGCCGGCCACCAAGGCTGCGGCATCCGCGGCAAATCGAGATGGTCGCCCAGGCCCTCGACGGGATCCGGCAGGGCGACGCGTGGCGGCGTCGCAGTGACGGCCTTCGGAGCCGGATTGCGGCCGGTGTCCCGGAGCAAATGCTGCGACATCCGCAGGTTCGGCAACGCCAGGCTCGCCACGGCGCGGGCGAAACCGCCGAAGCAACTGGCCGCGATGCTCGCTTGGCGCAACGGACAGGCGCCAACAGTTCGACAGCGTCGACGGGTCAGCAGCCGCTAGCTGGGCAACACTGCGTCGCGGGACCGGAGTCTCGAGACCTCATGGCCTCCAGGTCGGCGGGGCTGCGGCTGCTTGGGCGCGTACCGCTCGGCTGCACCGACGCGCTGCAACTCGAATCTGCCGCTGGCAGCGTGTCGAAGCGGGGCTCCACGCCGGCCACCGCGCAAGAACGGCCGTACTAGGGCAGCCTGGATCCTCCTACTGGGAACGTCCAGCGGGAGGATCTGGTCCGCGGCCCTGCGTTAGGGAAGTTGCGTGTCGTCGACGATCCGTCGTACGGCCGCCACAGCCACCTCAAGTGGGATCCGCTCCTGCTCAACACGGCGGTAACGGGTCCAGCTCTCGGCGATAAGGCACCGGTAGAGCGCTTCCTCTGCGGCGGTGAGGAATGGGACTGGCCTGGGCGTCCGGGCCCGCAGGGGACGGTTACGAGCGTCGACGTTGGTGCCGTAGCGCTCCCACTCTTCATAGGCGGGAAGACTCATGAACAGCGACGTGGCTGGGACGCCGACGGCGCGAAACTGGTCGAGGATCTCCAGGCCGTCGCCGTCCATGTCGCCCCAGTAGAGGACGTGCGAGGCGGTCGTCAGCCAGGGCAGAGCGGCGATCGCGCCGCCACCACGACCCACGCCCTCGACGCTGATGCCGCCGTCGAGCTGAGGGAATTGGATGGCGGTGTCCTTGTTCTCGGAAATCACCACCACCCGTGGTTGGTACTCCGGTTGTGCCCGGTCGCCGATGGTGATCGAGTCGTGTCGGCGTCCGCCTGCGGCAAGGTGGACGGGGTCGAGGTAGGTGAAGTGGACTCGGGGCGGATGTGGTGGCAGCAGCCCCAGGTCGTCTTTGCCTGAGAGGCGACGTACCAGACCCAACCGATGGTTGAGCCACTTGGCATGCAGTCCCTCGATCGGCACCTGCCGGGGAGTGAGGCCGGCCGCGTCGTGTTCGGTGAACCACGCTCCGGCGCGGCACAGCAGCTCGAAGTCCACCTCGCTGAGCTCATCAACTGCGGCGACTGTCGCGGCGAGCAGTTGTGCTTGAACAAGGTGGGGGAAGCCGCTAGTGAGGAGGGCGCTGCGTTGGCGGCCTCGCTCCAGGCGCTGCGGCCAATGCCCGCCGCACAGCTGTGCGGCGTGGTCGACGTCGGTGACGACGAGGTGCGTGGGGAGTTCCTGATTGGTGTTGTGGACTCGCCGGGAGCGTGTGCGCAGTGACGTGCCGTGCGTGGCGCTCCATGCTCGCCATGTGGCGGCCCAGGCCACCGGGAAGGAAAAGTCCTTCTCGAGGTTGGTCGAGAGGGGTTGTCCTAGCGGGAAGGCATGCGGCCAGGCCCTTGATGGCTGGTCGGGCTGTTGGGAAGGTACTGGTCTCGGCGGCAATGCTGTGCCGTGCGCTGTCGCCAGCGACGCCACCGCATGAGGGTCGGCGACGCAGCGCGCCCAGGTGTTGGCGAGCCGTCGCTCGATGTCGGTCAGGACCTGCTCAGGGGATTTCATCGGCCGGTTGACTCACCGTCTCGTAGGCGACTGTCTGCCGGGGCGCTGGCACCGTTAATCGCGCTGCGCGCGATCGGTATGGCCGGTGAGCTGCTGGCCGTGTGCTGCCTGACGTCGCTGATTCGGGTGACGAAGGAGTAGTGGGTTGTCGTGTTCTTGGTGATGGCCAGTAGTTCGTCCATGTGTGGCTCGAGCGCTGTCACCTTGTCCAGCGGCGCGCCCACGATCAGCTGGAAGCCCAGGCCTCGCCACGCCTGCACGGCGCGGCCGGCGAACTCGCCATCGGACTTGACGAAACCTTCGTCGAGGAAGACCGGCGCGAACCGGGGGCGGGTCCGCAGTTCGTCGCCGAGACGGAACCGCAGTGCCGCGCCGACGATGAACGCCACCAGTTCCTGGCTCTCGCCGCCGCTCTTGCCGCCGAGCGAGGAGTGTGTGCTGAGTAGTTGTCCGGTGGTGTCGTACCGTTCGGCGGTGATCTCGACGTGGCGCCGCACGTCGAGCAGTCGGTCGCGGTCGCTGAGGTCGGCGATCGCGCGAGGGTCGTCGCGGCGGCGAAGGCGGCCCATGAACTGTTGCAGTTCGCGGAAGCGATGCTCCGTCTGGTGTTCGGGTAGGTCTCGGGTGGCGCCGGAGGACAGTGTCCGTAGCTCGCGGCGGAACTGGACTACAGCGGTGGGGGTCAGGCGCCGAAGCTTGATGCGCAGCCGGTCGCGGTTGGCGCCGAACGGCAGACTGCGGAGGATGCCGTTGATCGGATCAAGGCGTTCCTCGATTTCGTCGACCGAGGACTCCATGGCCCCGGCGAGCGGGACCAGGTCCTCGCCACTCCACTTCATGAGACGCTGACGCCACTCTTCCCGACGCTCGTGCAGACCGGTGGTGAGGATGGTGTCCAGAATCGCGGCGTAGTCAGAGTACGACGCGACACCGCGGCCAAGATTCGGGTCATCGAACTTCACCTGGTAGGCGGTGAAGATCCGCTCGAGTTCGACCTCAGCGTTACGCGCCTGATGATCGGCCTTTCCCGCTTCGGTGGATAGGCGCTGCAGGAGCCGACCCAGGTGGGTCGGGAACTGATCTAGGTCATCAGGGTCTGCTGGGGCGACTGCCTCAATAAAGTGCCGATCGAGTGCGGCGGCCTGGGCGTCGGTCAGGACCACCCGCTGGTCCTGGATGATTCGCTGAAGCTTTCCGTCTACCGCGCTGTGCTGCTCGAGCAACCAGGACGTCCTCTTGTCGAGGCCGGATTCCTCCTGCCTGAGCTGGTAGCGGACTTCGCGGGCTACCTCCAGCTGCTGGCCGAGGTGGTCGATGCGCCGTTGCAACGCCTGCAGTTGGTCGTCGGCGTCAAGAATTGTTTGACGTGCCCGGTCGAGACTGGTGATGCGCGCAACGACGCTGGCCACGTCGATGTCGTCCCAGACGGCTGCCCGGACCGCATCGTGGGCGCTGCGGCGGGCGTCCAGGTCGCTGCGCTCGGCGTCGATCACGCCTCGCGTCTGGTCGATCTGGCCTAGCTTCTTTTCGATGTCGGCCAGTTCCTGGTCGATGTCGGCCAGGGCCTCCTCGTTGCTGAATCCGATGATGTTCGCCTGTTCGCGCCGGCCGTGCGTACCGCGCGTCCCGAAGCGGGTCTGGCCGGCCAGCGTCACCCGATAGCCGGGTCCTTTCAGCTCGTCCGAGGTTTCCACGCAGAGGGCGTTTCGGGCGGGCTCAGACACGTGTTGGCGCACCCACCCGGAGAACGGGGAGTCTTTGAAGATCAGTTTTCCGGCGAGCCGGTCTGGGTTGCGCTCGGCGTGGCCGTCCTGGCCGTGCGCCACTGCTTCGAATGTCAACCGGCCGCGCAGGTGGAGCGGGTCGATCGCTGCGGAGAACTCCTCCAACCTGTCTTGAGGCACCAGCAGCAGCCGGGCGCTCGCCCCGAGGACCGTTTCCACCGCAGCCCGCCACCGCCGCTGGTCTGCGTCGACGTCGATCAGCTCAGCGAGGAACGGCAGCTCAGCCACATCGATGCGGGACGCCCGCGCGACCTCCTGGCGTAGGTCATCGAGATACTTCGGGACGCGTCCGGCCCGACCGGCCAGCGACGCACGATCCTCGGTCAGCTTCCTGCGGCGTTCAAGCAGCGGAAACTCGAGGTCCCGCAATTGCTCACGGCGGTCCCGTAGCGCCCCTGCGGCGTTCTCGTAGTTGCTAAGGAACGCCGCAGCCGTCTCTTGGAGGCGGGCGAAGGCATCCCCATCGTCCAGTGGCACGCCCAGCTTGGTGGTGCGTTCGGCGAGTGCTGCCCGCCGTGCCAGTCGTTCGTCGCGGCGCTGGTTTTCCTGGATGGCCTGCTGGGTGAGACTCTCCAGTTCGCCGCCGCCGGCCTCCCAATGGGCGGTGACCGTGACGGCCAGATCATCTTCGAGCGACGTTACGGCCGACGATGCACGGGCGAGTTCAACGGCGTTGACCTCCTTTGCTCGCTGGGTGCCGGCAATCGCCGTTTGCAGCAGCGCAGCCTCACGACCAAGGCTCCAGCGCACGATGGGGGTGTCGCCCGCCGCGGTGAGACCGAATGCCTCGATTTGCGCGGTTGTCGATCGTGCCGTCTCGAGGTCGGAGTGCTTCTGTGTGATCGGGCCGAGGATGTCGGCTTTCTGCTGCTCGGTCTGCATGGCAACGTAGGCGACCTCGAGGTCGTCGAAGTGGCTGATCGCTTGATCGGCTGCGTCGTACGTCGCTGGCCGCTCCAGGACCATCTCCTTGTAGAGCTCGTCGACAGTGCGGATCTGATGGCCGGACTGAATCCGCACCAAAAGTCGCAGGGCCTTCGCGCCGTCGCCGTTCGCGCCGATGCCCAGCCGTGTGTGCAGGCGGGCGGCGAACGAGGCGTAGCTGTCGTGTGTCACCAGGCCGGGAAAAGCCGTCTTGAGAGACTTCGGCGCGAACTGCGAGGCAGCGTGCTCGGCGAGGTCTGCCAGGTCGAGGTACCCCTCGTAGGTGGCCATCCGCATGGTGATGTCCCCGGCCTGGGCCGCCCGCGTCGAGACGTGGTACACCCGTAGCGCGGTGAATCGGCGGGCGTGGTCGTCGATGAACGTCATGGCCACCGCGCCCCAGGTGGGTCGGCCGTCGCCGCGGAGCACCTTGGGCCGTTCTCGGCCGTGGTCGTCGGCGGTGGTGTCGGTCTGGCCGCGCAGGTAGGACAGCAGGTTGCGTTGCTCGGCGCTGCGGGCTCGGCCGGCGACGGCGTCGTTGGACGCGCCGTTGAAGGGTGTGTCCGACGGCATCATCAGGGCGATGTACGCGTCGAGCAGAGTGCTTTTCCCCGTGCCCGACGCCCCGGAAATCAGCGTCGCGCCGGTGTGGAATTCGAAGCGGACCCGGCCTTCGAATCCTCCCCAGTTCACCAGCTGAAACGCCTCAGCCTTCCACTGCAGCGTGCCGGCGGTGGCTCCGGCGACATAGAACAGTGGAGTTGGCGATGACGTGGTGGCAGGCGGTGAGGGCACGGCGGCGGGCAGCAGGGCGGGTTGGACCTCGTCGCCGATCGTCACGGTGCCTCCTCGCTGATGGCAGCGTCGGTAGCGTCCGGATCGCTGCAGCGGATAGAGCCGGTGGCAGATTCATCGCTGGCTTCGCCTCGGTCTGACGCCTTGAGCCATCGCAGCAGGTCTTGCAGACGCTCCAGGGGCAGCACGACGTCGATGGCGGGGCTCACCTCGAACCGCTCGGCGGTGCTGGGGCCGATCAGCAGTCCGGCTCGGATGAGACTTTCGATGGCCTTGACGGCGCGTCGCCCATCGGCGGCGTGATCGGTGGCATGTGCCGGGCGGAGCGAGACGATGTGCTCGAGGATGTCCTGCCGGTCGACATAGGTGCGTGAGGTGCCGGCGACCTCTTCCGAGCGGCTGCGGGTGCGCAGGTACACCAGCAGGATGGTCTCCTCTCGGCTCCACGCGGTGTCATGGAGCAAGGTGGGGAACCTGCCGCCGCCTTCGGGGACTGCCGGCCGTTTGTAGGCGACCTCGCGGGTGGCGTCCAGGTGGAGGGTGAGGAACAGGTCGTTAAGCCGAGAGCGGAACAGCCGTGGGTTCGCCGTAAGCGTCTTCCATTCCTTTGGGTGGCTCTGCGCGGTGATAAACCGCTGCTTGAGCAGAGCGACCAGCACGCGGCGTTGCGGCAGCTCGAGTCCGCCTTCATCTCCTTCGAAGAGTGAGACCCTGCTGGTCAGCTCCCGCTCCGGGTCGTCCCAGCCGAGGGGGATGTCCGCGGCTGCACAGGTCGAGGATGTCTCGTCGACGCTCATGCCGGCTCCGATCTGGGCGCGCGGCCCGGGGGGTCCTCTGCGAACGTGACAGGCGAATCTGGGCTCCGCGGGCCCGGTGTAATCACTGGGACCGCGAAGTCGCGGCGGGTGCCGTCTGGCCGCAGCGTGCGGTACACCTCGGTGTGCTCCTCGTCTGGAACGAAGTCGTCCATGTTCGTGGTCAGGTGAAGCAGACCGAAGATCTCGACGGGCCGGCGTAGCGGTGCGTCGAGCGCGTCGAACAGCCGCCCCAGGGACGCCAGGGGCTCGTCCGAGGAGAGGGCGTCGTGAACGGCGGCGCGGAGTTGGTCAAGCGACGGGCCGCCCTGCGCCAGCAGGTCCGCCAGGGTGAGCCCGTCGGGGCGTTGCGTGGTGACGTCCCGCAGTGGCGGTGGCCCGGCGTCGTCCTCCGGGTTGTGGAATCGTTCGCGCAGATGGTGCACGTCTAAGCGGGCGGGGAGCAGCGGCAGCGCGACGGTCGTGCGTGGCCCGGCCGAGGTCATCCATCGGGCGAGTTCGCCGTCGAGTTGGCGCAGGGTGTTGTCCAGCTCGCGGTCTCGGACAGTGTTGTGGGTCTGGATGTACTCGCGCAGCGTCGCGGTGACGCGGTTGCGTTGGGCGAGCACCGCGTCGATGCCGCGCCGGATCAGCCCGACAGTGCCGCGCAGATCGCGGCGGTCGACGTCGTTGAGGATGTCCTCAGCCATGGGATGACTCAACAGCGCCGAGAGGTCTTCGCGCAGTTGCAGGAGCAGCTCGTCGTCTCGGAGCAGGGTGAAGGCGCCCTCGAATGCTCGGCCCTCGGCGGTGGCGGTCATCAGCGAGTCGGTGTGCCGCAGGTAGTCGTCGATCACCTCGCCGGCGTGGCGGTCTTCTGCGCGAAACGAGGCCAGGATCTGCGTGCGCAGGGCGGTGAACGCCTCCTGCACGCGGGCGAAGTCGCTCGGCAGCGCCGCCACCAGCTGAAGCAGTTCCCCGTATCCCTCGAGCATGTAGTCGGCTGACACGTGCGGCAGGTCGGCGCCTTCCAGCAGGCGGTCACGCTCGCGGGTCAGGCGGGCAATCTCGCTGTTGAGGATGTCTACCCGGGCGCCGCGGTCTGGGTTGACCTCGGTGTTGAACCGCCGCACCGCGTTGACGATCGTGGCGATCCGGTGCTCACTGAGGCTGGCGCGTTCCCTGGTCAGGTTCGTGACGAGGTTGAGAGCGTCCTGGGCGTGACTGGTCAGCGTGTAGACCTCGGCGCCATCGTCTTCCACGCTCCGGACAAGCCACTGCCCCCGCATCCAACGCATGCACAGATCACGACCCGTGCCGGATGGGAGATCAGTGAAGCCCGCGATCCGCAATTGATCAAGGTAGGTGTCGACCTGCGCGTGGAGTCGAGCGGTGGAGATAGTGCGGTTGTCCCGAGTGAACGCGCTGCGCAGCATCGCGATCACCACTTTCGCGTGGCCTCTGTACAGGAGTGTGAGGGTCGGCTGGTCGAAAGCCCCAGCGACGCGGGCAAGCTCGCCGACGATGTCGCTCACCGGGCGCGATCAGCTCTCGATGTCGGCCGGCAGGAAGGCCGTCGCCATCTACGGTGTGGCCCAGCCAGGTAGGACGGTGACTTGCCGACGCATCGCACAGCGGCGAACGTCGTGGCTCGCCCGCAGTCGCATCTCATGCAGCATCCCATCGGCGCGCTGTCGATTCGCACCCGATGATGCCAGCCGCGTCCGACAATTACCGGAGTCGTACAATCGTTCTAAAATTGTTTTCGTCCGACCAGTCCATGATCGGCTTCCATGAGCCGTGACATTCGCCTGAACGTTTACCGCAAACTGCCATCGCGAGATTCCCCGACCATCAACAGGCGCGGTCGCGTTTCACCTCATTCCATTCTTACTAGACGGATGCCGAATATTTCGGGTTGAAGCCCTCAGTCGCTACCTGCGGTTTAGCGACGATGAGCCCTGACCAGATCAGAGGGAGAGATCATGAACAGTCAGGGTGTCGTCGTGAAGCGGTGTCGGTGTGTGGACCCGGAGACGGGCCGGCAGCGCGGCGTGTCCTGTCCGCAGCTGACGCAGCGCGCTCACGGCAGCTGGTACTTCCACTGCTCAACCCGCAACCTGCTCGGGCAGACCGAGCGGATCCGCCGGGGTGGCTACCCATCGGAGGCGGCGGCGCGTAAGGCGCGTGACGAGTTGCTGGCGTTGTCCCGGGAGGAGCAGGCCGGCCGGTCCTGGACGGTCACCCGCTGGTTGCGGTACTGGCTGTCGACGAGGACCCGGATCCGGCCGACGACGCGAATGCACTACACCCACGACGTCGAGCGATTCCTGATCCCGCACATCGGCCAGCTGATCCTCGGTGACCTGAACGCACGGCAGCTCGCCGCGGCGTTCGCCCAGATCGCGACAACCCGCAACCGATCCGGGCAGCTGCGGAGCCCGTGCACCTTGCAGCACATCCACACGACGCTGCGGGCGGCGCTGACCGGCGCCGTCCGCGAGGGCCTGCTCGTCACCAATCCGGCCCGCCACCTGGAGCTACCCGCGCGCCCCCGTCCACAGGCACAGGTATGGACCGAGGCCCGCGTCGCCGAGTGGAGGGCCACCGGGGAGCGGCCCACCGTCGCGGTGTGGACACCCACACAACTGGCTGCCTTCCTCGACTACGTCCGCGACGACGGCCTGTCCGCCCTGTGGTGGCTGATCGCCCTGCGGGGTCTGCGCCGCGGTGAGGCCGCCGGCCTGCGGTGGAGCGAGGTCGACCTGCACGCGGGCCAGTTGTCGGTGGTGCGGCAGCGCACCACCGCCGGCTACGACGTGCACGAGGGGCCACCGAAGTCCGCGACCAGCCGCCGCAGCGTGGCCTTGGACCAGCACACCGTGCGGGTGTTGCGCCAGCACCGCGACCGGCAAACCCAGCAGCGCGACCTGCGGGCCACGGCCGGGGAGGTGTGGCACGACAGCGGTTACGTGTTCACCGGCCCCGACGGGATGCCGATCCACCCGGGCTATCTCACCCAGCGGATGCGGCTGCTGGTCGACCGGGCTGGGCTACCGCCGATCCGGCTGCACGACCTGCGGCACGGCGCGGCGACCCTGGCGCGGGAAGCCGGCGCTGACCTCAAAGCGGTGCAGGACCAACTCGGGCACGCCACCATTCAACTGACCGCCGACATCTACACCAGCGTCCTGCCCGAGTCTCAGCGCGAGGCCGCGGAAGCCACCGCGCGTCTGGTCCTTGACGCTGCCAAACCTGGCGAGGAGATCCGGCGCCAGCTCAGCCACCATCCGAAGCCACCGCAGGAACGCCGGGCAAAGGCACGGCCGACGGCGGCACCTGCCTGCCGCCCTCGGTGGAAGCCGTCCTCAGCCACAGGAGGCGCCAAGCTTCGGTCCTCGGCAGGCCGGCGATCCGGACGGGCGCACGGATCCCGCTGACACGTGTCATCGCTGGAGTTCCGAGCGGCACGGCGACAGACGCGCATCGCCGTCACCTGCCGCCCGGAGTCCGTTGACCGTCGTCGCGGCAGAGAATCCTTTGGCGACGCGTCGTAGCATCGGCGCATGCCGACGAAGGACCAGCAGGTGAAGCATGTGGTCGAGGGGATGGCGCTAGGTGTGCTCGCGCAGGGCGTCGAAGCGGTGTCCAGCGCCAAACAGAATCTAGAGCTTGCCTTCAACCACGCCTGGAGCAGGTGGGCACCGGCGACACGCTTTCCGAGCATCGCTGGCCCCCGGACCGATCCGGGGAATCTGTTCTGGATCGGCCTGAACAGGTCCGAAGGGCGCCAGGGCACCCGTGCGGCGTGGCGCAGCGGGCGCTGGTGCGAGCCGTATGTCACCTACGAGGACTGGACCGTTGACGAGTGTCTCGAGTTTCACGCTGATGAACGGGCTTCGGTCCAGGACTGGCAGGACCTCGGCCGGCTCTTCGTTTCGCGGTTCGGGCCCGAGGAGGTCCGCCGCGTGTCGTGACCTCGATTCCCAGTAGCAGCCGGGTGGCGCGTGGCGGCATGGGGGGACTCGTTGCGTTGTTCTCGCCGGGCGCCGTACAGCCGGCTGCCGGGATGGGGGAACGCCGAGGCAGGTGTCGGCGTACAGGTCTGAGTGCAGAGGTAGGTACGGCTGCAAGTGCACACCGCGACCGTCTCGATCTACGCACGGCGACCGCCCCTTCGACGTGGCGGCGATCCGAGTCGGTGACGTTGCCTGACAGATGTTGCTGAGCCCGCCATCCCTCGACATGCGGATCTTGCCGATGAGCGCGCACGGTCGCCTTCCCGACGCAGGAGGACGACAGCCGCGATCAGCTGACGCGCACACAGCAGCTCGTCGATCCGGTTCCGTACCTGCGGGCTCAGCGCGTCCCACCAGGCGTCGTGCGCACACATGCCGCCATTGTCGCCGATCATGCCGGCGGCAAGCCGCACCGACGGACGCGGCCCTGACGTACCGTCCGGATCTGGCCGCGATCCGGGCGCCGACCCGGCTCGACTGGTAACTCAGCGTGAGTAGCGGACGGCGGGCCACTACGGCTCGCAGCCGAAGCGGCAGACGACCCGGCCTTGTGTACGTCTGGCGTACCTGAGTCTGCACTGGAACCCGTACGCCGACAGCAGGACGGTGTAGGAGTCCCCGAGCGCCGGGCACGTCGTGGATTACCTGCAGGCCTACGAGCAGCGCTACGGCCTCTGCGGCGCGTCGCCCGCTCCTGCTGCGGGAGGCGCACAGACTCTGGATCGTGGCCAACCCGGTACGTCATCTCCGCGACCAGGACGTGGCAGTGCCCGTACCTGTCAGACGTCGGGGGTCGGGAGGAGTTCGGCGGCCGGCATTTGCATGCCGTGGACTACCCTCCGCCGCTGGAGTTCCCCGGGCAGCGGGTCGTCATCGTCGGCAGGCAACTCCGGGGCGCAGATCCTGGTCACGTAGGCCAACTACGCGAGCGGATCCGCGACCTCCCACCGATCACGCCCGCGCGGCTGTGACCTGACGATCCCCGATCGCCATCAGCCGCATGGGGCTATGCGACGCCAGGCCCCTCGGCCTACCGCCCGTGGCTGGCAACCTCCTGGCTCATGGCCGCAGACGCAGCTCACAATCTCCTCAGCCAGCGCGCCGTCGCGCCTGGTTGGCCCTACCGACCGGCAACGGGAGCTGAACCATCTGGCCGACCACGTCTGCGGGTTCGCCGCGCAGGGGGTCGTTCTGGCCCGGTGACTGACTCGTATCCGCCTCAGCAACCGGGCTGTTCTTCGGTACCGCCCGCAGTCGGTCGCTCGGCGTTGACCGGTGAGCGACACCGACGCCGATCCACTCGACCAGCGGCAAGCCGCCGCCGTACGCGCGTTGGTGAAAAGCGCCGCTCGGGCCCCCTAGGAGCGTGATCCGATACGCGAGGGTCGTTCGCGAACGGCACGACCGTGGCCTCACGACGTGCCTGCAGGCCGATGGAGGCCGGCGCGGTGATCGCGCTTGGGGCGTCACGCGTCGCGGCCGGACAGGAACCGGATCACGGTGAGGACAAGGGCGCAGCAGCCGCCGAACGCGACCCCACCCGACAGCAAAGCCTGGCCGATGCTCGGCTCGATGGCCCAGGAGATCCAGCTGGTAATCGTCGCGATCAAGCCACCCGACAAGACGGCGATGACCAGGCACAACAGCCGGATCAGGGAACCACTCTCCATGCTTCCACCTTTCGCTAAACAGACTCCTCCCCAAACGGGGTGTCTGAAGACGCGTGGGAGCGATGGAGTTGTCCGTCCATGATGGCTGGCGCTAGAGCCGACCGCAAGTACTGGCAGTCGGGGGTCGCCGCCAGCTTTCGCACGGCGCGCCACGGACTGGCAGTCCGTCTACCCCTCAGCGCCTTCAGAAATAATGTGACCAGTCCTCATAAACATCTCCTTAGCGCACAAGGAAGAGGAGAATCATGGCTGGTTCGGGAACTACCTACAAGCGGTGTGGCTGCCGAAACAATAAGACGAAGAAACGACTCGAGGCCAACTGCGCGCGCCTGCCGGAACGCGGCCATGGCACTTGGTACTTCGCCTGCTCCGCGACCGACGCGTTCGGCAGGCCGGCACGTGCCCGTCGAGGTGGCTTTCGGTCCAAGGCTGCCGCCACCCAGGCGCGGAACGAGTGGCTAAGCCAGACCGGCGAAGAACGCACCGCGCAGGGATGGACCCTCGAACGGTGGCTGCGATATTGGCTGTCCACCCGCACTAAGCCTCGATCCACCGACGCGGTTCGTGCTGAGCCTGTTGAATAGTTCCGGTATTGGGCGGTTCTGGAGCAGGGTGGGGTTGCCGATTACGTGATCGGCTTGCTCCGTGCGTGGTTGCTGAGGGGTGGGACGGGGTTCGTGGCTTGTGGTCGGGCCGCTTGGTTCCGGTCGGTGTGCCGTGGTCAGCTGGGTGCGGGGTGGACGGCGGTGAACAGGTTGTCGAACGCGGCCTGCCAGGGCCAGTAGTCGGGTAGGTGCAGGTGAACGGTCCGGGCCCGGTGGGCGAGGCGGGCGGCGACGGTGATGATCCGGGCTCGGATCGTCGCGGTGCGGGCGGTCGGCCAGGTGCCGGCGGCGAGGTGTCCGGCTGTGCGGGTGAGGTTGTGGGCGATGCCGGCGCAGGTCAGCCAGGCGTTGTTGGCGTTGAACCGGCCCGATGGCAGGTGCGCGAGTGGCCCGCCGATCAGGTCCGCGTTGACCTGCTCGATGACAGCGTGGTGACGGTGCTGGGCTTCGGCCTGGATCAGGGTGAACGGGCTGTCGGTGAACACCGCGTGATAGCGGTAGGCGGGCAGGAGTTCTTCCTGGCCCGGGGCTTGGGTCGGGTCGTCGCGGCGGACCCGGCGCACGATCAGCCGGGCGGTCACCGCGTGTCGGCTGCCGGCGAACGCGGTGTAGGTGGTCTCGGCGATCTGCGCGTCGGAGATCCACCGCTGGGCGTCGTCGTCCCAGACCGCCTGCGGATATTTGATGTCGATCCACTGGTCTGCGCTGATGTTCTCGCATGCGGTGCGGATCTTCGCGTCGATGCGGGTGGTGACGGAGAACCGCACGTCACGGCGCCGGCAGGTGCTGATGACGGTCTTGGCGTAGAACGCCGAGTCGGCCCGAACCACGATCTCGCCGGTAGCGCCGCACGCACGGGCGGTGGTGATCGTCTCGGCGATCATGCTGGCGGCGCCGCGAGCGGAACCGGCGTTACCGGCGCGCAGCCGGGTCGCGGCGATCACCGGCGCCGACAGCGGCGTGGACAGCGTCGCGACCAGCGGGTTGTAGCCGCGTAGCCGCACGTTGTAGCCGCCGACCTTGGCGTGACCGAACCCGATGCCCTGTTTCTGCTTGCCGTAGACCCGGCGCAGCATCGAGTCGATGTCCACAAAGCACAGCACGCCAGCACCGGCCAGGATCGGCGCCCGCTTCGACAGCCCGATCAGGGTGTCGCGGGCCGCGGCCTGCAACTGGCGCACGTGCCCGTGGGTGAAGGTCCGCAGGAACGACCCCAGCGTCGACGGCGCGTACACGCTGGTGAACAACGACCGCATACCCCCGTGCCGGGCGACGTCGAGGTCATCGATGCTGTCCGCCCCGGCGAGCATCCCGGACACGATCGTGGCGACCTTGCCCGCCGGGTTCGCGCCCTTGTCCGTCGGCACGCTCACCCGCTCGGCGACCGCGTCATACAGGCCCGCCTGCTCGGCAAGGCGCATCACCGAAACCAGGCCGGCACACGACACCAGATTTGGATCATCGAACGTCACGGCCGTCACCGGCGCGCCATAGCGTAATCTCACTTACGAGGTGCCCTCTCGAACCGAGTGATAGAAGCTTCGCAACTCCTATCCTTCCAGTTCAGAGGGCACCTTCTATATCCGGGGTCCTGCAGAGCCGACCTTCATCGGTGGATCGAGGCTAAGATCAAGGACACCACCAGGGCCCAGTACACCCGCAACGTCGAACAGTTCCTCATCCCGCACATGGGCAGGATCACCCTGGCCGAGCTCAACATTCGCCGAATCCGCAGCGGCTTCGACGACATCGCACACACCACCAACGGACGCGGCCAGCCACAGTCGCCCTCATGCCTGCAGCATCTGCGGACCACTCTTCGCGCGGCACTCAACCTCGCTGTCCGGGAGGGACTCCTCGACGCCAACCCGATTCGGCACCTCGAACTCCCGTCCTACCGCAAGCCACACGCCCAGGTCTGGACACCGGCACGCGTCGCGGAGTGGAGGGCAACCGGTCGACGACCGTCGGTGGCTGTCTGGACCGCGCCTCATCTCGCTGCGTTCCTCGACGCGGTCACCACCGACCGGCTCTTCGCCCTGTGGTGGCTCATCGCCCTACGCGGCCTACGTCGCGGCGAGGCATGCGGCCTGCGCTGGTCCGACATCGACCTCGACCATGGTGTGCTGTTCATCTTCCGCAGCCGCACCGTCGTCGACTACCAGGTCATCGAAGGAGAACCCAAAACGGCCGCCAGCACGCGCGCCGTCGCTCTCGACAAACACACCGTGGCCGTACTCCGCGAGCACCTACGCCGCCAGCGTCAGCAACAGGCCGCCCGCGAGACGGCAGGCAGAGCCTGTTACGACAGCGGCTACGTGTTCATCCGCCCCGATGGCAGGCCGCTGCACCCCGAATACGCCACACGGCACTTCAGTCGACTAGTCAAGCGAGCCGACATCCCACCGATCCGTCTCCACGACCTCCGCCACGGCGCCGCGTCCCTCGCCCACGAAGCCGGTGCCGATCTCAAGACCGTGCAAGATCAGCTCGGCCACGCAAGCATCGTCACCACCGCTGACACCTACACCAGCGTCCTGCCAGATACCCAGCGTAGGAGCGCCGAAGCCACTGCCCGACTAGTTCTCGCCGCAGCCCGCCGCACCCGCGAAAAGATCAGGAAGCGGGGCCAAAGCAGCCGCCCCACACCCCGCCCAAAAAGCAAGCGCACTACCCGTCAAGCACCAGTGACCCCACCACATAAGAGCAGGTCAACGCCTACGCGATCCAAGCGAAACTACGGAAAGTGACGGCGCCCACATGACACCCAGGCGACACCCACTGTCCGACCGGGACGATCAACAAAAAACGCCTGACCGCGTTTCCGCAGGTCAGGCGTCTTATGATCTTGCGCGCCCGAAGGGACTCGAACCCCTAACCTTCTGATCCGTAGTCAGATGCTCTATCCGTTGAGCTACGGGCGCTGGTGCTCGGCCAGTCTACACACCGGCTTTCGCGCGGAGACTCCGGGATTCGAACCCGGGAGGGGCTTTAAGACCCCAACCGCATTAGCAGTGCGGCGCCATAGACCAGACTAGGCGAAGTCTCCCCGGTGGCCCGCAGACCACCGGGCCCGAGGATACAGGCCCCGGCCTGCCCGGAGCAAAGCGACTACCGCAACAAGCCGTTCGCGGACCGATGCCAGTGGTTCCCCCGCTGTGCGCCGCCGTGATCGGGACTACGCTCCATCGGCATGCAGGAGCAGCCGCCCAGCGAGCAGACCCGCCGAGAACCTGCTGAGGGAGCGCGTCGACGTACCCCGAAGGCGACCTTCACGCCGCCTCCGGCACCGCCGCCGGTGCAGGATGACGAGCAGGGCGACCCCGACGGGCCGCGCCCTCGGCGGGCGAAGGCCGCGCCGAGCGTGCTTTTCCAGCCGCCGCCCGCCCCGGAGCAGCCGCTGCCCCGCCAACTCCGACCGGCGGCGTCCGGTTCGCCGGCCGCCCCCGCGCCGCCGTTCGCGGTCACGGCACCGGCCCCGGCCGGGACGTCGGACTCCGCGCCGACGCGGAGTGGCCAGAGCAGGGCCGCCCGGCCGGACTCGCCGGGATCAGGCACCAAGGGACCAGACACCAAGGGATCAGGCAACGTGGAAGCGCGCGCCGCAGGGCCGAACACCGCCGGACCGGCCGAGGTCGGGAAGGCACCGGCCCGGAAGGCGCCGGCGAAGAAGACGGCGGCGAGGGCGGTCACCCCGCCCGACACGACCGTCGAGCAGGCTCAGACTTCCGTGGCGGCTGCACCGGCCAAGGCGGTGCCGGCCCGGAAGGCGACCAGGAAAGCGGCGCCAGCCGGAGTTGCCGCCAACGGGGAAACCGGTGCAACGGATGCCGAACTCACCCCGTCCACGACGCCCCCGGCAAAGGCCGTGCCGGCCCGGAAGGCAGCACCACGCCGCAAGGCCGCGAAGAAGGCTGCCGCGCCTGCGGCCGTTCAGACCACCACCGGGACCGAGGCCACTTCCGTACCACCAGCCGAAGCCGCCATCGCGACCGAGGCGACCTCCGCGCCGCCGCCGGAGACGGTCGAAATCACGGCGGGATCCGTGCCGCCGGCCGGGCCCGCTGCCAGCGGCGCTGGGCAGGGCGCAGATTCGGAGCTGCGGGTGCTCGTGGCGCGGGTGCTCGACCACCCGGGTTTCGCGCCGGAGTTGCTGGCGCTGACGGCGGTCGAGGCGCTCGGCCCGCGCGCGGGCGAGTGGGCGCGGGGGTTGCGGGAGACGTACCCGGAGGCGGGTGGGGACGGCCTGGCCCTGCTGGCCAGCCGGCGGTTCCTTCGGCAGGCCGGGATCGGTGGGGCGACCGCGGCGCTGGCCGGCGCCTTCGCCCCGGTGGTCGAGCTTGCCGCGGTGCTCTGGTCGCAGTCGAACCTGGTGTTGCACCTGGCGGCGGCCTACCACCATGATCCGGTGCATCCGGACCGGGCGGCCGAGCTGCTCGTGCTGACCCAGGTGCACCCGGACGAGGCGAGCGCCCGTTCGGCGTTGGCGGCGGCCCGGGCGGCGGACGGGCCGGGCGAACAGCCGGGGGCGAGGGCGGCCGAGGCGGCCTGGCGGTTGGCCGCACCGTTGGCCGCGCAGGCTCGTGGCTGGCTGGCCCTGCGGCTGGCGTCCCGGCTGCTGCCCGGTGCCGCGCTGCTCACCGCCGCGGCCGGCAACTCGGCGGCGGCGCAACGCCTGGCCGCCCGCGCCACGGCCGCCTACCGACCGCCCCGCCGCCCCCGCACCGGGGAACGGGGTCAGAGCCAGTCGAACCAGTCCCGGGGAAGCAGGCTGTAGCCGACGAAGGCGACGATGTCGAGCAGGGCGTGCGCCACGATCAACGGCATCACCCGGCGGATACGCAGGTAGCAGAGGCTGAACAGCACGCCCATCACCGCGTTGCCGACGAACGCGCCGAAGCCCTGGTAGAGGTGGTAGGAGGCGCGTAGCAGCGCGCTGGTGGCGATGATCACGCCGACCCGCCAGTGGAGCTGGCGCAGTCGGGTCATCAGGTAGCCGACGACGATCACCTCCTCCAGGATGGAGTTCTGGAACGCGGCGAGGATCAGCACCGGCACCGTCCACCAGAGGTCGGGCAGCGCGGCCGGCACCAGGGTGGCGTTGAGGCCGAGCTGGGCGGCTGCCCAGAACAGCGCCAGGCCGGGCAGTCCGATCAGCGCGGCCAGCCCGACGCCCTGGGCGAGGTCGGCACCGGGCCGCCGGGCGTCCAGGCCGAGGGTCCGCACCGGGTCGCCGGGGTCCCGGGTCAGCAGGTGTACGGCGAGCAGCACCGGCAGCAGCGCGAAGACGATGCCGAGCAGCTGGTACGTGAGATCGAGGTATGGCCGGGCCGACGCGGAGGTGTTCAGCGCGGCGGTCTGCCGGGACAGTCCGCCCTCCGCGGTCAGCTTCGCGATGATCGACACCGTGGCGTAGACGGCGGACTGGCCGAGGGAGAGTCCGAGCACCAGCATCGTCTCGGTGCCGAGTGTCCGGCGGGACACCGGGCGGGTGAGCTCAACGGTCACCGGACCACTCTGCCTGACCGGAGGCGCTGGTGACACCCGCCCACCACTGAGCGGCCCTCACGATGCGGTCGCACATTCTGTGCGACCTTCATACACGCTCCGTGGACATTCTATGGGGGCCCGATCCGCCGTCAGAAGTAAGGAGCGCCCCCGGTGGACAACTTCGCGCGGCTGCTGAAGGAGAGCTGGACCCTGGTCGAGGAGGACCGGGTACGGCTGAGCGGTCACTTCTACGCCCGGCTCTTCCTCCTCGACCCCGAGCTGCGCAAGCTCTTCCCGGTGCAGATGACCGGGCAGGGCGACCGGCTGCTCGAAGCGATCATCACGGCGATCCACACGGTGGACGACCCGGAGGGCTTCGACGAGTTCCTCCGCGCGCTCGGCCGGGACCACCGCAAGTACCACGTCGAGGCCGCGCACTACGACACCATGGGCGTCGCGTTGCTCGACGCGCTGCGCAGCACCGCCGGGGACGGCTGGAACCTGGAGTACGACCAGGCGTGGCGGGACGCGTACGCGGCGATCGCGGAGAAGATGCTGGCCGGCGCGGCGGCGGACGCCAATCCGCCGTTCTGGCACGCCGAGGTACTGACCCACGAGCGGTACGGCCCGGACACCGCCGTCTTCACCTGCCGGGCGTTGCAGTACCCGCTCTCCTGGAAGGCGGGGCAGTACGTCAGCGTCGAGGCACCCCGCTACCACCCCCGGGTGTGGCGGACGTACTCGGTGGCCAACGCCCCGAACGACGACAACGTGCTGGAGTTCCACGTCCGTACGCCCGAGGGGGCCGGCTGGCTCTCCGGTGCCCTGGTCCGCCGGGTGAAGCCGGGCGACCTGCTGCGGGTGGCCGCCCCGATGGGCTCGATGACGCTGGACCGCTCGTCGGAGCGGGACATTCTCTGCGTCGCCGGGGGCGTCGGGCTGGCCCCGATCAAGGCCCTGGTGGAGGAGTTGGCCGGGTTCAACCGGGCCCGCTGGGTGCACGTCTTCTACGGCGCCCGGACCGAGGCGGACCTCTACGGGCTCGACGGGTTGCGGGAGCTGGTCGCCGCCCACCCGTGGCTCTCGGTGACCCCGGCGTGCAGCGACGACCCGGACTTCGACGGCGAGCAGGGTGACGTCTCCGACGTGGTGGCCCGATACGGCCCGTGGACGACGCACGACTGTTACGTCTCCGGTTCGGTGGCGATGGTCCGCTCGACGCTGCGGGTGCTCGCCGCCGATGACGTCCCGCCGCAGCACACCCGGTACGACACCTTCGGCAACCTGTAGCCGCAACCGTTCCGCAGCCTCTGGAGCTTTTCTCCCCCCGAACCGGGGCGCGTGCCCCTGCCCCCTGGGGCACGCGCCCCGGTCCCCCCGATCGGGCGGACCGGCACCGCCCCCACGACCACGCCGGCGCCGGCCGTAGTTCCCACCTGGCGCCGGCGTGGTCGTGCAGAAACAAACGCCACACCTGCGCCGGCCGCGGTTCCCACCCGGCGCGGGCGTGGTCGTGCAACAACTTGCCGAGGTCAGTACCGCCAGGGGTGGCCGGACTCCCGGTATTCCTCGATCGGCACCAGCGGCACCCCCGGGGCCATCCGGTCGACGTAGAGCCGGCCCTCCAGGTGGTCGATCTCGTGCGCCACCAGCCGGGCCATGCCGAACTCGAACGAGGTGATGACCCGACCGCCGTCGAACTGCGCGTGTTCCACGTCCAGCCGCAGCGGCCGTGGCACCAGCCCCCGATGGTCGAAGAAGGAGAGGCAGCCCTCGTACTGCTCGTCGGTGTCCGGGGCGGCGTCCACCACCCGGGGATTGAGCAGCACCACGGGCTCGGCTGCCCGGTCGGGCGGGCGGACCACGGCCGCGGCGCGACCGATGTCGAGCTGCGGGGCGGCGATCCCGACCCCCTTGGTGAACGGGTGCAGTTCGTCCAGCCGGGCCAGCGCGGTGACCAGCCGGTCGACGATCTCCCGGGCGGCCTGTTCCTCGCGCGGCAGGTCGAACGGGCGGGCCGGCTGCCGCAGCAGGTCGGCGCCGCGCTGGACGATGCCGAGCCCGCGCATCCGGTCGGACGGCCGGACCCGGCCGCCCTCCGGCTCGGGATCGGGCTGCGCGCGGAAGCGCCACTGCATCCGGTACCGGGCGTTCAGCGGTGGGTCGTCGGTCGCCCAGTCGAAGATCGCCCGGTCGCCCTCGTCGCGCCGGGTTACCGCGGTGCGCAGCGGGCCCTCCTCCGCCGAGAGCGAAGTCTCCGCACCCCAGACCTGAGGGTCCAGCGCCACCGGTAGGTCCAGGCTCACGGCGAGCTGCCGGGTCGGTACGCGTACCGCGCGCTGGAACCAGGGGCCCCACTTGTCCTGTCCGACGGTGTACGCGTACTCGATGGTGGCGCGGCGGCCCGGGTAGAGCGGGAACCTGCGGTCGGAGTTCTCGAAGAGCAGCCAGATCTCCTTGAACGCGTCCCGGTCGTGTTTGGCCCGCCAGTGCATGGCCTCGCGCTCGCCGGCTTCCTCCCGGTAGGCGCTCAGTTGCAGCTCGGCGAAGGTGAGCGGGTGTTCCCGGTGGTGCCGGTTGGAGCGGCCCGGATCGTTGGGGTAGCGGTCCACGGCGACCCGGACCAGGTAGCGGGTGACCGGGTCGGTGCCGGCGTTGTACAGCTCGCGGCGGATGACGCAGCGGTACGCGTTGTCGATGTGGGTGAGGTTGGCCGTCTCACGTTCGACGATCAGGCCGGTGCCGGGCGGCATCCACTGGCCGGGGAGGGTGGCTTCCCGATGGTTGCGTTCGGTGCGGGCGTGCCGCAGGTCGTCGTACTCCCGGAAGCGCTGCCAGATGGCGCCGCTGGCCTCCAGGACGGCCTCGGCGCGGCGCGCGAAGTCCTCGGTGGGTCGGTGTCGTCGCCCCTCGACGTGGCTGACGTACGACGGGTCGAAGCCCATCAGGTTGGCTAGCTGTTTCTTGGATAGCCCCCGCTCCGTCCGGTGCCGTGCGAGTTCGGCGGCGAAGGAGTCGGCAGCCCGATCGAGCGGTGAGGTCGTCATCAGCTTCCTCGTGGCCGGTTGCACCAAGTTTCACGTTCAGTCGCCGGACACGCACAGAACTGGCATCTTCTCGACAAGACGCTTGACCGATGGGCGATTTCTGGCGATACTGCCCCGAGTTTCCAGACGCTCACCCTGGGTAATCACCACCATCGGGTGACCTGGGCCTCCCGCCTTCCGCCCATCCACGGGTTTCCCGCCGCCGAACAGTGTGGTTAGGCTAGCCTTAGTTCGACCAGAGGGGTCTCGAACGGGGGTGGAGCGTGACAGCCATGCTGCCCGTCCACGCCCCCGCCGCGCCGCTGGCGCCGGTCACCGCGTCCCTGCGGGCCATGTTCGGCACCGACGACCTGCCGGGGCTCGCACCGGGACTGGTGGTCGCCGACGAGACCGGCTGGGCGCCGGCGACAACCCTGACCGAGGGCGACCGCCTGCCGGCACTGCTCGAATCGGCCGTCCGTCTCTGGGGTGGCACCCCGCACGCCTCCGCCGCGCTGGCGTGGAAGTTGTACAGCTACTGGGTGGGGCTGCCGGTGGCGCTCGGTTGGGCCGCGGCTCGGCGCGTACCGCTGCTCGATCCGGCGGAGACGCTCGTCCACTTCGCGGACCAGCGCGCCCTGGTGACCCTGGGCCTGCGCCGGTCGACCCCGGTCGCGGTGCTGCCCAACGACCCGCTGGCGCTCGCCGACCTGCCCGAGGTCTGGGTGGTGGCCGACGAGCGGGAGTTGCTCGCGGCGCTGCGCGCCACGCTGCTGGACGCGCACCTGTCTCCGATGATCGCCGCGATCCAGGGCGAGGTACGCATCGGCACCCGCACCCTGCTCGGTTCGGTGGCGTCCGGCATCGCGCAGGGGCTGTTGCAGGCCGCCGACGGGTTGCCCGGCTCGGCGGTCGAGGCGGTCGAGACGCTGCTCGCCGAACTCGACCTCGCCGACCTGGTGGAGCTGGTGCCGGGCCCGAACGGGGAGCCGACCGTGCAGCGGCACACCTGCTGCCTGGCCTTCACCCTGCCCAAGCCGAAGGTCTGCCAGGGTTGCTGCATCCGCAGCGCCTGACCGGTCAACCGGTCAGCGGCCGGACGTCCCACAGCCACACGCCACCGGTACGGATCGGCTCGATCCCGGTCAGCGCGGTCATTCCCTGCCGCAGCGCGTCGGCGTGCTCGTGCGGACCCAGGATCACCACGCCGGCGCGCCAGTAGCGCAGGTCCGCCACCGCCTCCTGCCGGGTCTGGGCGGTGATCGCCGGCACCTCGCCGGTACGGCGGATGGTGGCGAAGAAGCTGCTGGTCGGGCGCGGCGGCGCGGTGAACAGGGCGACCCTGTCCTCGCCGGGCCGGGTGTCCGGGCCGAGGAAGTATCCGCGGGCGATCCGCATCTCGGTCCGGGTCTGCGCGGCCCAGCGCAGCGGCTCGGCGTACTCGGTGTCGGGCAGCGGCAGGGTCACCACGCTGCGACCGCCGGCCAGGTAGGGACGCCAGGCCCCGGAGGTGACGAACTCGGGTGTCGGTTCGAGACGTTTGGTCGGCAGGGGCGTGGGCAGCACCGGGACGAGCGCCATCGCCAGCACGGTCACCGTGGCGAAGCGGATCTGCGGTCGCCGGTCCGGGTACCGGGCGGCGAGGTGCCGGACCCGTTCGGCACCGTACGCGAGCAGCAGCCCGATGATCGGGGTGATGGCCAGCGCCCAGCGGGTCGGCACCACCGAGTGCAGCACCGGGAGATCCTCCAGCGCGGCCCACGGCCCGGGGATGCCGGTGCCCCGGCGGTCGAAGCGGATCTCCCGGCCCAGGGAGAGCACCGCGAAGAGCAGCCCCAGCACGGCCAGCCCGATCACCACCACGTTGCGGCGCAGCCACCACACCAGCGCCACCACCAGGATCACCAGCGGCCAGCCGAAGAAGGCGTTCTCCTCGGTGGGGTTCTTGGCCAGACCGGCGGCGCTGCGCGCGTCGCCGGCCAGCGACTCGCGGGAGTACGCGAAGAACGAGGCGAGGTCGGTGGAGTAGCCCCGGATCAGCCAGGAGAGCCCGTTGTAGGCACCCGGGCCGAAGAACTGGACGTAGAGCGGGTAGGCCAGCAGGACGGCGGAGAGCACGCTCGCCACGCCGAGTCCGGCGAGGAACGATCGGGCCCGGCCCCGTAGCTCGGGCCGGCCGATCACCAGCGCCACGATCACCACGCCGAGACCGATCGCGGTCATCAGCAGGATCTCCAGGTTCAGGAACGCCTGCCAGACGATCACCAGCGCGAGCAGGACGCCGTTGCGCAGCCAGCGGCCGGGCTCGGCCAGCCGCAGGGTGCGCCAGATGATCAGGGGGACCACGAACTGCGACACGATGTTCGGGTGCGCGTTGGCGTGCGAAACCATCGCCGGCGCGTACGCGCAGAACGTCGCGCCCAGCCAGGCCGGCCCGCGGGCGCCGACGAGCACCCGGGACAGCACGAAGTACCAGGCGGTCGCCGTGGCGATCATCCCGAAGGTGAGGAAGACCAGAAACGCGGCGCGGGTGCCGAGAAGCACGGTGATCGGCGTCATCGGCAATGAAACGGATAAAACGGAGGTATTCGCCATGAGGTTGACGGATTCCGGCACGTTCATCCGGTCCGAGGAGAACGGGTAGGCGAACTCGGTGACGACCCGCGCGCCGTGCGCCATCATCCACTGGAATTGCGCCATATCGGTAGAATTATCCCGAATACCGTCGGCCGGGTTCAGCCACATCCGTGCGGTGACCCAGAATCCGAGGGCCGCGAAGCTCGCCACGGCCACGACATCCTTCCACCGCCCTGACCTGGGCCGATGCCCGCCGCGCGGCGCATCGCCCGCAGCCTCTCCCGCCCCGGACTCCTCGGCAGGGTGGCCCGATTCAGGAGTAGTCATAGCAATTCGGAGCGTAGCTGGCCTATCGGGCCACCGTGCACGCTTCGGGCTACTGGCGTAACATCTCCCAGGTTCGCTGACCACCACCGATCGTGCACTACCCCCCGACCGTAATTCGGCCACCGCGGGCCCCGATATTCCCGCTCTCCGGGCGAGTGATTCACTCAGTCGGTCCTGGCGCGAGGTCGAGTCGTATCGTGAGGAATCGACGCATGACAGAAATCACTGGGGATCAGCGCGTGCAGTCCGAGGTGCTGGAGGGCCTTGCCACAGCGGTCAACCACCGACGTTGGTTCGTCGAGCTGGCCGTGCCCTACCTCGGTGACAACCCGATCGAGATCGGCAGCGGCCTCGGCGACTACGCCCTGGAGTGGGCCGAGCACTTTCCCCGGTTCACCGCCACCGAGGCCGACCCGGACCGCCTGGTCGCGCTCAAGGAACGCCTCGCCGACCGGCCGGCCATCGAGGTACGCCAGATGCTGCTGCCCAACTCGGAGCGGGGCGACTACAGCGCCGCGGTGTCGTACAACGTGCTGGAGCACATCGAGGACCACGTCGAGGCGCTGCGCAGCATGGGCAGCCTGGTCCGACCCGGTGGAGCCGTGGTCATCATCGTGCCGGCGTTCCAGTTCGCGATGGGCCCGGCCGACATCGCCACCGGCCACGTGCGGCGCTACACGAAGAAGACCCTCTCTGCGGCGATGACCGAGGCGGGCCTGCGGGTGGAGAAGATCCACTACGCCAACGCGCTCGGCCTGATCGGCTACTTCATGGCCACCAAGGTCTTCCGCCTGATGCCGAAGGAGGGCCCGATGGTGAAGGTCTACGACACCCTGGTCCTTCCCGCCACCAAGGCCGCCGAGCAGCTCGCCCGCCCGCCCTTCGGCCAGTCCGTCTTCGCCGTGGCCCGCACCCCTGCCTAGCTTCCCCCTCCCCGCCCCCGCCCACACACCGCGCGCAGTGTTGATCAAGAGGCTTGCGTCAGTATCGGGGCTGACGCTGACGCAAACCTCTTGATCAACACTGCGCGCGGTGTGTGGGCGGTGGAGTTACGGGTGGGTCTGGTAGGTGGGGCGGATGGTGGCCCGCGCGAGGGTGTGGAAGGTCAGGTTGAAGCCGACGTAGGCGGGGGTCGCCTCGGGGGTCAGGCCGAGGCTCTCCACGTCGAGAGCGTGCACCGCGAAGACGTACCGGTGCGGACGGTCACCGGGCGGCGGCGCGGCACCGCCGAAACCCTGCTCCCCGTAGTCGTTGCGCACGCTGAACGCGCCGCGCAGGTCCTCGCCGGAGGCGCCGCGCGGCAACTCCGTCACGCCGGCCGGCAGGTCGACCAGCACCCAGTGCCAGAAGCCGCTGCCGGTCGGCGCGTCCGGGTCGAAGCAGGTCACCGCGAAGCCCTTGGTCTCCGCCGGAAAACCCGACCAGGCCAACTGCGGCGAGACGTTGCCGCCCCCGGTGCTGCCGTGCGCGTGGGCCGCATCCATCGGCTCGCCGTTCTGCACGTCGTCGCTGGTCAGAGTGAATGCCGCGACGGTCGGCAGCAGCTCGTACGGGTCCGGGGCGATCGGTCGTTCGAGGGTCATCGACACAGGTCCTTCCGGTGGAAGTGGTGTTCTGCGCACCTTTCATACCCTGTAGAGCGACGGCATTCGAGAAAACCGGTGCCGTGTCCGCCGTATCCGAGATCACCTCACCCGGGGTGTCGCCCCCCGACGTCCACCGAAGGAGTCTCTTGGCCGGGATCTGGCGCGACTTCCTCACCGCCCTGGTCGAGGCCGTCCGCCGCCGCGACACGCAGCCGTCCGCCGACGAACGTCGCCGGGCGGTGGAGAAGCTCGCCGACCAGAGAATCCGCGAGGACCAGCGGAAACGCCCCCCGGAGCACTGAAGATCCGCCACCTGTCGTCGCCGAGTAACCTCCCCCTGTGATCGCGATGTCGCCTACCCCACGGCCAGCGCGCGCCCGAGCCGCGACCGCCGTGGCAATCGCCGTCGGGATCGCCTGCGTCGGTGTGCCAGCCGGACAGGCGGTGGTGCGGACAATCGAGGCCGGCCGAGGCGAGCAGACTGCGGCGGCAGCGGCAAACGCCTACCTCGTCGCGGTCTTCGAGTCGGGTGACAGTCTCGACATCAACCGGTGCCTGTGCGCCGAAAACCGCGACAAGCTGTTTCGGGAAGCTCTGGACCTCCGCAAGCAGGTCGCGCCACATGCCCCGTTCGGCGTCACGGTCACGTCCTCCAACTGGCAGCCGAACGACACGGACGACACGGTCTCCGCGCTGGTGAACTTGCAGATCACGCAGATCGATTCGACGACGGGCGGGCTGACCTTCATCGAGGGCACCGCCCACGAGTGGCGTTTTCTGACCAGAAAAGAGCAGGGCATGAGCGGCGGGTGGAAGGTCTGCCGCATCGACGCCCCGCCACTGTGCGGCACACTCCTCCGCTGCTAGTGCCGGGCCGGTGCCCTGGTCAGCGAGTGCCCAGGTCGTGCGTCGGCGGAGGGTGTGGGATTCGAACCCACGAAGACATCGCTGCCTTACCGGTTTTCAAGACCACGAGATTCACGGCGTTGACCTGCTGCTACACGACCGACCGGCAAGCATGCGACACGAATACGACATAAGTGCGACTTGGGCCGCTTGTGTCGCTCTCGGGTTTCGTCGCACGAGTGTGCTAGAACCAGCAGATCCGGATGATCCATAGGAGGTGATCATCCCTGCATCAAAGTTGGAGGACGCATGAACCCGAAGGCGCTGATCATCAATCTCGCTGTCGGCACGGTGGTGACTTGGGCCACCAGCAAGATCGTGAAGGAGCTGAGGATTCCTGTATACGCGGCACCACTTGTGGGCACCGCCGTCACCGTGGCTGTCAACAGCGCCGCCAAGCGGCTGCGCTGACGACTGGCGGGCCGCTGTGCGGAGCTGGGCGGCCCGCTCGCCACTCCCATGATCTTGCTTCCGGGCCTGCTGGCTCGCCTGGCACCACGGTCGATTCCTGCCTCTCCACGCTTCTTGCCACTCCAGAGCTACCCGCCTATGATTCTCGTAGCCTTCGGGCAGCTGACCACTTCGTGGCCTGGTAGCTCAATGGATAGAGCGTCCCTTTCGCAAGGGGAGGGTTGCGGGTTCGAGTCCCGCTCAGGATTGGGAGGGTGGGGGCAGGCTTGGCCTCCACCACTTCCCTTCAGCTTGACCATCCCGGATCACCTGTGCGTGCCGCCGAAGGCGCGCTCGAACCTGGCGTTGACTGACCAGACCGGCCCACCCGCCAGGCTGCTGTTCATACCGGATCGAAGGCGGTCGCCGGATTGCATCCACTGAGTGGAGGAGCGGGTCGCAACTCGTGATTCGAGCGAGCCCGAGCGGTCTGCTGCGGCCTCTCGTTTTGCTCGGGATGTCCTGGTCAACGTGCTTGCAAACCTAATTGCGAGCGCCGTGATCTATCTGTTGGGTGCAGCCGGCGGCCTGTTACCTAAGTCTCCCTACCTGATCTGGACGTCCGTAGCGATCCTTCTCATGGCAGTTGGCGTGGGCCTCGCCGTGTTGAGCCAGTTTCTTCCGCGTGGTCCGAACCGGAGGATGGTTTTCGGTATTTCGCTCATTCCGTTTGGTGTCGCCGGAGTTCTGATTCCGTTTTTCTCCGAGAATCTTGACGCCAGCAACAGGGTGGTCATCCCGGCCAGCGGCGTTGCTGCGGTCGTGAACGGGGTGATCTTTATTCTCCTGGCCCGCCGGGATCGGTGAACAGGGCGTCGCTGAAGCCCGCCAACCCGGCATAACTCGCCGCGAAGCCCCGGATTCCCGTCGTTGCACGCGGTCCGGGGCTTCCTTAACGCATCCTCAGCGCTACGGCGCGAGCCTCTTCGTTACTCAGGGGCAACCACCAACAGAACCGGCGGACGATCTCTATGGGGTCCGGCCCGCCTGGGCGTCCCCTTAGGTCACGGATCGCCGCCGGAAGGACTTCGGACACCAGCGGCAGATAGGTGCACGCGTCCCTCAGTGGAATCGCCAGCAACTGAGGACAGGGCCATGGGTCCCGGCATCCCTGACACACCCAGTCGGGGCTACCGGCGACGTGCCCCCTGATGTCGGCCGAGATCACTAGCGCTTCCCGACCGTCCGGAACTCCGGCCCGGTGATGAGCAAGCCGGCATAGCCGGGGGTCTGGCGTTGCGATGAGGTTTTGGGCTGCCACTCGTCACAGAAACGGTGGCTCACGCTTCGTACGTCGGGAAACAGGATTTTCCTCCCTGCGATGGCCTGCCCCGACCGGTTCGGCAGGAACCGGTCGGGGCAGGGATACCGCCGCATTGGGGCGAGTTTGGGTCTCTACGTCCAATACAGCGGGCTAACGCTACCGTACCCTACGTAGATTGGTACGTACAGACATGCGTTCGTACGTGGTCACCTACGGTCAGGGTTGTGATCGCCTTCGACCCGGAGCGGGCAATCTGGCGTCAGATTGCCGACGACATTCGCCACAAGGTGGCGACGGGTGAGTACGCGGCAGGATCGAGACTTCCCAGCGAGACTGATCTATCGCAGGGCTACGGCGTCAGTCGGACAACCATTCGCACCGTGATCGCCGCTCTGAGGAGTGACGGCGTGGCGGTGGTCGAACAGCGACCGGGCCACCCGCGATCAACGTACATACGTGCGGAAAGCCCGATTCAAGACGTCACGATCGGCCCGAACGACTCCGTGACGTACAACGGCGTTGGCACGGTGATGATCACCAGAGCCGCTGGCGACGTGGAGACCTACGAAGCAGGTGACGTGCGGATCGTCGGGCAGTGACATCGGCTCGAACTCATCCACCGGACCGCTCCATAAGAACCCCGGCGATCACGGCCATGCTCGTGATCACCACGTCTGCCCCCGCGCCCCGGAACGCCTCAACCTTTGTCGGCCGATTCGCGTAGCCAATCACTCGCACCCCGGCGGCACGAGCCCCGTCGATGTCCGACAGGGAGTCGCCCACCAGCACGCACCGGACCGCCGGACCGCCGACAGCGCGCACGGCTTGCAGGATCGGTTCCGGGTTGGGCTTCATTCGGTCTGGTTCGGCGTACGCCCGGCCGACAATCGGTGAGACGTACGCGGCGAGCCTGTGTGCTGCCAGGTAGGCGCTCACCGCGCCGGCTGAGTTGTTGCTGACCACCGCCACCGGCATTCCGGCTTGCCGCGCCGCAACGATGACTTCCCGGCCGTACGGTGTGGGTTCGGCAGTCTCGACGGCTCGGCGTTCGGCCGCACACAGCGCGTCCTCTACCGCCCGCGTGACGCCCTGGTCGCCGGCCGCGCCGGTACGCCGCAGCACTTCAAGCGGATCTGGCTCGCTAGCGAGATCCGGCGGCACGTCGACCTCATGCCGCCGGAGTACGTCGACCAGCTCGGCGGCAACCTGCGGCGCTGGGTACCCCGCGAAGATTCCGCACACCGGGCCGTCGAAGTCGAGTAAGAGTGCGTCAACGTCGCCGAGCAGTCGGCTGAGGTCGGCGTTCATGCGTCGTACCGGTAGGCGATTGTCGACCACACCGAGTCGAACCATTGGCGGGAAGCCTCCACGAACTGCGTGCCGTGTGAGGTGTCGCTGTCGTCGGTCACGGCGTAGTGGAACAGCGGCACGTCCTTGCCCATCAGGTCATAGATAGCCATCGGTTCACCCTTGATCGACACGGTGCGCTCCACGACTGGATAGAAGCCGTAGAAGACCTCTTCGTTGTTGAGGATGTAGAGCTTGAACAGCGGGGACGCCCGATGTAGCCGCACTTCGACGGCCGTAGACCGGACTAGGCCGAGGTCGCCTAGCTCGGTTACCTGGTCGATGATGCCGTCTGCGGCGCGTCGGGTGATCCGTTCTGCGCGTTCGCGTACTGCCGGATCGTCGGATTGTGTCTCCGCGCGGGACGGCAACGCCATCGGGGCAGTCATGTCGGAGATCAGGATTCGTACGGTAATCGCCTCTGGCGCGAGCCTGCCCACCCGCACCTTGTCGAGGGTTTCGGCTAGCGCGTCGCGCAGCGTCTCGCCGGAGAAGCCGGCGAAGTCGATGGTGACGTGGGGCCGCTCGAAGGCGGCTTCGATGTGCGGGCGCAGCTCGACGGCCCGCTGTGTCTGTGCTCGGACGAACGCGCCGCTTCCCTGCCGAGACACGATCAGCCGCTCGGTCCGGAGCAGGTCTAGGGCTCGCTTGACTGTCTCGCGCGCCACGCCGTAGCGGGCGGCCAGCTCCGGTTGTGACGGCAGCTTGTCACCGGGGGCAAGCCGGCGCGTGAGGATGGCCGCCCGCAGCTTGTTCGCGATCTGCTGCGACGCCTGTTTCGGGTCATCGGGGTCAAGTTCACCAAGGAAATCCAGGTTCTCGGTCACAACATCACAGTAGCTCTGACTAGCCAAGTTAGGAAAGTTTGCCACCTTGCCTTGACCTGACTAGCCAAGACGGCTTACGTTCATCTCGTCGCACCTGGCTAGCCAGGAACGACAAGCCGGCTGGTTGCTGCGTCGGCGTTGCGGCTTTGGCTGCGGCGCTCGCGAACGGGCCGCCGTGTGGCTGTTCGTTGACATCTCCCATAGCAGAAGCACCGCGTTTGATCTGGTTTGCGGTATTCCCGCCTTGAGTCACACGGTGGCCGACCTCGGTAGATCCCGAGCGAGCGGGCCGAGCGGGCCGGATTTTGGCGCGCGGAACGTCTTCTGCCTTCTCTGCACCTGGCCCCGGGGTGGGGTGTCGCGCTGCTTCGGCGTGTGCCCTCACCCCGGGTTTCCCGTCTTCATTCCTGCCTTGTGGAGGTGAGCCGTCATGACCGTGAGCGTCTTCGCTGCCGTCCGTGTGACCACCAAGAACAGCGCCACCTGGAAGACCTGCGCCGGCTGCGGACAGCTCGCTCCGCTGGCTTCCGACGAGCGTCACTGCCGGTCCTGCCGGCCGGCGTCGCGCTCTCGCCGTTCTGGAAGGACCCGTCAGAAGTGATGACCGACCGCGACACCGCCACCGCCGAACCGACCCCGGCCGAGTTGGCCGCGATCGATGCGGAGTGGCCGTTGATCGCCGCTGAGTTGGACGTGTTGGACGCGGAGATCACGCTGCTCTACGCCGACGACCGTGGCGGCCCGACCGCTCTGGACTGGCGTAGGTTGCGGCGGGCCGAGTCCCGCGTGACCCGCGCCGCCGCCGAGGTGTCCGCGCCGCCCGTCGCTCGCAGGGCGGTGGTGTGATGCGTAAGCCGGCCGTTCGTTTCGATGCCCGTGACCCCGGTCGCTGTGCGACGTGTGGCGACCCGCTGGCGTGGGTCGGCAACCCCGGATCGGACCGTATCCACGCGTGGTCTGGCCGGCTTGGGCTCGGACCGGAGTACCCCTACGGCCACGACGCGCTGCCCATGGTTAGCGCCGCCGCCGAGGTGGCGACCCGTACCGCCGACCCGCACCGCGCGACCTGATGGCCCGCACCCGCGCCGTCTTCCACGACCCGGACGGCACCCGGTACGGAATCCCCACCTTCTGGTGGCAGGGTGCGCCGCCGGGCTACGCCACCCGCCGTCAACTGCGCGCCGCCGGGCTGCGGCCCGCCGGTCAGCCGGTGGCCGCGCAGGTCCTCTGGCGCGGTGTCGGCGGTACCCGGACGGCCTACCTGTACCGGCTGGACTTGGCCCGGCCGAAGCGGACCGCGACCCCGGCGCAGCTGCGCGCCATCGCGGCGGCGTTGACCGCCCGCCGCACCTGCCCTACCTGCGGTGTGGTGCGGCCCTACTGCATTTCGCGCTCGCTCGGTGAGTGCGTCCCCTGCGCCTACCCCGAAGGAGAGTCCCTGTGAACACCCGTAAGAGTCGCCGTGCCGTCATGGCCGAGTTGCTGCTGTTCGCCGACCCGACCGGCATTCGCGTCCACACCGATGGCGTGTCGCTGGCGGTCGACTTCGACAGCATCGCCGAGCTGCGCTCGTGGCTGCACCTGGCCGGGCTCAACGACCCGGACCTGCTCACCGCCGAGCGCGAGAGCACCGACGACGACGGTCGGCACCGCCGGACGATGAACGCCTACCCGACCTGGCATGGGTGGGAGATCTACGCCCACGCCGTCGATTACACCACCAGCCCCGACCTGGCCCCGGCCACGGTCGCCCGGCTTGCCGCGTTGGCGGTGGGCTGATGACTGCCCCCATGCTGTCGGCGTACCCGAAGCCGGTGGACGACCTACTACCCGCCGCGCGGGACCTGGCCGCCCAGCTCGGCGAGGTCCCGTCCCGCAACCGCATCAAGAAGGAGCTGCGGGTGGGCGGGCCGAAGGCCGACGCGATCCTGGCCGAGCTGACCCGAACCCCGGTGCCCGACCCGCCGGCCGACAGCGACCCCGCCCCGGAGCCCACCGCTTCGGTGGCGGACCCGACCGGGCCCACCCCGCCCGCCACGGCCGACCTCGCCCCGGTGGTGGACCCGACGCCGGCCGACGACGACGCCCCGACGCCGGTCATCGCGCAGCCCGCACCCGTCGCGGACCTGGGCACCAACATCACGTCCCGGCCGCCCCGGCGGCCGGTGGTGTGGCCGGTGGTACTCATGGCATTGGGCGCGTTCGTGGCCGTCTGGTCCGGATGGGTCGGACTCGGCAAGCTCACCGGGTTCGGGAAGGTGGACCTGCTGCCCGGAATCGTGGAACCGGGTTCATGGGCCACCATCGACAGCGCGATCACCCTACCGATCGGGGTAGAGGCGTACGCCGCGTACGCGCTGTACGTGTGGCTGTCCGGCAGGGTGCCGACCCGCGCGCGGACGTTCGCCAAGTGGTCCGCGCTGGCCTCCCTCGCGGTCGGCGCGCTCGGCCAGGTCGCCTACCACCTACTCACCGCCTACGGCGTCACCGCCGCCCCGTGGTGGATCACCACCCTCGTGTCCTGCCTGCCCGTCGCCGTGCTCGGCATGGGAGCCGCCCTGGCCCACCTCGTCAGGGAGGAGCACTGATGTCCGGCAAAAAGCCCACCGTCCCGAACACGATCAGCGACCGGCAGATGGCTGACCTGAGCCGACGCGCCCAGCAGGCCAACCCGTCCATGTTCACCGATGCCGCGATCAAGCGGCGGCTGGCCTCACAGGACCAGCAGCGCAAGGCCGACCAGTCCTGACCCCGCCCGGCGGCACAGCCCTACGGCCTGGAAACCAGTGCCGTGCCGCCGGCCCACCCCCTCAGCCGAATCGACCTCGGGAGTTGCCTCTCATGTTCGCAGACCCGACCGGCGGTGGCGCTACCGCGTTCGCCGCCGTGTTCGCCGCCCTCTACGCCGCGCACCAGGTCGCCGACCACTGGGTGCAAACCCAGCACCAGGCCGACTGCAAGAGCGAGCCCGGCTGGGCGGGCCGTATCGCCTGCGCCGCCCACGTCGTCACCTACACCGCCACCGCCGGTATCGCCCTGACCGTGCTGATCCTCGCCACCGGGCTGCGCCTCGATCCCTGGGGCGTCGCCGTCGGGCTGGCCGTCTCGGCGGTGTCGCACTACATCGCCGACCGGCGCACCCCGCTGCGTCGCCTCGCCGAACTGCTGGGCAAGGACCCGCACTGGCTCGCCCGCGGTGGCGGCATGTACGCCCTCGATCAGTCCTGGCACACCGGGTGGCTGTTCCTCGCCGCCCTGTTCTGCGCGGCCTGACCGCTTCCGCCACCACCGGCCCACCCGGGCCGGTGGTGTGCGGTGGCTGTCAGACCCGCTGACAGCCACCACCCGAGAGGAATCCGCCTGTGGCGATCTCGTCCTGCAACCAGTGCGGCAAGGGCTTCCGCAGCGTCTCCATCGACGACACCGGAACCCTCGCGATCTGCACCGCCGGGCACTACAACTTCGACCCCGCCACCGCCACCAGCGGCGGCACCGTCCACACCGGCAGCATCACCGTGACCGGCCAGTCCGCGATCGGCAACGGCGCGACCGCCATCGGCAGCCGCAAACGGCGCTGACCTGCCCGGCAGCACGGCCCTGCGGCCGTCTGACAGCCAAGGTCTTGTTCCGACCAGGGTCTAGTTCTGACTCGCTTCACCGCGCACCCACCCACACGACCGTGGGCGGGTGCGCGGGGTGTGGCCAGTCAGCCGACCGGCCAAAAGGGCGGCCCACCCACAGGTGCAACTGCGGGCGGGCCGATCGGACGACCCACAGGAGGTCACCCGATGTTCCACCGTAACCCGAAGCCCCCGCAGTGCACCTGCCACAACACCGGCCGCTGCGGCTACTGCCCCTCCATCGCGGTCACCGCCACCCGGGAAGCCCACCTCCCCACCGGCAGCCCCGGCCAGAAAGCCGCCGACCGAATCGACCGCAAGGCAAACCGCCGCTGACCCCATCCCACCGTGCACTTCTGTCCGCTTCTACCACCCCCGGACCGGCCGGTCCGGGGGTGGTGGTGGCTGCCAGAGCGTCTGGACGGCCAGGAGAGGAAGTCATGGCGAAGCCGAACACGCCGTATGGCATCGACCCGAACGAGTACGCCGCGGCGGTCGCGGAAGCGGTCCGCCGGGGTGGCGGTAGCCACGACGACGCCCGCACGGCGGGCCGGGCCGCCCGCAAGGACATCAAAGCCCACCCCGACAGCGGTGGGAGCAAGCGGAAGTGAACACCCGGCGGCACGGCCCCTGGCTCGCAACCTGTGCCGTGCCGCCGGCACCCCCGACCCGACCCCTTTTTCGACCGGTGGAGGAAGTCTCATCATGACCAGCGATCCCATCATCAGTCCTGCCGGGCCGCCGGATGAGAAGGCGGCGCGGATTGTGGATTTGGCGCAGCGGCGGGCGGACCGGGCCGCTGCTGCGCAGGGTTTGTCCGCTGCTGACGTGGCGGACATCGAAACCGTCGCCCCGGAACCGGCACGGGACGGCGGTCCGGTCGACCCGCCGGACCGTCGTCCGGACCTCGCCGAGCTGCTCGATCGGCGCGCCGGGCCGGTGTTGCCGTTGTGGTTGACCGACCCTGGTCAGCGGCGTGACATGCTGCGCCGTGCGGCCGGTGCGACCGGCTACCACGTGGGCACTCACCTCGCGCTCTCGCCGGTGTATGCGGGCAAGGTCGCCTGGTACGCGCCGAAGGGCGCGGCCCGCCTGGCCGGTCGCGTGTTGGGGTGGACCAGCGCGGAGACGGGGAACTGGCATCTGCGGCAGGATGCGGCGAACCGTAACGACCCGCGCACGTGGTTGGACCTGGATCGGCATCGGATGCGTCAGGCGTCGTGGCGGTGGTGGGTCACCGGCGCGGGCACCCTCGCGGCCGGCAGCGGCGGTCTGGTCCTCGCCTCCGACCTGACGCCGTGGTGGGTGAAGGTGCCCGTGGTAGCCGCCGGTCTGGTCGGGTTGGCCCGTTACGGGCGGCCCTTGGACAAGCCGATCCTGGCGCGCACGGTGGTCCGCCCGGTCTACCGCAAGCTGACCGCCGAACTGACCCGTAAGGGCATCATGGCCACCGGCCTGGTCAAGCGGCCGGAGGACATCGTGTTTCCCGCTGGGGTGGGGGAGATCCGCCGGGACGGCCCGGGTTACCTCGCGATTGTGGACCTGCCCGATGGGGTGATCGCGGTCGATGTGGTGGAGAAGCGGGAACTGTTGGCCGGTGGGCTGCGGCTGCCGGTCGACCAGGTGTGGCCGGAGGTCATGCCGCGTGAGCACCCGTCCCGGTTGGCGTTGTGGGTGGCCGACCGGCCGGTGTCGGCGATGAAGCAGCCCCCGTGGCCGTTGCTGCGGGGTGGGCAGACGGACTACTTCAAGCCGTTCGTGTACGGGTTCGACCCGCGTATGCGGCCGGTGGACTACCGGATGGATGAGCGCAACAGCCTGTTCGCCGGGTTCCCCGGGTCCGGTAAGTCGCTGTCGGCGCGGGTGGTGATGGCCGGGATGGCGCTGGATCCGCTGGTGCAGTTCGCGGTGTTCGACCTGGCCGGGCGTGGGGACTTCGACGCGTTCGAGCCCTTGTGCCCGCCGGAGTTGTTCGGGTCGGGGGCGGACGAGGGCACCAAGGCCAACGCGTACCGAATGCTGATGTGGCTGCTCAAGGAGTGCGACGTGCGCGGGCCGCGTATCAAGCACTACGCCACCCAGGGCTTGAACAGCGAGAACAAGCTGAACCGGGCCATCGCCGCCAAGGATGCCCGGTTGCGGCCGGTCGTGGCCGCGATCGATGAGGTGCAGGAACTCATCACCGACCCCGAGATCGGCAAGTCGAGCGCGGCAGCGATGACCAGCATCATCAAACGCGGCCGGGCACTCGGGATTCACCTGGTGTTGATGACGCAGCGCATCGACAAGGAGTCACTGCCCAAGGGCGTCACGTCCAACATCGCCAACCGCACCTGCCTGGCCGTGCCCTCCCATGTCGAAACGGACCTCGCGTTGGGCACCGGCGCGTACCGCCAGGGTGCCCAACCGACCCGCTTCGAGGTCGGTGTCGACTCCGGGTGGGGTGTGCGGGTCGGCTACGGGCCGATGGTCTCCGCACGTGCCGCCTACCTCGATCGGGCCGCCGTCGAGAAGATCTGCGCCCGCGGTGTGGCCCTGCGCGGCGGTACCACCGGCCCGGCCGACCTGCCGGCCGCCCGGGACATCCTGGATGACCTTCGGGCGGTGTGGGTGCCATCCGAGCGGGGACAGCACTGGGACACCCTGGCCGGACGGTTGGCCGACCGGTTCCCGCAGGCGTACTCCGCAGTGACCCCCGAAGCGTTGTCCGCGCTCGTGCGGGCGAAGGGTGTCGAGTCACGCAACGTGAAATCCGGTGGGGCGACCCGCAAGGGCGCGTACCTCGCCGACATCACCACCGCCGCACAACAACGCGACGGCGACGGCGGCTGACCGCCGGTAGCGCGGCGGGTAGCGGACCGAACAGGGGTAGCGGCAGCGCTACCCGGGCCGCTACCCGCCCCACCAGCACCGATCTTCACCGGTAGCGGTAGCGGCCCATGCCGCCTACCGCCGGTAACCCCCCGTTTGGAGCCTCCAGTGACCCTCATCGTGGCCGCTACCAGCACAAACATGCCCGGAATGTCCGTAGTCTGGTTCGCCGGAATTGCCCTACTCGTTGCTGTCGGTTACGCCGCCGCTTGCTACGTCCGGCCGTTCACTGCCTGTCACCGCTGCAAGGGCACCGGCACCGCCCCGCCCCGCCTGTGGGAGCGGCTGCGCCGCCGCATCACCCACCCCCGCGCCCTACGCGGACGGCCCGACTGCCGCCGCTGCACGGGCACCGGACTACGCCTGCGCCACGGCCGCCGCGCCGTCAACCACCTCCGCCGCATCCGCAGAGTCGGCCGGTGATCCGCCGGCCCGCCGGTCACACCGACTGGTGCGGCCGGGACCACCGCTGCAACCTCAACGAACACCGCTCCGACGAAATCGTCGTCAACATCCCCGGCCACGCCCGCGCCGTCCTGATCCGCGTGCGGACCGCCGCCGGCCGCGACCACGCCGAAATCCGCGTCCGCGTCGCACTCGCCCCCACCGAGCCGGCCGCCCGCCGCCAGCTAGTCGGGCTGCTCGGCGACCTGCGGCAGGCGGTCAGCCGTGCCGCGATCGCCGGGCAGCCCCGGGCGAGGTGGTGAGCCGGTGGCCGCCCAGTGGCTCGCCGCGAGCGTCGCGCTCGGCCGTCCGGTCACCGACGACGAGCCCTACCCCCACATCTGCCGACGACGGATCGACGGCACACACACCCACAGTGGACTGTGCCGCCTGCGCCCAGGAGTTTCGCCAGCGCCGCCCGGCCCGGCCCTCGCGCCCGGCGCGGCCGGTGGCCGACTGAACAGCGATATCGGCGCGCTTCGCGCACTCACTACCCGGTGGCCAGCGTCCGCGCGGCCCCGGCCACCGGGGCGCCGCCGCCGACAACCGTCCGAACGGAAGGAGACATCATCGTGCCGTCTGCCGATCTGCTGACCTGCGCGCTTGCCTACGCGGCGCGGGGCTGGCACGTCTTCCCGCTACGCCCCGACCGCCCCGACGCCACCGATCGGGATGAGGCGAAGCGGCCCGCGTTCCCGAACCGGTGCACCGCCGAACGCTGCGACCGCACCGACCCCCGCTGCCGGACGGCCGGGCGGCATGTCGGGTGGGAAGAACGCGCCACCACCGACCCCGACCGCATCCGCCGGGCCTGGTCGCACCACCCCTACGGGGTGGGCATCGCCTGCGGGCCGTCCGGGCTGGTGGTGGTCGACCTCGACGTGCCCAAACACCCCGACGACACCCCACCCGCCGAGTGGGCCGGCGTGTGCGACGGGCGCGACGTGTTCGCGGTCCTCGCCGGGCGGCACGGCACCCCCACCAGGTGGATCGCCGGGTTCGGCCCAGACGACACCAGCCCGCCCGGCGTCGACCACACCTACACGGTGCTCACGCCCAGCGGCGGCACCCACCTCTACTACCGGCACCCCGACACCGGCCCGCAACTGCGCAACACCACCAGCGACCGGGGACGCGGACTCGGCTGGAAGGTCGACACCCGCGCCCACGGCGGCTACGTCGTCGCCGCCGGATCCACCCTGGCCAGCCGCCCCTACCAGATCGCGCTCGACTGCGAACCCGCGCCGCTACCCGCATGGATCGCCGACCTGACCGCCCCGACCCTGCGGCCGACATACCGGCCCACCGCGGTCGCGCTACCGGCTGACCGGCACGGCCGGTACGTCGCCGCCGCGATCCGCCGCCAAGTCGAGCACCTCACCTCCGCTCCTGAAGGGGAGCGGAACAGCGTGCTGTTCATCAGCGCGGCGGTACTCGGTGAACTGGTCGCCGGCGGCGCGCTCACCGACGCCGACGTGTACGCAGTGCTGGAACCCGCCGCCCTGTCAACCGGGCTGTCAGCACGCGAGGTGGCACGCACCATCGCCTCCGGCCTACGAGCCGGCGCGCGGCGGCCCCGCTACCTGCGCGACATCCGGGAGGCGGCATGACCGAGCGGTTGCAGATCGGCACCGGACCCGAAAGCATCCGATCACTCAAGGCTGCCCTGGTGGCCGGGCTGCTGCCCGACACCTACGTCTCCGGCGGGTCGCTGGTGCACATGGAAGCCGTCTCCGGCGGGGTGGCCGCCGCCGCCGATGAGGACTCCCCGCTGCCCGTCAGCGCGAGCACGATCACGCCCGCCGGGCTGGCCGGGCTGCTCGCCGAGCACGCCTACGTCTACCGGATCAAGTCCCGCAAGGATGAACAGGGCAACCCGAGCACCTACGAGGAAGAGGCCACCCCGTCGCGGGAGGTGCTGGCGTCCGTGCTGGCCGGCAAGACGTGGCCGGGCGTGCCCGGCCTACGCGGGATCATCGGCGCTCCGGTGCTGCGCCGCGACGGCACCCTGCTACAACAGCCGGGCTACGACCCGGCGACCGGCTTCTACCTCGCCTCCAAGGTCGCGCTGCCGCCCGTCCCGGACGCGCCCACCGTCGAGCAGGTGACAGAGGCGCGGCGGTTCCTGCTCGGCCGGTTCCTGCGCGACTTCCCCTGGGCCAGCGCCGCCGATCGGGCGAACTACATCGCGTTGTTGGCCACGCCGATCCTGCGGCACTTCACCCGCTCCCTGACCCCGTTCGCGCTGATCGACGCCACCATGCCCTCATCCGGCAAGTCGATCCTCACCGCCGGCCCCGGCATGCTCTACGGCCAGCGCGTCATGCCCTGGCCCTACGCCGAAGAGGAACTCCGCAAGTCCATCACCGCCGTGTTCGCCGAACAGGTCGGCGTGGTCATCTGGGACAACCTCGCCGAGGGAACCGTCATCGACTCGCCCACGCTCGCGCTGCTCGTCACCGCCGGAGAGTGGTCCGACCGGCAGTTGGGGGCATCCCGCAACCTCGCCAGCGTCAACGACCGGCTGTGGATGGCCACCGGCAACAACTTGCAAGTCGGCGGAGACATGGCCTCCCGCACCGTGCGCGTGCACCTCGATCCCGACATGCCGCGCCCCGAGCTGCGCGACCAATCCGGGTTCGGCATCCCCCACCTTGACCAGTGGATCACCGTGCCGGCCAACCAACTCATCGTCCTGTGGCACCTGCTCGTGCTCGTGCTCGACTGGACCCGCCAAGGAGCCCCGCGCGTCACGGGGGTGTCGATGCGGCAGTTCACCCCGTGGGCGCAGTACCTCGGCGGGTTCCTCGCCCACCACGACATCGACGGATTCCTGACCAACGCCGCCGACGTCCGCGAGATCGACCAAGACGAACAACGCTGGGGCGCGTTCCTCACCACCTGGCACGAACGCCACGCAGACCGGCGCATGACCGCCGCCGAGCTACGCCGCGACGCCGAACCGACCCACTTCGGCAGCGACGTACACGACCCGTGGGACGGCCAGTTCATCACCACCGACTCCGGCCGCCTGCCCAACCCCCTGCAACTCGGCAAACTCCTCACCGGACAAGCCGGCCGATGGCGCGGCCAACACGTCATACGCACCGGCACCAACGAACGAGGCCGCGCCGTCTACTGGGCCGAACACCACGACGACTAAAACCCGCTGAACCATCTCGGCATCTCGGCATCTCGGCACAACCGACCCGCTAGCTGGGAAAACACCCTGCCGAGATCCGACCATCAACAACCTTCAATCTCGGCATCTCGGCATGATCATGCCGAGATGAACCCCGATTGCCGAGATGCCGAGAACCAACCCGACAGCATCTCGGCACACATAACCGCAGCTCAACAGCACGTTTGCCGAGATGCCGAGATGCCGAGATGGTTCAGCCCCGCTCACAAACGACAAGGGCCGAACCCGCGCCACGCAGCCCGACTACGACGGCCGCGCGGCTGCCTCCCGGGCCACCTTGCGCTGCGCCGCGACCTGCCGGCGATGCGCCGCCTGATGCTGCTCGTGCCGCTGGAGCGCTGGCAGAGCCTCCGCCGCGCCAAACGCGACCTTCGCCCCCACCAACTCGGCAAGGCCGTCCTTGTCAAGACCGTAGGAGCGAAGGTCATCCACCGCCGCCACCAGGGCAGCCGCTTGAACCGCCGGAGCCCACCGCGCCAACAAGTCCATCAGCTCACCGAAGTTGTCGACCTTGACATACGGAGATCCCTGCACCACGTCCCCCACATCGACGATGAACTCATCCCGCCCATCGACCGTCCGCCGGAACGACTGAACACGCAGGACCGAATCCTCATCACCGATCCCTAGGAACTCGGACCACCCCTGCCCCTCCAGCCATTCCGTCGCAACGACGGTGTCTGGCGCGCCCTCGAACGGATCGAAGATCTCATAGCTCATCGGCACATCCTGCCGCCCCGACCCCACCCGGCGCAGCACCCACGCACCGCGCCGCACGCCGATTCTCCGCAGAGTCGGCCCGCTGAGAGCCACAGAGACGAATCGATGCATGGCCTAACACCAACCGGGCCGAGATCTTGCCTCTACGGCGCTCTCAGCGGGCCGCCCTACGCCCTTCTGTGATGACACCTCCCTATTCCTCCACAAACGACCGCCAACGACCGAAAGGCCACCAGCGTGCGAATCAGGCTGCACGGCACACCCACCGAAACAGCCACAGCACTCGCCGCCATCACCCAAGTGCTGCACATCCGCCACGTCACCCGGCCCTACCCCGACCGCCGCGCCCCCACGCACCAGCGCATCCACCTCGACGCCACCCCGAGGGAGGACACCCGCCGATGACCACCCGCCGCACGCCCGGGAATCTGCTCACCCTCGCCGAAGTCCTGGACGAACTTCGCGTACCCCGGTCGACCTTCTTCCGCTGGAAGGCCACCGGCCGCGCACCCCGAACGATCAAGTACCCGAACGGCAGTCTTTACGTCCGCCGCCGCGACTTGGACAACTGGCTAAACGATCACGAGGTGGCCGCTTGAGTAACTATGACGTACGAATACACGCGATCCTGACCAACGAACTATCCGGCAAGAGAAAGTCGTACACGGTTCGATGGAAGGTTGCCGGCAAGCCGTTCCGGAACACGTACGTCACTCGGGCACTCGCCGAAAGCTTCCGATCGAAACTGGTTGTGGCACAGCGCGAGGGCACCGCTTTCGATGAGAAATCCGGGCTACCAGAACCGATGGCCCGGGAATTGAACAGCCGGAATTGGTACGACCTCGCCGTTGCGTTCGTGGACATGAAATGGCCGCGTGCCGCAGCAACGCAGCGCAAGAGCATCGCCGACGCGCTCACCACGGCCACGCCCGCCCTGCTCGCCACTTCACGCGGCGCACCGGACGATGCCGAGATTCGCCACGCCCTCTACACATGGACCTTCAACAAGTCGCAGCGTGATCGAGACGACGGCCAACCCCCGGAGAATCTTGCGCCAGCCGTCCGGTGGCTCACCGCGAACACGCTGACGCTCAAGGATGTGGCGAATTCCGCCACCATCCGGAAGGCGCTCGACGCGCTCACGGTTCGGATCGACGGCGGCCCGGCCGCAGCAAACACCGTCGCAAGGAAACGGGCCGTCTTCTACAGCGCCTTGAAGTACGCCGTTGAGCTTGGCCACCTCGACGCACATCCGATGGACTTCATTCAGTGGCGAGCGCCAAAGAATACCGATCAGGTGGATCGAAAAGTAGTCGTGAATCCTGAACAGGCTCGCACCTTGCTCTTAGCGGTAAGCAACCGTGATCCGCACTTGGAAGGCTTTTTCGCCTGTATGTACTTTGCTGCGCTCCGCCCGTCCGAGGTGATTCACCTACGCGCCGACGAATGCGAGTTGCCCGAGAGCGGTTGGGGATGGCTCCACCTCAGCGGATCTACACAGCAGGTCGGCGAGGATTGGAGCGATAGCGGCCAGTCGCTGGAAGACCGGGAGTTGAAGCACCGGGCCAAGAAAGCGACCCGCGACGTTCCCGCCTGTCCGGAGTTGGTCCGTATTCTGCGGCATCACGCACAGGAGCACTGCCGGGACACCAACGGCCGGATGTTCAACGCCGCTGGTGCGCGACCGGCTCCGGTGTCCAAGAGCACCTATCTTCGTGCCTGGCGACAGGCACGCGAGGCAGCTCTGACACCGGCTCAGCAGCGCTCACCACTGGCGCACCGGCCGTACGACCTGCGGCACGCCGCAGTGTCGCTCTGGCTCAACGCCGGAGTGCCCGCTACCCAGGTAGCCCAATGGGCCGGGCACAGCGTGCATGTGCTGTTGAAGGTCTACGCCTCGTGTATCGACGGCCAGGATGAGGCCGCCCGGAAGCGGATCGAGGGAGCGTTGGGCACCGACGACCAGGCCGAGAAAGCGCCGGGTGACGCCGACACGTAAACGACACAACCAGTGAGACACGGCAGCATCGGGCGAGACACAGTGGGACTGATTCACGATCTATAAACGCACCCCCTGACCGGCGTTCGCGCTGGTCAGGGGGTGTTTTTGCTGTCCAGAGATGCGGAGGGTGTGGGATTCGAACCCACGAAGACATCGCTGCCTTACCGGTTTTCAAGACCAGCGCCATCGGCCACTAGGCGAACCCTCCCGAGCCGCGCAACGCGCGACCGTGCTTAGTCTGCCACGCCGGGTAGATCGGGTAATGGGGGAGCTACCCGTTCGGTCATGATCACTCACCCTCCGTGGTGCACCTGTAGACGCCGGCCGCCGGCCGGCGGGGGTCCACAGTGGCAGGCTCGATCCGGGATCGAGTGCGATCAGGCGCCGCCTAAGGCCACTCGATCCCGGATCGAGCGTGATCTTGAGCAGGGCGCGGTGTTTGCCACGGGGCGCGGTGGTTGCCACGGGGTGCGCGGGCGTGATCTTGAGAAAGGTGCGGCGTTTTGCCGCCGGTGCGTCGGGCGGGAGGCGGATCGGGTAAGACTGGGCTATGCGCGCGATCACCATTCCGGAGCCCGGCGGACCCGACGTGCTTGCCTGGAGCGAGGTGCCCGACCCGGAGCCCGGCCCCGGCGAGGTGATCGTCGACGTGCGGGCCACCGCGGTCAACCGTGCCGACCTGCTGCAACGGCAGGGGCACTATCCGCCGCCGCCGGGCGCGCCCGCGTACCCGGGACTGGAGTGCTCGGGGGTGGTGAGCGCGATCGCTCCGGACGTCACCGGTGTCCGGGTGGGTGACGAGGTCTGTGCGCTGCTGGCCGGCGGCGGGTACGCCGAGCGGGTGGCCGTGCCGGCCGGGCAGTTGCTGCCGGTGCCGGCCGGGGTCGACCTGGTCGACGCCGCCGCGTTGCCCGAGGTGGCGTGCACGGTCTGGTCGAACGTGGTCCAGTTGGCCCGTCTGGCGGCGGGCGAGACGCTGCTGGTGCACGGTGGCGGCAGCGGGATCGGCACGTTCGCGGTCCAGTTGGGCACCGCGCTCGGCGCGACCGTGGTGGCGACCGCGCGGGCGGCGAAACACGACCGGCTGCGCGAGTTGGGCGCCCGGCACCTGGTCGACTACCGGGAGCAGGACTTCGTCGAGGAGGTCCGGAAGGTCACCGACGGTCGGGGCGCGGACGTCGTCCTCGACATCATGGGCGCGTCGTACCTGGGTTGTAACGTCGCCGCCCTGGCCGCCGACGGACGGCTGGTGGTGATCGGCATGCAGGGCGGGCGGAAGGGCGAGCTGGACCTCGGCGCGCTGCTGGCCAAGCGCGGCACGGTCGCGGCGACCGCGCTGCGGTCCCGACCGCTCGACCAGAAGGCCGCGATCGTCCGAGGGGTACGCGAGCAGGTCTGGCCGCTGGTCGAGGCGGGCCGGATCCGCCCGGTCGTCGACCGGCGACTGCCGATCACCGAGGCGGCCGACGCGCACCGGCTGGTCGAGTCGAACGAACACGTCGGCAAGGTGCTGCTCACCGTCGGATGAACCACCGGGCCAGGGGCAGCCGCACGGGAGGCAGCCGCACCGGCCAAGCGCCGCAGCCGTACGGGAGGCAGCCGCAGCGGCCAAGCGCCGCAGCCGCACGGATCGAGCACTCCGGCCGCGCTGGCCCGGCACCTCAGCAACACACGGGCCAACCGCCTCAGCGGGGCAGGGTGAGGCGGGCGCCGGGGCCCTCGCCGGCCAGTTCGTCGCCGGGGTTGTAGAGGGCGCAGCGCCGCAGTGACAGGCAGCCGCAGCCGATGCAGCCGTCGAGGTCGTCGCGGAGCCGGGTCATCAGCCTGATCTTCTCGTCCAGCCGCTCCCGCCAGGCGGTGGAGAGCTTGGCCCAGTCGTCGGCGGTGGGCGTACGCGAGGCGGGCAGCGCCTCCAGCGCGGCCCGGATCTCGTCCAGCGAGATGCCGACCTGCTGGGCGATCCGGATGAACGCCACTCGACGCAGCTCGCCGCGGTGGTACCGGCGCTGGTTGCCGCCGGTGCGGTCGGCCCGGATCAGCCCCAGCCGCTCGTAGTAGCGCAGCGCGGACTGCGCCACCCCGCTGCGGGCGGCGAGCTGACCGATGGTGAGTGCTTCGTGCATCACGTCGCCTTGAGTTGAACCTCGCTTTAACTTGCAGGCTATCCGCATGACCACACTCGCCACCACCACGACCCGGGTCACCGAGGCCGCCGCGCCGCTCGACGGCCGGCATCCGGTCGCCCCGCTGTTCGAGCGGATCCGCGCCGGCCGGCAGTTCGGCGCGAACGTCCACTCCACCGTCGACGTGCTCTGGGTGCTCTACGACCGGATTCTGCGGGTCACACCCGCGACCGCCGACGACCCCGACCGCGATCGTTTCCTGCTCTCCAAGGGGCACGCGGTCGCCGGCTACTACGCGGTGCTCGCCGCGAAGGGCTTCGTCCCGCCCGACTGGCTGGACGACCAGGGCGGGGCGGAGAGCCGGCTCGGCGACCACCCCGACCGGACCCTGGTCCCCGGGGTGGAGATCGGCTCCGGCTCGCTCGGGCACGGCCTCGGCCTGGCCGTCGGCAGCGCGCTCGGGCTACGCGCCCAGGGCCTGCTCGAACCCCGGGTGTACGTCCTGCTCGGCGACGCCGAGTTGGACGAGGGCTCCAACCATGAGGCGATCGCGTACGCGGCTGCGGCCGGCCTGGCGAACCTGACCGCGATCGTGGTCGACAACTCCTCCGCCACGCACGGCTGGCCGGGCGGGGTGGCCAGCCGGTTCACCGTCAACGGGTGGACCGCCGCCACCGTCGACGGGCGGGATCACGCTGCCCTCCACACCGCCCTCGCCGGGCACCACGGTCACCGGCCGCACGTCGTCGTCGCGGTGGTGCAGAGCGGGCGGCAGTCATGAGGGAGAGCTTCATCGACACCACCACGGCGCTGTTGGCCGAGGAGCCGCGTGCCGCGCTGGTGCTCGCCGACATCTCCGCCGCCGAGTTCGACCGCGCCGCGCAGCGGCACCCGGACCGGGTGGTCAACGTCGGCATCCGGGAACAGTTGATGGTCGGGGTGGCCGGTGGGCTGGCGCTGACCGGGTTGCGGCCGATCGTGCACAGTTACGCGCCGTTCCTGGTGGAGCGGGCGTACGAGCAGATCAAGCTCGACCTCGACCACCAGGCGGTGAGCGCGGTGCTGGTCAGCGTGGGCGCCTCGTACGACCGGGCGGCGGCCGGGCGGACCCATCTCAGCCCGGCCGACGTCGCGCTGCTCGACACCCTCTCCGGCTGGACGGTGCACGTGCCGGGGCACCCGGCCGAGGTGCCCGGCCTGCTGCGCGCCACGGTGGCCGCCGACCCCTCGGCGTACCTGCGGCTGTCGACGCTGAGCAACGCGCGTCCGCAGGCCGGCGACGGGGCGCTGGTGGTGGTGCGGGATGCCGGAGCGGGCGCGCCCCTGCTGGTCGCGGTCGGCCCGGTGCTGGACGCGGCACTGGCGGCGGTCGCGGATCTGCCGGTGACGGTGGCGTACACCCATCGACCGCGCCCGTTCGACACCGCCGGTTTGCGGGCGCTCGCCGGCCGCGAGGTGATCCTGGTCGAGCCGTACCTGGCGGGCACCTCGGCCCGGGTGGTCGCGGCGGCGTTGGCGGACCGGCCGCACCGGTTGCTCGCGCTCGGGGTCGGGCGGGAGGAGTTGCGCCGCTACGGCTGCGCCGAGGACCACACCCGCTGGCACGGGCTGGACGCGGCGGGACTCCACCGCTCAGTCACCGGCTTTCTCTCCCCGGCCCTGGTCTGACGTCCCGGGTCCGGCACGGACAGCCGGTTGGTCGCGCGGCGGGTCGCGGGGCGCGAGGTCAGGAGGCGGCGGGGTCGGTCGGGCGGCGGCGGGTGCGCTCGCGGCCGAGGATCCAGAGCGCCTCGACGCCGTCCCGCCAGGTGATCTTCTTGCCTTCCTCGCGGCCCCGAGCCCGGTAGCTGATCGGCACCTCGTACGGGCGGATCCGGCGGCGCAGCAGCTTGCCGGTCACCTCGGCCTCCATGCCGAAGCCGCGGGAGCGGACGTCGAGCGAGCGGTACAGGGCCACCGGCATCAGCTTGAAGCAGGTCTCCAGGTCGCCGATGTAGGAGTTGAACAGCACGTTCGCCGCCATAGTGACGCCCTTGTTGCCCATCACGTACCAGAAGCTGTAGGCACTGTGGCTGCCGAAGGTGCGATTGCCGTAGACGACCGTGGCCCGGCCGTCGAGCACCGGGGCGAGCAGCGTCGGGATGTCCTGCGGGTCGTACTCCAGGTCGGCGTCGAGGATGACCATGTACTCACCCTCGGCGCTGGCGACCGCCGTCCGGATGGCCGCGCCCTTGCCCGCGTTGCGCTGATGGGTGATCACCCGCAGTCGCGCGTCGTCGGCCCGGCCGAGGATCTCCCCGGTGCCGTCGCGGCTGCCGTCGTCGACCACCACGAGTTCGATCTCGCATGGATACTCCACGGCCAGCGCCTGCTTGAGGGCGTCCGCGATGCGTTCTTCCTCGTTGTAGACCGGCATGAGGATCGACAGCTTCACGGGAATCTCCACGAGGGCGGCAATATGTCGGGCATAGCCTAGCCTGGCAGGTCAGCGATGTGGTGGCGACCACCGATGGAAACCGGGGGTCGGACACTCAGGCCGATGGTGTTTACTTCCGGCCATGTCGGCCGCCGGCTTCCCGCTCGTCCTGGCCCCCATCGCCGCCGTCGCCCTGCTCAGCGTGGCGATGCGGCCACGAGCCGTGGGTGTCACGGCTCCCCGCCGGCTCGCGGTGATCCGAGCGGCGCTGGCCACCGGCGCCTTCGCGGTGCTGACCGTCGAGGTGCTGGGCGCGCTCGGGCTGCTGACGGTGCCCGCGTTCGCCGTGGCCTGGCTGCTCTTCCTGGCGGGGTCGGCGACGGCCGCCGGGTGGCGTCGCCGCCTCGACGCGGCGGGCCGGGACGCGGCAACGGCCGGCTGGCGCGCCGCCCTGACCGATTTCTGGCGTACGGCGACCCGGGGTTTCTGGCGTACGGCGACCCGGGGCGAGCGGTTGCTCGCCGGCACGGTCGGCGGGCTGCTCCTGGTCGAATTGCTGATCGCGCTGCTCGCCACACCGAACAACTTCGACTCGCAGACGTACCACCTGCCCAAGGTGGAGCGCTGGGTGGCCCAGGGCGACCTGTCCTTCTGGGCCACCGCGATCCACCGGCAGGTGACCATCCCGCCGGGTGCCGAGTACCTGCTGCTGCACCTGCGGCTGTTCACCGGCGGCGACGCGCTGTACAACCTGGTCCAGTGGGCGGCCGGGATAGGTTGCCTGCTGGCGGTCTCCCGGGTGACCGCGCAGCTCCACGGCGGCCGGCGGGCCCAGTTGCTCACCGTGTTCGTGCTGGCCACCACGCCGATGGTGACTCTCCAGGCGACCAGCACCCAGACCGACCTGGTCTGTGCCGCCTGGGTGGCCTGCGCGGCGACCCTCGCGCTGGACGGGCTGCGGCGGCGGGCCGCCGTGGCGGACCTGCTCGCCCTCGGGGCGGCCACCGGGCTGACCGCGCTGACCAAGACCAGCGGACTGCTCGCGGTGGGCCCGCTGCTGGTGCTCTGGGGGCTGGCCCAGCTCCGCCTGGCGTACGCGGACCGGCCGGCCGCCGGCCGCCGGATCCCGCTCGCCGGCCTCGCCCGGACGGTCGGCGCCTCGGCACTGATCCTGCTGGTGGCCGCCACGGTGGTCGGTCCGTTCCTGGCCCGGGTGAACGCCGAGTTCGGTCACCCGCTCGGCCCGCCGCGACTGCGCGAGTCGGTGCCGATGGAACGGCACGATCCGCCGTCGGTGCTGGTGAACGCGCTCCGCATCGGACACACCGCGCTGGACACCCCGCTGGCTCCGCTGCGCGAGGTGACCGCCGACGCGATCCTGGGGGTGGCGGGACTGCTCGGGGTCGATCCGCAGGACCGGGCGATCACCTTCGGACAGGAGACCTTCCCGGAGCCGTCCTGGTTCCCGGACGAGGATCGGGTGGCGTTTCCGCTGGCCGGGGCGCTGGTCCTGATCGCCGCGGTGGCGGCGGTACGCCGGCCGGGCCGGCTCAGTCCCGACGCGGCCGGGGCGCTGCGCGGGTACGCCCTGGCGGTCACGATCGCGGTGCTGCTGCACACCGTGATGATCAAGTGGCAGCCCTGGGGGAACCGGCTGGTGCTCTACGCCCTGGCGGTGTCGGTGCCGCTGGCCGGGCTCTGGCTGGACGCGCTGTTCCGCCGCGCGACGGATGGGGCCGCCCGCCCGGCGTCATCCGCAGGCCGGGGCACCGGCGGGGTGCCGGGCCGCGGACGACGGCCGGTGGCCGCGACGCTCGCGGCGGCGGTGCTGGCCGCCTGCGCGTTGGCCGGGGTGCTGGCGGTGTCGTACGGCTTCCCGCGCCGGCTGGTGGGCGAGGGCTCGGTCTTCACCGCCACCGAGTGGGAGTCCCGCTTCCTGCGACGTCCGCAGTGGGCGGAGGAGTACCACTGGGCCGCCGACGCGGTGCGGACCGCCGAGGCGCGGCGGATCGGCCTGTCGCAGCGCAACGACGACTGGGAGTATCCCTGGTGGCTGCTGCTGCGTGACGCCGACGGCCGGCCGCCCGAGTTGCTGGCGCTCCAGTCGGTCCTGGACGACCGGCCGGCGGCCGACCCCGCGTCGGTGGACGCGATCCTCTGCGTCGGCAGCCGCGCGCTCTGCGCGGACCTGTTGCCGGCCGGCTGGCAGCTGGAGTTCCGCAGCTACGTCGGGTACGCCCTGCCCGCCGTGCCCTGACCGGACTGCCGGTGGGGGGTGACCCGGCGGGCCACCCCCCACCGCAGCTCAGTTCTGCCGGGCCGGGACGACGACCAGGCGGGCCGTCGACGTGTCGCCGGTCTTGGCACCGGCGACGCCGAGGTTCGTGCCGACCTTGATGTCGGTCGACTGGATCGTCCGGCGGCGCTCGATGACACGCAGGTCGTCGCCGAAGCTCCAGGTCATGGTGAAGCCGTCGGCCGACTTGACGGTCATCGTGTCGCCGTCGATGGCGGTCACCTCGCCGCGCTGGACCGCGACGGTCTTCGTACCGCCGTCCCTGGTCTGCACCACGGCCTCGCCGTGCAGCGTGTTCTCCCGCAGCAGCACCCGGGCCGCATGGCGCTTGCGCCGCTCCTCGACCCGTTCCTCCCGCGTCTTCCGCTCGCCCGCCGACGACTCCGCCGGTGCCGGGGTCTCCGCCTCGGTGTCCAGATCGGCGGGGTCGAAGCCGAGCGCGGCGAGCGCCTGGCCCTCCGCGCCCATCGCCGCGACCACCTCGACGGCGGCCTGCGGCGCGGCGTCTTGAGCGGGCTGGGCCACCCCGCAGCCGGCGGCGCCCATCGCGACCGCCACCAGCAGTGCGGTGCCGGCGGTGACGAATCCCCTGCGTGCCATGTCTCGTCCTCTCGTCCGTGGTGCCACCAGCGTCGGCGAACCGGATGAGCGAATCGTCAGGTCGACGTTCGAGTCAGGTAAGAAGCGGCAGCCGGACGGTGAAGGCCGCCCCGCCCTCGGGCGCGTGCCCGGCGGCGATCTGACCGCCCAGCCGGCGGACCAGACCGGCGGCGATCGCCAGCCCGAGCCCGCTGCCCACCTTGCGCAGCCCCCGGTAGCGCTGGTGCAGGGCACCGCGCTCGAAGGCCACCGCGAGGTCGTCGTCGGTCAGCCCGGGCCCGCCGTCGCGGATCTCGACCACGGCACCCGCCGCCGGGTCCGCGCCGGCCGGCCGGACCGCGAGGACCACTGGCGCGCCCGGGGGCGCCACCCGCAACGCGTTCTCCAGCAGCCCGTCGATCACCTGCCGGATCCGCACCGGATCGGTGTACGCGGGCACCGGCTGCTCCGGCGTCTCGACCCGGAACGTCACCCCGACCGCGGCGCACCGGTCGGCCCAGGTCCGTCCGGCGTCGGCGGCCAGCCGGTCCAGGTCGACCCGCACCGGTTCGAGCGGGAAGTCGACCGCCTCCAGCCGGGCCAGCGCCAGCAGGTCGGCGACCAGCCGGTCCAGGTGCTCCGCCTCGGCCAGCATGGTCCGGCCGGTTTCGGCCGCCGCCTCCGGCCCGACCACGCCGTCGGCGAGTGCCTCGGCGTAGCCGCGGATCGCGGTCAACGGGGTACGCAGCTCGTGCGAGACGGAGAGCAGGAACTCCCGCTGCCGCCCCTCGCTGGTGGCCAACGCCGTGGCCAGACCGTTCAGCGCGTATGCCAGGTCGGCCACCTCGGCCGGCGGCTCGACCGGCACCCGGACGGACCGGTCGCCGGCGCCCAGCCGGGCGGCGGCGGTGGCGGCCCGCCGGATCGGCCGGGCCAACCGGCGGGCGAGCAGCCACCCGGCCACCGCCCCGGCGGCCAGGCCGGCCAGCAGCGGCAGCCAGAGACCGCGCAGCACCTGACGCCACACCCCGGCACCGGCCGGCCGGGTCAGCACCACGCCGTCACCGCCGGGCAGCGCCCGCCCCTCGACGAACGCGCGCTTGCCGGCCACCATCCGGCGACCGGAGACATCGCGCCCGCCGGACACCCGGTTCACCACCTGCGGCGGCAGGCCAGGACGGTCGACGGCACCGCCGGAGATCAGGTAGATGGTGACGCCCTGGGTGCCGAGCTGGCGGACCAGCCGCTCGCCGGCCAGTTCGCGGACCCGCCCGGGTCGGGCCCGCAGCAGCTCGGCGGCGACCTGGGCCTGGGTGGCCAGCGCCCGCTGGTCGCGTCGCTCGGCGCCGCGGACCGCGAGCGGCACCGCGACCAGCGCGGTGACCAGCACCGACACCAGGGCCACCGCGCAGGTCACCAGCACCGCGCGGGCGGTCAGCGTACGCCCGGGGTGATCAGGCATCGGCGGCGTACCCGACGCCTCGATAGGTACGGATCACGCTCGCCGCGCCCAGCTTCGCCCGGACCTGGGCCACATGCACGTCGACGGTACGGGTGCCGGCGTGCGCCGCGTACCCCCACACCCCGGCCAGCAGCTCGTCCCGGCTGAAGACCCGACCCGGTCGACCCATCAGGTACGCCAGCAGGTCGAACTCGGTGGAGGTCAGCTGCACCGGGGCACCGTCGGCGGTCACCGCCCGGCGGCCCGGGTCGAGAGTGACCCGGCCGAGCACGACGGGCTGCCCGGCCCCGTCCGGCGGCCCGGCGGTGCGCCGCAGCACGGCGCGCACCCGGACGACGAGTTCACGCGGGCTGAACGGCTTGGTCACGTAGTCGTCGGCGCCCAGTTCCAGGCCGACGATCCGGTCCACCTCGTCGTCGCGGGCGGTGAGGAAGATGACCGGGGTCCAGTCGCCGGCCTCGCGCAGGCGTCGGCAGATCTCGGTGCCGGCCAGGCCCGGCAGCGCGATGTCGAGCACGCAGGCCACCGGGCGCAGCCGGCGGGCAGCGGCGAGACCGGCCACACCGTCCCGCTCGACGTGTACGCCGAAGCCCTCCCGGGCCAGGTAGAGCCGGACCAGGTCGGCGATGCTCGGCTCGTCCTCCACCACGAGGACCAGACCGCGCCGGGGGTTGTCGACGGTCACCGGGCCATGATTGCCGATCGGTGCGGCATGCCGACGTCAGGCGATGTTCGGGTTCGGTAAGAACAGCCGCTCAGTGGGCCACCGCGGGCTGGAACGCGGCCGGCCGGGCGGCGGTGGGTGCCTCGGCGACGGTGGCCACCACCCGCGGTCGGGCGCTGCGTACCCGGGTCCGGAAGGCGTGGTTGAACAGCGCGTCGAGCTGCCACACCTGCTTCGGGTGCTGGGTACGGATCAGGAAACGCTCGCGGATGCCGTCGATGGCGGTGGCGGCCAGTTCGACCGAGTGCAGCCGGGGGTCGGGGCTCCAGGTGACGTTGCTCAGCTCGCGCAACTCGGTGTTGAGGTGCAGCCGCAGGCGATGCAGCACCCGGGTCTGCCGGGTGACCACGAGCCGCCGGTGGGTGAGCAGGAGCAGATACTCGCCGTACACCGGCCGGTCGGGACGGCTGCACCGGGTGACCAGGATGGTGGCGTCGCCGGAACCGACACAGCGACGGAACACCGGCATGTGCCGGCTGGCGGTCTGCGTCGCCAGACCGGCCTCGGAGGCGGCCGGGAGGAACGTTCGGGAGAAGACGTCCATGCTCTGCCCAACGATGATGCTCACCGGGTGACGCGGCTCACCACATGCTTTTTGCAATTTCCACGTCCGGCGTCACACCACCCGTCGCGGCCCGCATCCGGAGACCGCCGGAGACCGGGGCCGGGAACCAGGGCCGGGAACTGGGCCGACGGGCGACCCGCGACCGGCGCGACCGGCCGCTGCCGCGCGGTCAGAGCAGTTCGACGATGGTCGCGTTGGCCATCCCGCCGCCCTCGCACATGGTCTGTAGGCCGTACCGGATGCCGTTGTCCCGCATGTGGGCGAGCATGGTGGTCATGATCCGCGCGCCGGAGCCGCCGAGCGGGTGCCCGAGGGCGATCGCACCGCCGCGTGGGTTGAGCCGCTCCGGGTCCGCCTCGGTCTCCGCCAGCCAGGCCAGTGGCACGGGGGCGAACGCCTCGTTCACCTCGTACACCCCGATCTCCTCGATGCCCAGCCCCGCGCGGCGCAGCGCCTTCGCGGTGGCCGGGATCGGCGCGGTGAGCATGGTGACCGGATCGTCGGCGGCGACCACGGCGGTGTGCACCCGGGCCAGCGGGCGCAGCCCGTGCCGGCTGGCCCACTCGCTGGTGGTGACCGCGAGCGCCGCGGCTCCGTCGGAGATCTGCGAGGCCGAGCCGGCGGTGACCACGCCGTCCGGGCGGAACGGGGTGGGCAGCTCGCCGAGCTTCTCCAGCGACGTGTCCCGCCGGACGCCCTCGTCCGCGGCGAACTTTCCGCCGTCGGCCAGTGCCACCGGGGCCAGCTCGGCCTCGAACGCGCCGGCGTCCTGGGCGGCGGCGGCCTTCTCGTGGCTGGCCAGGGCGAACTCGTCGAGCTGGGCACGGGAGAGACGCCAGCGTTCGGCGATCAACTCCGCGCCGACACCCTGGTTGAACGGCAGCGGCGAATCCTCGGCGACACCCGCCACGCCCCGGTAGCGGGCCAGGATCTGCTCGCTGAACGGCAGTCCGCCGGACACACTGGCACCCATCGGCACCCGGGTCATCGACTCCACGCCGCCCGCGACGACCAGGTCCGCCTGACCGGCGAGCACGGTGGCGGCGGCGAAGTGCAGCGCCTGCTGGCTGGAGCCGCACTGCCGGTCCACCGTGGTGCCGGGCACCGACTCGGGCCAGCCGGCGGCCAGCACGGCGTTGCGGGCGACGTTCCACGACTGCTCGCCGACCTGGGAGACGCAGCCCCACACCACGTCGTCGACCTGGGCCGGATCGATCCCGGCACGCTCGGCGAGGGCGCGCAGCACGTGCGCCGACAGGTCCACCGGATGCACCGTGGCCAGGCTGCCCTTGCGCCGCCCGACCGGGGTACGGACCGCACCGACGATGACCGCGTCAACCATCTCTACTCCCCGGTAACCTGGGCTGCCCCCGATCGTACGCCGAGTTCGGGGCATCGTCCGCTCCCGCGCACCACCGTCGCTTGCCGATCTCCGCGCCCGCCGGCAGGGCGCTCCGGTGCTCCGCTGGCATGCTGGTGCCGTGGCTCACGAGACGATCGCGCGGCAGTGGCGGGTGTCCCCGGCTTTGCCGGTGCTCAAGCTGGTCGCGGCGGCCGTCCTGCTCGCGCTGGGGCTACTGCTCGCCGAGGGTGACCTGCTGCGGCCGGTGCTCGGCGTGGTGGCCGCGACCGGCCTCGTCGGTTGGGGGATGCGGGATCTGGTCGCGCCGGTACGGCTCGCGGTGGACGCGGGCGGGATCACGGTGCCGCAGGGGTGGACCGGGCGCCGGCATCTGCCCTGGTCGGCGGTCGAGACGGTCCGGGTGGAACGCCGCTCCGGTCGCGGGCTCGCCGGCCCGGCACTGGAGATCGACGCGGGCGACTCGCTGCACCTGTTCAGCCAGTTGGATCTCGGCACCGACCCCGCCGACGTGGCCGACGCGCTGCACGCCGCCCGGCCGCCGACTGAATGAGGCTCGCCCCGGGCGGGCGCGCCCAGTCGCTCAGCCGAGCAGCGCGGCGGTGCGGACCAGGACCAGCCCGAGCAGCGCGACCATGATGAGCGCGCCGCCGCCGGCCTGCACCAGCGTCCGGCGTGAGCGCGGGGCGTACGCCAGCACCAGGGCCATCAGCGCGCCGAAGACCAGGCCGCCCAGGTGACCGGCGACCGAGATGTTCGGCACGGTGAAGGTGAAGATCAGGTTGATCACCAGGATGGGCACGATGGCCGAGGTGTCCCGGCCCAGCCGCCGCATGATCACAAAAATCGCCGCGAAGAGCCCGAAGATCGCGGTGGAGGCACCGGCCGACATCCGGTTGGGGGCGGTGAAGAGGTACACGACCACGTTGCCGCCGAAGCCGGCGATGAAGTACAGCGCGGCGAAGCGCAGCGGGCCGAGCACCCCCTCCAGCGACCGCCCGAGCACCCAGAGCGCCCACATGTTGAGCAGCAGGTGCGGCAGGCCGTAGTGCAGGAACATCGCGGTGACCAGGCGGTACCACTCGCCCTCGGCGACACCGTGGATGGTGCCGTCGTCAAACATCGCCCGGCCCAGCACCGCACCCCACTCGGTCAGCGGTGTGGGGCCGCCCAGCAGCCCGCCGAGACCACCGCCGGCCACCGCGTCCCCGCCCCGGTCCGCGGCGATGGAGAGGAGCATGACCAGCAGGTTGATGCCGATCAGCACCTTGGTCACGTAGCCGTGCCGGCCGGCGTCGCCGCCACCGAAGGCGGTACGCGCCGGCCGCACGCTACGGCGTCCTTCCGCCACGCACTCCGGGCACTGGAACCCGACCGATGCCTCGCGCATGCAGTCCGGGCAGATCGACCGGTCGCATCGGGTGCATCGGACGTAGGTCTCCCGGCCGGGGTGGCGGTAGCAGACCGGGGTGGTCGGTGGGGATTCGCTCACCGCTGTCCCCAGGTGCCCGAGCGCTCAATCATGCGAGCAAAGGTACCTCGACACACCAATGCCCCGGCCGGTCCCGACCCGCCGGGCCCAGGCCCGGCCGGCGGGCGGGACCTCGACGCGCGTCAGGCCGAGGGACGCTCCACCTCGACGCGCTCGATGACGACGTCCTGGAGCGGCCGGTCGCTCGGGCCGGTCGGGGTGTTGGCGATCGCCTCGACGACCTTCACGGACTGCTCGTCGGCCACCTGGCCGAAGATGGTGTGCCGGTTGTTCAGGTGCGGCGTCGGCTCGACGGTGATGAAGAACTGCGAGCCGTTGGTGCCCGGCCCGGCGTTCGCCATGGCCAGCAGGTACGGCCGGTCGAAGCGCAGCTCGGGGTGGAACTCGTCGGCGAAGGTGTAGCCCGGTCCGCCCCGGCCGGTGCCGGTGGGGTCGCCCATCTGGATCATGAAGCCGCTGATCACGCGGTGCGAGATGGTGCCGTCGTAGTACGGACCGCTGCCCGGCTGCCCGGTCCGGGGGTCGGTGAACTCGCGCGTGCCCTCGGCCAACTCCACGAAGTTGCGGACGGTCTTCGGCGCGTGGTTGGGGAAGAGCTCCAGCCGGATCGGGCCGGCGTTGGTGTGCAGAGTGGCGTAGACAGCCTCGGCCACGGGTACTCCTTACTCGTTGGTCAGGTCCATGCGGATCCTCCCATGTGCCCGATCTGGACATGCGGAGGCATCCGAAGGTGGAGGATGAGAGGGAGCAACTCCCAGGAGGTGGGACCGTGTTTGGAATCGGGCGGCGCAAGACCCAGGGGCAACTGGCCAGGGCCGAACTGAACCGCGGCATCGGTCACCTGAGGCAGGCCGCGACGCACGCGGCGCGGGGTGCCGGGGCAACGGTCGGACCGCGGGTCCAGGCGGCCCGGGTCGCCGTCGCACCGACCGCCGTGCTGGTCCGGGACCGGGCGTCGAGCGGTCTCGCGACGACGGCGGCGGCGCTCGCACCCCTGGCCCTGGCCGTGCGGAACGCACAGGCCGAGGCGGCCGGGCGGGCCGTCGCGGGAAAGAGGGCCACCACCGCCAGGCAGGCCGCGGTCACCAGAAAGGTCAAGGCGAAGAACATGAAGGCGAAGAAGAAGTCCCGCCGCAGCGGAACCATGATGGCCGGCCTGCTCGCCGCCGGCGCGGTGGCCGGGCTGGCCGGCGCGATGGCCCTGCGGCGCTACCGGGAGCAGCAGGTGTGGGCGGAGTACGACGCGACCACGACGCTGGAGCCGATGCACGACGAGGTGGAGACCATCGAGGTGCGCACCGCAGCCCCGGCCGGCGCGAGCAAGGGCTCCACCGTGGCCGGCAAGGCCGCGACGAGCGGCAACGGCAGCGGCCCCAGGGCCGCCACACCGGCCAAGACCGCCCCGAGCGACCAGGTTCCGCCGGTCGCCGAGGCCGCCCGCCCCACCGACAACCTGACCAGGACCGCCAACAAGTCCCGCCCGTGACCGACGGGGGCTACAGCCAGTCGTTGCGGCGGAACCAGCGGTAGAGGGTCAGCGAGATGGCGAGCATCAGGGCGAGCACGACCGGATAGCCGTAGGTCATCTTCAGCTCGGGCATGAACTCGAAGTTCATGCCGTAGATGCCGGCGATGGCGGTCCACACCGCGGCGATGGCGGCCCAAGCGGCGATCTTGCGCATGTCGTTGTTCTGGTCGACCGTCACCTGGGCCAGCCGTGCCTGGAGGATCGAGTTCAGCAGATCGTCGTACGAGTTGACCTGCTCGACGGTGCGGCTGAGGTGGTCCTGCACGTCGCGGAAGTAGCGGCGTACCTCCTTGGGCACGTCCCGGTTCATCTGGGTGGTGAGGGCCAGCAGTGGACGCTGCAACGGCATCACCGCCCGCTTGAACTCCACCAGCTCCCGCTTCAGCTGGTAGATCCGCTGGATCCGCCCGCTGGCCTGGCGGTCGAAGACCTCCGTCTCCAGCACGTCCATGTCGTCCTCAAGCTGGTCGGCGACCTCCAGGTAGAGGTCGACCACCCGGTCGGTGATCGCGTACGCGACCGCCCAGGGGCCGTGCAGCAGCAGCTCCTGCCGGGCCTCCAGCTCCTCCCGTACCGGGGCGAGCCGGCAGGCGTCACCGTGCCGGACGCTGATCAGGAAGTGCGGGCCAATGAAGAGCATCACCTGCCCGGTCTCCACCACCTCGGAGTTCTCGGTCAGCTCGGTGTGCTCGCAGTACCGGGCGGTGCGCAGCACCAGGAAGCTGACCTCGCCGAAGCGCTCCAGCTTGGGGCGCTGCTCGGCCTTGACCGCGTCCTCCACGGCCAGTTCGTGCAGCCCGTAGGTGGCGGCGATCTCGGTCATCTCGGCCAGCTCCGGCTCGTGCAGCCCGAGCCAGACGAAGCCGGTCTCGGCGCGGCGGGCCGCCTCCAGCGCCCCGGCGTAGTCCCAGTCACCGGCCTGCCGCCGGCCGTCGAGGTAGAGCGCGCAGTCGACCACGGCGCTGCGCCGTGGGCCGGCGGGCGGCTCCGCGCCCTGCGGCCCGTCGGGGTTGAGCCGGCGGGTCATGGCCCGCACCGGCGACCAGCTCCGCTGCCGCAGCGCCCGACCGCCGTCCGGGGACGCCGCCCGGTCGCCGTTGCTAGAGGTGGTCCGTCCCCACTGCATCCGATCCGCCATCACGCCCCCTCCCGCGCGCGGTTGCGGGTTGCAGGGTACGCCGCCACGCCGATCATGGCGGCCGGCGAGAGGGGTGGCGCCGGACGGACCGGACCGCATCGGGGGGGTGAGGGGCGATCCGGTCCGCCCGGCGCCATGGGGGCGGGGGTTGTGCTGGTCGCGTCACACCGGCGTGCGGGCGGCTGCGCCGCGCCGGGGGTGAGGAGCGCAGCGGCCGGGGCCGGCGTTTCCTCCAGTACGCGCGGTGAGTAACGCTCGCAGCATTGTGAGCCGACAGCCGCCCCAGTGGGAGTCCTGGAGCGGCCACGATCGCTGTTTTGTCAGAAACCCGACAGAAAGTTCAGCCGCGGACAGCTTCCACCGCTTCGGCCAGCCGGCGGACACCCTCGTCGATCCGGTCCGCGGTCACCGCCGAGTAGGCCAGCCGGAGCGCGTGCCGCCCGCCGTCCACGACGAAGTCGCTGCCCTTGACCACCGCCACGCCGCGTTCGGCCGCCGCCGGGGCGAGCTTGTCGGCTTCGACGTCCTCGGGCAGCTCGATCCAGAGAAAGTAGCCGCCGTCCGGCTCCACGAACCGGGCCTCGGGAATGTGCCGGCGCAGCGAGTCGGCCAGCACCCGGGCCCGCTCGCCGAGGGCCGCCCGGACCGTGTCGATCGAACGCTCGATGTCCCCCGACACGCAGAACTGGTGCACGATCGCCTGCGCGACCATCCCCGGGGAGATGTAGAGGCTGGTCGCCTTCTTCGCGATGTCGCCGATCAGGTCGGCCGGGCCCACCAGGTAGCCCACCCGCACCCCGGGGCAGACCGTCTTGGTGAAGCTGGAGGCGTGCACCACGACGCCGCGGGTGTCCATCGACAGCATCGACGGCAGCGGCTCCCCACGGAACCGGATGTCGGCGTACGGGTCGTCCTCGAAGATCGTGAAGTCGTACTCGGCGGCGAGTTCCAGCAGCTCACGACGCTTGTTGAGGGAAAGCGTCACGCCGGCCGGGTTCTGGTAGTTGGGGATCACGTGCGCCAGTCGGGGACGGACCCCGGACTCCAACAGCTTGCGCAGCTCGGCGGTGTCCAGGCCGTCCGGCTGGACAGTGACACCGTGCAGTTCGCTGCCCATCCGCTGGAGGTTGAGCAGGGTGCGGTCGTAGGTGGGACGCTCCACCACCACTGCGTCGCCGGGCCGGACCAGGTGATCGAAGAGGAAGGCGTCGGCCTGCAACGAGCCGTTCGTGATCAGCACCTGGTCGGCTTCGACCCCGTGCTTGTCGGCGATCCACTTTCGGAGCGGCAGGTATCCGACGGAGGTGCCGTACGCGGTCACCCCGGCGGGGTCGGCGTCGAAGGCACGGACGGCGGCGGCCTTGAGCCCCTCGACATCGACGATGTCCAACGAGGGGGCGCCACGGGCGAAGGAGATCAGCTGCTCGGCGGTCATGGCTGTTCAGCGTACGGGCGGGGGCGGGGCAAACGCGGACGGCACGGCGATGTCCGCATCCTGAGCCACCGGGTCGGGTGAACCAGACCGTCCGACCGTCAGCCGGCGCCGACCATCCGGCTGGCCGCCCACACCCGCATGATGTCGCGCACGGAGATCACGCCGGCCACCTCGCGGCCGTCGAGAACCACCAGATGCCGGAAGCCACCCCGGGCCATCGCCGCAGCCGCCTCCTCGATCGTCCACCCCGGCCCGGCGTAGACCACGTCCCAGGTCAGGTGGGCACCGGTCCGCTCGACGTCGCAGTCCAGCCCGGCTCCGATCGCGTTGAGCACGTCGCGTTCGGTCATGATCCCGATTCCCCCGGCATCCGGATCGATCACCACGGCCGAGCCGATACCCCGCTCCGACATCATCCGCGCCGCCTGGCGCAGGGTGTGCTCCGGACCGACCACGAGCACTTCACTGGACATCGCTTCCCGAACCTGCATCACACATCACCCCTTTGGGACGGCGGCACCCGGTTACCGCAATGGTGAGCCCAGCAGGTTTCCGGGACAAGACCGACTGACGGCTGTCGGAAATCCCGGCACACCGCCCCCGCCGCCCCCGCTGCCCGGCTGACCCGCGACGGCGGCTGCACGGGCGGCGCTATCCTCCTTCGGTGAACGCCGCGAGAACAGGAACTGATGCCGGCATGGTCGGAATGGTGCTGGCAGCTGGAGCCGGCCGCCGGTTGCGCCCGTACACCGACACCCTGCCCAAGGCGCTCGTGCCGGTGGACGGCGAGGTCACCATCCTCGACATCGCGCTGCGCAACCTCGCCGAGATCGGGCTCACCGAGGTCGTGGTGGTGGTCGGCTACGCCGCCGAGGCGGTCCGCGAACGCCAGGCCGACCTGGAGCGCCGGCACGGCGTCACGCTGACCCTCGTCCAGAACGACCGGGCCGAGGAGTGGAACAACGCGTACTCCCTCTGGCTGGCCCGGGACTGGTTCGCCCGCGGGGTGCTGCTGGTCAACGGCGACACCGTGCACCCGGTGAGCGTGGAGAAGACCCTGCTCGCCGAGCGCGGGCCCGGCGTCCTGCTCGCGATCGACACCATCAAGCCGCTGGCCGAGGAGGAGATGAAGACCACCTTCGACGCCGCCGGCCAGCTCACCCGGATCACCAAGCTGATGGACCCGGGCGAGGCGTACGGCGAGTACATCGGCGCGACGCTGATCGAGCCGCAGGTGGCCGAGGCCCTCGCCGACGCGCTGGAGGCCACCTGGCGTCGTGATCCGAACCTGTACTACGAGGACGGGTACCAGGAGTTCGCCGACCGTGGCGGCGAGGTGCGGGCCGCCCCGATCGGGGACGTGTCCTGGGTGGAGGTCGACAACCACGAGGACCTGGCCAGGGCGCGGGAGATCGCGTGCCGCTACTAGCCCGTACCGTCACGACGCCGCTGTCGATCGAGGTCCGCCGGGGCGCGGTGGCCGACCTCGGCGCGCTGCTGGCCGACCGGCGGATCTCCGGTGGCGGCGACGTCGCGGTGGTGGTCGGCCCGGGTCAGGGCGAGAAGATCGTCGAGCTGTGTCGCCCCTCGCTCGGGTCGGCCGACATCTTCACCGTGGTCGGCGGCAGCGTCGACTCCGCCAACGAACTGGGCGACCAGCTACGTAACCGGCACTACGACGCGGTCGTCGGCATCGGTGGCGGCAGGACCATCGACACCGCCAAGTACGCCGCCACCCGGTACGCCATCCCGATGGTCACCGTGGCGACCAGCCTCGCCAACGACGGCATCGCCTCTCCGGTGGCGTCGCTGACCCACGAGGGCGGCAAGGGCTCCTACGGCGTGCACATCCCGATCGCCGTCCTGGTCGACCTCGACTTCGTGGAGAACGGGCCGGACCGGCAGACCCAGGCCGGCATCGGCGACGCGGTGAGCAACCTGAGCGCCATCGCCGACTGGGAGCTGGCCCACCAGGTACGCGACGAGCCGATCGACGGGCTCGCCGTGACGCTGGCCCGGACCGGGGCAGAGGCGCTGGTCAACCATCCCGGCAAGATCACCGACGACGCCTTCCTGACCACGCTGGCCGAGGCGCTGATCCTGGGCGGCATCTCGATGTCGATCTGTGGTTCCAGCCGGCCGGCGAGCGGCGGCGACCACGAGATCTCGCACGCCATCGACCACCTCTACCCGGGCACCGGCTCGCACGGCGAACAGGCCGGCCTGGGTGCGCTCTTCTGCACCTTCCTTCGCGGCGACCCGGAACGCTTCGGCCAGCTCGCCCGCTGCCTGCACCGGCACGGCCTGGCCACCCGGCCGGGGGATCTCGGGCTCACCGACGAGCAGTTCGTCGAGGCGGTGGCCTTCGCGCCGCGTACCCGACCGGACCGCTACACCATCCTCGAACACCTCGCGTTGTCCGCTGACGACCTTCGGACCCGGCTGGGAGACTACTGTGACGCCCTCCGTGAGCACCTTGGCTGAGCCGTCCCACCCCACGGTCGCCGACTTCCACCGGGTCAACCGGGGCGGTGGCCTGTTCAGCGAGTCGGTCAGCCAGTGGATCGGCGCAGTCTTCGCGCTGGTCGCCCAGCGACTCGGGCTCCGCCCCACCGCGCTGACCATCACCAACCTGCTGCTCGGGCTGGCCACCTCGGCCACCGTGGTCGCCCTCGCCGGCCCGGTCGCCGCCGGGGAGGTGCCGGCCTGGGTAGTCGGGTTGCTCGCCCTGGTCGGCTGGCAGCTCGCGTACGCCCTGGACTGCGCCGACGGTCAGCTGGCCCGGGTGACCGGGCAGGGCAGCGCGGCCGGCGCCCGGGTCGACGTCCTCTGCGACGTGGCCGCCCAGATCGCCCTGGTCGCCGCGCTCTCCGCCACCGCCGTGGCGCAGCACCCGACGATGCCGACCTGGCTGGTGGCCGCCTTCGCCGGCACCTGGATGGTCAACCTGGTCACCTCGGTCATGCAGTCCGGCCCGAACGCGGCCAGCATGGTCACCTCCACCAGCCTGCCGGTACGCCTGGTCAAGCTGGTCCGCGACTACGGCGCGGTGATCTTCGTGGCCGCCCTGGTCCTGGCGTTGGCCCCGGCCCTCACCTTCTGGGCGATCGTGGCCTTCACCGTGATCAACGGCGGCTTCCTGCTAGCCAGCATCACCTTCTCCGCCCGCGCCAGCTTGTAAGGAAGGGCACCTTATTAACGCCTCGTGCATAGGAAGGGCCCCCTATTAACGGCCACTGTGCGTGCCGAAACGGGTGCCTCCGCCCGGGTGCATCCTTCGAAGCCCCGCCGATCATGATCTTCAGCCGTGGCCGTGGTGGAGCACCGCCGCTCGGATCTCGGCGATCAGGTCCTCGGTGGCCCGCGGCCCGAGCGTCGAGTCCGGGACACGGTAAGGCCGGTCGTCGACCACCACGTCCAGCCCGTTCACCCGGTCGACGCGTTGCGCGCGCCGGGTTCCGGCGGTCTGTAGGTAGCTGAGAACCGCGTTGCCCACCGGGTTGCGCTGCCGAAGTCTCAGCTCGGCCCGGCGCAGGTCGGCGAGGCTCAGCACGGACGTCACCGCTCCGCTCAGCCCCCGCGACCGCAGGATCAGTGCCCGGGTGGTGAACGCCAGGAACGTCGCCCGGCTGGTCGGCCAGGAGTCGTCGATGAGGGCCATCAGCCGCTCGCCCGGGTGTGGCTGGTAGTCGGGGAGCAGCTTCCAGGAGAGGGCGTGGCCGAGTTGGATCCGCCGGCTGGGGGTGAGTTTCTCGGCGAGGACCCTCGACAGGGCCTCGTCGAGCGGGGTTTCTGCCGTCGGCGCGGCGGGCTGCGGCGGTACCGCCCGGTCGGCCGGAGCCCGGTTCCGGGCGATGCAGATGGCGCCGCCCACATCGACCCCGAGCATCCTCGGTCGGGGCATCCTGGCCGCGATCAGGCGCTCCTCCACGTGTTCGTGGATCGTCTGTAGGGTGAGCAGCTCGCCACCGCCTGCCACGCCCTGTTCCAGCGTCGCGATCAACTCCCCGGTGTAGGCGGTGTACTCCGCACCCTCCGGTGCCTTCGAGGTGCGGTCCGCGTCGGAGGAGACCAGCAGACAGGAGCCCCGGGTACGGAGCTTGTGGTCCACATCCTCGACGCCCATCTCGTCACCGAAGGCCGCAGCGGCGAAACAACAGTCCAGGATGATCACTTTGTGCCGTACCTCGACCGAGGGCTCCTGGAGTGCGGCCTGTAGATCTTTGAACCGGACGGCCTTGGTGCCGAAGCCACGGTCGCGCCGGGCTCCGGCCAACGCGAGGTAGAGATCCTCGGTACGGGGGTGGATGAAGCCGTGACCGGCGAAGTAGAACACCAACGTGTCTCGGGCGCTGGCCGCCGCATCGCTCACCAGTTCCAGCAACTCGTCCCGACGGGGCTGGAGGCGCTCGTGGCAACGCCCGGCGGGCAGACCCCAGACTTCCGGGTCCCGGAGGTGACGGCCGAGCTTGGCGACGTTGTTGCGCACGGCGGGCAGGTCCCGGAAGTCGCTCTCCGCGTCCTGCCGGTAGGTGCCGGCGATGATCGCGACGGAGAGCTGCGGATCGGCGATCACGGGCGGTCCGGCGCGTCGCCACCACCCAGCACGCCGACGGCCGCCGCAAGATCGTGAATGACGGCCTCGCCGTCCTCGACCACCTCGACCAGCGAGCCGTCCGGCAACCTGAACCGCACCCGGCCCGGTTTCGGTCGACTGTCCCGCCAGCTGGCGACGCTGACGACCAGGCTGCCCAACCCGATGGCGGACGAGACCACGAGGCTGATCACCTCGATCACGCCGCCCATGTCGTCCACACCGTCGGCCTGGTCGAGGGCGACGCCGGCTCGGGGTGTGATCGAGGAGTCCCGAGTCAACCAGCGTGCGAGCGAGCGGGTCTCCGCGCCGTCCTCGTCGTCTTCGATCTCCACCCGGATTCTCGCGGTCATGATCCTCCCGTCGGTCGCCGGGAACCATGGTCACCGATGCCACACCCGGTGCCAATCGGCGACTCGGCCACCACTCAGGGTGGAACGGGCCGGACGGTCAGCCGAGCGAGGCGTACACGTCGATCAGGCGCTTGGTGACCACGTCGGGGTGGAAGGTGCGGTCGTAGCGGGAGCGGGCGGGGCCCGACAGGGCGGCGGCGCTGGCCGCGGCCAGGGGGAGGGCGGCGGCCAGGGCGGCCGGATCGGGGGGTACGACCCAGCCGGCCTCGCCGGTCACGACACCTGCCGGCAGGGCCGAGGCGCCCGCGATGCCGGGGGCGGCCGGTCCCGGGGCGGAGGAGCCCGGCACGGAGCCGGAGACGGCCGGGGCGGGTGCCGAGGCGACCACGGCCGGGCCGGTGCCGGCCGGCTCGCGGGGGTGTCCGCGCCGACCAGGTACGGGATGCCGCCGAGCGCGGTGCCGAGCACCGGCCGCCCGCTGGCCAGCGCCTCGATGATCACCGTGGGCAGCACGTCGTGCCAGGTGGAGGTGGCCAGCACCACGGCGCTCGCGGCCAGCGCCGCGCGTACGCCCGCGCGGTCCAGCGAACCGAGGTACGTCACGTCGGCGCGTTCGGCCGCCGCCGCCTCGACCAGCGGGCGCAGCTCGCCGTCGCCGCCGATCCGCAGCGGCCCGAGCGCGCCGTCCGGGTGCCGACGCCAGGCTTCCAGCAGGAGGGCGAGGCCCTTCTCCGGGGAGAGCCGGCCGAGGAAGAGGAAGCCCTGGCCGAGCGGCGCGGGCGCGCCCGGGTCGGGGATACCGTTGGGTTTCACGACGATCCGGGAATCCGGGATGCCGTAGTCGCGCAGGTGGTCGGCGACGGCGCTGGTGAGAGCGATGAACCGGTCCACCGACTTCCAGGTGCCCCGGTGCACCGCGAGGGTGGTCGCCATCAGCGCGCTCTGCGCCCGTGAGCCCCGGTAGCAGCGGTGCACCACCGCCGGCACGCCGAGCGCCCGGCCCCGGCAGTCCTGGCAGATCACGCCGTCCCGGAAGTACAGCCCGGAGGAGCAGACCTGGCGGTAGTTGTGCACCGTCTGCACCACCGGCACGCCGTGCCGGTGCGCGGTCCGCACCACCCAGGGCGAGAGCAGCGGGTACGGGTTGTGCAGGTGCAGCACGTCCGGCCGGTGCTCGGTGAGCAGCCGACCCAGCTCCTGCTGGGCCCGGGGCGCGTAGATCGGGGAGATCGGCAGCAGCGCCTTTGCCGTCGTCGGCATCGCGGGGATCTCGTCGGAGCTGCGCAGGAACGGCAGCACCTCCACCCCGGCCGCGGTGAGCTGGGCGATCTCCGCGTCGACGATGGTGTTCTCACCGGAGGGCTGAGCTTCCCGGTACCGGTTGTGCGCCACCACGATTCTCACAGAGCTCGCCTTTCGTTCGCGACTGTGGGACTCGCAAGCTCATTCCTCGCGCTCACGGGCACAGACGCTACCGTTAAGGACGTGCCCGAACTACCGGAGGTGGAGGCGCTCGCGGGTTACCTGCGGCAGCGCGCGGTGGGCCGGCGTGTCGACCGGCTGGAGGTCGCCGCGATCAGCGCCCTGAAGACGTACGACCCGGCACCGACCGCCGTCGCCGGCCGGGCGGTGGTCGATGCCCGGCGGCACGGCAAGTTCCTCGACGTGGTCTTCGACGGCGGTCTGCACCTGGTGGTCCATCTGGCCCGCGCGGGCTGGCTGCACTATCGCGAGGCGTTCGCGTCGACCGTCCCGCTGCGTCCCGGTAAGGGCCCGATCGCGGTCCGGGTCCGCCTCGACGACGGCTCCGGCTTCGACCTGACCGAGGCGGGTACGCAGAAGAAGCTCGCCGCCTACCTGGTGACCGACCCGCAGGCGGTGCCGGGGGTGGCCAAGCTCGGGCCCGACGCGCTCGCGGCCGACCTCGCCACCTTCGCCGGGGCGCTGCGCAGTCGCCGGGGGCAGGTCAAGGGGGTGCTCACCGACCAGGCGGTGCTGGGCGGGGTGGGCAACGCGTACTCGGACGAGATCCTGCACGCGGCGAAGCTGTCGCCGTTCGCGCTCACCGACCGGCTGACCGACGACCAGTTGGCGACCCTGCACGCGGCCACCCGGCGGGTGCTCGGCGACGCGGTGACCCGTTCGCTCGGGCAGCGGGCCGCCGAGTTGAAGGGCGAGAAGCGCTCCGGGCTGAAGGTGCACGCCCGGACCGGACTGCCCTGCCCGGTCTGTGGGGACAGCGTCCGGGAGGTCTCGTTCGCCGACTCCAGCCTCCAGTACTGCCCGACCTGCCAGACCGGCGGCAAGCCCCTTGCTGACCGACGGTTGTCCAAGCTCGTACGGTGAGTGATCCCACTCACTGGTTACGGAGCGGAATCGGACGCGGCGTACGCAACCGCCGGTCCGGCGCTCTACCCGGCCCACCATCCATCGGTATAGTGGCCCGGTCCCCGGCTTCCAGAGGTGTGGAGCCGGCCAGATCCCCGGCGAAAACGAGCCCGCCGTGCAATGTCCTTCGGGTGGGCGACGGGTGCGGATTTCGCGTGGGAGGCTGGAACGGTGGGCGACCCGAGCCCTCACGGCGAGTGAGCGGCGCGTGTCATGCGGGAGGACATGGGTGAGGTGACGACTAGCCTCCAGCGCCCGGTAACCAACGAAGGCCGGAGCAGACTCGTGCGGCACGTCGACAGCTTCGAGATCCAGCCGCCGGACCCGCCGTCCCCGAACGGCGTACCCCGGTCGGCCTGGGCCCGGGCCCGACGACGCGTCTCCCGCTGGCACCGCCCGTACACAGCGATCCTGCTGCTGCTCGACTTCGCCGCGGTCGCCTTCGCCAGTTACACCGCGATCCGCACCTTCGACCAGGCCACCGCGGGCTTCTACGACGCCCAGAACGACCCGACCTGGTTCTTCATCGTCGCCTTCCTGCTGCTGCCGCTGGGCTGGCTGATCATCCTCTGGTTCAACGGCGCGTACGACCGGCGTTGCCTCGGGCTCGGGCCGGACGAGTTCAAGCGGGTGATCCGGGCCGGGGTGGCGGTCTGCGCGACGGTGTCGTTCGTCGCCTTCGCCACCAAGACCGACCTGTCCCGGTTCACCGTCAGCACCGCGCTGCTGCTGGGCCTGCTGCTGATCCTGCTGGGCCGGATCCTGACCCGGTTCGTGCTGCACGTGATGCGCCGCAACACCCGGCAGGCGGCGCACCGGATGGTGCTGGTCGGCACCCTGCCGGAGTGCCTGGAGGTCTACACGGCGGTCACCCGCAACCCGTCGGCCGGGCTGGTGCCGGTCGCCATCCACATCACCGACGGCTACGCGGCGGCCAAGGGCGTGCAGACCCCGGTTCCTGTGTACGCCGGCCGCGACGTGCTGGCCCTGGTGCGGGAGGTGGGCGGCGACACCATCGCGGTCTGCGGCTCGGCCAGCGCCGAACCGGGCGAGTTGCGCCGGCTGGCCTGGCAGTTGGAGGGTTCGGGCGTCGATCTGGTGGTGGCTCCGCAGCTGACCGACATCGCCGGGCCCCGGGTGCACATCCGCCCGATCGAGGGCCTGCCGCTGCTGCACGTCGAGGAGCCGACGCTGTCCGGGCCGGCGCTGCTGGCCAAGAACATGATGGACCGGGTCGCCGCCGGGCTGGGCCTGCTGGCGCTGGTCCCGGTCTTCCTCGCCGTCGCCGTCGCGATCCGGATCTCCGACCCCGGTCCGGTCTTCTTCCGGCAGCCCCGGGTGGGGCACGAGGGGCGCACGTTCCGGGTGTGGAAGTTCCGGACCATGTACGTCGACGCGGAGGATCGGCTGGCCAGCCTGGTCGACCAGAACGAGACCGACGGCATGCTGTTCAAGATGAAGCAGGACCCCCGGGTCTTCCCGGTCGGCCGCTTCCTGCGCGCCTCCTCGCTGGACGAGCTGCCGCAGCTGATCAACGTGCTCAAGGGCGAGATGTCGCTGGTCGGGCCGCGCCCGCTGCCCGCCGACGACGGCGACTTCCTGGGCGATGTGCGGCGTCGGCTGCTGGTCCGCCCCGGCATGACCGGGTTGTGGCAGGTGTCCGGCCGTTCCGACCTGTCCTGGGACGAGGCGGTCCGGCTGGACCTCTACTACGTCGACAACTGGTCCCTGGCGTACGACCTGAGCATCCTGTGGCGCACGGTTGGTGTGGTGTTGGCGCGCAAGGGCGCGTACTGACCCCTTGGCCCGGCGGGCCGGAACGACCAGGATCGTGCGCGTGAGTGGCAACCTCTCGGCCGTCGTCGGCGTCGTCTCGCTGGTCACCGTGCTGGCCGCGGCCCTGTTCGCGGTCGGCCGGCTGAGCGGTCGGCGCGGCATCGCCACCGCCGGCCAACGGGCCACCTACGAGGTGCTGCACACCGCCGGGCTGGCCGCCGAGCCGCTGCGGGCCGGGCTGAACGCCGCCGGAGCGGCGAAGGCCGCCCGCCACCTGCGTACCCTGGTCGGCGCGGACGGGTTGGCGTTGACCGACACCGACGAGTTGCTCGCCCTCGACGGGCGCGGCTCCCACCACGGAGAGCAACTGCGCGCGGCGGCCCGGCGGGTGGTGGCGTCGGAGCGCTCCACCGTCCTCGGCGAGTCGGAGCTGCGCTGCGACCGGGTCGACTGCCCGGTCCGCGGGGCGGTGGTGGCCCCGCTGGCCGGCGAGGAGGGTCGGGTCGCCGGCGCCCTGGTCGCGATCACCAGCGGCGCTCCCGCGCCCGGCCTGGTGCAGGCCACCCTGGAGACCGCGCACTGGGCCGGCAGCCAGCTCGCCCTGGCCGAGCTGGACTCGTCCCGGGAGCGGCTGGCCCGGGCCGAGGTCCGCGCGCTCCGGGCACAGATCAGCCCGCACTTCATCTACAACGCGCTGACCGCGATCGGCTCGTTCGTCCGCACCGACCCGGAGCGGGCGCGGGAACTGATCCTGGAGTTCGCCGAGTTCACCCGGTACTCGTTCCGGGCGCACGGTGAGTTCACCACGTTGGCCGAGGAGCTTCGGTCGATCGACCGCTACCTGACCATCGAGCGGGCCCGGTTCGGCGACCGGCTCCAGGTGCGGCTCCAGATCGCCCCCGAGGTGCTGCCGGTGACCCTGCCGTTCCTCTGCCTCCAGCCGCTCGTGGAGAACGCCGTCCGGCACGGGTTGTCGCGCAAGCCGGGCACAGGCATGGTGAGCATCGAGGCCCGGGACGCGGGCGCCGAATGCCACATCACGGTGGAGGACGACGGAGTGGGGATGGATCCGGGCACGTTGACCGCCGGGATTGCCGAGCTGGCCGGGACCGCCAGCGACCCGGGCGACGATCCGGGCCAGCACGTCGGTCTCTCGAACGTCGACGAGCGGCTCCGGTCGGTCTTCGGCGACGGCTTCGGCCTGGTCGTCGAGACGGGCCTCGGTTCGGGTACGAAGGTGAGCATGCGGGTGCCGAAGTTCCACCCCGGCGTACGGGCCGGCTCGTGACCGGCAACGGCGGGCTGACCGCCTCGGGCTTCCTGCGCGTACTGGCGGTGGACGACGAACCGCCGGCGCTGGACGAGCTGGCGTACCACCTGCGCGCCGATCCCCGGGTGGCCCGGCTGCACACGGCCGGCGACGCCACCGAGGCGCTGCGGCTGCTCCGCGACGGCGACGTGGACGTGGTCTTCCTGGACATCCGCATGCCCGGCCTGGACGGCATGGAACTGGCCCGGGTGCTGCGCCGGTTCGCCCGGCCACCGGCGATCGTCTTCGTCACCGCGTACGACGACGGCGCGGCGGACGCCTTCGACCTCGGCGCCACCGACTACGTCCGCAAGCCGGTACGCGCCGAGCGGCTGGCCGAGGCGTTACGCCGGGTGGTCGGCTCGCGGGTGGTGCCGTCCCACCCGGCCGCCCTGGCCCGGTCCGAGGAGGATCCGACGATCCCGATCGAGCTGGCCGGCAGCACCCGCATGCTGCCCCGGTCGGCGGTGCGCTGGGTCGAGGCGCAGGGTGACTACGCGCGACTGCACACCGCGGACGGGGCGCACCTGGTCCGGGTGTCGCTGGCAACCCTCGCCGAGCGGTGGGCCGACGCCGGGTTCGTCCGGATCCACCGGTCGCACCTGGTGCAGCTCCGGCTGATCGCCGAACTCCGCCTGGTCAACTCGGGGTACGTGGTGGTGGTCGACGGTACGGAGCTGCCGGTGAGCCGGCGGCACATCCGGGAACTGAAGGACAAACTGGTCCGGGCCGCGAAGCAGGAGTGGAGCCGCTGACGGGGCGAACCCAGCCCGTCATCCACGGGTTTTCCACAGGGCAGGCTCGTTGTCCACAGGTTGTCCACAGCCTGCTTGACATTCCCGGCGGGCGGACGAGACTGCCGGGGTGGCCGTCGAGGATCCAGTGCCGGCACCCCGCCGACCCGAGCCGTCCCCGGCCGCCGGGGAGCAACTCGCGCCCGCGCCGCCCGCGCGTACCCGGGTGGTGTTGGCCGAGGTGTCCCGCCGGCAGCACCGCGTGGGGGGCACCCGCACCGAGCTGACCCAGCAGACCCGGGTCGGCGACGCGCTGGTCCGCGGCCTGGTCCGCGCCCAACTGGCGCTGGCACTGCAACTGTCGGCGGTGGTGCTGGTCGGGCTGGGCGGGCTGCCCTGGTTGTTCGCCATCGCGCCCTCGGTGAGCCGGATGACCGTGCTCGGGGTCAACCTGCCGTGGCTGCTGCTCGGGGTGCTCTCCTTCCCGTTCCTGGTCGCCGTGGGCTGGACGTACGTCCGGCTGGCCGAACGCAACGAGCAGGACTTCACCGACCTGGTCCAGCGGCCGGAGCGCTGAGGTGAGCAACGACCTCGTCGTGCCGGCGATCGTGGCGGTCACCCTGGTCACCGTCGGGATCGGCTTCTACGGGCTGCGGCTGGCCCGCACCACCTCCGACTTCCTGGTCGCCTCGCGGGTGGTCAGCCCGAACTGGAACGCCGCCGCGATCGGCGGCGAGTACCTGTCGGCGGCGAGCTTCCTCGGCGTGGCCGGGCTGATCCTCAAGTACGGCGTGGACGTGCTCTGGTACCCGGTCGGCTTCGCCGCCGGCTACCTGGCCCTGCTGCTCTTCGTGGCCGCACCGCTGCGCCGCTCCGGCGCGTTCACCCTGCCCGACTTCTGCGAGTTGCGGCTGGGCTCGCGCCGGCTGCGGGCGCTGGCCACCGCCTTCGTGATCTTCATCGGCTGGCTCTACCTGGTGCCGCAGTTGCAGGGCGCCGGGCTGACGCTGGCCACCCTGGCCGGCTCGCCGTACCCGGTGGGTGCCCTGGTGGTGGCCGCCGTGGTGACCGCCAACGTCGCGCTCGGCGGGATGCGCGCGATCACCTTCGTGCAGGCGTTCCAGTACTGGCTGAAGCTGACCGCGCTCGCCGTACCCGCGATCTTCCTCGTCCTGCACTGGCAGGCCGACGGGCGACCGCCGGTGACCCCGCCCGACGGGCCGACGTTCCGGACCGCGACCACCGTCGTGGTCGAGCACCGCGCGGTCCTCACCCTGCCCGACGGGCAGACCCGGGAGGTACGCCCCGGCGACGAGTTGACCTTCGCGGCCGGTGAACCGGTGCCGGGGGTCTCCGGGGTGGCCACGAGCGCCACCGACTGGCTGCTGCCAAGTACGGCCGGGGCCGACGACCGGGGGCTGTTCGCCACCTACTCGCTGATCCTGGCGACCTTCCTGGGCACCATGGGGCTGCCGCACGTACTCGTCCGCTTCTACACCAATCCCGACGGCGCGTCCGCCCGTCGCACCACGCTGGTGGTGCTGGCCATGGTCGGGGTCTTCTACCTGATGCCCACGATCTACGGCGTGCTGGGCCGGATCTACACCCCGCAACTGCTGGTCAGCGGCAAGACCGACGCGGTGGTGGTGCTGCTGCCCGAGGCGGCGCTCGGTGCCGGGACCACCGGCCGGCTACTGGCCGCCCTGGTCGCCGCCGGGGCGTTCGCGGCCTTCCTGTCCACCTCGTCCGGGCTGCTCACCAGCGTCGCCGGAGTGATCTCCACGGACGTGCTCGGCCGGGGCTCGGTCCGCGGCTTCCGGCTGGCCACGGTGATCGCCGGCGTGGTGCCGATGGTCCTCGCGTTGAACGTCTCCGGGCTCGACGTCTCGCAGGTGGTCGGGCTGGCGTTCGCCGTCGCCGCGTCCAGTTTCTGCCCGCTGCTGGTGCTCGGCATCTGGTGGCGGGGGCTCACCGACGCCGGGGCGGCGGCCGGCATCCTGGTCGGCGGCGGCGCGGCGGTGACGGCGGTGCTGGTCACCGTGCTCGGCCCCCCGCTGACCGGCTGGCCGGCCACCCTCACCGCGCAGCCGGCCGCCTGGACGGTGCCGCTGGCCTTCACGGTGATGGTCGCGGTCTCCCTAGCCACCCGCCGCCGCGCCCCCGCCGACACCGGCCGCACCATGCTCCGCCTACACGCCCCCGACACCCTCCGCCTGTAAGGAAGGGCCCCCTATTAACGCCTGCGGTAGAGGAGGGTCACCCTATTAACACCCGCTGGGCGCACCCCGCTGGGCTGGTGGGAGCGCTGGCCCGGAACGGATAACGTCGGTCGTATGACTGGTGAGCATCCGGCGCTGGCGTTGCGCGGCCTGGCCAAGAGGTTCGACAGCAAGATCGCGGTCGCCGGTGTGGATCTGGACGTGCCGGCCGGCTCGTTCTACGGCCTGCTCGGCCCGAACGGTGCGGGCAAGACCACCACCCTGTCGATGGCGGTCGGGCTGCTGCGGCCCGACGCGGGCGGCGCCTGGGTGCTCGGGCGCGACGTGTGGGCCGATCCGGTCGAGGCCAAGCAGCTGCTCGGCGTCATGCCGGACGGCGTACGGCTCTTCGACCGGCTCAGCGGCGCCGAGCTGCTGGCGTACCACGGTCTGTTGCGCGGCATGGACCCCGCGGTGGTCGACCAGCGCGCGGCCGAACTGCTCGACGTGCTCGCCCTCGCCGACGCCGGCCGCACCCTGGTCGTCGACTACTCGGCCGGCATGAAGAAGAAGATCGGCCTGGCCTGCGCGCTGCTGCACGGGCCGCGGCTGCTGGTGCTGGACGAGCCGTTCGAGGCGGTCGACCCGGTCTCGGCCGCGCTGATCCGCGACATCCTCCAGCGGTACGTCACGGGTGGCGGGACGGTGGTCTTCTCCAGCCACGTGATGGAGGTCGTGCAGCGGCTCTGCACGCACGTCGCGATCCTCGCCGAGGGCACCATCAAGCGGGTCGGCACGCTGGAGCAGGTGCGCGGGGACCGCTCCCTGGAGGAGGTCTTCGTCGAGGTGGTCGGCGGGCGTACGGCCACCGGTGAGGAGCTGGCGTGGCTGTCCCGGTGAACGCCCCGGCCGGCCCCGTGCGGCGCGTCACGGCCCGGCACTTCGTCCGGCTCAAGCTGCGGGTGATGCGAAACAACCTCCGTGGCCAGGGCTGGCGGGTCGCGCTGTTCCTGATCGGGTCGCTGGTCGGGCTCTGGTTCGCGGTCAGCGCCTTCTTCGGGTTCGCGGCACCCGGGCTGGCCGGCAACGACCGGTACGCGCTGCTGGTCGCCGCGTTCGGTGGCGGGCTGGCGGTGCTCGGCTGGCTGCTGCTGCCCCTGGTCTTCTTCGGCGTCGACGAGACGCTGGACCCGGCCCGCTTCGCGCTGCTGCCGTTGTCCCGGCGCACGCTGGTCACCGGGCTGTTCGCGGCGGCGCTGGTGAGCGTACCCACGGTCGCCGTGCTGTTGGCGCTCTCCGGCCTGGTGGTCACCGCGGGCGTGTTCGGCGGCTGGTCCGCCGCCGTGGTGGCGGCGGTCGGGGTGGTCGCCGGCCTGCTCCTCTGCGTAGCCGCAGCCCGGGCGGTGACCAGCGCGTTCGCCACCATGCTCCGGTCCCGGCGGGTCCGGGACCTGGCCGCCGTTCTGCTCGCGGTGGCCGCCGCACTGCTCGGGCCGCTACAGATCGCCGGCCTGGCCGCGATCCAGGACGCCAACTGGGACCGGCTCGCCGGGGTGGCGACGGTGATCGGCTGGACCCCGTTCGGCGCACCCTGGACGGCCGGCATCGACCTGGCCCAGGGGCGGGTCTGGGCCGTCCCGCTGAAGCTCCTGATCACCGCGGTGACGATCGCCGCGCTGCTGGTCTGGTGGTCGCGTTCGCTGGAGTCGGCGATGGTGGGCGCGGCGAGCGCCGGCCCGGCCCGGGCGAAGCCACCGGCGACTGGCGGCGTGGTGGCCCAGCTGTTCCCCAGGGCGGCCGGCTGGCTACGCCGGGACCGCTTCGGCGCGCTGGTCGCACGGGAGGCCCGCTACTGGTGGCGGGACGCCCGACGGCGGGCCAACCTGATCACCATCGCGGTGGTCGGCCTCTTCGTGCCGGTGATGGTCAACCTGGGCGGGCAGGGCTTCACCCTCGACAGCGAGCAGGGCTTCACCCTCGCCGGCGGGACGTCGCCCGTGCTGGTCAGCCTCTCCATGCTCTTCGTCGGGCTGCTCGCCGCGGTGACCCTGGCCAACCAGTTCGGCTTCGACGGCAGCGCGTACGCCGCGAACGTGGTGGCCGGCGTGCCCGGCCGGCTGGAGCTACGCGCCCGGATGGCCGCCTTCTCGCTGTACGTGCTGCCGATGCTGGCGCTGGTCGCCGTGGTGATCGCACTGGTGATCGGCGAGCCGGCGTGGATCGGGTTCATGGCCGGCACGCTGGTCGCCACCTACGGCGCGGGGCTGGCGGTCAACTCGTTCGTGTCGGTGCTCGGCGCCTATTCGCTGCCCGAGACGAGCAACCCGTTCGCGATGAACAGCGGTGCCGGGGTGGCCAAGGGCCTGCTCACCCTGCTGGCCATGGTCGCCACCGGCGCGGCCGCCATACCGGCGGTTATCGCCGCCGGGCTGCTCGGCGACACCTGGCTCTGGCTCGGGCTGCCGCTGGGCGTGGCGTACGGCGTCGGGGCGGCCCTGCTCGGCTCCTACCTGGCCGGCGACGTGCTGGACCGCCGCCAGCCCGAACTGCTGGCCGCAGTCACCCCACGCCGCTGACTGGAGTTTGGTTCAACAGGGTGTGCGGGTGACGTGCCCTCGGGAACGCAGGGCGGCCCGGACCTCGGCGACGAAGCCGTCGAAGTCCTCCCGGAAACGCTTCGCGGTGACGTGCAGGATGATCCAGTCGTCGCCGACGAGTTGGTTGAGCCGTCTGCGGTCGGAGTGGAACTGCTCCGGGTCGTCGTGCCAGAGGCCGTCGTACTCCACCGCCACTCGATACTCCGGCCAGGCCAGGTCGAGACGGGCGACGAAGCGGCCCCGATCCGACACCACCCACTGGGTACGAGGTCGGGGCAGCCCGGCCAACACCAACCGCACCCGGGTCCGCGACTCCTGCGGCGATTCGGCACCGGCGTCCGCCAACTCGACGGCGCGGAGCATCGCCCGCCAGCCCCGGCGGCCCGCTCGCGCGACGGCGTACCCGCGTAACGCCGGTACGTCGGTGAGGCGGCGCGACAGCAGGGCGTCGACGACCACCACCGCCTCCACCAGGTCGAGCCAGAGCGCCAGGTCCCAGCAGGTGCGCTCGGGTGACGTAACTGCCGTGCCCGCGCGATCGAGGATGTCGCCGGGGTCGATGAGCCCGTGATGGACGCGCAGACCAGCGACCGGCCCGACCCGTGCGCCGCGCGGCACGAGGACGTCCACGGGATCGTCGGTGGCCGCCGGGACGCACCCGAGGAGCGCGGCGGCGGATCGGCCGGCGATCGCCGCGCCCGGTGGGATCAGCCACCGGCCGACGGCGCCGCACCTGGTCCGATGGGTGACGGGTAGCTGGGCATCGGCGTACACGTCCCGGAAGAGTGGGCGCCAGGCGGAGCTGCGGAGATCGTTGCGGGTGAGCAGGCCGCGGTCAACGGCGACCGACCCACGGAAGATGCGACCCCGCAACTGCGGCGGCCGACGAGGCGATCTGGGCATGCCCTCGACGGTGGCACCCGCCGCCCCCGACGCGCTGCCCCTGTGGATAACCCTCTGCAATCCCACGCGCCCGCACCCCGACCGCGAACGACAGCACCCCCGGCCACGGCGCGGCCCCGGACACGGGCGCGGACACAGGCACGACCTCGGACACGGCCAGGGCGCGGGCGCGGGCGCGACCTCGGACACGGGCGCGGGCGCGACCTCGGACACGGACACGGCGCGGCCCCGGACACGGGCGCGGGCGCGACCTCGAACACGGACACGGCGCGGCCCCCGGACACGGCGCGGCGCCGGGCACGCGCACGCGCACGGGCGCGGGCGCGGGCGCGACCTCGGCCACGGCCACGGACCGGCGCGACCGGACACGGACCGGCCGCGACCCCGGGCACGGGCACGGGCACGGCGCGACTGCGACACGTGGAGTGCGACGAGACGGGTCGTCCGCCGCGGCGGTTGTCGGAGTTTTCTGGCGGTGGGGCCGGTGGTGTCGTTCTTCTATCCGGCGGCGATGACGCGGGAGTGCACGGCGGAGAGTTGCCACATTCGGGATCTCGTGCACGACGAGCACCCTCGGGTGGTTCAAGATCACGCTCAATCCGGGATCGAGTGGTGTCGGTTGGCTCGATCCTGGATTGAGTGGCCTCCGTCGGCGTTCGATGCCACTACATCCTGGATCGAGCGTGATCTTCGGATTCGATCTGCGCGACCGCGTCGTTGGGGGGAGCGGTCAGGGGGTGGTGCGGACCGATCCGTGCCGGGCCAGGTCGAGGAAGGAGCGCCAGGCGGTCGGTGCGAAGATCAGCGACGGACCGGAGCGGTCCTTGCTGTCCCGTACCAACACCAGCTCGGGCAGGTTGTCCGCCACCTCGACACAGTTGCCACCGGTGTCGCCGGAACGGGTCGACGTGCGCCAGCGGGGTCGGGCGGCGGTCATGGCGTCACCTTCAGCTTTCGAATCAGATCCAGCGAGGCGTTGGTGGACAGTGCTTCGCCGAGGAGGCTATCCCACTTCCGTCCGATAAGACGGACCGTCTCGGGGTCGTTCACCACGTGCCCTCGGGCGGCATTCTCCAGGTAGACCGCCTGCTCGCCGTCCGGCAGGTCGACCAGCACGAAGCCGCCGGTGAGACCGACATGTTCACCGGCACTGATCGGGACGATGTGCAGCCGGACGTCTGGTCGGTCGGCCTCCTCCAGCAGTCGGCCCACCTGCGCGTCGAGCACTACCGGGCCGCCGACCGACCGACGCACCGCCGTCTCGTCCAGCAGGAAGACGCACTGTGGTGGATCCTCCTGCCGCAACAGTTGCTGGCGCAGCAACTGTTGCCGCTCCATTCGGACCGCGACCAGCTCATCCACCATGGCCGGTGGCTGTAGCCCGCCGGCCGAGATGACTGCTCGGGCGTACTCCTCGGTCTGTAGCAGGCCCGGCACCAGACAGGGCTCGAAGGCGCGCAACCGGGTCGCCTCCTGCTCGTAGCCCCGCCACGCCGCGAACCAGGACGGGCCGCGCTCCCGGTCGGCCTCCTTGAGTAGTTCGGCGAGCAGGCCGCCGGTGTGCAGCGCCTCGTCGGAGGCCACGGCGAACTCCATCGTCGGTCGACGTCGGCCGGTTTCGATGGCGGCGATCAGCGACGGGCTCCACTTGATCAGGGCGGCCAGGCCCTCCTGGGATACACCGGCAGCGGCACGGGCGGCCTTCAACGCCCTGATCCACATCTCGAAGTTCATCACTCACCCATCTGGTAAGTACGCGAACGCGCTGGGTAGTAACCGCTGACATCCTCCCCTGCGACGAGGGCGGAGTCCAGGGTGGAATCGCGCGGCCCGGCCGGTGGAGGCGATGACCCGGCGGCCGGTCCTGCGTCGGGTCGTCCCGGTCATTCCCCCGGCCGGGGCGACCCCCGATCGAAGGAGGCCAACCCCGTGTCCAACGCATTCCGCAGGTGCCGAAACGCCGTGCTGCTGTCGTGCCACCGCTTGTCGTCGCTCAAGGCGAACCCGGACGCGGCGGCGTGGCGCCGCACGCGACGAGCCAGGACATCGGGGCCTTCGACGCCCGGAACGAGCCCGCACACCGGCCGCCCGACACCCGAGCCACACCCGCACACCGGCGGCCCGACACCCGAGCCACGCCCGCACACCGGGCGCCCGACAGCCGAGCCACGCCCAATCACAGAGTCGATGCGGGCGACGCTGGACGCCGACCCGGGCCTGGTCAACCTGCACGACGGCTGGTCTCTGGCGCCGAAGGCGCCGGGACGCCCGGCGAATCAGCTTCCGGGCTGGGCCTGCTGGCCGACAGTCGCCGAGCCCCGGCCCGGCCGGCCCGGCTGGCTCACCCTCGCGCAGACCTGGCGGGCGAACGGGGGCCGCTGGTGACCGACGCGCTGGAGAGATCAGCCCGGCACGGACGGTCGGCTCGACCATGAGCCGCTTCGTGCCGCACCTGCCGATGCGCCCACTCTGGCGTTGTCGAGCGTGCGGGGCGCACTGGCCCTGCCAACCGGCTCGACTTTCGTTGCTGGTCGAGTATCGCGAGGATCGGACCGCGCTCCTGGTGTACCTCGGCATACTGATGGTGGAGGCGCACGCCCAGCTCAGCCAGCTCAACGGGCAACTCCACCACGCTGGCCTACACGACCGCTTCCTGACCTGGGCACGCGCCCGCGAGCCGGCAGAACGGGTCACAATGTTTCACGTGAATCATGAGCCGGGTGCCCAGATCCACCACACCGACCCGTTCGCCGTGCCGGCGGGTCAACGCTCGCCCGTACGCCGGCTGCGGGGCCGGCTCGCCGCGCCGGTGACGCTCTGGACGGCGCCCGGGCCGGCTGGGCTGACGGTCTCCTCCAGCCTGGTGGCGGAGGGTGAGCCCGACCGCCTGCTCGGCCTGATCGACGCCGAGTCCGACCTGTGGGCGGCGGTCGAGGAGGCCGGGCGGTTCGCAGTCGCGCCGCTCGGCCCGCCACACCGGCAGCTCGCCGACCGGTTCGCCGGGCTGTTCCCGTCGCCCGGCGGCCTGTTCGCCACCGGGACCTGGACCGACACGCCGTACGGCCCGGTGCCGGCCGATGCCGGCGGGTGGGCGGGGTGCCGGCTCGACAGTGCCCGGGAGTACGGCTGGGCGCTGCTGGTCGAGGCGACCATCGAGGTGGTCGAGCTGGTGGCGGAGACCGACCCGTTGCTGCACTACCGGGGCCGCTACCGCGAGCTGACCTGAGCAGCCAGCACCCAGCACCGCCCGGCAGTACCGCCCGACCGGTCAACGGAGTGAGCTGGGTCACTCGGCGCAGCGATGCTGCCGTTCGGCGCATGGGTCGACCGGCACCGATCTCGGCCTTTTCCGGCGGGGAGCGCGCTTCCTACCGTGCGCGAAACTCCTGACGCCTGTGAAGGTGGTGATCCACAAGATGTCCACGGACACGCCCGCTTCCGCATCGACCGATTCGATGCCGGAGCGGTACCTCGCGGTCCAACGGTCGGACGAGTTCGCCGGGCTACGCCGCGCGTTGCGCGGTTTCGTCTTCCCGATGACCATCGCGTTCTTCCTGTGGTACGCGCTCTACGTGATCCTCTCCGCGTACGCGCGAGACTTCATGGGCACGCGCCTGTTCGGTAGCAACATCAACGTAGCGCTGGTCTTCGGCCTGCTCCAGTTCGTCTCCACCTTCCTGATCGCCTGGTTCTACTCCCGGTACGCCGACCGGAAGATCGACCCGGTGGCGGACAAGATCCGCGACGAACTCACCGGGGGTGACTCGTGAACGCCATGATCCTCGCGGCCGAGGCGGGCAACACGACCGCCCGCAACCTGACCATCGTGCTCTTCCTGGCCTTCGTGGCCGCCACTCTGGCGATCACGATCTGGGCCAGCCGGCAGACCAAGACCGCCACCGACTTCTACGCGGGCGGCCGGTCGTTCTCCGGCTTCCAGAACGGCATGGCCATCGGCGGCGACTACATGTCCGCCGCGTCCTTCCTCGGCATCGCCGGCATCATCGCGCTCTACGGCTACGACGGCTTCCTGTACTCGATCGGCTTCCTGGTGGCCTGGCTGGTGGCGCTGCTGCTGGTAGCGGAGCTGCTGCGGAACTCGGGCCGGTACACGATGGCCGACGTGCTGGCATTCCGGATGCGGCAGCGTCCGGTGCGTACGGCGGCGGCGGTCTCCACCATCACGGTGTCGATCTTCTACCTGCTGGCCCAGATGGTCGGCGCGGGCGCCCTGGTGGCGCTGCTGCTCGGCATCCGGCCCGGCACCACCTTCCTGGGCATGGGCGCGGACACCGCCAAGGTGGCGACCATCATCATGGTCGGCGCGCTCATGATCATTTACGTCACCGTGGGTGGCATGAAGGGCACCACCTACGTACAGATCGTCAAGGCGTTCCTGCTCATGGGCGGCGCGCTGCTGATGACCCTGCTGGTGCTGGCGAAGTACAAGTTCAACCTGTCGTCGCTGCTCGGTGACGCGGCGGCCAGCTCCGGGCACGGCGCAGCCTTCCTGGAACCCGGGCTACGGTACGGCGTCGAGGTGGCCGGCAACGCGACACAGACCTTCTACAACAAGGTCGACCTGCTCTCCCTCGGCATCGCCCTGGTGCTCGGCACCGCCGGCCTACCGCACATCCTGATCCGCTTCTACACCGTCCCGACGGCGAAGGCGGCCCGCAAGAGCGTGCTCTGGGCGATCGGCATCATCGGCTCCTTCTACCTGCTCACCCTGGCGCTCGGCTTCGGCGCTGCGGCGCTGGTCGGTGGCGACGCCATCCGGGAGCAGGATCGAGCCGGCAATACCGCGGCACCACAGTTGGCCGAGGCGCTCGGCATCGACTTCTTCGGCGGTGATCTCGGCGGCGCGGCCATGCTGGCGATCATCGCGGCGGTCGCCTTCGCCACCATCCTGGCGGTGGTCGCGGGGTTGACCCTGGCCTCCTCCTCCAGCCTGGCGCACGACTTCTACGCCAACGTCATCAAGCGGGGCAACACGTCGGAGCGGCAGGAGGTGAACGTCGCCCGGATTGCCGCGCTGGTGATCGGCGCGGTCGCCATCGCCCTGTCGATCTTCGCGCAGAACCTGAACGTGGCCTTCCTGGTGGCGCTGGCCTTCGCGGTGGCGGCCTCCGGCAACCTGCCGGCGATCCTCTACAGCCTCTTCTGGAAGCGGTTCAACACCTCCGGCGCGGTGTGGGCGATCTACGGCGGTCTGCTGGCCGCCGTGTTGCTGGTGTTCTTCTCGCCGGTGGTCTCCGGCGCGCCGACCGCCATGTTCCCCGACCACGACTGGCAGTGGTTCCCGCTGTCGAACCCGGGCATCCTGTCCATCCCGTTCGGCTTCCTCTGTGGCTGGATCGGCACCGTGATCTCGAAGGAGAGCGACGAGGAGAAGTACGCCGAGTTGGAGGTGCGCTCGCTCACCGGCGCGGGCGCGCACTGATCGCGGCGGGAGAGCGGCACCGCGCTTGCGGGTGCGCGCAGTAGCGCAGTGTTAAAAGGGGCCCCCGGTACGACGCCAGGCGTTAACCGGGGGCCCCTCCTTATAGGCTGGCCGGTATGAAGGTTGAGCAGCGTTTTGGCCCCGGTCACCGCATCCTGGTCACCGGTGGCGCCGGCTTCGTGCCGTCACACTTGGTGGATGTGCTGATCGGACGTGGCGCCGCGGTGGTCGTGCTGGACAACTTCGTCACCGGGTCGAAGGAGAACGTCGCCCACCTGCTCGACACGCCGACCTTCACCCTGGTGGAGGCCGACGTCTCCGAGGGGCTGCCGGCCCATCCGGCGCTGGCCGAGCGGTTCGACGCGATCCTGCACATGGCCTCGCCGGCCAGCCCGACCGACTTCGAGAAGCTGCCGGTGGAGATCCTGCGGGTGGGCTCGGTGGCCACCCTGCACCTGCTGGAGCGCGCGGCCACCGACGGCGCCCGGTTCCTGCTGGCCTCCACCTCCGAGGCGTACGGGGACCCGAAGGAGCACCCGCAGCGGGAGACGTACTGGGGCAACGTCAACCCGATCGGCGTCCGCAGCGTGTACGACGAGGCCAAGCGCTTCTCCGAGGCGGCGACGATGGCGTACCGCCGCAGCCGGGGAGTGGACACGGCGATCGTCCGCATCTTCAACACCTACGGCCCGCGGATGCGGCCGGACGACGGCCGGGCGATCCCGACCTTCATCTCCCAGGCGCTGCGCGGCGAGCCGATCACGGTGCACGGCACCGGCAACCAGACCCGCTCGATCTGCTACGTGGCGGACCTCGTCCGCGGCATCCTGCTGCTGCTGGACTCGACCGAGAGCGGCCCGGTCAACTGCGGCACCGAGCACGAGATGAGCATGCGGGAACTGGCTGAGACGATCGTGTCGCTCTGTGATAGCAAGTCCGAGGTGACGTTCGTCACTCGCGGCGCGGACGATCCGGAGATGCGCCGGCCGGACCTCACCCTCGCCCGCAAACTGCTCGGGTACGAACCGTCCGTGACGCCCGAGGTGGGCCTTGAACGCACGATCGAGCACTTCCGCGAGCAGTTAGGGTAACCAGCCTCCGACACGACGCGGCTCCTGACCGAGGGCGACACTGGCCGAGGCTACGTACCCTGAGTTACATGGCAGCCACCATCCCCGTCGCACTGCCGCTCCCCCGCCTGCACCGCAGTGCCGGTCGCGCGGCGGTACCAGGTCCAGGCCGGCGCGCGCCCGCCGCCGGTACGGCCGAGACCCGCTGGCATCCGTCGTACGACGACGAGCCGGCCAACCCGGGCGGGCCGGGAGGTCCGCGTGGGCCGGTGGGTCCGGGCGGGCCCGGCGGCGGGCACCCGCCGCGGGGGCGGCGACCGCGCTGGCGGCGGATCGCCCTGGTGGCCGGCGTCGCCCTGCTCGTGCTGGCGCTGGTCGGCGGTACCGGCGCGTGGTTCTACGCCCGCAGCCTCAACAACAACCTGGCCCGGACCGACCCGTTCTCCGAGATCACCGAGGGCCGGCCGGCCAGGTCCGTGAACGGCGCGTTGAACATCCTGCTGGTGGGCACCGACTCGCGGGACCCGGACGCACCGATGGACCGGGCCGGCGAGTGGCGCGCCGACACGATCATCGTCATGCACATCCCCGCCGACCACCAGGAGGCGTACCTCGTCTCCATCCCGCGGGACCTTTACGTGCCGATCCCGGAGAGCGCCGGCGCGGCCTGCGACTCGGGCCAGCGGCGCAAGATCAACGCAGCGTTCGCCTTCGGCGGGCTACCGCTGGCGGTACGCACCGTCGAGTGCTTCACCGACGTGCACATCGACCACGTGATGGCGCTCGACTTCGCCGGCTTCAAGCAGGTCACCGATGCCGTCGGCGGGGTCGACCTGAAGGTGGAGCGGACCATCACCTCGATCCACAAGCCATACCGGAAGTTCACCAAGGGCACCAACCACATGAACGGCGCCGAGGCCCTGGACTGGATCCGTCAGCGTAAGCAGTTCCCCGACGGCGACTTCGCCCGGATGCGCCACCAGCAGGAGTTCCTGCGGGCCCTGCTGGACAAGGCGGCGAGCACGGGCACGCTGACCAACCCGAAGAAGCTCAACGCCTTCCTCCGGTCGGTGACCGACGCGGCCACCGTCGACAAGGAGTTCTCGCTGACCGACATGGCGCTCCAGTTCCGCAACCTGCGGGGCGAGAACCTGACCTTCGTGACCAGCCCGCACCTGGGCAGCCAGACCATCAACGGCGAGTCGGTGGTCGTCTCCGACCGGGAGAACGCCCTGGCCATGTACCGGGCGATGGCCGCCGACACGATGGCCGACTGGGTACGCGCGAACAAGGAGCCGGCCTCCGGCAACGGCTGAGTTACTGCCGGTCGCCCTTAGCCCGGTGCCCAACCTGAAGATTCTCTGTGAACCAACCGCCGAACGTCTATTTGGGTCTGCACGTTCGGCCATTTCAGCTGGATGACGCGGCGGAGAACGGCGACTGGACATCGATCGAACTCGCCATGGCGGGAATGCGTACGTAAAGTGTTCCCGCCCCCCAAGAGAACACGAACTGGAGCACGCATTGCCGGTTCACAGCCCCTCCCTCCTCGAACCGCCTCGCGCATCCGCCACCCCGCCGCCGCCCAAGGGCAAGGTGCCTTCCGGCAAAGCCGGCAAGGGCGGCAAGGGTCGCGGCCGGCGGAAGGACCCGCTCTGGGCCCGACTCACCGTGGTCCTCGGCGCCGTGCTGATGATGACCAGCGGCCTCGCCATCGTCGGCAGCAAGGCGGTGATCAGCCAGGCCACCGGCAGCATCTCCCAGCGCAACCTGATCGGCGACGCGGGCAAGACGACGGCCGAGGGCGGTGGTGACCTCAAGGGACCGATCGACCTGCTGCTGCTCGGCGTGGACGCCCGGGAGCGGTGGGCCGCCGACGACGTCCGGGCGGACAGCATCATCGTGCTGCACATCCCGGCCACCCACGACCAGGCCTACCTGATCTCGATTCCCCGGGACACCGAGGCGCGGATCCCGGCCTTCGCGAAGACCGGGTACCCGGGAGGCTCGGGCAAGATCAACGCGGCCTTCCAGTTCGGAGCCCGCAACGACGGCGGCTGGGAGGGCGGCGCCCAACTGATGGCGCAGACCATCAAGGGCATGACCGGCGTCAGCTTCGACGGTGCGGCCATCATCAACTTCGGTGGCTTCAAGAACGTGATCGACGCTCTCGGCTCGGTGCGGATCTGCCCCAAGCAGGAGGTCAAGTCGGCCCACATGTCGTACGTCGACGGCAAGGCGATGTGGAACGCGGACGCCAAGAAGACCGGCAAGGCGAGGACTCCGGTGGTCCACAAGAAGGGCTGCCAGGAGATGGAGGGCTGGGCGGCACTGGACTTCTCCCGCCAGCGTTACGGCCTCAAGAACAGCGACTACGACCGCCAGCAGAATCAGCAGCAGCTGATCAAGGCGATGGCGAAGAAGGCCAGCCAGAACGGCACGCTGACCAACCCCATCAAGCTGAACGAGCTGATCAAGGCCGCGGGCAAGGCGTTCATCCTGGACACCGGGGGCGTCTCGGTGGAGGACTTCGTCTTCACCATGCGCGGGGTCACCGGCAACGAATTGATCATGCTCAAGACCAACGGTGGCACGTACAACGCCGCGGGCAACGGCAACGAGGCGCTCAGCGAGCAGACCCTGGACATGTTCCGCGCGGTCCGGCAGGACAAGCTCGCCGAGTTCGTCTTCTACAACCCCGAGGTGATCTCGTCCCGCAAGTGACCGGGGCGATCCCCGCCGATCCTGCACACCGTCGGTGACGCTCCCGTAGCCTGAACATGAGGAGTATTCGTGTTCCGGCTACGGGAGGGCGTCACGGCCAGATCGGCGCGCGGCGGCGGAGAGCGGACAGCGGGCGGTGACCCGGGACGCCCGCGCTGGCCCCGCGTACTGCTCGGGATCGGGCTGGCGGTGGTGCTGCTGGCCACGGTCGCCGTGGTCGGGCTCCGGGTGCTCACCGCCCGCTACGAGCGCACCATCACGAAGGCGCAACTGCTCGACCCGACCGCCCGCGCCGGCCGCACCGACCTGGACGGCCCGCTCAACTACCTGCTCGTCGGCTCGGACCGCCGGCCCGACGACACCGGGTCGCAGCAGCGCACCGACACCATCCTGATCGTGCACGTTCCGGCCGGGCTACGCGAGGGCTACCTGGTCTCCGTGCCACGCGACCTGCTGGTCAGCATCCCACCCGGCAGCGGCTACCCCGGCGGCGAAGACAAGGTCAACACCGCCTACGAGTACGGCGGGGGCGGGCAGGCCGGGGCGCGGCTGCTCTCGGCCACCCTGGCCGGGCTCACCGGGATCCGCTTCGACGGTGCCGCCCTGGTCGACTTCGCCGGCCTACGCAGCGTGATCGACCTGCTCGGTGGGGTGAACATGTGCGTACGGACCGAGGTGCGGTCGATCCACACCAAGCGGGTCTTCCATCCCGGCTGCCAGCAGATGGACGGCGCGCAGGCGCTCGACTACGTGCGCCAGCGCTACGACCTGCCCGGCGGCGACTACGACCGGCAGACCAACCAACAGCAGTTGCTGGGGGCCATGCTCGACCGTGCCGGCGAGACCCGGCTGCGCAGCAACCCGGTCCAGCTCCACAAGCTCATCCAGGCGGTCGGCGGCTCCCTGACCCTGGACACCAACGGGAGGCCGGTGGAGGACCTGCTGCTCGCCCTGCACGGCCTCTCCACCGACGCGCTGCGCGGCGTGCAGGTGCCGTCGTACCCGCAGACCATCGACCAGGTGTCGTACGTCGTGCTCGACAACGGCGGCGACGGGTTGTTCGAGGCGGTACGCGGCACCCGGATGCCGCAGTGGGCCGGTGCCCATCCACGCTGGGTGACCCGACTCTGACCGCGCCGGCCGGTCGCGTGCCGGCCGCGACGGTCGCCGGAACGAGGTTCTAGGCTTGGTACCCGTGTTCGGACCTCAGATACCCACCGTGACCATTCCCGAGATCACCGACGGCACCTACCTGCTCGACGTCCGGGAGGACGACGAGTGGGCCGCCGGCCACGCGCCAAGCGCCCACCACCTGCCGATGATGGAGTTGCCGGCCCGCCTCGCCGAGGTCCCGACCGACCAGGACGTCGCCGTCATCTGCCGCTCCGGCGGGCGCTCCGCCCAGGTCGTCGCGTACCTCATGCGCAACGGGTGGGAGCAGGTGCGCAACGTCGAGGGCGGGATGGGCGCCTGGGACGCCGCCGGACGGCCGGTCGTCGGCACGGACGGGCAGCCGGGCCGGGTTCTGTAGGACGGGACCGGATGGCTGCACCTCTTGTCTTCGCGCACCGTGGCGCGTCGTACGACCTGCCGGAGCACACCCTCGCCGCCTACCTGCGCGCCATCGAGGAGGGCGCGGACGGGCTGGAGTGCGACGTCCGGCTGACCCGCGACGGGCACCTGGTCTGCGTACACGATCGCCGGCTGGACCGGACCAGCAACGGCCGTGGGCTGGTCAGCGCGCGTACCCTGGCCGAGCTGGACGAGCTCAACTTCGGCTCCTGGCACCCGGGCTGCGTACCCGCCGACGGCGACGAGGTGCTCGACGACTCGCACACCCGGCTGCTCACCCTCGAACGGCTGCTGGCGGCGGTCCTCGCCGCCGGGCGGCCGGTTCGGCTGCTGGTGGAGACCAAGCACCCGTCCCGCTACGGCGGCGACGTGGAGCGCCGGCTGGTCGCGCTGCTGCGCCGGTACGGCCTGCTCGAACCGGGTCCGGACGATCCGGTACGGGTGACGGTGATGTCCTTCTCGCCGCTGGCCGTACGCCGGATCCGGGCCCTGGCCCCCGCGCTGCCGACCGTGCTGCTGCTGGAAGTGCTGCCCCGCTGGCTGCGCCTGGGCCGGCTGCCGTTCGGCGCCGGCATCGCCGGCCCCGGGGTCGGCCTGGTGCGGGCCCGCCCCGCGCTGGTGCCGTCGCTGCGGGCCGCCGGCAACCAGGTGTACGTCTGGACCGTGAACGAGCCGGACGACCTCGATCTCGTGTTGGCCGCCGGGGTGGACGGCGTGATCACCGACCGTCCGGCGCAGACTCTCGCCCGGCTGCGGGGGTGAACCACTCGGGGGTGCCCACGCAGGTGGGCGACAGTGCACACTCGGTGTCATGCCGGAGCGCACCGACTACTCGGCTCTCATCGCCGGACACACCGTCGTCATCGAAATGATCAACTCGGGCGACGCCGGACTGCCGGTCCTCAACCAGTTACTGAGAGTGGCGCAACCGGCGCTCGGCGCGGCGGGCATGGCTTTCGTGGAGTTCGCGCCGAGCGGCGGCCGGGTGATCGCCGCCACCGGCGCCGCCGAGTGGACCGTCGGCCGGCCGCTGCCGGCGAGTGACCCGGCCACCGTCTGCCTGCTCTCCGGCCCGCGGGTGCAGTGCGTACGGACCGGTCACCTCAGCAACCAGCTCGGCGTCGAGCTGGCCGAGCGCGGCCTGCGGCGGATGGTGGTCTCCCGAGCGGAGATCGGCGGGCACACCGTCGGCAGCCTGCACGCGCTCTACCCGGCCGGTGTCGACGAGCCCACCGCGGAACAGCGGGGGGTGGTCGGCTACCTCGGCTCCTGCATCGCCCACATGTACGGCGACCAGAGCGGCCTCCCCGTGCACGGCGACGGGCCGGTGGTGGCGGCGCTCGCCGACGGGTTGGCCGTCGTCGACCGGGACGCCCACGTCCGGCTCTGGAATCCGGCCGCGGCCGAGGTCACCGGACGATCCTCGACCGAGGCGCTCAGCAAGCCGCTGCCCTTCCCGCTGCCGCCCTCCGGGCAGGTCCTCGACCACCGGCTGCCGGACGGGCGGTGGCTGCGGATCACCTCGGGCGAGCTGCCCGGTCCGGGCACCCTGCGGGTGGTCACCTTCCGGGACATCACCGACCAGCAGCGCCACGACCACGAGCGGGACCTCTTCGTGGCAGTCACCAGCCACGAGCTCCGTACCCCGGTGACCGTCATCAAGGGGTACGCGGACACCCTCACCGACCACTGGGAGTCGCTGAGCGAGACCGACCGCCGGCAGGCGGCCCGGGTGATCGGGCAGCGCGCCAACGAGCTGGCCCGGCTGCTCGACCGGCTGCTCACCTCCGCCGCCGAGGCGTGGCCGGGTGATGGTCCGCCGGCCCCTTTCGACCTCGGCGAGACGCTGCGGGCCGCAGTCGCCGACCTGCCCTCGGAGCTGCGTCGCCGGGCCACCCTCCTGGTGCCGTCCCAACTGCCCAGGGCGGTCGGCCACCGGCAGAGCCTGGCCACCGTGCTGACCGAGCTGGCCACGAACGCCGGCAAGTACTCCCCACCCGGCTCCCCGATCGAGATCAGCGCGGGGGCGGACGGTCAGACCGTCTGCTTCCGGGTCAGCGACCGCGGCATCGGCGTACGCCCGGAGCACGTGGAACGGGCCTTCGACCGGTTCTGGCAGGGCGACTCCGGCGACCGGCGTCGCTATCCCGGCACCGGTCTCGGCCTCTATCTCGTCCGCCGGATCGTTGAACAGCAGAATGGCTGGGTATTCCTCCGACCGAGGACAGGTGGGGGTACGGTCGCAGAGGTGCGGCTGCCCCGCAGGTGAATGGTGGGATCACCGGGGCGGAAGAGGGGCGGAAGTGTCGACGGGAGCGGTCGAACGAGCATGGTGCGTGGTGGTGCCGCACCACGCCAGCGGGGCTCGGGCCGCCCGGCACCGGCTCGCCGCCGAGCTGGCCGAGGCCGTGTCCGCGGCGGTGCTGGCGGATCTGGTCGCGGTCCTGGCCGAGCTGGTGGGCAACGCCGTCCGGCACGCCGACCCGCTGCCGGGCGGGGTGGTCCGGGTGGCCTGGCGGCTGCGGACCACGCCCGAAGGGGCACAGGTCCGGCTGCAGGTCACTGACGGCGGCGCCGGGGGCGGCCCGCGGATCCGCCCGGCGGACGCCGACGCGGCCGACGGCCGTGGCCTGCACATCGTTTCCGGCCTGGCCAGCCGATGGGGTGTGGAACGCGACGGCCTCGGCCAGAGCGTCTGGGCCGACTTCGACCCCGTCCCCGACCGGCCGGGCCTGCTGACCGCCGGCTGAGCCCGGCTCACCGGAGCCATCCTCGGCGGCCGGACGCCACCGTGGGAGGCGGGTCTTTCCACCATCGCCCTGCCGGGGCCTCTAGGCTGTGTCGCCGTGAGCAAGCGTCGAAAGAACCAACGGGCCGCCGAGTCGACCGGCAAGCGGGAGCGGGTGCGGGACATCTTCGTCCCCCGGCCCTTCGAGGGGCTGGCCGACGAGCCGGAATGGATCGCCCTCCGGGAGCTGGTCCCCGCTGCCTCCGCGCCACTGCGCCTCAACCCGGCGCTGGTGGAGGAGTACGGCGACCGGTCGATCACGCTGGCCACCGTGCTGCCGATGGCCGCGCCCGCGATGAGCCGAACGGACGGGCACATCCTGGTCGGGCTCCAACGGCACCTACAGTCCGGCGACGTCTCCCGTGACCTGGCCGAGTCGCTGCTCAGCGCGCTGCGGGTCGAGCCGGGTGCCCCGGTTCCGGTGCCACCGCTGCCCGGCCCGGGCCCCCGGCTCCAGGACATCCTGGTTGACGGCCCGTTGGAGATCACCCTGCACGAGGGCTTCGAGTTCTGGTTGGCCCCGGAGGCCGCCGGCGACCCGACCGTGCAGGCGTCCCTGGAACGTGCCAATGCCGCGATCTATCCCACCGTACGGCTGGCTGCCGCCCGGGCGGCGTACTGGTGCCGGGTGCCGGAGAAGGCCCACGTGCGCTGGGTGCTGCCCGAGGACGAGGAGGCCGCCCTGGACGCGTTGGCCCGGCTGAGCGCCGCCGGTTCGCTGACCCTCGGCGAGGGGACCAGGTTCGCCGGCATGTTCCGTGCCCACGGGCGGCTGGTGCCGGTGTGGGACCTGCCCGAGGACGCCCCGGCCGGCGACTGGGAGGACCCGGTGGCCGACTTCGCCAAGCGGTACGCCGATGCCCTGGCGGAGGCCGGTCCGCTCGACGCGGCTGCCCGCCGCTCCCGACAGGGTCTGCTCGGCCGCCAACTCACCCTGCGCTGACCCCCGCCTTCGGTGTTAAGAAGGGGCCCCTGCTCTACCGCAGGCGTTAATAGGGGGCCCTTCCTTACTCCCGGAGCAGGGGGCAGGACATGCAGCGGGGGCCGCCGCGGCCGGAGCCGAGTTCGGAGCCGGCAATCGGGATGACCTCGATACCGGCCCGTTCGAGCTGTGCGTTGGTCTCGACGTTGCGTTCGTAGCCGACGCAGAGTCGGGGCGCCAGCGCCAGGGTGTTGTTGCCGTCGTCCCACTGTTCCCGCTCGGCGGTGACCGGGTCGAGCCCGGTGTCGATCACCCGGAGCTGGTCCAGGTCCATCGCGTCGGCGGCGGCGCGCAGGAACGGCGCTGGCCCGTCCACCCGCGGGTCGTCGCCGTCCGCGCCGGCGATCACGGTGTACGCCGACAGCGTGCTGGCGACGTTCGGATACATCAGCACCGCGTCGACGTCGACCATGGTGCAGACGGTGTCCAGGTGCATGGTGGCCCGCTCCTGGGCGATCGGGACGACGAGGATGGTGTGCGCGAGCCCGGCCGCGAAGACCTTGCGGCCCAGCCGTTCGGCGCCGGCCGGGGTGGTTCGCTCGCCCACCCCGACGGCCAGCACGCCGGGGGCCAGGAGCAGCACGTCGCCGCCCTCCAGGTGCTCCAGCTCGGGCCGGTAGACGAACTCGGTGCCGGCGAAGCGCGGGTGATGCCGGTAGATCGCGTCGGTCAGCGTGGTCTCCCGCCGCCGGGCGGGCATGGCCAGGCTGGTCACCCCCACCCGGTCGCGGATCCACAGTGACGAGTCGCGGGTGAACAACAGGTTCGGCAGCGGGTCGATGACGAAGTCGTGGCGGTCCATCAGGGTGTAGACCAGGCCGCCGTGACGGTCCCCGCCGAGTCGCAGTTCCTCGTGGGCCAGACCGGCGACGAGGACCCCGGCGAGCGCGGCCGGGTCGAGGTACGTCAGGTGCGCGGCGACCCGTGCGCGCAGGGCGTCGCCGAGCCGGGGCGAGCTGAGCACCTGCTCGGTCAGCTCGGCCCTCGCGTCCGGCGCGGCCAACGTCTCGGTGAGCAGGTCTGTGAGATACAGCACCTCGACGCCGTGCTCGCGCAACCGGCCGGCGAAGGCGTCGTGCTCCTCCTGCGCGCGGCCCACCCACGGGATCGCGTCGAACAGCAGGGAGTCGTTGTTTCGCGGGGTGAGCCGGGCGAGTTCCGGTCCCGGCCGATGCAACAGCACGGTGCCGAGCCGACCGACCTCACTGTCCACGTAGTGGGTCACTCTCGAAGCGTAGGGCAGGGTTTGGCGGTATCCGGTAAAACGACTCTGGGTGAATGTGGCATTCATCCACAGTCATTCCGGCGCTCCGTCTTGCCGACCACCCGGAGTGGCAACGTAGGGTAGTGATAACGTAACTTCGAGGGACCTTTTGCCGGAGGTCGCGATGACTGTCTTCCCCGCTCGTCGAGCCGTACCGTCTGCCCGGGCACTGCCGCCCGTGGCGGTGCCGCATCCCAGGGTGGAGTCGCCGGGGGGGATCGCGGCCCCCCGTCCGTCCCCGCTGGAGTGGGCCCGCCGTCGCCGGGCCGAGCGGGGTGCTCGGCGGCTGGAGGCGGCCGGTGCCCGCGCGGTCGGCCAGCTCGACCATCTCGGGCCGGCATGGCACGTCATCGACTGGCCGCGCACGGACGCCGCCGACGCCCTGCTGGACGACAGCGACGACCGGGCCGGGTTCCTCGCCATCGGCCCGAGCGGGCTGTTCGCCGTCACCATCGCCGACCACGGTCGGGCCCGGGTCCTGGTCGCCGGCGACGTGGTGCAGATCAACGGCAAGCGACCGCCGTATGTGACCGAGGCCCGCCGCGACGCCAGACGGGCCAGCAAGGCGCTCACCGCGGCGGTGGGCCACCCGATCCCGGTGACGCCGGTGCTCACCTTCGTGGGCTCCGGCGTCATCAGCGTCTACGGCCTGCCCAAGGACTGTCTCATGGCGACCCACCGGGAGCTTGACCGGCTGCTCGTCGCCGCCGGCAACCGGATCAGTCCGGCCACCGCCGAAAAGCTGTCCCGGGTGGCACAGCACCCGGGTACCTGGATGAACGGCACGTACGCACCAGCGGCGGACTACCGGTGGTACGAGGACGGCCGAACGGCCGCTGACAAGCCGGCCACCCGCCGGTAACGTCTGCGGCGACGCCACGCGGCCGGGCCCGGCCCAGCAACCGCGGCCCGCGCCGGCGCCGACCGGGCGCCGATCAGCACCGATGGCCCGGACGCCCAGCGCGGTCGGCGGTTGCCGCGGCGACCGGCTAGCGTGGACGTATCGTCGGTGTGCATAGGAGGCGCGGTGGCCCACGTCGAACTCTCGCTCTCGGAAGTGTTCGCGCCCGCGCCGGGGACACCGACAGAGCAGGGGTACGACAACATCGGCCGATGGTCGGTCACGGTCTCCAGCGCCGACGAGCCCTGCCTGCTGATCGACGCCGACACCCGGGTGGTGGCCGTCTCCACCGCCGGTTGCGAGTTGCTCGGCCTGGGCGCACCGGAAGACGTCATCGGGCTGCCGCTGCTCGACGGCGGGCTGCGGCTACTGGACTTCACCGCGTACCGGGGCGAGCTGGCCAACCCCGAGATCGACAAGATTCCGCCACTGCTGGCGCTCTCCTCCGGCCGCCTGGCCCGCGGCCTGCTCCGCATCGGGGCGGCAACGGAGGGGGCGTCCGACGCGACCGTCGACGCCATCTCCACGCCGGTGCTCACCGACGGGGCCGTGGCCGGCTCGCTCACCTTCTTCTCCGAGGTCTGACCCGCGGCAGCGGCGGATCCTCGTACGATGGGCTCTGCCGCCGGCCCACCCACGACGCTCCCCGCTCCCCCATCGAGGACCGCCCGTGCCCCCCAATTCGCTCTGTCCCGCCGCTGCCGGACCTCAGCCCGACGCTCCCGGCCGGCACCGCCCCCTGCGGCGGCTGCCCGCCGTCGTGCTGCTGGCCGCGCTGCTGCTCGCCGGGTGCGGCGAGCCACCGGAATTGCGCGACGGCTCGCGGGGCCTGCCGACCCGGGCGGCGACCCCGAGCGCGACCGGGGCGATCACACCGACCCCGACGCTCGTCACCGAGTTGCCCGGTGCCGCTCCGCCCACCCCGTCGGCCGAGGCCGGGCTGGTGGCGGTCGCCTGCCAGGGCGGGCCGTCGCAACAGCAGATCACCGATCTGGTCCGGGGCCGCAGCGGACTCCTTCCCCGCAACGCCAAGGTGGCCGTCCGCACCGGCCCGATGTGCGCGGCCGACTGGCACTTCACCCTCCTCGACGTGACCGGCTACGAGCCGCTTCAGGTGGTCACCCGGGACCAGGCCGGCACCCTGCGCCTGGTCACCGCCGGCACCGACGTGTGCTCGGTCGAGGTACGCGTGGCCGGCCCGATCGGCATCCGGACGCTCGCCTGCGGCGACGACGTACCGGGCGGCGTGCCGGTGCCCGTGCCCACACCGACGCCATCGGCGTCATCGCCGACGCCGGGTGCGTAGGCTGACGCCATGCCGGGAACGCCACCGACACGTTTCGTCTACCTCGGGCCCGAGGGCACCTTCGCCGAGCAGGCGCTGCGCACCGTGCCCGCCGCCGAGCGCGGCACCCGAACGCCGGCCCGCAGTGTCGGCGAGGCGCTGGAGGCGGTACGCGCGGGGGATGCCGACGCCGCGTTGGTGCCCATGGAGAACTCGATCGGCGGCGCGGTCGGGGTGACCCTCGACGAGTTGGCCGAGGGGGAGCCGCTGGTGATCACCCGCGAGGTGATCCTGCCGGTGGAGTTCGTCCTCGGCGCGCGGCCGGGGACCCAGCTGCCGACCGTGCGCAGCGTCGCCGCCCATCCCCAGGCGTCCACCCAGTGCCGGGGCTGGTTGCGGGCGCACCTGCCCGACGCGATCGTGGTGGACGTGCTCTCCAACGGCGCGGCGGCGGCCGGCGCGGCCACCCGCGAGTACGACGCGGCGATCTGCGCTCCGATCGGCGCGACCCGGCACCGACTCGCCGTGCTGGCCGACAAGATCGCCGATCACCCCGACGCGGTGACCCGCTTCGCCCTGCTGTCCCGGCCGGGTCAGCCCCCGCCACCCACCGGCGACGACGTGACCTCGCTCGCCGTCTACATCGCGCACGACCGGGTGGGCGCGCTGCTCTCCGTGCTGATGGAACTCGCGGTCCGCGGCGTCAACCTGACCCGGATCGAGTCTCGGCCGACGGGTGAGGCGCTCGGCCGGTACGTGTTCTTTCTCGACTGCACCGGCCACGTGGCCGACGTACGGCTCGGCGAGGCGTTGCAGGGGCTGCGCCGGGTCAGCGCCGACGTCCGCTTCCTCGGCTCGTACCCCCGGCACCGCTGGACCGGGATGTCGGGCGAGCGTCCGGTGCCCGCCCCGGCCGGCCTCTCCGACGCCGACTACAGGGATGCCGCTGCCTGGCTCGCCCGGCTGCGGGCCGGCGAACTGACCTGAGCGCCTCGGGCTCCGCCCCGAGTGCCGGCCCGATGGAACGGGCCGGTACGGCAGCGGGTCAGCCCCAACCCAGCTCGTGCAGGCGCGCGTCGTCGATGCCGAAGTGGTGGGCGATCTCGTGCACCACGGTCACCGCCACCTCGTCGATCACGTCCTCGTCGGTCTCGCAGATGCCCAGGATGGGATTGCGGTAGATCAGGATGCGGTCCGGCAGGACGCCGCCATAGTCCCAGCCCCGGTCGGTCAGCGCGTGTCCCTCGTAGAGGCCGAGCAGGTTCTCGCCGGGCGGGGGGTCGTCCTCCACCAGGATCACCACGTTGCTCATCAACGCCAGCAGTTCCTCCGGAACCTCGTCCAGCGCCTCCCCCACCAACTCCTCGAACCGCTCACGCTCCATCTCGACCGCCACCCGACCATTCTTCCCCACCCAATCCGCGATCTTGCACTCCCGGTCGCCGCGAATGGCCATGAAAGCCGCATAACGGCGACCGAAAGTGCAAGATCGGCGCAGGTCTTCGGGGTGGGTCAGGAGGTGAGGCGGGCGGTGAGGGTGATCTCGGCGCCGGGCGAGAGCAGGCGGGAGATCGGGCAGTTCTGCTTGGCGGCCTCGGCCAGCTTGGCGAACTCCGCCTCGTCGATGCCGGGCACGTCACCGACGGTGTCCAGGTCGATCCGGGTCACCGTCATGCCGGCATCGGTCTTGTCGAAGTGCACCTTCGCGGTGGTCTCCACCGAGGTCGCGGTCGTGCCGGCGTCGGCCAGCACCTTGGAGAAGGCCATCGAGAAGCAGCCGGCGTGCGCGGCCCCGATCAGCTCCTCCGGGTTGGTGCCCTCGCCCTCCTCGAAGCGGGACTTGAAGGAGTAGTTCCCCTGTAGCCCGCCCTTGCCGGTGCGGACCGTGCCGGACCCCTCGGTGAGGTTGCCCTGCCAACATGCGGAAGCGGTACGGATAGGCATGCACCTGACGCTAGTCGACCCGGGCGGCGACCGGCGACCGACCGGCGCGGCCGGCACGTCCGCGTGCCCGGCAGCGGACACCGGCTGTGCCATGATTCCTCGCAGACCGCACCCGCGGCCGGCGGACGCGCGACGTCCAGGCCACGAGGAGAGGGCGAGCGATGACCCACGACCTCCCCATCCCCCGTCAGGACGACCGGTCCGACGGCACCAGCGTCGTCCAGTGGGGCGCGGAGGACGACGAGTCGCCGACCGCCGGCCGGTTCCGTCGGGTCTTCGCCGGCCTCGGCCGGGACCACCGGGTGCCGATGCTGCTGGCCGGGCTCGGCTCGGTGGCGGGCCTGGCCTCGCTGCTCGGTGAGTGGTCCACGACGACGATTCCCAACGGCGGTCCAGATCCGGCCACCCCGCTCAAGGTGACCAGCGGGGTCTCCGAGATCGGTGGGCTGGGCACCGGCTACCTGGTCGGGCTCCTCGCGCTCGGCTGCGCGGTGGCCCTCGCGCTGCGTGGCACCGCCGCCGCCCGGACCAACGCCCGAGTGGCCGGCCTGGCGCTCGCTGCCGGCGTGTTCGCCCTGCTCGCGGCGACCGCCTCGGCACTGGAGGACTCGGCTCGGCGGGGCATGTTCTATTACTCCAGCGAGATCGGCTTCGAGGTCGAGCACGGGCGGGGCCTGCTGATGGGCTTCGCCGCCGTCGTACTCTTCGCCGCCGCGCTCTTCCGGATCGCGCCCGAGCCCGCCGGGGCGCCGGCCGACCCGGACGGCACGCCGCCCGAGTCGGCCGGGCGGCGACGGGGTGACCGCCGCCGGGCCGAGGAGACGGAGTTGGCCGAGGACCGGCCGCCGGCCGACGTCACCGTCACAGCGGCAGTTCCCTTCGCCCGCGACGCGTCGCCCAGCTGAGCCCGCATTTCCCACCGGCCACGAAGGTCACACCGGCCGGCCGGACGGGTCACCTTCGGTGCGCCGTCCGTTGGCACCCGATTCGCCTGGAAGCCATGGTTGCGACCCGTTCCGCGAGGTACGGTTGCTGCCCGCCGTCACGCCGGGTCGCCCACGACGACCGGTACGGCTGGCCGCGACGGCGGCGGGCGAAGGAGGAACGATGACCCGCCCGGGCCTGCCCAAGCTGATCGCCACCGACCTCGACGGGACGCTCGTCCGCAGCGACGACACCGTCTCGGCGTACACCCACCAGGTGCTCGACCGGATCCGCGCCGCCGGGATCCCGGTGGTCGGTGCCACCGGTCGCGGCCCCCGACTCACCGAACTGACCCGCAACGACATCCGCGCCGCGGACTTCCTGGTGATGGCCGGCGGCGGCCGGGTGGTCGACCAGAGCGACCCGTCCGGACCGGTGGTGCTGCGCGACGAGCGCCTCTCCAGCGAGATGCTGGCCACCCTGCTGGCCGAGCTGGAGGCCGCGGTCGGTCCGCTGACCGTCATGGTCGAGGCGTCCGACGAGCACGACGCCCCGCTCTGGGGCGACTATCACCCGGCCTGGCCGTACCAGGACCGGTTCGAGGTACGCAGCCGCGAAGAGTGCCTCGCCGGCGACGTGATCAAGGCGTTCGCGCGTACCGCCGACCACCACGTGGACGAGTTGCTGGCCGCCGCCCGGGAGATCGTCCCGGGCCACCTCGCCACGCTCACCCAGGCCGGGCTGGGTTTCATCGAGATCTGCCCGCCCGGGGTGGACAAGGCGACCGGGCTCAGCGTGGTGGCGCAGAGCCTCGGCGTCGACCCGGCCGAGGTGCTGGTCTTCGGCGACATGCCCAACGACCTGCCGATGTTCGAGTGGGCCGGCTGGAGCCGGGTGGCGGTCGCGAACGCCCACGCCACCCTGCGCGCCGTCGCCGACGAGATCACTCTGCGCAACGACGACGACGGGGTGGCGGTCTACCTGGACCGGCTACTGTCCAGGTGATGGACGCGACGCCACGCCTCATCGCCAGCGACATCGACGGCACGCTGCTCCGCGACGACCGGACGCTCAGCGCGCACACCGCGGCCGTGCTCGCCCGGATCGCCGCCCGGGGCACCCCGGTCGTGCTGGTCACCGGCCGCCCGATCCGCTGGCTCAAGCTGGTGTACGACCAGCTGGCCGAGCCGCTGCCGGCGATCTGCGCCAACGGCGCGGTGGTCTACGACCCGGTCAACGACGAGGTGCTGCGGGCCGACCCGCTGGCCCCGGAGCTGCTCGCCGAGGTGGCCCGCCGGCTGCGGGCCGAGGTGCCCGGGGTGAGCCTCGCGGTGGAGATCGTCGACAGCCGGCAGATGCGGCACGAGACGCACTACCCGCTGCGTTGGGACGCCGACGAGACGGCGATCCGGGTCGTGGAGACCCCCGAGGAGCTGCTGTCGCTGCCGGCGGTGAAGGTGTTGGCCCGCGCCGGCGAACAGGACCCGGACCAGTTCACGCAGCTGGTCTCCACCGCCCTCGCCGGGCTGGCCGAGGCCACCCACTCCTCACTCTCGGGGCTGGTGGAGATCTCGGCGGCCGGCGTCACGAAGGCGGCCGGGCTGGCCTGGTACTGCCACCGGATCGGCGTCGACGCGACCGACGTACTGGCCTTCGGCGACATGCCCAACGACGTGCCGATGCTGGCCTGGGCCGGCCGGGCGGTGGCCGTGGCCAACGCGCACCCCGCCGTGCTGGCGATCGCCGACGAGGTCACCTCGGCGAACTCCACGGACGGCGTGGCGGCGCACCTGGAAAAGGTCTTCGGCGCGGATTGAGCCCCTCGGGCCGGCGCGAACTACCCAGGCCGGCGTGCGGCGCGGCGCGCTTGGCCCGGCGTGCGGCGCGGCGCGCTTGGAGCTACGTGCGGCCGGCAGCCGGCTGGCCTTCGCCCGCTGGTTGCCGGCCGCACGCCGGGCTGGGAGTCGGTTGAGGTCAGAGGTACTGGCCGGTGCTGTGGCCCTCACCGCCGGGCACGGGGCCCACGCCGGGCGCCATTCCCGGCAGCACCGCCCCGGCCGGCCCGCTGGGCAGCGCCTGCCGGCCGGAACGCATCTGCTCCAGCTGCACCCGAGCCGCCATCTGCTGGGCGACCAGGGCGGCCTGGATGCCGTGGAAGAGCCCCTCCAGCCAGCCGACCAGCTGGGCGTGGGCGATCCGTAGCTCACCCTCGCTGGGCGCTTTGTCCTCGGCGAAGGGCAGCGAGATGCGCTCCAACTCCTCGCGCAGCTCGGGAGCCAGCCCCTCCTTCAGCTCGACGATCGACCGCTCGTGGATCTCCCGCATCCGGTGCCGGCTGGCGTCGTCCAGCGGGGCGGCCTTGACCTCCTCCAGCAACTGTTTGATCATGCTGCCGATCCGCATCACCTTGGCCGGCTGCTCCACCAGGCGCGCCGGGTCCTCGCCGGGCCCGTCGTCGGTCTGCACGGTGCCGACCGGTCGGCCGTCCGGCCCGACCACCACCACCGTGCCGGAGTGCCCCATGCCGTCCCGGCCGGGCTCGTCGTTCTCTCCAGGGGAGCGCACTTCGGTCATGGCATCCATCTTTACCCAGCCACCCCCGCCGCCGCCCGCCGGCCCGCGTTCGAGTTTCCGACCGGGCGCCCGGAGACCCAGGTCCAGGGACCGGACACCCGGGGCACCCGGCCCCCGCACCACGGCAACCCGCGCTACGGTCGGCCGATGGCCTCCGACCCCCGAGCCGTGCTGACCCGGCCCGCGCCCGAGCCGGACGTGACCGTCGCGTACGGCGAGCACCCCGAGCAGATCGCCGATCTGCGTCGGCCGGTGAGCGGCGGCCCGCCCCGGCCACTGGTGGTCGTGGTGCACGGCGGTTTCTGGCGTGCGGAGTACGACCGGCGACACACCGGCCCGCTGGCCGCCGCGTTGGCCGCGCTCGGGTATCCGGTCGCCCAGTTGGAGTACCGCCGGACCGGGCAGCCCGGCGGCGGCTGGCCGGGCACGCTGACCGACGTGCGGGCCGGGGTGGCCGCGCTGCCGCGGCTGGCCGCCGACGCGCTGCCCGACCGGGTCGCGCCGGCACCGCCGATCCTTGTCGGCCACTCGGCCGGCGGGCACCTCGCGCTGTACACGGCCGCTCACGCACCGGACACCGTCGGCGGAGTGCTCGCCCTGGCACCGGTCGCGGACCTCGCCGAGGCGTACCGGCTGGACCTGGACTCGGGCGCGGTGGCCGCGCTGCTGGGCGGCGGTCCGGCCGACGTGCCCGAGCGGTACGCCGCCGCGGACCCGCGAGCCATGGTACCCCTCCCACCACGCACCGTAGTGATGCATGGCGCCCTGGACCAGCAGGTTCCGGTCGGGATAAGCCGAGCGTACGTGGCCGCGGCGCAGGCCTCCGGCGGCGATATGTGCCTTGTCGAGCTGTCGGAATGCGAGCACTTCGGACTCATCGACCCGGAGTCGGCGGCCTGGCCGAAAGTAACTACCGCGTTGCGGTCTCTGCACGAAGATCAATAGCCATTGACGCAGCGTCGCGAAACAGGTAGAACGCCGAAGGGGCGGGGTCCGCCCGGCAACGCACTTGAAGGGAACCCGGTGTCGCAGATGAACCGCAGGCGAGCGCTCCAGCTGCTGGCCGCGATCGGTACGGGCGGACTTGTCGCCGGATGCGGCTCCGATGCCACGGAGAACACAGGTAGCACAGGCACACCGATCAAGATCGGGCTCATCGCACCGAAGTCCGGCGCCAGCAAAGCCATCGGCGACGAGCTCAACAACGGGTTCCAGCTCTACCTGGACCTCAACGACGAGATGCTCGGCGGCCACCCGGTCGAGCTGCTCGTCGCCGACGAGGGAAACAGCGTCAAGACCGGTCAGGCGGCCGTCGACGGGCTGCTCAAGCAGGGCGTGCTCGCCCTTACCGGGGTTGCCAGCTCGTCGGTCATGTTCGGCATCCGGGATCTGGTCGAGAAGGCGCGCGTCCCGCTCATCGGTTCCAACGCCTCGCCGACGAGCCTACAGAGCGTCGTCTACATCTGGCGCACCTCGTACGTGCTCGACGAGGCGGGTCGGGCGCTCGGCCGCTACCTGAAGGACACGCTGCGTCCCACCGACCGGATCGCGATGATCATGCCGGAAGGCGCCCTCGGCGGTGAGGACGTGCTGCGCGGCTTCCGCCAGGAGTTCGGCGAGTCCGACTCGCGCATCGCCGACCCGGTGGTCTGGACCTCCAACAGCGCGAGCCCGAGCAAGACCGCCTACGTCTCCGACATCAACCAGGCGCTCAGCCGCAACCCGTCGGTGGTCTTCTGCTTCTACTCCGGCCCGGCGGCGGCGGAGTTCATCATGCAGCTGCGCGACGGTGGTTTCCGGGGCAGCATCTACGCTCCCGGCTTCCTCACCGAGGGCTCGGTGCTGGAGAGCATCCGACCGGCCAACGACGCGCTCGGCATCCGGACGGCGTTGAACTACTCGGCCGACCTCAACAACGCGGCCAACCGCCGGTTCGCCTCGGCGTACCGCAAGAAGCACAACGTCTCGCCGACCACGTACGCGATGGCCTCGTACGACGCGGCGAAGGTGCTCGACCAGGCGATCCGTCTCGCCGGCACCGAGCCCACCCCACAGCAGGTCAACCTCGCGCTGGGCCGGATCGGGCAGATCGACAGCCCGCGCGGCGCGTGGCAGTTCAACCAGCCGCGCACCCCGCAGCAGAAGTGGTACCTGCGCGAGGTGCAGCGCGACGGTCAGGTCCTGTCGAACGTCCTGGTCAACGAGCTGGCCACACTCGGCTGAGCCCCGGTGGAAGGAAGGGCCCCTTCTTAACGCCTGCTGTAGAGAAAGGGGCCCTTGTTAACAGGGTCGGCTCAGTGCCGCAGCTCGGCGATGCAGCACTTCACGCTACCGCCGCCCTTCTTGAGTTCGGCCAGCTCCACCGGCACCGGCGTGTAGCCGGCCGTCTTGAGCCGGCCGGCCAGCCGGCTCGCCTCGCTGTTGAGCAGCACGTTGGCGCCGTCGCTGACCAGGTTCAGCCCGAAGGCGAGGGCGTCTTCGTCGTCCGCCAGCACCGCCTCCGGGAAGAGCTGGGCGAGCACCTTCTGGCTGGCCGTGGAGAACGCACCCGGGTAGTAGGCGATGTTGCCGTCGTCGATCGAGGCGAGCGCCACGTCCAGGTGGTAGAAGCGCGGGTCGATCAGCCGCAGCGAGATCACCGGCCGCCCCAGGGCCTCCTGCGCCTCGGCGTGCGCGGGCAACTCGGTGCGGAACCCGTGCCCGGCCAGGATCAGCCCGCCGTGCGCCTCCGGCAGGTACGCGAAGTCACCCTCGCCCTCGTTCGTCTCGTTCGGCGCGATGAACCGCCAGCCCCGCGACTCGTAGAAGGCCCGGTGCGCGGCTGCCTCGGCGGCCCGCTGATGGTGCTTGAACTGGGCACCGTAGACCGTGCCGTCGACCACGAAGGCACCGTTGGCGGCGAAGACCATGTCGGGCAGACCGGACTCGGGGACCAGCAGGTGCACCTCGTGGCCGAGCCCGACCAGGGTTTCCCGCAGCCGGTCCCACTGCTTGACGGCCAGCTCCGGGTCGACCGGGGCGGTCACGTCCATCCACGGGTTGATCGCGTACTCGACCGCGAAATGCTCGGGCGAGCACATGAGATATGTCCGCTTTCGCGGCACTCGCTGCTGGTTCACGGTGACCAAGAGTAGGTAGGCTGGAACTTCAGTAACAGCCAAAACCATTGCTTCTCAGAGGCGGAACATTGCAGATCGACGCCGTAGACAAGCGAATCATTGCGTTGCTCGTCGCCGACGCCCGTGCTTCGTACGCGGACATCGGCACTCGGGTGTCACTCTCCGCTCCGGCGGTCAAGCGCCGGGTCGATCGGCTACGCACCGCCGGCGTGATCCAGGGATTCACCGCCGTCGTGGACCCGGCCGCGGTCGGGTGGACCACCGAGGCGTTCGTCGAACTGTTCTGTGCCGGCCGGACCACACCAGCGCAGATCGGCGCCGCGGTGCGGCGTCACCCCGAGGTGGTCGGGGCGTACACCGTCTCCGGGGAGGCCGACGCGCTCGTGCACCTGCGGGCCGCCGACATCGCGCACCTGGAGGAGGCGTTGGAGCGGCTGCGGGCCGAGTCGTTCGTGACCTCCAGCCGCAGCACCATCGTGCTCTCCCGGCTGGTCGAGTCCCCCGGCGTCGGTCCGTCCACCAGCTGACCCGCCGCCATCCGGCGATCCGCCGCAGCGGGTACGGAACCGGACCCGTCATCGTCGCGTCGAACCGGCCATGACACGGGGAACCAAGGCTGCCGTGGCCGGCAGCACGCTGGTCGTGCTCACCCTGCTCGCCGGCAGCATGGCCGCACCGGCACCGGCACCGGCACCGGCCGACCGCAGTGCGCCGCCGATGGTGCCGGTGGCCAGCCTGGTCGCCTTCGACTCCTGCACCGACGCCCTCGCCGAGCTGCGCGCGGCGGCCGCCGCGGCGGTCGGCCCGTACGGCTTCGACGGTGGCGCGGTGTTGTTCGGCGACCGGGCCGCCGTTGGCGCCGAGTCGGCAGCGCGGACCTTCGCCGCCGCGCCGAGCGGCGCGATGCCGGAGGACGCCGGGCCGGAGTACTCGACCACGAACAACCACGAGGCCGGTGCGGACGAGCCCGACCTGGTCAAGACCGACGGCCGGCGGATCGTCACGGTCACCGGCGGCGTGCTGCGGGTGGTGGACCCGGCCACCCGTCGGGTCACCGGCAAGCTCGAACTGGCCGGCGACGACCCGGTGCCGGGCTGGGCGGAGTACCGCCTGTTGCTGCTCGGCGACCGGGCCCTGATCCTGGGTGCGGAGATGATGTCGGGTCCGGCCGTCAGCCGGGCCTGGACCAGACCGTCGGGCGGTGCGACGCGGCTGGTGCTGGTCGACCTGACCGGGCGGCCCCGGGTGCTCGGCACGTACCGGATCCAGGGCAGCACGATCGACGCCCGGCTGACCGGCGACACCGCCCGGGTGGTGGTCCGTTCGATGCCCCGCCTGGAGTTCCCGATCGACAAGGACGGCGGCGGCGACCAGGGCGGCGACCGGGCGCGGACCGGGCGCAACCGCGCGGTGATCGGCCGAGCCGGCATCGGGGCCTGGCTACCGGAGTACGAGTGGACGACCGGGAACGAGCGGCACACCGGCCGGGTCGGCTGCGATCGGCTCAGCCGCCCCGACCGGATGACCGGCACGTCGATGCTGACCGTGCTCAGCTTCGACCTCACCGCCGACCGGTTCGGCGACGGCGACCCGGTCAGCGTCGCGGCCGACGCGAGCACCGTCTACGGCACGGCGACCAGCCTCTACCTCGCCGGGCAGCGCCCGGACCGGGCGGGCATCGCCGGCCGCTGGCAGCCGACCATGGAAGACCAGGTCACCGAGATCTTCCAGTTCGACATCGGTTCTCCCGGCCACCCCCGCTACCTCGCTGCCGGCCAGGTGCCCGGCTGGCTGATCAATCAGTACGCGCTCTCCGAGTGGGCGGGGCACCTGCGGGTGGCGACCACCTCGGGCGACGTCTGGGGCGAGGGCCGGACCTCCGAGTCCAGCGTACGGATCCTGCGCCGCGAGGGCGGATCGCTGCTGCCGACCGGGGTGGTCGGCGGGCTGGGCCGGGGCGAGCGCATCTACTCCGTGCGCTACCTCGGGCCGGTCGCATACGTGGTCACCTTCCGGCAGACCGACCCGCTCTATTCGCTCGATCTGACCGACCCGGCCGCGCCCAGGGTCACCGGCGAGCTGAAGATCACCGGCTACTCGGGCTATCTGCACCCGCTGCCCGACGGGCGACTGCTCGGCGTGGGTCAGGAGGCCGACCGGCAGGGGCGGCCCAAGGGCGTACAGGTGTCGCTCTTCGACGTCCGCGACCCGGCCCGGCCGAACCGGCTGGACCAGTGGCACCAGCCCGGTGCCTGGTCCAGCGCCGAACACGACCCGCACGCCTTCCTGTACCGGCCGGAGAGCGGCCTGGTCGCGCTGCCGGTCGAGGTCGGCATCCAACTACTCCGGGTCGACGGCGACACGATCAGCGAGATCGGCGAGGTCACCCATCCCGGAAAGCGCAGCGATGGCTGGCGGATGGCGGTCTGGCCGGTACAGCGGTCGCTGGTGATCGGCGACGTGCTCTGGACCATCTCCGAAGCGGGCCTGCTGGCCACCGATCCGGCCACCGCGCGGCGTCTCAACTGGATCGCAACGACCTGAACCTCCCTCCCCACGCGGGTGGGGCCCGGTTTCTCGGGTTTTCCGGGCCCCACCCGCCTTGACCTCTTCCGGGCACCCGCCCTTGACCTCAACCATGGTTGAGGTAGTCGACTGGGTCCGGCTCATCGACGAGGGGGAGACGTGCGGGCGGTGTGGTTGCGCGAGTTCGGCGGACCGGAGGTGCTGGTGCCGGGTCCGGCACCAACACCGCGTCCCGGTCCCGGTCAGGTTCTGATCGACGTGGTGCACGCGAACATCACGTTCGTGGAGACCCAGTTCCGGGCGACCGGCTTCGGGCCGTCGCTGGCGACGCTGCCGGTGATCCCGGGCAACGGCGTGGGTGGGGTGATCAGCGCGGTCGGCCCGGACGTCGACCCGGGACTGGTCGGCCGCCGGGTGGTCACCGGCACCGGCGGGTCCGGGGCGTACGCCGAGCGGGTCGTCGTCGACGCCACCACACCGGTGCCGGTGCCGGACGGGCTGCCGCTGGACCAGGCGGTCGCGTTGCTCGCCGACGGGCGTACCGCGCTGATGCTGCTCGACGCCGCCGACCTGCGTCCCGACGACCGGGTGCTGGTCGAGGCCGCCGCCGGTGGGGTGGGCAGCCTGCTGGTGCAGCTCGCGGCCCGCGCCGGCACCCGGGTGGTCGGCCTCGCCGGCGGTACGCGCAAGGTGTCGCTGCTGCCCGGGCTGGGCGCGCGAGTCGCCGTCGACTACCGGGAGCCGGACTGGCCCGACCGGGTACGGGCGGCGGTCGGCGCCGTCGACGTCGTCTTCGACGGGGTGGGCGGCACGGTCGGGCGGACGGCATTCGAGCTACTCGAACCGGGTGGCCGGATGCTCAGCTTCGGGCTGGCCAGCGGCGAGTGGGCCGGGATCCCCGAGCAGGCGGCCGCCGAGCGGGGCGTGACCCTGATCCGGCCCGCGCCGACACCACAGCAACTGCGGGCGTACACCGAGAGGGCGCTGGCGGAGGCGGCGGCCGGCCGGCTGCGCGCGGTGATCGGCCAGCGGTTTCCGCTGGAGCGGGCGGCCGACGCGCACGCGGCGATCAGCGCCCGGGACACCGTCGGCAAGACCCTGCTCGACCTCGGCTGACCGCCCTCAGAGGTACATGCCGGTGCGGTGCTCACCCCGCCCCGACTTGTCCCCCTCGCCGAAGAACCGCTTGCCGCCGAACTCGCCGTGCAGGCGGTCGTCCAGTTCGTCCGCGAGACCGGTCATCACCTGCACCGCGAGCATCAGGTGGGTGGGCTGGAAGTTACGGCCGAAGACCGGGATCGACGCCCACACGGTGTCGTCAGCGCAGTACAGCCGGCCGATCGGCATCCGGTTGGTCAGCTCGGAGAGCTTGACGTACAGCCGCTCGGTGGGCTCGACCTCGGTGAGCACCGGGGAGAAGACGTCGACCAGCGGCGGGTTGTCGCGGACCCGGACGAAGACCATCGCCGACCCGGCGCGGATGTTGATGTCGCCGTCGGAGTCCACCTGGAGCTGCCCCGATTCCGACTTGATCATGGTCGAAACCACGGTCCGGACCCGATCGGCCAGCTCCAGCACCTCGGTTTCCGCGCCGGCCTCACCGGCGCTGGCCAGCGCCTCCTCCAGTTCGGCGCCGATCTCCCGGCGCGGGCCGAATTCGCTGCGCGCGGTGCCCAGCGGCTCACCGGGCAGCGCTTCCCCCTCGGCGTCCTCGATCAGGTAGACCAGAAAGGCCGGGTGCGGGGCACCGTAGATGTCGCGCAGCGTCCGCGAGAGCAGGGCGGCCAACTGGCTGGCCTCCCCGGCCGGGTACTCCAGCCCGAACTGCTCCCCCGAGCCCTCCAGCACGCCGGGCGGGGACCAGCCCAGCGCGACCATGTCGGCAACCGCCGCGCGGTCCAGCCGGTAGCCCGGCGGGAGCGTCGCGTTGCCGACCGCACGGGCGGCGAGCCGGCCGTCCTTGCCCACCTCGACGAGGACGGAGTAGACGGCATCATCGGTGCCGGAGGCGGTCGGGTCGAGGGTCAACTCCACCTGCGCGCCGGGCGGCAACGCGGCCAGCCGGTCGGCCAGCGCCCGGGCGAACTCCCGCCACGCCTGGGTCACCTTTGCCCGCAGGTCAGCCGTGCTCGGCTCGTCGAGCAGAATCGACTCGTGGTGCTCCGGCATGCCGGGCGGCGCCGAGGGGTGGTCTGCCGTCATGATCGCCTCCGTCCGTTCCGGTCACCCTACCGAGCCAACCGCCCGCACGGATCAGCCCGGACCCTGATCGGACAACACCCCGAACTGGCCACCCGACACCGCGCCCGGTCCGGCGGGTGCGGCACCCCGGTCAAGCGATCAGGCGGTGCCGCGCCCGCCGCCCAGCTCGATCGGCCAGGTGCCGGCCAGGTCGGCGAGGCGGGCAGCCGTCGCGCCGGGATCCGCGCCCCGACCTACCGCCAGGCCGAGCAGGTACGCGGTGACCGGAGCACCCGGCCGCAGCACCTGGTGGGCAACGTCCCGAGCCAGGTCCAGCACGGTCGGCACGGGCACCTCCGCCGGGTCGAGACCCAGCTCCGCACAGGCCGCCGTGAGCCAGTCGTCCATCACCGTCATCGCGCCCACTCCTCCGCCCGGCGTACGTCACTCTCAGTGTCGCAGTCGAACCAGGGTGGCGGGCCCGCGCCGGACCACGCCACCTCACGCACGGCGAGCCCGGCGAGCAGTTCCCGCAACGGAGCACCGGCCAGCTCGCCACCACGCCGCCGGCTGAGCCCGTCGAGCGCGGCCCGCAGGGCAGCGGTTCGCCACACCCCGCAGAGCGTCTGCCGCCGCCCGGCCCGGTCGACGTAACACGCCCCGTCCACGGCGTACGCAACATCGGCGCTCGATTCACCGTCGCCGCCCGCCGGCCCGTCGATACGGTCCCGACCGCCGAGCCCGGCCGGGACGTCAAGCAGGCCGGCGGGGGTGTCGAGGTGGCGCAGCAGCTCCTCGACGGCGGGGCGGGTCAGCAGCGGTAGATCGGCCGCGAGCAGGGCGACGGCCGGCACGTCGGCGTACATGTCGGCGTCGAGCAGGGCCAGCCCGGCCGCGGTGGCGGCGACCGGGCCGCCACCGGGCGGCGTCTCGCGGGTCAGCCGAACCCCCGCCGGGGCCGGCCCGGAGCCGACCAGGATCCGGGGCGTCGCGTCGGTGACCGCGGCCAGCACCCGCTCGCGCATGGGTACGCCACCGACGAGCAACGCCGGCTTGTCCCGCCCGCCCATCCGGCGGGCCGCACCACCCGCGAGCACCACCGCCGCGTACGCCCTCACGGCGTCACGGTAGCCCGCCGAGCAGCCATCCGGCCCTGCCCGGGGCCAAGCTCGGCCGGCGGTAGGGCTGGCTGAACCTCGATGGCTGCCACTGTTCGTTGCGACGTTGATTTCACAGAAACGGTCGTCCGGGGACCAGCCCCGGGACCGGGCTGAGATTGCCCTGCCTCAACGGCGGGAGCAGGGCAGCGCGTGTCGCCACGGCGGGGCGAGTGGGTGCCGTGCGGCGGGGCCGGTTGCCGGGGCAGGATGGCAGGGTGGGACGGGCGACTGACCGGCGCGGGGTGCTCCGCGTGGACCTTGACGCGACGGACGCCGGACGCACCCGGGTGAACCGGCCGGACACCCTCGCCGCGGAGGAGCCGCTGGAGATCCGGGTCGGCCCTGCCGGGCCGGGGCGTCGTCGCCCGCTGGCCGTGACCATGCGGACCCCGGGCGCCGACCTGGATCTGGCCATCGGGTTCCTGCTCACCGAGGGGCTGATCCGCTCGGCGGACGACGTTTCCACCGCGCAGTTGTGCGCCGGCACGGAGACACCGAACACCTACAACGTGGTCGACGTGACCTTGGCACCCGACGTGCCGGATCCGGCCACCGATGTGACCCGACATTTCCAGACCACCAGCGCCTGCGGCGTGTGCGGCAAGGCGAGCATCGACGCGGTGCGTACCCGCTCGCTCTTTGACGTGGCCGACGATCCGCTGGCCGTGCCGGCGGCGCTGCTGGCCGAACTGCCGGCGCGGCTGCGGGCCGGGCAGCGGGGCTTCGACCGGACCGGCGGGTTGCACGCGGCGGGCCTCTTCTCGGCCGCTGGTGAGCTGGTGATGCTGCGCGAGGACGTGGGTCGACACAACGCGGTGGACAAGGTGATCGGCTGGGCGGTGCGCGAACGGCGGCTGCCGCTGACCGGGCACCTGCTGCTGGTCTCCGGCCGGGCCAGTTTCGAGCTGACCCAGAAGGCATGGATGGCGGGTGTGCCGCTACTCGCCGCCGTCTCGGCACCGAGCACGCTCGCGGTCGACGTGGCCACCGAGGCGGGGCTCACCCTGGTCGGCTTCCTACGCGGCCGGACGATGAACGTCTACACCGGCATCCACCGGGTGACGGACTGATCAACTCATCAGCGTGGCGGGCGGCGTCGCGAGCGACGCCTGCGCGGCTGCTTCGGCAGCCCGCTGGCCGGCCAGCCGTCGAGGCGGGACGGTGGTACGCCTCGACGGAGCAGATCGTCCAGGAGCAGCGCGAGCGAGTAGTCGGGGTGCTCGGTCAGCACCCGTTCCAGCGCCACCGCGGCCAGCGCGCCCTGCCCTTCCCGCCAAGCGGCGAAGGCCAGCAGTGCGCCGGGCGCGGCGATCAGCTCCGGCTCGGCCCGCCGCAGCAGCTCGGTCCAGAACGCCACGTCCTCGTCCCGGCCGTCGGTGCGTTCCCAGGCGTGGTCGCGTACCGGAAGGTGGGTCAGCAGGAGGCACAGCCAGGCCACCTCGTCGTCGGTCAACTGCTTCCCGCTGCGGTGCCGACGCCGGGCCGCGCGGCACGCCGCCAACCCGGCCGACCGCAGCGCCCGACCGCCGAGCAGGTCGGTCGGGGGTGCGGCCGCTAGCAGGCCGGTCAACCGCTTCTCCGCCCGCTCGGCGGCATGCCGCATCTCGGCCCCGCCGACCGGGGCGATCTGCGCGGCGAGCGCCGCCCGGTCCGGCAGCGCGACCTGGCCGGCGAAGACTGCCGCCGCCGGGACCGTGCTCGCCCGGGGGTCGTACGGGGTGCCCTCGGGCGGGCAGCACTCCGGCTCGGTGCAGACGTACGACCACCACCGATCGCCGGTGACCCGCAGTGCGTCGAGGACGGTAAGTCCGGCGTCGGTCAGCGCGGCCCGGACCGCGTCCAGCGCCGGAGTCACCCGGATGGCCGGGCCGTATCCGATCACGGTGGCGGAGTCGGCACCCTGTTGGGCGGTCACGGCGGCGATGTGCGTCGACGCCTCCTGGGTATCCGCGTCGTCGGTGAGATCCCCGCGGGCGGCGAAGACGATCCGCGAAGCGGCGAGCGCCACCACCACGATGCTGTCGGCCGGATGGAAGCCGAGCAGGTACGGCACGGCGGCGATGAGGTCGGCGGGCGAGCGGACGGTGAGCCGGGGAAGGTCGGTCGAGTTCATAGGGAGATCCTGTGAGCAGACCGATACGCACCGCGACCCCTGTGGACGACACGCGGCTTGTCCACAGCTACAGACAGTATTTCCCCAGCTCAGAGGCGATCACGAACCGCCGCGCCGCCTTCCCCCGCCCCGGCGCACCCTGTCGCTGGGCTCGACCGGTTCGTCGGTGTTAAGAGGGGGCCCTTCCTCTACCGTAGGCGTTAACAGGGGGCCCCTCCTTACAAGCAGGGGATACCTTGCGGGGATGGATCTGGCGTACCTGCGGGCGCACCCGGAGCACCTGCCGACCTTCCTGACCCATCAGCGGATCCGGGAGACACCGGTGCCCGGCGGTCACATCTGCACAGCGTCCCGGTTGACGCTGGACGACGGCCACTCGGTGTTCGCCAAGACCTGGCCGGAGCAGGCCGGGCGAGGAGTGCCGGAGGGCTTCTTCGCCACCGAGGCGGCCGGGCTGCGCTGGCTGCGGGAGGCCGGCACGGTCGGCGTACCGGAGGTGATCGTGGCGCTGCCCGACCTGCTCGCGCTGGAGTGGGTTGAGCCGGGCGAGCCCGGCCCGGAGGCGGCCGAGCGTCTCGGCCGCGAGCTGGCCGGCCTGCATCGGGCCGGTGCCGCGACGTTCGGGGCACCGTGGCCGGGTTTCATCGGCGCTTTGCCCGCGGAGAACACCCCGCACCGGGGCCCCTGGGCGGACTGGTTCGCTCAGGCCAGGCTGCTGCCCTACCTGCGTCGCTCGGTCGACGACGAAGCCCTGGCCGACGCCGATGCCGCGCTGGTCGAGCAGGTCGTGGCCCGGATCGGTGAGTTCGGTGGGGAGGAGCCGCCCGCCCGGATCCACGGTGACCTCTGGCCGGGCAACCTGCTCTGGGGTGCCGACGACCGGGTCTGGCTGGTCGACCCGGCCGCGCACGGCGGGCACCGGGAGACCGATCTCGCCCAGCTCGCACTCTTCGGCGGCGCACCCCACCTCGACCGGATCCTGGCCGCCTACCGCGAGACGTGGCCACTGACGGACGGTTGGCAGGCCCGGGTTCCCCTGCACCAGCTGCACCTGCTGCTCGTGCACACCGCCCTCTTCGGCGGGGCGTACCGTGATTCGGTCAGCCGGGTCGCGCGGGAGGCCCTCCGCGGCGCAGGGCGCGCTACCGTCAACGGATGAGCCTCGCCCCGCCCTCCGGCGGCCTCCTCGTCGACCGGTACGGCCGTGTCGCCCGGGATCTGCGGGTCTCACTGACCGACAAGTGCAATCTGCGCTGCACGTACTGCATGCCGGCCGAGGGGTTGCCCTGGCTGGCCGGGCCGCAACTGCTGACCGACGACGAGGTGATCCGGTTGATCCGGGTCGCGGTACGCCAGCTCGGGGTGACCGAAGTTCGGTTCACCGGCGGTGAGCCGCTGATCCGGCCCGGCCTGCCCGGCATCGTGGCGGCCGTCGCCGCGCTCGACCCCCGCCCCCGGATCTCGTTGACCACCAACGGCCTCGGCCTGGACCGGCTGGCCCCGGCGCTGCGCGCCGCCGGCCTCGACCGGGTGAACGTCTCTCTGGACACTCTTGACCGCGAGCGTTTCACCCGGCTCACCCGACGGGACCGGCTGGCCGACGTGCTTGCCGGACTGGCCGGCGCGGCCAGCGCCGGGCTCACCCCGGTCAAGGTCAACAGTGTGCTGATGCGTGGGGTCAACGACGACGAGGCGCCGGCGCTGCTCCGCTTCGCTCTCGACCAGGGCTACGAGCTGCGCTTCATCGAGCAGATGCCGCTGGATGCCCAGCACGGCTGGGACCGCGCGCGGATGGTCACCGCCGGGGAGATCCTGGCGACCCTGCACGCCGCGCACGACCTGAGCCCCGACCCGGCCGAGCGCGGCGCGGCGCCGGCCGAGACCTGGCTGGTCGACGGCGGCCCGGCCCGGGTCGGCGTGATCGGCACGGTCACCCGCCCCTTCTGCGGCGACTGCGACCGGACCCGGCTGACCGCCGACGGCCAGATCCGCAACTGCCTGTTCGCCACCGAGGAGTCCGACCTGCGTGGCGCGTTGCGGGCCGGGGCCGACGACGACGAGTTGGCCCGGCGCTGGTCGGCCGCGACCTGGGGCAAGCGGGCCGGGCACGGCATCGACGACCCGGCCTTCCTGCAACCGGCCCGGCCGATGTCGGCCATCGGAGGTTGACCATGGCAACCGTCACGGTCCGTTACTTTGCCGGGGCGCGGGCCGCTGCCGGCCGCTCCGAGGAGACCACCGCCGCCGGCCGATCGCTGGATGACCTGGTGGCGGAGCTGGCCGAGCGGCACGGCGCGCGGCTGGTACCGGTACTCGCCGTGGCGAGTTTTCTGGTCGACGGCGTGACCTGTCATGATCGGCACAAGCCGCTGCCGGCCGGGGCGACGATCGACGTCCTGCCCCCCTTCGCCGGCGGCTGAGAGGGATCGATCCAGCGTGTTCGCGGTACTCGGCTTCGTGGCCACCCTTGCCCTGATCACCGGGCTGATCCATCTCTACCTCTGGAAGCGGCTGGTCAAGGACACCACAACGGCGGGGCGCTGGCGGCGGATCGGCACGGTCACCACGGTGGTGCTGGCGCTGCTCGTGCCGGCGACCATGGTCGGCACCCGGGCCGGCATGTACTGGCTGGCCTGGCCGGGCTACCTCTGGCTCGCGCTGATGTTCTATCTGCTGGTACTCCTCGTCGCGCTGGAAATCCCGATGCTGGTCACGAGGCTGGTGCTGCGTCGCCGGGCCGCCGTGGCCGCGCCGGAACCGGTCCTGGTCGGCCCGACCAGCGCCGAGACGCCAGCCACCGGACCGACCGCGGACCCGGGGCCGGCCACCGCGTTGGCCGACAGCCCGGCGGACCCGCCGGCCGCCGCACCGGCCGGGCCGGACCACGACCCGGGACGCCGGCTGCTGCTCGCCCGGGGTGCCGCGATCTTCGCCGGACTCACCGCCACCGGGCTGGTCGGGTACGGCGTACGCACCGCGCTGGGCCCGCCCCAACTGGACCGGGTACAGATCCCGCTGGCCAAGCTGCCCCGCAGCATGGACGGCCTGCGCATCGCCACGGTCTCCGACATCCACATCGGGCCACTGAACGGCCGGGCACACACCGAGCGGATCGTCGCCGCGATCAACCGTCTGGACGCCGACCTCGTGGCCGTGGTCGGTGACCTGGTCGACGGGACGGTGGCCGAGCTGGGCGAAGCCGCCGCGCCCCTGCGTGGCCTCCGGGCCCGCCACGGCAGCTACTTCGTCACCGGCAACCACGAGTACTACTCGGGCGTCGAGGAGTGGGTGGCCGAGGTCGACCGGCTCGGATTGCGGGTGCTCCAGAACAAGCGGCTGGAGATCGCGGCTCGGGGCGGCGTACTCGATCTGGCCGGGGTCAACGACGTCAGCGCGGCGGGCACCGGAGTCTCCGCGCCGGCCGACTACGCCGCCGCGCTCGGCGACCGTGATCCGTCCCGGCCGGTGGTGCTGCTGGCCCACCAGCCGGTGGCCGCGGTGGAAGCCGCGAAGTACGGCGTCGACCTGCAACTCTCCGGGCACACCCACGGCGGCCAGATCGTCCCCTTCAACCTGCTGGTGAAGCTGGAGCAGCCGGTGGTCTCCGGGCTGGGCGAGGTGGACGGCACCAAGGTCTACGTGACCAACGGCGCCGGTTTCTGGGGTCCGCCGGTGCGGGTCGGCGCGGAGCCTCAGATCACCCTCGTGGAGTTGCGTTCGGCATAGCGCACCTCACCTCCGAGCGTGGCGACGCGCGGCGACACGGCCGGTCGTGACAGGATGCGGCGTGCCTCCGTTCAGCGCCGTACCCCCCGGTGGCCGCCCGCCCTTCGTCGCAGATCTGCATATCCACTCGAAATACTCGCGGGCCTGTAGCCGTGACCTGACCCTGCCAAACCTCGGCTGGTGGGCGAAACGCAAGGGCATCGCGGTGCTCGGCACCGGCGATTTCACCCACCCCGCCTGGTACGACCACCTGCGCGAGACGCTGCATCCGGCCGAGCCCGGCCTGTACCGGCTGGCGCCCGAGGCGGAGCGGGACATCGCCCGCCGGCTGCCGCCCCGGCTCTCCAGCGCGGCGGAGAGCGATCCCGTCCGGTTCATGCTCAGCGTGGAGATCTCCACGATCTACAAGCGGGACGACCGGACCCGCAAGGTCCACCACCTGATCTACCTGCCGGATCTGGACGCGGTGGCCCGGTTCAACGCCGCGCTGGGCCGGATCGGCAACCTCGGCTCGGACGGCCGGCCGATCCTCGGCCTGGACTCCCGCGACCTGCTGGAGATCACGCTGGAGGCGAGCGGCGACGGCTACCTCGTCCCGGCACACATCTGGACGCCGTGGTTCTCCGCGTTGGGCTCGAAGTCCGGCTTCGACGCGATCGCCGACTGCTACGCCGACCTGGCCGACCACGTCTTCGCGGTGGAGACCGGGCTCTCCTCCGATCCGGAGATGAACTGGCGGGTCGGCAGCCTGGACCGCTACCGGCTGGTTTCCAACTCCGACGCGCACTCGCCGCCCGCGCTGGCCCGCGAGGCCACCGTCTTCGCCTCGGCCCGGGACTACTTCGGCATCCGGGACGCGCTGCGCACCGGCGACGGGCTGGCCGGCACGATCGAGTTCTTCCCCGAGGAGGGCAAGTACCACGCGGACGGTCACCGGCTCTGCGGGGTGAACTGGGCGCCCGAACGCACCCGGGAGGCCGGCGGACGCTGCCCCGAGTGCGGCAAGGGACTGACCGTGGGCGTACTGAGCCGGGTCGAGGACCTGGCCGACCGGCCGGAGGGGTACCGGCCGGCGCACGTCCCCGAGGTGACCCACCTGATCCAACTCGCCGAGATCCTCGGCGAGCTCAACAAGGTCGGGCCGCGGTCGAAGAAGGTCGAGGGGAAGCTCACCGAACTGGTCGCCGCGCTCGGCGCCGAGTTGGAGATCCTCACCCGCGCCCCGCTGGACGAGATCGGCCGGGTCGGCGGGGAGTTGCTCGCCGAGGGCATCGGCCGGCTACGCCGCGGCGAGGTCCGCCGGGTGCCGGGCTACGACGGCGAGTACGGCGTGATCACCCTCTTCGACCCGGCCGAGCTGAGCAACGCCGGGGAGTCGGCCGGGCAGGAGACGCTCTTCGACGTACCGGTGCCGGCACAGCGACGGCCCACCAAGCCGGCGGCAAAGCCGGACGACAAGGCGCAGCGACCGGCGGCGAAGGTCGATCCGAAGCGTAAGCCGGTGCCCCCGGCTCCGCCGATCGCGCCGCCGCCCTCCCCGCACGAGCCGTTCGAGCCGATGCTCGCCGGAATGGAGGAGGTCGGTACCGGCCTGCTCGACCGGCTCGACGCGATGCAGCGGGTAGCCGCCTCGGCCCCCGGTGGTCCACTGCTCATCGTCGCGGGGCCGGGCACCGGCAAGACCCGTACGCTGACCCACCGGATCGCGTACCTCTGCGCGGAGCTGAACGTCTTCCCCGAGCAGTGCCTGGCGATCACCTTCACCCGGCGGGCCGCCGAGGAACTGCGGCACCGCCTCGACGGCCTGCTCGGGCCGGTCGCCGAGGACGTCACGGTGGGCACCTTCCACTCGCTCGGGCTGACCATCCTGCGGGACAACGCCGAGGCCGCCGGCCTGCCGAACGACTTCCGGATCGCCGACGACGCCGACCGGGCGGCGGCCCGCACCGAGGCCGGCGACGACCCGTCCGCCTTTGCCGCGCTGCTGCGCAAGCAGGGCATGGTCGACCTGGACGAGTTGCTCACCCTGCCGGTCGCGCTGCTGCGGGAGGACCGCAAGCTGGTCGAACGGTACCGGAGCCGCTGGCGGTGGATCTTCGTCGACGAGTACCAGGACGTCGACGTGGTGCAGTACGAGCTGCTGCGGCTGCTCAGCCCCGCCGACGGCAACCTGTGCGCGATCGGCGACCCGGACCAGGCCATCTACTCGTTCCGGGGTGCCGACGTCGGATACTTCCTGCGCTTCTCGCAGGACTTCACCGACGCCCGGCTGGTCCGGCTCAACCGCAACTACCGCTCGTCGGCGCCGATCCTGGCCGCCGCGGTGCAGGCCATCGCGCCCTCGTCGCTGGTCCGCGGTCGCCGGCTCGACCCGGCCCGGCTCGACCCGGAGGCCCCGCTGGTCGGCCGGTACGCTGCGGCCTCCGTCGCCGACGAGGCCGATTTCGTGGTACGCACCGTCGACGAGTTGGTCGGCGGCCTCTCCCACCGGTCGCTGGACTCCGGCCGGATCGACGGCCGGTCGACCACGCTGTCCTTCTCGGACATCGCCGTGCTCTACCGGACCGACTCGCAGGCCGCCTCGATCGTGGACGCCCTGTCCCGGGCCAACGTGCCGGTGCAGAAGCGGTCGCACGACCGGCTGCGGGACCGCCCCGGCGTGATGGCCATCGCCCGCGAGCTGCGACACGCCTCGGGTCTCGACGGCGCCCTGCCCGCCCGGGTTCGCCTCGCCGGCCAGCTGCTCGCCGAGCGCTTCGCCGTCCCCACCCTCGACGGCACCAGCGGGGTACGCCCGGAGGACGTCCGCATCGCGGTCGACCTGCTCACGCCGCTGGCCCGCCGGTGCGGCGACGATCTGGAGATGTTCCTGTCCCAGCTCGCCACCGGCGCCGAGGTGGACGCGCTCGACCCGCGCGCCGAGGCGGTCACCCTGCTGACCCTGCACGCCGCCAAGGGACTGGAGTTCCCGGTGGTCTTCCTGGTCGGCGCCGAGGACGGGCTGCTGCCGCTGCGCTGGCCGGGTACGACTCCGGACGAGGACGCGATCGCCGAGGAGCGGCGGTTGTTCTTCGTCGGCTTGACCCGCGCGCAGGACCGGCTCTACGTCAGCCACGCCGCCCGCCGCGTCCGGCACTCCACCGAACGCGACTGCCGTCCGTCACCATTCCTCGATGTGATCGATCCCGGCCTCTTCGAACGCCTCGGCGACAGCGGCGGACCGCGTCGACCAAAGGACCGCCAGCTCCGCCTCATCTGACCGACCTACCCGCCGGCTGCCCGGCTTGTCGGCTGGTCGGCTGCCCGGTTGGTCGGGCCGCCGATCGTCAGCCGGGCCAACGCCCGCCGGTCGGGCGAACGCGGTGTTACCCGGACATGGCGGCGTCCGTGCTAGATGGCGGCGCTAGATGGCGACCTGCCGGATAGCCGACCCAGCCGCTGTCGGGGCCGGGGGCCGATGGTGTACACGCTACGGTGGCGTGGGCGGCGGCTGCCCTCGACAACAACTGGCGGCCGGCCTCCACTCATCGGTTCAGGAGGTCGTGCATGGCGAACTACGGATCACCGGGCGGCGACCCGCAGCCGTGGCAGGAGCCGCAGCCCGGCGAGGCGCACGCTCCCGGCCAGCCGCACGGCCCACGCCCGACCTACGATCCTGGCCGGCCCCTCGGCCCGGGCCAGAACCGCAGCCCCGGCCAGAACCACGGGCCGGGGCAGTACCAACCGAGCCAGACCTACCGGCCAGATCAGACCTTGGGGACAGGTCAGGCCCCCGGGCCGGGTCAGACCTACCGACCGGGCCAGCCGCACGGACCAGGCCGGGCCTACCAACCGGGTCAAACTCACGGTTCCGGCGAGACCTACCGGCCGGGTCAGACCTACGGACCGGGCCAGCCGCACGGACCGGGCCACCAGCCGCAGGGACCAGGTCAGACCCGCGGCCCCGGGGAGACGTACCGGCCAGGCCAGCCGCACGGACCAGGCCAGGCCCACGGACCAGGCCAGCCGCAGGGACCGGGTCAGAACTTCGGCTCCGGGCCGGCCTACGGCGGCGGACCACACCGGCCCGCAGGCCCTGGCCACGGCCCGGCGCAGCACGGACCGGGCCATGGCGGCGGCACGCAGCACGGGCCGAGCCACGGTGGCGGCACGCAGCACGGGCCGGACTATGGCGCGGCACAGCATGGGCCGGACTATGGCGGCGGGAGCTACGGGTCGGCCGGACCGGAGTACCGGGGAACCCGGTACGGGGCGGCCGAGGCGGGGTACGGCTCGCAGGACACCCAGATCCAGCAGGCTCTCCAGGACGATGGTGGGTCCGTGGTCGGGTACGCCGGCCAGCCCGTGGCACCCCCCGAGCGCAAACGCGGTCGCGGGCGACCGATCGCTGTGCTGGCGGTCATGCTGGTGCTGATCCTCGGCGGGGCGACCGCGTTCTACCTGTTCGGGCAGGACGACGAGGCTACGACGCCGGTGGCCGCGCCGACTCAGGAACCCGAAGGGCCGGCAGCCGACGCGCCGGAGGACGACGGTTCCCCGCCCAGCGCCCCGGCCGCCAACTCGTCTACCGACGCGCGGTTCGTGCAGGTTGGGCAGTGCGTACGGAACACCGCGTCCGCGGGCGGCAAGCCCAAGCTGCTGATCAACGACTGCGTGCCGAAGTCGTACGAGGTGCTGCGCCGCTTCGACGGCAAGACCAGCGGGGAGAAGGACGCCGAGGCGAAGTGCGCCGCGGTCGACGGCTACACGAACTGGTACTTCTACGACAGCGAGTTGGACTCGCTCGACTTCGTGCTCTGCCTGAAGCAGCGCGCCTGACGGTCGATTGTCGAAACTAGTGCTGTCTAGCCTGGACGCTAGACAGCACTAGTTTTATGTCGAGGACAACACGCCGGTAGCCCCGTCTATCCATGTCTAGCCTCTCGGCTAGATGGCCCGATACTCTGCGATTCGTGGATCCGGTCCGCAACCCGTACGCCCCGGGAGCCGGTCAGCGCCCGCCCGAACTCGCCGGGCGGGGGCGGGAGCTGGACGTCTTCGACATCGTGCTGGAACGCATCGCCCGGGGCCGCCCGGAGCGCAGCCTGATGCTCACCGGGCTGCGGGGCGTCGGCAAGACCGTCCTGCTCAACACGCTGCGCTCGCAGGCGATCAACCGGCTCTGGGGCAGCGGCAAGATCGAGGCCCGCCCGGAGCAGTCGCTGCGCAGGCCGATCGCCGCCGCCCTGCACATGGCCGTCCGGGAACTCGCCCCGCGACACCGGGCACCGGACCGGATCGACGCCTTCCTCGGGGTCCTCAAAGCCTTCGCCCAACGGGGCGCCCCGACGGGTCGCGGCGGTGCCGCCCCGAAGCTACGCGAACGGTGGCAGCCCGGCATCGACGTACCGGCGGCCAGCGGGCGGGCCGACTCCGGCGACATCGAGATCGACCTGGTGGAGCTGCTCACCGACGCCGCCTCGGTGGCCAGTGACGTCGGCACCGGCGTGGCCATCTTCATCGACGAGATGCAGGATCTCGGGCCCGAGGACGTCTCCGCGCTCTGTGCCGCCTGCCATGAGCTGTCCCAGATCGGCGCGCCGCTGATCGTGGTCGGGGCCGGGCTGCCGCACCTGCCGGCGGTGCTGAGCGCCGCCAAGTCGTACTCCGAGCGGCTCTTCCGGTACCAGCGCATCGACCGTCTCGACCGGATCGCCGCCGACCAGGCACTCTGCGCGCCGGCCGAGCGCGAGGAGGTGGAGTACGAGGCGAAGGCTCTCGACCTGCTCTACGAGAAGTCCGGCGGGTACCCGTACTTCGTCCAGGCGTACGGGAAGGCGACCTGGGACCATGCCCCCCGGTCGCCGATCACCCCGGCGGACGTCCGGGTTGCCGCGCCGGAGGCGGAGGCCGAGCTGGCCGTCGGCTTCTTCGGTTCCCGTTTCGAGCGGGCCACCCCGGCGGAACGCGAGTACATGCGGGCGATGGCGACCCTCTCCCTGGTCGAGGGGGCGGCCGAGGGCGGCGGCCGGGACGATATGGACGCGGCGGTGCCGACTGCGGAGATCGCCCGTACCCTCGGTCGCAAGCCCGCCAGCCTCTCCCCGGCCCGCGATGCCCTGATCAAGAAGGGCCTGATCTACTCCGGGGAACGCGGCACGGTCGCCTTCACCGTCCCGCACTTCGGCCGCTACCTGCGTACCCAGCCCGCCTGACTGTGATCGAGCGGCCCGCTGGGCGCGCGCCGTCAGCGATCCGATCGTCGGCAGTGCAGCGGTCCTTGCCCGGCCAAGGTTGTCGGCGACCTCGACGCAGTCACCGCCACTGCTGCCGCTCTCGCTGCTCCTACGCCACTGCACGCCGGTCATGTCCATGATGCTGCCGATCATGCAGTTGTGGCGCCGCTCAAATGCCGCGGATCAGCGCAATCCGCCCGCCACAAGTGCATGATCGACGAGCGAGGGTAGCGGGGAGCGGGTGAGAGGTGGGGTGGGGTGGGTGGGTGGTTAGGGAGCGTCGGGGAACTCGGTGGCGGAGGCGCTGCGTCACCGCTACCGGACGACGGCATGGTTGCCCTCGGCCATCCTTTGGCTCCGCTTCAACCCACGCCGCAGCAGCCGACCAGCGGCAACCTGCCCGCGCCAACCTGTTGCGCCAACCGGCCAGCGTCAGCCCGCGGGACCACGGGGGCCATGTCCCGTCCCGTCTCGGAGGGCGGCTACGGAAGGTGACCGTTGCGCTGGTTGAGGCAGAGCAGAGGATGCGGGAAGGCAATGGCACAGTCGGGCGGCCACCACCGGCAGTGACGCTCGGGAACTGCCGCGGCGGCAGGAATCTCCGGCAACCGGGAACCGGCGTTCCCGGTTGCCCACTTAGACCTTGGACCATGGTGGGGGAAAGAGCACCTCGCCGTGGGGGGTGGGGGGTTCGCCGCTGTCTGTCGGGGGCAGGAGCAATGCCTGCCAGGGCTCACCAAGACCGGACCACGGGCTGGTCAGGCCCATCCGGTCGGCTCGACTGAAGCCGAAGCGCCGGTAGTAGGCAGGGTCGCCGAGCACCACGACCAGCCGCTCGTCGAGTTCGGTGGCCGCATCGAGGGCGGCCTGCACCACGGCGGTGCCGAGCCCGATCCGCTGCCGGTGCGGCGCCACCGCCACCGGGCCGAGCGCCAAAGCCGGGACGCTACCCCCGACCCGGGCCGGAACGCCGCCACCAGTCCGGGTGCTGCCACCAGCCAGGGCGCTGCCGGCAGTCAGGGCACCGTCACCAGCCGGAACACCGCCGCCGGCCGGGGCGCTGCCGGCAGTCGGGGCGCTGCCGCCGGGCCGGGCCGTGACACTGGCGGCGGCCGAGCAGACCGTCACCCGGGTGAGCAGCGCGTAGCCGACGATCTCACCGCCGTACTCGGCGACCATCGCCAGCTCCGGGAGCCAGGCGTCGCCGCCGCGCAACTCCTCGACGAGCCGTACCTCCGGCGGGGTGGCCACGTCGGGCCGGGCGAAGGCGGCGGCCAGCACCCGGCGGATCGCGCCGGTGTCGGCCGGATCCTCGGGGCGTAGCCGCAGCGTCGTCACGCGGCGAGGTTACCGCGTGCAGCGCGTCCATCCGCGACGGTCACTTGAAACACCGTCGCGCCATCGCCACCCGATCGATCGAGATGGGCCGTAGCTGGGCGTGGCGGTAGCCGGGACGGGGTATGACTTGTCCATGAAACCCGTACGATCCCTCGCCCGCGCCATGTTGAGCGGCATCTTCGTAGTCAGCGGTGCCCGCAACTTCGCGAACCCCGAGCGCCTGGTGCCCGCCGCGAAGCCGGTCACCGATCGGGTGACGCCGCTGCTGGAGCGGGTGGACCCCCGCCTGCCCACCGACACCGAGACGCTGGTCCGGGTCAACGCCGCAGTGCAGCTCGGCGCCGGGCTGATGCTGGCCACCGGGAGGTTCACCCGACCGGCCGCCCTGGTCCTGGCCGGCACGCTCGTCCCGGTGACCCTCGCCGGGCATCCCTTCTGGCGCAACGACGACCCGGCCACGCGGCGCAACAACCAGATCCACTTCCTGAAGAACCTCGGTCTCTTTGGTGGGCTGTTGCTCGCTGCGGCGGACACCGAGGGTAAGCCAGGGCTACGCTGGCGGGCCGGGCACCGGATCGGCCACTCCCGACGGTCGGTGCGCCGTGCCGTCCGGACCGCCCGCCGCGAGGCCCGGATCGCCGTCCGATCGGCCTCCACCGCCCGTCGGCTTCCAGGCTGAGCTGCGAATACCCCGCCTCCACCCCCGACTAAGGCCACGAATCACCTGAACCGCCCGCCAGGCGTTAACGCGGTGGAAATGTCAAAAGAAGGTGTGGGATCGGACACGGTCGGATAACACGGGAGGCACTGACGTGAGGCGCCGTTCTAGGCTCCGTACGGAACCTGGACGGGTAGGACGATCTTGGTATGGGGGTGGCCACGCCATGCCGACGAGCGTCGGTAGAGGGCTGGATCGCCTCGCCACAGTCCGTCGCGTAACGCGTGGGATCGATCGCAGGACAGTCGTACGGACCGGCATCGTGGCCGCCGTCGCCTACGCCGCATGGCTTGCCATCGGCACTTTCGGGCGGCCGTACAACTTCTTCGACATGAAGATCTACCACGGCGCGGTGGTCTGGTGGGCGAGCGGTCACGAGCTGTACGACTTCGTCGCGCCCGACACGAACCTGGGGTTCACCTACCCGCCGTTCGCCGGTCTGGCCATGCTGCCCATGGCACACCTGCCGGTCGCCGGTGCCGGTCTGGTGAACGCCCTGGTCAGCATCGCCGCCCTGGCCGTGGTGCTGGCCGCGCTGCTGCGCCCGATCGTCGACCGGCTGGGGTGGCCACTGTGGTACACGGTGGCCATCGCCACGCCGCTCGCCGTCGCCATCGAGCCGGCCCGCGAGACGCTCGGCTACGGGCAGGTCAACCTGCTGCTGTTCGCCCTGGTCCTGGCCGACCTGGTCGCCCTGCGCTGGCGGTCCCGTCGGGGCACCCACCACGCCGAGGACGACGGCCCGCTGCTGCGGTTCGTCTACGGTGGCGCCTGGGCGGGCGTCGGCATCGGGCTGGCCACCGCCGTCAAGCTGACCCCGGCACTGTTCATCTTCTATCTGATGATCACCCGGCAGTGGCGGGCGGCCGCCGTCGCCATCGGCACCACCATCGGCGTGACGATCGGTAGCTTCGGCATCGTCGGAGGCGAGTCCCGGGCCTACTTCGGCAGCGTGCTGTGGCAGACCGAGCGGGTGGGCGCCGCCGACATGACGCCCAACCAGTCCCTGGCGGGGCTGCTGGCCCGGCTCTACGACTCGATCGAGACCCCGGGGCTGCTCTGGCTCGCCTTCTCCGTGCTGATGCTGGCGCTCGGCCTGTCCCGGGCCGCCAACGCACACGCCGACGGCGACGAGCTGACCGCCTTCACCCTGGTCGGCCTGACCGCCAATGTGATCAGCCCGATCTCCTGGACGCACCACCTCGTCTGGGTGATCCCGGCGATCATCGTGCTGGCCGACGCCGCCGTACGCCGCCACGACGCCAGCCGGGGTCTGGCCCAGCGCCCTGCTCCGGGGCCGAACGGTGGCCCGCCGGGGGTACCCGCGCTCCGCCCGCCGATCTGGTACCCGACGCTGACCGGGCTCCGGCACGGCATCGCCGCGGTCGGGCTCTACCTGCTCTTCCTGATCTCCCCGATCTGGCCTTACGAACACCAGTTGCCGGAGGTCTCGCACTACCAGGACGGCCTGTTCGGCGCGCTGATGGAGAACTCCCTGGCGCTGGCCCTGATCGTGCTGGTCGCCGCGCTGCCCTGGCGGCCCGGCGCGGAACCCGCCTTCTACACCGACCGGATGGCCCGCAGCGCGGTCCTGTACGGGCGGCGGTAGGAAGGACCGCAGGACGGGAAGCGGCAGGAGGCGCGACGGCAGGACGGGCGACGCCCGGCATCAGGCAGGACGGGGCTGGGCGTGACCGGGCACCCGGTCAGGGGCAGTTGACCCACTCTTCGGTGCCGTCGGCGAAGACCTGCCGTTTCCAGATCGGCAGCCGGGCCTTCACCTCGTCCACCAGGCGGGCACAGGCAGCGAAGGCGGCTGCCCGGTGCGCGGTGCTGACGGCCGCCACCAGAGCCACGTCGCCGATGGCGAGTGGACCGATCCGGTGCGACACGGCCACCGCGTACACGTCGGGGTCGTCGGCGATCTCGTCGGCGACCTCCCGCAGCAGCTTCTCGGCGCTCGGGTGGCCCTCGTACTCCAGGCTGACCACCGCGCGGCCGTGGTCGTGATCGCGGACCACCCCGGCGAACGAGACCACCGCGCCGGCCCGACGGTCGGCGACCGCCGCCTCGTGCGCGGCGAGGTCCAGCGGCTGGTCGGTGACCGCGCCGATCACGGTCACCATGCCCGCTCCCCGGGCAGCAGCGGAAGCGGTACGACCGGCACGCGATCCCCGGCCGCCCCGTCGGTGTCGGGCCGGATCACCGCGAACCCGTCCGCGCCGGCCAGCCCCCGCAGCATCGCCGAGCCGACGTGCCGGAGCGGGTGGGCCGTCCCGGCGAACCGGTCGAGGCGGACCAGGGCCAGGTGGGTGTGGTCGCCACGCCCCGGCACGGGCTCGGCGAGCGTGGCGTACGGCAGCACCGGCATCGGCCGGCCGGCGAGGCCGGCCAGCAGCGGGGCGACCAGCGAGACCAAGGCGACCACGGCGGACTGCGGGTTGCCGGGCAGTCCGGCCACGAACCGGACCCGGCCGTGGGTGTCGACCAGCCGGGCCAGCAGCATCGGGAAGCCGGGGCGCACCGCCACGGTGTTGACCACGTAGTCGGCGCCCAGTTCGGCCAGTGCGGGATGCAGGTGGTCGACCGGGCCGTGCATGGTGCCACCGGTGGTGCAGACCAGATCGGCGTCGGCCAACGCGCTGCGCAGCGCGGCCACGTGGGCGGGCAACGTGTCCTCGACCGGGCCGACCACGTCCGCCGGACGCACCTGGCAGCCGTACCGACGCAGCCAGGCGGGCACCGACGGGCCGAGCGCGTCGCGGACCCGACCAGCGGCGGGCGGGCCGGCGGTCAGCAGCTCGTCGCCGAAGACCAGCAGCGCCACTGCGGGCTGCCGGCGTACCCGGAGGGTGTCGTGCCCGCAGGCGGCGGCCAGGCCGATCACCGCCGGGTCGACCGGCGTCCCGGCCGGGAGCAGTTCCTCACCGGCGGACGCCTCCTCGCCGGGCCGCCGCCACTCGGGCACGGTCCGCGGCACACCGTCGACCAACCCGTCCGCCGTACGCGTCGACTCCTCCACCCGGAGCACGGCCGAGGCGCCCTCCGGCACCATCGCCCCGGTGGCGATCTCGACGGTCGTCCCGTCCTCGGTCAACGGGGCTGCTGCGGCACCGGCCAGCACCCGGCCGACCACCCGCCACGGGCCGTCGCCACGCAGCGCCCAGCCGTCCACGCTGGAGGTCGGGAACGCCGGTAGGTCGGTCCGGGTGGTGAGCGCTTCGGCGAGGGTGTGCCCGTCGGCCTCGGCGAGCGGACGCTCGACGGCGGGCAGCGCGGCGGCCAGGCCGGCCGCGTACACCCGGGAGCGCGCCTCCTCCCAATCGGCCGGCGGCGGCGCGACGGCCTGATCGGCTGCGGATGCGGTTTCCGTTCTCACTCGCCGAGCCTATCGGGTTCTCTGGTGAACCTTCCTCGACCTCGCGTTACGGCCCCTGGAGCCCGGCCGCTCGGCGAGAGTTCAGTGGTCGCCGCCGCGCAGTTGGTCCACGGTGTGGGCCAGGATCGGCCCCAGCACGGCGAGCCCGTCGCGCGCCCCGCCGGTCGAGCCGGGCAGGTTCACCACCAGCGTGCGGCCGGCCACCCCGGCCACGGCCCGGGACAGCGCCGCGGTCGGCACCTTGTCGCGGCTGTGCGCGCGGATCGCCTCGGCGATGCCGGGAATCTCGTAGTCGAGCAGGGCCCTGGTCACGTCGGGAGTGCGGTCGGTCGGGGTGATCCCGGTGCCGCCGCTGGTCAACACGACGTCGACGGCGTCCGCCACGGCCGCGGCCACCGCCCGGCCGACCGGCTCGCCGTCGGGCACCACCACCGGCTCGTCCACCGCGCAGCCCAGCTCGCGCAGGCCCGCGACGAGCAGCGGGCCACTGGTGTCGGCGTAGACGCCGGCAGCGGCCCGGTTGGAGGCCACCACCACCCGGGCGCGGATCACGGTCGGTGCTCCGGGCGCTCCCAGGTGCCCGTCTTTCCGCCTTCCTTGCGCAGCACCCGGACCGCGTCGACGCTGGCCGCCGGGTCCACCGCCTTGACCATGTCGACCAGGGCCAGGCCGGCGACCGCAACCGCGGTCAACGCCTCCATCTCGACTCCGGTGCGGTCGGCCGTGCGGGCGGTCGCGGTGATCTCGACGGTGTCGGCGGTCAACGCCAGGTCGACCGTGACGCCGTGCAGGGCGATCGGATGGCAGAGCGGGATCAGGTCGGGGGTGCGCTTGGCGCCCATGATCCCGGCCAGCCGCCCGACCGCGAGCGCATCGCCCTTGGGCAGCCCGTCGCGGCGCAGCAGCTCGATCACCTCGCCGGTGGTGCGCAGCCGGCCGGCCGCGACAGCCGAGCGGCCGGTGACCTGTTTGGCGGAGACATCGACCATGCGCGCCGCGCCGGCCGTGTCGACGTGGGTGAGCTGGGCGGGTTCGGTCACGATCGCGAGCCTATCCCGCCGTTACGACCCGGCCGTCCAAGCTGCCCGTCGAGGCTGCCCGTCCAGAGTGCCCGGAAGGGGCGACGCGCTCGCGCCACCCCTTCCGCAGCGGCCTGCCGCAAGGTAGCTGGGTACCTGCCGGCAGGTGCCGCGACGAGACCCTGCCCCTGGCGGATCTCCCCCCGTCGACGAACACGGCGACGCTACCGAGCCCGGCGATAAGAAATCGATAAGAAGGTTCCCGGCTGCCGCCAGCAGGGCCGATCGCGTCATCAGGGCCGGTCGCCCGGCGCGGTCTCGGCCAGCCGGCGTTCGACCTCGAATCGTTCGGGCACACCCATCCGCCGGAAGATCGCCGACGCCCGCGCCCAGTGTCTGCGCGCCTGCTCCGGATCGGCGGCGAAAAGCTGCTCGGCCAGCCCGGCCAGTGCCCGCCCCTGCTCGTACGGGCTGTCGATCTGGATCGCCCGGTCGAGCGCTCGTTGATGTGCCTGCATCGAGGAGTTCGTGTCGCCACCGGCAGCCAGGGTCAGGCCGAGTTCGTTCAGCACGCCACATTCCGCCTGCCGTTCGGCGGAGTCGTCGATGAGTTCCAGGGCGAGTTCATGCTGCTGCCGCGCCTGCTCCAGCCGGCCGGCATTGCGGTACGCGATACCCATGACGTTGCGCGTGTCGACCTCGCCGTAGCGGTGGCCGGTCCGGTCGTACAGGACCATGGCGGATCTCAACAACCGCAGCGCGTGTTGATGCTCACCGGTACGCACCCGTACGGCGGCGATGTGACTGAACGCGTTGGCGATCTGGTAACGGTCGCCCTCCAGCCGGGCCCAGAAGAGATGGAGTCGATGTGCCCGCAACGCCTCGTGGTAACGGCCGAGCGAGGCCAGGGCGAGTCCGAGGTTCGGCAGGTTTATCCGGACTCTGCTGATGTGCTTCACCGGAAGGTCACGCAATGCCTCCGCGCCCAGCGTCGCGGCCTGCTCCAGATCTCCCTTCGCCCAGTAGACCACGCTGAGGTTCCCTTGAATTTTTGCCACTGCCAGCTTGTCGTTCGATTCCTGTGCGATAACCAGAGCCGCATCGAGGCACTTGATCGCACGGCGATATGAACCGGTCTTGGTCAGGGCGGAGGCAAGATAGTTGTTCATCGAGCACATCGCGGGCCGATTTCCGGATCGCTCTGCGGCAACGAGACCCAACTCGTGGGTCCGCAAAATGTCCTCGAAGTAACCACGGACGTAAAAGAAGCGCCACAGCACCCGGGCCATTCGCCAGGTGTACGCGTGCAGGCCGTTCTCCGCCGCCATCTCGATGAGCAGACCGAGGTTGCTCCGCTCCCGTTCCAGCCAGTCGACGTCGACCGCGTCGGGTCCGAGCACCAGATCCGGGCGCTCCGGCTCCACGGTGCCGATGTCCTCCCGGACGTCCACGATCTGATTCAGCGTCTCCGCGGCCCGGATCGAAAGGTGCAGCACGATATCGAACAGGCTGGCCAGGGCGGCCTGACGCAGCTCGAACGAGTCGGTTTCGTGGCACTTCTCCCGGGCGTACTGGCGGACCAGATCGTGCATCCGGTAGCGACCGTCCGCCGACTCCTCCACCAGGTGCCGATCGATCAGGTCGTCGAGAACCTGTCCGGCCTTCGCGTGGGACAGTCCGGCCATCGCGGCGACCATCGCCACGTCGTAGTGGCCGGTGTGCAGGCCGAGCAGTCGGAACACGCGCTTGGTCAGGTCGCTCAGCGGCTCGTAGGAGGCGCCGAAGGCCGAGGCGACGCTCTGGCCCCCCATGCCGAAGGTCGCCAGACCCGAGTCCGCCACGGCCAACCGCTGGGCCAGGTCGGCCAGCCGACGGTTGCGCCGATGGGCCAGGCGCGACCCGACCAACCGGATCGCCAGCGGCAGGTGGCCGCAGCGGCGGACGATCTCCGCCGCTGATTCGGGTTCGGCGTGTACCCGCTCCGCTCCGGCGCTGGCAGCCAGCAGCCGCAGCCCCTCCTCGGCGGAGAGCACGGAGAGCGACTCGGGCGGTCCCACGTCCAGGTCGACGAGCCGCCGCCGGGAGGTGACCAGCACGACCGAGCAGGAGGCGACCGGCAGCAGGGGGATCACCTGCCGGCTGTCTGCCGCGTTGTCGAGCACGATGACGACCCGACGGGACGACAGCTCACGTCGCCACAGCCCGCGACGTTCCTCCATGTCGATCGGGATGCGGGCGGCCGGAACCCCGAGTTGGCGCAGCAGGACCACAAGTGCGCTGGCCGGCTCGACCAGGTTGCCGTCCTCGTGTCCCCGCAGGTCGATGAAGAGCTGGCCGTCGGGATGCCGCGGCATCAGACGTCGCGCCACGTGCACGGCGAGGGTGGTCTTGCCGCTTCCGGCCATCCCGTCGATCAGGTGGACCACTGGCTGCGAGCCGTCGGCGGAGCGGGACTTGGCGATCAGCCGTTCGACCACGTCGTCCCGGCCCACGAAGTCCGCCACCGGCCGGGGTAACCAATCCCACTCCCGCCGGGCGGCAGCGGTCGCGCCGGCCGGCGGAGGCCCGGCTTCCGACCCCGGCTCCGAACCGGCGTACCGCCGGGGCAGAGTGGGTTTGTGCTCGACCATCAACCGGTACAGCTGCCGAAGGTCTCTGCTCGGTTCGACGCCGAGTTCTGCGCCGATGGCCTGGGACGCCGAGCGGTAGACGGAGATCCCGCCGGCGAAGTCACCGCGCTGGTGCAGCGCCCGCATCAGCAGGAGCAACGCCGGTTCACGGGTCGGATGGGCCGCCACGGTGCTGCGCAGCAGCGGGATCGTCTCGTCGACCCGGCCCGTCTCGATGGCGAGGCCGGCGAGCAGTTCCACGGCCAGCAACTGCTGCTCCTGGACGGCGGCCACCTGGGCGGTCAGGGATGGCCCGAGCGGCATCCCGGCCAGTGGCGGCCCGAGCCACCGGGACATCGCCTGACTCAGCATCGACCGGGCCGGCTCCAGCTGACCACCGGAAGCCAGCAGGCGGGCCTGGTCAAGCTGGTCGAGGACGCAGAACAGGTCCACCTCGGCCGCGGCGACACCCAGGCGGTAGCCGCTGCTCTGCCGGACGAGCAGGCCCTTCCCGGATTCGTGGGCCTCGAATGCTCGCCTCAGGTTGGCGGCATATGTCCGGACATTCGGCACCGCGGAGCGAGGTGGACCGTCCGGCCAGATCTCGTCGATCAGCTCGTCCATGGCCACCAACCGCCCCGGCCGCATCGCCAGCATGGCCAGAACGGTTCGCTGCTTGGGCGTCCCCAGCTCCACCCTCGATGCATCGGACGACACTCGAAGGCCGCCAAGCATCTCAATCTTCACATTCCCCGGACCCCTCGTGGCGTGAGGCATTCGCGTGGTCGCACCTTAACAGTGAGCAGCCGACCGGCCGGCCCGCAACAAGCACTCCACCGGCGGTGGCGGGACCCGGCTTTACGGTATGAGAATCCAAAGTGGCGATGAACATGCGCCACGAATTACGCAAACCGGGTTATCGCCAACAGGGAAGACATCGTGCGACCACATCTGTCGATGCGCTCCGCATAACTCTTATGACAGAACGTCATGAATGGTAACGCAATTGACTAATCTTGCATATTGTAACATTTATTCTGGCATGGCCGGTCTGCCACGACTTAGCCTCACTTTCGTCATCGAACGAGATCTCCTCGGAGATCTGGGGCATGGATCTAAGGAGGCCTGGCATGCGCGGCAATGACTGGACGTGAGCTGTTCCCCGGGACTTCGGACTGCCGACGGTAGGCTGTCACCACGGTGGAGACAGCCGTCAGGAGTGGCATGATCCATCCCCCGAGACGAGACAATGAGACCGATCGGCGGCTCCGGCTGCTAGTCGGTCTCGTCGTCGTGGGTGCCACTGTGGCGGTGGTGGCCTCGGCCCTGGCCGCATCCGCCGCCCCCCTGACCACCCCCCTCAACGACCTGTCCGCACTGACGATGTTGATCTTCATGAGTGCGGTCGGGACCCTCGTCAAGACGGACATCCGGATCAGGTCGACGGGGCACTCGATCAGCTGGAACGAGACCGCGCTGGTCATCGCCCTGGCGCTGGCGCCGACATCGTGGGTGGTGTTGTGCACCGCCGCCGGCGTGGCCCTGGCCTCCCTGCAACTGCCGCCGATCAAGCTCGCCTTCGGCGTGGGAAAGAACGTCCTGATGGCCGTCGGCGCGGGCGCCGCTCTCGACGCCGCCGGGTGGGACGGTCTCAACGGTCAGCCGTGGCAGCTGATCCCGCCACTCGCGGTGGCCTACCTGGTCGCCGTCCTGCTCGACGAGTTCCTGGCAATACCCGTGATCGCCCTGGCCTCGGGCACCCCCGTCGCCACCCGCTTCCGCAACAACCTCGACCTGAGAATCGCGGGCTACGTCGTACGCTTCTGCGTCGCCGTCGGCAGCCTGCTCATCCTTGAGGCCGACCCCCGACTCCTGCTCGCCGTGCCGCCGCTCGTGCTCAGCCTGCACCTCGCCTACTCGACCAGGGTCCGCGGTCGCACCGAACACCAGGCGTGGCAACGGCTCGCCCAGACCACCGACGCGCTCAACGTCGTCGAACTGGACGAGGTCCTCACCACCGCGGTCACCCGGGCCGCCGAACTGTTCTCCGCCGACGAGGTGGAGATCGAGCTACGCGACGCCGCTCGCCTCGTACGCGGCAACTCCGACGGCATCACCTACGACGGGCCGACCGGCGAGCCCACCACCGTGCAGGGCGCGGTGGAACCTGTCCGCCTCGAAGGGCACGACAAGTCGGTCGACGTGGGCATGCTGCGGCTGCGCTTCCAGGGGCCGGTGCGGCTCTCCGAACGGGAGCGGTACACCCTGCACACCTTCGCGTCGGCGCTCTGCACGGCCGTCCGCAACGCCCAGGCGTACGCCGAACTCGCCCGGGTGGCGCAGGCCAACGCACACGCCGCGGCGCACGACGCGCTGACCGGGCTGGCGAACCGGCGACACCTGCTCGACCAGGGCAACGAGCAACTACAGAACCGGCACGCCGACGGGGTCACCGCACTGGTGCTGATCGACCTGAACCACTTCAAGGAGGTCAACGACACCCTCGGCCACGCCGCCGGTGACCAGATGCTGGTAAAGGTCGCCGATCGGCTGCGCGCCGCCGCCCGCGCCGACGACCTGGTCGCCCGGCTCGGCGGCGACGAGTTCGCCGTACTCCTGCGGGCCCTGCCCGCCCCCGCGGTGGCCGCCCACCGGGCCGAGACACTGCTGGCCGCGCTCTACGAGCCGTTCGACCTCGACGGCATGCAGATCAGCGTCGAGGCCAGCGGCGGCATCGCCGCCGCGCCGGCCACCGGCGGCATCGCCGAACTGCTGCGCCGGGCGGATGTCGCCATGTACCAGGCCAAACGGGCCGGGCAGCGAATCGCCACGTACGCACCGACCCGGGACACCGCCGACCTCGGCCGCCTCACCCTCGGCGGCGAACTGCCCCGCGCGGTCGCCGACCAGGAGTTCACTGTCAACTTCCAGCCGATCGTCGACCTCGGCACCGGCGAGGTCATCGCCGCCGAGGCGCTGGCCCGCTGGCACCACCCCACCCACGGCATGATCGATCCGCTGCGCTTCCTGGAGGCGGTCGAGCGCTCCGGGCTGCTGCCCGCATTCGCCGAGGCGATCCTCAACCAGGCGTTGATCGCCGCCGGCACGTGGCGCGACGCCGGCTTCGACGTCCCGGTGGCGGTCAACGTCTCCCCACGCAGCCTGCTCGACGCCCGGTTCCCCGGCTCGGTGCTGGCCCGCCTGCGCGCCCACGACCTGCCCCCCGACCGGCTCGTGCTGGAGCTGACCGAAACCCTCACACTCAGCCAACTCGACGTGGTCGACCAGACGCTCACCCGACTGCGCGACTCCGGTGTCCGGCTCGCGCTGGACGACTTCGGCACCGGCTACTCCTCGCTGTCCCTGCTCTCCCGGATCCCGGTACACGAGCTGAAGATCGACCGCAGCTTCGTGACCGCCATGGAGTCCTCCGCCGAAGCCGCCGCCATCATCCGCTCCACCCTGGATCTCGGTCGCAGCCTCGACCTCGCGGTGGTGGCCGAAGGGGTCGAGCAGGAGGCCCAACGCCTCGCCCTCTGGGAACTCGGCTGCACCGCCGGCCAGGGCCATCTCTTCGCCCGCCCGCTCGCCGCCGGGGCGCTGCTCGCCACGCTCCAGCGCGGCACCGGGGGCCGACCCGGCGCCCTCGCCGTCCCGCTGCACGACGCCGGCGCAGTGGTCCGACTGCCGCAGGGCCGCCGGCAGGGGGGCCGTGGCCGGCACCAGCCAGCCTGAGCTGTCGAGAATGCCCGGAGCGAGCGAGGCGGAGCCGCAGCCGCCGCGCGGTTTCTCGACCGTCTCTGGAACACTGCCCCGATGAGCACCGCCGCCCCGACCGACCACCGCCCCCGGTGGTGGCGCCGGCTCGACCACGCCGCCGGCGGTCTCACCCTTGACCTCGGCCTCTACACCGTCTCGGCCGCCTTCGCCGCGGTCACCGCCGCCACCTCGACCCTCGTGCCGCACCGCGCCTGGGGCGGAATCGCAGCCCTGGGCTACCTCGCCGCCGCGACCCTTGCCGCAGGTCAACTCCTCGTCCGGCACAGACGACCGACGTCCCCGCTGGCCGGGACGGCCGCCCGCGGGCTGGTGACCGCCCTCGCCGTGGCCGGCACCGTCCTGCTGCCCCTGCTCTGGCAGAGCGTGCAACGCGCGTCCGGGCGGACCGACCGGGCGCAGGAGGAGGTGCTGGTCGTCGAGGGATCCGGCCGGCGCCTGCTGGAAACCGGCACGCCGTACCTGGGACCGGACGCCATCGCCGCGCTACCCCCCGATCACCAACTGCTCGGCTACACCCCGTACCAGCCGGGGATGGCCCTGTTCGGGCTGCCCCGCGCAGCCGTCGACGCCTGGTGGACCGACGCCCGGATCTGGTTCGCCGTCGGCACCGCGCTGGCCCTCGTCCTCGCCCTGCGCCTCCTGCGGCAGCCCATCGCCGGAGCCGGCTCGCCCCGCCACGACGCCGCCCTGCTGCGCGCGGTGCAGGCCGCCACCGTCCTGCCGATCTGCGCGTTGACCCTGGCCACCGGCGGAGACGACCTGCCCGTACTCGCGCTCTGCCTGCTCTCGCTCGCGTTCGCCGCGACCGGACGTCCCGGTCGGGCCGGCCTCGCCGTCGGGCTGGCCGGCGCATTGAAGCTCTTCGCCTGGCCGATCGCCGCGGTACTGATCATCTGGGGGCTCACCCGGCGGGCCGGCCGGCGGGTCACCGCGGGCGCGCTGGGGCTGCCCGCCGCCGCGCTGCTGCCCACCCTGCTGGTCGACCACGACGCACTGGTGGAGAACGTGCTGCGGTTCCCCCTCGGGCACGGGCTGGTCTCCAGCCCGGCGCAGTCACCCTTCCCCGGACAACTGATCGCCACCGCGCTGCCGGCCGGTCGAGCCGTCGCCGCCGTGCTGCTGATCGCGGCCGGGCTGGCCATCGCCCTCCGGCTCACCCGCCGCCCACCCCGCACCGCCCCGGCCGCCGCGTTGGTCTGCGCGTACGGGCTGCTCGCGGCGATCCTGCTGATGCCCACCACCCGGTTCGGCTACCTGCTGTACCCGATCGCGTTCCTGCTCTGGGTACCCGCGCTCGACGTTCCCGGGATCCGGCAACCGGCGAGCGAAGACCGCCCGCAGGGCGTAGACCTGAGGGCATGACCGCGTACCGCGACCGCACCGAGGCGGGCCGGGTGCTCGCCGACCGACTGACCGCCCTGATCGGCGAACCGGATGTCGTCGTGCTCGGCCTGGTACGCGGTGGCGTGCCGGTGGCCCGGGTCATCGCCGAACGCCTCGGCGCGCCGCTGGATGTGCTGGTCGTTCGCAAGCTCGGCATGCCGTGGGCTCCCGAGGTCGCCTTCGGGGCGCTCGGTCCCGCCGGGGTACGCGTGCTCAACGACGCGGTCGCCAGCCAGCTCGACCCGGGCGACATCGCCGGCGTCCAGCACCGGGAGCAGGAGGAGTTGGACCGGCGCGAGCAGTGCTACCGGGCCGGGCGCGCCCCGCTGGACCTGACCGGCCGCATCGCGGTGATCGTCGATGACGGGCTGGCCACCGGGGCGAGCGCCCGTGCGGCCGTCCAGGTGGCCCGCCACCTCGGTGCCCGCCGCGTCGTGGTCGCCGTCCCGGTCGGCTCGCAGGAGGCGTACGAGATGCTGGCCGTCGAGGCCGATCAGGTGATCTGCGTCCAGCGACCGCCCACCTTCGCAGCGGTCGGGGCGTACTACGACGACTTCCACGAGGTCTCCGATGACGAGGTCACGGAGGCGCTGACCGCTACCGCGTGAGCCGACCAGGTACCGTCGGGTGATGAGCCTGACCTGTCCCAAGTGCCACGGAGAAATGCGCCAGTACGAGCGCAGCGGAGTCGTCATCGACCAGTGTGGCGAGTGCCGGGGGATCTTCCTCGACCGCGGCGAGTTGGAGAAGCTGTTCGAGGCCGAGGCCAACTGGAGCGCGCGACAGGCCCCGGGTGCTCCCCAGCCCACTGCTCCTCAGGGCGGCTACCCGCCACCGCCCGCTGCTCCCGCGCCGCACCAGCCGGGCTACGGCGCGGTGCCGCCAGCGCACGGCTACCCGGCGCCGGCACCCGCCTACGGCAGCCCCCAGCACTACGGCTACCACGGGCACTACCGGCGCAAGAAGCGGAAGAGCTTCCTCGACGACATGTTCGGCTGAGCCTCCGCGACGACCGGGCCGCTCTTCGGTCCGGTCGCCCACCACACCCGTCCGTTGGATCGGGCCAGCCCGGCTCAGTCCTGCGGATAACTCATCCGATCGCCATGTCCACGAAGCGCGACAGGTGCAGTTGGGCGGCGACCGTCACAGTGTCGGTCGGGCCATTTCTGTGCTTGGCGATTATGAAATCCGCTTCCCCAGCACGAGGAGATTCCTTGTCGTAATAGTCGTCGCGATGCAGAAGTATCACAACGTCAGCATCTTGCTCAATTGACCCACTTTCCCGCAAATCAGACAGTTGGGGTCGCTTGTCGGTGCGTTGCTCCGGGCCACGGTTCAGCTGACTGACCGCGATCACCGGACACTCGACCTCCTTGGCGAGCAGCTTGAGGCCCCGGGACAGGTCCGCGACTTCCTGTTGCCGGCTCTCGGTGCGCTTTGGTGAGGTCATCAGCTGGAGGTAGTCGACCACGATCAGCTTGAGGTCGTGCCGCTGCTTGAGCCGGCGGGCCTTGGCCCGGATCTCCATCAGGTTCATGCTCGGCGTGTCGTCGACGAAGAGCGGCGCCTCGCTGATCTCACCCATGCAGCGGGCCAGCTTCGTCCAGTCGTCGTCGGAAAGCTGCCCGCTGCGCAGCACATGCAGCGGCACCCGCGCCTCGGCCGAGAGCAGCCGCATGACGATCTCGACCTTGCTCATTTCCAGCGAGAAGATCGCCGCCGCTTGGTTTGTCCGAATAGCCGCATTCCTAGCGAAGTCCATGCTTGCGGTCGATTTGCCGAGACCAGGGCGGCCGGCCACGATGATCAACTGGCCCGCGTGCAGGCCGTTGAGCAGGCGGTCCAGGTCGGTGAAGCCGGTGGGCACGCCGGTCATCACGCCGCCCTGGGCGCCGACCGCCTCGATCTCGTCCAGAGTTGGCTGGAGCATGTCGGCGAGGATGGCGAAATCCTCGCTGACCCGCCGCTCGGTCACGTCGTAGACGGCCTGCTGGGCCAGGTCGACGATGTCGTCGACGTCGCGGCTACCGCCGCTCGCGGTGCCGTACCCGAGCTGGACGATCCTGGTGCCGGCCTCGACCAGTCGTCGCAGCACCGCCCGCTCACTGACGATGCGCGCGTAGTAGGCGGCGTTCGCCGCGGTCGGCACGCTGGCGATGAGCGTGTGAAGGTACGGAGCGCCGCCCACCCGGGCCAGGTCGCCGGAGTCGGCCAGGGCCGCCGCGACGGTGATCGCGTCGGCCGGTTCGCCCCGGCCGTAGATCTCCAGGATGGTGTCGAAGATGGTGGCGTGCACCGGCCGATAGAAGTCGTTGGTCTTGAGGATCTCGACAACGTCGGCGATGGCGTCCTTGGACAGCAACATGCCACCCAGGACGCACTGCTCGGCGGCCACGTCCTGGGGTGGCGTCTTGTCGAACTGACCATCGCGCGGCGCCGGGCCGGATGGCTGCCCGCCGCCGGGAAACGACTCCGTCCGCATGTCGTCGGTGACCGACACCGGGCCCCCCTCCACTGCGTCGGATCGGTCCAGGCTTACCGCCCGGGTGCGACAAACATCGACCGTCCGCGTCGATCGGGGGCCATCGGGGCGGCTGGTCGGGGGCTAACGATACGGAACCCGAGGTCAGCCACTCAACCGCAGCGGTGGACGAGCCTCGGGACAACCTGTGGACACGGGTACGCAAGCATGTGCGCAGGGTGTGCACAGGGTTGTGGATAACAGGTGGGGATTTCTCCACAGCACGACTGTGAACTGGGCAAAAGCCATCCCCAGCCTGTGGACGAGAATTTCCGGCTAGGGCTTTGTCCCGATCGTCGGGGTAGGATCGGTGGCCTACGGCTACACCTGGACAGCGGATTGCGCTTTCGGTTGAGAAGGGTCACGCTCCGGCCGTGAGTTACCGGGACTGGGCACGCGGGGAGGACGGCCCGCGCGAGCGACGGTCGGCCGCTTCGTGGGCTGATCCCGTCGACAGCCCTCCGGCTGATCGTTACGACTCCGCCGTCGAGCGCTATCGCACCCCGAGCCGTCGACGCGCCATCGAGCGTGGGCAGGAGGAGCCGGCAGAGCCGTACCTGCCTCGTTGGGCGCTGGAGTCGGGCGTCGAGACTGTGGACGGTGGTGGCCGGCACGCCGCGCCGGACGAAGACGACGATGGCGACGGGCCGCGCTACGGCGGCAGTTGGCGCTCGTCCGCGCCCGTCCGGAGCCAGCGGGCCATCGAGTCGAGCTGGCGCGAAACCCCGCCTCCCGCCGCCGCAGAGGCCGACCACACCCGGGAGTGGACCTTCGAGCGTCCACAGGAGGAGGGATACGTCGGCAGCCGTCGGGCCGAGGAGGACGACCCGGTGTCGGGCGTGACGCCGCAGAGCCGTCCCCGCCGGGCGCAGTCCCGCCGCCGCCAGGTGACCTGGTCGGCGCTGGAGGAGGAAGACAAGCAGGCCGCCGATTCGGAGCCGGCCGCTCCGCCGGCCCAGCGACGCCGGCGGCGGGCGCTGGAATCTGCCGAACCGTCCCCGGAGCCCCGGGCGCGGTCGACCGAGCCGAGGGCACGGTCAACGGAGCCCCGGGCACGGTCGGCCGAGCCTCGGGGACGGTCGGCGGAGCCCCGGGAGCGGAGGGCGGAGTCGGCGGGTCGCCGGCCGGAGGTCGATCCGTGGGATGCCTCCGGCCTGCACGCGTGGCAGCAGCCGACCGGCACCGACCGTCGTACGGCAGAGCCGACCGATCCCTGGGACGCCGACAGCACGAGCCAGTGGCTCCAGACGGCCGCCACGGACCAGTGGCTCGAACCGGACAGCACCGGCCAGTGGCTTCAGCCCGACACCACCGGCCAGTGGGACCGCGACCCGGAGGCCGATCGGCGGGAACGGCAGCCGCCCCCCAACCGGTGGGACGGCTACTCGGACCCGGATCGTTGGGACCGTACGGCACCGCCGCGCTCGGGTGCCGCGTCCGGTGCCGAGCAGTGGTCCTCGGCTGGCCGGCCGGAGCCGGCGCAGGACGGCTTCTGGCCTGGGACCCGGTTGGCGGGCGACGATCCCCGCTGGGTCGACGCGAGTGCGGCGGCGCCGCGGTCGCCGGTAGTCGGCTACACCGCGCCCCGGCCGCGCCCGGCACCGCGACGACGTCCCTCTCCGGCCCCGGCCGCGCGGCCGGTCGGGATAGCCGCCGTACGGCGAGGGATCGAGGCGGTCAGCACCGGTAGCTGGAACCGTCGCCTGGAAGACGATCTGCTCGATCCGGATCCTGGCGGTCCATGGCTGCCACTGCTCTACACCGCCGCCTGCTATCTCCTGCCGGCGGTGGTGATCTTCATCTGGTTGCTGACGCTCGATGGCGCGCCACCGCTCGGCTGCGTGACCGACATCAGCGGCGGCGGGTGCGAATCGCCGCGGGCACGCGCCTTCGGGTCGATGGTCGCCGGCATACCGAGGTTCGGGCTGGCCCTGGCCAGCAGCCTGGCGGTCGCGATGCTGTTGCGTCGGGTAGGCACCACGTGGCGGCCGACCACTGTGGCGCTCGCCGCCGCGGTGGTCGGCGGTGGCCTGTCCACGGTGATGATCAGCGCGGTGACCGGCCAGCCCATCGGGTGACCGCCGCCGCCACAGCGCGCGGCCCGACCCGGTGCGACGGTCCCGTCACGCGGCCCACCCGGATTGACGCAGACGGGTCGGTGTCGGCGGCAGCTGGGGACGTACGGATGCGACAGGGCCCGCACCAAATAAACGGTGCGGGCCCTGTCGGATGCGTGCCGCGGGGCTCAGCCCTGCAGGACGTTGAGGTTGAACGTGGCGGTCACCTCGGGGTGCAGCTTGATCCGCACCGGGTGCGACCCGATCGACTTGATGTGACCGGAGAGCTCCAGCCGGCGGCGGTCGAGCGCGGGACCGCCGGCCGCCTTGACGGCGTCGACGATCTCGGCCGAGGTGACCGAGCCGAAGAGCCGACCACCGTCGCCGGCACGGGCCTTCAGGTTGACCTTGAGGCCCTCAAGCTGGCTCTTCACCTCGTTGGCGTGGCCGAGGTCGCGGATCTCGCGGGCCGAGCGGGCCCGCTTGATGAGCGTGACCTGCTTTTCCGCGCCCTTGGTCCAGGCGATCGCGAAGCCCTGCGGGAGCAGGTAGTTACGGCCGTAGCCGTTCTTGACCTCCACGATGTCGCCCGGGGCACCGAGCCCGGACACCTCCTGAGTCAGGATGATCTTCATGTCGGCACCTCCTCTCAGCGGGCCGTCGCGGTGTACGGCAGGAGCGCCATCTCACGGGCGTTCTTGACCGCACGGGCGATCTGCCGCTGCTGCTGCGAGGTCACGCCGGTCACCCGCCGAGCGCGGATCTTGCCGCGGTCGGAGATGAACTTGCGCAGCAGCGCGGTGTCCTTGTAATCGATGTAGGTGATCCCGTCCTTGTCGAGCGGGTTCACCTTCTTCTTCGGCTTGCGCAGTGCCGCAGCCTTCGCCATTGCTCTTGCTCCTGGTTTACGATCACGGGCGCTCGGCGCCATTAGAACGGAGGCTCCTCGTCGAAGTTGCCGCCACCCGAACGCGAGGGGGCTGGTGCGGCCGAAGCCCAGGGGTCGTCGAAGTTGCCTCCGCCGCCGCCCTGGCCACCACCACCGCCACCACCGCCACCGAAGCCGCCGCCACCGCCACCGGAGCGGGACATCTTCTGCACCTTCGCCGTGGCGTAGCGCAGCGACGGGCCGATCTCGTCGACCTCCAGTTCGATGACGGTGCGCTTCTCACCCTCGCGGGTCTCGTACGACCGCTGACGCAGCCGGCCCGAGACGATCACGCGGGCGCCGCGTTGCAGCGACTCCGCCACATGCTCCGCGGCCTGCCGCCAGACGGTGCACGAGAGGAACAGCGGCTCGCCGTCCTTCCACTCGTTGGTCTGCCGGTCCATGAACCGGGGCGTCGAAGCGACCCGGAACTTGGCGACCGCGGCACCGGAGGGGGTGAACCGCAACTCGGGGTCATCGGTCAGGTTGCCGATGACCGTGATGGTGGTGTCTCCTGCCATGACCATCTCCTCGCGCACTCATCCGTTCCCGCCGTACAGGTTCTCAGAACCCTCCGACAGCACCGATGAGGCTGATCCGGGTGGGGCTGGGTGGAATGCTCAGCGCATTTCGGGACGGATGACCTTGGTGCGCAGCACCGACTCGTTGAGTCGCAGCTGACGATCCAGCTCTGCCACCGCCTCCGGCGTTGCCTGGAGGTCGACGACGGCGTAGATGCCCTCGGCCTTCTTGTTGATCTCGTACGCGAGGCGCCGGCGGCCCCACACGTCGGTCTTCTCCACCGAGCCACCCGCGGTCCTGATCACGTTCAGGTACGTGTCGAGCGACGGGGCGACGGTGCGCTCCTCGAGGCTGGGGTCGAGGATCACCATGATCTCGTAATGACGCAAGACGTGCTCACCTCCTGTGGGCTAAGCGGCCACGGTCCTTCCGTGGCAGGAGGTCGTGCGTCGTCGCCGTCCCGATCCGGGGGAACCCGGCCCGGGAGCGGACAACCGGACCAGGATACCCGGCCCTGACGATCACCATCACCGAGGTGACGGGCACAGCGAACCGGGGGTCCGTGGCCGACGTCGCTGTCGGCACGGACCCCCGGTCACGTGACCGCGGGGCGCCTCGTCCGCATTCCTTGGGTGGGACCTGGGGAGGAACGACCACACCGATGAGGTTGGACCGGAGACGCCCCGCGGAGCTTTATCACGTTGTTACCTGACGTTATCGCGGAAGCCAGTGCTTCATGGGGCAAATCCCAGAATTACCGACAATATTCCCAACCGGCCAGATCGGCTGGTCAACGGATCCACCAGGATCAACGACCTCCGGAGTACGCGGTGACGCGACCGGCGCGGTGGGCGTCACCCCAGCTGTCAGGCGCTCGACGTAGGCTCCCCTGCATGCGTATCGGAGCCCACGTCGATCCGACCGACCCACTGGCGGAGGCGACCGCCCGAGCGGCCGACGCCGTGCAGTTCTTCCTCTCCGACCCGCAGGGTTGGAAGTCGCCACCGCCCCGAGAGGACGCGGAGCGGCTGCGGGCGGCCGGCGTCGACCTCTACGTGCACGCGCCATACGTGGTAAACGTGGCCACCGGCAACAACCGCATCCGGATCCCCAGCCGCAAGCTGCTCCTCGCCCACGCGAAGGCGGCCGCGGCGATCGGCGCCAAGGGGCTGGTGGTGCACGGCGGGCACGTCAACGCCGGCGACGATCCCGCCACCGGGTTCGACAACTGGCGCAAGGCCCTGGCCTACGCGGCGGAATCGGGCGGCTTCGGGTTGCCCGTGCTGATCGAGAACACCGCCGGCGGTGAGAACGCCTGCGCCCGACGGCTCGACGCGCTCGCCCGACTGTGGGATGCCATCGGTGACCACGAGGTCGGCTTCTGTCTCGACACCTGCCACGCACATGCCGGCGGTGAGGAGCTTCTCGGCCTGGTGGACCGGGTGAAGGCGATCACCGGACGGATCGACCTGGTGCACGCCAACAACTCCAAGGACGGGTTCGGGTCGGGACGGGACCGCCACGACAACCTGCGCGACGGCACCATCGACCCCGATCTCGTGGTGGCGGTGATCCGGGCGGCCGGCGCACCGGCCATCGTGGAGACGCCGGGCGGAGCCGAGGGGCAGAGCGGCGACATCGCCTTCCTGCGCGGGCAACTCGGTGGGGAGACGTCGGCGGCATGACCACGGAGAGGACCGACCCGGACAAGGCCAGCGGTAGCGGCGGCCACGACGAGGCGAGCGCCAAGGACGGGGACGAGGCCAGCACGAAGGACGGAGACGGGGGCGGCAGCAGCAAGGACCAGGCCGGTGCCCCGGCCAGCGCCGGTAGCAAGCCGGATCGGTGGGCCGCCTTCGGGCCGGCACCCGAGCCGGTACCCACCTGGTACGGGCGGCTCGGCCGCCGGCTCGGCCGGCTCCTGATCCACGAGTGGACCCTGGCCGCCCTCGGTTCGCTGGCGCTGGCCGTGCTGATGACCTGGCCAACGCTGTGGTACGCCCGGCACACGCTGCCGCAGGACTACTGGGACCCGAGCCTGCAAGCCTGGCAGATGGCCTGGTCCGGGCACATCCTGCTGACCGATCCGACCCAGCTGTGGCACGCCAACGCGTTCTACCCGGAACGGTGGAGCTTCGCCTTCTCCGACACGCTGCTCGGGTACGCGCCGGCCGGGATGATCGGTACCGGCCCGGAGGCCGCCCTCATCCGCTACAACATCATGTTCGTGCTGGCGCACGCGCTCGCCACCTTCGGCGCGTACGTGCTGGCCCGGCAGTTGGGCGCGGGGCGGATCGGTGCCGCGGTGGCCGGCGTCAGCTACACCTACGCGCCGTGGCTGCTGGCCCAGGCCGGGCACCTGCACGTGGTCTCCAACGGGGGTATCCCGCTGGCGCTGGCCATGCTCGCCCGGGGGCACGGCTGGTCACTGCGGCACGGCTACCGTCCCGAGCGCCGGCACGACGGCTGGGTGTACGCAGGCTGGCTGGTGGCGGCCTGGCAGCTGAGTCTCGGCTTCGGCATCGGCCTGGTGTTCGCGTACGTCCTGGCCGGCGCGGTGGTCGTGGCCGCGGTCATCTGGTACGCGAAGCGGATCTTCTGGCGGTTGAAGCGACCCTTCGGTCAGCGCCTCTTCGTCGCCGACCTGATCGGTGGGCTGATCTTCGCCGGGGTGGGTGTCCTGATGGCCATCCCGTACTTCACCGTCACGCAACTGCATCCGAACGCGGAACGGACCATCGGTGACATCGCCGTCTTCTCACCCCCGGCGAGCGGCTTCGTCACCGCCCCCGCCGAGTCCCGACTGTGGGGCGGGTTGCACGAGGGTGCCCGCGCGCTCCTGCCCTGGCACCCGGAGATGACGCTGCTGCCCGGCTTCGTGCTCTACGCGCTGGCCATCGGTGGCCTGTTCTTCTCGATCTGGACGGTTCGCCAACGCTTGCTGCTGCTCGCCGGGGTGCTGGTGACGATGGCCCTGTCGATGGGCACCGAATTTTTCGGCGGGCACTTCACCTACGCACCGCTCTTCGATCACCTGCCCGGCTGGAGCGGCATCCGTACGCCGGGCCGGCTGATGCTCTGGGCCACTTTGCTGCTCGGGCTGCTCGCGGCGGGCGCGGTCAGTGCGTTCGCCAGGCGGGTCCGGGAGATCTCCGCCGAACGGATCCCTTCCTGGCCGAGCCCGTGGCTGCGCCTGGCCACGCTGGTGCCGCTGCTCCTGGTCGTCGCCGAAGGAACGAACACCACGCCGCATCCGGTGGTGCCACCGCAGCCGGCCGCCATGCGGGCGGTCGACGGCCCACTGCTGGTGCTGCCGAGCGGGCAGAACCACGACCAGCCGATCATGCTCTGGTCGACCACCCGGTTCCAGCAGATCGTCAACGGAGGCAGCGGCTTCACCCCGCGGCAACTGGACGACGTACGCCGGGTCACGATGACCTTCCCCGACCAGACCAGCGTCGACTACCTGCGCACCCTCGGCGTACGCAACGTCCTGGTGATGCGCGACCAGATCGTCGGCACGCCGTGGGAGATCAGCGTCGACGCACCGCTGGACGGGCTGGGCGTCACCCGCGAGGAGATGGGCTCGACCGTGGTCTTCCGACTCTGAGCTTCATCCGCCGGATCACGTGACGGCAGGAACAGGGGCCGGGGAGGGGTCGGTGCCGCTCCGGCGCTGCCGTAGGCGGTCGAGCCAGGGCACGTCCGGGGCGCCGTCGAGCACGCCGCCGTCCGGGTCGTCCGGGTAGGTGCGGCGTACCGCGTCCCGCTCGGGGTGCAGGATCTCCCGCACGACCAGGACGACCAGCGCCACCACCGTGACCAGGCGCAGGCTCGCGGCCAGCACGAAGACGCCCTCCGGGAAGACGGGCCGGCCGGTCGACGCGCCGAGCAGTTCGCCGTAGAAGGCGACGAAGTAGCAGACCTCGGCCACCTGCCAGACCAGGAAGGCTCCCCACTTGGGCCGGGCGAGCACCACCAGCGGCAGCAGCCAGAGCACGAACTGCTGCGACCAGACCTTGCTGAAGATCAGGAACACGGCGACCACGAGGAAGGCGAGCTGACCGAGCCGGGGCCGGCGCGGTGCGAGCAACGCGAGCGCGCCGATGCCGAGGCAGGCCAGCCCGAAGAGCGCGTACGACAGGTAGTTGAGGGTGGGGATGTTGGCGTCGAGCCACTGGAACGGTCCCTGGCTGCCGGGGTCACCGAACTTGCCGTCCAGGTAACGCCCGATGTACCAGAAGGTCCCCCAGTCGATCGGCCGGTCGGTGTTCAGCTCGAAGAACCTGTTCCAGTTCTCCCGGTAGGGGATCGCCACCGGAAGGTTCACCGCCACCACCGCCACCACCGCGGTGCCGATCGCGGTCAGCGCGGCACGGAGGCGGCCGGCGCGCAATGCGAGCACCAGGATCGGCCCGAGGATGAACAGTGGCCACATCTTCGCCGCACCGGCGAGCCCGATCAGCACGCCGGCCAGCGCGGGACGGCTGCGGGCCCAGGCCAGCAAGCCGAGCGCGGCCAGCCCGATGGCGAGGAAGTCCCAGTTGACGGTGGCGGTGAGCAGCAACGCGGGGGCGAGCGCGAAGAGGGCGGCGTCCCAGGGCCGTCGGCGACGCAACGCCAGGAGCACCGCCACCGTGGCCACTGCCAGCGCACCGAGCACGAGTGCGTTGAGGTTGTAGAACCACTGCCCCTGGTTGATCGCGGGGTTACCCTCGCCGACCGCGTGTACCGGCAGCCCGAGCGCCCCCATGAAGTATCCGGTCAGCACCGGGTACTCGACGGGGTGGTCGCGGTACGGCACGGCGCCGTGGTTGAGGTTCTCGGCGTAGTAGAGCGCCAGCACGTCGGTGTAGCAGAACCGGGTGTACTGCTCGTTGTCCGCCCACGCGCCGTCCTGGCAGGGCGACTTCTGCACCCAGTGCAGGGCGAGCGTGAGGCAGGTCAGCGCCAGGACGATCCGGACGGCCGTCCAGAACCGACGCTCCCCGCCGCTTCGCCGGTCACGCGCCACCGCGTGGTCACCGAGTGGCCCGCCGATCAGCCCGGAGAGCCCCCGGACGAAGCCGTCGGAGCGGGACGGGTGGTCGGGGACACCGGGTTCATCGATGCCTGGCGTCGACTGGGTGCTCATGACCGTGCATCCTGCCGTATCAGTTGACCGCGTAGAAGTCGAAACTCGGCTGCTTCCCGGAATAACGCCGAGGGCGACCGGACAGCTCTCCGGTCGCCCTCGGCCTTCACGGGATCACTCCCGGTTCGTCGTTCTCGGTGGCAGCAGCCCGCCACCGCCACCGCCCTGTCCCGGATCACCGGGGAGGGGATCGGTCGGGGTGTTGCCCCCGCCGTTGTTACCTCCGCCGTTGTTACCCCGGCCGTTGCCGCGGTCACCGCCGTTGTTCCCGCCATTGATCACGCAGAAGATGTCCTGCGGCTCGCACTGGGGCTGGTCGGGCGTGGCCGGCGGGGCGGGCGGCACGCCGTTACCGGCTTCCTGGTCACCGATCCCGCTGATGTTCGGCAGCTCGGACGGGTCGTAGCCCTTGAGCGCCTCGTCCATGTACCGCTTCCACAGCTGCGCCGGCAAACTTCCACCGCCGATGTTGCTGTTGTTCCGGTCGACGATGGCCCGTTTCTTCGTATCGCGGCTACCGATCCACACCGCCGTGGCGACGTTCTTGTCGTAGCCGACCATCCAGGCGTCCTGGTTCTTGTCGGTGCCGTTGAGTTCCCAGGTACCGGTCTTGCCGGCCGCCTGCCGGCCGGCCAGGCTGGCGTTGTTCTTGCCTGGGATCTCCTTGAGCACCGCGGTCACCTCGTCGGCGACCTCTGGGCGGATCACCTGCTTCGGATCGAGCTTCTCACCCGTGCCGGCGACCTTGTCCCACTTGCCGGTGGACTTGTTCTGCCGCTCCACGGTACGCACGAAGTGCGCCTTGTTGTACCGACCGCTGTTGGCGAGCGTGGCCAGGCCGTTGGCATGGTCGAGCACGGTGATCGGGTACTGGCCGTAGGCGGCCACCCGGTCGAACTTGCTCGGCGCGAGATCCTTCGGCTTGTTCTTGATCAGGTCGTACGCCTTCACCGGTTCGACGGTCCACATGGTGCGCACGCCGGCCCGCCGGGCCATGTCGACCACCTTGTCGGTGCCAATCTCCTCGGCGATGTGGAAGAACGGCACGTTGTACGAGAGGATCGTCGACTCTTCGAGCGAACAGTAGTTGTTGCAGCGCCCCCGCAGGTCACGGCCGGCGTTGACGATTTCGTTCGCGAAGCCCTCCGGCTTGAACGGGGTCGCGTCCCAGTGCGACTTCACCGAGATGCCGGCGTCGATTGCCGCGGCGAGGGTGTAGACCTTGAACGACGATCCCGGCGGGTGTCCACCGACGAGGGCGCCATTGCTGTCGGTGTTGATGCCCGCGTAGTCGAAGTCCGCGCCGCTGTTACCGCCGTAGTAGGCCAGCACCCGACCGGTCTTCGCCTCGACGGAGACCACCGCCGGCATCAGGTTCTTCGGTTGGTCCGCCAGGAACGACCCCTTGCGGCCTACCTGAGCGATCTCCTCCAGCGCCTTCTGCATCTTGGGGTCGATGGTGGTGGTGATCCGGTAGCCGCCCTCACGCAGCTCGGTGACGCAGCTGGGCTTGTCCGCTGCGCCGGAGTTGGAGCAGAGGCCCCACTCCTCCATCTCCTTGCGGACGTAGTTGATCACGTTGCCGCGCGGGGAGGCGACGCCGAAGCCGTTGTCCTTCTTGGCCTTCTGGACCTTCGGGTACTCGGTGGGGCGCGGCTCCCGCCCCGGCGCGTCCAGCCAGCCCTCCTCGACCATGCCGCTGATCACGTATTCCCAACGGGACTTGGCGTCGGTCGGGTTGACCTCCGGGTCGTACCCCTGGTGGGTGTCGCTGGCGACCGGCTGCTTGATCAGGGCGGCGAGCACCGCGCCCTGCGCGACGGTGAGCTTGTTGGCCCTGACGCCGAAGTACGTCTGCGCCGCCGCCTCGACCCCGTACGCGCCCCGGCCGAAGTAGATCACGTTGAGGTAGTTCTCCATGATCTGGTTCTTGGTGAAGTTGTCGTTCAGCTTGGAGGCGAGGATCGCCTCCTTCACCTTCCGGGCGTAGCTGTCGTCCTGGAGGTTCTCGTAGGCGTTGCGGGCGTACTGCTGGGTGATGGTCGAGGCGCCCTGCTTGTCGCCGCCGGAGAGGTTGTTCCAGGCTGCCCGCGCGATGCCCTTGTAGTCCACGCCCGAGTGCCGGTAGAAGTTGCGGTCCTCGGCGGCGGCGACGGCGTCCTGCACATGCTGCGGGATGTCGTTGATGGTGACGAAGGTGCGGTTCTCGTTGCCGAGCTTGGCCACCAGGGTCTTGCCGTCCTTGGCGTAGACGGTGGTGGAGAGCGGCAGCGGGATTTCCTTGGGCAGCACCACGTTGGTCGAGTAGTAGGTGAACCCGACGACGCCGACGCCGGCCAGCATGATGAAGACCGCGAAGCCCGCGATGAACATGTTCATCCGCTTGCGCTTGCGGGACCGGGCCGCCGCGCCCGGGTCACGGCCGCCACGACCGGGACTGGTGGGGCCGCCCGGCCCGCCGGGACCACCTGGCCCGCCGACACTCGCCCGGGCCACCGCGGCCCGGCCGCCCACGGAGGCGGAGCCGACACTTGCCCGACCGCCCGCCGCGCCGACCGAGGCTCGGCCGGGAGCTGGCGAGACCGGCACGGACGCACGCCCGCCCTGGCCCGGGGCCGGCGAGACCGGCACCGAGGCCCGACCGGGAGCCGGGGAGACCGGCACCGAGGCGCGGCCGGGGCCGGCGCGGCCGACGGAGGCCGAGCCGGCGGCGGATCCGCCACGCGGCGGCACGCTCGCCGAGCCGCCGACCGAGGCCCGCCCGCCGACCGCGGCACGGGCCGACGGGCCGGCACCGTCCGGTCCGGCTGACCAGTTGACTCCGCGCGGATCACCACCCGGGCGGCGGTACCCGTCGTCCGCCTGCCCCGGGTCGTCCTGGCCCGGAATCCGGGCCCGGCCGCGCGAGGAGCTGGGATCACCGTACGAGTTCATTCCTCACACCCTGCCGTCGCGGTGGAGCACGGTCGCGCCGCCACCGGTTTGCCGTGAGTTTCGACACCAGCGAGCACGGCACGGGGGGTGCCGTGAAACCAGCGTCAGATCCGAATCATTCGGACTATTCAGACTTGCGAGCTGTCGGTCGCCCCGGCCGTTCACGTCGCGGCCGGGGCCGGCCGATCGAGCTCGATTCACCGTTGGGCCTCTCGCCTTCGCCGGGCACTCATCCCACCAGCAGCGGCCACGCCACTTTGCGTTTCGTGCTCCGGCGCGCTCTCCGCGCCACCGGTCAACCCGTCCCGCCCGAGCAGGTACTGCTCGACGAGATGGTTCCAGTTACAGCCGAGACACACCTCCACCACGAAAACCTGGAACTCACGCAGCGTCATCGCCAGCACGGACAACTCGGCCACCGTACGGGCCTGGCCGGCAGACTGCTTGAGCTCGTCCCCGTAAATGTAGTGGACGTGGGTCAGGTTCTCGCTCCGGCAAATCGGACACCGTTGGTCGGTGGGCTCGCCGTGGAATCGAGCGGCATTCTTCAGGTACGGAGACGCGTCACACAGGTCATAGGTGCCGACACGTCCGGCGAGGAGTTCGCGCAGCGCCACTCGCTTCCGGAGCGAGTAGTCGACGACCTGGCGCTGCGTACGCATGCGGCAAAGGGTACGCGGTCTCGTCTGGCGAGGCGACCACCGTGACGATCTGTGACCGAGGCACGCCGGAACACGGAGGGGTTTGCCGCGGCCGGAGGAAGACGCTACGGTGCGATGTATCGGTCCGATACATCGCGGCGGTTACCGCTCTGCGTACAGGGTAAAGGGAGGATGGCCGATGCTCGAACTCGCCATCCTCGGCCTGTTGCAGGAGGCCCCGATGCACGGCTACGAGCTGCGTAAGGAGCTCACCGCCAAGCTCGGGGCGATCCGGGCTGCGATCAGCTACGGCTCGCTCTACCCGACCCTGCGCCGGTTGCAGGCGGCGGGCTGGATCGCCGAGGCCGCCGAGACACCCGCGACCGCCGAGGAGATTCCCGCGCTGACCAGCCGGCGAGGACGGGTGGTCTACACCATCACCGCGGAGGGCAAGGAACGCTTCGCCCAGCTCATCGCACAGACCGGGCCGGAGACGTACGGCGACACCGGTTTCGGAGTGCACTTCGCGTTCTTTTCCCGCACCGACCAGGCGACCCGACTTCGGATCCTGGAAGGTCGCCGTCGCACGATCGAGGAACGTCGCGAGGGGCTTCGCGACATGCTGGGCCGGGCGGCCGAGCGCCTCGACGCGTACACGCTGGAGCTGCAGCGCCACGGCCTGGAGGCCTGTGAGCGTGAGGTCCGCTGGCTGGAGGAGCTCATCGCCAACGAGCGCTCCGGCCGTGCCCCGACGGTCCCGCACGACGGGACGGCCGGCGGCCGACGAGAAGACAACAGCCCGCCTCCACCTGGAGAGACCAGGAAAGAGCGGCCGTGACAAAGAAGAAGGAGGCATACGCGATGGGCTCCGTCCGCGTCGCCATCGTCGGTGTGGGTAACTGCGCCTCGTCCCTCGTGCAGGGCGTCGAGTACTACCGGAACGCCGACCCGAACGACCGCGTCCCGGGTCTCATGCACGTCACCTTCGGCGACTACCACGTCTCGGACGTGCAGTTCGTCGCGGCGTTCGACGTCGACGCCAAGAAGGTGGGCATGGACCTCGCGGAGGCGATCGTCGCCAGCGAGAACAACACCATCAAGCTCTGCGACGTACCGCCGACCGGTGTCAGCGTGCAGCGCGGTCCGACCTTCGACGGGCTCGGCCAGTACTACCGCGAGATCGTCGAGGAGTCGGACGCCGAGCCGGTCGACGTGGCCAGGGCGCTGCGTGACGCGCAGGTCGACGTCGTCGTCTCCTACCTGCCCGTGGGCTCGGAGCAGGCTGACAAGTTCTACGCCCAGGCCGCCATCGACGCCGGCTGCGCGTTCGTCAACGCCCTGCCGGTCTTCATCGCCTCCGACCCGGTCTGGGCGCAGAAGTTCACCGACGCCGGCCTGCCGATCGTCGGCGACGACATCAAGAGCCAGGTCGGCGCGACCATCGTGCACCGGGCCCTCGCCAAGCTCTTCGAGGACCGGGGCGTCGAGCTGCTGCGCACGTACCAGCTCAACTTCGGCGGCAACATGGACTTCATGAACATGCTGGAGCGCAACCGGCTGGTCTCGAAGAAGATCTCGAAGACCCAGTCGGTGACCTCCCAGGTGCCGCACGAGATGGCCAAGAGCGACGTGCACATCGGCCCCTCCGACCACGTGCCGTGGCTGGACGACCGCAAGTGGGCGTACATCCGCCTGGAGGGCCGCTCGTTCGGCGACACCCCGCTCAACGCCGAACTCAAGCTCGAAGTGTGGGACTCTCCCAACTCGGCCGGCGTCATCATCGACGCGGTCCGGGCCGCGAAGATCGCCCTGGACCGCAAGATCGGCGGCCCGATCCTGTCGGCCTCGTCGTACTTCATGAAGTCCCCGCCGGTCCAGTACGCCGACCACGACGCACACGCCGCCGTCGAGGCGTTCATCGCCGGCGAGGTCGAGCGCTGACCCGCTGACCACCAGCACCGCCGAGGGCCGGGTCCACACGGACCCGGCCCTCGCGTCGTCCTCCATCGAACGACCGACGCAGTTTCGGGGAAGTTGCCGTGTCAGCCGGTCCGTGAGGCAGCAACTTCCCCGAAACTGCGTGGACGACCCGGAAGGCTGGGGCGATGGCGGCGACCCGGCCGAGACCAGTCGCCTCGCCGCAAGCTGGTCAGGACCAGGCGCGTCGCAGGGCGACCGCGGCCTCCAACTCAAGAAGCTTCACCTTGCGGTCCAGGCCGCCGCCGAAACCGACCAGCTTGCCGCCGGCCCCGATGATGCGGTGGCACGGCACGATGACCGGGATCGGGTTGCGGTTGCACGCCACCCCGACCGCGCGGGCCGCGCCCGGATCGCCCACCCGCCGGGCCACCTCGCCGTAGGTCAAGGTCTCGCCGTACGGGATGCGGGTCATCTCCCGCCACACCGCCCGCTCGAACTCCGAGCCACGCGGCACCGTGACCGGCACGGCGAACTCGGTCAACTCCCCGGCGAAGTACGCCCGCAGCTCCGCCACGGCCCGCCGGGAGGTCTCGTCGGCAGGCTCGGTCGACCCGTTCCCGACCGGGCCGAAGTGCGTCCCACACACACTGCCGGCATCGGTGGCCACGGAGAACTCCCCGATCGGTGAGTCGAGCACCGTCCAACGCATTTCACTATTGTCGCCCGGGGCCACGACAGGCCGGCGGCGGCCCACGTGCTCGATCAATCCTGGATCAGGTGGCCCCGCAGGCCGCACAGAGCCATTCGACACCGGACCAAGCACGATCTTGCCGAACGGGCGACGCCCGCCGGAGCGTCCCGACAATGCGGGGGCTCCGGCGGGCGCCGGGTAGGTCCGTGCTGAGTTGTCAGGCGGCAGACACGGTGAACTTCTCGCCCTTGCCCAGGCCCAACTCGGGGGCCGTCCACCTGATGTTCTTGTTCGAGATGAGCTTGCTGGTGCCGGACGCCCCGGCGGAGACCGCCTGGTTGTCGCTGGCCCGAAGGAAGATCGTGCCATCGGCGTTGTAGTCAACGAAGTCGAAGGTCTCCCAGAGACCGAGACTCTTGCTGCTGGCGATCAGCGGCTTGGTGCCCTTGCTCGCCGCGATCACGTACCGGCCGTTGGAAAGCGCCTTCAGGCCGAAGAAGCCGTCGCCCCGGTTGACGATCTGGAACTTCGCCGCCGTGGTGACCGTCTTGCTGCTGGCGACCAGCGGCTTGGTGCTGCTGGCAGCCACGACGTACTTGTTGTTTGCCTTCGACCGGATGCTGATCACCGGTGCCGGAGCATCGATGGTGAACTTCTCGTTGGTGCCGATGGTGGTCTTGCTCGCCTTCAGCGTCGACTTGCCGGTCGTCGACGCCGTGACGTACTTACCGTTGATCTTGGCCTTGAGGCTGACCCGCCCGTCGGTGTGGTTCACGATCGTGAACTTGGCCGACGTGACAATCGTCTTGTGGCTGGCGATCAGTGGCTTGGTGCCCTTGCTCGGTGCCACCACGTACCGGCCGGTGCTCTTGGAACGCAGCGCGACCAGGCCGCTGCCAGCGTTGACGATGTCGAACCGCTGCGCGGTACCCAGGCTCGTACCGTTGTTGACCAGCGCTTTCTTGGTGCTGGCGGCGGTGATGAACCTGCCGTTGGAGCTGGCTTTGAAGCCGTATGAGCTGCGAGCGGGAGTCACCGAACCGACCGTCAACAGTCGGTCGATCGAGCCCTTCGGGTCGTAGACCGCGCCGGCGACGCCGGTGGTGACGATCCGGTCGCGGACCTGCTTCGGCGTCCAGGACGGGTTGCTGTGCAGCAGCAGAGCCGCAGCCCCAGCGACGTGCGGAGCGGCCATCGAGGTGCCGCTGAACCCCACGCTGCCGGTGTTGTTGTCGTGCCGCGCCGAGACGATGCTCACCCCGGGGGCGAACACGTCGAGGCACTTTCCGTAGTTGGAGAACCAGGCGCGCATGTCGACCCGGTCCGTCGCACCCACGGTGATCGCGTCCGGCACCCGTGCTGGCGACGCCTTGCAGGCGTCCATCAGGCTGTTGCCGGCGGCGATGGCGTAGGTGATGCCGGATTTGATGGACCGCTTGACCGCCTCGTCCAGTGACGGGATGGCCTTCACGTCACCCAGGCTCATGTTGACCACGGCCGGCTTCTTGGCGTTCTTGGTCACCCAGTCGACGCCGGCGATGACCTGTTCGGTAGTGCCGCTGCCGTCGCAGTCGAGCACCCGAACGCCGACCAGCTTGACCCCCTTGGCCACGCCGTACTTGGCGCCGCCGACGGTGCCGGCCACGTGCGTGCCGTGGCCGTGGCAGTCCCCGCTGGCGGCGGTGGCCTGGATGGCGCCAGGATCGCTGGGCTCAGTGGGATCGGGGTCGACCGTCGGATCCGGCGTCGGATCCACCGTGGGGTCCGGCGTCGGTGACACGGTCGGGGTGGGCGACGCAGTGGGGGTGGGCGACGCAGTCGGGGTGGGGGTGGGGGTGGGGTTCGGCGCGGGGTTGATGGCGTCGTAACCGATGCTGGCCCGACCACCGAAGTCCTGGTGCGCTGTGTTGATGCCGGTGTCCAGGATGTAGGCGGTGACCTTGCTGCCGGTGTTCGGATACTTGTAGCTACCGTTCAGCTTCGCGGATGCCTGGTCGATCCGGTCGAGCCCCCAGGACGGCGGGCTGCTCTGGGTGCCATTGACCGAGACCCGCCGGACCTGCTCGACATAGGCCACCGCCGGGTTCGACGCCAACTTCTCGGCCTGACGCTGGCTCATGGCGGCCGAGTAGCCGTTGAGCGCGTTGCCGAACACCTTTTCGACCGAACCGCCGTTCACTCTGGCCAGCGCCGCAGCGACGGTCCGGATCTTGCTCTGGCTGGCACCCTGGTCCTTGAGGACGACGATGTAGCGGTCCGGCACGGTGTCGGAGGCGTCGGTGCCACGCACCTTGGCGCGCGGCTCGTCGGCCGGAGCGGCCGTCACAGCCGCGCCGGTGGCAACCGTGAAGATGGACGAGACGGTGGCGAGGGCGAGCCCCGCCGCCGCCGAGCGGCGCAGTACGCCACGGCGTTTCACTAGATGATCTCCCCGTTTGTTCGTCGACTGTGCCCTGTGGCCGGTCGGACGGATGGTGGGACGCCCCGCTCTGGCGAAGATTCGACTGCGAGCGAAGGAACGCACCGACATTCTGAACGACGGGTGAAGCGACCCGCGTCAACCTTTCGGTCGAGACGCTAGCGTTTCGTCGTAGCGGCCTCAGTGGAGCCGGGGCTGCTGGCGCGCCGGCGCTCGATCAGTCGCGCAGGCCCTCGTCGCGCGCCCAGCGCAGCAGTTCGGCCTCGGCGGTGTCGCGGTCCAGCGGCCCGCGCTCCAGCCGTAGGTCCTTCAGGTGCTTCCAGGCCCGTCCCACGATCGGCCCCGGCGGTACGCCGAGCAGCTCCATGATCGCGTTGCCGTCGAGATCGGGCCGGACCCGGGCCAGGTCCTCCTCGGCGGCGATCCGGGCGATCCGCTCCTCCAGGGCGTCGTAGTCGGCCGCCAGCTGGGCCGCCTTGCGCCGGTTACGGGTGGTGCAGTCCGACCGGGTCAGCTTGTGCAGCCGGGGCAGCAGGTCGCCGGCGTCCGTCACGTACCGGCGCACCGCCGAGTCGGTCCACTCGCCCCGGCCGTACCCGTAGAAGCGCAGGTGCAACGCGACCAGCGTGGTGACCTTGGCGATCACGTCCTTCGGGTACCGCAGCGCCTTCATCCGCGCCTTGGTCAGCCGGGCGCCGACCACCTCGTGGTGGTGGAAGCTGACCCGCCCGTCCGGGCCGGTCGCCTTGGTGGCCGGCTTACCGATGTCGTGCATCAGGGCGGCCATCCGGAGGATGAAGTCCGGCCCGTCCTCCTCGTAGGAGATCGCGTTGCGTACCACCGTAAGGGTGTGCTCGTAGACGTCCTTGTGCTGGGCGTGCTCGTCGATCTCCAGCTTGAGCCCGGTGAGCTCGGGCAGGAAGCGTTCGGCCAGACCGGTGTCGACCAGCAGCCGGAGGCCGGTGATCGGGTCGGCGCCGGTGAGCAGCTTGGTGAACTCGTCGCGGATCCGCTCGGCGGTGATCCGGTCCAGATCGGCCGCCATCCGGGACATCGCCGTGTGCACGTCCGGATGCACCGCGAAACGCAGCTGCGCGGCGAAGCGGGCGGCCCGCAGCATCCGCAGCGGATCGTCGCCGAACGACTCGGCCGGCGTGCCCGGGGTGCGCACCATCTTCGCGGCCAGGTCGGACAGGCCGCCGTACGGGTCGGTGAACCGGTGCTCGGGCAGGCTCACCGCCATCGCGTTGATCGTGAAGTCCCGCCGCCGCAGGTCCTCGGTCAGGCTGGTGCCGTACTCGACCACCGGGTTGCGGGTGACCTGGTCGTACGACTCCGCGCGGAAGGTGGTGATCTCCAGCCGCAGCCCGTCGCGCTGGCAGCCGATGGTGCCGAACTCCCGGCCGGTCTCCCAGATCGCCTCGGCCCAGCCGCGCACGATGTCCAGCGTCTGGTCGGGATGCGCATCGGTGCAGAAGTCGAGGTCCTCGCCGAGCCGGCCGAGCAGGGCGTCGCGTACCGAACCGCCCACCAGGTGCAGTTCGTGACCGGCGGCGGCGAACCGGCGGCCCAGCTCGTCGGCGACCGGGGAGACCCGGAGCAGTTCGGCGACGGCGTTGCGTTGCGCGGCGGTGAGTTCGCGGCGTTCGGTGGCATGGGATGCGGCGGCTTCGGACATGGGATCAGCAGCCTATCGGTCCTGAACGGCATCTCCTCCGCCGGGCGCGGGTATCGGGTCGAGGTTGACTAAGGTCTGTGGCGTGCGGGCCGTTGCCGGCTCCGGCGTACCCCTTGGAGGCACAGATGAGCGGCGGGCTCTACCGCAGCGCGAACGCCCAGCCGGGCGGCGTGCCCGGCGGCGGGCTGGACGACGGCGCCACGTTCATCTCCGCCGAACCGCTGAACCAGCCGGCCGCCGAGTCGGTCGCGCCGCCTCCGGAGCAGGTCGCCGAGAGCAGCGTCGCCGCCAACAGCGCGATCATGGCGGTCGGCAGCCTGGTCAGTCGGGGTACGGGCTTCCTCCGCAACCTCATGATCGGCGCGGCCCTCGGCAACCTGATCGGCAACGTCTTCACCACCGCCATGTTCCTGCCCCAGCAGGTGTACGAGTTCCTGCTCGGCGGCATCCTGACGAGCGTGCTCATCCCGGTGCTGGTCCGCCGGAGCAAGCTGGACTCGGACCGGGGCCAGGCGTACGCGCAGCGGCTGTTGACCCTGGCGGTGGTCGCGCTCGCCGTGACTGTGCTGATCGCGGTGAGCGGGGCATCGGTGCTCACCAGCCTCTACGCCAGCGGCAAGGACCCCGAGTACACCGGCCTGGTCACCCGGCTGTCGTACCTGATGCTGCCGATGCTCTTCTTCACCGGCATCAGCGCGCTGATCGCGGCGATCCTGAACACCCGGGGCCATTTCGCGGCACCGATGTGGGCGCCCATCCTGAACAATCTGGTCGCCATCGCCACCTTCGGCACGTACATCGTCATCTTCGGCGCCCAGGCCCGGCAGCCCGCCGACGTGGGGCTGAACCAGGTCCTCCTGATCGGTGGGGGGACGCTGCTCGGCGTGGCGGTGCAGGCCGCCGGCCTGCTCCCGGCGCTGCGCAAGGTCGGCTTTCGGTGGAAGCTGCGGTTCGATTTCCGGGAACTCGGGCTACGCGAGTTGGCTCGGCTCGGCGGCTGGATGTTCTGCTACGTGGCGGTCAACCAGCTCGGCCTCTTCGTGGTGGTCAACCTCCTCACCCGCGCGGCGGGCGAGCAGAACGCCGGCCTGCTGATCTACAACAACGTCTTCCTGCTGCTGATGATGGCGCACGGCATCATCGCCGTCTCGATCATCACGGCGCTGATGCCCCGGATGAGCGCCGCCGCGGCCGACGGTCGATTCCGCGACTTCACCAGCGACCTGAGCCGCGGTACCCGGACGGTCAGCGCAGTGCTCGCACCGATCGCGGTCTGCTACGCCGTGCTGGCCGCACCGATCTCGGTGGTGGTCTTCCGCTACGGCGCCTTCACCGCGGACAACGCGCTGGCCACGTCGACCGTGCTGGTGGTCGCCGCGATCGGGCTGGTCCCGTTCGCGATCAGCCAGCTGTTCACCTTCGCCTTCTACGCGCTGCCCGACACCCGCACCCCGGCTCTGATCAACATTCCGGTGGTGGCCCTCCGGGTCGGCGTACAGGTCGCGCTCTTCCTGGCCTTCTCGGCGAGCTTCGCCGGTGCCGGGATGATGGTCGGCAACACCGTCTCGTACCTGGCCGCGGCCATCGCCTCCGCCTGGTTGCTGCGGCCCCGCGTCGGCCGGATCGGGCTGGGCGCGATCCTGCGTACCCTGGGCCGGGTGGCGGTTGCCGCGCTCGGCGCGGCGCTGGTCGGCCTGCTGGTGGTCGCCCTGCTTCCGGGCGGTGACACGCCGACGCGGGCGCAGGCGATCCTGCAGCTGGTGGTGGGCGGCGCGGTGATCGGCGGCACGTACCTCGGCCTGGCCACCGTGCTGCGGATCTCCGAGATCACCGAGGTGATCGGCATGGTGCGCCGTCGACTCGGCCGCTGATCATCGATGACGGCAAGGGTGCACCCAAAGTGACCGAGGATCACCAGGTTGGGGATTCGCCTGTGGATAACTGCGCGCGTCGCCGCTCACCTGCCGGACCGGCCTGTGGATAACCAACCGGAAGGCCGAGTATGGTCAGCCGATCGACGGGAACACCGCCGACGTCCCACCCGGTCGTCACAGCCTGCTCCGCCCCGGCGGGCGCTGGTTGTGGGCAGCCTCTAGATTGGCTAGTACATGTGCCAGCAACATGGCCGACAACGGTCGTAACCGGACGAGTCCGTCCGACGGCGGACTCCTTCGCCGGTCACGGCGGGAAGATGACATGTCGGGGAGACGGCCAACCCAGGTAAGGTCGCTCTCGAGGGGTACGGCAGGAACCGGCGCCTCGTCGGGGCCGGTCGACCGGTGCCAGACGAAGGCGGAGCGGGAAGTCACATGCCCAGCAGCGCGGGTCCATCGATCGACACGATCACCGAGGGAGGACGGGTGACCCAGGTCGGCGAGGGTCAGGACGCGGACGAGACCACTCCGCCGGTCATGACCTTCGGTGCTCCGACGGCCGGTGAGATCCTCGCCGAACGTTACGAGCTGGTCGAGCACATCAACAACGACAGCGCGGGCCGGTTGGTCTGGCGCGGGGTCGATGTCGTGCTGCGCCGGCCCGTCGCGGTGGTGATGCGCTACCCGGGCGGCGAATCCGCCACCGAGATGCTCCAGGCCGCCGTCGCGGCCAGCCGGGTCATCCACCCCAACCTGGTCGGCGTCTACGACGCTATCGACGAGGCCGAGCGGGCCTACGTGGTACGCGAGTGGGTCGACGGGCGGTCGCTGCGGGAGCTGGTCGCGGACGGGCCGATGGACGCCGGCCGGGCCACCGCGGTCGGCAACTCGGTCGCCAGCGCGCTGGCCGCCGTGCACGCCACCGGCATGGTGCACGGCAACGTGCACCCGGGCACCGTGATGATCAGTGACGACGGCCGGGTGGTGCTGGCGGACGCCCGTACCGACGGTGCCGACACCCAGGAGAGCGACGTCCGGGCGGTCGGCGGCATCCTCTACTTCGCGTTGACCGGCTACTGGCCGCACGCCGAGGCGCCGCTTCGAGGCGCGACCGCCGGGCACGGCCGGGCGGCCATCCCCGACGCGGTGCGGGACGCCAATGGCGCGGTGGCGGCTCCGCGTCAGGTCCGGGCCGGGGTGCCGGCCTATCTCGACGATCTCACGATGGACCTGCTCGACGGCGAGATCGCACCGCCGTCGTCGGACGTCCTCGCCGCGGAGCTGGCCCGGCTCGACGTGCCCGACGACGACTACCTCGACAACAGCGGTCCGTTGCGTTTTGCCGCCGAGACCGGCGAGGAGCCCTCCCCGCTGGCCGCCGCGGGTGGCCGCAAGGTCGCCCTGGGCATCGCCGGCCTGCTGGCGGTGGCCCTGATCGGCCTGATCATCGGCATCAGCACGCTCGGCGACGACGAGGATCCGCAGAAGAGCCCGGTCGCCGCGCCCAGCACCAGCACACCGACGAGCGAGGAGCCAGCGGCGCCGACCGTCCGCAACCTGAAGATCAACACGGCCCGGATCATCGACCCGGACAGCCGGGACCGGGCCGAGGTACGCGACGCCGAGAAGGTCTTCGACGGTGACCGCGACGCCGGCTGGTCGACGCAGACGTACCGCGGGAGCAGCAACTTCGGCAACCTCAAGCGGGGCATGGGTGTCTGGATCGACCTCGGTGGCGAGCACAGCGTCAGGTCGGTACAGGTGAACCTCTCCGACCAGGGTGCCTCCGCAGAGCTTCTCACCGGCACGATCGATGCCCCCTCCACCAGTGCCGGCGACGACCAGCTCCTCAAGGCGTACCAGAAGACCAGGATCGGTCAGCCTTTCGAGGAGCACGACGGCACCACGATGGCCTTCGACGGCTTCGACGCCGACCAGAAGTACCGGTACCTGCTGTTCTGGATCACCGACCTGCCCCCGAGCGGGAGCGGCTTCAAGCTCGGTGTCCAGGAGATCACGGTCCAGGGGTCATGATCTGGTCGCCACCGGAGCGGCACACCCACCGGACCTGGTGATGGAGGTACGCGGCGGACCCGCGGCCGGCCGGGACCGGGCCGCCGGAGCACCGGTTGACGACCCGGTGAGCGACCTCGACCTGCTGCACGCCCACGTGGCCGGCGACCGGGACGCGTTCGCCGTGCTGTTCCACCGGCACCGGGACCGGCTCTGGGCGGTGGCGCTGCGTACGCTCGGCGACCGCGAGGAGGCCGCCGACGCGCTCCAGGACGCGCTGCTCTCCGCCCACCGCGCCGCGGCCCGGTTCCGGGGCGACTCCGCCGTCACCACCTGGCTGCACCGGATCGTGGTGAACGCCTGCCTCGACCGGATCCGCCGCCGGCAGGCCCATCCCACGGTGCCGCTACCCGACGGGACCCACGGGCCGGGCGACGGCTCCGGCACCGGCGGGGTCGAGCCGGCCGCACCGGTGCACGACCACGACACCGCGCTGGTCGTTCGCGAGGCCCTGGCCGCGCTCCCGGTCGAGCAGCGGGCCGCTCTCATCCTCGTGGATGTGCAGGGATACCCGGTCGCGGAGGTCGCGCGGATCCTCGGCGTGGCCGAAGGCACGGTCAAGAGTCGGTGCGCCCGGGGCCGGGCCCGGCTGGCTGTCCTCCTCGGCCACCTGCGCTCCGGTGGTGAGCAGCCACCTTCCGCCGCGTCGAACGTGCCGGGGGTCACTCGGGGGAACCCGAGAGCACCGCAAAGCGTCCGATCGGGGTCGGGACGGTCCCGACCGGATGCCAACCAGGAGGACGCGTGAGTACCGGGGAGTTCAGCGGGGTCGACCACGACCTGCTCGCCGACTACCTCGGCGGCGCGCTGGACGGCACCCCGGAGGAGGCCGAGGTCGCGCGGCTCGTCGCGCAGGATCCGGCCTGGGCGCAGGCACACGCGCTGCTGGCCCCGGCCGTCGACGGCGTCCGCGCCGAGCTGGCCGCTTGGGGCAGCCCGGCACCGGAGATGCCGGCAGCGCTCGCCGACCGGATTCTCGCCGCGCTGGACGCCGGTTTCCCGACGGCCGAGAACGCCGCGTCCGCCGGGGCTGGTTCGGGCGACCACGACCTGGCCGGGGTGGGCAGTCCGGCCGTACCGGTAACCGGGTCGGCCGACGATCCGGTATCGCCCGCCGACGCTTCCGACCCGGTCCCGGTCGGCGCGGTATCGACCGTCGTGCCGGCCCAGCCTCTCGGTGGCCCCCGGCGTTCCACCGGCACGACGAGGCCGGGCCAGGAGCGCCCCGCCCCGACCCGGCCGGGACGACGCCGGCGCCGTTGGGTCCGGGTGGCCGGTCCGGTCGCGCTCGCCACCGTGGCGGTCTTCGGGCTGGGCGCCCTCCAGTTGGCCCGTCCGAACCAGGGTGCCGACACCACCGCCGGCACCGCCCTGAGCGATCCGGGCCCGGCCGCACCCCATGCGTACGGCTCCGACGAGTCCGGCGAGCGGGCAGCGACCGAGCCGGACCGAGCCATGGCGAGCGCCACGCCCTTCCGGATCGCCAGCCCGCCACAGAGCACCGGCACCGACTACACCGCGGAGACGTTGGCGGCCGCGACCGCCACCCAGCCCTTCGCCACCAAGGTGGAGCCGGAGATCAGCGTGCAGAGTGAGCGCCTCGCCGTTCCCGGTGACCTGGAACGGCTCGGCGACCAGGCGGCGTTGAGCGCCTGCCTGGCCGAGATCGGCACCGAGCACGGCTTCAGGCCCCTGGTCTTCGACGTCGTCGACTACGCCCGCTTCGAGGGACACCCGGCGCTGGTGGTCCGCTTCACGGACGGCACCGGCGCGCACTGGGCGTGGGTCAGTGGGCCCGAGTGCGGCATCCCCGGGTCCGGCTCGGACACCCGCTACCGTACGCGGGTAGGGTGAATCGACAGTCACCGTACGTTTGGCCGTCCACGTGACGTGACCCACCGGATGACCGGCTCGGGAATCCCCGGTTCGTACGATGACGTTCTGCAGATCAGTCGCCGCCGCGTCGGCACTCGGATCGGCATCGGCGGTCAACGCCGGTGGCGGCAGTCAACACGATTGGGAGATGGCAGTGGACGAGGTCCGCAACCTGGTCATCATCGGCTCCGGGCCGGCCGGCTACACCGCGGCGGTCTACGCGGCACGCGCCAACCTCAAGCCCTTGATCATCGAAGGCGTACAGTCCGGTGGCGCGCTGATGACCACCACCGAGGTGGAGAACTTTCCCGGTTTCGCGGACGGCATCCTCGGGCCCGAGCTGATGGACAACATGCGTAAGCAGGCCGAGCGGTTCGGTGCCGAGTTCCTGACCGACGACGTCACCCGGGTCGAGCTGGCCGATACCGGCCATCCCGGCGCGCTGAGCACCGTCTGGGTCGGCGAGACCGCCTACCAGGCCCGGGCGGTCATCCTGGCCACCGGCTCCGCCTGGCGTCCGCTCGGCGTCCCCGGTGAGCAGGAGTACCTCGGCCACGGCGTCTCCTCCTGTGCCACCTGCGACGGCTTCTTCTTCCGCAACCAGCGCATCGTGGTGGTCGGAGGTGGCGACTCGGCGATGGAGGAGGCCAGCTTCCTGACCCGCTTCGCCGAGTCGGTCACCATCATCCACCGCCGCGACTCGTTCCGGGCGAGCAAGATCATGGCTGAGCGGGCGCTGGGCAACGACAAGATCAAGGTCGAGTGGAACACCGTGGTCGAGGAGGTCCTCGGCGCGGACGGCAAGGTCTCCGGCGTACGGGTGCGAAACGTGCACACCGGCGAGGCCAAGGTGCTCGACGTCACCGGCGTGTTCGTGGCGATCGGCCACGACCCGCGCAGTGAGCTGTTCCGCGGGCAGGTGGAGCTGGACGACGAGGGGTACGTGAAGGTCGAGTCGCCCAGCACCCGGACCAGCATCCCCGGTGTCTTCGCCGCCGGAGACCTGGTCGACCACACGTACCGGCAGGCCATCACCGCGGCCGGCACCGGCTGTGCGGCCGCCCTGGACGCGGAACGCTTCATCGCCACGCAGCCCTAGAGCTGAACAGACACATCCCGGAGGAGGGGTCAAGAGTGGGAGCAACCAAGTCGGTCACCGACGCGAGTTTCGCCGCCGACGTGCTCAAGTCCGACAAGCCGGTCCTGGTGGATTTCTGGGCTGAATGGTGCGGGCCGTGCCGCAAGGTGTCGCCGCTGCTGGAGGAGATCGCCGGTGAGATGGGCGACCAGGTCAGCATCGTCAAGCTCAACATCGACGAGAACCCGGAGACGGCCCGCACCTACCGCGTGATGTCGGTGCCGACCCTCACCGTGTTCAAGAACGGCGAACCGGTGCAGTCGATCGCGGGTGCCAAACCCAAGGGCGAACTGGTCAAGCTGATCCAGTCGGCGCTCTGATCCCTCGGCGACCACCGACCACCGTCGACCCCGTACCGGGCCCACCGGTACGGGGTCGAGGCGTTTCTCCACCCCTGCGCATCGCCACCGCATAACCTCGAATCCAAGGGCCGCCGGACGCCGGTGACCACCTGGTCCCCGTCGCGGTGCCGACACGCGCCGCCGACGGGCCGGCCAGCCACCGAGGTTGCAGAGGGGGTCGTGCGTGCGTCCGATCCGTTCCGGTGACCGGGGGCCGGCAGTGGCCGAGATCCGCTCGGTGCTGACCGGTCTCGACCTGCTCTCCAAGGCGACCGGCCCGTACCACGACGAGTTCGACGCGGCCACGGAACGAGCCGTGCGGGCGTTCCAGCAGTCCCGGGGGCTCAGCGTCGACGGCCGGGTCGGCGCCGAGACCTGGCGCGCGCTCGACGCGGCACGCTGGCGGCTCGGTGCCCGGACCCTCTACCACGCGGTGCCGGTGCCGCTCACCGGCGAGGATGTCCGGTCGTTGCAGGAACGGCTGCTGGAAATGGGGTACGACGCCGGCCGGGCCGACGCCATCTACGGCATCCGCACCTCCCGCGCGGTGGCCCAGTTCCAGCGGGAGGTGGGGTTGACCCCGGACGGCACCTGCGGCCCGCACACCACGGGCGCGCTACGCCGGCTCGGCCGCAAGGTGGTCGGCGGCCGGCCGCAGTGGCTGCGCGAGTCCGACGCCATCCGCCAGTCCGGGCCGACGCTGGTCGGCCGGACGGTGGTCATCGACCCGGGGCACGGCGGCACCGACCCGGGCGTGGTGGTGCCCGACGGTCCGCTGCGCTGGACCGAGGCGGACCTGGTGCACGATCTGGCCAACCGGCTGGAGGGGCGACTCGCCGCGTCGGGCGTACGGGTGCAGCTCACCCGCGGGCCGGCACCGGAGACCTGCCTGCCCGACATCGACCGGGCGCAGCTGGCCAACTCGCTCGGTGCCGACGTCTTCATCTCGCTGCACACCGACGGGCACGCCAACCCCGCCGCCGAGGGGGTCGCCACGTACCACTACGGCACCGACAACGGGGTGACCTCGGCGACCGGGGAGCGGCTCGCCGGGCTGGTCCAGCGGGAGATCGTGGCGCGTACCGGGCTGCGCGACTGCCGTACCCACGCCAAGGCGTGGGACCTGCTCCGGCTCACCCGGATGCCGGCGGTACGCGTCGAAGTCGGCTACCTCACCTCGCCGGCGGACCGGCAGCGGCTGGTCGACCCGCGCTTCCGGGACAAGCTGGTCGAGGCGATCGTGGCGGCGGTGCAGCGGATGTACCTGCCGATCGAGCGCGACGTGCCGACCGGTTCGATCGACGTGAGCGAGCTGCGGGCCGCGGTGGCCGCCGGCACCGTGGTCGACTGACCGCCCGTTGCCTCAGCCGGCGGTGGAGCGGGTGGCCGGGGTGGGCCGGACCGGGCGCAGCAGCGACTCCGGGCTCATCGAGCCGAGCAACTTCTCCAGCGCGTACTCGACGTCCGATTTCCAGCTCAACGCCGTGCGCAGCTCCAGCCGTAGCCGGGGGAAGCGGGGGTGCGGTCGGACGGTCTTGAAGCCCACCGAGAGGAAGAAGTCGGCGGGCGCGACGCAGGCGCCGGCCGGATCGGCCGCGTCGCCGAACTTGGCATCGCCGAACGCCTCGATCGCCTTGATGCCACGCTTGGTCAGATCGCGGGCGACCCCCTGCACCAGCATCCGGCCGAGTCCGCCGCCGGTGAAGGCAGGCACCACGTTCGCGGTCATCAGCAGTGCCGCGTCGGCCGAGACCGGCGAGGTGGGAAACGCCATCGAGCGGGGCACGTAGGCCGGCGGGGCGTACATGACGAAGCCGGCCGGCATCCCGTCGACGTAGACCAGCTTGCCGCAGGAACCCCACTCCAGCAGGGTCTGCGAGACCCACGCCTCCTTCTCCAGCCCCGGGTCACCGGCGGCGCAGGCGCGGTCGGCGGAAACCGGATCAAGCTCCCAGTAGACGCACTGCCGGCATGGACGGGGCAGATCCTCCAGGGTGTCCAGGGTCAGGCTGACCAGGCGTCGCGACATCGGCGCATCCCCACACTAGGCTCGGCAGTGGGACCGGCCCCAGACGGCACCGCCGCATTCCTGCCCCCGACGAGCGATCGTACGCCGTTGATCCGCAGCGCGGGAGAGGACGCGCGAAAGCGCACCTCGGGTGCGCCGCCGCCGGTCCGGCATGTGGACGCGCAGGTAATTCAAGAGGCCATCAGCGCTCCACGGCGGCTACGATCGACACTCGGCGTGCCGTGCCGCCATGGTCGCCGGTGTCCCGGGTATCCGGGACGGGAGCCGCCCGAGCCGCCATCGAGGTGATGTCATGACCGGCACGACACTCGACGACTACACCGACCGGTACGCCCGCCGGGTGCGGGGGATGACCGCCTCGGAGATCCGGGCGCTCTTCGCGGTCGCCAGTCGACCGGAGGTCGTCTCGCTCGCCGGTGGCGCGCCGTACATCGCCGCCCTCCCGCTGGACGCCGTCGGCGAGATGCTCGGCCGGCTCGGCGCCGAACACGGGACCACCACCCTCCAGTACGGCATCGGCCAGGGCACCCTGGAGCTGCGGGAGCGGATCTGCGAGGTGATGTCCCTCTCCGGCATCGACGCCGCCTGCGGCGCCTCTCCCGAGGACGTGGTGGTGACCGTCGGCGGGCAACAGGCGCTCGACCTGGTGGCCCGGCTCTTCCTCGACCCGGGTGACGTGGTGCTCGCCGAGGGTCCGACCTACGTCGGCGCGCTCGGGGTGTTCCAGGCCGCCCAGGCGCAGGTCGCGCATGTGCCGATGGACGACGACGGGCTGATTCCCGAGGCGCTGGAGATCGCCATTGCCGATCAGGCCCGCGCCGGTCGGCGGGTCAAGTTCCTCTACACGATCCCGACCTACCAGAATCCGGCCGGCGTGACGCTGACCGAGGAGCGGCGGGAGCGGGTCCTCGACATCTGCGAGCGCGCCGGGCTGCTCGTGGTCGAGGACGACCCGTACGGCCAGTTGGGCTTCGAGAACGAGGCGCCGGCGCCGTTGCGGGCCCGGCGTCGCGAGGGCGTCTTCTACCTCAGCACCTTTTCCAAGACCTTCGCCCCGGGGCTGCGGGTCGGCTGGATCCTCGCGCCGCACGCCGTACGCGACAAGCTGGTGATCGCCAGCGAGGCGCAGATCCTCTGCCCCAGCGCGTACGCGCAGTCCGCCGTCACCACGTACCTCAGCACCATGCCCTGGCGCGAGCAGCTGAAGGTCTACCGGGAGGTCTACCGGGAGCGGCGGGATGCGATGCTCACCGCCCTGGAGGATCTGATGCCGGCCGGGACCAGGTGGACCTCCCCCGGCGGCGGCCTTTTCGTCTGGGCGACCCTGCCCGACGGGCTGGACTCGAAGGCGATGATGCCCCGGGCCATCGCCGCCCGGGTGGCGTATGTGCCCGGCACCGGCTTCTACGCCGACGGCACGGGCAACAGCCACATCCGGCTCAACTTCTCCTTCCCGTCACCGGAGCGGATCCGGGAGGGCGTCCGCCGGTTGGCCAGCGTCATGGAGCAGGACATCGCCATGCGGCGGGTCTTCGGCGCGGTCGGCGGGCCGGGTTCCCGGCGCGGCCAGGCCGGCTCGGACGCCCCGGGTCCCGACTTGGCATGATGCCCGGCATGGGTGCCACCGCTGCTGAAGAACCCGTCGAGTCCGGTTCCGCCACCGCCGACCTGCACGTGCTCGTGCTCGCCGGCGGCCTGTCGTACGAGCGGGACGTGTCGCTGCGTTCCGGCCGTCGGGTGCTCGACGCGCTACGTGCCGTCGGGATGGAGGCCGAGCTGCGCGACGCCGATGTCGCCCTGCTGCCGGCGCTGGCCGCCGATCCGCCGGACGCCGTGATGATCGCTCTGCACGGTGCCACCGGCGAGGACGGATCGCTACGCGGAGTCCTCGACCTCTGTGGTGTCCCGTACGTCGGGTGTGACGCGCGGGCATCGCGGCTCGCCTGGGACAAGCCGTCGGCGAAGGCGGTGCTCCGGGAGGCCGGCATCGCCACTCCCGACTGGGTCGCGCTGCCACACGACCGGTTCAGCGAACTGGGCGCGGTCGCGGTGCTGGACCGCATCGTCGACCGGCTGGGGCTGCCGCTGATGGTGAAGCCCGCCCAGGGCGGTTCCGGCCTCGGCGCCGCCGTGGTCCGGGACGCGGCGTCGCTGCCGGCCGCCATGGTCGGTTGTTTCGCGTACGACCCCACTGCGCTGGTGGAACGCTACGTGCCCGGCATGGACGTGGCGGTCTCCGTCATCGACCTGGGCGACGGACCGCAGGCGCTACCGCCGGTCGAGATCGTGCCGCGCAACGGGGTGTACGACTACGCCGCCCGCTACACCGCCGGCCGGACCACCTGGCACACGCCGGCCCGGTTGGAGCCGGCGGTGACCGAGTCGGTGGCCCAGGTCGCGTTGGCCGCCCACACCGCCCTCGGGCTCCGTGACCTCAGTCGCGTCGACCTGATCGTCGACGCGGCCGGCCAGCCGCACGTGCTGGAAGTCAACGTCTCCCCGGGGATGACCGAGACGTCGCTGCTGCCACTCGCGGTGCAGGCGGCCGGACTCGACTTCGGGCGCGTGATCAGCGGCCTGGTCGCCCGCGCCGCCGCCCGCTGACGCACCCCCTCCGGCCACCGATCGACCCTGCCCACCACCTTGGTCCCAGGACCGTCTACGGACGGTCCTGGGACAGTTGAGTGGCCCGGCGGCCCCGGTCTACGTCTCCGCCCCGTTCTCGCCAAACCTTCATCCCTGCCGCCCAGGACCTCGGCTCCTGCTCGGCCCGCCGGTCGGGACTCGGCCCTGCCTTCAGGACGTGCTCGGCCCGCCGGTCGGGGTGGCCGGGCCGCCGGGTTTTGTCTCGCCGGCTCGGTCGGCGGGCGTCGTCTCCAGACTCGTTGCCGATGCGCTCGCCTCGACTCCGTCGCCCGGCGACTCCGTGCCCGCGGCGGCGGCGGTTGTGGTTCCGGTCTCCGGGTCCGTCGCCTCGGAGGTCGCCCGCTGCCGTGACACGGGGACCGAGGCCGGACCGTCCGCCCCGGGCTCCTGCTCCGGCGTTACCCCCTCTGCTGCCGGAGCCAGCCCGGCCTCCGCCGGCCCGGCCTCCGCCGTCGCCGCGTCGCTGGCGGTTCCGTCCGGCTCGGCCGTGTCGGCTGCGGCGGGTTCCTCCTGACCACCCTGGGCCGTGAGTTCCTCGGGCGGATCGGGCGGCTCGGCCGTCTCCCCGATCACGTCCAGCAACGAGCCGCCGCCGGTCGACGTCTGCCCCTCAGACGGGGCCGACTGCGCGGCGAGGCTGGACGGAGCCTGCCATTGGATGCGGGGTGGCTCGGCCAGCGGGCGTCCGCCGAACTCGGCGAGCCACGCGGCCACGAGCGCGAGATTCTCCCGCCACTTCTCCTCGGAGATGGGCGGCAGGATCGAGTCCCAGAGGGAGAGGAAGGTCCCGCGGAGCTGGAGCCGTCCGTACGGGCGGGCAAGGAACCACATGTGGAGATGGGCCGACCCGTCACCCCAACGGTTGACGTGTACCCGGGCCACCCCGTCGAGCGAGCGGATGGCCCGTTCGAGCCGTACCGTCATCACGCCCAACTCGGCGGCGAGCAGGTTGGGCAGGTCGCCAAGATCGAGGTGCGACCGAGATTCCAGGATGAGAACCATCGGCAGACCGGTGGGGCGGTCCATCGCGCGTACGCGCCACCGCTCACCGACCCAGATGTAGGCGTCGTCGGGTGCCTGGCAGGCGGTGCATTCCCGGTGCGCCTCGCCCTTGCGGGGCGGTTCGACCGGGACCGGGTCGTCGAGTCGTTTGACCCGCAGGTCACCCTCGAAGGGGAAGGACGGCCACTGGGTGAAGTCCGGGACTGAGGGAGGGGTGTCGTGCACGACGCTGACCCTAACCGAGTCCGGGACCGCTGTCCCTACCTGAATCACCCTCCGTTTCGCGGAGGCTCGGACGGCTGGCCGTCGGCCACCCAGCCACCGTCCCCAAAGTTATCCACAGGATGCCGGGGTGCTCGATGACGGTCATCATCCCCGGCCCGACAAGGGATTTCAGCCTTCGTTTCACGTGAAACGCCGACGGCCTGTGGAAAACCGGTGTGGATAACATCGGGCACTCAATCCGCCGCTCCGGCGGACGGCGTCGACAGTTGCCCCCGGCTTCCTCGTTTCACGTGAAACAAGACCTGCGGACGCCGGCCACCCAACGCCCTGGCCGCCCGACACTGGATACGGGCAGGGGTCGGCTCCGGCGCGAACGGCAGCAGCCGATAATCAGGAGCCACGTTCGCCTCGGATGCCAGCCACGTCGCCTCCCCGAAGGGCAGCCACGTGGCGCGACCACGGCACGTACCCGTTGCGTCGGTTGAGGCAGAGCAACGGACCCGAGCGGACAACGTCACCGGTCGAAGGAAACAGCACCAGCAGTGACAGGGGTTCCACCGCCGAGCTTGGGGCCGGCCCTGCCCGGCTCCGACCAAGGCCACGGAGGACATCCCCCAGATCTCGATCCGCCCGTCCCGGGAGGCTCGAAAAGGCCGGCCCGTTTCACGTGAAACGCGGCCGGAGCGGCGGCTCGCGTGGACAGGAAAAAGCCCCTACCGACAGAACGGCCGCGCGCTCGCGATGCGAGGGCGCGGCCGTCGGTGCCGTCAGGTCAGTGTTCCGGCTCCTCCTGCTCGACACCGATGATGCCGACGATTCGCTCCAGGTCGTCGACCGTGGCGAACTCAATCGTGATCTTGCCCTTGCTCCGTCCGATGTCCACCTTCACCCGGGTGTCGAAACGGTCGGAGAGCCGGTCGGCGAGATCGTTCAGCGCGGGGGCGTGCGGCTTCGGCCGACGCTTGGCCGACTCCTTCTTGCTCGGGCCCTCGCTCAGGGCGAGCGCGACGATCTCCTCGGTCGCCCGGACCGAGAGGCCCTCGGCGACGATCCGCAACGCGAGCTGTTCCTGCGTTTCCGGATCCTCCAGGCTCAGCAGCGCCCGAGCGTGCCCTGCCGAGAGCACCCCGGCCGCCACCCGCCGCTGCACCTGGGCGGGCAGGTTCAGGAGCCGGATGGTGTTCGAGATCTGCGGCCGGCTGCGGCCGATCCGGCGCGCCAGTTCCTCATGGGTGGCACCGAACTCCTCCAGCAGCTGCTGGTAGGCGGCGGCCTCTTCCAGGGGGTTCAGGTTCGCCCGATGGATGTTCTCCAACAGCGCGTCCCGCAGCATGGCGTCGTCGCGGGTGTCGCGCACGATCGCCGGGATGTTGTCGCGGCCGACCGCCTGCGCCGCCCGCCACCGCCGCTCGCCCATGACGAGTTCGAACTTCTCGTCATCGAGCTGCCGCACCACGATCGGCTGAAGAAAGCCGACCTCCTGGATGGAGGTCTTCAGTTCCTCCAGCGCCTCCTCGTCGAATACCTGCCGCGGCTGCTTGGGATTGGGCACGATCGAGTCGACCGGAATCTCGGCGAAGCGTGCGCCGGGCACGGGGCTGAGGATCGGCTCGGGCGCACTCGCCGGTGCCGGTGTCGGCACCGCGGGCGGTACGACGACGCCGGGTGCCCCGTTCGCTCCGGCCGGGATCGCCTCGGCGCCGGCGACTGCGCCAGCATCCGGAGCCGGTCCGGTCGGGATGAGCGCCCCCAGGCCCCGTCCCAGACCACCCCGAGGACGGTTCTTCATGCCACGCCTCCCAGCGCCTCGTCCGCACTACGCATTCCGGATCACCGGCTCCTTGACGCCCCGCTCGGCGATCTCCTGGGCGGCCTCGAAGTAGCTCGTTGCCCCCCGCGATCCGGGATCGTAGGTCATCACCGATTGACCGTAACTGGGTGCCTCGGAGACGCGCACGTTGCGCGGGATGACCGCCTGGAGCACCTTGTCGCCGAAGTGGTTCCGGACATCCTGCTCGACCGCGTCCGCGAGCCGGGTACGCCGGTCGTACATGGTGAGCAGGATCGTGGATACTTCGAGCCGCGGGTTGAGGTGCTGGCGTACCAGGTTGATGTTGTTGATGAGCTGGTTCAGCCCCTCAAGCGCGTAGTACTCGCACTGGATGGGGATGAGCACTTCCTCGGCGGCCACCAACGCATTCACCGTCAACAGGCCGAGCGACGGCGGGCAGTCGATGAAGACGTAGTCGAAGTGCCCGGGGTAGGCGTCGATGGCCCGGTTCAGCCGCGATTCGCGGGCCACCACGGAGACCAGCTCGATCTCCGCACCGGCCAGGTCGATAGTGGCCGGTACGCACCAGAGATTGGGGATGCCCTCGACCGCCTGGGTCACATCCTCCAGCGGAACGCTGTTGATCAGGCAGTCGTAGACGTCCGGCACACCGGTGTGGTGCGGGACGTTCAGCCCGGTGGAGGCGTTGCCCTGCGGGTCGAGATCGACCACGAGCACCCGGTTACCGTGCAGGGCAAGCGCCACCGCCAGGTTCACCGTGGTCGTGGTCTTGCCCACGCCACCCTTCTGGTTCGCGACGCACATGACCCGGGTCCGCTCGGGCCGAGGCATGGTCACCTCGCCACTTGGATTCAGGATATGCACGGCGCGCATCGCCTCCATAGCCAACGGTGGGTCATCCTCTTCGCGCGTCGAAGTTTCACGTGAAACGTACGCGGTCTCGGCAGCGGCCGGCTCGTAGGGCCCGGCCGGCGGTGCGGGCGTGTCAGACGCCGGATGGGGATCCGGCACCACCCCGGCCCCCGGCTGGTCCGACGACTCCGCAGCCTCGAACCGGGCGACAGCAGCGGCGTTCCGCCGGATCGGGATCACGCGTGCGTCGGGGACGGCGTTGCCGGGTCGACCGACCAGCTCCGAAGCAGCCCACTCGGCAGACGGATCGGAGCCCGGCGGCCACGAAACACCCGGCGCGGATGTGTCCCGGCCGGACTTCGGCGGGCTCTGCGATGCCTCGGGGGACCGCCAACTCGGGTAGTCGGTTTCACGTGAAACAGGGTCACCCGCTGACCCGGTCACGCGCGGATCGTCGTACCTGCCGTCGTCATGCACCTGTCATCCCTGCCCGCTTCGGATGGTCGGTCCGCATCCGTCGACCGGGGCCACTCGCGCTGTCCAGCAGAGTTGCCGCCCGGCGGGAGCGGTCGCGCCCCGGAGGACATCCATCACCGCCCGCTCCACACTATCGACGCGCGGATCAGCCTACGGCGCACGGGCGTTGCCGGTCCACGTCGGGTTCGCAACCCGCCGACCGAATCCCTGGAATGCGGCCACGAACCGGTCGGGCGGGCCGCCCAACGCCCGACCGAAAGGTGCCGACCGGGCCCGACATCGACGCGCCGGACCGCCCGCACCGGGGCTACCGGCGGACCGGACCCGGTCGGGATCGGCTCATCGTCGGCGAGCTCTGCCGGCCCGCGCCTTCTTGGGCGAGACTCCGGCAGCCCGGCCGATCACCCGCTCGCGGACGATCTCGACCACGGTGGTCGGGGGATCCACGATCCCTTCGCCGCATCGGTGCAGCACGGGACCCCCGCCACCGAGCCGCTGCACCGCCGGGGCGTGCTCGGTTATCTCCTCAGCCGCCGAGGCGCCCTTCAGGGCGAGCAGGCACCCGCCCGGTGCGGCCAGTGGCAGGCACCAGGCGGCGAGCCGGTCCAGTGGGGCGACCGCCCGGGCGGTGACCACGTCGCCGTGCACCGGGTCCGGCCCGGCGGCTGCCTCCTCGGCCCGCCCGCGGAACACCCGGACCGCCCCGTCCAGCGCCAGTGCGTCCACCGCCACCTCCAGGAAGGCGGTACGGCGGGCCAGCGGCTCGATCAGCGTCACCGTGAGGTCGGGCCGGGCGATGGCGAGCACCAGGCCGGGCAGGCCAGCTCCGGATCCCACGTCGAGCACGGTTGCGCCGGGCGGGATCAGCTCGCCGACCGCCGCGCAGTTGAGCAGGTGCCGGTCCCAGATCCGGGGCGCCTCACGGGGGCCGATCAGGCCCCGGACCACACCGTCGGTGGCCAGCAGTTCGGCGTACGCGGCGGCGAGGTGCAGGCGGTCACCGAAGAGCCGCTGGGCCGCCTCGGCCAGCTCGGGCGGCAGCACGGCGACGGCTGGCTGCGGCGACGCCGGCCCGGCCGACGCGGGTCGGGTCGGGTCGGAAGATCCGGGTGGCCGCGCCGATCCGGCCGGCTCGGGAGAGCCCGGGGGGACAGCCGACGGCCCGGGCGGCGTACCACCCGGGCCGGACGGGGCACCACCCGTGATGTCGTCTCGGGACACCCGATCAGTCCGCGGGGCGGACGACGATGCGCCGGTTGGGCTCGACACCCTCGGACTCGCTCTCCACCCCGTCGATCGCGTTGACCACGTCGTGAACGCACTTACGCTCGAAGGCCGACATCGGCTCCAGCCGCACCGGCTCGCCGTGCTCCTTGACCTTTTCGACCGCGTTCCGGGCGACCGCCGCGAGTTCCTTGCGGCGGTTGGCCCGGTAGCCGCCGACGTCGAGCAGCAGCCGACTCGGCGTGCCGGTCTGCCGGAAGACGGCGAGCCGGGCCAGTTCCTGGAGCGCTTCCAGGGTGGCACCGCGCTGGCCGACCAGGTTCTGGAGGCGGCCGCCGACCACCTCGACCACCGGCCGACCACCCGACACCAGTTCGTCGATGTCGCCGTCGTAGTCGAGGATGTCGAGCAGCCCTTCGACGTAGTCGGCCGCGATCTCGCTCTGCCGGAACAGGTCGCCCTCACCGGCCCTGCTCGGCGCCGATTCCGCTTCGGTCTCCTCCGGCTCGCCGTCGACCAGAGCCGCCACGGTCGGCTCGTCGCCGTCCAGGGGCTGGTCGGCGCGGGGGATGCTGGTGTCGGTCACGGTGTCATCTCCGTACTCGCTCGGCCGGACCTCGGGTCCGATGGTTTCCCGCGGCCGGCGGGACGTCGCCGGTGCCCACGGGCACGTCTGTAGGGCAGTCTCGCCCGTCCGCCACGTCACGCGCGGCGCTTCGCGCTCCGGCGCCGGCCTTTCGGCGGCTGCACGATGCAACGGGCCGCCGCCGGTCTCCCGGCGGCGGCCCGGACGATTCAGCCCTGCCGCTTGGCGGGGCGGCCCTTCTTCGGGTTGGCCGGCTTGGCCCCCGGCTTCGGCCCGGCGACCTTCGGTGCGGCCGGCTTGGGCGGCGCCACCGCGGGCTTGCTCCGGCCGAAGAGGCCACCGGTCTTCGCCGGCTGGGTCCCGTTCCGCCCGGAGGTGCCCGGCTTGCTGGTCGCCGTCACCGGCGGCGGGAACTTGCGCAGCACCCACTGCTGCTGACCGAGGGTGAAGAGGTTGTTGGTGACCCAGTAGATGATCACACCGATCGGGAAGATCGCGCCGGAGACCAGCAGCGAGAGCGGGATGCCGTAGAGCATCAGGCGCTGGATCATCCGCTGCTGCGGATCCTCCGCCCAGCCGGTCTTGAGGATCATCTGACGGCTGGTGAGGTACGTGGTGCCCATCATCACCAGCACCAGCACACCCGCCATGATCTTGACGGTCGTGCTGTTCGCCCCGAGCTGCGCCAGCTCTTCAGCGGTCGAGCCGAACTTGCTGGCGATCGGCGCGGTGAAGAGTCGGGCGTCCGAGGCGCTGTTGAACTGCTCGACGGTCCAGCCGTAGATGTCCTTGTTGCTCTTCGCCGGGTCCGGGTTGAGGCGCTTCAGCACGTGGAAGAGGCCGAGGAAGACCGGGATCTGGAGGAACATCGGAAGGCAGCCCATCAGCGGGTTGGCCTTTTCCTTCCGGTAGAGCTCCATCATCTCCTTCTGGAGCGTCTCCCGGTCACCCTTGTGCTTCTCCTGTAGGGCCTTCACCTGGGGCTGGAGCGCCTGCATCGCCCGCTGCGACTTGATCTGCTTGACGAAGATCGGGAACAGGATCACCCGGACGGTGACCACCAGGAAGATGATGGCGAGAATCCACGCCCAGGTGGTGCCGAGGACCGTGGTGTCCGGAATCCCAGTGGCGTTCCAGGCCGAATGCCAGGTCAGCAGGATCCACGAGATCGCGTAGTAGATCCAGTCGAGACTCAATTCTCAGGCTCCAGTCACGTCGGCGGATCGGCGGTTGCCCGGCTCCGGCACCGGGTCGTATCCACCAGGATGGAATGGGTGGCAGCGCGACAGCCGCCGGACCGTCAGGCCGGTTCCCCGGAGCGCGCCGTGCCGGGCTATCGCCTCGACGGCGTACGCACTGCAGGACGGGTAGAACCGACAGCGGGCCGGCAGTGCCGGACTTATCCACCGACGGTACGCGATGATGGGCAGGGTCAGCACTCGGGCACCGGCGGTAGCCGGACGCGAGGGTGTCGGCTCGGTGCTCACCGTGACCGCCGTCCTCGCCCGGCCCGGGCGGCACCGAGCGCGGCGTCCAGGTCGACTCCGAGTCGTTGGTACGTGGCGTCGGCCGCGGCCGGCAGGGCGCGTACGACGAGGGTGCTTCCGGTCGGCAGGGCGGCGAGCCGTTCCCGGACCAGATGCCGCAACCGGCGACGGACCTTGTTCCGGACCACCGCGGACCCGACGGCCTTGGAAACCACAAAGCCGGCGCGGGACACCGGCGCGGAGTCTTCCTCCACACCGCCCCGCGCCGGCTTCGGCGCTACGTCTACGGCTTCGGGTGTGCCCGGCAGAGTCAGGTGGACGACCAGCGCGCCCCGCCCGGCCCGACGGCCACCGCGGACCGCTGCGGCGAAGTCGCTACTGCGCCGCAGTCGTTGCGCGGCTGCCAGCACGACTGCCTCGTCCCGCAGAGCGGACCCGTCGGCCTCAGGCCGACAGGCGGGCGCGGCCCTTGGCGCGGCGGGTCGAAAGGATGGCGCGGCCGGCCCGGGTGCGCATGCGCAGCCGGAAGCCGTGGGTCTTCGCGCGCCGGCGGTTGTTCGGCTGGTAGGTGCGCTTGCTCACGTCAGGCTCTCCGTTGTCGGACGGCCCGGGCGAGGGATCGCCAGGGTCGTGGTGGTCCGGGCCGCCGCTGCGGTGGCCTCGATCGGTGCTGCCCGGACGGGCGCGAAGCTTCAGCGGTGCGGGGAGCGACCGCGGGCAGCGAGCACCCATCACCCTAGCAGAGGGCGTGAGAGCAGCCCCTCCAGCCTAGGTCGGGGTGCAATCAGCGTCAAACCGGTCCACCTGGGCGGAGACCTGCGGCGCAGGCGACCGAAGCGGTGGTTTTCACTGATGCCGACAAGGGGGCAGGCGCGTCGACGGTTGATGATGCGGCGACAACGCTGTTACCGTGCCCGATTGCGGTCAGCGTAGGCCAAGCCCGGGATGTCGCCGGCAGGCAAGACCGGACACGGTAGTGAATCGTTCGGCACGGTGAACCCGCCTCAGCGCCCGGCTACGGCAGGGGGCAGGTCCGACCCGCGCCCGGCGGGCGGCCACAATCGGTCGGTACACAGGCTGTGGATAACTTGTGGAGGACGACCGGTAAGACGTCCGGGTGGGTGGCAGGTCAGGCCCGTTCGGCACGAAGCCTCCGGGCGGCCGGGGGACGGCGGCGTCCGGAAGCAGAGGCGAGGGGGTGGCACGACG